>WCIL01000026.1:0-140646 GCA_033042175.1 Phycisphaera sp. RhM
ACGAATCTATGAACACCCGAGCCATGCCTGGAAAAATCCCGGGGGTTCGGGGGCTGGCCCCCGAGCATTGTTGCACGAGCAACTAACGCACACCAAAAAGTTGTCTCACTGTCGTTGACACATTCCGTAAGCTCCAGGATCGACGGCCGTTAGGTCAAAGGTAGCGTACAGTTTCTCAGCACTGGGACGGTAGTAGCTGATGGCGGCTGAAACCACACTCGTTCCGTTACTGAGAACTACCTCAAGCGAGCGATCAAAATTAGCGCCGTTGACTTCGATGGTTCGATTGCCAGCTGTTCCTCCTAGGCCGAAGTAGGAATCGAAGACGCTGTACTCACCGGGAACGAGAAACTCAACCTGTATCGTTGCAGTGCCCAGTATGTCGGTGCGACTTGCGTTTGGGGCCGTCGCAGCAAGTGCGTACCAAGTGCCAGGCTCGACGTTGGAGAGAATCAAGTACTGGCTCGAACTCAACCCCTGCTGTGAACGGCGGTCGTGATCGGCGCGTGTCGGCAACGCATCCTTTCGCAAGTACAACTCGTTTGCCACCGCAGAATTGTCCGTGCCGAACTTCAATAGAATCGATCCGCCGCGAACCGATTCGGGAATATCAATTTGGTAGTGCAGTGTGTCGCGATAATTGACGTCGACGGTGACAGGCGTGGCGTCGGCAAGGACCGGCAAATCAAATGACGCCGTCGCGGTTGACGTCAACACATTGTCGCTCTTGTCTGTCTCGGCGATCGTGCTCAAGATATTGGTACGAACCAGCACGTGGTAGTTGCCCGGTAGAACAGCTGGCATCGCAGCCGTGATGCTTCCTTCATAACTGCCACCGTTGCCCGCGATGTTGCCTCTCGCACCTGCGTCATACGGTACCTTGGCAACCAGGGCATCATTCAGATCCCACGTCGTGTCCGCGGACAAATACACGTAGTCCCACCACAATCCGCTCGCGGGATCCGTTCCCTCGTTGGTGACTGTCCAGGTGAGGTCTAACTCGTCGCCGTACGTCGCTGCAACGGGATCAGCGACCGAGGTCACCGCGAGGTCCGCCGACATCAGCTGGATCGTGGCCGTGAACGTATCGTCGACTTGACCCAACTGCCCATCTTGATTCTGGTCCAACAAGTTCCCTACAACGTCCGAAATCATTGGTCCGATTGTGATTTGGTATTCGCCCGAATCGATTTGTGAATCGAAAAAGACGGTCGCCTGAGCATTTTCTGCGATGACGCCTGTGATCTGGCTCAATAGGTCACCTTTGGGACCCATGAATTCCGTGATGTCGTCAACAGAAAAACTGCTGATGTCAATCGGTTCGGAAAAGTGCAAAGTGATTTTCTCAAGGGGCGCCGATGCAACGGTCTCGGGCTGCGTCAGGAAAACATGCGGTCCACGACGATCCGCTTTCATTTCTGCGACGTAGCGATCGTCAACCGCTTCACCGCCAATTCCATCCTGGTCTTGGTCAAGCGGAAAACCTGATGTATTCGTGATACTGGCTGACAACTCAACGTAGACCGGCTCACTTGTCGGCTGAGCCTCGAACTCAATCACGAGGGTGCTCGGATCATGCCAACGGCTGTTGGTGGCTGTCACGTCGGAACGAGCGGTCTGGAATGCAAGAAGATCCGACGCCAAGTCGAATCCTTCAGAGCTCGCATCCATGGGCTGATTGAAGTAGAACCAGGCCGAGGTGTTCACGTTGCCTGTCGAAGGCCCACGCAACGCATGAGAATTTACTCTTGGGCTTTCTGGTCCGGTGACCGAAAATTGATAGGCGCCGATGTCGTCGCCGATTCCTTCCACTTCAATGCGATATGACCCAGCCTCCCGCAACTCAATCTTACCCGTATTGATAGGCTCAGCGGCGTTTGCGGCCTTTCTCGAGAACAACGTTTTCCCGCTTGAGTCCTTGATAGTAAACCGCAGTATGCCGGGGCCCAAGATTGATTCGATGTTGAGTTCGATAGTGGTGGGTTGACGTAGTCAATCGATGCCGGAAAGACACTCTGCTCGTATCAGTGATGCACGCCAACAATGAAACAGGCGTGATTCAACCGGTAAAACAAATCGGCGAACATTTAGGCGCGACCGAAACTTGGTTCCATATTGATGCCGCTCAAACTTTTGGCAAGGAACCGGACCTAACAGATATTGAATTCGACTTGCTCTCTATCAGCAGCCACAAAATCTATGGACCGCAGGGCATCGGGGGCCTCTACGTAAAGCGCCAAGGTAGCACACGGATATCTTCTAGTCGCCTTTTGATCTGCTGCGGTTTGTCCATGTCGGTCAAACCGCTGTCGTTAAAGAGTCCAAGCGGGCGCAGGTCGAGGTCTTGCTGCTCAGCGATTGAGTCATGGATTCTCCTAAAGCCGAAGACACTCCCCCCTTCGTCAGCGATGACCTCTGCCTGCCATTGCAGAAGGCATTTGTAGACGTTCCCCGAGTTTCCGGCAGCAGTCGCAAGTTGAAGTAGTGAATATTGAACCTCAGTAGGAGACCATGGCGCGCTGCTGCTGGCCAAGTCTATTGCGCTGTTGACCAGGGTGTCTAATAAACTGTTGTGGATAATCAGCAGGCTGGTGAGCTGAAAAACTTCGTCTTGCTCAGCCACGCGATCACGGAGCATTGAGATATAGTTTTCGTTAAACCCACCCGTTACATCTGGAGTATCTGAGTGCGCTACGCAGAGCAACCGAATTCCACCAATTTCCAGGAACGGAATCGTTGTGCCATGGACGTCGATGAAACCGGACGCTGAAGCACGAAGTTGCGAGATCATGCGTGTCGTGTTGCTGCTGTCCGAAGAACGAAACTGATACCGCTCACCTGCGGTGACACGCGTCTCGAGCCATTTGGTAAGCTGCGTCGCTAGGAAAGCATCAAATCGTGTTTCGGACATAGACCGCATCTCCACTATCGCTCATGCGGTCGACGTTTCCGACTCGCTCGTAAAAATTGATTAGGGCTTGCTGAGAACTCTTGTCGAAGTAAAAACCACGAGCCTGAAATTCTGCAAGCAAAGCCTGGAAACGTAGGGAACTTTGATCAGCGATCGCCAGATTAGTGAGTAGCAATATGAAATCCTGATTCACAATCAGCACCTTCCCCGACCGTCCTCTTGCTTGAATAAAGTTTTTGGCGACCTCTTTATCAAAGACTTCCATGTACTGCATCTGAACTCGATGCCGCCCCGTGCCCTCCGCGAACTGTTTTACGGCATAGCCAATCAATTCCTTCATGCTCTCAATTGCAGTTGCGGGCTCGTCGGGCGTTGGTGCTAATTTGCGTTCTTCACGGAATCTTACAAGCCGACGGAATCGAGTGCCACGGTTTTGATCCGGCATTTCGTCCGAACGCTCCAAAATTGGCGTCGCCGGTAGTCAATCTGGGGTTCGTGCTGAATGTCATCGAAGACGTGAATGAACGAGTTGAAACACTGAAAGAAGCGTGGCTGCTGTCGGAGCAGGTGCTATGCGTCGCGGCCCGCATCATCGTCAGCGACCAAAGTGGTGGGGATGTTGAGTACGGCGATGGCGTTCTGACAAGGATCGGTACGTTTCAGAAGTTTTTCACGCAAGCGGAATTGCGTCAGTACTTGGAGGAAACACTCGGCCAAGAGTGTTTTCCGGCAGCGCCCGGTGTTTACTACATCTTCCGCGACGAGGAGCTGAAGTCGGCATACTTGGCATCGAAGTATCGCCGACGAATCGCAGCACCACGAAAACTCATCGCCGAAGTTAGGTATGAGGAGCATCGAGAAATATTGGATGCGTTGGTTGAGGCGATCACGGAACTTGGCCGGTTGCCCGAGTCAGATGAGTTTGCCGGCGCGGACCCGGTCATAGCGGTTTTCGGTTCTCTGAAGCGGGCCTTCGCGTTGATTCGGCGAGTCACGTCCGACGACGACTGGGAAATCGTTCGCAAGCAACGAAGTGAAGATTTGCTCGTTTACTTGGCGCTCGCAAACTTTGGTAAACGCCCAAAGTATTCCGACTTGTCGCGGAAGTTCCAGCGGGACGTGAAAGCGTTCTACAACAGTTACAAGAACGCATGTGAGCAAGCAGATCAGCTGATGTTTCTTGCCGGTGATCCCGACGAAATCGACGCCGCATGCAAACGATCCACAATCGGACGACTGTGCCCAAGTTCGCTTTGGATTCACGAGAGCGTTCGAGATCAGCTCGAACCACTGTTGCGGATCTACGAGGGATGCGCCCGTGCCTACATCGGAAGCGTTGAAGACGCGAATCTCATCAAGCTCCATCGTTTCTCCGGCAAGGTGTCGTACCTCGCATGTCCAGACTTTGAGTCGGAGCCGCATCCGATCACGACCGAAACGACAAAAGTATGGCTGCGAACGCTACGGGTCGGCTTTTACGAAACAGAGAGTCGAACCAATCCGCCGCTGCTGGACCGAAAAGACCAAATGCTCGACGCGGAGGATGAGCGGCGAGCCAAGTTCGAGCGGCTGACGAAGCAGGAGTTCAAGCACGGCCTGCTTCACGAAGGCGAAGACTTTCTCACGCGTGCTGTTTGGGAGAGGAACCTGAAAATGCTCGGCTTCAACCATCGCGGGCATCGACTGGTTAAGTCGTCGCAGATGCGGTCAGAGCCGGAGATTTCTCTGCCCAAGAGATGCCCAAAGCACGGCATAGGCAAGCGTATTGGCGGAGCCGTGTACGTCCACCGGGAATACGAAGAAGTACTCGGTGAAGCGATGGCCGCAGCAAAGGCAAAGCTGCCGCGCGGGTTTGACTACACAGTCGTTAAACACAATGAGATTAACGGCAACTTCAGCTTCATTCACTGCCCCGACTTTGACACGGCTGAGGAGCCATCTACAGGCGATTACGCGGTAGTCAAATCCGACGGCACGATCAAGCTACGCGCTGCCCTCGCGGATCCATACATCTACCACCACAAATGGTTGTTCGTCGCTGAGGACTACAATGGCTTCGATATTGCCGAAAGCCGGAAACGCTCAGTCGCGTGGATGTCGCTCGATGGCGTCGATAAATCTCGCATCGGCAGCGCGAGCTATTGGCAGAAACAAGTTGTCCCACGACTGTCGCTTTCGTTGGGTGAGGAATGGATTCGTAGCGATGAAGTTCGCAAACGACTTAAGTTAACGACCTGCGAACTCGCTCACATGCGTGATGCTGGAAAGCTGCCGTTCAAGAAACAAGGCAACACTTATTTTTACCAAGTCAACAACAGCAACGGATCTGCGTAATGTCTTCCAGTTTTGCGAGTGGCATGCTCTATTGTCAATTATGGACGGGTTAAGAGAACGCCCGCCGAGGATTGCTCCCCAACGGGAGTTTTAGTTCTATTCGACTTTTTGGCTTACAGCTCAACTGCGTCGACTTCGCGGACGAACCGGAATGCGTCGTTTCCTAGAAACGATGAGGCGACGTTGAACACGGCGTCACTGAAGCCGCCGGTGTTTAAGATGTCTTTTTGCTCTGGTGTCTGGCTCGATCCTTGCAGCCGGAAATCAATGCAGACCAGGTTTAGGTCGGTGACGCCGTGTCGGCGAGCGTTCTCTACGAAATCCTTCCACTCAATCGTCAAGCCAGTTGAATTTCGATAGCGTATCCGCGCGCTCGGCCGCCCTTGATCCAGCTTTCTCTGTCGCGAGTGAAGTAGCAAATCAACGCTGTACGTTTGGGGAGTCCACGCTAAATATGCGGACACTGATAGATTGGGCTTTGCAACAATACACAATACCTCAACGGGCTCGAGCTGGGCTGTGAATGGCAGAAACGCGTACGTTTGAGAAGAAATGCTGTCGTGGTTAAAATAAATAGTCCTGGCAAACGTTGACCCATAGAATCATCCTCATCCAGGCGAAGCAGTCGCCTCCCAAAGAAGGGGCACCATTCATGGATTGAGGTAGTAAATGTTATTTGAAGTTGGAGAATTTTGTGATCGCGTCGAAAGCGATTTGTCAGGTTTAGCGGATGAACTGCAGGAGTTGACGGGGCGATATGGCGACCAGGAACGGAGGTCGTGGATGTTGTCATTGCCGAAACTGTCGGTTGTGTTGGCAAAGCCCGAACTGAGTGACTTCCATCTTTCACTAGGCAATTCGGGCCACGTTTCGTTCGAGTATCGGTTGCCCGCTTCGTCCTCTTGGTGTGATGCCGTTCTGGTTGGGCGGAATTCCGCAACGTTCGCGGCCGTGATTCTGGAGCTGAAAGAGTGGGATCTCACGGGGGATCTTCCGGGGCCGCGGGAGTCACTCATTCAGCACCAGGGACGCCTGATGCTGCACCCGGCAGACCAAGTGCGAGGGTATGCAGAGTATTGTCGACGGTTTCATAGCGCGGTCGACGATTTCCAAGCTGTTGTGGATGGCTGCGTGTTTTTTACGAGCCGCGTGCGGGCCGATGCGTATCGGCAGACGCCACACGATTTGCTCACTCGACAGTACCCGGTCTTCACCTATACCGAGGACAACCTGGACGGCCAGTTTGTGCCCTACCTGCGGCAGCGACTGGGTAGCCCGGCTCCAGATTTTGCCGACGCGTTTGACAAAGGTGTGTATCGCCAGGACCGTAACTTTGTCACGCAGGTTGCGACAACGATCAGCGACGAGTCAAAGTCGCCGTTTGTGCTTTTGGACGAACAACGCCGCGGTTACGAGTTTTGCCTGGAGGAAATCGGTAAGTGTCTAATCACGCCGAATCCAATCGTCGATCCGCAGACTCAACGGAATCGAGCGAAGCTGAATTAACACTCCGCTTAGCATCTGCTCCGCGGCCCCTGGGATCCTATCATCCGGAATCTCAATGCCAGATTCGCGTAGCTTGCGCCCCAAGAGCTCCATTACTTCTGGCAAAGCGTGGCCGACCGAGGCAAAGTCACATCGTTTTTCAACCGGATTGCGATACAGGCGGATGATCTGGCCACACTGGGATGCAATCAGATACTGCCGCTGGGACTCGGAGTTCGGATTCAGGCGGATCAGGTGCGTTCCACCGCCTCGATGGGCCATCCGAGTGCTCGCCTGCACAGCCATACCGGCGTCCCGGTGCACCGAAACCGGTGCTCCGCTCACTTCCTCGGCAAGACGAACTGCGTCCTGCATGGCCTGTTCAGGGTTTAGTGCTTCGCTCAAGCTTATCTTCTTCGTTTTTCTGCTGGTGAAATCATTGTTGCAACGGTGCGTCTGGTCGTCGAGGAGGGCTGATCCAGCATTTTCAAATAGCAGAAATTGCTCCCGGCGATGCCCGCAACCACAGCCAATCGCGACACCTGATCGACAACGGCAGTTTACAGAGCTCGGTCAGAACGTGCGCCGCGGTCAAATCGGCACCGTTTCGCGAAGCCGCTCTGTTACCGTTTTCTTTTTTCGGCGCCCCAACTTTCCAGCCCCCTGGGGTGCAGTAAACGAGGGGCGTTACGCTTTCGCCAAAGACTTTTCCTTTGCGAATAAACAGGTGGATCGCGACACAATCTGCGTGCGAGTTCTCGACGATTCGCCCGTGCTGACGGTCATGCTTCGATCGACTCTGCCGCGACGTCTAGAACGTGATTCCAAACACAGGGATTCTATTCGAAACGGTTCGCCTTGTTAAGACCGCCCTTGTCGAGCATCGCCATCAGGGAACGCGCGCCCCAGCCGCACGCCAGCGTGCTTTTCGGCGATGGCGCTGCCCTTCGACCTACTCGTCCGCCAGCAGAGGTTCGCATCGAAACACGTTTCATCATTTCGCTCGCATGAAAAAATGATGCACTCAGTATTTTTCTTGCGTTTCGTGCCGCGTGAGTCCAAATCGGAGCTTTCACGCAGAATCTGGAAATCCCATTGCTCTCGGAACAAAGCCACATCGTGAGCAACTACATTGGTGCGGATGCTCCGTAGAAGCAGCCTTCGCCTGACACACAAGTGTTCGTAAAGAACCAACTAAATGAGTTTCAAAAGCATTTATATCGATTACCGAGATCGAGTCTTTGCTCTATCAAAGAGACTGGAACTGCTTGAACCAGTATCGGAGGGGCTTGCGTCGGCAATTGTGCAGGTCCAGGAAGACGCTGGCGAAATACGCGAGGTGATCGCGAACCATATTCGTGAACAGGGTGACGGTCGTTTTCCGTCCACGCCAGAGGAGATCGTCGCAATACTCGACTTGATCGACCGGGAGTCGGTCGAGCGGAGGGTTCAAAGTGCGCAACGCGATTCCGTGGTTGGCATGATTCTCCGTCTGCAAGGAGCGACCTATGAGAATCGCAAACGTAGTTTCGCAAGAGCCGGGGAAGAGGTTCGTCTCCGAGCAATATCGTGTGGTAACGAGTCTGTTGACGACCCTGAGCGTTGCCGTCTTATCTGTAGCGATTCAAATAGCACACGCAATTTGCTGCAGGCATGGATCGCATGCAACGAAGACCAGCGTGAGGCGATCGTCTCGGAGTGGCCGCCCGAACTTGAACCGATCGCTGAGCTGGTTGAATTGGTGGACGGATTGTGTTTTGCGCCAGTGGAGGCGGATGCCGTCGTCACTTCCGATGCTACGCCCAAAACGTCAGTCGATGAATCGCAGTCTTCTGCTCAGGACTCTTCGAAACCCGAAGTTCGAAAGTCGTTCAGCGCATCGACCTCCATTCCGTCCAAAGAGAATGTGCAATCGCGACGAAACCAATTGCGTCGTAGTCTCGGATCTCTCCGCGAGAAGCGCGACATCGTTGACGAACTTGCAAGTATTTCGCACGACGTCCCAGATGTATTGACGGAAGTGCTCGACGCGGAGCCAACGACTGAAAGGCAGGTCTCAGTTTTGCCGGGCGTTGCTGACAATTCTGGGGATTCGGACGGCGAAGCGCATTCGGATTCGTTGCTCAAGCAAGAACCCGAAACGCAAGAGCTGATTGCAGAACGAACCGACGGAGTGACGACGGTTGAAACAAAGGTGTCAGCGACGGACCTCACGCGCGAAACTGTCGGTTCATCTCAGCTGACGCCGCCAATGCAGCAGAGCGTGCCACCATCCCCTTCTGTCGCTGCTTTGCCACCGGTCGACTGCGTCATCGAGGAAGACTCGACAGCCGCTGCCACCGAAGAAATCGAAGAGCGAGATACCGCTGAGTCGGCGACTGAACACGCAGCGATTGACGCGAACCAGATTTCCGAGCTTGCTTGGCAGGCGATTTCATACGAGCGTTTTAGCCTCGCCTATTGCGTGCTCAAAGCGGCGTCTCAAACCGGTGCTGGCATGCCTTGCATGCCGCCAGAAGTGGCGTCGGTTGCGTTGCTTTCGCAATTGATCGAGACAAATTCAACGGAAATTGCCGAGCGACTGAAAACGGACTTCAGCATATTGCATGACTACTTGCAATCGAGAAATGACGAATCCGCATGGTCGCTACGTCTGCTGATTACAAGTTCAGCGATGCGTCCAACTCTGATTGCACCCATGGCGGATGCGGTGTCGTTGCTGGCGGACAACTTCCTGCCGTCGGACCGATTGAAGTCATACACATCGCTTTGTCGAGCAATCGCCCAATACGGTGTACTGCGATTGGAAGTTGATCCCGCGATGTTAACCGGGGCACGCGAGTTGGCCGAATGGCAGGAGGAATTTGCCTCACAATTGGACGCCCTTGATGCTTGGTGGCAGTCGGAGAAGTGTGCAAAAGTCATCTACGCGCATACGACAAACGTTTGGCATCATTGGCTTCGGGATGATGAAGCTATCGGCAAGACGATCCTCGCGATCCAATCTGCCGGCATCACTGCGATTCCGTTGATCGACGCATTTGTCGAAGATTGGACAGATGAGCGCGACATTGATCGTCGGTGCAAGCTAACCGATGATGACAAACGAGGAAAAGGTGCGAAGCGACGGCCGATTGACGGTAGGGCATTGCAAGCGGTGCGTCAAAAAGTCCACTATCTTTGCGACCTGCTGGGCGCTCTGAAGATGAAAATCCAAGCAATGCCCGACGCAGTCGACGATTTTGTCCAGACAAAAGTGATCGAGTGTCGCACGAGCGTCCTTGGGTGTATTGACCAGGCCGTTGCCGAGCTGAAGGAGTATCGCTCAGGTGGAAAACACGCGAGCGATGTTCAGGCCGCACTCGATACGTCCGTCGTCAATCTGGGGGAAGTCAAGCGGATGTTCATGGAAGCGAGACTTAATCGCCCGCAATCAGAACAGGTTTCTCAAATCCTGACTTCTGAGCTTGCACTCGTTCCAGGGATCTCCGTCACTCTCCATTCTCCTAATGGGACCCTGCAGTTCGACCGCAACGATCTTCGTCGGCTCCTCAATGCAGTCGAGGAACCGTTAACTGAGGAAGATGCATTTACAATTCAGACAAACCAATCGAATCACGCCGCGGCAAAAAGACTTCTGTTCAAAATTGAAAGCCGACCAGGCCAGCAGGAGGTAGCGGAACGACTTCGCACCGTTCATGAAGAATCGCTTGAAGCGGATCGGATCCGACTGAAGAAAGAGGCGCTGAAGGCAGAACAACGCATTGATGATGCGGTTTGTTACGACTTGGTGAACGAGACATTTCGTCAGAATCTGGCGGCCAAAGTCGCTGACTTGACCGGAGTTGTTGACACGGAACTGAACCTTGCCCCGGCATTCGCCTCGATTTCAAAGGTGAATGACGAATTGTATCGTCTGCGTGGAGACAGATTGCGTGAAGTGCGAAATCGCTTTGAGGAGCTGAAGCGTCAGTCGGGAGACTTCGATGCAAACGATTTCCATCGCATCGAGTCGACTCTAAACGCTCGGGATTTTGCTACCGCCGACGAATACATCAACTTGGTACGAAAGGGCCAGCATCTTGGCTCGCTTGGCGTCGAGGAATCGAGCACTTTCGACAATTTTTTCGACTCGTTCCTGCCAGACATTGATGAGTATTTGCGAAATACGCCGACTGAGCATTTGCCGGACTGGAAAAGGCAACTTGAAGAAGGTCGCGATGTCGTCTTCAATAAACCCTTCAAGAGCGATGAACATCGCCGCACTGCTGCGCAGGTCTTAGAGGCATGGCGGCGTACGTTGAAACTGAGAGGGGCTGAGGAAAAGAGAACGGTTCACTTGGCGTCCCTTTTCAAGCTGCTGGGCTTCGACGATGCGGAGGTCAAGCACAGCAGTCATGGCACCGGTTGGAGTCTCGATTCCCTTTCGGTTCAACCAATTGCAAATCGAAATATTTGCGCCGTTCCCCAGTATGGCTCCAATGCTCAGGGTCGTTATCAGTTGCTGAGCATCGATGGCAAGACAAAAGACCCGGACATCGACAAGATCCTGTCTGACACGTCACTTGAACGACAAGGCAGTGATGTCCCACTGATTGTTCTTTTCTGCGGACGACTGCCTAAGTCTCGTCGTCGAGTGATCACGAAGCAATGCTGGGGAGTACATCAATTCTTGCTGCTTGACGAATTCTTGCTGATGTTCCTAGCGACTCTCGAACAGGGCGTGCAGCATGCGTTCTTCCAATGCACGCTTCCATTCACCTCCGCTCAACCGTACAGCATCACGGCTTCATTTGTTCCGATTGAGATGTTCTTCGGGCGTGGCGAAGAGTACAAGGCCATCATCAGCCGCGATCCAACTCATTTGGTTTTCGGTGGTCGTCAGCTCGGCAAATCCGTGTTGCTCCGCGAAGCTGAGCGACGATTACACAATCCTGGCGATGGATGCATCGTGCGTTGGATCGACTTAAAAAACCGAGGGATCGGCACTCAGCGACCGGCGGTGGAACTGTGGGACGAGATCGGACACTGCCTGCACAAAGATGGTGTGCTCAAGCACTCGGCAAGCCAAGAGGGGACGATTCGGGCACGAGTGAAAGAATGGCTAGACCAAGACAGTCGCCGAAGAATCCTGCTGCTTATGGATGAGGCAGACGAATTTCTCAACCAGGACAGCCAGCAAATTAATGATTCGAGTGGAAACGCCTTTCCTATTATCTCACAAATCAAAGGATTGATGGACGACACGGAACGACGTTTCAAAGTCGTCTTCGCAGGCTTGCACAATGTTCAACGCGCAGCCAGGGACAAAAATACGCCAATGGGGCACCTCGGAAAGTCGATCAACATTGGACCGTTGATCGACAATGGTGAGTGGCAACAGGCCAAAGCTCTAATCGAAACTCCGATGCGACAAATGGGTTTCGTCTTCGAATCCCCTGATCTGGTGACAAGAATATTGTCGCACACGAACTTCTATCCTTCGTTGATTCAGATTTTCTGTCGGCACTTGCTTCGCTCGATGCACAAACGCAACCAGAGTGTGATCGATTTCAGAAAAAGCCCTCCGTACAGCATCACGATGAAGGACATCGAGCGTGTCTACCAGAGTGAAGAACTTCAGGCCGAAATTCGTGATCGGTTTGAACTCACGCTGAACTTGGACGCGCGTTATCGCCTTATCGCGTTTTTGATCGCTTTGCAAACGATCGAAATGCGAGAAGACGGAGAACCGCTTCGGGGACTTACCCGGCGTGAAATCCATGAACGCGCTCTCGGATTTTGGAGCGAAGGCTTTGCCCAAGATACGAGTTTTGACGGTTTTGGTATTTTGCTCGACGAAATGATCGGTTTAGGTGTGCTTCGCCGTGACCCGGACAGCAAGTACGCCTTACGAAGTGCCAACGTGCTCAACTTGATGGGATCGAAAGATCGAATTGAAGAGAGTCTGCTGGACGTTGCCAATTCGCCGCCACCGTCCGAGTACAGGGCGTCAACATTTCGCCGGTCTCTTTCTGATGATGCGATCCGTCGTAGCCCGTTGACTTCACAACAAGAGGGACGCGTGTTAACGCGGTCAAATGGCGTGACGCTGCTTACCGGATGCCCGTTGGCCATGCTGGACGACGTCGAAGAAGCGTTCGAATCGCTCAACAAGCCAGACGTTCATGTCACGACCTACACCGGGGCTGGAGACGAGGACGGCTTTTTAGATTGGCTGGATGTGTGGCGGCGAGGCAATAGTGGTCTCTCCATCGTCATCGTCCCCGCCGTTGCAAATTGGAGCCAAGGGTGGATTCAGTCGACGCACACCTTTTTGGGGAAGAAGAAGTCCGCGACAAAGAACTTTGTGCGGGTGATCTTCGTTGCTGATCCGCCAAAGCTCTGGAATGTGGAGATCGACGAGTTGTTACTATCGAAGATCGACCCAATCCAACTTCATCCGTGGAGTCAGTCAATTCTAGATCGATGGCTCGTTGACAACAGTTTCAACCGGGAAATGGATGGTGTGATCCAGCTCCATGAGGCATCCGGTGGTTGGGGATCGTTAATACAGCAGCTGGCGATCGAGTGTGGCGATGAAAAGCACTTGTGGATGAATCGGCTTTTAACGTTGGCCGATTCCTGGCCAGAGATCACGATGCAGAATGACTGGTTACGGCTTCCAGCTGAGCCGAAAGAGTTCTTCACCAACTGGATTGGCCTAGATCCACTCGCGGAGTTTGAGGTGTCGGACCTGCAAGATATTGCAGGTGAAACGCCCGTGAAGCGTTTGATAGATTGGGCTGCTCAACTTTGTTACATCCGACCAGGGAAGGACGGCACCTGGGGGTTGAACACATTGGTTGCACGGGCTCTGCAGACGGAAGCAAAAACGTGAACGGCTTGATCTGGCAACTGCCCGGAGTGCAGTCGTTTGTCCAGCGGGTTACGGAGAATCTTGATTCAGGTACGAATGTCATCCTTCACTGCCCACCAAATGCTCCGGATGGGCTTGTTGATGCGATTCGTATTTTGTGTATGAGAGACTATCCACAACTTCAATGGCTTTCCGTTGATACTTCGCGGTGGAGTCACTCAACCTCGGTCTCGATCGCACACAATCTCTCTCTCGTCGACGTCGGCGTAGCCGCAGGTGTCACGAGCGCAGAGGAGCTCGCAAGCCACGGCCAGCAACGCGTTTACGCAGTCGAGAATCTGTCCCAGCAATGCTGGCCGCAATTCACGAAGTTTCTTGAGCGATTTCGGCTGGCAAATCATCAGCAAGATGAAAATGATCGAGATGTCTTTTTGGTCAACGCAAGTGCGGCTTTCGCTGTTCCGGATTTCGATGTCGGACTTCGTGCGATTGCGTGGCGTGGAATAGTTCGCGAAATCGACTCTCGGCTTTTCATCGAACTCATCGCGTCACAATCCAAGAATGCTGGGCTTGAGTCAGCGATTTCAATAAGTATTGCGACAGAGCTTGGTGGTTCAGATTTGGATCTTATCGAAAGACTGGCAGCGAAGTCGCTGGAAGAATTACTGGATCCAAAATCGGTCCTACTTGAATTCGCACGCAACTCCGCCTGGTGTTCACCTGAATGCCGAACTTGGTGCGACGGGGGCCTCGAATCGTTCAGGGATCGCCCGCGAATCCATTCGTCGGTGGTTGCTCTTACCAATGATGAAAGTGAAATACGGAAGAGAATTTGGCATGGGCAGCTGACAACCGTATTTCCGTATCTCGAGGAGCGCAGGTTGGACATGCTGCCCCGCCTAAAGCCATTTCTCCGCAACTTTGATCTCCGCGATCCACAAGGGTATCCGGTGGAATTGGAAGATCTTGAATGGGGCTCAATCGCCCACTTCATTCAGAAGTCTGCTGCACCCACGCAAATCGCAGACGAAGTCCGCCTACTCCGTGATCTCCGCCACGAACTGGCCCATCTCCGCCCTATCAAGATGTCGCTCATGAATCGCTTCCTCCGATATGCAGAAAGAACAGAGTCAAGCGTCGTCGGTCAACCTATACCGACAAAAATGCGACCCGCTTGACTATTTAGACGGCCTGAATCCGAACCGCATCGCACGCGATGAGATACTTTTCAGTTCGGTCGATGCGTCAATGGGGTAATTGCAGGCGACGAGGAAGTACGTCGAATGAGCCGGGGGTTGAAGCTTGGATGCGGAGTTATTTCCGGACGTCTCCCAAGTCATCAAGGCCTATCGCTGTGAGACCGGCTTCCAGCGATCGGGGGCCTGCTTCCAGATCCGGATGGACACCGATGGTTGGTCATTTCGACGCCACCATCAACTTGCCTGGACGCCGATCCTGACTTGCCGCGACGCGATCTGCAACAGCTCGGTCCCATCATCACTACTCTGTCAGGAGGAAAGCAGGTGGATCTGCGGCACTTAATCGCAAGTCGACCTTCCTCGCCGTGCGGCGGATGGATCATCATCAATCCCCTATTTCTCCTCGGTAGAGGACTTCTTCCATTGTGAATGGCTGGGGGATTGCTCAGCCCTAGCAGTCGTCGTCATCCAGTATCGCCAGACGAAGTTTTTCCGAATTGCTCCGCTTGCTGTGATCGGTTCGCCACGGTCTTTTTTGGCTTGGATCATTTGACGTTCTAACGGGGATCCGAAATTGTCTCTCATTGCTTCGGATTCTAACGCACTGACTTTTTCCGGTGGTTGGGCGGCGAACCATTTCGCTATGCGGTGATCGGCCGAATCCGCCTGTTCAGGGATGGGAACTGGGATTTGACTCACTGTGCCAAATTTGCGAGTCCGTTTTAGTCTTTTGCGGAACACGACCTGATCGCTGCGATGTGATCGATCATTCGGATAGTAAAAGTCGTTGAGATATTCGCACTCAACCAGCCAGTTGGCGGCGCGGTCAATGATTCGTCTCATCTGCGATGGGGCGTACCTCGCGTTCAACCCCAGGGTTCCGACCGCCAAGCGTTTTAAATCGAGACGGACGGTGCTCGATTTGTAAAATCGTTTGTCCAAGATTCGGTAGAGGCGAATGGGGACTTCGCGGCGGCGACCGGACGCGATTCTGCGAAAAAGATTCATATCGAGCTTTCGAATGAACCCGTCATCAAAGCTCTTCCAAACCGCTTCATTCCACACGATGTGACAGAGCGGTTGGTCAACTCGCGTCGCTGCCTTCCGTGTACGTTCCAGCCGGTCCCGCGAGCACAGCTCAAGATCGTCGATCAAATGAAATGTTTTGGATTTGAACTCTGAATCGCCTTTGTCATACCAAGCGTCTTTGAATTGCAAGGTGGTTCCCGCAATTCTATTGAGAGAGTCTTCGATCCGTCTGTACGCTCTACCGTCAGTCGGCCAACCGATCGTTCGGCACAGCTGGTAGCGGCTGAATCGCACCTTGCGGTCGGCAAACCCCGATTCATAGGTCAGCGCCTTCATGCCGACAAGCACTTGGTCATCAATCGGCCTGGGGAGGCCGAAGGCATCTGATCCGGTAATGATCGTTTGACGCGTGACCTGTCGTTTCAAGAGTGGATCGAATACGGTGCGGGAAATGTCAAGCGTGTTTGAACCCCCGGCGGTGATCGGCCCAAAAGCCAATTCCACAAGATTCATCTCATCACGTCCCCACTGATTCATCACGTTCCTATTCCTGGTCGAGTCCTGTTTCATGTTCCTCCATTGGATTCATCAAAACTAAAGAATGGTTCCCGAACTTTCTTTAGTTTTATTAGTTCATAGGTTACCGTGCCGGCAAACACCTGAATTCATTGCTGATCCGTCGAATCCGTTGTCTGGTGGCACGATATTTCTTGTCTGGTGACACGTGATCGGTTGTCTGAGAGCACGTGCAATCCTGTCTCGCAGCACGACGCCAACTTGTCTGACGACACGGGTACCTGTCTGACGACACGATACTGCGGCGAACGGTCAATTCGGCTCGCATAGACGATATCGCGTTAATGGGTGTTGGCGCAACATGATTCCGATCAGCCAAACTTGCTGGGATCGCTTCTGGGTGAGACCGAAATCTCGACGTGACCAGCTTGACTATCCGCTCGCCAGCAAGATTTCGTGTTGGCATGATTTCTTGCATGAAACCAAGTTGGCCAGACCGCCGGTGGTTGCGTCTGCATGGTCGGTTGACGGCCCGCAGTTCGGACGTACAGACGCCTTGCCGTGTCGGATGCAGGGTTGTCGTATTGCATCCCGGCCAAAAAAGATGCTTGCCAGGTTCCAAGAAAGTGCGCTAGTGTAACGCCATGATGGTAGCACTCGCAAACAGTAAGGGCGGCGTCGGTAAATCAACGCTGGCGGTTCATATAGCAGTCTGGTTGCAAGATCACGGGGTTCGGGTCGCGTTGCTTGATGCAGACAAACAGCAATCTAGTTCGCTGTGGCTAAAAGACGTTGACCCGGGCGTAACGGTACGGGTCGCAACAACTCCGGAAGAATGCTTAGACGCTGCCGTCGAATTGGCCGAATCGCACGACATCGTCATTGGAGATGGACCGGCAGGACTTGATGAAATTTCTCGCACGTTACTTCTAGTGGCGAATCTCGCATTGATTCCGGTCGGACCATCGATTCTGGACGTCCGATCCGTTCAAGACGCGATTCAGGTTTTTCGGTACGCCCAACGCATAAGTCCGAAGCATCTTGAAGGAGCACTCGTGTTAAACAAGGTTGGAAAACGCGATCGAATTAGTCGTGAACTTATTTGCAGTTTGCCGCAGTTGGGGCTGGGCGCAGCGGTTTCAACGATTCGCAACTTGACGGCGTTTCGCGATGCAGCGCAACAGGGAACTGTCGTCGGACGATTGGGAAAAACTGGGCGCAGCGCCGCTGATGACTTGGACAAATTCTGTGTTGAATTGTTCGCTTCGATACCCGGTAACCCCGTCGACCTCCAAACACCGGGCGGAGTGCTGGATGAGTAGGCGACGATCGATGGACCAATCGTTGTCGCTGACGGGGGAACAGAGGGCTTTTATCAACAGCTCGTCGCCGGACGGTTTGATAGGCGGGCACAGCACAAACGGCACAGCGACCGGCGCCAGAGAAAACGGAAACTCCGCAAAAACTGACGGTTTAGACACGCCGGACGCGGATGCCCCAGGCCGTCTCAACGAGCCACGTATTCGCCGACGCACGGAAAGTCCGGCATTCGTGCCGACTGTCGTTCTATCGCCGCTGACAACGCGGCTCCGCCCCGATACGTCGAATGCTTTGAAAAGGGCCTATCTCGAACGAAAGCTGGCAGGAATCGTTCCAAACACGCAGCAAGAAATCGTAGAAGCAGCGCTGGATGCTTGGTTGGTCGCCCACGGCTATCTGACACCGCAAATAGCCGATCAAAATTAGTCGATCGAAATGCGACACATGTGACGCGAAGTGATCGTGAATCGCTCAGATTCAAAAAGTTGAGATTTTTGCCCCACAAAATTCACGAAGCCCGCGATGACTCTTCTGCACCCCTAAGCAGGAGAGATACATGTCCGACGCATCAAAACCAAACACGTCAAAAAGCGTCCAAGCGTTTTTTGACGAACCAGTCGTATCCAATGGATTGTCGGAGCTAGCCCGTATTACTGGGGCTCCGATGGGCGAATCGATCATCAACGTGGCGGAGTTCGTGATTGATGACGCCAATTTCAACAAAACGAAGATCGCAAACAACATCATCAACACCAACGAGGAGATCCGTCGGCACACCAGCAGCGCTGTCATGAAAGCGGTTGCGATTGGCATCCAACTCAAGTTCGTTAAATCGCGACTTCATCACGGCGACTTTCATTCATGGATGGAGACCACGCTGGCACCGCGAGGGCTGAAGACGCGAACGGCGCAGCGATACATGAAGTTGGCGGAAGACTTCGATCAAATATTGGAAAAGATCTCGCGCAGTCATTTCAAGAAAACTGGCGAGACACTGACAATAGCGGATGCACAATCGATGGCAATGCAAATGTCATTGCGTTCGGCCGCCTCATTGTTGTCACCACCGACTGCAACCGAAGAAGACAACAATGAGGACGATGCCGTCACGAACAACGTCGTTGAAGGAGCCGCACAGTTTTTCGATTGCTCGCTCAAATCGATTAAATATCGCCGGACCAAAGCAAAAGCGTCGCGCGTGTCGTGTTTGGTGCCGGCCAATGAGAAAGCATCGCAAAACAACTGCTTTCGCATGAAAATGTTGTTGTTCCCGACACACCAGCGACACAACCAAACGATCGTTCAAGATGCGATCGAACACTGGTTGACTCATAAAGAATCGAGCCAGCTGCTCTTCTTGAATGACCAGGAAAGTTATGCCTGGCTGCCGAAGCTTGACCCATTTGCCCGAATCGAAATTCGGGTATCGAACGCCCGCGGGAAAGACCGGATTCGCCGACTGTTCCTCATCACGCGTGCCGACTTGATCGCGCCGTTCGCGAGTGCGTTCGATGAACTCGGGCCAGTCTTTGTTCCATTTACTCTTCACAACTCGTCAGAGGCAGAATGATGTCCGGTGTACCGCAAATCTTGATTCTCGCGGGTACTTCGTACCTGTACCTCGTCAATTTCATGGCGATGTACCCCAATTCGATCTTCATTTTGGTCGATGCCCAGGTCGAACTTGAAGCGCTGAAGCTGACTCGCAGTCAGCGAAAATCTGTCCACCAGCTCTCGCTAGGCAGCGGGCTGACTGTCCAGCAGTTGTCGGCGTTGCATTTTTCGCCGAGCCAGAAAGATGCGATCTCCAAGATCCCCAACATGAGCATGGAAGACGGATTGGCACAGGTCGCTGGGTTTGGTCGTGCGGCGATGACTCACCTGATCGGTCAGCGGGAAACGGAAGAATTCATCAACGGTCTGTCAGAACGGCTGATTTCTATGTCCGGTGGTGAGTTGGATTCGGCGCTTCTCAAGCTCTATTGCGGAACAAGCGGAGGCGCCGGTTCACTGGGTGGATTCGTGCTATTCAATCACGTGGTCGACACGCTGATCAGACAATCGAGTGTCAACATCCATGCTGATATCCATCTACTGGGACCGATCACGTATACGGACGATCGATTTCCACGAACGCAGTTCAACGCTGCGACGTCAACAGCAACGTGGCTCCATCATTCGTTGCATTCACGACAAGATCGCTTGACGATGACATTCTTTCTGCGTGAGGTCCCGGCTGTAGGTGTGGATCGTGCCAAACGTTCAGACTTCATGCTCGACCAGGATCAATCCTTTTCGAGTCCGGTTGTCTCCGAACACATTGACACGATTCGAACGAATCAGGCTGCCAACGGATCCTTCGGCAATCTACTGCTGCCGCGTTTCGATCATTTTCAACGGATTTCGCGGGACAGTGCAGCTGCAGATATCGCCGCTGACTACATCCCAGACCTTGAGTCACTGTTGGAGACCCCCGCCGCATCAGGCCGGATCGCCGCAATCTATTTCGAGCATGAATCGGACGACGATGTGAGACTTGCAACGGAAGAAATTGTATCCGCGTGTCGTGAAACTGACGACATTGAGCCCTGCTTGGAACTCGTTGGCAATCCTTTGGCAATAACGGCAACTCTTGTCGTTGAGCTGGTTGATGGCACGCAGATACCGATAACGCCAAGCGGGAAAGGACTTGGCGCGCCGATCACCAGTTTGAAATCGGCAAGGGAACATATTGCATTGCTGCGGGCTATCCAAGCAAGTGCCGAGTCCGAGTCAGCAGCCGTTGATGCCGATGCAGTCGAACTACTCAAAACCCTTGAGAAAGCCGAGCGTAGCTGTCGACGAGGCTTGTATTGTGTAAGACGATCCAACCGGCTAGGTAAACGGGGCTCGACGTTTCAAAAAGCCATCGAAGCGGCTGATGATCTGCGAGATCACGCGCAATTTCTGCAGGAAGCAGAGGCCGAACGATCGGCTATCGCGTTTGCTCAATCGGCCGTCGATCGCGAATTGAATTCGCAATTGAAGCGATTCGAAACGCTGCTCACGATGTTGGAAGATGTGGGCGTCCCCGCCTCTCACGCGAGTGATTCACCTCGCGTCATTCCGGTTCCTCTAACGAACGTACTTTCGGACTTGGTGGCAACGGTGGAATTGCCCCAACTATCAGAGCTGGACTTCTTGAAGACATTAACGCGATGCGTCGGTAGCGTTACCTTGTTCGGACTGAAGGAGATCTCGGGATCTCGCTATGAATCGATCGATGCGGTGGTTGAAACTGTAAAAGGCATTGCTCCGACTCGTGGGCCGAGCTGGGGCGGAAAACGACGATTGGAGAAGTCGAAACGGTTCCTTGTCTACCCACATGTCGAGCGAAATCTGGCCTTGTCTTTGCATCAGCAGCATGACCGGCAACAAGATCCCGATTACATCGTTGCCTTCGCACACCCCGAAAGCCATGCACTCAACATTGTCGGGCTCGAATTCCGCGATGCGAATCAGATGGAAGATGTGCTGACGCCTTACTTGATGGACGGGATTGGAAAGTCGTGCTCCGATCCCTTATCGCCATTTTATCTGCAGGATGTTTCGATCCTCAAAGCCCTCAGCGTCCGCTTGACCCAGGCCGATGCCAATCCTTAGTCGAACGACAAGGCATGCATTCACTGCTCCACAAGAGCGTCCAACAATCGAATTGATTCTTCACGTTCACGAGTCGTTTCCGCCCTTCCTAAAGCAAAAGGCTTTCAGATGTCCACAAACAAATTTCGCGAAGGGAATCGCAAAGCACGCCAGCACCAGATGAACCGATCACGACGGAAGTCGTTCATTCAACAGAATGCGACGACGGGCTCCTGGGGATACGCCTATTTGGCCGCGACCATTGTGATCACGGCAGCGGCGTTTCTTTTCGATTGGCTCCAGTCGGTAGAGGTGATGACACTCGGTATCACCTCAGTGGTCAGCAGTGTGGTTGCTTGGGCGTTGACCTTGATCATCGGCAAACGCCCGAAAAGCAACGCTGCGATGATCGGCCTGGGGCTGTTGATTGCCGGTACATCGCTGATGGTTAGCCACGAGTACCTGAAGGCATTGAACAGGTCACCGGAGAATCTGATCATGACGGACCGCAAGCTGCAAGAATTCAGCCACCGAATCGGTGCGCTGGAAGCAGATCAGGCATATTCGGCCGCAGCGAAACTTTTGGCAGAACGAATTGAAACGGAGCCAAACGAGTACTGGTTGTCCAAATGGCAAGTTGACCGAATTGTTTTCTTGATTCTTGAACTCGGGAATGCCGCGATGGTTGAGAGCGATGAACGGCTTGAGTCCATGGTCATGAGCATCCGCGCCGAATTCGAGGCTTATGGGCTCAACGAACAAGCTGACGACATTTACGAAACGGCGCTTGGTCGGATGACCGACTCTTCCAAGTTTAAGGCCTTCGTAGGTCGGCGGGAGAAACGCGTCACTACTGCGCCGGGAGGGCGGGTTGAATCAACATCTACATCCCCGAAACGGGCTATTCCTGATAAACCACCGGCTGAAATCGCAGAGCGGCCTCCCGCTCAACGCAACGCAGAACGGTTGGATGGATCGGTTGAAAAACGACCGCAACCGGCCGGGTCTAATGATGCAGCGACGGAGATTTCCAACAGTTTCAAATCGGCCGAGTACACGAAGTTGACCTCGACCGAGGCGGCGTGGGAATACGCAAAGCTGGCCAGTACCGGCGAATTCGGCCGAACTCGCGACTATCTACTAGAGATCACAAAGATCGCTGAGCGTGAAGAGTGGGGGCTGCCGATCGGGAAGTGGTTGGTCGACAACGAAGTTCAATGGTCGGCGTCTATCAATGATCCAGCAGAAAGGCAGTCTCACCTGAAAAAGGCATTGCTTTTCGCGAGAGCCTCGGACCTTGGCACCACATCAATCGAACGCCTGATGGCGGATACAGAATGGGAATCCAAACAACAGCCAATCCATTTACCGGAGGGGCTGATCTCCCAAGAGGAATCGTGGTTGAAACAGAACGGCAGATGCATTTTCAAATTCTCCCTGGCGAATGATTCGGGTGAATATTTCACGGGATTGGCATCAAAAGACGTGGCAGTCGATTTCAATGGCCAGCAGTTAAGAAACTACCGTTTCGCTCGACTGCACCAATGGGAGGAACCACGGCAAAGCAGCGTGTTGGTAATGGTTGATCATTCGTGCGGTATGCAAAAGCACAACAAGGAGACTTTGGCAGCGATACAAGAACTGCGCGGTGCGGGAAATGAGAGAACTGTCGTGCGTTTCGTGCAGTACGCCGACACAGTCACGCCGATCAATCCCTGGGATGAGCCAGTCGGCCCCGAGCTGAGTTGGTTGAATAGCTATCGGCATATCACGTCCTCGGATCTTAGCAACGCAATGAATTTTGCGATCGCTGAGTTATCGCGACGGAATGGCGACCGAAGTCTGGTGGTTATCAGCTCAGGCAGTGAGGTGAAGACAGATTTTAAGTTCGGTGACTTTGTTGAACCACTAGCAAATGCCGAAATTCAAGTGTTCCCGCTACAGGTTCCGCGCCGTACGGACAGTGCTTCGCGATTCTGGAACGAAATCGCTGAGTACATTTGCACGAGCAACGTCGAGTTCGTCATCCGTGCTATTCGTCGAGGCATGTATGAACTGTCGGTAGATCTCCCAAAAAACAAGGCAGGGACGATTTCAGTGACGATCGGAACTGGCCAGACAAAAATTTCATGTAGCGCTGGAGTTAAAGCGTAGAGATTGATCTACATCAAGTGAATGGGCACACCATGGCACTATGCAAGTGCATGATTGCTCTGGTCCCACACGGATTGGGCGATCGTGTGACAAAACAACTGAAAAGGAGACAACCATGACAAAGAAAATGAATGACGAAAAGAAACCCGCATTTGAAGCTCGGCTCAATCATGTCCGTGTGAGCGTGTGGAGGAACTCCGGTGACAACGGCGAGTGGTTCAATACGGTGATCACTCGACGCTATCGCGACGGCGAGGAATGGAAGGACTCCAACGCCTTCAACGGCTTGGGCGACATCGCTCTCGTATCGGAAGCGGTCCGACTGGCCCGAGTGTTCATTGCACGGCAAGAGCTGGGACTCGACTCAGACGAAGCGTAATAGCCGTGTTCAACACCATCGAGGTATGCCGGCCCGTTGGGCCGGCATGCCAATTTTTGGGGTTGTGCCCGCTGTTAGCGGGCGAACTCGTCATCCAACAAAGTCGGCGAGTTCGTTTTCGCAGTCATTCGCGCCGAATCTCGGTAGCGAGAAAGCCGCCCAACGAACAAAAAGGATTTGAGGGTCGTCACGACATTGCCTGCCGTTTAAGCGGTGTCGCAGCGTGGTGCGCCGAATAGGTAGTAAAGGAGATGTGAAATGAGCCAGAACAACAACACCAAGACAATACCGCGATATGCTCGACGAAATGCAATTGCTGATGGCATGCTTGTTGATGTGACTTCGTTGGCAAGCAATCTCGGGTTCCCCAGCCCGGTGGCCGTAACTTCCGCCGTCTGGATGGATTGCATTGACGCACCTGAAAAAGACAGCCACTTCGAAACCGAACGCTTACGGATCGTGCTCTGCTGGTTAAGAACGACGCTTCACGCAGGCCGCAACCCAAACCCTCTGCACTTCACGACACTCTGTGAAAACCACCCCGCGGGACAAGTGAGGGTGACGTTGAGAGCAGTGTGCCACGCGGGCGATCAGGGCGAGCCGGTGCTGACCATTATGTATCCGGATGAGAACTTATGAAAACGTCGATGCCAAAGGATGCCAGATCAGCGGTCGCCATTTTGAAGAATTCGGCAGGGAACGCTGACAAGTATACAGCCATGAGATGGGAAGAAAAATACAGCTTGCTTTAATCAACACACCATGGCACGGAGTGCAAACACATCGTCCATCTCATGTGTGTTCGGTTCGTCTGGGACGACGACAACGCTGTAAACAATTTGCAAACAGGACTGAACCAGATATGGCTAAACGCCGGCCCACGGAAACCGTTGCCACACGCTTTGGACGTGATACGCTCGGACTGCTTGATAAGGCCCGAAAGCCTTTTGGTGATTCCAGGGGTGACCATATGCGCCGGCTGGTGATTGCAACGCTAGAGCGCGACACGGACAGTGAACTGATCCGCCGACTGGAGGAGTTGCAGGCATCGGTCGCCAACTTGGAAATCGAACTCCAAAAAACTCAGCGCGCAATGCGACGAATTCTGTACGCCATTCTTGTGACGATTGGGGATGTTGACGCATCCGATGCCCACGAAATCGCTGGCAAGCTGTTTGAGGAGAGGGATTAGTATGGTCGCCACCATCGTAGTCCTGGACGGGCCGGTCGTCCAAATTTCAGACTATTTTCAACACGATGCAGCCGGTGACATCGGCGGATACTACCGTGCCGAGCGTCCCGGACTATGGTTCGGAAAAGGTGCGGAGCGACTTGATCTGATCGGTCAAACCGAAGGTGACGATTTTGAGTTGGTGTTGGCTGGGCACGATCCATCCGGCAAACCATTGATACCGCGACGGAAACTGTCGACACAGAAGCAAAAGCCTACCAAGAAGAACCCGCCTGGAGATGACCCTCCTGCAGACGGGGCCGAGAAGAAAAAGCGACGCGAACGAGTTCCGGGATACGACGTCTGTTTCTCTGCGCCCAAAACGCTGTCAATTCTGTGGCTTGTCGCTTCTGACAAAGTCCGAGAGATCATCGAGCATTGCTTGCTGACGGCAGTGAAGAAGACTCTTGGGAATCTCGAAGAGTTCCTTCCACTGGCTCGGCGAAGCAAAGGTGGCGGCATAAACGAATTTGCTGAACTGGTTGTGAGCATGTTCCTGCACACGCTTAGCCGCGCCGGTGATCCACAGCTCCACATTCATTGTGTGATTGCCAATCTTTGTTATGGCGACGACGATCGGTGGTCGTCGGTCAACAGCTCGATGCTTCACGAGTGGACTCCGGCATTGGGGCGGATCTTTCGATGCCATCTCGCGAAGGAGCTGACCTCTAGTCTCGGTTTGGCTTTGGAGCGACCCGTCGATGATCAAGGACGAGAACAATCGTGGTTTGAAGTTGCGGGTGTTCCGAGACAACTTGTCGACGAATTCTCTACGCGTAGGAAGGAGATCGAACAGACCGTCGGAAAGGAGAATCTGGCAGACTCGAAAGCCCGCCAGCGTGCCAACTTGGACACTCGCCTGTCGAAGGCGAACTTGCCGGATATGGAGTCGCTTGCGTGTCAGTGGCGGAATAGAACTGACCAATATGGATTCAACCAGTTTTCCGTTGAGAGCTTGTTGCACAAGTCGATACAGGAACCGGTCACACAGCAAGAAATCGACGAGGCTTTCAACCTGGCAATCAAGCGATCATCCGATGGGCGAGCGCATTTTGGCGAATCGTTGATCGTTCAGAATGTCTGCGAGATCCTACAGCATCGATCAGTTGATCCGACCACTTTGATTCCTCAACTCCGTCAGAAAATGGAGCGAACCAATCAGTTGGTGACGTTAGAAGATTCGATTGGCAGGCAACGGTTCACGACAAAGGAATACTGGGAGGTGGAAAAGCGTTTGCTGGCGTTCGTAGATTCGAGCAGTCTTCGGACTGGAGCCGTCGTGCCACAGAAACAAGTTGACAAGATCCTCCGACCGAACGATCGACTACACGGTTCAAAGCTGTCGGATGAACAAAAAGATGCAGTGACGCACGTATTGACATCTAAAGGTGCCATTCGTTGTCTCACCGGAGTGGCCGGATCAGGAAAGACGTTGGTCTTGGATGCGGTTCGCCGGGGGTTTGAACACCAAGGATACCGTGTGATCGGCGCGGCACTCGCTGGCAAGGCGACTGCTGGATTACAAGAAAGTGCGAACATTAATAGTCGCACGGTCGCTAGTTACCTCCACAACTTGGAAAAGTCGGTCGGTGACCGTCTGAAAGAGCAGGCCAAGCACCATGCGAGGATGCTTGTCCGTCAGCTGATTGGCAAGAAAACGTACAGGCACCAGAAAGTCAGCATTGCCAAGAAAAGTGTCTTGATCGTTGATGAGTCATCGATGCTCGACACGCGCACGATGACCCGGTTGCTCCACCATGCCGACAAGGCGAAAGCCACTGTCATATTGGTAGGAGATGACAATCAACTGCCGGGAATTGATGCTGGAGGCCCGGCCAAACATATCGCAGAAAAATTGGGTGAATCCACTCTAAGCACGAACCGTCGCCAGCGAAATCAAGATGATCGAGATGCTGTGAAACAGGTTCGAAAAGGAGAGATGATCGAGGCATTGGAGAGTTACGCCGAACGTGATCGGTTGACGATTACGGAGAGCCCTCATGAAATGACGCAAAAAGTGGTCGAAACGTGGGCGTCACTGGGCGGACTCAAGGAGCCGGAGAAGCACATCGTCGTTACGCAAACCCGCGACCAAGCGGCAAAAATCAATATCGCCTGTCAAAGGAAACGTCTTTCGGAACGGTCATCTCTACCCGGATTTAGCGTTTCGCTTGGTGAGAACAGGTTTTACGTTGACGATCGAGTGTTATTCCACAAATCAATTCGCCATCTTGGAGTCGAGAATGGATTCACGGGAACGGTTCTGAATGTGGACCCGCTTCGCAGACGAATCACCGTGCATCTCGACCAGGTCCCGTCAAAGAGGGCCCAAACGACCGGTACGGCCGACGTCGTCTCGGTGCCGCTTCGTAGCCTCGGAAAATCGGATGTCACTCTCGGGTACGCGGCGACAACTCACAAGCTTCAAGGCGCCACCGTCGATCATGCTTACGTTCTGCTTGCCGGGCGAATGCTAAGCAAAGAAATGGTCTACACACAGCTCACCCGCGCCAGAGAGACAACTCACCTGTTTGTCGACAAGAAATCTGCGGGTAAACAACTGGAGACGCTTGCCAACAACATGAAGCGGTCGGTTCAAAAAGACTTGGCTCATGACGTCAACCCAAATGCGAGCGACCGTACGACATCCATTGATTCTGACCCAATGATTCAATCGTCACTTGAGCAAGTGATATCACAAGTCAACAAAGCGAGAGATAGACATGCGACACAACAGTCGACGAACAAGAGTCGCGACCAGGAGCACGAGAAAAAACAGAGCGACTCGAAGAGCCGAGATCAGCGCACTGAATCAGACAGTCGCCAGCAATCGATCAAGAGCGATGTCACTCAGTCACCCCAACGGGTTCGCACGCTCGACCAATAAACCGGTTGGTCTGGTTAAGAGAATCGCTGACTATGGCGGAGCCTGCCTGCTCGTCATATTGGTCGTGGGGGGGATGTTGGCGTGCTTGCCTTATGTGACCAGTGCGATTCGCAACGTCATCTTTCCACTACTTGTGCGGTATGTCGCTGAAGATGCGCCATCAGGTGCCAAAGCTGTAGCGGCCGATCCGTTGCTTGGTATTGCTGGGATATTGGCGATCGCGTTTATGATTGTCTTGCTGTGCATCTTCGCAACATATGACACTCCACCGAAGGATGACGCCGATCACCATCGCCGTGGGAGATCAATCCGGAAAATCCAATGAGCGACGAGCAATCATTGCGTCGCTATTTGTCGCTTAGAGCCGCTGGCTGTTGAACCTGGCCGACCAGTTTTTCGGCCCGTCGCCTCTCTCTTTCAATCTGTTTCCCCGGAGAGTTTCATTGTTTAGTTTTTCAAAAGGCCGACGCGGGGAAGACCGGGATGATGGGGCTGACGACTATGGCCATGTCGGTTGGTATGACATGGGATTTCGGTTCGGTCCCGTAATCTTGCCTGAGGCTGAAGACACTCAACACTCATGTGCAATCGGCTCGACTGGTTCGGGAAAAACAACGATTCAGCGCCTCTACATGCAAGATGTGTTGCCTCATATCCGACCAGGCTCGGATCGCAGAGCACTGATCTATGATGCCAAGCAAGACTTGCTGCCAACTCTCGTTGGATTAGATCCTGACCTCGACATCGTGACTAGCAATCCGTATGACGCTAGAAGCGCCGCGTGGGATATCTGGCGCGACGCTAAGTCCCCCGCCATAATCGCTGAAATTGCTGTCACACTTCTGCCTGAGGCTTCGGAATCGCAACCGTATTTCATTAACGCCGCACGGTGTCTCGCTGAGGGTGTGATGCTCAGTTTTCTCTGTCGCGGGATAGAGTGGACACTCGCTGATCTTCTTCGTGCGTTTCGTAGTCCGAAGCTACTGCGACGGGTTCTTCGAGCATGCCCGTACACGCGGCATTTGATTCCGCTGTTTTGCTACGACAAGAAAATATTGGGAGATATTCTTTCGACATTCGCGTCGAGAATGATGGCGTTCGTGCCGTTGGCTGCTTCGTGGGAACACGCGGTTGAAAGATTCTCGATCGAAGAATGGAGTGCAGAGGAGTATGCGTTGGTCCTCGGCAACTACGAGACTGGAAAGCGGGCTATCAATATCATCAATCGCTGCATTTTCAAGCGAGCGTGCGATGTCATACTCAATCAGCCCGATTCGGTTTCTCGAAGATCCCACTTCATTTTGGACGAACTTTCCGAAATGGGCCACCTGGATGGCCTCCTCTCTCTCGCGAAAAAGGGAAGATCGAAAGGCGCTTGTTTGTTCATTGCGTTTCAGTCCGTCTCCGGTCTGAAAGACAAGAATCTCTATGGGAGTGAATTGACCGAGGAGATATTGGATCAAATTGGTAGCTTCGCTATCGGTCGTGTTGGCCCCGACACAGCGAAATGGTGTTCAACTTTGATCGGCGACGAAGAAATCTCCCAGTTTACCGAAAGTACAACGGCAACCGATCCAACATTTGGAAACGGTGGAAGCAAGTCCAAAACGCGTAACCAGCAGATTGTCACACGTCCCGCCGTATTGCCGTCGGAACTGCAAAGCATACCGCCCTGTAACATTGAAAACGGTCTTACCGCTATCTATTTGTTGCGGACGGAGCCTTGTGCCGTTGAGGCGACGATGGATGGCTCCGGTTTGTTTGAAAACGACCTGATTCCGCCAGCGAGCGACGTTGCCAACTTCGAACCGCGTGATTGGCAGTGTGAGTTGTTAGAACCCTGGACCCAGGAGCAGGCGGACCTATTTGCGCCGAAACCATCACAGAAAACCGGTCGATCGCTTCGACGTCAAATCGACTCAGCGGAACAGCCGGCAAATCCACTTGACCGAATGAACGATCTGTAGGCGGCATCCGACCACTGCAGACGATCGTTGATTAGTATCCAATTTGGTGATACTGATAGGTATGGCGCTCCACCAGCAGATCATTCATCAGGACCACTTTGAGCGAAAGCAGCAATTCAATCGTTTCGTTGAGACGCTCTTTGGCTCTGAAGACCTAGTTGAAATCCGAGCGATCAAACATGGGATTGCAAAACGAGCATGCTCAAGTCGCGTCGTTGACCGGTTATGGCTCCCCGCGATCGACCTTGTCAACAGATTCGATCGTCTTGATGCACTCAATCGAAGTGGGGCTGACATCTACTTTGGCGTAAATCCTCGTACCCATCGATCGGGTACCAAGGATGCGATACACCAATGTCGTTCGTTTTGGGCGGACGTCGACAACGTCGACCCCAGTCACCTATCTGACCGACTCGACCACGTTCCTGATCCCACGATCGTTGTGGCAAGCGGACATGGCGCGCATCTTTATTGGAAGCTTGACGAAGCTGAGCTTGTTGAATGCAAGAACACTCGCCAACGGTTCGAGTCGATGCTCCGCGGCTTCTGCACGAATATTGGTGCCGACTCCACGCATGACGTTTCGCGGATTCTGAGGCTTCCGGGTTTTTTGAATCTGAAACGTGAGCCTAAGCCTTGCCGCATCGTCTCGATGCGCGCTGAACTGTCACATTCCTTGTCAGCGTTGAAGATATGGTGTGACCAGGAGCCAATCGGTCAGCGTGAATTCGAAATCTCAACGATCTCCACGGTATCATCGCGCGAATGGACATCAAACCGCGATGCTGGAGATGTGAGGCGAATACGCGGTTTGATTGAGTACCTCGATCTGCCGACCAAAGACCGAAGTCGACGAGATTTTGGCGTCGTTTGTCAGCTACTGAGGCTAGGTCTTGCCCCGGGGACCGTTTGCCAACTCGTTGATGGACACTCGAAGTTTACGTCGACGAGGTATACCAACCTAACCGTCAAGAACGCGATGATCAGCCTACGACTCCAGTAGCAAGATTGCAGGTTTCGACCGATCCTGAGGTCGATTGTCGCGAGCCGTCGTACCAGCGGCCCTACGGATCGTCTCGCATTTCGACTGGCGCTCGCGTGTTTCGGCACACTAACGCCAACTTAAATCAACGCACTCCGTGCCGCCCAGTGGACGCAAACTTACCGAAGACCGACCAACGAAGACTCCTCTCCGTCGCGGAGGTGGCAGAGTGGCTTAGCGTTTCGCCAAGCCTCGTTTATCAGTTGGTCGACTCCGGAAAGCTGGCCGTTTTTCGGATTGGAAACGGTCGCGGAACGATCCGCTTCCTGGAGTCCGACATCGAGCAGTATCTCGCAACCTGCCGTCGGGGCACGCGTCAACCGCAATCTAAATCAACGACGCGCCCAAAACTGAAGCACATTCGAAGGCGCCCGCGTTAACCAGCCGCCCGTCTTGCCTGCTCTCGCATGTGATCCGGGCTGTGAGACAGATGCTGATAGACGCGAGCTAACATCGACGGATCCTTATGCCCCATCAACACTGCGACCGTCAGCGAATCTACTCCACGCTTGAGTGCGTTCGTCGCCCAGGAATGCCGCAGTGCGTACAGCGAGTACCGGGGTGTGACCGACGCAGCCATTCTCTTGGTCAGTTTACGCTTCGCTTCTTCGCGAAACTCAGCAGGAGTTTTGTCACGGACGACGCCTTTGATGCGACGCGTGGGTGCGAGCGTTTTGGAGAACTTTTCGATTTCGGCAGCGCTCGGCGCCTGGTTGTTCGCCTTGAGAACCACTTTTCCCATGCGAACTCGAATTCGATCAAACATGCAATTGACCGCTTCTGTGGTCCAAGGTCGACCAGCGTTGTTGCGAAACAACTCACCGCTACTGTTCTGCGAAAGCAGTCGCGTTGTGATTTCCATCACCGAGTCACTCAGGTAGATGATTCTCGGAGACTTCTTCCCTTTGGACTCTTGTTGCGGAAAGACCCAACGTGCGTTCGTGAGGTCGACGTAACTGGCGACAACGCGCAACGATTCCTGCGGGCGGCAGCCGGTCTTGTAAGTCGCAACCAACAAGTCTCGAAAGCACTGGGAAGTAACGAACGTCAGGAAACGCTCAAACTCCTCGGGAGTAACAAAGACTTCCTTTCTTTCGCTGCCCGGAATCTCAAGGCGATCGAGCGGGTTCGAATCAATCCGACCCTGCTGGCACGCCCACGTCAAACAGCGTTTCACGCTGCGAAAGTAATTCCGCCTTGTCGTTTTAGCAAGGTCGTACTGGTCGATCCATTCCTCCAAATGGAACGGCCGGACCTGCGACACGAGCATGTCAGGGTAGCAATCAACGAACCGCTGCAGTCGCTGGCGATACCACTCGTATGTATCGGGGGCGCGATTGCGTTGAGTCCACTCAAGAAATGCATCGATGATCGCCACCATCGAGTCGGACGGTGCTGTGACCTCGTTTTGAGGCGTCGCCATGATCTGATGGTACTGACGAAAAGCTTCGTCTTTGTCCGAACCGAGATTGATCTGTTTGCGATCGATCTCAACGTACCAAACGCCACGGGCCTTTTTGAAAAAGGGCTTGGGAAAATGAGGCATGGGAACCCTCCAATCGAATCCAGGGAAATGGAAACAAAAGAGGCGACTGAAAGGTTCGCTTCGCGGGCTCCGTCACGGCGGCGACCGTGGCGGAGTCTTTTCCTACTCGACTTTTCGGACAACTTCTCGGACGAGATCATTTTCGGCGGCGACCGAATTGACCTAAGTCCTTATGTGGTAAGAGTACACCCGGCAGGATTCGAACCTGCAACCCTCGGTTCCGAAGACCGATGCGCTATCCAGTTGTGCCACGGGTGCTTGTCTTGCGACTCAGGACGTTTTTGCCTGATTTGGGTTCGGTTGTCTAGCGAGGTCAACGAAGTTCATCGTGTCAAATTGCCGATGTCCAGAGGGGCGGGGGCTGCCGTAGATCTTGGGGGGGGTGGCTTCGTCATCCAGCAGGGCGCTGAGAGGAAGGTTACTTCTTCACTTGGTGCGTTTTCCCTCACTCGACACGTCCCGGTAGGGTGGGGGATTTCGACGAGTCGGCATCATGCCTGGCCGGCGGGTTTTGACGAACCCGCATGCCGGCGGGTGAGCGGGCTGCTTGGCGTCCGATCCGCGTCTTTTCTGGCAGATGGCCCACCGGATCGAGTTTTCGATTCATAACAGCGCATTGCCCACCGCAATCGGTGGACAACGGCAATCGGCGACTTGGGGATTCAGCCGGTCCCATTGAGTGCAGCCGATCGATCCAGTACGACACCCTTGAAACGCAACTGATTCGTGCTCGAAGCAAGACAGACGTCGGGTGCAACGTATCTCAAGCGACGACCCCACGAGCGTGCAGCGGCGTTGCACGCGGTTGAGCCTTAGACCTGTTCTGCAGCCTCGATCCCGAGTTTTCACGCCCTGCTCGTCGAATCAGCCAACACACCGTTACGGAAGTCTTTGATCCATGCCACCCGTCGCCGCCGCAATCTTGATCGTCACGCTCGTCGCCGTTTGCGGGCTGTTGTTGGGCGGGATTCGCATCCGGGGTATCGGGCTGGGGCCGGCGGGGGTGTTGTTTGCCGGCATCTTGTTCGGCCACTTCGGCGCGTCGATCGATCCGGAGATTGCGGATTTCACCAAAGAGTTCGGGCTGATCTTGTTCGTCTTTACGATCGGATTGCAGCTTGGTCCCGGCGTGATTGAGTTGTGGAAGAAGCAAGGCATCTTGCTCAATTCCATGGCGCTGTCGATCGTCGTTCAGGCGGTCCTTTTGATCTGTGCTTTTGTGTTGTTGCTGGAGCTTCCCGTGTTCACCTCGGCGGGGCTGTTCAGCGGGGCGACGACCAATACGCCTTCGTTGGGAGCCGCGGAGCAGGCGGCGCTGTCACTTTCGGGCGAGGAAAGGCCCGCGGGAATCGGATCGCTTGCCTCGGCCTACGCCGTCGCTTACCCCGGCGGCATCATCGGGATCATCGCCTCGATGCTGTTGATTCGGCGGCTGTTCGGCATCAACGTCAGCGACGAAGTGGCTCAAATCAAGGAGCTTGAAAAACAGGATCATGAGCCGATCGAGCGTCGCACGATCGTGATCGATAACCCGCATTTGGGATCCATCCCCTTCGGCCAGATCCCTGGCGTCGAAGATTCGGGCGTCCGCATTTCGCGGATCAGACGTGCGGGTGAAGACGTCGTTCAAGCAGCAACGGACGAAACGGACTTGCACGACGGTGACCTCGTTCAACTCGTCGGTCCACGAAGCACGTTGGATCGGATCGAGCCGGTCATCGGTCGCAAAGTCGATGTCGATCTGATGAAGGAGCCGGGCGAAGTGGCCTATCGCCGCGTCCTGGTGACCGATCCCCAAGCCTTGCGAAAGACACTCCGTGAGCTGTCGCTGGATAAAGTCTTTAACACATCGGTCACGCGGATCATTCGATCGGGTGTCGAGTTGACCGCGCGGGGATCGAGCCGTTTTCACTATGGCGATATCGCACACATTGTCGGTGACAAAGAGTCGATCGAACGGGTCACCAAATTCCTGGGTAACTCCGGCAAGTCGATGAAGGAGACGCATTTCTCGCCGCTGTTCTTCGGCATCGCGATCGGTGTCGTCGCCGGGATGATTCCGTTTCATTTGCCCGGTGTCCCGTTCCCGATCCGGCTGGGGTTTGCAGGCGGGCCGTTGGTGGCCGCGATCGTGTTCAGTCTGATCGGCAGCGTCGGAAAGTTTGTCTGGTACATCCCCTACTCGGCCAACCTGGCGCTGCGGGAGTTGGGGATCATTTTGTTTCTCGCCTGCGCAGGCTTGGCCGCGGGTGAAACCTTCTTCGAAGCCGCGCTCAGTGTCCAAGGTGTCAAATGGATGGGGCTGGGCATCATCGTCACGATGGTCCCGTTGCTGACGACGGGAATCGCGGCGCGAATGATTTGGAAACAGAACTATCTGACGATCTGCGGCGTGATCGCCGGCAGCATGACCGATCCGCCGGCGCTGGCGTTCGCGAATTCTCAGGCCGACTCCGAGGCCAGTTCGACGGCCTATGCAGCCGTTTACCCGCTGACGATGATCCTGCGTATCATCGCCGCCCAAGCGATCATCATGATGTTTGCGTGAGAACGCGACGGCAGACACTGATGGAACGAAAAGTAGGGCATGCTATGCATGCCAATTGTCTGAGGAGCATTTTTTGCGACTTGTTCCCAGGCTCGGGACGTTGATTGTCTACGTGGCGGAGTTGATCGTAGCGGAAGTCGTTTCGATTTTCGCAAGCCGCCGGCCCTTTCTGGCGTTTGCTTGGTGCGCAAACGCCGTCTCTCCCAGAGGGAGAGAATCTAAATCGGTTGCCGAATCCTACAGTAAAAGAAGCGACGTCCCCCGCCTGGGAACAAGTCTTGGGTCATGGATGACATTTGTTGCCGGGATCGCAAGCTGGAAGCTTACGCCACTTTGCGGCCGGTGGTGGCGAAGGCGAGCGCGGCTGCGAAGCCGGCCAGCAACAACGTGACCAAGGCCATTTGCCAGGCTTGGATCCTGTACTGCGAGGCGAATTCCAGATCGAGTTCCAGCGGTGCGTTTTCGGCAACTTGCACGGTGCGGCCGAAGGTGTAGACCGAGCCTTCTTCGGGCAGGCTGATGATGATCGCTTGCGGAGCCGGTTCGGTGGTGCGTTGGTGGCGGACCAAGCGGGCGGCGATCTGTTGCAGCACCGCGTTGTCCTCGGTCGTGTTTCCACGCAGCAGCTGACTCAATTGTTGAGGCCGGAAATTCAATTGGTCCTGTTGCAGGATCGGGTTGTCGGCGGCCGCCTCACGGAGTTGTGGGTTGTCTCCCGATACGGTGTCGCTGGGCGTGTTGTACAGGTACAGGCGTTGACGACGTGTGTTGAGCCCGACGATCGCTTGTTGCGTTTGCAGGTTCTCCAGCTGCACGCGGGCGTCTTCGTTGGAGGCTGCGTCCAAGGCGTATTGATTGGCGACGCTGTTGAGTGCCCAGCGAGCCTTAGTTTGTTCACCGGCCTGCAACAACTGGTTGGCTTGCTCGAGTAGCTGGGCGGCCTGTTGCGCCTGGGCTTGTCGCTTGCCGACCGCTTTGGACAAATACGAACTGCGGTCGTATTGCTCTTGGTTCGTCTGACTGATCAATTCCAAATTGCCGTCGTGATCGGTCAGCTCAAATCCTTTCGGGGCAACAACATTCCATTGGATGTTTTCCAGCGGCACGTTCAATTGGGGGCTGATCAATTTTAAATCACTCAACCGATTTCCCGACACCGAATAGACGAAGCGGACGGTTGCGGTGCGGTCGTCGATGCCCGGCAGGATATAGAACTGCCAGGTGTTCGTGTCGCCTCCCTGACGAATTGAGTTGACGCTTTCGCCGTTGACGAAGATGCTGAACAATTCGCCGCCATCGGGCAGACCGACACTCAGACTGCTGCGCTGGATGACTTCGACGGTCACTTCGACGGCGGTCAGTTGATCACCGGTCGGCGACAGGATGGTGGTCAAGGAACCTTGGGCCACCCGCAGTTTGAGCGCGTCGGCGATCGAATGCCGTTGGGCACGCACGATCAGAGGGCTGGTGGGAGCGACGGCGCGAAGGGCGAACACCGGTGCATTTCGATTCTCCGCTTCGCGCAACATCGGGGGCACCGTGCTCCAGTCGATCTGTTGCCAGCCTTCGGACAGCCCGTCGAGTTCCAATTCCAAGCGGCCGCCGGCGCGAACGGCGTAGAAATACGACAGTTGTCGCGATTGTGGGAAGCCCGCCGGGTTGAGCGTTTCACTATCGTTCTCCCGATCACCCCGCCGTTCGTATTCGATGCGGAAGTCAATCTTGCCGACCACACGACGTTTGAATTGGATTTCCCAGACGTTGGAATCCGCCGCTGTACGGATCAAGTCACTGACGGTATTGCCGCTGGCCCGCAGCGTTTTGATTTCGTCGGCGTCGCTGAGCGGCAGAACCACTTGCAGCGAACGCAACGAAGCGTTTTGTACATTGAAATTCGCGATCAACGCCGTTCGCGTCTGGCCTTCCCGCAGCGTGACTTCATGCAACACTTGGCCGGTCACCCAGGGATCCAGTTTTTCGATGCCCAGGACCAGGTTCCAGTCGCGTTGCAGCAGACGAAACGCCAACGCACCTTGGGCTTCGCCACCCATCGCCCGCGGATCGGTCTCGGAAACATTTTGCCGGGACACGGTTCGGAGCCGAATGCCGGTGGTCGGGCGGACGACCAAGTCACCGGTTTGACGTGTCGCTTCGTTGAGCTCGAAACGGGGGATTTCCCATTGCCCGACGTCACTCGGCGCGGCACCGTTCAGAGCCAGCGCAAAGCTTTGGGTGCCGAGGGTTTTGCCGTTGAGGTGGAGGATGATTTGCCGTTGGTCGTTTTCGGTCAGTTCGGCCCAGTGGTGCAACGCGGGTCCGGTCAGCGATTCGACTTCCAACCCATCGGGTAGCGGAAAACTGAGCTGAAACAGTCCGGCGCGGGAGATTTCGGCGGCAAAGTTGATCGCCAAGACGACGCGTTCGTCGCCGAGTGAAAGCACTTGCTTGCTGGCGACACGGACTTCCGCTGCCACCGGTGCGACACGCACGGCGACGTCGCCACCTTCGGCGCCATAGCGATAGACCCGATGCAACACGGCTTGTTTGTTCGTGATCAAGCCGGCGTCAAAGTCACCCAGGTTGACGGCCGACATTTGATTCGGTTGCAACGATTCGGGTTGGGCTTCGGGACCGAAGGCGATCGCGACGAGTCCGACTTCACCGTTGGCGCCGGTGACCTTCAGCGGTGAGAGCGTGACATCGGCCGGCAGGGGATCGAGTCCGCGTTGTGTTTCGATGATCACATCAAAGGCTTGCGATTGCGCGGGATCGATCTGCAACTTCAATCCGCCGCTTTCGGCATCGAACTGCCAGGAACCGACCGGCCCCGAGACCGCGCTGACGGTCAGGCCTTGGGGGACCATGACATTCAATTCGCTGACTTGGCCTTGTGACGTCCGGAGATGCAGACGATGGCGTCCGTCGACGACACCGGGTCCGGGCAGGTACAAGTTGGACGCTTCGACAAAGAACTGTGTTTCCTCCGTCGTCACATCACGGACTTGGGGTTTCAGCAATAGACTCGCGCTACCGGGACGCAGCAACAGTTTGGCCTGGGTCGCGTCGTCCACTTCGGTGGTTTCAATGTGGACGGCGGTCGGAGAGGTGACGTCCCATCCGGCTTCGTCGTAGCGGAGGTCGATCTGTTGGACGGCCGCGATGCCGGTCAGCACGGGGATGCCGCCCATCGGCTGGATCGCTTCCAGCTGAAAATCAAAGGTCGCCTGGTACGTCGCCGACGATGCTTCTTGCGGGTCGTCGTTTTGCGGGTCGTCTTCCGTTGGGGGCGACGCGTCGGTTGCCGGAATGCTGACGATGTAGGAGAGGCCTTCGCCGGCCACTTCGGTCTTGGTCAGCCGCAGCCCGGTTCCTTCGAAACGCGTCAGGACGGCGGGGGCTTTGAGCAGCAGGAAGCGATCCCCCGGTCGGCCGGACAGCGTGATGGTTCCGGTCGCGGACAAACGAGCGTCTTGATGCGTCAGTTGCCACTGTTGTTTGATCGAGTCGGCCGCCTGAAATCCCGCCGGAACGGCCGCCAGGCTGGTGCTAGCCAGCGACAGCATCAGGGCGAACCCGATCAGCATCGGCGTCACCGGACCAAATGCTTCGCTGGGGACTTCGCCTGGAGCGTCGTCTTGGTTTTCCTTTTTGGCTTTCCGTCGCTCGGCGAGGTCGCGTAAGGATTGATTGGTGTGGTGGACCCACTCACGCGCCGGAGGTAGGAACAGAAGGATGAAAATCGCCACGGCGAGCAGTCCATAGAACCATGGTGCGCTGTCACCTTGCAGCAATACACCCAGGGCCAACAACAGAACTCCGCCGCCGCGCAGCAGCCGTCGTGCGTGGACGTCGTGTTTCCTAAATGACCAGGCCAGGGCGATGATGGCGCACAGCAACGCGGTCACGCCGGCGGACGAAAGATTGACGCGCCACAGCGGCGTGTTCTTCACCTGCAACGCAATGGTTTCACCGGCCGCCAGAATCGGCACGCTGACTTGCAACGGCTCGGGAACGCCCCGTTGTGAGAGTGCCACCATCGCGGTTGCGACCGACACGCCAATCGCGATCAGCAAACTCAGCAGACCGGCGACGCGGAGGGATCCCGGTTTGCGGCCGGCCCAGAATCCGAAACCGGTTAGCAACGCGATCACCACCAGCGCGATCAGCCCGCGTTTGGCCACCCAATCCAATCCCGACGGCCGCAGCACTGGGACGGGCGGCGTGACTGTTCCGCCGGTGGGCACCAACACGTATTTATCATCTCCGGTCACATTCCACTGTGTTTTCAGGATGGGGGCGAACACGGTGGGTAAAGCGAGTTCGGGGCGGGACTGGTGAACGGCCGGTTTGCCCAATCGCAAACTGACCTCGACCGGAACATTCGGGTCCGTGCCGCCGGGGATCGGGATCAACGTGGCCTCGTCGGATTGACGTGCCGTGACCGGACGGCCGCCCACAGAAACGGCCCACAGTCGCACCGGTTCGCCGGGTAGCTGAATCTTCAAGGTGCGTTGCCCGCGTGTTTTGACGAAGTACACGACATCGGTGACCAGTTCGCCGTCTTGCGATACACGACTGTTGGCTTCGGCGAATTCCACGACCTGCGTCGCGGTCGTGCCGGGTTCGAACCAGCTGACGTTCAGGTTCAGTTCGAATGGACGTTGGGTGTATTGCCAGGTTCCCAGCGGAGGCGCGGTGCTGAGCAGACGTAGCTCCGCAGGCAATTCCAGTGGATCCAGATTGAGCATGTCATCAGAGATCGATTCGGTTTGGATTTTCACCTGCATCGGGCTGACCACTTGGATGTAACCACGTTCGCCCTGAACGCCGATCGGAGCGACTTGGCCGGGTTTGAACGAACCGTTGCTCTTGTCCGGTTTTTCTTCGAAGGTCACCAGCAGGGTGTAGGCGCCCATGACAGGTTGGTGCAGTGAAACGATCAGCGTGTCGCCTTCTCTGCGGTACGTGCGGACGTCCTTGCCGTCGACCATCACATTGCCCAGTGTGGCCGGGACGGTGATGTTCCATTCGGAAACCGGCGACCCGGTGACGAAGTAGTTGATCAGGGCGCTTCCGTAAACCGTTTCTTCGCTCAGGGAATAGAGGTGAAAGACGTCCGACTGCACGCTGCGCTCGAGTTGTTGGACGCTCATCGTGGCCGACCAGCCCGGTTGGCGAATGCGAAAGGCTTGCTGCAGGTTCGGTGTCGGTTTGGGAAAGTACGACAAGGGTTTTTCGGCCAGCAAGTCTGTCGACGCGATCGAAATCCGGAAGCCGGGGGCACCGATAATACCGAGATCGCCGCGGACCGATTTTGCCTCGGGGTATTCGATGCGTGGCAGGTTCCAATCGCCCTCCGACGCCGCTTCGCTTTTTTCCAAGTGCAGCGCGACGAGCTGGCGCCCGATCACGTCTTGGCCGAAGATGACTTTCAAATTTCGGCGACCACCCGTGACGGCCGTTGCGGTGATGTAGTCGGCGACGCTCGCTCCGGTGACCGAGACGACGGAATAGTCCGACGGAATGCCAAAATCCCACTCGCGGATCGGGGCTTCGCGAATGTCGAGTTCAATGTCCGCCCGGACCACGCGATCCGTCTCGGCCAATTCGTAAAGCACCAGTTCGGAAACGTTGACCTCCGGTTGGATGCGATCCGCCGCGACGGTAAAGCTGTGCTCGGCGGCGGGAAATCGGTACACGAAGACTTGACGGGCTTCGATCGAATCGCCGGGAAACTGATCCGGTGCCAGCTGATTCATGCCGCTCAGCAGCGTCGGTTCCAGACGCACCGAACCCAGGTTCGTCAGACGCAGGAACCCCGAATGACGGATCGCGCCGATCGGGACCAACCGCAGCCCTTCGACTCGCACCGGAAACGCTCCCAGCGGCGTTTGGCTGCGCACGTTGATCTGGCTTTGGCCGGTGATCGGCTGGCTGAGGGTGACGTCGAGCTGTCTCGATTGCCCCGACTCGGTGACTTTCCAGCCGACGATGTTGTCGCCCTGGACGTCGAGGATTTCGCCCGGCCCGCGCAAGCCGATCTGAAACGATTTCAGTTCGCCTTGCAGCACTTGGTAGGTGATCTGATGATCTTGACGTAGCAGTCCGGTGCCGACTTTCGCTTCGATCTTGCCGGTGGTGGTGAAGAACAGTTTTCCTTCGCCGGTTTGACGCGCGGTTTTCCACTGCAGTTTCGCGCGGCCGGTTGCCGGCAAAAAACCGAGCCAAGCGTCGTCCTTGCGAAGCGGCACGACCGATTCTTGATCGCGCTCAAATTCCAGATCCGATTCCAGTCCGACGAGGGTCAGGGGAACCACGGCGCTGGCGGCGATGGTGATGTCCATGCGATGCACGTTGGCAGCGGGGGCGTCCAGGGTGGCGACAAAATCGAGTGCGACTGGAAATCTGCCGGCATCGGCAAAGGTCAGCTGGTAAACCGATTGTCCGTTGAGCGTTGAGAGCTGTAATTGATAGTTGTCGTCGACAGGCACTTCGCTGACGGCGGCATTGCCCGAGAGGATCGTGATTTCGGAACCGGGCTCGGCGACGTTTGCGGTGCTGCGAAGCTGGAAACGAATCGATTTGCCATCGGGATGCAGCTCGCCGCGCAAGGTGGTGTCGACCAGTTCGACCGCTGCGGGGGCGGCGCCGTCGCGCTGCAGAGAGAGCTGGATTTGGCCGCCGCTGGCTGTCTGGAAACGCTTGGCACGATCGCCCGAATCCAGCGGGACAAACCCACTGACCGAGTTGACGGTCACGGCAACTTCGGGAGCATCGATGATGGTGACAATCGAATCGAAACCGACAGACTCGCCCGGGGTCAGGTGCGTCAGGTCGATGGTTGTGGGAAGCTGCAGTTTCTCCGAGCGTGTTTTGATCTCCACCTTCAACTCGGTCGCATCTTGGTTGATGTGCAGATCCAGGAATCGCTCGTCGCCTTCGCGGCGGACGGACCATGATCGCAGGTTTTCTCCCTGGACATCGCTGATTGCGTCTAGGCCGCGGAGTCCAAAACTCAATGTCTTGGCGCGGCCCTGGATGACTTTCGCCGTCAGCTGGATGACTTGCTCGATGCGTTCGGTCGAAACGTTTGCCGTCGACGTGGCCTTGGCCGTATAAAAAAACGGTGGGTCGGGGATTTGTCCGCGGGCTTCCACGACGATCGTTCCCGTGCCGTCACCGGCAATGGAACTGCTCAGTTTGGCTTGTGGTGCCTGGTCCTGGGCGTGACCGTGGGGGATTAGAGGGAAAGAGGGTCCCAGCAGGAACAGCGTGATGAACACGGCGAACGCAGTTTTGGGCACGGGCGATGTTGATGCGTTCATGGATGCGATTCCTTGGGGGGCGAGTCTGGTTGCTGAAGCCCGGAGGGCTGGCACAATGCTTGCCGGTGGCGTCAGCCACCGGTCCATGGGTGTTCGAACGCGAAGGCCTGAAGGGCCGACACAATCGGGCACTGAACCCCGGAGGATTGTGTCGGCTCTTCGGGCCTTGGACATTCCTTGGAATCATCTCCGGTGGCTGACGCCACCGGCAGACACTCTGCCGGCCCTCCGGGCCTAGAGAATCTCTCAACTGGCAAGCTGAATGCCATCGATTGATTCCGTCTGAGTCAGCAAACTTGAAACTTGAAACTTGAAACTTGAAACCCTTTCAATTTCCGACCAGTTGTCGGGCTTGGCTGATCATCATTTGCAGTTGTTGAACTCGCTTGCGATTGCGGTCTTGATCGGGTAATCCGGCCAGCAGATCGGAAAGGGTTTTCAGGTCGACGTTGGCGCCGAGCGGATCGCCGCGGAGCTTGGCCGCGAACAGTGCGGCGGCGGTTGCGACGCGAATCGATTCGGATGCCTGGTCGGGGCGTGGTGCGTTGGGTTCGTATGGGATCGGCCAGCGGTTTTCGATCATCTGTCCGGTCGACAGGTCTTGGAACCTGACCGAGACCGAACCGACGTCTCCTTCGCCATCGGGTTTGGCTTGGAATTGATAGACCGCCACTCCCGCTTCGGCCGCCGCCATCTCGGCGGCGTCGACCTTATCGTTGCGAAAATCTTCTTTCTTGAGCAAGTGTTTTTCGAAGCCGAGCAATTTGTAGCGGCCGACGCGTTTGGGGTTGAATTCGATTTGCACTTTGACGTTCTTGGCCGAGGGGCGGAGGGCGCCGGCGATTTGGCTGGCGAAGCCGTCGTCGGCATCTTCGGGTGAATCGAGCAGGTAGTAACGGCCGTCGCCCTTGCGGGTCAGCGCTTCCAGGATTTCGTCGTTGAGTCCTTCGGCGACGATTCCGGCGGCGTCAAAGGCGATGCCCGCTTCACGGATCGTGGTGATCCGCCCCGACAGGCTTTCGGGGTCGGCGTTACCCAAGTTGACGGCGCCATCGGTGAGCAAAATGATTCGGTTCTGCACGCCGTCGGTCTGATGTTCGCGGGCTTTTTCAAACGCCAGTTGCAATGCCGCTTCGATGTTCGTCCCACCTTCGCTGGGCAAGTTGTCGATCAGCTCGACGAGCCGTTGAGCCTGGGATCCGTCGACCTTGTCGGCCAGCAGTCGCGGTTGGCGTGCGAAGCTGATCAAGGTGACTTGATCGAGTGGTTTGAGTTGCCCGGCGAGCAGGGCGAATGCGCGGCGGACGGTTTGTTGCCGGTCGATGCGTTCCATCGATCCAGAGTTGTCCAACAGGAACGTCAGGCGCAGCGGTGTGTTGCTGGCGCGTCCGGCGGCGGCGGTCCGCATCGAGACACGCAGCAGGTTGCGTTGTTGCAGAAACGGGTGAATGGCTTGCTCGAGTCGGCAGGCAACCTTTTCGTCTTGGCTGGGCATCGGATCGCCATAATCCAATGCATTGACAAATTCTTCGATGCGAATTTTCGTCGGCTCGGGCCATTCGCCTTGGGCGAGTGCGGCGGCGGCGAGTTTGAACGAGACATCACCGACGTGCAGCGAGAAGGTTGAAAACGCTTCGCTGGCGGCGTCTTTCTCATCCAGTCCGTCCGGCACGGGCGACTTTTCGATGCTCGATCGTTTCAGCGTTTCGGTCTCGAAACTGTCCCGTGGATCGTAAAACATGTAGCCGTCTTTGCTCTTGCTTGCGACCTGGCCGGCTTGCCGTTGAAGTCCCGTCAGTGGGACGCCTTTCTCCTTCGATTGAGCGGCAGAGAAAAGTTCGTCGAGTTCATCGATCGAGGCGTCGCGGCCTAGCGTCTCACCCGGATTCATCCCGGCGCCCCACTGTGTTGCCGGTTCGGAAGGCTCGGGTTGCAGATCACTGAGCGTGGCCGTTTTTCCAGCGATCTCGTCACGGAAACGCCGGCCGGCAACACGGCTTCCCAACAGCGTCGGTTCCTCCGCCTGAGGAATGACGATCTTTGGGGTGTCGAGGAAATGTTCTTGGTTGATTGCTTGCTCCGCCGGTGCGGTCAGTGCGAGTTCACGACGCTCCTCCAGTTCGCGTACGATTGCTTCCGGCGCGCTTTTGGGGACCGGGATGGAATACGACAGGGCGTCGGACTCGTAAAACCGATCGCTGCCTGGACGGTTGGCCGGCGGCGCGGTTGCCTCGCCCATCATGCTCATCCCTTCCATCAACTCCATCCCGGCCATCATGGGATCGGAACCCTCGGCCAGTCCTTGCTGTGGTGACGCAGTGCTTCCGAATGGTTCTCCGCCGATCCCGCCGCCAAACCCGCCGCCGCCCATGGCGCCGCCCGCCCCGCTTGGGAAGCCGAGTGCTGCACCGGCCGAGCCGTTCTGGTCATCGGGGCGTTGCGTTGGTTCACCGCGCTGAGCCGTTTCAAAATCGGTGATACCTCTGCCGAATCGGGTGGCCGCTTGTGGGGCTGCCCTGGCGACCTGATCGGAACGCTCGATCCCGTCATCAAAGCCTTTCATCCCGCCGGTGGCGAATTCCGGTGACGCATCCGCCGCGCTCGATTGGTCTCTTGATCGGTTCCCACGGCCATTGATCGCGCCCGATTCATCTGCTGCGGCAGTCACCTCGGGCAAAGGGGGGCTGGGAACTGTCGGGAAGTACTGCACATCGTCTTGCAAGTAGTAGGCTGACGGGGGCATGGCTTCCTTTTTGATCGCATCGACACCGAGACTGTCACGAATGGCCGACAGCGAGGATTTCGAATCCGCCGTGTCGCCGAATGTGACGCCGCTTTGCGGGCCGGTCGGGGCTGCTGGTCGCGCCGGTTGGACAGCGCGGAATTGTTGTTGCGGGGCGTCGACCGCGTATTCGTCTTCGTACAGATAGTCCTCGTCGATCGACGCTTCGAACTCGACCGACGCAGACTCCTCGACGTCGAAGTCTGCTGTGAAGTCGCGTTGCATATTGGTCGCGACCGACTCGGCGTGACGCGATTTCTGCATCATCAACGCGCCGGTGGCGAGCATCAGGAACAGGCCGGCGATGCCCAAGGTGATGGCAACGCGAGTGGCATTCCAGAAGTGGCTGGTCCGCAACCGTGGTCGCGCGTCGCCGGGCTGTTTCGCTTGGCCACTGATCGCGGCCAGCACTTTGTGCCGCTTCTCCGCGGGCAGTTTCCAGTCCTCGTCTTCCGGCGGGGCTTCGTCCGAGCTGACGTCGCGCATGAGTCCATCGATGGATTCGAATTGTTTTTTGACCCTTGCCAATTCCGGACGTTGCTCGATCAATCGGTTCAGTTGATCGCGTTCCAGTTCCGACGCTTCGCCGAGCACGAGTGCAACGATGCGAGCTTCCAGATCGGGGTCAATGCGGTCGTTTTGAGATGCTTCGTTCATGAGCTTCCGTCGATTCCGAGTGGTCGGAGTTTGCCGGCCAGCTTTTTTAAAATGTGGTGCAATCGGTAGCCCACGTTGCCGATGGTGAGCCCCGTTTGGATGCTGATGTCGCGGTAGGTGAGGTCTTCGAAATACTTCAGCCTGACCAGCTGCCGATCCGCTTCATCGAGTTCCAGCAAGCTTTGGCGCAGCGCGCCGGCGGCTTCCATTCGCAGCAGCATGTCTTCAGGCGTCTCGTCTCCGGTTTCGTTGAATCCGGTGTCGCTGTAGTCCGATGACGGTTTGCCGTCATCGCTGGAAAGCGATTCGCGTTTGATGTGTCGGATGTAGCTGAAGGCCCGATTGCGGACGCTGCGGAACAGCCACGCCTTGGGCGAGTCCACCTGGTCCCAGCGGGCGTGCAGCTGCAAAAAGACGTCTTGAACGATCTCTTCTGCCACCGCACGCCGTCCGGTCAGCGAAAACGCGTAACGCAACAGCGGCGTCTCCTCGGTTTCAAACAGGGCGCGCAAGGGGAGCCGGCACTCACCCTCGGCGCCCGATTGTTTGACATCAGGAGTCTGTTTCAACATGTATTCGGTTCGGTTCGCCTGGCGAAATTGAATCACGACCCCTTATCCTCGCACAGGAACAGACTCATCGCGAAGGGATTTATTAGCAAGTTTCCGGCATCTTTTTCCGGAATCCAGGTCTCGGGCGTTTTCCATGGATGGGATTTCACGTCGCGACAGTATCCCGTGTGCGGTAGGGCTCGCGCCCAATACCGCTAAATCAAGAAGCGAAAATGAAACACCATGGCTCCCCTCTCCCCCAAACAAGCCTCTACTCGTCGCAACGTTTTCGCTTGCTAAAATCAGTTGGCGCGTATGATCAATCCGAATCGGCCAAGAGGCTTGTTCGGGGGAGAGGGGAGCCATTTTTGGGTGAGTCGCTTCTCGATTTAGCGGTATTGGCCGCGAGCGCTACGGTGATTCGGCAACGTTGAGGAACCGGAGGTCTACGCGTCGGCACATTCCAAAAGCGACTCGATCAGTTGCGTCAGATCGAGCATTGCGAATGGCTTTTCCAGAAATCCATCCGGCTGGACGCCGTCGTATTGCGGCAACGACCAACCGGAGACCATGATCACGGGCAGATTCGGTCGGCGTGACTTGATGTGTTTGAGAACGGTCAGCCCGTCCATTCCGGGCAGCCCCTGATCACAGAGCACCAGCTGAAACTCTTGCTGCTCCAACCGTTTCAGCGCGGTCGGGCCGTCCTCGGCGGTTTCGGCACTCAGTTGCAGCGACTGCAGGACCGCAACGGTTGAATGCCGGACCAGTTCGTCATCATCGATGCACAGCACACGAAATTTTTCGGGTGCCCGGCGGGATGTCTCCTCCCTATCCGCATCGCCACCCAAGCTAGCAGCAGTCTCGGCCGAGTCGTCGTCGATCGGCGGTTGCGGATCGTGTTCGCGTGGCAACCGAAATTGCACCGTCGTTCCTTTGCCCGGGATGGATTCGAAATGCAGTTTCCCACCGTGTTGGCGAACGATGCCATCACACTCACTGAGGCCCAAGCCGCTGCCTTTGGTGTTGGTGGTGTAAAACGGTTCGGTGCAATGTTGCAGTTGTTCGGCGGACATTCCGCGGCCGGAGTCGGAGACATCGACAATCGCGCCGCTTTCGTCGGCGTCGACACGGATGGTGATCTGGCCATGATCGTCAATCGCATCGACGGCGTTGAAAATCAGGTTGGTCAGAACGGCACGCAACTGCGACCCATTGCCCTTGACCAAGGGCCGGGCCGCGAATTCCGCGTGCACACTGATTTGTTTTCCCGACGAAAGCGAATCGTTTTGCCATCGTGGGCGAGTCAACTCAACCGATTGCGTGACGATGTGATCCAAGTCAAGGACTTCCAAAAATTCTCGATTGTGTGATTCCCGATAAAAGTGTTCCAAGCGGCGAACCGTTTCGGCGGTATCGGTCACGCCCAGTCGAATCAGTTTCAGCCAATTCCGACTTGCCCCTTGCAGGTCGGAATCTTGTTCGAGCATTTCGGCGTAGGTCAGCAGTGGTGTCAGCGAATTGTTGATGTCGTGAGCTACGCCGGCGGCCATCCGGCCGAGCGCGTTGAGTCGCTCTCGCTTGATGGCGATCTCCTGGGCGTTGGCCAAACGATCGAGTGCCTCGCGCAATTGCAGATTGCTTTCTTTGAGTTCTTGATCGGCGATCAGCTTTTCGGTGACGTCTTCGAGGGCGCCGACGTAGCCGAGACGCTGCCCGTCGCGCTGGATTCGGTCGGCGACCACGTTGAAGCTTCGAATCGTTCCGTCGGCATGCAGGAAACGTCCCGAGAAGCTGAATTGTTTGCCGGCGTCCTTGTCGACCTCGGTGTGCCAAGTGTCGACCAAACGCGCGCGGTCTTCGGGGTGAACCATGTCCAGCCAAGTGGTCTGCGAGTTCGGTCGTCCGGTGAGCCCGGCGACTTCAGCCAAGTAGCTGTTGAAGTAGGTGATTTCGTTCGCGTTGTTGGTGACGAAGATGCCGACGGGTGAACAATCACAAACGGCCCGAAATTGCGCCGATTGTTCGGCAAACTGATTGGCTAGTTCTTCGCGTGCCCGTTGCAGTTGTCGGTTGGTCTGCCGCAGGGCGAGGGTGCGGCGAATCAAGCTGGTGGCCAGCGACGTGATCAACGCCAACAGCATCGCGGCGACGGACAGGAACCAGGTTCGCATCCAATACGGTTGGAGCACCGTGATTTCAACCGTCTGTGCCGCCGGTGAAACGTTGGCGTCGCCATCGGAAACGCGAACTTCCAGGGTGTGGTCGCCCACGGGCAGGTCGTCCAAAGCGACTTGGTTTTGTTTGGCGAACGCCGACCATGCACCTTGATCGATCCGCCATGACCAACGCAGGTCATTTGCCGCGGTTCGATTCCATTTGTCAACGCCGCGCCAGGAAACAACCGTCTGCGCGCCTGGATCGACCGTGATCGTTGACTGATCGAGGGTGACTCGGGGCGGGTGTGGATCTGGATTGTACCGAATCACGCCGTCGAGCCAGATGGCGTTGCCACTGCCGGCCTGAATCGATCGGCGTCCATATTCTTCTGGGAAATCAATTCGTTGGAACTGTTCACCGTTATAACGGCAGAGTCCGTCTCGCGTGCTCGCCCAGACCGTTCCGTTTTGATCGGCGAAAACGGCCGAGATCTCATTCGAGACGATCCCCTGTTCGACGCCCAGAGCCGTCCATTGGCCGTTTTGAAACTGGAGGACACCGCGGGATCGGGAGGCGAGCCAAACGGTCCCATTCGCGTCCACCGTTCCGTCGGGGCATGCGGCCCCGTCGAGCAGCGGATCGCTGACCGCCTGCCAGTGCGTGCCGTCGGAGACCCAGACGCCGCCGCTGTTGCCCGCCATCAGTCGGCCATCTCGTAGTTGCACGATCCAACCGATGTAGGCGGGAACGAGCGGCGGTCGGTGGTGATGCCAGTCGTCACCGATGCCGGAAACGATGCCGCCAACCTGTCCCCGCTTGCGTTTGCTCTTGCCGCCGACCCAGAGGCGTCCGTCCTTGGTGAGGGTAAAGGCCTTGTTGCTAAACGCTGAGGAAATGCCTGGGAACCTCTTGAGCGTCCACCGTCGACCATCGTAGGTCGCGACCGCGCTGACTCCCTGGTGGGCGCCGATCGCTACCACGCCGCCGTTCGGCATGGCGACAATACTATGCGGGTGATCGATGCAACCATCCTCGGGGCCGAACACGATCGCTTCCCGCCCGTCGCGGCGAACGGTGCGATGTTGGTCGTCGGTGATGAACCATTGCTCGCCCGAGGGTTCCGTGCAGCCATACGTCAGCCCACTCAACGAGCTGAATTGGTCGGCCGCCAAATCGATGCGGACGACAGGCTGATTGTGTCCCAAGATCCAAACGGAACCATCGGACGCGGACAGCATTTGCTGGCTGCGGCTGGGGATCTTGATGTCGCGCGCGTCATAGGATTTCCAGCGACCGTTTCGAAACACGTACATTCGGTTCAAGCTGCCGACCCATAGAGAACCGTCAGACGCCTGCACCGCGTCGGAAACAGTCGGCCCCAACTCCGTCGAATGGTTGTCGTTCCAACGCTGCTCGTCAAAGTACAAGGCGCCGTTGGACTGGCGTGATGCAAAAGCCCAAACCGTTCCGTCAGAGGACTGCATGAGTTGGCGAAGGTGACCCTGAACCGGGCAGTCTGCCTGGGGCCAGCTGCGCCACGTGTCGCCACCGTCGGGGCTCATCATGAGCATGCCGTTGAGCCCGCCGGCCCAGATTCGGCCGACGCCATCTTCCAGCAGCAACTCGATCGAGGGTGAAAGAGAGCTGCCCGAAATGGTCTCTGTGGGAATCACAAGGGTCTGTTGCTCGCCCGTTGCAAAACGCTCGATCTGCAATCGGATTTCCTCTCCCGGAGCTTTCCCCAGGGCGATCCCACCAGCTCCTCGAAACGGGATTCCATTGACTGCCAGGATTTTGTCGTTGGGGCGAACACCCGCCGCGCGGGCAGGACTGTTCTCGCTCAACACTGCGACTCGATGGGAACTCAAGACGATCCCGAGGGTTTGGTCAAAGCCCCTGCGTTGCAGGCAATTGTCGGGCAACGGCACAATGTGGTCGAAGAGGTTTTGCTGTTGGCAGTGTTCGACAAATTCCTCGCAGGTAAACAGCGTTGAACGTTGGGACTTCAGTCTGACAAGTCCTCGCGTGCAGCACGCCCAGATCGCTCCGTCTTTTGATTCAATGACCGCTCCCGAGAAGCCCCATATCGGCTGATCGGGTTGGGGGAAGATCCGTTTCCACTGGGGACCACTTTTGCGATACAGTCCGCTCAGCGTGGCCGCGACCAGATCACCATTGGTTAGCGTAGTCAGCGACTTCACCTCCAATGGCGGCAATCCCTGGTCACTACCGTAATGGGTCCAGCTGTAGCCGTCATATCGGAGCACGCCGTCCTGCACGCCAAACCAGACGTTGCCATCGAGATCCTCTTCGAGACAGCGAAGCTTGAGGTGGTCCACTTCCGGAAACCGGCTGATCCGCCACGGATCGGCGAGCGGATCCGAGTACTCGATTGTGTACGGTTCTTCCGCAATCGCGACGTTCAGCGTTGCCACGACGTTCAGCGTTGCCACGACCACGATCACGCCAGCCGCCAGGCGGGGGGTTGCTGCGCACCTCTTTGGCGAGCCGTTGTTTGCCGGCCGCAGCGTAGTGGCTCGCGTCTTCATCGGTTTTGAAAGATCCTTCCCGGCAGGGCAGGTGGTCGCGGCCAATCTCCACTGTGGCGGAGGATTGTATACCAACACGAAAATTCAGGAAGCTTTGTTTAACGTGGCGGAGTGTCCCGCAAGGCGGCTGGGAACTCAGATCCACAACCTACACCGATCAAGTCCCGTGTCCGTGAACGAGCCCTCAAGAACGTGGGGAGACACAAATGCCAGGAACGCGCTGGAGCGAGGGCCGCGGCGGTGGTCAACTGGCCGTCGCAGGCACTAAGCTTACTGACATCGTGTTTCGAACACCGAGTGTCGACGAGAAACCCGCCATGAATTTGCAAGCCCCTTCGACGACGGATTCACGCGCACGACCGCAGCCGTTCACCTTCTATCCTCCCAACAGCAACGGCTTGGTCACCTGGCTGGTGCAGATGGGGATCCGGTCTTCGATTCGGCGAAAATTGCGGGTCACCGAGATTGAGATCAGCGACGAAGATTTGGAACGATTGCGGCAGTTCAAGGGCGAGCGATGCTTGGTGACACCCAGCCATTCGGGAGGGTTCGAGCCACACATCATTATGTATTTGTCAAAACTGCTCGGGGACAGTTACAACTACGTCGCGGCGATGGAGTTGTTTCAGCAATCGAGGATCAACCGCTTGCTGATGCCGAGGATGGGGGTGTACTCGATCATCCGCGGCTCGGTCGATCGACCCTCGTTCAGCATGACGCGCAAGCTTTTGGCGGCCGGCAAGCGTTGGCTGGTCATCTTTCCCGAGGGCGAGACGGTGTGGCAAAACAGCGTCGTCATGCCGTTTCAACAGGGCGTCATCCAACTGGCGTTCAAAGGGTATGAGGACGCGAAGAAAGAAGACGATCAAGCCAGCCTGTACTGCATTCCGATCGCCATCAAGTACGTTTATCTTCGCGACATGCACGACGAAATTGACGCGTCGCTCGCGAGGTTGGAATCAAAACTGGCAATCGGGGACGGTCCATCGCAGCAGACTCGGCATGCGCGTCTCCGACGGGTCGTCGAAGCGGTCGTTGCGGCGAATGAAAAAACGCACGGTGTGCATCCGGCCCCCGACAGCGATCTGAGTGATCGGGCGGAGAATCTAAAGCTGTACGCGATCTGTCAACTGGAACAGCAGTTGGGGCTCACCGCGACCGAAAAGCAAACCCTGTTGGACCGGATTCGCTCTCTGTTCAACGCCGTCGACAGGATCGTTCACGAGGAGCCCAGTGGGTCGGAATACGAGCAGCAGTTGGTGGTCCAGCGTCAACAACTGGCGCGAAAATACTACGACGAACTTTGGCAGTTGTTGCAATTTGTCGCGTTGCACGACGGTTACGTCGGGGAATCGATGACGTTCGAGAGGTTTCTTGACGTGTTGTGCTTGTTGGAGATGGAAGTCTGCAAAGAGCGAAAGGTTTGGGGACCCAGGAAGGCCTGCGTGAAAGTGGGGCAGCCGATCGACTTGAAAGATCACGCATCGGCCTATGCGGCGGACAAACGAGGCACGGTTCACGACATCACACTTGGGCTTGAGACGTCGGTGCGCTCGATGCTGAAGGAACTTGAGGCGGGGTGCGCTTCGGTGACGGATGCCTGAGCGCGATCCGGCGCTGGACGTGTCGGTACACTTCTCGGTCTTGTTTACAGTCTGGACGTCGAGACCTGCTCGCAAACGAGGGTGATGTTCAACTTGCACAATCGACGACGAATCGCTGATACACATCGAACGGTGTAGGGAAAACTAAAATGGCGACTGCGAAATGGAACGGATCGATTATTGCCCAAAGTGACGACACGATCGTCGTCGAAGGGAATCACTACTTCCCTGCCGAAAGCGTCGACGCGGCGCGGTTGCGACCCAGCGACCACCAGACGACGTGCGGATGGAAAGGCGTCGCCAGTTACAAGAGCATCGAGGTGGGCGGCCAGGTCAACGAGAATGCGGCTTGGTACTATCCCGACCCAAAGCCTCAGGCGGAGACCATTCGCGGCCGATTTGCATTTTGGAAGGGCGTGGTCGTCGACGGAGACAGTCGCGCAGACCAAACGCCCGATGGGGCCGAATGTGAGAACAAGTAGTTGATCGATTCGACGAACGAGCCGGTGGTCGCGACGTCACTTCGCAAGGTCGTGATGATGCTTGCGTTGGTCATCGCCGGCGAGGCTGTGTTCTTTCTTCCCTTCGTCTTACCGCGGATCTTTCGGCCGACGTTGCTGGATGTGTTCGGGATCAGCAACTTGCAATTGGGCATGGCCTTTTCGATCTACGGCGTCGTTGCGATGTTGGCCTACTTTCCCGGCGGTCCGATTGCGGATCGATTCGACGCAAGAAAGCTGATGGCGATCGCGCTGGTGGCAACTTCCGCCGGCGGTTTGATGATGGCCGGGATCCCTTCGCTCAGCGTGGTGAAGTCGCTGTATGGCTTTTGGGGGCTGACCACGATCTTGCTGTTTTGGTCGCCGTTGATCCGTGCGACGCGTCAGTGGGGCGCTGGCGGATGGTCAGCAGACGGATCACCCAGTCGTGCTCTGCCCGGGCGGGCGTTCGGGATTCTGGACGGTGGCCGCGGATTGATCGCCGCCCTGATCGCCAGTGTGTCGGTTTGGCTGTACGCGGCGTTGATTCCAGCCGATGTGCAACTCGCAACACTGTCCGAGCGGTCTGACGCATTTGGCAACGTGGTGCTGTTGTTTGCCGCGGTGACGTTCTTGTCCGCCGTGCTGGTGTGGTTTGCACTGCCGCGAAAGCAAACGCGGACCTTCGAGGCAACTTCCCCAAGTCGCGGCGACGCCGATGCCGGGATCGGGGCGGTGCTGCGAATGCCAGCCGTTTGGTTGCAGGCGATCATCGTTGTTTGTGCGTACGTGGCGTACAAGGGACTCGATGACGTGTCGCTGTACGCCAAAGAGGTGTTGTTGTTCGATGAAGTGCAGGCGGCAACAATCGGCACGGTGTCGATGTGGATGCGGCCGCCGGCGGCTGTTCTTGCCGGATTGATTGCCGATCGATTCGGCGTTTCGAAATCAACGCTGGTGTGTTTTGCCGCGATTGCTGTGGGAACCGGATTGTTGGCCGCCGGTTTGCTGCCGCCCGGAGCGATGGTGTTGTTCTTTGCCACGCTGGTTACCACCAGTGCGGCCGTGTTCGCGCTTCGCGGATTGTACTTTGCGCTGATGGAAGAAGGTCGCGTGCCGATGGGGCGGACCGGTACGGCGGTCGGAATCGTATCGGTCATCGGTTACACCCCCGACGTCTTCATGGGGCCACTGATGGGCTGGCTGCTCGATCGATCTCCGGGCGAGATGGGACATCGACACCTGTTTGCGGCGGTCACGTCGTTCGCCATCACGGGGTTGATCGCGACGGTTGTGTTCCGCTGGCATCACAAGCTCGGTTCGCCCGGGCGGCCGCGTGAACGGGCTGATGTCCGCTGATGATCAGCCATGCCAGTGAATCACTGGTCGGAATCACTACGCTTTGGGCTGCTGCCAGCGGAGATCCACAACTTGATCGCAGACCGCATCGCCGGGTGGTGAGACCGTCGGCGCGATCTTCTTTGCGTCGATCGGCTCGACGACGCAGCGTTGCTCGCGGCGCTGACGGGCTTCATCCACGTCGGCGGGAAGCCCGGCGTAGGGTTCGCTCTTGGGGTGCCAATCATGTAAGCGAACACGCCAGTGGCCGGCGCTCGGGTGCGAAAAGCGGAGCGTCAGCGGCGACTGGGCGCCGAGGGTCGGGTGCAGTCCGCGGAGAGGGACGAAGCTTCGATAGCGCAGACCGACCAGTGCGACCTCCCCATCGTCATTTTCGATGCGGTGCAGCGGGATCGACCAGTTGCCGACGGCGACGTTCCAGTCATCCAACGGTTCGTTCGGATCCGTCGGTCGCAATCGAATTTCGATCCGCGACGTGCTCGAGTCGATCAGCCGCGAACCGCCGCGTTCTTGAGTTGCGACATCGCCGACCAGCGGCCAAAACTCCAACGCCCTGCGAATCTCCAGACGCGCCGATCCGAGTGTCCGTTCGGCGAGGACTAGGTCACGGTCGCGGAGCAGCAGTTGGACCAGCGGATCACCGAGCCCCAGACCGACCGTGTCGAGATCGGCGAGCACTTCTTTCAGGTCGCGGTGCAGGTAATACGGCAGCGAAAACCGCGAGTGCAATTCCGATCCCCAGTCGGTCAGGGGTTCGTCGAAGGGGGCTTCGGCGAGCATGGTGACGATGGCCCGCAGCAGGGCCGCCAATGCCGCCGTGGTTTCGGGAGACGGTGCCATGCGAAACGCGCGGAATTCGACCAGGCCGTTGCAGCCTCGCCCGCCCAAGAACGGATTCCAAAGCTTCTCGATATTGATTTCGGCTCGGTGGCTGTTCCCGGAGGGATCCGCCAGAAACGGCGCGAGGCTATTCCAGAGCGTGTCCGGCGTCGGGCTGTCGGTTCGCTTGAGGAGTTCCAGCGCGAGCGCAAAATCTGACAGATCGTGATGCAGGCTTTCGTCCACCCGAGGCGCCTGGCTGGACGGGCCGACCGAGTCGGTGGCGTGCAGGTAGGACAGCGAGGGGTGTCGATTGAAGTAGCGAACGATGCTGGGCAACAAATGTCCGAGGGTCAGAAAGGGGCTGACCGAGGGGCGCGCTCCGCCCAGCGTGATGTGACCGCCGCCGCCGGAATCGCTTTCCACCCCGTTGTACTGCAACCGCAACGGCGCAAGACGCTCTTGTTCCGCGGCGTTTTCCAAGTCACGTAAATGTTGCAGCAGGTCGACGGTGCAGGCGACCGGCGCCATGTTGATTTCGATCACTGCCGGGTCGGGCGTGATCGTCGTCCAGCTGACGGTCGGGTCGACCGGCGGAGCGTGTCCGCTGAGCACGACGGCGGACAGGTCCATTTCCAGCGTGGCCGTTGAGATGGCACCGAGCAACCGCCCGAACAGTTCGACGTCGGGTATTTTGGGAAGCTCCAGATTCGCAACACCTTCTTGATCCGAGCAAACGACTAAATAGTTCCCCGACTCTGCCAAGTCGTCTTCGACTTCGGCGCCTACCACCCGCTCGCTGTGCAGCGAGGATCTGGCCAGCGAGGGTTTCTGGGTGGCACAATTCGGCGGCGGGGTGCCGTCGGTACGGAAAACGACGCGCTCCCGCAGCGGCGATTGAACCGTCGTCGCGTTCAAGCCGATCGCCCGCAGGGCTTTGGACAGCGTGACGGCCAGTGCCGCCGGGTTGGTTGGTGTGTCTGATGTCGGCGCCGCCGCGAGTGCGGGGTCCGGTGGGCCGGACCAGAGGCGTGCTCCGTCGCGTCGCGCATAGATGCCCACCGACCAGCGTGGATGTGGTTCGCCGCCATATTGACGACCGACACAACGCAGGACGGCGGCGCCGTGTTCGTGGCGTCCCAGCCGTGCCAGCATCTTCAGGGCGCGGTCGCGTTTGTCATCGCCGAGGGCATCGAACAGCCACTGGGAAGATTCGGAGAACCGATCGGTGTAGGTCGGTTCCGCACCGACCCAGATCGATCGCCCCGAACGCGCCACACGCTCGTCGTGCGCCGCCAAGGCTTGCATCACATCGTCGTCAGAGTCCATTGCGATTCCACATCGTCAAGCCTGGTTGGTTAAAGGTGCCGCGTCTGGCCCGAGCGATTGCACTCGAGCAATCATGCACGAGCCAAGTATTCCCCGGTCCGGGTGTCGATCTTCAGCCGCTCGCCCTCTTTGATGTATTCCGGCACTTGGACCACGAGCCCGGTTTCCAGCGTCGCCGGTTTGCTCCGTGAGGTTGCCGAATTGCCTTTGACACCGGGGTCACATTGCGTGATCGTCAACTCCACGGCCGCCGGCAATTCCAGCCCCACGCAACCGTCGTTGTAAATCATCGCCCGCATGCCTTCCAAACCTTCGGTGATGTACTTCAATTCCTCTTCGACATCCTCCAGCGGCAACTCGTATTGCTGGTAGTCTTCCTTGTCCATGACGAACAGATGCGTCGCGTCGGTGTACAGCATCTGAACTTCGCGACGCGAGAAGTCGGCTTCCTCGATCACGTCGGTGCCTTTCATCGTGATGTCGACCTTGTTTCGGGTCAGGACATTGCGGGCGCGGAATTTGTACAACGTTGCCGCCCCCCGGGCCGAAGGCGAGTGGACGGTGATGCCGCGGATCAGGACGGGGGCACCCTCATGAACGACGACCGTACCTGTCTTGATGTCTTTTGCGAGCATGGTTGGTTTTTCGCCAGCGATGGTAAACCGGTGAAGGGAATGGACAAGCGGCAGATTCTACGCGGCGAAAGTCGGCTGCTCAACGACACACGTCAGACACTCGGTAGCCGATCTCGCGGGTCAATCGTAGCGGTGGCCGATGGCGGCTGTTAGAGTGGTTTTCGTGCTCCATCAACTTTAGATTGAGGGTGCCGCGGAAAAGGGGGCTGAGTGCGAAAAAGAGGCCTGACCCCTTTTTCGCACAGCACTCCCCCACTCAACGACACCCGCCATGAAGCCTACCCCAGACACTTATTCCTCGACCACGTCCAGACGTCAGTTCCTCGCCACCGCATCCGCCTCAGCCGGCGGTCTGCTGCTGCCCGGTGCGGGGGGGCTGTGTGCGGCGACGACCGATGTCGGTTCCACCGATCACTTTTGGTATCGACTCGCGCCGCCAGGCCCCTACATCGATTCGCAACGCGACCACAAAGCGTTCGGGTTCGATGACGGCGCGGTTTATCTGTCCGAGGACAATGGTGCGACGTGGCCGCACCGGTTGTCGTTTCCCGATGCCGACAAGATCACGTTCAGCTGTATCTTGAAAAATGGCAACCTTCTTTTCGCCACGCTGACGAAACTGTTTTTGAGCACCGACAACCTGAAGTCGTGCAAGCAGATCATCGTCAAAGATCGCAAGGGCAATGACTACCTGCCGCACACGCCGCTGGATCCCGACAATCCGGGTTGGTATTTCCATCCGCTCGATGGCGTCCACACGTGGGATGTCGATGGGACGGAGATGCTGGTTTGGGGCAACTATTGCAACGTGCTCGGCGGTGCGGTTCCGATCAACATTTATTACTCCACCGACGGAGGCCAGACGGTCAAGATCGCGTTCTCGTTTGGGCAGAGTCCACAGTTCCAGCAGAAGGGCGCCGGCGCGGGGGATCTGCTGGGCGATCCCGAGATTCCGATCGTGTGCCGTCACGTTCATTCGGTCGCCTACAATCCCGCCGAGAATGCGTTTTACGCTTGCACGGGAGACCATGATCGTGCGGATGGGGCGCGCGGCGACGTGCATGAATGTCATTGGATGCGCGGCACCTATGATTCGGCGAACGACTCCTGGGATTGGAAGGTCCTAGTGTCGGTCAATTCCAATTCGCGATACAAATCCGGCGGCATCAATTTTGTCGATGGCCGACTCTACTGGGCGTCTGACGCCAACGGTCGCAACGGCGTGATGCCGCATGACCGCGGCATTTTTAGCTGCGACCCGGCCGACCTGGCGGACATGTCCAAGCACACCCTGCTGTTCAATCCCGAATACGAATCGGCCAACATGATCATCCAAGACGGTGTGATCTTGTCGGCGCACTACGCACCCGCATCGCCGTACGACACCGGATTCATCATTTCAACCGACATGGGAAAAACCTGGGCGCAGTATGACCTCAAGCAATTCGGCAAACGATCCGCCGTCCGTTTTCACCGTCGAAACGCCGAGGGTTGGTTCCGAGTCGACCTGAGAAAGGGTTGGATCGAGCGGGGCGAAGTGCTGTTCATCAAACCGAAGGTTTAGCCTTGGGCTAGGCCGGCGGCTTGCTGGCCGCGAATTCCCACGCCTCTCGATCTTGCAGCGTTTGGATCAGCGTCGGCAATGCCGTGGTGAGGCTGTCTTGGTCCGATGGGTCCAAGTCGCCGGCGATGGGATCGAGCGTCAGGATGTCGTCGTCGGACCGCTGCAGGTCGGTGACGAAGAACGCCACGGGCGGGCTGGTCATCCATTCCACGAAATGCTCGGCGACGCGTTGTGTCAGGTCTGGGTGGGAGCGTCGAAGGGGTTCGTCGGCGACGAAGACAATCTGCTTCGGTTTCATCTGTCGCCCCCAAAGCCGATCACAGCCGCGTTGCAAGACACCGGACAGGCGATGGCGGAGGTAGCTGGCTTGTTCGTCGAGCGTCTGGCCGACGACGGCATCGAAGTCACCGGGTTCGGTGCACATCAGCGGCACGCCTCGGCCGTCGGCCGTGATGCCGGCGACCGACCAGCGTCGCGTCGCCGGTTCGATCAGGACCGTCAGCAAGACGGGTTCTTTGTCGGTCATCGTTGCTGCTGAAGTCGGGTCAGAAGTTGCGTCGCATTTTCGAGGTATTGATTCACCGCTTTGGCTTCGGTCGTCTGGCCGACGAGTCGCTTGGCGTAGTCTTGGCCCTGTCCAAGGTGTTCTTTCAGGTCCGCCAACAGCCGTCGTCGTTCGACCAAACGGTCATATTCGGCGGCGGCTTCGCGTAGCACGTCCACCAATTCGTCGGGGTCCCAGGGTTTGGTGATGTAGCGAAACAGGCCTCCCTTGTTGATCGCGTCGATCACCGCTTTGATGTCGGCATAGCCGGTGAACACCATACGGATGGCATCGGGGTATTCCGATTTCACCTTGCCAATGAATTCGACGCCCGTCATCTCCGGCATCCGTTGGTCGGTCATCACGACGTGGATGGGATGCTCGCGCAGGATTTCCAACGCTTCCGCCCCGCTCTCGGCGGTGTAAAGGTTGAACTCACGTCGCAACAAACCCTTGATCGAAAACAGGATTTCGGGTTCGTCGTCAACGATTAAGATCGAATGTTTCAACGGCGTCTTTCCGGTCATCGTCACTCCACGCAAATGTCACTCGGTTTTGGGGCGTGGCGGTAGCGTCACACGGAAGGTGCTTCCCCGCCCCATCTCGCTTTCCACTTCGATCGTACCGCCATGGTCACGGACGATCCCGTAACTGATCGCCAAACCTAAACCGGTTCCCCCGCCGACCGGTCGGGTCGTGAAAAATGGATCGAAAATGCGTGGCAGGTGCTCGGCTTCGATGCCACTGCCATGATCTTCCACTTCGACGGTGATCGTTCCTTCCTCGTCCGCGGACGTCCGCACAACCACACGCCCACCGGGCGCGGTTGCTTGGATGCCGTTTAGCAATAGATTGTACAGTACCTGATGGATCTTGGCCGGATGGCAAATCACGCGCGGCAATTCGTCGCGCAGGCACTTTTCCACGGAGACCTGGCCGGCTTTCATTTTGTGGGCCAGCACTTGCAGGGTCGACCTGATCGCCGCGTTGATGTCCATCTCATCGAGTTCGGCTTCGTCCAGTCGAGCGAAATCGCGAAGATTATTGACGATGTCGCGAACCCGTTTGAGCCCCTTGGACGAACTTTCAAACAGCCGCGGCAGGTTTTCTTCGGTCCATTCCCAATCGCAGTCCTCTTCCAACTGACGAATTTCGTCGGCCAGATCCGGTCGGGCCGCTACCAAGGTTTCACTCAGCCGGCGGTAGCTTGAAAGGGTTTCGGCCAGGACGGCGACTTCGCGGCGGAGCACCGACAAATTATTGGCGACGATGGAGATCGGGTTGTTGATTTCATGCGCCATGCCGGCGGCCAGTTGTCCCAGACCTGCGAGTTTCTCGCTTTGCACCAGGGCGGCTTGCGTCTCGCGAAGTCGGCGGTTTTGTTCGGCCAGCGATTGTTCCAGCCGGATGATCCGCTCGCCCTCGCGGACACGCACACGCAACTCCTCGGTATCACATGGCTTGATCAAGAAATCATCGGCCCCTGCCTCCATCGCATGAATCAAATCCTCTTTTTCCGATTTCGCCGTTAGCAGGATGATGTAGGTGTAGTCGGTCGACTGGCTGGCTCGGATCCGCGTGACCAGTTCCAACCCATCCATTTCAGGCATCATCCAATCGCTCAGCACGAGCGGAAAACGCTCCTGTTGGTATCGTTCCCAGGCCTCGGCACCGTTCTCGGCTTGGACGATTTCATAATCCCACTGTTTCAGCGACTCGACCAACACATGCCGCATCATCGCCGAGTCGTCGGCAACCAGTATTTTCATGACCGGCATTTCCTTGGCGAGGGTTCCAGCTGCGACGTCTACCCGCTGTAGGGTATGTTCACAATCCGCTACGGCGCTGCAGTTTACGGTATAGTTTGGCAGGTCTCGTCAGGCTAGGTGGCAAAACCGGGAATCTTGACGGACCAGGAGAAATGAATCGACGTGCCGTCAATGCACGCTCCCCAAGCTCAACAGGGCGATCGATGAAGACGAAGCAACAAGCTGCCGCGGTGTTTTTCGGGTTCCTCTCGTGTTTCGTCGCCTCGGTCGCCCACGCCCAAGGCATCGTCACGCTGCAATCCGTCCCCGCGGAGCGTGAGCCCATCACCGCCGATGAGCCCTTGGCGGAACCGTTTTCAGCCAAGCAGGCGGCGATTTATTTGGATCGTGCCGCGCTGACCTGGCAGAAAGAAAAGAAATGTGTGACCTGCCACACGAACATGCCCTATCTGTTTGCCCGGCCGGCTCTGGCGTCGATCCAACAGGACTCGGGCGAGGTTCGTGAGTTCTTCGAGCAATACCCCAAGGTGCGTTGGAAGAACAAGGGCCCCTCAGAGCGACAAGGGTTTTGGACGATCGTCGTCGCTGCCGCGCTGACGTTCAACGATGTGCAGACCACGGGCAAGCTCAGCCCGGTCGCCCGCGAGGTGTTGGATTTGATGTGGACCGTGCAGCGTGAAGACGGCGGATGGGTTTGGCCGGATTGCGACTATGCACCGATGGAGATCGACGACCATTACGGCGTCACCCTCGCGGCACTCACCGTCGGGATCGCACCGGACGGCTATGCCGACACGGAAGCAGCCCGCGCGGGTCTGGTCAAGCTCCGTCACTACTTGGAAAATGACCCGCCCAAATCACTGCATCACCGAGCCATGATCGCTTGGTGCTCGCTGCGGATCGACGGTATCGCCGGCGAAGAACAACGGGCGAGAACGCTGCAGCAACTGCTCGCCCTGCAACGTCCCGACGGAGGGTGGTCGACGTCCGGTTTCTTGACCGATTGGAAAGGTCTTCAGCGTGACGACGGCGAACCCTTGGACGTCCAAACCAGTGACGCCTACGGCACCGGATTGGTGATCGTGATCAGCCGTGAACTGGGCGTGCCGGCGGACGATCCGCGATTGAAACGTGGCGTCGAGTGGTTGCTCACCCATCAACGCGAAAGCGGAAAGTGGTTCACGCGTTCCCCCGTCAACGACGCCGGTAATCTGATTTCCAACACGGGAAGTGCGTTGGCCGTGCTCGCCCTTCAATCCTGCGGAACGCTCCCCGGTTGGCCGTTGGGCCGGTGACGCTGAACCGCAGGACAACGCTGTGAAGCATTTTTTAGCGGCAGGGCGCGAGCCCTCCGGTATTTCGGGAACGATGAGGGACCGGAGGGCTTGCGCCCTGCCGCTAACACCTCGTCAAACGCAGGGAATAAATGCTTCACAGCGTTGATCCGCAGGGGTTGTCGGGCGGTTGTGATTGGCATCGTAGGGCAGGCTGTCCCTGCCGATCAAAAAGGGGGCTTCGACCGGCAATCACTCCGTCAGCAACGCGTCCACCGCATCAACGGCCGCTTGGAATCTCTCTTCCCAGGAACCTCGCAACACCACGTAACGTCGCTGGTGTGCTTGCAAGACCGCTTCACATCGCTGGAAAAAGTTGCTGCGGTCTCGGGGCAGATAGCGAACCTGGTCTTCCACCCATGGCACGTCCACGTCGGTCAACAGGGTCAGATCGTAGGTTCGCCGGCCTGCTTCACGTGTGACTTCGTCTGGGCAATCGTCGAACAGCCAATCACTCCAGACCGTCGTCAACAACAAGTCCGTGTCGCAAAACAACACGCGGTCGGCGGCCCGAGCCAAGGCATCTTCACTGGCCGCTTGCCCACGCGCGATGCGTGTAATGTCGGCGGCTTCGATCCGCCCCTGCTGAGACTCGATCAAGGTGCGCGCATACTCGGGAACGGCGATGGTGCGAAAATGTTCTGCCAAGTCTTTCGCCAGCGTGCTCTTGCCGGTTGATTCAGGACCGAAAACACTGATGCGTCGAACAAAGTGACTCCGCACACAAGGCGGCAGATAACGCCAATGGGCAAGAGGCTTTTCGCGGACCTTGGTTCCACTGACCGGCATCACGCTGCGATCGATGTCCACTTGCACGAACTGTGCCCCCAATACCTCGGCTAGTTTCCACCCATACGGTTCCGAAGCAAAGACGTAGTCCAACCGCTGGGGAAGCAAAGGGCGCAGCGCGTCCTCCCAGAGTCGCCAAAACTCAGGGTGTTCCGTTGGGTCTTGCGGCAGTTCCAGGTCCAGATGAACCACGCGCGTTCCCGTTCCGGCGAACATCTCTTGCATCCACTCGTAGCGTCGGGCGCCAGGTATCGGCTCTGCGGCAAGCGTGCCGACGACGACCGTCAAGTCGTCGACATAGTGCCGCGCGAAATCAACGAGATACGCATGCCCAAGGTGCGGCGGCAAGAACTTTCCCAACACCATTCCCGTCGTCATGCCTCCGCCCTCCCTCGGATCGATTTCAACATCACTCCTGCCATTGACTCCAGTTGCCGATCACTGATCGGACGCATCTGTTCTCCAGTGGGTTGCAACACATGGTTAGCCCGCGTCGCATCGAATCGAGTCTTCGTCGCCAAAAACAAATCCAGCGCTCGATGATTGTCTAAAGCCGTCGTTCGATAGGTCAACGCCAGGCAAGCCGCCGCGACGTCTCGACGGTTGACGTCCGTGTTCGTTTCATCCCGTTGGTAGCGATCTGCGGTGCATTGGAAATGCTGACGCGATACCGGTGCCAAATCAATCCCCACTCGTTGCATCGCCCCAAACCAACGCGACGCGGAAACGGGTTGCGGACCGCAAAGGTGGAACGCACCGGAATGGTTGTCGAGCAAGAGGCGGATGATACCGCGCGCCGCTTGATCCACCGGTGTCACGTCAAAACAAAAGTCGTCGATGCCTTCGGGGTATTGCCCCAGCAACGCGATTCCCCGCGTGAACATGGCCAGCTGGTCGTGAAGGCCGCCGACGCCGTGTTTTGTGTCTCCGGTCAACAGCCCCAACCGATAGATCGCCGGGGTTTGCATTCCCGCGATCGACCACAGCAACTTCTCGGCCGCCCACTTGGTCTGGCCGTACCCGCCAAACACGCGTGCCGGTGTCTCCAATCGATCCATCTCGTCGTAACACGTTTCTTCGCGGTCGGTCGCCACAAAAACCGACAAGGTCGACGCGTGGTGCATGGCCTTGGGCCTTCCATCGCAGGCCAACCGCGCGAGCGTCGCCAGCGAGTCCAGATTGACCGAACGCATCGTCTGGAAATCATCAAGCAGATGAACCCGGGCAGCCAAATGGACAAGATCGGTGGCCTGATCGGCGATGCGCGACCACTGGTGATCCGACAAACCGAATTGGTGCGCCGCGAGATCACCGCAAATCGGCTGAACGTCATCGGGGCCGAGCGAATGGACATCGCTTCCCAAAAATGTTTTCCGCGAATGGTTGATTCGCTGCAACGCCTGCGTCGAATCGTTGGCACGAACCAGACAGATGAGTTTTGTTCCGTGATTTTCCCGCAGCAATGCGTCGAGCACCCACGTGCCCAAAAATCCGGTTGCCCCGGTTAGCAAGATCGCTCGTTCCCGTTTCTTGATCAGTTCGATGGCCGGCAGGTCGGGAACCGCGACCGACAATTGCTGCACGATTGAGTTTAAACTAGCGGTCGTGGCGGCGCAGGTAGATTCGCAATCACGCAAACTCTCGCGTAGCGTTTGGTGTTGTAGGTTTGCGGAATTCAACGCCAGGCCGTTTGCTTCGGCCGCTGCCAGTAGTTCCATGGCCGCCAAGGAGCTACCGCCGGCGGAGTCAAAGGGATCATCCCATCCGAAGCGGTCGTGTCCGAGCACTTTCACCCACAGCGAACGAAGGATTGCAGCTGTTGAGGAATCGGGTGCAGGCTGCAGTTCAGTCGCCGTCGCGTTCAATAAGGCGGACGAAGCAGCAACGTCTACTTTTCCCGTCGCAGTCTTCTTCACCTCGTTGACGACTTTGATCGTCGTCGGAACCATCCAACGCGGCAGCGTGTTCTGCAAATGTTCCCGCAGCGATGGGACGCACAATTCTGACGAATGAGTCGGGCTGACGATTGCCGCGATCGCGCGAACCGATCCGCGTTCATCCCGTAGCGGCACGACGGCTGTTTCAGCGACCGACGGATGTTCCAGGATCCGTTTGCCGATCTCCTCCGGTTCGACGAGCTTTCCGAGTAATTTAAACTGCCGGTCGAGTCGACCTAGGAAAACGCATTCGCCCGAAGCATTCCGGCGAACGCGATCGCCCGTTCGGTACCAGCGGGTTGATCGCGAGTGACAAACTTCTGAGCGGTCAATGGTGGATCGTCGACGTAGCCGGCGGCGAGCCCCGGACCGGCGATCCACAATTCACCCTCGTCATTGACTGTCGGTGCTCCATCTGCCGTCGCGCTGCTGCGATCGGAAACGCCGCCATCAACCGGTTCGACGTGATACTGCATGCCGGCGATCGGCGTTCCAAGCGTCGGCAGTTCTCCCGGCCGGCACTTCTTGATGCTGGTGCACACGGTCGCTTCGGTCGGTCCGTAAACGTTAAACAGACTCAGCTGGCTGGAAAACCAATCAATCCCTTCGGCCGAACAGACTTCGCCACCAACCACAACCGTCACGAGCGACTCGGGAATGATGCATTTCTGTTTCCCGATTTGGGAAACCACGGCGGGCGGCAAGTCGGCGTACGTGATGCCTCGGTGTTCGATTCGTCGCAACAGTGCCTGCGGCGGCAAGGCTTGAACATCCGACTCGATCACCAGTGTGCCGCCGGCCAACAACGCCGTTCCGATGTCCGAAATCGACGCATCAAAACAAATGGAAAGAAAAAACAGAGAACGCGTCGTTCGGTCCAGTTGAAACGCTTGGATCTGATCGTTCAGGACCGGCACCAATCCGCGGTGCGTGACCGCGACGCCCTTTGGCGCCCCCGTCGAACCCGACGTGAAGAAGACGTACGCCAATTCGGTGTCATGCCGAACGGACCGATTACACGAGACCTCTAATTTGACTCCCAGTGTCGACAACAAATCCGGATGCAATGTTGCCGTGATCCCCGCCCGCCGACCGTTCGCGCTTCGCACCGCTTCGGGGATCACGTCAGGCATCGGCAGCGCGACGCAACCGGCTCGCCAAATCCCGATCAGGCCGGCGACGTATTCGATCGACTTTTCGATTCGAATGGCAATCACGCTTTGCCGCGTGATGTTCGCGCGATGGATCAAGTCGGCGATTTCACGCGACATCGATTGCAGTTCACGATAGCTGCAGCGGCGACAGTCGTCCTGTTCGATCGCGACTTGTTCGGGAGCTTCGATCGCGACCCGGTCAAATTCAATCCAAAACGGATCCGTCATGGGCCTCGATCCGCCGGCGAGACGGGGATGTGTCCGGCCAATGCATCACCGGTCGAACGATTGTCGATGTTCTTCGGCCCCAACCCCTTGTCGTGATCTGGTAAGCAAACGGTTCGAAAGTCGATGCTCAGTCGAGTTTCGCCCGATTCGATCGGCACGGTTTGATGGAGATGCTGGCCGGAAAACACGATCACCTCCCCTGCCTGTGCCTCGAACGCGACCCGCTGCGTCTGCGGTAGCGATTCGCGCAATCGCGGATAGAGTTCGCGGCGACCGGCTTCGGCATCCTGCCAACCGATCTTTAAATCGGTGCCCTTGGACGTCCACTGCCGGTAATCGAACCCACCGGAGTCATTGTCCACGGCTCGATCAAAGTAGAACGGCAGAAACGAAAACGTCTCGGATTGCGATACCGGATGCAACGGCATCCACCAGGTGATCTGACACTGCGGGTTGGAGTACCACGTGTCACGATGGGCATAATAAACGGGTGCCGCAGCGGGATTGTGGTGACCGCCCTCGGTAATGACACGCAAACGGACGGGATCGCAAAGATGTTGATTTGCGTCGCAACCGGTTTGACGCAACAGATCCGCGATCCCCTGTCGGCAGACATCGGACTCATAGAATTCGCGTCGCAGCAGCCCGGCTTTTTGAAACAGTTGGTCGCCGGCAAGGCGTTTGGAGGCGTTGCGTGGATCGTCTCCAAAAACTTGGCAAATCCGATCCCAACAGGAGTCGCGCATTCGCAGCGTCGTTTCCGAAGGTGGCAGCACGAGCACGGCACCGGAATACAGCGCCGCCCGAAATGCTTCGTCGGTTTGACCCTCGTACGGTTGGATGAAATCATTGAACACTTGGATTGCTCCCAACAATGACGCAGCGTGGTGAATCGGCGGTCAGCGTGCCGCCGCAAGGCGAGAAAGCATTCACGTCGACAAATCCGCTGTCGCGAAACATTTGGATCAGCTGATCGGGCAAATAAATTCTGAGCGAACTTTCGTGGGTGCGCACCGGCCGGTCGTCCATGCGGTACTCCCAAACCTGATGCAACGTACCGGTGGAGGCGCAGATCCGAGACGTCCGTGTCAGCGAGACGCCGCCAGGGTGCGTCGTGGAAATCGACGTTTGAAAGTTGGCCAGCAAATGCAACATGTTGGGGAACTCCAGCAACATCGCTCCCCCGGAACGCAGCGATTGCCGCGCGGCGTGAAGCATCCGCCGGTTCCACGCGTCGTCGCATGAATAACCAAAACTGCTGTGCCAGTTAAAAACAACATCGACGGGTGGGGCGTGTTGATACGTCAGTGCGTCGGCGACCACAAATTCCGCTCCGCCATGATGTTCGCGGGCGAGCCGCCTGGCATGGTCGATGTAGAGTGGCGATTGGTCGACCCCGATCACTTCGACGCCACGGTTTGCCAACTCGCACGCATGTTGCCCCAGGCCGCAACACTGATCCATTGCCGACTGTCCCTGCGACAGGCCGGTCAGACGTGTGATGGTGTCGACCTGATCTCGGATCACGTCGGGATCTTGATCGGCCAGCACCACCATCGCCACGTCGTCATAAAACGTCTTCCACCACTGGGTTTCGACGGCAGTTTGTTGTTGCGTTTGGGTCATGTCAGGTTGCGTGTCTTGAACGTGTCTCCGTAAGCTGGAAGCTTACGCCACGGTGGAAGAGAGCAGCATCCACCATAGCGGGTCGGTGGCGGTTTTCATTTCTCGGCTGGCGTGCTGCATGTTCGCCAAGGTTTGTCGAACCTTGGCCGAATCAAAAAAGGGATGGTCGTCGAGTTTTGATTGAACGTAGTCTCTGATTCGGCGACATCGCAGCAAGCTGTCGGCCAGCGGCGGCGCGTCAAACGGCTGTTTGGGACGCTCGATGACGCACGCCGGCAAGCGATTCCGCATCCCCGCGCGGAGCAGCCATTTGTCGGTGAATCCGTCGCCGTTTGATGGGGAGCCCTTCGGTCGACATGATTGGGGACGGAGCAAACTAGAAACGGGTTGTTGTTTGACCCAGTCGAAAAGCAGATGGTCCAACATCGGCAAACGGCCTTCGGTGCCGTGTGCCGCTTCGCATCCGTCCCCCAAGGTGCGTAGGATGTTCTGCGCTAATGCCGTCTTGATCCAACAATACAGCGACTGGTGGATGACATGTCGGTCACGTAGTTGTTCTTGATTGAATACGCCGGCGGCGAGTTCTTCCATCGCGTCTCGTCCGTGGAACTGCGCCAGGAAATCTCGTTTTGCGTGCGAGCGGAGCATCCATCCCTGGGACGCTTTGGCGGCCAGGAACGTCGGCAGGTACCCGAGCGCTCGGTGGATCACCTGCGTCGGCAGCGCGCGGCCGGCCGCGGGGATCATGCTACCGTAGGAGTTTCGATTGTCGGCTTGGATCTTTTGAATCGCACCCGACGATGTCTGTCGACAGAGATCGATTTTCAGATGGGCATATCCGGCCAGCAACTCGTCGGCCCCTTCACCGGTCAACGCGACTTTGTACCCGGCATCGGAAATCGCTCGGCTGAGCAAGAACTTGGCGGGCAGGTGCCCGTTGACGCACCAGCCTTCGCTGGCCGCAACGGACTGCTCGATGGCATCGATCAATGTTTCCGCCGAGCCATCCAGGCCGTGGAACGCGACACCCGATCGAGACGCCATTTCAAGGGCAAACGTTGTTTCATCGTGGTCGTGTTTACCGGGAAAGCCGATCGAAAACGCGGACGCAATCACGCCCTGTCGCGAGGCCGACTCCAAGACACTGCATGAATCGATGCCGCCGCTGAGATGAGCGACCACGGGAACATCGCCCCGCAGTCGAATTCTGACCGCTTCGTCGAATCGATTCACGAAGGAAGCGGCCGAGTCGCGTGGGTCTTGCCGGTCATTGAAAGGCTGTTGCTCGTTCAGGCGTGGGTAATCCAGATTCCAGTATTGCTTTAGCGTGATGGCACCCGCCCGGGCGACCGCGAGATGCCCTGGTGGAACCTGATAGACATTCCGGTACAGCGTGCGATCGGGCAACGTGTATTGAAAACTCATCGCGTGCCAAACCGATTCCACGTCCCGTTCCAGTTGAATCCCCGCGGCACGAAAAGCGCGTGCTTGGGAGGCGAACCAGATTTCACCGGAGTGGTGGGTGTAAAGTAGTGGTTTGATGCCGAATCGATCACGGACGGCGACCAAACGATCGGCCATCGCGTCATGGATCAGAATCGCAAATTCGCCGCGGAGGTATTTAACGAAATCCAATCCGTGCTGGGCGTAGAGGTGCAGTGCAAGTTCGCTGTCGCTGTGGGTTGCGAATCGGTGCCCTTGGTTTTCGAGTCGTCGTCGCAGGACGTCGTCGGGATCGTAGAGCTCTCCATTGACGACAATCGACAACGTTCCGGCGCCGTTGCGGATCGGCTGGCATGCCGTTGGGCCCCCATTGACCGCCAATCGACAATGCCCCAGTCCGAACGATCCCGCCGCATCGTTTCCGCGTTGCAATCGAACGGCGATTCCATCGGGACCGCGATGAGCCATCGATTCGGTCGCCTGCATCAATCGCCGACGGTTCAGCACTCGGGGATTCCCCGAACTCACGCATCCGACGATGGCACACATTGATGCTGGGTTCTCGCTGCGAAAGGAAGGCTCTGGACCGACGTCAACTCGATGAAATGTTTTCGAGACGAATCAGATTGGGCGGCTTTGAAAGCTTGAGTCGCTTGATCCGCACTCCAGACGGGACCGAGCAGTGATGCGAAGTCGATAGCGGAATCGAGCAACAAGCGTCGCGCCTCGCCGAAGTCCGCATAGTTGACCGGAAAGATCTGGTGCTCCTTCGGAAGCATCGCTTTTAAGTTAAACGCGATCGGCCGCAGCGGGCGACTTTTCCATACCAAGACTCCGCCCGGGCGAAGGCAATCGACAAGTTGTGCGAGCGAATCCGTCGTGCCTTCGGTGTCGATCGCAAAGTCGTATTGATCGGTTCCCAACGGCTGCTGGTTCGGATGGACACAGCGAGTGAATGCGAAACCGCGTGATCGCAGAATCATCGCGGTCAGTTTGGCCAGCCGGCCATAGCCATAGACGACACCGTGTTGCCGAGTGCCCAGGGGCGCCTTGAGCACGGCCGCACAGGCCGCGACCGGTTCGAGCAACGCTCCGACGCGATCGTCAAGCGACTCGGGGAGTCGCCAAGCGTTTTGCCAGGGGATCGTGATGGAGTCGGCGATTGCACCATCGACATCGACGCCCAAAAATTTCGCCTGGGGGCAAGCGTATTGCCAACGGCCGAGGCATCGATCACACCGTCGGCATCGCAGCACCGGATCGGCGGCGATCTTGTCGCCGATCGAAAGGCCGCGAACGTCTGATCCCACCGAGACGATTCGCCCGACAAACTCATGCCCTAGGACTCGGGGCGTCTGGACCTTCAATCTGCCCGAAGCGACGGCCAAATCCGTCCGGCACAATCCGACCAGCGACACTTCGACGGTGACGTGCGCCGGTCCGCACGTCGCCGCAGCAACGTCGGTCCACAAGGTTCCCGCGTCGGTTCGAGCAAGTGCATGCAATCGGGGGCCTCATGAAATGAAAGGACGTCCATCGACTCTTTTACCTTAAAGGAATCGCAACGCCACGGAAAGGTTCGGGAGATTCTTGCACATCCGTGCTGCGGGATGCCTTATAATGGCCCGAAGGGGCTCCATTGGGTCCAGCCGAGGCACTTGCAATGAACAAGACCCTGCGACGGCACGCTTTCCAACGCAGAGCGTTGATCGAGCGATTGGAGCGGCGAGATCTGCTAGCCGCCAACCCCTTCGGCACCAATCCCCTGCAGCGTTTCGACGTCTCTCGCGATGGTGCCGTCTCTCTCCTCGACGCGTTGCGCGTCCTCAATGCCATTGGCCGATCCGATGGTGTGACGTCGGATCCTGCTAAGAACATCGGCAACTTCATCGATGTGAATGGCGATGGAGTGGGAACACCACTCGATGCGCTGAATGTGCTGAATGTACTGGCGCTGAACATCCCCATCGTCGCCGCGACGCTACCGAATGACTCAGCACCCGGCGCGGCGACGAACCTGGATTTGATCTCCAATGACTACCGTGTCGATTTGCGAATCAGTTCGGGCGAGCTTGGCAACAAGAGTGTCTTTGCGCGAATCGATGGCGCGGGGGATGATCCCTTCGTCGACATCACGAGCGCGTTCACCAACTCGAAGGCGACGCTTTCGACGCAGCAGATCGACACGCTCGCAGGCGGCGCCCTGACTGACGGCGATCATCGTTTTGAAATTCGCATCGGAACGCAGGGGAATCAAATTCAATTCGATCTGACCGTCGATCGCGCCGCACCGGCGCCACAACTGTTGGTCGATCCGACGGTGCGTCGCAGTTTCGATTCCGCCCAGTTAGATTTGGGCGAGACCGTCGCGACGACGCTTGTGCCGACCAGCTTCGAGCTGACGATCGACGGTGGGTCACAACATGGAGAAACGGTTCCGATCCGTTCGATCGATACCGTCAACGAATCGACGCGGCTGCTGTCGCTATTCCAGTCCCTACCTGATCAAGCGTATCGACTGACAACGACAACGGCGGTCGAGGACTTGGCGGGGAACGTATTGGGCACGGGCACAGAGATTGCAAGTTTTCTCGTCGCCGATCCGCCCGGCATCCGGTCGACGTCGCCGACTGCCGGCGAAGAGTTGGTCAGTGTCATCCGCAAAACGATCGTGCGCTTTGACGAACCGGTCGATGCGTCCACGGTGACCACCGACGCGTTCTACTTGATCGCCAATGGCGAACGGGTCGACGGTTCGATTCGGGTGTCCAGCACCGAACGGTTTGCGACTTTCTTTTATGACGCGCCGCTGCCTGCGTCGACGGAAATCAGGGTGGTCGTCGACGGGGCCAAGATCATCGGACGAGATGGCCTTGCGCTCGATGCCGACGGCGACGACGAGCCGGGCGGTGTGCAGAACGCCGATTTTCGCACCCTGCCGCTGACGCCGGTAAAGGGAACGGGCGTGTTCGGATTCGTCAAAGACTCCAACACGGGCGAACCGATCGTTGGCGCCACGATTCGTGTCGATTCCCTGCCCGAAAAGAACGTTGTCACCGATGTCAACGGGCGTTTTGAATTGACCGACATGCCGGCGCCGGAGTTCTTCGTTCACATCGATGGCACAACCGCAACGAATCTACCCGCCGGCTACCTTTATCCGAACGTCGGCAAGCCCTTTCATAGCAAAGCCGGACGCTTGGTGCAGCTGAATATGGGGGGCACTCCGTTCGACATCTATCTACCACCGCTCAAAGAGACCGACATCCAAGGCTTGTCCCCCACGGAGTCGACTCTGGTCGGATTCGGCGCCGACGGGCGGACGCGTTTGGAACAGATCCTTCCTGGCATCGACCCAACCTTGTTCGATGAATTTTCGCTCACCATTGAACCCGGCGCGGCGCTCGATGATTCGGGCACGCCCGCCACCACCGCAGCGATCATCCCGGTCGAGCCTGACCGGATTCCCGCACCACTGCCATCGTACTTGGATCCACAGTTGGTCGTCTCGATCCAGGTCCCCGGCGCGACCAGTTTTGATGTCCCGGCGGAAGTCACGTTTCCGAATTTTGATGGCCTGGCCCCCGGCGAAAAATCATCGATCTTTTCGTTTGATCATGACGCCGGAAAATGGAAGATCGTGGGCACGGGAACGGTCAGTGAAGACGGACGCCGAATCGTTTCCGACGGTGGAGTCATCGAAGCGCCGGGGTGGCACACGGCGCAAACCGGAAGCCTCGCCAAGGGTGGTTACAAGAATTTTGGACAAGGGCAAGCCAGCGTCACGATCAGCGGGTTGAACCGAATTTTCACCGCGGAGAATCAGGAAGCCCAAATCGTCATCAGCAACACGTCCAACAAGCCGGTCAAGGCCAAGGTTCGGCTGGACAAGATGTCTCAGCTGACCAAGACAGGCGTCGATAATATGACGCTGGATCTTGGCCCCAAAGAATCCAAAACGATCGATTTCAAAGCACGTAAGGTCACTGAGGCTGAGATCAATAAACTGCAGGATGACGACCCGAACACCAATCATGCCAAGATCTACACCGGCACGGTCAAGGTCACCGCGACCAGCGGCGGTGCACCACTTGCCGATGAAACGTTCTTGTACGCATTGATCGTCGCCAAAGATGCCAAACTGGCCTTTCCCGATGTCTTGAAAGAAGAGGACTCACAACCGGCCGCGGACGAGAAAAAGGTTTTGCACCTGAGCGTTGCCGGGCCGATCCAAGACATGAGTTTCGCCGGCGACGATCAAGACATCACATTCGTGGGTTCGCAGGGATCGGCAACCTTCAGTGTCTTGTCTACAGAATTGCTCGACCGATTGCAAAGCCCGTCGGGCGAACTGACGTTGTCTCACAAAGGCGAAGCGTTGCCTGCGATCCCGGTCAACGCGGCCGACGCCATTCAGCTCGATCCGTTCGCGATTCGGCGTGTCTCGGGTAAAGTCACCGGCGACATCAATCAACGCTTCACGATCGAAGGGAAAGTCGAGATCGGGCTTGCCGGACCGACGTTCGAACCCTTGTTTGCCATCAACGGGACCTTCGAAGTGAACGAGGAATTCTTCCTCCTGTCCGGGTCGATCACGACGAACCTGCTGGAAGATATTCCCGGTTTCGGACCGGAAGTCTTTTTGACAGAGAAAGACAAGAAGGTCTTGCGGATCAATCGCATGACCAAAAAATTTGAATTGTTCCCCAGTCAAGACGTTCCCGATCAGCCCCCGAAAGAAAACGCGTTTGTCTTGGCGGGCCTGAAGTTCACCGTGACCGACATGTTCTTGCCCGAGACGGGCGTCGGATTGGGGCTGAAGGGAAAGATCACCTTGCCGGATAAATTGGGTAACGTCGAAATCGACATCGGCTCCGGCGAAAACTCTGACAATTCGGTGATCATCACCACAGCCGGCGTGGATCTAACCGGAGCGACGGTCGCGTTCCCGGATCAACGATTCTCGATTTTCAAAGTCCAAGCCGAAGCGACGGACTTGAGCTTGGAATTCCAAAAGCGCGGCGTCGATGATCTGGGCGTCGAGCGTGGGAACCGATTTTTGTTGCGCGGGCAGCTGGAGTTGCTGTTTCCAAAATTCGATCCCGAACTGCGGATTGCCGCTTCCTTTGCATCACCGGAAGATGAAGAAGCGTTGGTCGATTTAAGCGAGAGTTTGGGTAAAGCGTGGACCTTCGCATTGGAGGAAGAACCCGAACTGGCCACGATCGATGCCAAGGCCGACAGTGCGCCGGAACCGGAGGATCCGCCGGACGATTCGTTCATCCGGCTGGAATTCAAACCCGACGGCACGCTGGGGTTGGATGCCGTCGGACGGATCGCACTGGAAAGCTGGAAGCTTGGCAAACTGGCCACGGTCGAAGATGTGTTTTTGCAGATCGACACCGTCAACGATAATTACTTGGGTTTTGCGCGTGTCCTGACACCGTTCAAGAAAGCCGGAGAGATCAACGCCTTGGTCGGATTCGAGGGCGGCGAACTGGATTTGGTTGCCGTCGGCGTCGGCGAACTCAACGGTGGAGTCGGCTTCCAAATGGGTACCACTCCGATGTACCTGCAGGCAATCGGTTCCGGGGTGAAAGACTTGACCGACGGGGTCCGCGGGATCGACTTCATCGCGTCATTGACATCGACCTTGGGGCCGGCGACCGACAAGCTGTTCCAAGGGTTTTCATTGCCCGGCTTTCTCGGCGGTGCCTCTTTCGAGCCCGGTAACCTGTTGCAGATCGATGTCGGGGGGAGCGCTTCGTTGGAAGGCTTCCGCGTCGGCGGCCAAGTGGTCGTCGGCGGAGACGAAGAGGGTGGTCTGTTGGTCGGCACCGGCAAAGTCGTGGCAAATTTTGTCGATCCGTCAATCGTCGTCCAGGCCAAGTTGGAAGCCCTGGGTGGCCTGCTTCGGCTGGAAGGTTTAGACGGCGGTGAGTTCGCATCGCTCGCGGTCAACAGCAACTTTGACGTTGCCGGCCAAGGCAAAGCGATTGCCCAATTGCCCGACTCCCTGCCATTTCCACTGGGCTTTGCCGAAGGAAAGGTGCTCGGTTCCGCTTCCGGCGTCGTTCAGTTCACCAACGACGGCATTTCCGAGAACGACTTTGTTGCGTTCTGGGGCGAGATTCCTCTGTTTACCAATCCATTCAACGGCAAGCCCGTCACGGCGGTCGCAGGCGTCCAGGTTTTTCTGGCGGCCAAGTTCCCCAATCTGATCACGAGTCTCGGAGAAGCCGCCGCGATTGCAGGTGCCAGCGGAATTGCCAGCGGAGTTGCCAGTCAGGCCGAAGGCGAATTTACAGGACAAAAAACCTTTACGATCGAAGCCGACACCCCGTTCACCCTGTTTGCCACCCAATGGGACACGGTGTCGACGACGGCCGAAATCGAGCTGATCGATCCGACCGGCACGGTGATCGAAGAATCCGATTTCGACAGTCGGCAGGAGATCATTGTGATCAGTTCCTCCGAGACCGATCGCAACGTCGTCGTCGTCGAGCCGATGGTGGGCAACTGGACCGTTCGGCTGGTTGATCCAGAGAACGACGACCTCGGTGAAACGCAATTCACGTCGTTCCTGAGCGTTGAACCGGCCACGCTGGAACTGACCAACGTTGACTTGAGCGGCAATGAAAGCAGTCTCACGATTGACTTCGTCACGACCGAGACGACCGAAGACGCCGCCGTGTCACTGTTCTTGGACACCGATCAAAACGATTTCGACGGAGCACTACTGGCCGCTGCTGTTCCGGTTGCCCTCGACGGCACGGGATCGATCGTGATCGACCTGTCAGATCTGGATTTGCCGGCCGGCGAATACTTTGTATTCGGCGTGTTGGACGAACCCGGCAAACCGCTTGTCACGAGCGACTACGTGGATGCGGGTTTCCAGATCACCGACAACGGTGCTTTGGCCGTCGTCGACAACGTCGCTGCCGCTTGGGTCGGTGGGAACCAATTGAAGGTCCAGTGGGACGCGGTCGACGGGGCCGAGGCCTATCGCATCGGTTTGACGGACAACGCTGCCGGCGCGCCCTTGCAACAGACCCTGGTCGTCGGTGCGAGCGAAACTTCGGTGGTCCTTTCCGACACGCTGCTGATCACACCTCTGATTGTCGGCGAGACGTACCGATTGGAGGTGGTGGCAATCGATGTGTTCGGATCAGCGGGCCAGCGGGGCGGACAGGCGATCGGCATCGTGGGGCCAAGACCGACCGTGCTGCCGGAAACCGGCCAGTTCGACGTGTTTGCCGATCCGGGATCGACCTTCACCGGCCAGCTGTCGTTGGCCCAGGACGAAATCGCATCCATGCTGGTCGGGCCACCCAACGCATCCATCGATAGCGATGGGGCGTTCACGTGGGACGTTCCGACGGACGCTCAAGGATTCACGGATCTGCGGTTCAAGATCACGCCGACGATTGGTCCGGCACGTTTCGAAAACCTTGTGCTGGCTACTCAATCTCCTCCGGCCGGAATCATCACCGGTCAGGTGTTTGACGACACGAATCGCGACGGTGTGCAAGACAGCGGCGAAAGCGGCGCCAGCGGCATCGCGGTCGAGCTGGTCGATGTGCTCACGGGAGAGGTGTTGTTGATTACGACCAGCGCTGATGTCGACCTGAACAACGACCAGACGATCGATCCGGAAACGGAACAAGGCGTCGTCTCGTTCACCGATCTCGCCGCCGGTGAGTTTTCGGTGCGTCGCGTGGATGTGGCGAACCAACCGCAACGCGTCACGCTCGCGGCAAATCAAACCGAAACAGTGTCACTTGGCAATCGATCACAAGGGAGCATCGCCGGCGCGGTCCTTGATGACAACGACTTCGACGGACAGGGCGACGTCAGCGTCAGTTCCGTGGTCGTCTACATGGATCTTGATGGAAGCGGTTCACTGACGGCCGGCGATCGCGAAACGGTCACCGACGAAAACGGCGCTTTCCGATTCGATGACTTGTTGGCGGGCGAGTTTGACATCGGGATCGTCGCACCGGACGACTTCGATGTCGTCGGACCGACGGTCCGCACTGTCACCTTGGCGATCGACGAAGCGGTGGACGATCATGACATCGCCCTGCAACTGAATCCCAGTTCCAGCCTCTCGACGGCGACCTTGCGTCTCTCGGACGCCGATGACGCTGTCGGCGTTTTCAACTTGCTCGAATTCGGTGAAATCCTGGTGGACGGGACGGGAGGTGACAGCCTGACGCGAAACCTGGAGTTGTTGAATCTGGGCGGTGAAAATTTGGTGATCCACTCCGCACGCATCGCCGACACGGACAGCGGGTTCGTGATCGACGGCCTTGACGATGGCACCACGATCGTTCCCGACGGCATTTTGGGGGTGACGTCTGCCCATCCGTTTTCGCTGAGCTTTGATCCGACGCAAAGCGGAGTGGTTGATACACAACTGGTGATCACCAGCAATGACCCGAGCAGTCCGACGACGATCCGGCTGACCGGAAATGCGCGCTCGCCCGACCCCGAATTGTCGGTCATTTTGGAGAACAACAACGCGGGAGGGATCACGTTGGCGCAGTCGGAAACCCGGGCCGAATTTGTGACGCTTCGGAATACCGGCAACCAACCTCTCTCGATCACGTCGATCACCGGATCGCTGGGATTCCAACCCGCCGGCCTACCCGCCGGTTTCCCTGACTCGCCGATCGCGTTGGCCGTCGATGAATCAATCAGCATCGATGTGTCGGTACGAGCGACACAGTTGGGTATCCAAGGCGGCACGCTGACGTTCATGTCGGATGATCCGGCCAATCCGGTGATCAGTCGCGGCGTGATTGCGACCGGCATCCCGGCCTCGGGGCCGCAAGCTTCGATCGGCGACGACTTCGTCGCGATCGAGATGCCGGCGTTGTCGGCCGCGCCGGTGCTGCGTGGGACCACCAACCTGATCGGCAGCTATGAGTTCTTTTTGACGGCCCAGGCAGCCTACGAGGTCACGTTGTTTGATCCCGTCACGGGATTGGTGGCGAAATCGCTCGGACAAACGGCCGCCACCGGTGTGGTGACGAATGTCACGCAACCGTCTTTCGTTGCCAGCCTGAGCCCGGATTCAGACGGCGACCTGCTGCCCGACGACGCGGAGTTCGCCGTGGGCACATCAGCAACCAATCCCGACACCGACGGCGATGGAGTGTTCGACTACGCGGAACTGAGGCAGGGACTTGATCCACTGAGCGGGTTGCCGGTTTCGATCGGAACGCTGGCAAGTCTGCCGTTGATGGGACAGGCCAAAGAGATCGAACTGGTCGGGTCAACCGAGGACACGTCCGTTCAGAATGCGTATGTGGCGACCGGTTCACACGGGCTGGCGATCATTGACGCGTCAGACGCCATGAACCCGATCACGCTCGGGCAACTCGATTTACCTGGTGACGCTACCGACGTTGCGGTCGCCGCGTCCACCAACTTGGCCGCCGTCGCGACGGGAACCGGGGGACTGCAATTGGTCGATGTCTCCGACCCGATGCTTCCAACGTTGATCCGGTCGGTCGACATCGAAGCCGATCGTCTGGACGTTTTTGGCTCGATCGCCTTCGTCGCAAACTCGACGTCTCTGGTCAGTGTTGACATGGAATCCGGTACGATTCTGCAACAATTGGATCTCGGCGAGCTGACCGATGTCGTTCGTCTGGGGCCGATGCTCTACACGATGGGCAGCGACAAGACGTTGTCCGTGATTGAGGTCACCGGGCTGTCGATGTCTCCGCGTGGATCGGTGGTACTTCCCAACGGCGCCGGTCGGTTGTTTGTCTGGGACGGAGTGGCCATTGCGACGGCGGAAAGCAACGACCGTGGTGGGATCGTCACCGTCGATATTTCGGATCCGGATGTGCCGGCATTGATCAGTGATTCGGACGTTCTGGATCCCAGCGTCGGCGCGTCGACTGCGATCGCCGCCAATGGAACCGGGCTGGCATTGATTGTCGGCAATCCGGTCGACACGCCGGTTTTGGATGTTGTCGATGTCAGCGATCTCGAAAATACGGCGACGACTGCGGAAACGTTTCGCACGCGTGTCAGCTTGCCATCGGCACCGTCGGACGTCGTGATCGCCGCCGGCATGGCCTACGTTGCCAACGGTATCGATGGCTTGCAAGTCGTCAATTTCTTGGCCTTCGACGACCAAGGGGATCCCCCAACCGTCTCGATCGATGCGTCGAGTGCGGATGTGGATGCATTGTCCGCGGGGATTCAGGTGTTTGAAGGTCGGTCGTTGCCGATTGAGTTATCGGTCAGCGACGACGTGCAACTTCGCAGCGTTGAATTGCTGGTCAACGGAATCGTGGTCCGCAATGACGTCTCGTTTCCGTTCGATGTGACGGCGTTGGTGCCGAATCTGACCGATGGTGTGACATCGGAGAACTTGATGTTGCAGGTCCGCGGGACCGACACCGGCGGCAACGCATCGCTCTCGCAGTTGCTGGAATTGGAGGTGATCAAGGACGACGTGGCGCCGACTATCTCTTCGATCAGCCTGAACAACAACGATGAATTCCCGCTCGGATTCATGAGCGTCGACATCGATTTTTCTGAACGGATCGCATCGATCGACACGACCAACGTTTTTGTCACCGGTCCTTCATCGAATCTCGTCGAACCAGTGCATCTGCTTGTGGCTCCCGACGGGACGTCGGCGCGACTGACGTATCAATTGTTGGAAATCGGCGACTACCAATTGACGATCGATGCAGCCAATGTCCGGGACGTGCCGGGGAATCCGCTGGGCGGTTCGCCGATCCTGACCGACTTTAGTGTGCCCGCCGTTCCGGCAACGAACGAACCCCTGTTTCCGGGATTTACCTTGCCGCTCATTGACGGGGCGTTAGCGACGGCCACGGGGGACTTCAACGGCGACCTGATTCCCGATCTTGCCGTCGCCGTCGAGCCTGGCCCCGGCGGCCCGTTCCACACGCTGGACATCTACCTGGGCATCGGCAACGGAACCTTTGCCGATCCGATCCGTGACCCACTCACGGGGATCCCCGACCAATTGTTCGTCGGCGACTTTACGGGAGATCAAATCGACGACGTTCTGATCCGTTACAAGTTCCAAATCAACATCAGTGTCAATCGTGAGATCTTGGCGATCTTGTTCGGCCAAGGCGACGGGACGTTTGGGGACGATGAGATTCTATTCGGTGGCAAATCGATTGAAACCGGTTCCTATCCAAATCATTTGGCCGTCGGAGATTTTGACGGAGACTCGGACTTGGACGTTTTTGCGACGACGAGCAACGGCTCGATTAAGACGTTTCTCAATCGAGGGACCGGAACGTTCACGACCGTCTTGAATCCCGGGTTCGGATTCACCGCGCTCGACTCGGCAGTCGGCGATGTCACCGGTGATGGCAGTAACGACGTCGTGGCCGTTCGCAATGATGTGGCCACGGTCTTCAGCAACGACGGATCGGGAACGTTTTCGGCGATCGCGACCCCCGATCCATCGGGGACTCGGACGTCAGCGGTCGCGCTCGCGGATCTGAACGACGACCAAAACCTGGACCTCATTTTTGGCGATCGGATTGACCACAGCGTCTCCGTCATGCTCGGTAATGGCGATGGAACGTTCGCCGACGAATTGGTCGAATCGATCAGCATTGACGCCGATGCGATCGTCGTCGGCGACATCAACAAAGATTCAAATCTGGACCTCCTCGTCGGTGACTTCGGCGGAGTCCAATTGTCGGTGTTGCTCGGTGACGGCGCCGGTGATTTCTTCAGCACCAACCTCTTCTCCACCTCCAAAACGACCGCCTTCATTAAACCACTGTTGACGGATTTTGATTTCGACCAGAATCTGGATGTAGTGATCCCGACCCAAGTCGATGTTTTCAAGCACCAAGTCGAGATGGTATTCGGATTGGGCGACGGCACGTTTCTGCAACCGGTGCGTGCCGAGGTTTCCGATGGCACGGACCTGGGAACCACCGAGACGTTGACGACCGGAGACCTGAACGGCGATGGGCTCCTTGATCTGATCAGCACGAATCTTCAATTGGATCAGGTGATTCTGAATTTGGGCGTCGCCGACGGCACATTCGGCGCGCCGACGATGTTCGGCGGTTTGCAAAACCCGTTCGCTCCACGAGTCGGTCTGTTCGACAATGACACCCATCTGGATGTAGCCATTTCCAACGGCTCGGGCATCGTCCTGATGCTCGGCGACGGTACCGGTTCGCTTGGCACACCGATCGAAGTCTACTCTCAGTTCCAAGGCACGCCGCGTTCCTTTGAAGTGGTTGACCTCGATCAAGACAACGAATTAGATTTGATCGCCGTCATCTCTGGCACTGTCACCATCTTGATGGGCAATGGCGACGGCAGCTTTGAGGAACCGATTTCAATCGTTGCACCTGTCAGGGCACTGGGTTCGGCGGTCGCTGATGTCAACGGTGACGGGTTGCTGGACATCGTGATCGGCAGCGACTTGGTGGCCGGTACTCCGGCGGTCAGCCTGCAGCAAGCCGATGGCAGTTTTGGAGAGTTTCAAGACTTGGTCCCGAGTGAACAGTCGGGCGTAACTCCCAATGCGGTCGTGACTGCGGATCTGAACGGCGACAACCGAATCGACGTGGTTTCATCGAACCAGGACAGCGATGATGTGACGATCATGCTACAAAACAGCAGTGGGGATTTCTTTGTCGCGGCGACGTTGCCTGTCGGCGACTCACCGCGGGACGTACTTGCCGAAGATCTCAATGACGACGGTAATATTGACTTGGTGATTTCGAATCGTTTCGACGGGCATCTTTCGGTATTCCTGGGCAACGGAGACGGAACGTTTGCCGATGAACTTCGATTCAGCGTCGGCGGAAACCCGATGGAAATGGCCCTGGCGGACTTCAATCAAGATGGCCTGCTCGATCTGGCCGTCATCGACACGCTCGCCAAGGACATCGTGGTTCTGCTGAATCGCGCGTCCTAGTGGGGTAAGCATCCGGCTTGCCAGTCAATACAATTGGTACATGATCGATCCCTCGCCCACCAACCTGTCGCTCTTCGGAGTCACCGTCTTTGTCTTCGTGGTGCTCGGCGTTGTGTCCGCCGTCCAGGCGGTGATGACGACTCGGACCTCACAGGGTGCCGTCGCCTGGGCGATCACTCTGATCACGTGGCCCTTTTTTGCGGTCCCTGCGTACTGGATTTTCGGACGCAATAAATTCCAAGGCTACGTCGATTTGCGTCGTGACAGGACCAGCGATGCGATCGAAAACTTGGACGACGTCCGCCGCAAATTGGCGCCCTACACCGTCGACCTGGGCTCGCGGTTCGGAGACGCGCGTGCGTTGGAACAACTCGCCCGGATGCGATTCACTCGAAACAACGACACGCGACTGTTGGTCAACGGACGAGCCACCTTTGACGCGATCTTTGCTGAAATCGATGCGGCCACCACTTACATCTTGGTTCAGTTCTTCATCATCCACGATGACTCGCTGGGGCGACAACTGAAAGACCGGCTGATCGCGCAGGCGAAACGTGGTTTGTCGGTCTACCTGTTGTACGACGACATCGGATCCAGCGGCATCCCCAAAGCGTTTGTCAATGAATTGACCGCCGCCGGCGTCCACGTCTCGGGGATGAGAACGACGCGGGGCTGGCGAAACCGATTTCAGATTAACTTTCGTAACCACCGCAAGATCGTTGTCGTTGACGGCCGGATCGCGTTCGTCGGCGGGCACAACGTCGGGGATGAATACATCGGCAAGCATCCGAGGCTGTCTCCCTGGCGCGATACCCACCTGTCGATCAGCGGCCCGGCCGTGCTCGCGACGCAACTCGCCTTCGTCGAAGACTGGTACTGGGCGACCGAAACGATGCCCACGGTCAGTTGGGAACCGCAACCGTCAAAAGACCATGACCGGATGGTGTTTGTGCTGCCTAGCGGTCCCGCCGATGACTACGAGACCTGCGGGCTATTCTTTACGCACGCAATCAATTCAGCCGACGACCGGATTTGGATCGCGACGCCCTACTTTGTCCCCGACGAAGGGGTGATCACGGCGCTGCAATTGGCGGCGTTTCGCGGTGTCGACGTGCGTGTCTTGATCCCCGGGATACCGGACAAGCCGTGGATCAAGCTCGCCGCGATGTCTTACGTCAATCAGGTGATCCAGGCCGGAGTGAAGGTGTATGAGTACGGTGACGGTTTTCTGCACCAGAAAGTCGTTCTGGTCGATGGCTACGCTTCGGCGATCGGGACTGCGAACTTCGACAACCGATCGTTTCGATTGAATTTTGAAATCACCGTGCTGACGATCGACGATGAATTCACCGACGAAGTCGAACAGATGCTGTCGAAGGACTTTGCCAATTCACGAGAAATCACACGCGACGCACTTGCCGCGCGGCGCTGGTGGTCGGTCGCGATCTCGCAAATCGCACGCCTGTTCGCTCCGATTCTTTGAACCCCGCGCGGCCGCTTACCACCTCAAGACGGCTCCCAACGCGGGATTTCTTTTTCCGCTTCCAATTCGTTCATGGCATCACAAATCGTTTGCATGAAAGTGTCCTTTTTCCCGGTCCAATGAATCGGCTGGCCGATGAACACGTCGCAAAAGAAAGGAACCAGGATGCCTTCGCCCTTGGGAAGGGAACGTCCCAGGCCATGCATGAAAACGGGCGTAAAGGGCACTTCGGGGTAGCGCCGGGCGACGTGCGCGATGCCCGTTTTGAAGTCGTCCCGGATCTCGGGTGCGCCTCGACTGCCTTCGGGAAACAGAATCAGGATCTTGTTATCGTCGAGTGCCTCGCAGATTCCAGCCAGCGGGTCTCGGCGCACACCTTTTACTTCGCGTTCCAGCGGAATGATTCCGATAATCTTCGTCGAAAACCATGCCATCAGCCGGTTGCGCAAAAAATGATCCGCAGCGGCGACCGGATGAACATCCTTCAATCGGCGCATCCCGAAGAGGGTCATTAAGACCATCGTGTCGAGGTGGCTGTTGTGATTGGCGACGATGACGGCCGGCCCTGTTTCTGGCAATTGATTTGACCGGCGGACATTCAAGCCGATCACAATCAAGATGACCGGTCGGACGATGAACAGAAAGTAGACAAAACGCAGCAGGTCCGTCATCGTTCAACCGTAGCAGTAATAGATGAAATGAAAGAACAGCGGGGCGGTGTAGGTCAGGCTGTCGACTCGGTCCAGGACTCCCCCGTGCCCGGGCAACGTGTGGCCGGCATCTTTCACGCCTAGATCGCGTTTGAGCGCGGAAATCGAAAGGTCGCCCGCGAAGCCTGCAACGCCGATGATCAACCCGGCCAATAGCGATCGCGGCAGGTCAAGAAACGTTAACCAGGGGCCGACGCAGGCCGCCAAGACGACGGTGGACGCGACGCCACCGATTAATCCGCCGACCGTCTTGCCCGGGCTGACCTTTGGAATGACCTTCCGCTTGCCGATCGTTTTTCCCCAACAAAATTGTGCGACGTCGTTGAACTGAGTCAGCAAGACCAGCAACACCAACAGGGCCGCGCCGCCGGATGCCTTGGAGGCTTCGTCAGCCCAAACCACGGTGACGCGGGCCGAGTCACTCGGCTGAATCATCATCAACATTGCCGCATGCGAGAGGCTGAAAACCGTTGTCATGAGCCCCCATTGAACTGTCCCGATCGCCCGCAGGAACCCCTTGGTTTCGCCGATCAACACCATGCGAGTCGGAAGTCCCAGAAACATGTAGACCGGAATAAAGATCACGAACATTTCGTACCAGGCGATCGCAACCCAGCAGTACTGAAACGGGATCGCCAGGTAAGCCCAGAACAAGACGCGATGATCAGCCCGCCGCGTCGGGATGAGTGACAAGAACTCCTTGAACGCGAGGAAGCTGACGAATCCCAAGAAAGCGACTGCAGTCGTTCTGGAAACGGCAATCATGAAGGTAAAGCAACCGACGATGATCCACCACGTTCGGACGCGAAGCAGTAATTCTGTGTCATCGCGGTCGGGATCGGCGTGCTTGCGCAAGATGAGGATCACGTTGGCAAGCAACAGCAGTCCTGCGATCGCGGCAAACGTCAGGCAAATCTCCGTCGACAGGTGCTCAAACAAACTCATTCCCCCTGCGCGGATTCTGCGGGGGAGTGATCTTCCGCGGAAAATTCGGCCGCGCGAACTTCGGGCGGACGCCGCATTTGGGCACAAAGTGTCTCGGAAATGATCATCAGGCGACGCACCGACGTGATCACACCGCCGACGATGATCAATCCCAGAACCGCTCCCATCACAGGGGCTTGCCAGCGTCCGGACAGTCCCGAGCTTGTCAGCGAGAACAACGCACAGAGGACGCAACCGAAGGTCATCAGCGCCATCCGTTGGGGCTTGGCCATCGGCCCGGCGAAGACTTCCCCCGCGCCCGCACTGGATCCGATCGCGCGGATGTAAGCGACAAAGACGGCAACGACCGCCGCCACCAGCCCCAGTTCCGCTCGCGATGCCAACGAGTATCCCGCGCCGATCAGAATGGCGACGTCCGAGATGCGATCGGGGACCTCGTTGTATAACACGCCGACCGCTGACGCTTTTCCTCCCTCGACCGCCACCATGCCGTCTAGCAAGTTGGCGATCAAACGCAGTTGCATGCAACCGGCTGCCGCCAGATAGAGAACTGCGAGCACGCCTGACGATCCCGCGATCGACGTTCCGGCGAGCGCTAATCCGGCGATGATGCCAAAGACGACGCTGGAGGTGCTGATCATGTTGGGCGTCACGCGGGTCTGCGCCAGTCGTTCCGCTGCGTACTGAAACACCCGCCAACTGCGGGTTTTCAGCGGCCGTCGCCCTTCAAGATCATTCATCGTCAGATGCCCATTGAATTCTTGCCGCCGATCAACCGGAGAAAGGTGCTGCGTCGATTGTAGCGAGATTGTCCGCAACCGAGCTACAGCAGCGTCTGACCGCCATCAACGCTCAGGATCTGTCCGGTTGTCATCGCGGTCCCGGTGGCAAAGAACAGCACCGCGTCGGCGATGTCGTCCGGTTGGGACGCCTTGGGGATCGGATAACCGGCGACCATCGCGTCCAGGTCCCATTTCGGGTTGCCTTCCTTGATCCAACGGCTGTCGATCGGACCGGGGCAGACCGCGTTGACGCGGACTTCGGGCGCTAGCACGCGGGCCAGTGATTTGGTCATCGTGTTCAGGCCCGCCTTCGTCGCGCAGTAAGCGATCGAGGAACCGCTGCCGGTGATCCCGGCGACAGAACTGACGTTGACGACGCTCCCCGAACCGCTGGCTCGCAACAAGTCCGCGGCCGCCCGCGTGACAAAGAACGCGCCCTTCAAATTGACCGCCAACATCCGGTCCCACATCGATTCGGTCAGCCCCTCCAGGTCGCGATGTTCGATGAAGGATGTCGTCGCGGCGTTGTTGACCAAGACGTCCAATCGCCCGAAGACGTCGTTGACTTTGGCGATCATCTTTCGGACTTCCATGTCGTCGGAAACGTCACAACCGACCAACAAGACCTTCGCCCCGAGTTGCTTCACTCCGGATGCCGTTTGAAGCGCGTCGCTTTCGCTGCGGGAATAGTTGATGACGACGTCAAATCCGCGGCGGGCAAATTGCAGCACACAGGCGCGGCCGACACCGGTCGCGGATCCGGTCACGAGAGCAACGGGTCGTGAAGTTGGCATCTGGCGGTTTTGTTCCATGGATCGAGGGGAGGAGAGGATCAAAGTCGCCGGTTAGCATATCCCGGCAGGATGAAAGAGAGTAGCTGATAGGGCACGAGCCGATGGGCCTTGGGGGAGTCAGGCGTGGTACCCGGGCGCTAACGCGAACCGGCTGATGTCCGACGATGATCAGCGCTTACTTTACGCAGTAAATCGCTTGGTTGCTGCGCAGGTAGGCGCGCCCGTTTGAGATGGCCGGTGTGGCGTTGAAGTCCGATTCGTCCAACGGTTCGCTCTTGGCAATCTGTTTCATTTCGGGCGTGGCTTCAAAGACGTAGGTCCCACTGCCACACTTTCTTGCCCTCGACGGTCCAGGCGACCACGCCGGCTTTGCCGAAGAACGCATAGACGTGTTTCCCATCGCAAACCGGTGTCCCGCTGGCATAGCCGTGCTCGGTAATGTATCCCTGATACGCGTCTTCGCGTTCCGGTCCGCTGATCGCATCAGTCCTCGCCGCCGGCGGTGATGGAAAAGACCGAAACGACACAGAGTGCGACGACAACAGAGAAACGCATGGGTTCAGCTCATCGAGTGTTCAGAGGAGATATGATAAAAGTTTATCCTTCCCGAGCGGCCAATGCATCTCTCGTCTTCCTCCTCGTATTAAGCGTTGATTTCAGCGAAACGAATATGTTGAACACCAATCACGGCGCCGCCCGGCCCGGCTTTATCGGGTCTACTTGGCTCCTGGCGGGATGCCTTGCGGTTCTGCTGGCAGGACGCGCCGATGGCAAACAGTGGCAGATCGGCAAGGACAGCGAGTTAAAAACGGCCCTCAAGGTGGTCGCGGCCGGGGACGCGATCGTGCTGGCCGACGGCGACTGGAAAGATGCAAAACTGACGTTCGAACAGTTGCCGGGAACGAACGAGGCACCGATTGTCATTCGCCCGCAACACCCCGGCGGTGTGGTGTTTTCCGGAGCGACGGAATTTCGGGTTTCGGGAACCCATGTCAACGTCACCGGGTTTGTCTTTCGCGATCCGGACGGCGTCAGCGATGTCGTGCAACTGCGGACGCACAGCCAACGGCTTGCGCATCATTGCCGAGTCACGCAATGCTGGTTCGAACAGACCGGGGATTCCGATGCCGGGATCGAATCCCGTTGGCTGTCCATCTACGGCACCAACAATCGTGTCGACCATTGCTACTTTGGCGGCAAAAAGAACCAAGGGACCACATTGGTCGTCTGGGTCAGCGAGGTTGCCGAACACCACCGCATCGATCACAACCACTTCGGTCCCCGGCCCGAACTGGGACGCAACGGCGGCGAGACGATTCGCATCGGCACCAGCGAAGTCTCGGAACTCGAGTGCGCCAGCGTCGTCGAAGACAATTACTTTTACCGATGCGACGGCGAAGCGGAGATCGTTTCCAACAAGTCGTGCGGGAACATTTACCGGCACAACGTCTTCGATTCCTGCGCCGGTGCGCTGACCCTGCGACATGGCCATCGTTGTCTGGTTGATGGAAACATTTTTCTGGGCCGACAACAACGCGGCACCGGCGGCGTGCGTCTGATCGGCCAGGACCACCGCGTCACAAACAACTATTTCGAAGGCCTACGCGGCGACGCCGAACGTGCCGCCCTGTGCATGATGAATGGGATACCCAACGGTGCGCTCAACTCGTACGCACCGGTTCGCGGCACGGTCGTGGCCCACAACACGTTCATTGATTGCAAGGCGTCGATGGAAATCGGCATGGGGGCCGGCAAAAAACAATCGGCCAATCCGAGTGACTGCCAATTCGTTGGCAACATTTTTATGCCGATGAAATGGCAGCTGTTTCGAATCCATGCCGAACCGCAGGACTTCGTTTGGCAAGGGAATTTACAACAGGTCGGCGGTGATGATCGTGACAGCTTCATGCAGTTCCCCCGCGTCGAACTGTCCTTGCAACGCGCGGCCGATGGATTGTTGCGGCCGAGCGATGCGGGTTTGCTTCGCTGCGACGTTCCCGACATCGTCAAGAACGATCTCGATAATTTTTCCCGCGGTGCAAACTCAGTGGCCGGATGCGATGACCCCGCCACCGCGCATCGCGTCTGGCCTTCGGCGGAGAACACCGGGCCGACTTGGCGACCACGTTAGCTCCAGGAAAGGTCGTGATCGCGGAGTGGCAGATCACGGATTCGTTTTCCGGTTGCCGCAAAGATCGCATTGCAGAGAGCCGGGGCGAAGGACGGCACCGTGGTTTCACCGACACCGGCCGGCGCGGCCTTGCTGTCGATCACGTCGACGATGATTTCGCGCGGGGCATCGCTCATCGTGACCATGGAATAGTCATCGTAATTGGATTGCTGCACCCGGCCGTTTTTGAAGGTGATCTTGCCGTAACGTGCCTGGGTCGTGGCCATGATCGCGGCGCCTTCGACCTGGGCTCGGACGCGATCGGGGCTGACGATCAGCCCTGCATCCAACGCGACCCAAACCTTGGGGATCCGCAGTTTGCCGTCTTGGGACACTTCGACTTCGACAACGTGACCGGTGTAGCCCAGGAACGCGCGGCAGCAGGCGATACCGAGGCCGCGACCCTTGGGCAATTGCTTTGCTCGTTGCCAGTCGGCCATTTCCGCGGCACGTCGCGTGACCGCTTTGAGACGCCCGATGTCGTAGGGATAATCCGTCGCCGAGGCGCCGCGGTTGGACAACCCGATGGCTTTCAAGTCCAGATGGCGATCCTGGCCCAACAATTCCAACAGGTACTCATAGGGATCGCGCCCGGCGTGGTGGGCCAGTTCGTCGGCAAAGGAACAGACCGCAAAGTTTTGCTGGATGTGTGCGACCGATCGCAACCAGCCGATCCGCGTATGCGCGGCCGCCTGGCCGACTTCGACGCGTAAATGGGGAATGTCGTAGGGGCAATCGGTCAGCCCCATTTCGACTTCGAACCCCGCCGGTTCTTTTGCAAACGGGTTGAACGTCGACCCGATCGTCGGGTAGGCCGCACGAGCTAGCCACGCGTTTGGTTTTCCGGCGTCATCCACGGCGGCTTCCAGGTGCACGTGTGAAATCGTGTGGAAGTAATCGTTGTGGATGTCGTCTTCACGCGTCCAAGTGACGTGAACAGGCCGGCCGAGTTTTCGCGACAACATGGCCGCTTCGACGCAGTAATCCGGTTTGCTTTTGCGGCCGAAACCGGAACCGAGCAGGGTGACGTTGACGATCACGTCTTCCGGTTTCATGCCCATCGCGGGGCCGACGGCTTGCTGAACCGCTTGCGGATTTTGTGTCGCAGCGGTGACCGTGCAGGAGACGACTTGGTCGCCTTCGGTTTTGACATCCGCGACCGCGCAAGGCGTCTCCATCGGAGCGTGCGACAGGTGCGGCACAGAGTAATCGGCGCGAAGCACGTTGTCGGATTCAGCGATCACCTTGTCGGCATCACCGTGGTTCCGCACCGCGTTGCCGGGCTGGTTGGCCGCCGCCGCCAAGGTCTTGGCGAATTCATCGGTGTCGTAGTTGGCGTTGGGGCCGTCGTCCCACTGGATGTCAATCGCGTCGCGTCCCTGCCAAGCGGCCCAGGTGCTGTCGGCGCACACGGCGACACCGCCGAGCGGTTGAAACAGCGGAGCGCCCACGAATTTGGGGATCTCAACGACATCCACCACACCGGGGATTTTCTTTGCTTCGGTCGCGTCGAAGGACTTGACGGTCCCGCCGACCACGGGCGGCCGGGCAATGACGGCGAACAGCTGGTTTTCCATCCGAGCGTCGATCCCATAGATCGCCTTGCCCGTCAGAATGTCGTCCATATCGGTGATCGGCGTGTCTTTGCCGATGTAGCGATACTTCGACGCCGGTTTCAGGGTCAATTCATCGGCCGCCGGCACATCCAGGGTGCTGGCGATCGCAACCAGTTCGCCGAAACTGATCACACGATCGCTGCTGGAATGCACGACACGATGATTGTCGGCCTTGCACTGATCGACCGGCACGCCCCATTGTTGCGCGGCGGCGCGTTCCAACATCGTCCGCGCGGTGGCTCCGGCGACCCGCATGCGATCAAAGAAGAACCGGATGCTGTTGGACCCGTCGGTGTTTTGATCACCGAGTCGTTTGTCGCCGATCGCCTGAACGATTTCCACGCGTTCCCAGTCCGCTTCTAATTCGTCGGCGACGACTCGGGGCAGACTGGTTCGGATCCCGGTTCCCATCTCACTGCGGTGGGCCAGGATGGAAACGATCCCGTCGGGCGCGATGGAAACGAACAGGTCGGGATCGAAGGATTCAAGATTGGCCTTGGTCGCCCCCACGACGACCACTTCTTGGCCGCCGGTGACCTTGGCCATCAAGACCAATGACCCGGCCGACGCGCCGGCAAGAAAACCGCGACGCGAGATCCCTTTGCGTGATTGGATGGAAGCGTTCATTTGGCCTGCATCTCCTTTGCCGCGGATTTGATCGCCGCACGGATCCGTGGGTAGGTACCGCAACGACAGATGTTCCACATCTCGCTATCGATGTCATCGTCGCTGGGATCGTTGTTGGACTGCGGCATCGCGGCGGCCATCATCATCTGGCCCACTTGGCAATAACCGCACTGCGGCACGCCGTGTTCCTTCCAGGCCCTTTGGACCGGGTGGGAACCGTCTTCGGAAAGCCCCTCGATGGTCGTGATTTCAGAATCACCGACTTCGCCCAACTGGGTGATACAGGACTGGATCGCGTCGCCGTCGATGTGCACGGTACAGATGCCGCATTCGGCGATCCCGCATCCATATTTCGTCCCGGTCAAACCAAGATGGTCACGCAGCACCCACAGCAAGGGCGTGTCATCGGGCACGTCTCCCAGATCGTGGACTTTGCCGTTCACGTTGATCGATGTCATCTTGTCCCTTTCGCAAAAGCCGCGGCAAAAATGTGGAATTCGATTCATCCGCTGTTGAGTTTAGCAGACCGCTGCCGCCGAAGTCGCCTTGGCTTTCCGGAGGGGAAACGCAAAATCGGCGACTCTTCACCTTTCCTTTTTCCACGCCTCAGGCAACGCGTCTCGCAAACGTTCGTATTCCTCGGGTGTATCGACATCCACCACACGCTGGTTGGCGGGAAAGGGGACTGCCAGTTGCCGATGTCGTTTGACGATCCGGTCAATGCCCTCGTCGGGGCCGAGTTCAAAAATCTCCGTTGTCAGCGGCCACGGCAACAACGCCGGGTGCCCCGGTTTGCCCCCGAATTCTGGGACCACGATGGTCGAGGCATCCGATTCGGCCGCGATCAGCCGGTCGATGAGGCGGGGGGAAAGCGTCGGCACGTCCGCGGGCGCGATGAAACAGCGATCATGAATCTTGGGTGTGAATCGGGTTTGGATTTCGCGCAAGGCCCACTGCACCGACGTCTTCATCTCCAACGGATCGTCGTTCGGGTGGACCAGATGCACGCGATGCCGCCGACACGCTTCGGCCAGCGCGTGGTCGTCCTTCCGCACCACGACGACGACTTCGTCGACTCGGCTCTCAGTCCAAGCCGCCAGAACCTGATCGATCAGCAATCGGTCCCCCCAGGGCAACAGCAGTTTCGCACCGCCCATCCGCTTGCTTCTTCCTGCGGCAGGAACGATCGAATAACATTTCGAAGGCGGTTGGTTCACAGCGGAGTCGAGATTCGGAGCGAATGCGAGATGACCTATGATGTCGTGCAACATCATCAGAGACTGACGGCGCTGCTGCAATCGGAAACACCGTTTGTGACCGTGACGTTGATCGATATTCGCGGTAGTGCCCCGCAGATCACCGGTGCCAAGGCGATTGTGACTGCCGAAGGAATTGAATCAGGGACCATCGGTGGTGGAAAGGTCGAAGCCGCGGCGATCGAGCATGCCCGACAATTACTCGCCACCGCCACGGGGACCAGTTGTGACCTGGTGACCTGGAACCTGCAAACGGACATCGGCATGACGTGCGGCGGCGAGGTCAAACTTTTTTTCGAAGTCCACGGCAAAGTCGACTGGCCGATCGCGGTGTTCGGTGCCGGGCACGTCGCCCAGGTGCTGGTCCCGTTGCTGTGCCAATTGCACTGCCGCGTCACCTGTGTCGATCCGCGATCCGATTGGTTGGCGAAAATTCCCGATCACCCCAAGCTGACGAAACGATGCGTCGAACGTCCCAAAGAGCTGGTCGGCGAGCAACCATCGGGGACGTTTTTTGTTTTGATCAGCAAGGGCCACGCGACGGACTTGCCGGTGCTTTCGGAGCTTCTGACGACGCGAGACGCACCGTACATTGGTGTGATCGGCAGCCCCCAAAAGGCGAGCGTGTTGCGGCGCGAGCTGAAACAGCTGAACGTCTCGCCGCAGAAAATCGATTCCTTTTGCTGCCCGATCGGTCTGTCGTTGGGCAACAACACCCCCACGGAGATCTCCATCAGCATCCTCGCGCAATTGATCCAGAAACGTGATGAACTCGGCGTGTTGCAACACAAGGTCAAACGGTTTTGACGAGAGGGTCGGCTCGCGAGGCATGGGCGGGCGAATTGCTGCCCACGCGACCTTGCCCCTATCTCCGGGCTCCCGACTGCGGCGTTTCGACCCCTCCGGGCAACGCTGTGAATCATTTATTCCCTGCGTTTGACGAGGTGTTAGCGGCAGGGCGCACGGCATGACCCCGACGGGGTCCGAGCCAGTAGCCGGAGGTGAGCGAAGCGACACCTCCGGACATCCGGTCCCCCGTCAGACGCGACCCCGAAGGGTGTCGAAGCAAATGACATCGGCGCCCTCGGACCCGGCCAGCCCGCACGCTCAAGCTCACCGATCGACTCCTCTACGAACGCAGACTGCCGCACCGCCGGCGGATGGATTCGCTGCGACCCCGTCCGGGGTCGAGGGGATTTTTGTGGGACGTACTTCCCGGAGGTGGCGCTGCGCTGACCTCCGGCTACTCGCTGGCATCCCTCCGGGATACCTGGTTCGCTGCCGCTCTCCTTTCACACCTAACGGAGCGATGCTTGTTAGCGGCAGGGTTCGCGCCCAACACCGCTAAATCGAGATGTAGCGCCGCCGCTCGCGCTGGCGTGACCCGGCTGATATCAAACGATGATCAGCCGTTTGGCGCGGGGCCTACGGGCCCTGCGCTGGTCAAAACCTTGTCGATTGAGCGGTATTGGGTTCGCGCCCTAGCGCTAAAAAATGCTTCACAGCGTTGCCTTCGGGGCGCCAGCCGGGTGACCGTAGAAGCACTGTACGGGGGAGCGTCGGGGGATCGGTGCCGACGTCGGGGGTTGACGATTTGGCCGGCTTGGGGTGCAATTCTTTCCTCCGCTGGCCCTCGATCAGCGTGGCGTCGGCATTGTTTCTCTGATCATTCGGCCCGTGATCTTTCGGCCCGTCGGACCATGGTTCGTGTTCGCCGACGATTCCATCGCCGAGAAAAAACGGCGATCGTGCGGATCTGGGGCTTGCCCCCAACGTCATTCATCACGGAAGAGGAAACAGGATCGCGGCGTCGCCGAGCCCACCTCTTCCCGTCGCTTCCACATTCAACCGACCAGAATTCTCACTACCGAGTTCCCCGTTTTTGATTATCGTCAATAGTGAACGGCCTCCCCTGGAACCGCGCGAGACATTCTTGAAATTACACGCCCCAGTCGCTCGATGACACAAAACACTCAATCGTTCGCCATTGATGATCTACGCATCGGTTCGATCAAGAAACTGATGCCACCGCAAGAATTGATGGCAGAGATTCCGGCGGACGAGACCATTGCAGAAACGGTTTTCACGGCCCGGACCGGCATCCAGCGAATCTTGGCTCAACAGGACGATCGCCTGGTCGTCGTGATCGGCCCCTGTTCGATTCACGATCCCGATGCGGCACTGGAATACGCTCGGCGTTTGGCCGTCGAGCAACAAAAACATCGAGAGCAGTTGCTGATCGTGATGCGTGTGTACTTTGAAAAACCGCGCACGACCGTCGGCTGGAAAGGCTTGATCAACGACCCCGGATTGGACGACAGTTTCCAGATCAATCGGGGACTGCGCACCGCTCGCGGATTGTTGCGCGACATCAATGCGATGGGGCTGCCGACCGGCACCGAGTTTTTGGATTTGATCAGCCCCCAATACGTCGCGGACTTGGTGGGCTGGGGGGCGATCGGAGCCCGGACGACGGAAAGCCAAGGGCATCGCGAACTCGCATCCGGTTTGTCTTGCCCGGTCGGGTTCAAAAACGGCACCTCCGGTAACGTTCAGATCGCGGTCGACGCGATTTGCAGCGCTCGGCAACCCCACCATTTCTTGTCGGTGACCAAAGAGGGAACGTCCGCCATCTTCGCAACCGCGGGAAATAGCGACTGCCACATCATCCTCCGCGGCGGCTTGCACACCAATTACGACGCGGCAAGTATCGATGAGGCGTCGGCGCTGTTGACTCAAGCGGGTTTGCCCGCTCGCATCATGGTCGATTGCAGTCACGCCAACAGCCGAAAGATCACCAAACGCCAACGGTATGTCTGCCGCGATGTCTGCAGCCAACTCAGTGACGGCGACCTGAGGATCATGGGCGTGATGATCGAGAGCAATCTTCTGGAAGGCAAACAGGGCCTGACCGACGGCGACTTGGTGCCGGGATTGAGTATCACCGACGCGTGCATCGGCTGGGAAGAAAGTGTGCTGTTGTTGCAGGACCTGAGCGATGCCGTCGTCGCGCGGCGCGAAGCCTAGTGCTCCTTGTCACCTTGCGTTTCGGGTAGGCGGTAGTGGACGGGGCGACGAGTCCTTGCCAATCTGCCGACTGCAGAGGACTCGTCGCCTCGTCCACTACCCGAAAATTGAGCTGATACGGAATACGAGTGGCTCGCGCCCTGCCGCTAACAACAAATACCCCGCTTGGTGTCAATGTAGGTGGCATGCACAGCATGCCCTACTCGGCTCCCCCATTGAACACACCGAGTCAGGTTTGAAACGGGGTTCACGCCAGAATCGGTTTGATCACCGATCCATGCACATCGGTCAGGCGGCGTTCGAATCCGTTGTGGTAATACGTCAGTCGGCGATGATCGAGCCCTAGCAGATGCAGAATCGTGGCGTGGAAATCGTACACGGTCGTGACGTTCTCCACGGCTTTGTAGCCGAATTCATCGGTTGCACCGTACGTGAACGGCGCCTTGACTCCGGCGCCCATCATCCACGCTGTGAATCCGTCTGGATTGTGGTCGCGACCGCTGGCGCCTTTTTGAAACGTCGGCATGCGGCCGAACTCGGTCGTCCAGACCACCAGCGTGTCTTTCAATAGCCCTCTTCGCTTCAAGTCGCGGAGCAACGCGGCACAGGGTTGATCGAGCACCGGGCCGTGCTTGCTGTATTGCTCTTCAATCTTTTTGTGTCCGTCCCAATTGCTGACGCCTTCACCGCCGGTCTGGTAGGCGCCGTTGAACAACTGGACGAAACGGACGCCTTTCTCGATCAGTCGTCGCGCTAGGATGCAGTTTTTGGCGAATTGTGCTTTCAGCGTGTTCTCTGCATCGTCGGCCCCATACTCGCGTAGCGTCGACTTCGATTCAGTCGACAGATCAGTCACTTCGGGGACGGACAATTGCATCTTGGCCGCCAGTTCATAACTGGAAATCCTCGCGGCCAGTTCTTCGTCGTCGGGGAACTGCTGCAGGTGTCGTTCGTTCAATCGTTGCAAGAAGCGGCGAGTCGCGCGATCCGTTTTGTCGCTGGTCCCTGCGGGGATCTCCAAATTGCTGAGCGGCTTGTTCGCACTCCACTGGGTGCCCTGGAACGCCGCGGGCAGAAAACCCGGTCCCCAGTTGTTGACGCTGGATTGTGGCGTGCCGCGTGGATCGGGGATGGCGACGTAGGCGGGTAGATTTTCGTTTTCGGTTCCGAGTGCCCAGGTCGTCCAGGCACCCATGCTGGGGAATCCGTCCAGCGTGTAGCCGGTGGACATGAAGTTCTCGCCCGGACCGTGGGTGTTGGTCTTGCCGGTCAACGAATGAATGAAGCACATGTCATCGGCCAGTTCGGCCAACTGTGGCACCAGTTGTGACACCATTTTCCCGGATTGGCCACGCGGTTTGAACGTCCAGGGGCTTTGCGTCAGCATGCCCTGCTGGCCTTGGAAGGTGACCAAATCCTCAGCGCCGGGCATCGGCTGGCCGTGGCGTTTGATCAGCTCGGGTTTGTAGTCGAACGTATCGATCTGGCTACATGCTCCCGAACAAAAGATGACGAGCACATTCTTGGCCGCCGGCTGATGGTGTGATGGCCGCGCGGCGAACGGACGCGACGGATCGATCTTGGGGCGAATCGGATGGTCGTCGGCCGATGCGTTGTGCTGCTGCAACAGACTCGCCAGCGCGATGCTTCCCAAGCCGCTGGCGGTCTGGGAAAGAAACTGTCGTCGGTCCAGAACTGATCTCATGGTGGCGTAAGCTTTTCGCTAGCGTAGGGAACGCAGTGTTTCAGGGAATCAACACAAACTCATTGGCGTTGAGCAACGCACGGGTGAATGGTGTCAATCCTTCTTGGGCAATGAACGCGGCGCTGTCGGACAACTCTTCGTCGGTCGGCGGTCGACCGAAACACAGTTGCCAGGCGCGGGTGATTTGTGCCGACGGCGACTCGGCTTCGTTTTCCAACCGCGCCGCCATTCGCTCGGCCTGTTGCATCACGAATCGGCTGTTCAGCAAATTCAGTGCTTGCAGCGGCGTCGTGGAACGGCTGCGTTGGGCGACCACCATGCTGGCATCGGGGCAATCAAAGACGCCGAACACCTGGTCCCGTTCTTGGCGCACTTTGGTCATGTAGATCATGCGTCGCCAGTCTTCGGGACCGTACTGTTGCTTGGGATGGTAGTGCCGGACATTTTCCAGTTGCACCGCGAAGCCGCTAAAGCCGGGGCCGCCCGCGGCGTCATGCCGAAGTGAACCACTGACGGCCAGGATGGAATCGCGGATCGATTCGCATCGCATCGACGCGGTGGGAAACGCCACAGCAGCCGGCAATCGGCATCGATGGTCCGCGCGTCCTCGCGCGGTCGATTGCTTTGTCGCCAGGTGTGGGAATTCAAAATCAGTCGATGGATGTGCTTGAGCGACCACTCATGATCGATCAACTCGCTGGCCAGATAATCCAGTAGCTCGGGATGGCTGGGCCACGTGCCGTTATGGCCAAAGTCGCTGGGCGTGTCGACAATCCCCGTGCCAAAATGGAACTGCCACAGTCGGTTGATAATTACCCTCGGGGTGAGCGGATTGTTGGCGCTTGCGATCCAGTCGGCCAGGGCAAGCCGGCGCGATTGCTCCGGTGCGTCCTGATCCAGCTTCAGCGATCCGAACACTTCGATCGTATCCGGGCCGACCGGTTCGCGACGGGCATCGGGTTCACCACGATACAGCCGATAGGTTGGACCGGGTTGCGAAAATGTTCCCGCGTAGACTTGTGGCGACATTTCAAGTGTCGCCTTTCGCCTGCGGGCCAGCGTGAGTTGATTCAGCCAATGCTTGGCGTGCTGGGCTTCAGATGGCGAGACGTTCTCGAAGCGATACAGTGCACCCTCGGGCTGCGATTGACCGTGCGGCCGGCGATCGGCAGAGGATGCCACGCGCGCCCAGTTACCGGGCTCGTTTGCGACATCGATGTGATAGACCGTGGCCAGGCGATCAGAGTACGTTTGCTCGCGGTCGCGTCCCCATACGATGCGATCGATCACGGTCGGCTCGGCGAGTTCGATTTGCACCCAGCCGCCGGCAACGGAATCAACGATCCAGCTGCGGGCATTCCCGTAACGCCCGTCGTTGATGTGCTGGAGCTTGTGCAGCGGGTGTTGGAAATCGCCGGAGGAACTCGCTTTGGCACCGCCGCTGGCCAGTGCGACGTTCTGGTCGCCGGCGTAAATTTCCAATTCATCCAGACAGGCCTGGGAGCCCGAGGTTTGTTCGATCACAAATCGCACCGAGCGGGCCGAACGCGGGGTGAAACGTTCTTCGTTCATGATGGGGTTGACGGCCGCACGCAGTGTCGGCGGCACCGGAGGGCGCGAGTTTTCGGTTTCTGGTTCCGGTTGCAGCACGACGACATCTGCCGTCACGTCGCTGCCGCTGTCTCCGGCGATCAACACGAGCCGGTCGTCAGGGGCAAACTCATGAACTCCGGCATCGTAAAAGCCACTCCACTTGGCCACTCCATCGACTTCGCCGGATCCGTCGGCCAGCCGTTGTTGATTGACTGAGCAGATTTCGCGGTCGCCCGTCGCTGAACGCAAGACGTATCGCGCGTCGGAGCAGTGGGTGGCGTAGCCTGCGCCCCAGCTGAGCCAGACGCGGTGCAGACCGCTGGCATGTGGCTGGTAGGCGACGGTTTCTTCGCCCGGGCGAGCTTTCCACCAGGTGTAACGTTTGCCACCGAAGTCGGCTTCGTTGCGACCTTGTTTCGCCGCGGTCCCGGCGGGTTGGGAAACGGGCTGCGCATCCGATTCATCGATCGCGATCGCAGCGGTGGTGTCCCGGGCAAGGTAAGGCTGCAGTTTATCCGTCAGTTCGGCGATCTCGGCATCGGTCTCGGCGAGTTCCTGGTCGGCGTCCTTGGGCGGCGGCAAGCTTCGTTCACCATGTTGCACCCCGGCAAACACGGCTTGCATGGCGTAGTAATCACGTTGACTGATCGGATCAAATTTATGGTTGTGACAACGGGCACAGCCGGTCGTTAACCCTAAAAAGGCGGTCCCGGTCGTGTTGATCATGTCGTCCAGTTCGTTCATCCGTTGAACCAGTCCGAGTTTGGGGTCTTGGCCCTTGACGATGTCGTGTGGGCCGGCGACCAGGAATCCGGTGCCGATGTCGGCCCCCAACGCGTCACCGGCGATCTGCTGGCGGATGAAGTCGTCATAGGGTTTGTCTTGGTTCAACGAATCGATCACCCAGTCGCGATAGTGCCAGGCGTTCGGCCGTTCGCGATTGGTTTCAAAGCCGTTGGTCTCGCCGAACCGGACCAAGTCCAACCAATGGCTGGCCCAGCGCTGTCCGTAAAGCGGACTGGCAAGCACCGTTTCGACGAGTCGCTGCCAAGCGTCGTGGCGAGCGTCTTGGACGAACGCGTTTATTTGCTCGGGTGTCGGCGGCAGACCCGTCATCACGAGGTAAAGCCGGCGAATCAAGACGCGGCGTTCGGCGATCGGTGACAGTTGCAGACCGCTCTCGGCCAGCTTGCGTCGAATCAAGGTGTCGATTCCGTCGCTGTTTCGGACATCCAGTTCAGGACGCCGGATCGGCTGAAACGACCAATGTTTCAGCTCTACTTTTTCCTTTGCCGGTCCGTAACGTTTCGGAGTCGACGCGCCGCCGCTGATCCATTGCTCGATCAATTCGATTTGATGCGGTGACAGTTCACCGTCGGGTGGCATCTCCCAGCCGGGCTCGTCGTGCTTGATCAAACGCAACAAGTAGCTGGCGCCTGGATCGCCCGGCACAACGGCCGGTTCGCCGGAGTTGCCACCGGCAAGTAAAACCGCCAGACGATCAAGCCGGAACTGACTGTTCTGTTCCTCGGGGCCGTGGCAGTCGATGCAGTGCTCGCGGAAGATCGGTTCGATGTCCGTCGCAAAATCGATTGCGGCGGCGTTTCCGCTGATCACGACCAGCAAGGCGAGCAACCACAGGGCGGGGCTGCACCGGCGCGATCGTGCTGGTCGTAAACCGGGCTTCTCGTGCGAGCTGATCAAGATTTCACCGTCACGTGTCGGATTGCGTGCATCGACAGGAACGCCGAACAATCTGACATGATAATCGCTTCGGAACATGGACAGGGATGAGCGGGGGCGGAGCTGGTCAAAAAATGAGTTGGTCAAAAAATGGGTTGGCGGAAGATGGGGGCATGCTCGTTGCCGGCAGGGATGGTCGCATTCCATTTTTTGACCATCAAATGTTTTGACCGCCGACTTGCCACCCTCGTCGTGCGTAGCGGTTCAGGCTGCTTGTTGTGACCGTCACTCGTTGGCGTTCATTAGTTCCTGCTGGCAGGTTTCACGGATGAGGTGCAAGCGGCGTTCGATCGTGCGTTCCGAGCATCCCAGTCGTTTGGCGAGTTCGGCGTTGCAGAGGCCTGCCATTTTTCCGATCGCGATTTCTCGCAGTTGCCCGTCACCTAAGTGGGACAGGAGTGATTCGACGGATTCGGTCATCGTCAGCACCATGTCGGGTGTGGGTTCGTCGCCGATCACCTCGATCAGAGCGTCTTCGTCGGTCGACCCTGCGGTCAGTGAGATCGTTCGCTGGCCGCCGCCCCGGCGCTGTCGGCGATCGCGTCGGCGTTTGTCGATGACTTTTCGCGCCGACATTTTTAACAGCAGCCGCCACAAGTCGTCGCGATCGGACATCTCGGGAAATCGGCCCTGCTCGGCTGCCCGGTAAAAACTTTCGAAGACACTGACGACCACGTCTTCTTCATCGGCCACTGCCCGGTTTTGTCCGCGAAGATGATTGCGGACGTTTCGAATCAGGCGGTCGTAGTAGTGGCGCCACAGTTCGGCCGCCGCGACCGAGTCGCCGTCTTTGACTTGATCGATCCAGCGGCTGACGTTTCCGTCATCGGACATCGGCAATCGCCCCGTTCAATGTGGCGTACGCTTCCAGCTTGCGATTCGTCCCCAAAATCACTCCACGCACCACAGTTTCCGGTTCGTCCTGAGGTAGATCCGTCCACCGGCGAGCGCTGGAGTCGCGTTGCTGGAATCGTTCAGCGGACACTCGGCAATCGGTGTGAACTCGTCCGGGGAAAGGCGAAACACGATCGTGGTCCCGGATTGATCGGTGGCATACGCCGTCTGGCCGGCCACAGCGACGGAGCCCCAGAACGCGGCCTTGTTGCGTTCCTGCCAAACCGTCTCGCCCGTTTTGGCGTCCAGGCAATCGATCAGATTGGGGCCTGCGCCGACGCGGTAGACAAAGCCGTCTCGCATGATTCCGGTGCCGATCGATTGGGGATTGCCTTCGATCCGCCAACGTTGGTTTTCGGTGATGTCGCCGCGCCCGTTCATTTCGAACGCCATCGTTGGCCCTTTGAAACCGGCGTTGAACACACACAGGTCGCCTTCGATCATCGGGGAACTGTACGCCAGATCGCCGCGATCACTGGTCACACGGAAGAACCAAACGACGTCACCGGTTTCAACGTCCAACGCCAAAACGCGTTGATGCATCGCGACGATGGCCAGTTGGCGCCCGTCCCGTTCGATCGGCACCGGCGTTGACCACGTGCCCATGTACTTCCCTTCCGCGTTTCGCTCGCCGTCGCCCGGGACCGCTTCATCATGCCGCCAAAGCGTCTCGCCAGACTCGACATCGAATGCGGCCACGAAGACTTGTTTGCCGGGTCCGGAATTCAAGATCACGCGATCACCAACGATAACGGGGCTGGAACCGTAACCCCACATGTGTCGAAACTCGCCCAGGTCGCGCGACCAGAGGGGGACGCCGTTCATGTCGTAGGCGTGCAATCCACCGGTGGCGTGCCAAACAACGACGCGTGATCCATCGCAGGCGGGCGTGGAACCGGCGTAAGGATTCGTCTTGTGCGTCGGCATTTCTTCTGCCAGCGTCACCGTCCGGGACCAGCGTTGCTGGCCATTGTCGGCATCGAAACAGATCAGACTGCGGGCGAGGCCTTTGGAGTCTTCGGCGCTACAGACGAAGACGTTCCCATCAACCACAATCGGGCTGCCGTTGCCGGGTTGCGGCAAGGCGACGGACCAACGCACGTTTTCGGTGTCACTCCATTCGGTCGGATAGTCACCCGACGACGCCACGCCGTCCGCTTGCGGTCCGCGGAACTGTGACCAGTCGCCGGCGGTGCCGTCAGCGGTCGGAATGAGCAGGCTTGAAAAACAGGCGGCACAGGCAAACACGACACAGAAGCGATTCATCGGACGGTTCTACCGGTTGGGGACATGGCTAAGCAAGAGAGCCGGAAAATCCACGGCAAAGTCTAATGGCTGGGCGAGAAGAACGCAAAATCGATGCCCCGCCGGGCGGAACGGAGTAGAATGACGCGCCCTCGTTGCTCCCCGCTCCCCGCTCCCCGCTCACCGCCCCCACCCAACACCCTGCCATGAAAACCATCCACGTCCTGCTTTTCCTGTCCGCTTCCTTGGTCGCTGTGACCACCTCCGCCGCGGATCATGTCGGTGTCGGAGCCAAGCCGATCGAGGGTGCGGAAGTCATCCTCGACGGGACGCGCGACATGTTGGACAAAAAATGGACGTACTGGGAAGGGCCGCGTTTCAGTTCGTCGTTGCCGATCAAGTGGAAGATTGTCGAGGACCCCGTCGACGGCGGCACCTGTGTGATGACCGACGATCGGGCGGCCGATGGAGGCAAGTATGGCACGGCCGACATCGTGACAAAAAAGCCGTATCGGGATTTCCGGTTGCACATCGAGTTTCTGATCATGAAGCCGGGCGGCAATAGCGGCGTCTATCTGCAAAACCGTTTCGAAATTCAAGTCTTGGACGGCGACAAGTCAAAGCACGGCATGGGGGCGGTGATCAACGAAACGGAATCGCCGTACCATGCCTACAACGGCGTCGGGAAGTGGAACGCGTACGACTTGGTCTTTCGCGCCGCCCGTTTCCGGGACGGCAAACTGGTCGAAAAACCGATGGTGACGATGTACTTCAACGGCAAGAAAGTTCACGTCAACCAAACGATCAACAAAGTCTGGGGCGGACCGAATTCGGGCGTCGACGGCGGAAACGACAATGGGTTTGGGATCACCGACTCGCCTCAAGGCTTGAAACTGCAATGCGAAGGACATGATGTGCGCTATCGCAACGCCTGGATCAAAGAACTGATGCTGGACGAACCCGAGACCGACTTCTGAATCCGAGATTTGCCAAGACGCTGACCGGCCTGTGGATTGAATCGATGTTCCCCAAGCATCAGGCGTGGTCCGATGGGCTGATGCCGATGGGTGATCAACCGTTTGCTGATCGCTCCTGGACGCCGTGTTTTCACCCCAATGACGTTCTTCACCCAAGCCGACGCTTCCTGATGAAACGCTCTCCCCCAGTCGTCGTCACGCTGCTGAAACCGGTCCTTGCACTGGCGATGGTTCTGGGGGTGGTTGCAGACACCAACGCGCAGTCCGATCGAACTTCGGTATCCGAGGCCACCCCGCTTGCTGAATCGATCACTGAAATCGTGCCGATCGATGTGACGCTGGAAACGGTGGTGGTGCCGGAGCGTCGTGCATCGCTGGGGAATTCTGGCGTGGCCGCAATCAGCGAGACTGAATCCTGGGTCACCGTCGGCGAAGCAAATGTGACTACGGCGGCGGAACGACGCAGCGCCGACGGCAGTTTGTTCCTCGCCCGCGTCAAGGCGACACCGTACTCTGCCACATCGCCAACGCGATGATCCGTCTGATTCCCGAAACCGGCCCGCACCGCGTCGCTAACTGGGATGCAGACAACGAGCGTTTTGTCGACGACGACGCGGCCAACAAAATGTTGGTCCGTGAACAACGTGATCCCTGGTCGTTATCACCGCAAAGACACCTTTCCCTGAATCAGTGATATGCTCAAAACCAGATTGATTCTGATCGCCGTTTGCGCGGCACTGTTGGCAACCACCGTCGCCCGTGCGGACGAACCGCTGCGGTTGCGACTGCTCAGCTACAACATTCACCACGGTGAAGGTATCGACGGAGAACTCGATCTGCAGCGAATCGCTCGAGTGATCTTGTCCGTCAAGCCCGACCTGGTCGCGTTGCAGGAAGTTGACCAAAACGCCAGCCGCAGCCGATCGGTCGACCAACCGGCCGAGTTGGCGCGTTTGACGAAGATGAACGTCGTGTTTGGTGCCAACATCCCGCTGCAGGGCGGTCATTACGGAAATGCGGTTCTGTCTCGATTTCCGATCGTTCGTCATCAAAATCATCAGTTGCCCAACATCGATGATGGTGAACAACGGGGCGTGATCGAGGCGGAGATTCAGGTGCCATCCTCGGCGAAGCCGATCGTGATGTTGGCGACCCACTTCGATCATCGCCGCGATGACCGGGAACGGTTCGCGTCAGCCCATGCGATCGAGCAGTTAATCTCCGATCGCGGCGACCAGCCGGCGCTGTTGTTGGGTGACTTGAATGACGTTGCCGGAAGCCGCACGCTGACGCGATTGACAGCCCGTTGGATCAGCGTCAACGACCAGCCCCTGCCGACCATTCCCGTTGCACGCCCCGCCCGCCAGATCGATTTCATTTTATATCGTCCCGAGAACCGTTGGCGAGTCGTTGAAACCCGCGTTCTGGAGGAAGCTGTCGCGTCGGATCATCGGGCGATTTTTTCCCTGGTGGAATTATCGCCAGATTGAGGTCGCTGAGGTCAGGGCTAGTGCTCCAACCACATTTAATGTTGGGGTTGCGTTGGTCGAGCGGAAAAGGGGTCAGGTACCAAAAACCAAATGGCCCGCAGGGTGCTTCGCATTTTTGGTACCTGACCCCTTTTCCGCGGCACCCTAAATCTAAAAGTTGACGGAGCACTAGTGCTCTGGTCACATTTGATTTTGTGGTAGCGGAACTCACCGAGAGATTCGGCTCCGATGGCGATCCGCCGACAGCCTTGACGGCTTCCGCTACGGCTTTAACCCTGAGGTTCAATCTTGACGAAGAACTCCAGCATATTCACCGGGCTAACGATCGAAAACAAAACCCGCGGATGGCAGCGCGAACCCACGGATGACAGGGTGCAAGAAAATCCGTGGGTTCGCGCTGCTATCCGTGGGCCCAATAATCGTTTCATCGTTCCGCAAGTTACAGCCTGACCCCTTTTTCGCTCGACAAACGCAACCCTAAATTTAAATCTGGACAGGGCACTAGGTCGCGCGGAACTTCTCCTATTCAGACGGCCCATTAGACGCAGTACCAATGACTGATTCACATTCCCCAGCCACACCGACCACAGAACGACTCGGCCGCCGGGCGCTGCTTCGAAACGGAACCCTGTTGCTCGGGGCTGCAACGCTCCCGGTCGCTGCCGCGTCGGCGGCGGAAGACACCGCCCGCCTTCGTGTCGGGCTGGTCACCGATTTGCACTACGCCGACAAGCCTGCCGCCGGCACTCGGCACTACCGGGAAACACGCGGCAAACTTGCCGAAGCCGCTGCCGCATTTCAACGTGAAGGCATCGATTGCCTGGTCGAACTCGGCGATCTGATCGATGCGGCGGAGGAGGTTGAAACCGAACAACGGTATTTACAGACCATCAATCGAGAGTTTTCGGCGATCTGTGACGATCGGCACTATGTGTTAGGCAATCACTGCGTCGACACGCTCAAGAAAGAAGAGTTCCTCGGCAGCGTGGGGCAAGCAAAGTCGTATTACTCGTTCGATCGAGAGGGGTTTCATTTCGTGGTCCTGGATTCTTGTTTTCGCGCCGATGGTCAGCCCTATGGCCGAAAGAATTTTCATTGGACCGATGCAAATGTTCCGCAAGAAGAACTGGAGTGGTTGGCGACGGATTTGGCGCGTACAAAAAAACGAACGGTCGTCTTTGCGCACCAGCGTTTGGACGTCAGCAACAATCACGGCGTGAAGAACAACGCTGATGTTCGCAAGATTCTCGAGGCGTCGGGAAACGTGCTGGCCGTTTTCCAAGGTCACAGTCACCAAAATGACTTGCAAGAGATTCACGGCATCCACTACTGCACGCTGGTGGCCATGGTGGAAGGCTCCGGTGAGGAGAACAATGGTTACTCAACGATGCAGATCCAACGAGACGGAACGATCCAGCTGAAGGGGTTTCGCAAGCAGGCCGATCGTAAGTTCGTTTAGCATTCTTGCGGTCGATGCCGACAGCCCGCTCGCGCCGTTCCGTTAACCAGTTCCGTCATTGTTAGCGGCAGGGCGCGAGCCCTCCGGTCCGTCAACGCGTTTTCAACGGCACACCAGCCGCAGCATTCAATCTTACTGGGTCAAGAAAGCGAGTAGATCGGCGACTTCGCGTGCCGTCAGCGTATCCAGCAGGCCCTCCGGCATCGGTGAAACATCCGAGGGACGGTGGATCTGGATGTCTGCTTTGGGGATCTCGACCACTTTGCCGGGGTCAAGCGGATCGGTCGCGAGCTGCAGATTCGACGATCGGTAATCGCCTCCGGTCACGACTTGGCCGCTGACGATTTTGCCATCTGTCGTCACGACCTGCACGCTGCGGTACTTTTCGGCGATGACGTCCGACGGCGAAACGATCGACGCGAGAATATCGCGTTGACTGAAACGGGCGGCTAACGAAGAGAGGTCTGGCGCCAGAACCCCACCGCGGCCGGCGACGCGATGGCACGACGCACACAGAACGTCGCGGAACAAGGCTTCGCCGCGTTCTGCATCGCCCGGTTGTGAAAGCTGATCGAGGGCGGTGACCAGTTCGTCCATTGCCCATTTTCTGAGATGCGGCCGGGACACCTGTTTCGGTGCCGCTTGCGAAAACGTTGACGGTTGGATCAGTGACGCAAGTTTGACGCGTTCGTCTTCGGTCAGATGTGCGACCGCATGATCTCGGATTTGTTTCAACCGACCGGGCATGCCGGCACCGGAAAACGCCGTCCGCTCCAATTCACCAAGCGCTTCGAAAAACAGAATGCGATCATCGATCGACCAACCGTCGGGCTGATGGCACAGCATGAACAATGCATTCATCCGATCGCGCTGGCTTTGCCCGGCACGCAACAAGTCCATCAGCGGCGGGACGACACCGGCGAGGTGGTGATCGGCAGCCAGTCGGCAGAGTGCTTCGCGGACCGATCCCCCGCTTCCCAGCGGCGCGACCGTGGCATGGGGCTCGGATTCCAGCCAACGCATCAGACGTTGCTTGGAGGTGTTGCTTGCCGTCGAATCGGCCGTTGATTCATCGGCCAGGATCAAGCGGTAGGCGTGCAGAATGGAAAGTTTCCCAAACGACGACAGTGCGTTGAGTTCGATCGCGTCTAAGGCATGGAGCACCGCGTCGTGGTCATCGATGTTGCCCGCACGGGCGAGTGCCAGCAGCGCGGTCGCCTGAGTTTCCGGTTCCGGTTCGGACAGTGCCGCTTGTCGCCAGCGGGCAAGGTCCTGGTGTTCGATGGCGATGCGTGCGGCGTTGCGAATTAGCGGATCGAGATGGCCCAAGTGTTCCCAGGCGGTCGCCAGGCTTTCAGTGTTTGGGTGATGGAGCGTCGCCAGTTGTCGTCGCAGCGTCCTGGAACGATTTGAAAACGCTTGTCGTTGCGTTTGTTGCTCGGTCAGGAGTTCGTCGTCTGTCGAGGGGCCGACGTAGCGAATGCGGTAGAGAGCGGATTGTGTTTTGCGTCCGCCGGTGATGACCAACAGGTCGCCGTCGGGGCTGAAATCCAAGTCGGTGACGTTCAGGGGCCGACCGGCGAGAAAGGTCTCGACGCGACACGCGTATCCGGATCCACGCGGGGAAAGGTGACAAGCCAAAATGCGTCCGTAGGCCCAGTCCAGTGCAAAGAGGGCTCGTCGGTAATGCGGCGGGAATGAACTCCGCGCCCCGGATTTGACCGCCGTCGGTGACCCTTTTCCCACGTCGACGGTCGGTAGGGCGTTGTCGCTGTGGTCCGGGAAATAGGGCGGCCATTGCCCGTTCGTGGTCCGCCGCCAACCATAGTCCCCGCCGGAGACCAATTGCACCATGCGGGTCGGGCGATACCAGGGCGATCCCATGTCGTATTCGTTGTCTGCGTCGTAGGTGAACACTTCACCGTCGTCGTTGAAATCGATTCCGAATGGATTTCGCAAGCCCGACGCGACCAATTCCCAGTGTGATCCGTCGCGGTCGGTTCGGATCAAATGGCCTTCCTCGGATCGTTGCCCCTTGCGAGCCGCCCGCAGGGGTGAGGTGTGGTCTTCGATGGCCTCGGTTGCAAGCTCGACCGAATCGCCGTGAATCGAGTAGATCAATCCGTCCGGACCGAGCGCCAAGTCGTTTCTTCCGTGACCGACTTGGCCGGGGAATTCTCGCAGCAACTCGACTTGGTCGAACTGATCGTCGGCATTGGTATCGCGTAGACGATACATGCCTTTGGAGTTGTTGGCGTTGGCGTATAGCGCGTCGTAGGCGTACAGCAAGCCTCGGCATTCTCGCAGCTCGTCGTTGATCGTCTCGACCGCAGTGATCCGTTTTCCGTCACGTGACCGAGTCATCCGCAACAGCCCTTTGTCTTCACGTGCGATGGTGATTCGGCCTTGGGGATCCAGTGCCATGCTGACCCATGAGCCTTCGTCCGGGGCGGCCGAGCGAACCAGATCGACTTCGAAACCCGGTTGCGTCACAAAGGTTGCCGGGTCGGTCCCCGCATCCGCTCCGCTGGCCCGGCGCCATTGTTCGTAGTCTTCGAAGGGCGAGATCTGGGCGAGTTCGGAAACGTTCCAAAACTCCGGTGCGACGCTTCCCAAGGAAACGGCGGCGCCACGATTCGTCGCCCAGTCCTCACCGCTGGCAAGGGTCTCGACCGATCCATCCGCGTAGACCACTTCCAGGCTCATCGCGATAGCGGCAGGTCCATCGCCGCTGGTGCAGTCGAGCGACACCTGATTCGTTCCCGTGACAAGCCGGTCGGTCACGTCCCACTGCATCCAGGGCGCGTATTCATCCAGCTGGGCCAGCGGTCGTCGGTTCAAGGTCACCGAGCATCGGGTGAAGTCGGCGGCCAGATGCATCGTTGCACGAGCGACCGCTGCTCGGACCTGGAACGGTTTCGAAAACGTGACGCGCTGACCGGCGACACGATCCTTGGTTGCCCAGATCCAGGCGGGTCGGGCGTCTGGGGCGACGCTGGCGATTTCATCGGCCCTGGCGTTTTTGCCGCCAGCGGAAAGCAACGATCCACCGCAGAGTGTCAGGGTGACGAAGACGAACGTGATGGGGTGTTGGTTGATCAATGGAGCGCCTCGGTAAAGTGGGACGACTCCATAGGATACGCGAAACGATCGCACCGTGGACGAATGCGCTGTCAGCCGCATCGCGTGTCGGCCGGCCGGGGCGAGTTGGACTATGATGTGCGATTCGTTCACCGAGAGACTTTACCTTTTGACATTCCAACGAATGGGATCGAGTTGATGAAGCGTTTGTTCTTGTTGTTTGTGACGTTCGTTGTCGCGGTTTCGTCCGGTACCCAGAATCTGGTCGCCCAAGACGGCCAGCCGGAGGGATTGGGAAGTGCCGAGGAGTTGTTGGCGCCGTACCGCGCCGCGGCGGAGAAGAAATGGTCAGACGACATCGCTGCGTTTGACGAACTCAATCGAACCGAATCGAATCCCGATGACGCAATCTTGTTTATCGGCAGCAGCAGCATCCGCCGCTGGTCGACGATGGCCGTCGACATGGCCCCGTACCGAACGGTCCGACGCGGTTATGGGGGTGCCAAGTTCACCGACATGGCCGTCTTTGTTGATCGATTGGTGTCGCCGCACCGATACCGTGCGATCGTGATGTTCGTCGGCAACGGCGTGGTCGGAAACCCGGACGATCACACGCCCGACCAAATTGAGGCACTCGCCCGTCACATCGTCGCGGTGTCACACCAGCATCAGCCGGGCGCCCCGTTTTTTCTGATCGAGATCACGCCTTGTGAAAAGCGATTTGACGCTTGGGGGAAGATTCGCGCGGTCAATGCACGGCTTCGCGAGATCGCACTTTCGACGCCCAACACCTATTTCATTCCGACCGCAAGCCATTACCTGAAATCGGATGGCACGCCGCGCGCGGAGTTGTTCGTCGAAGACAAGTTGCACCTCAGCGAAGCCGGTTATGACCTGTGGTCGACCTTGATTCGCCGCCGACTGGACGACGTCTTTCGCGCCATCGCCGCCGACCAGCAATAGAAAAGGGGAAGGGGGTGTTTTTAGGGATCGGGCGTGGTAAATTGCGTTGTTTCGCAACTGAGACTTCAATCCGGGGTTGCTCATGCCGCGTTCTGTACGGCCCGATGAGGCAGGACGAATCTACCATGCGATTAATCGTGGGAATAACCGACAGAAAATCTTCCACAAGCCTGAGGATTACCAAGCGTTTGTACGAACGGTGCGGGAAGGGCTCGACAAGTACCCGTTGGACTTGTATTCGTTTTGCCTGATGCCCAATCACTGGCATTTTGTCCTCAGCCCGCGAAAGGATGGCGGTATGGGACGCTTCTGCGGTTGGCTTGCATCGACGCACACCCTTCGCTATCACGCTCACAACCAGACTCGCGGGAACGGACATCTCTACCAGGGTCCCTTCAAGAGCTTTCCCGTTGAAGACGACGCCCACTTTCTAACGGTGTGCCGGTACGTGGAACGCAATGCACGACGCGCCAAGTTGGTCGAACGCGCGGAAGACTGGGCGTTCGGGTCGCTTCATCGATGGCACCACAAGTGTGACCGCGACCCTGCACTGTTGTCGACTTGGCCGGTCCGACGTCCTCCCAGTTGGACGTGCCGTGTGAACGAAGCATTGACCAAGTCCGAAACGGATGCGATCCACACGTGCATCCAACGCGGACGTCCGTATGGCAGTGAAGAGTGGATCGAAGAGACGTGTGACCGGACCGGAACGTGGTCCACCGTGCGTCCTCAGGGGCGGCCACGCAAAAAGCCTAAAGCAAAACCCGTCCAACCGCCGCCAAAATGACCCCCTTCCCCTTTTTGAAATGACCCCCTTCCCCTTTTTGGCTAGTGGCGGTTTTGGTCGCGGCGGCGGGCGGCTCGGTCGGTGTGGTCCTTTTTGGATGCTCCGGCGGCGAGTGCCATTGCGCCGGTCAAGACTTGGGAAATCGGGTTTGAGGCGACGTTGCCCAGCTGCCGGCCGAACGTCGGCCCCCAGCGCTGGGCGCGGCGGAGTCGATCCCAGGCGTCGTCGATGTCGCGTTGGTTCTTGGCCCGATGCAAGAGGTCCTGGATGTCCAGCGAAGGTTCGAAATGGGAACGCGCGGCGTCGAACTTTGCCGCGCGGAAACGTTGGATCAGCCGGCCGAGTGCTTCGATGCAGCGTTGCATGTCACGAATCTCGTCGTGATGTCGGCGGGTGTCGCCGTCCAGATCGTCGAGTTTCTGGTCGACGCCCTGGATCCGAGCGACGATTTGATCATCGGTCAGCGAGGGGGTTCGGCGGGCATTGGAGGCGAGGTCGCGGGCGTCGATCTCGGCGAGCCGCTGGCGAATCGCGGACACGGCCTCGCGGTAGTATTCTCCGCGGGTGTCTTCCAAGTCGGTTAGCTCGCGCTGGAGCGATTCGGTTTCGTCGCGGAGCTTGTCGAGTTCCACGAGTTGACGCTCGCGGCGCTGGCCCAACTGTTCGGCTTTGGCGACCGCGGCGGTCAGCCCGAGTCGCTTGACGACCAGGTCGCGTCGCTTTTCCAGTTCCTCCATCACGGTGTCGAGCGCCGCACGGTCCTCGCCGATGAGTTTACGCATCTGGTCGGGGGTCTCGGCCAGGAACTGGTAGCTTTGTCTGGCTTTGTGGTAATCGATGAATTGCGCCAGCCAACGATCCATCCGGCGTGTGAAGCCGCGTTTGCCATACTGGTCGGTGCCGTAGTTCTGGTCTCTCAGGTAGGTGAACAGGGTGCTGTTTTCGTAGGCCGGCAATTTCCGCGCGGCGTCCTGTTCGATCTCGTTCAGGTTGGCTTCGGCCCGCTCCAAGGCGGCTTCGGCCATCGCGGCTTGGTTGGAAAGTGAAACAAAGGTTTCGTCGGCGGCCAATTCGGATTCGACTTGCGAGGCGAGTTCGTCTTGTTTCGATTTCGCCTCGTCATAGTCGGCATTGATTTCCAACAAGCGATCCTCTTGCAGCGAGCGCCGCTCGTTGGCTTCGGCCAGGGCGGCCGACACGCGGCGCCGATGGTCTTCTTTTCGCATCAAGACCTGCTGCACGCGATCACGGACTTCGCCCCAAGACGATTCGATCGATTCGCGGGTCAACTCCGGCAGGTAGTATTCCGCCAGATTGATCAGTGCGTCGCTGCGATCGTCAGCCAGTCGGTCTCGTTGGGCATCGATCGAGGAGAATTCGGACCGCATCTGGTCGATGCGTTGCTGCACGTCTCTGTAACCGTCCATCAGCAGACGGTGCATTGCCGGACCGGAAATCGTCATGTTGCACGCAATCCTGGACTAACCGAAGAGGAACCAAAGGCCGCCGGCGACTCCCGCGACACCGGCCGACGACCAAAGAATCTTGTCACGCCAGACCCAGAGGTGGGCGAGAAAACGTTTCAACCCTGGCGCGGGATCCTGGTAGGTGTGCAGGGTTTCCATGTACTGGCCGATCGCCGCATCGATTTCTGCCTCGGTCACGTTGTCGCCGGACAATCGCGCCGTCCGCAGTAATTTTTCGCGGAGGGCGATGCGGAGGTCATCCCGGCGAAACATTTCCTCCGCTTTCTCGCGTTGGTCCCGCATTTCCCGGGCGACGTCCATCACCCGCAACGTTTCCTGCAGCGTCAGGTGTTGGCCGGGGACTTCGATTCGCGTCTGTTTGGCTTGTGCTTGGCTCATCGCGTTTGACGTGGGAAAAGATGACGGGGGGGCGGTGCCCGAGAATACAAGATACCGTCTCGATTGCGTCTGGGGCATCGGTGCGCTAACTTGGTAGGCGTGTTGATGCCCGTCGTCGGTTTCTTTCGCAACCATACATCCGTCAAAGACCCAAAAACATGTCCCAGCAAGCTCAAGCGTCTGCATCGCAAGCTCAGCCTCAGCCCCGCGATACGAGCAAGATGCGAAAATACCTCAACGATGCGGTCCAGGTGTTGAAGGATTTCGGCGTCGACAGCAAGAGCGGAGCCCCGCAAGAATTGATTTCCCTGCTCGAAGGCGTCAAGCATCTCGATGAGGCAAAAGTGCTGGCGATCGCGGATGTGATTCAGCACATGGGGGCGTTCAACGCGTTGGTGCGAGAGAATGTCGAGAGCATCGAGGTCGGCAACCGGTACCTGCAGATCTCTCAGGAATTCGACTCCGTTCGTGAAGACAGCAAGCGGTTGATCGCCCAGCTGGATGACGGTCGCATCAGCGGCACCGAAAAACTGTCCAACTGGTGGATGAAGATCCGCCGGGGGACGCCCAACGACCGCTTCGAAAAAATCGTCGAAATCTACTCCGACGTTGCCAAAGACACCAAAGAGGCACTCAAGAGCGAAGACCGGATCATGGACGCGTACATCGACTTTCGATTTGCGCTCAAGGAAGCCGAGGTGCTGGCCCGCGAGCTGCTCGATGCCCACGCCCCACGGTTAGAAGCGGCTCAAAAGGCCCTTTCGGATGCCCAACAGGCATTGGACAACTACACCGGCAGCGACGAAGGGGGCAAGAGCCAGTTGGAGCTTGCGCGTGACGAGACGCGCCAGAAGTATGAAGACGAGGACGAGACGTACCAGCTGCTCAAAGATATCGCCGAAAACTTGGAGATCGGTTACGACGTCGGTGAAACGTTGATCAGCAAGTTGAAACAGACGCACGATGTCAAGGAACGTGTCTACCGTCGCGCGGTCACGTTTTTCACGACCAACGAACATGTCTTCACGATCCTGGGCACGGTCTATCAAAGCCAGCACGGGCTCCACGAAGTCACCCAGGCGACCGAAGCGATGAAGGACGGCGTCAACAAGGGGTTGGAAGACGTCGCCAACTTGGGGCGTGAACTGGAACGCGCCGCGTTGAAGGCCGGATACGGCAGCACGATCAATCCTGAATCGGTGCAGAAACTGGTCGATGCGATCAGCGATTTTCAGATCGAGTCGTTGGAGATGATCGCCGAACTACGCAAGGAGAGCGAAGAGAGCACGCGGGCGATTCGCAAAAGTGTCGAAGAGGGCAAGAAGAAGTACCAGGAAACACTCGCCCGCCACGCCCGCGACCAGATCAAACGCTGAATCCATGCCACTTGATCCACTGAACCTCGCCCCCCTGACCGACGCCCAAAATCGATTCCGGCGCGAATTCAATGATTTCGCCCGGTTATGGCAGGAAACCAAACAGGATTGGCGAGACGATCGCGCGGCGGAATTCGAGCGGGAGTTTCTCGCCCCTCTGGGGCCGAGCCTGTCCCGGTTTGCGTCGACGTTGGCCGAATTCACCGAGACATTGCGGAAATCACAAGCCGCGATCAACGACACCGACCAGCGTTCCCGCGAGCTATACTAAAAGTCTATCGCAGCTCAATTTTCGGGTAGTGGACGAGGCGACGAGTCCCCTGTCGTCGGCGAGTCCCCTGTCGTCGGCAGATTGGCAAGGACTCGTCGCCTCGTCCACTACCGCCTACCCCGAAAACCAAGGTGCGGCGGAATACTAGTGCTCAGTCAACGAGCCACCCGAAGATTAAGTTGTGACAAAGCACTCGTCTTTTCTCCTCGATTCCGATCCGCACCATGAAAGACTTCTCGGTTGCACCCGCGGGGCTGTTCTCGCCCGAGCGACAACGCCGCCTGATCGATGCATTGGTCGCGCGGTTTGAAACCTGTCAAGCTCAGCGTCAGGAACTGATCAACCAGCACGCCGCCCAACGCGACGAAGAGGAACAACAGTTACTGTCCGATCGCAGTGGCGTGACGGCCGAATGTCGACGGCAGCGGCGGATCACACTGGGCCAATGGGACGCCGCCGAGGAGAAGGTCTTCGCCAGCTATGAAGAGGAAACCGTTCGGTTGCGAACGGAGGTCAATCGTCTCGCGTCGTTGTATCGCAAGAAGGCTGCCGAGGGAAAAACCGCGATCGAGCGGAAAGTCGAAGCGCGTCGCGAAGCCGTCCTGCATCAATTCGAGGCGCGGCGTCACCAGCCCGGCGAGCAGAGTAAAAAAGAGATCGAGCAAATCAATGCCTCGCTCGTTCCGATCAGTGAAGACGTGGGTTGGGCGCGCGATTTGACGATTCGGCGACTGGATCGGTTGCCCAACGTCCCACCGGCGGAGACTCCCGAAGACGACATGAGCGAGCCGGCACCGGAATCGATTGCGGATTCGGTCGACACCGTGTATCGGCTTTCGCGAAACTGTCGGGGCTTTGTCACCGAGCTGCAAAACAGTGCGGCGGCCAAGTTCGATGATTCGTTTTATTTGCCCGGTGGCGTCGCCGTCGCGGTCGTGTTGTGGTGTGTCGGCGTGCAGGTCGTCCAGCCGGCCGAGTATTGGCTGTACATGGTTTCCGGGGTGGTGGCCGCGGCCGTGATCGGGTTTTGTATTTACGCGGCATTGCTGATTCCCCTGCGGCGACATACCCGGCGGATGTACCCCAAGATCATTCGGACCGGGCAAGCCGCCGAAGAAGCTGCCGCGGCCGGACGCAAGATCTCCAAAGACACCGCGCGCGACGCGTTGGCCGAACTGGAAGACCGCCGTGATCGGCACCTCGAAGCGGCCGAGCAATGGCGCGAAGAGCAGTTGGAACATTTGGCGCAGCAGTTGGCGGCCGAGCAGGAAGCGGCCAGGGCAGAATTGACCGAGCAACTGGAGCAGCTCGGCGATGATTTTTTGTCCGGCTATGGCAAGGTGAATTCGGAGATGCATCATCGTGCCGAGCAGGTCGCGGCAACCATCACGGCTCAGTTGGCCGACACCGACCAGGCCTTGCACCGGCAACGGGAAGCCAACGCGCGGCGACGGCACGAGGAATTGCAACGGGTGACCGATCGGATGCGAGACGGCGTGCGGGGCGGGTTGGAACGCATCAAGTCGGCCGGAAAGGCATGCGCCATTCGGTTTCCAAAGTGGGACAAGGTCGCCGACCAGCCGCACACCGAGTGCGACGAATTGGATTTCGTGCCGCTGGGGCATCTGAAAGTGACTGAGTTTCTGGCCCGGACGCTGACGTCCGAACGCATCGGAGATGTCCCCGACGGGTCGGGCAACCATTCCGATCAAGTCAAGCCGCTGTTTCGCAGCGGTGATCTTCCCGACGAAATGCCGGTGGCACTCCATCGGCGGCTGCACAGCGGTTTGATCATTCACGCCGCCCCAGACCAGATGGCCAAGGCGGTCGAACTGGTTCATCAGGTGTTGTGGCGAATGCTTTCGGGGACCTCCGGCGGGCGAACCAAATTGACGCTGATCGATCCGATCGGTCGCGGCCAGAACTTTACCTCGTTCATGTCCTTGGCCGATCACGATCCCACGCTCGTCAGCCATCGTGTCTGGACGACCGAGACTCAAATCGAAACACGTTTAGGCGAAATCGCTCAGCACGCCGAGGACGTCTTGCAGTCCAGTCTGCGAGACCAGTTTGAACGAGTTGAGGACTACAACCTGATCGCCGGTTCGATGGCCGAGCCCTATCAAGCCGTCGCCGCCGTCGGGTTTCCCGAAGGCTTGACCCGTGGCGGGTACAAGCATCTCAAAGCGCTGATCGAAAGTGGCGTTCGCTGCGGCGTGTTCGTTTTCATGGTCTGCAAGGAGAATCAAGTTTGGCCCAGCGATCTGCCGTTGCCCCACGACAGCCGCGTGCTGGAATTGTCGGTCGACAAAGACGGCCATTGGAGCGTGCGGCACGAGGGTCTGGAACGATTGGAGTTTGTGCCGGCGGAAAATGTCGCGGCCGATCTGCGTGGGGAACTGGCCAACCAGATCGGCACGGCCGCCACCATGGCCGCGCGGGTGGAAATTCCGCTGGAGTCGATCCTGCCGGCACAAGGCGGCAAGGCGCGGACCGACGAAGGGATCGAGATCACGATCGGCAGCCAAGGCGGACAACGGACGCTTGCCTTGGACTTGGGCGAAGGCGTCCGCCAGCACGTGTTGATCGCGGGCAAAACAGGGTCGGGCAAAAGTACCTTGCTGCACTCCATCATCACCTCGGGGGCACATCATTACACGCCTGACCAGTTGCAGTTTTACTTGTTGGATTTCAAGAAGGGCGTCGAATTCAAGACGTATGCCGACAGCGCGTTGCCGCATGCACGCGTGATCGGCATCGAAAGCGAACGCGAATTCGGTCGCAGCGTGCTGCAGCGGCTGGATCAGGAATTGCAACAGCGTGGTGAACTGTTCCGGACGCAGTCGACGCAGGAGTTGTCGGACTATCGATCGGCAAGCGGTCAGCCGATGCCGCGAATCATGCTGATCATCGATGAGTTTCAAGAATTGTTCATTCGCGACGACAAGGTGGCCGCGGAATGCTCGATGTTGCTGGACCGGCTGGTTCGTCAGGGGCGGTCGTTTGGGATCCACGTGATTTTGAGCAGCCAGTCGCTGGCGGGTGCCTATTCGTTGCCGCGGGCAACGCTGGGGCAGATGGCCGTTCGAATCGCGATGCAATGCAGCGAGTCCGACGCGGCGTTAATCTTGTCCGATGACAACACCGCGGCGCGATTGATCACGCGACCCGGGGAAGCGATTTACAACGATGCGGGCGGATTGATCGAAGGCAATCAACCGTTCCAGGTTGCCTGGTTGAGCAACGACGAACATCGAAAGTTGTTGTCCAAGATCGCGAAGCGGGACAAAGTGTTTCTCGAAAAACTTCCTCCGCCGGTGGTGTTTGAAGGCAATCGTCCTTGCAAATGGTCGCCCGCGTTGGCTGCGGCCGCGATCGGCGATCGGGCTCAGTCGGGCGAAGAGTTGCACGGATTGTTGGGAGAGTCCGTTGAAATCGGTCCGCCGGTTGCAATCGAATTGTCTCGCAACGCCGGCCGCAACGTGGTGATGATTCCGGCGCCGGAAGCCCGCCCCGGTTTGCTCTCGGCGATGCTTTCCGGGTTCGCGAGGTCGAACTCGGAATTGGAAGTGATCTATTTCAACGGCAACCGAACCAACGAAACCCAGTCCCTGTCTCCCTGGTTGCAGCGGGCGGGGTTCAACTTCCGGGAAGTGAAGCCACGTGAAAGTGCGCCGGAAATGGGCAAATTGGCCGAGTTGGTGAAGGAACGCGGTGACGAGGCCGAGGGGGTTCATCCGATCGTGATCGTGATCGATCCGTTGGATCGGTTCCGAGACTTTCGCCACGAAGACGCGTTTAATTTTTCGCTCGATGCGACGCAGGGCAGCATGTCCGGAGGCCAGGCGATGCGCGAAGTGCTCAAGGACGGACCGCCGGCCAACGTGTTCTGCATTTTGGTGTGCGGCGGCGTGGAGATCATGACGCGTTGGTTACCCCGGCAATCGCAGCATGATGTCGAACTGCGTGTGCTGGGGCAATTGAACGCGTCCGATTCGTCCTTGTTGATCGATTCTCCGATCGCCAGCGAACTGTCCGCGGCGACGATGCTGTTGTACGATGAACCGGCCGGCCGAATCAGCAAGTTTCGCCAGCCCGATCAGGCCGAGGCGATGGACGTCAAAGCTTGGTTGGAATCGTAGCTTCTCGTTCACTTCCCAAGATCAGGTTTCATACCGTCGACCATGCCATCGATCTTTAGCAAAATCATCGACCGCGAAATTCCCGCCGATATCGTTTTCGAAGACGACGTGTGCTTGGCGTTTCGCGATATCAATCCCAAGGCGCCGGTTCATGTCTTGGTGATCCCCAAGAAAGAGATTGAGTCGCTGGCGCATTTGTCCGACGAAGATGAATCGATTGTCGGTCACTGCGTGTTGGCGGTCGCCAAGATTGCCGCCCAAGAAGGTTTGGCCGATGGCTACAACATGGTCGTCAACTGCGGCCAGGCGGGAGGCCAGGAGGTGCCGCACTTGCACTTTCACCTGCTCGGTGGAGCGAAGCAGACGCTGGTTTAAACGGGCGCCTCGTAGGGCATGTGCGTATGCCGAGCGTCTTCGTTCGGCGAGGTCTTAGCGATAGGACGCAATCGCAATACCGCGAAATCGCCATTGAGGGGCGCCGCTCGCGCTGGCGCGAACCGGCTGATATCAATTGATGATCAGCCATTTGGCGCGAGCCTACGGGCCCTGCGCTGGTCAAAACCTTGTCGATTGAATCGAAGTTCCGAAATCAACGCCATGATGCCAGACGCGACGCGTTAGCGAGGGCCGCCGCGTGGCCCCTTGCTAACGCGTGCGGGCTTCAATCGACAAGCCGCTAGACGGCTGCGTCGCCCTGACCATGCCAGAGGGAATCTTCGGTCGTCAGTCCCGAGAGGGCTCGGGCGAGAATGGCGGTGCGGCGAAGGGCGTCGTGTAGCGGTTCTGCCCAGGGGCCGTGGTGGGCGCGTTGCCAAGCGACCTTGGCCAAGGCGATCGCTTGGCCGTCGTCATCTTCGTCGTCGAGCGGATCGGCCGGAAGCCGGTCGTAGTACGAGCGAAACATGGTCGTCGCGGCAAAGAACGAACGCATGCCGTATTGGTCGGCCAAGGCCGCTTGAAGCCTCAGGCAGGCATGCTCATGGAACTTTTTGGACGGATCAAAACTCTGCAGCCCCCAGTCCGGTTGGTGAACACATTCGGGGCCTTCGCAGAGGGCGTGGCAGATTTCGTGCAGGATCATCTGCGCCAGCGAGTCGTCCGGGTCCAAGGTTTCGGGCGTCCCGATCGTAAGCACGCCATGCCCATCCCAGGACGCGTTCACCTCCGCACTGCGCTCGATTCGCATGCCCATGCGGCCGGCGGCGTGAATCCAGATCAGCCCCAGGGGGTCGGCGTAGGTTTGGTCGATTTTTCGCAAGGGTGAACTCGGCGGGGGGGACGCGCGGGGTGGCGGGCGGTTTGGCGGGCGGATTGGCGGGCGGATTCGCGTGGCGAATCCTGCTTTTCACTAACAACACGGTGATGAAAACGACGACATCCAAAGACGGCCGGGTTTTCAAAGGCTTGGCTGCCGCCGCGGATTGTACCGACTTGTGAGCTCCAGCCGATCCGCCGTCGGATTAGCCGACCGATCTCCGCAGCGGGCGTCTTTTCGAATCGCTTGCCCTTTGCCATCCCAGGTCGGTTTGGACATAATGCGGTCTTATTCTGCACTTACCGGGATTTCACCATGTCGTCCGCTGTCGAGTCCAAGTCGGATTTAGAGAACCAGACTGTCTATTTTCGTTGCATCGCGGGTTGCACCGCCAAGCACTCGATCTTCGACGTCATCTATACCTGCCCGTCGTGCGGCAGTCTGCTGGAGGTGCATCACGAGCGTGAGCCACTGCGGAAACGCAACCCCTACCAGTGGCAGCAATTGTTCGACTCCCGCGCCAGCACCTCGGATTGGCCCTACGGCAGCGGCGTCTGGGGCATGCGTGAGTGGGTGATCCCCTCGCTGGCTGACGAAAACGTCGTCAGCATGTTCGAAGGAAACTCCAATCTGTTCTGGGCCGAGCGATTGGGTCAGCAGTTAGGCGTCCCGGACTTGTGGATCAAGTTGTGCGGCAACAGCCACACCGGAAGTTTTAAAGACCTCGGCATGACGGTCTTGGTCAGCGTCGTCAAGCAGATGATGGCACAGGGCAGTCCGGTCAAAGCGGTCGCCTGCGCCAGTACCGGCGACACCAGTGCGGCGCTGGCCGCCTACGCGGCCTATGCCGGAATCCCCGCCGTCATCTTCTTGCCCGCCGGCAAGGTCAGCACCGCACAGCTGATTCAGCCGGTCGCCAACGGCGCCCACGTGCTGGCACTGGACACCGACTTTGACGGCTGCATGAAGATCGTCCAGGAAGTGACACAGGACAATTCGATCTACCTGGCCAATTCGATGAACAGTCTGCGGATCGAAGGCCAAAAGACGGTGGGCATCGAAATCGTTCGCCAATTCGATTGGGAAGTGCCCGATTGGATCGTGATCCCGGTTGGCAATCTGGGCAACATCAGTGCGCTCCACAAGGGATTTCGGCTGATGCTGGACTTGGGGTTGATCACCCGCATGCCCCGGCTGGTCGCCGCGCAAGCGGCCAAGGCGAATCCGTTTTATGAATCCTACAAGAACGGATTCAAAGAGAAGATTCGCGTCACCGCCCAGGACACACTGGCCAACGCCATCCGAATTGGTGACCCGGTCAGTTACGCCAAAGCGGAACGGGCGATCGTGGAAACCGACGGCATCGTGGAACAAGCGACCGAAGACGAATTGGCCGCGGCGGCCGCCCACGCGGACTTGACCGGCATGTTCACCTGCCCCCATACCGGCGTCGCGCTGGCCGTGCTCAATAAGCTGATCAAGCGGGGCGTGATCAAGTCGGACGACAAAACGGTCGTGATCAGCACCGCCCACGGTCTAAAATTCACCGATTTCAAAGTCGCCTATCACGAGTCCCGACTCGAAGAGGTGACCAGCCAATATGCCAACCCCGCGGTGCATCTGCCCGCCGACGCCGACGCGGTGAAAGCCGAAATCGAAAAACGACTCGGTCGCTAAGCGACTGTTTCCTGTGACGTAGCTGCCGTCGCCAGACGGCGGAGCATCCATGCTCTGGCAAGCGTCGCGCGACCAACAGCGTAGGTTCCGTGCAAAGGGGCGCCACGCGGTAATGGCTCGACTGGTCGCGGTTGAGCGAAGTGGTACTTCACGTCGCCGCGACGGTTCTACTGCGATAATTCTTTCGACGCGACGACGATGTAGTGTGGCGTTCGAGCGGTCTGGTTCCACTGATGGGTCAGATCGACGAATTCAATCGTAAATCCAACCGTCTCCAGTAAATACGGGACCGTTGCCATCGACTGGCTGGCCGACAGCGGCAGCACATCGACTTCTTCGGTCCAGTCGACGACATAGGAATCGCGCCCGAACAGGCCGTCGATGATCACCACGTGACCGCCCACGCGCAACCAATGATGCCAGTTGCGAAACGCGACCAGCGGGTCGAACAAGCTGCTGACAACTTTTCTGGACGCGATGACGTTGAAACTTGAGTCCGCGAACAGCGTTCGGTCGTCGTCATGGTCGCAGGAGCCAACGATCGGTCTGACCCGTTTCAGTTCCGGTTTCGTTTTCAGCCGGTCCAACATCGACGGCGATGGTTCCAGTGCGGTGATCGATCCCACGGGCAAGTCGGTCAACGCACTGCAGAATGCACCCGTGCCGGCCCCCACATCTAAGACATCGGCGTTTTCGAAAACCGTGGAGACGTGTTGCAAATCTGCCAGCAATGCAGATTGCATCTCTGCGGACAACGTTCCCAATCCAGGCACGCCATCGTACTGCTCGGCAGCTTGACTGTTGTACCGGTCAGCACTACGTCCTCGTGCTGCCTGCCGATCAGCTTTCCACTGCATTGAGTTCACTTGGTTCCCGTCCGGTGTCACTCTGCTGAGAGTGCCGGTTTGGGCGTGTAGCCGCGCAGGGCCGGTTGAGGCGTGTAACCGCGGAGCGCGGGTTGGGGTGTGTAGCCGCGCAGCGCGGGGCCGGGGGCGTAACCATAGAGTGCCGGTCGGGGCGTCCAGCCGTACAGTGCCGGTCGCGGCACGTAACCTTGCAGCGCCGGTCGAGGTGTGTAGCCACGAAGCGCCGGCTGCGGCACATAACCGCGCAGCGCCGGTTGGGGCACGTAGCCATCGAGTGCGGGACGAAACCGATTGGTCTGGGCTGACCGCGTGGCCTGAGCCGACTGCATGGCCTGCGGAACCGACTGCTGAGACAGCCGTTGTTGCCGGCGCATTTCCAACGCATCGTCGCGACGTTGCTGGAGCCGAGCTCGATATTCAGCAAACTTTTGTGGATCTCCCTCGGCCCAGGCGTCCTGGCTGAGGATGGCGAGTGCAGCGATCAATAAAATCGATCTCATGGCTCAATTACCGGGTCGTTTTGGGTGGCGGGGCGAGGCTGCTAGGTTTCCGCAGCCTGTGGCGGGGGAGAATCCGATAACTATTGTAGGCGCCCGGCCAGTCCGGGATCCACTACGAAAAGCCGGCGATCGTCCAAACAAGAGGCCGGCAAAACGCGGCGCACGATTCAGGGGCTTGTAAAATGCACCGATTCCTTCCGTTTTCATGCCCGATGGCAACCACGTTTCACTCGCCTAGGACCTTCAATGATCGTCAGAACCGGATGGCTGCTCGCTGGACTCTTTTTCTTCGGGGGCAGCCTGCTGCGTGCAGAGGACCATTGGCATCAGGCGGCCGGGCCGAACGGCAACTGGCAGACCGACGGCCGCGCACCGCTGCGTTGGAGCGTGACGCGGAAGGAAAACATTCGCTGGCGGACCGTGCTGCCTGAGGCCGGGATGAGCAACGTCACCGTCTGGGGAGACCGTGTGTTTGTGACGACCCATGTGCCGATTCAAACGCTGGAGCAGAAGAACGCGGTCACCGACATCATCGGTTTCTGCCTGGACGCGAACACGGGTGAAAAGCTTTGGCAGGCGACGTTGCCGGGCAGCGTCTTCATCTCGCTGGCCGGCGGATTCACCGACGGAACGGTGTTTGCCCCGATCACCGATGGCCAATACGTTTGGTTTTTCAATCGATGCGGGTCGATGGCGTGTTACGATTTCGAGGGCAACCGGATCTGGATGCGGGAGTGGACGCCGCGTTTCAAGCACAACAATCGCCAAGCGGAACCATTTCTGGTGGGCGACACGATCTTGTACGTCGAGGTGGCGAACAAGGAAGCCGGGGCGAAGATTCAGAAATGGATCGCCCCGGGAAAAAAGTCCGCCGGAACTGCGGTGCCGGCAGGCGTCGATGAGAAAGACGTTTGGACGTATCTGCACGGCATCGACAAACGAACCGGCAAGGTGCTGTGGCGCGAACAGGTCGGGACATCGGTGCACAACACGCCCACGGTTGGCTTGACCGCCGACGGGAAATGGGCCGTCGCCCATGCCCGCGGTGGCCCACACGGTCCATTGGAAAAACCCTTCGGCCAAAGTCTCACCAGCCTGGCACCCGGTGAAGCGGGAAAGACGCTTTGGAGCACCGAGCTTCAGGGGTATGATCCGTCATTCGCCAGTCACTGGAACCAGCGCTATGTGTTTGGATTCCAAAAGGGCAATCATCTGGTCATGGACGCGTCCTCCGGCAAACTGCTCCGCACGCAGCCCTTGTACGACGGTGCGACGGTTTGGACGTTCGAACCGGAACGCGGAAACTGGACGAAACAAACCGAGGTGGCGGTCAAGGCCGGAAAGGGGCATCCGAACACGAACCAGGCCAATCTGGCGGTCGGCCAATGGCATTGGTTTCTCTCGCACAACGTTCACTATCTGGGGCGGGTGAACGTCGAATCCGGCGCCGTGGAATATCTCGAATTGCCGGCGCAGTTGATGCCCAGTCCGATGTCACGGAAGCAGGACGTGTTGTTGTGGGGAAAGGGGAATCCCGACAATCGACCCACCAATGCGTCCGGATTTGTCGTCGGCGACAAAGGGCACAGCGGAACGGGCTGGGGCCACATTTCGGCGGCCAGTCCGACATTGGTGGGTCGCTATTTGTTTTTGCCCGTCGTGACGGGGACAGTCTACGTGATCGACACGCACGTCGAGCAGCTCTCGCCGGATGCCCTCGTCGCCGTCAACGACCTCGGCCCCGGCGGAGAAACCTGGACGCTGGCATCATTGACCTACGCCAAGGGGCGTCTTTATGCACACACGATGAAAGAGATCGTCTGCATCGAAGACGCCGATAAAGTGGAGGGATTGGAGTGATAGGGAAATGAGTGGGGACGAGAAACGCAGTCCGCTCGGTTCGGTCGCGGCGGATTCTTCGTAACACCCCGGCCACCCGGCCGCTTGGTGAATCGTACGGGAGCGTTCCACGACGCTCATCTCTCCCAAACCGACGATTGCAGGCCCGGCGATATGGTCATTCTCCAACAAGGCTGCGAGCCGATTCCGGGCTACGTTCTGGCTGAAAAGCTCGGTGAAGGTTCGTTCGGCGTGGTCTGGGCCGCCGATGGACCCGGCGAAACCCGCGTCGCACTCAAGTTCCTCGATCTGCACCAGGCCGGCGGTGCCAAAGAATTCGAGTCGATCTCGGCGATCAAAAACGTCCGCCATCCCAACTTGTTGCCGATCACCGGTTACTGGCTGTTGGATCGGACGGGAAAGCCGATCCGCGATGGACGAACGAACCGGTTTCGTATGACGCCCTGCGAGCCGGCGACGTTGGTCATTGCGATGGTGGTCGGCGAGAAAAGCTTGGACGACGTGCTGCAAGACTATCGATCGCGGGGCCAGTCGGGAATTCCCCTGGCGGAGCTGCTCGACTACGTGGAGGACGCGGCGCGGGGATTGGATTTCCTCAATGCGCCCCGTCACGATCTCGGCGATGGGCGACGGGTGTCGATCGCCCATCGCGACATTAAACCCGACAACATCTTGCTGGTCGGTGACGCCGCGGTGCTCTGCGATTTTGGCGTCGCCCGACCCTGTTATGCCGACTCGATTCGCTCGACGGGCATGATCGGTTCACCCGCCTTCATTTCACCGGAGAGCATTTCAGGGCATGGTTCGGTCGCGAGTGATCAATATTCCCTGGCGTTGACGTATTACTACCTCCGCACCGGTGACCATTCGGTCCAGGCGATCAATCAAGCCACGGCGATCCATTGTCACGTCAGCGGCGAACTGGATTTTTCAAAGGTCGGTGTTGACGAACAAAAGGTGCTTGAGCGGGCCACCAGCCTGGACGCAACGGCGCGTTTTGATTCGTGTCGCCAAATGGTTCGCGCCTTGCATCAGGCCGTCGCACAATCGTCCGCTGCCAGATCAATCGATCCGGCGTTCCCGATCGCCAATCCCGACGCGATTGCCACCGCGATCGATCCGCGGTTTCAGTCGACGACGGCGGCCGAAGGAAACGAACTCGCAGCGCTGGCCCCGTTGCCGGGTTCGCAGGTCGCACGGACGGGTTCCTGGCGGAAACCAAAGACGGGCAACCGTCGGCGGTTCCGCCGCTTGGTCGCGTCGACCGTCATGATCGCACTCGCAGCCCTCTGCATTCAATTTGTTTCGCGCGGTCCCCAGGTGCAAGGTCAACCCCACGCGCACGCCAAGCTGCCGATCGCCATCGAGCATCCGCCGGTCGACGCAAGTCCCCGCGACTCCATGCCGATCGATGAATCCGAGACGACCGAAATGCTTCTCGCCGATGACAGCACTGACGATGACAGCGCTGCCGTTTCCACAGTACCTGTCGTGAACGAGCACTCCGAAGTGACGCCGCAGCAACCACCTACCCCCGCCATCGTCGATCCCGTTGTGGAGCAGAACACAGACCGCGATCCGGCGGTCCTCCAGGACGCTACCCACACCACGGCTGTGTCAGATGACGTCAACACCGACACCGCGCCCGAAGCGATGGTCGAGTCCGTGCCCGAAACAGTTGCGCCCGCCACACAAACCGATCCTGCGGACGAGTCCGATCGAACCATCGTCGCCTATCAAAAGCTTGGCGGGACGTTCACTGATGACCGGAGCGAATTGGATTTGTCAGGAACCAAGGTGACGAACGCCGATCTGTCCCGCTTGCGATCCTTGCCGTCGCTGATTTCACTGTCACTGGAAAACACCGTGATCGACGACGAAGGCTTGACGACGATCGTCGAGCTGCAGCCGAATCTCGAAAAACTGTTTCTCAGCCACACGAAAGTGACGGATTCGGGACTCAAGTGTTTGGGGCGGCTTGGCGACTTGGTCTGTTTAGACCTTGCCGGTTGCAAGATCAACGATGCCGGATTGGTGCATCTGCATTCGCTGGAAGGATTGAAAGCCATCGGATTGAAGTCGACGCGGGTTTCCCGCACCGGGATGAAGCGATTGAGCGAAGCCTTGTCACACCGGGCGGTGATTCAAGGACCGCAGTTCAGCCTGTTGGGCGGCAAGCGATTCGATGTGATGCACTGAGTGTCGCGTTCGGGGACGGTGGGTGACGCGACACCTTCGCAGGGGCGAAATCCGATGGGATCGGCTTGCCGATGCGCACCGATGCGTCTGGAGAGTGTATTCTGTTGGGCCATCCTTCGAATGGATTTGTTGCTGTGGGACAAGACACAGCGGAGCCTGAACGCTGACGCGAAACGGCTGGTGTCTGTGGGAAAACGAAGTCAGCCTTCGCACCGCAGCGACGGATCCGGAAAACGCCCACCTGAGTAGAGCTGATGACCTGGATCGACTACGTCGTTGTTGCCGTTTACTTCATCGTGATGATCGCCATCGGCTTGTGGGCGATGGGGCGTGTCAAAGGGCAAGAAGACTACTTCATGGGCGGGCGTGGGTTCGGCAAGTTGCTGCAAACCTTCGCCGCGTTCGGCGCCGGGACGGGGGCGCATGAACCGATCCAGGTCGGCCGTACCGGTTGGACCAGCGGGCTCAGCGGTGTGTGGTCGGCACTGATGTGGCTGTTCGTCACCCCGGTCTATTGGATCACCGCGGTGTGGTATCGGCGGATGCGGCATTTGACGCTCGGGGATTGGTTCGTCGAGCGTTACGAGTCCAAGGCGTTGGGCGCCGCCTACGCCGTCTTCGCCATCATTTTCTACATGTTCTATCTGTCGACGATGTTGTCGGCGATCGCAAAATTTGCGGTGCCGTTGATGGGCCTCGATGAAATCGCGGGGTTGGACTTGAAGTACGTGTTGATCCCGGGCTTGGCCGGAATTGTGATCGTCTACGGCGTGTTGGGCGGTTTGACGGCGGCATACTGGACCGACTTGATTCAAGGGATTTTTATCATCCTGCTGAGCGTGTTGTTGATTCCCTATGGGCTCTGGGCGTTGGTCAAGGAATTCGGCGACCCGTCGACGCAGGGGTTCATGGACGGATTCACGATCATGCACCAGCGGGTTTCGTCGGACTATTTCAGCCTGTTTGCCGGACCGAGTGCGGGTGAGTTTCCGCTGCAGTACATCGTCGCATTGACGCTGTTGGCCCTGGTAGGGATCGTCGTCCAGCCGCACTTCATCGCGACCGGTGGCGGTTCGGCAAAAAGTGAAAACGAAGCACGAATCGGGCTGGTGGTCGGCAACTTTCTCAAGCGTCTGTGCACCGTCGGCTGGGCGATTACGGCGCTGATCGCACTGGCCCTGTTGGCCGGTCGGCCCGAGTTGGCCGTGGATCCCGATCTGGTGTGGGGAATCGCGGCCCGCGAGATTCTGGGGCCGCTGAATTTGGGGTTGGTCGGTCTAATGCTGGCCTGTCTGATGGCCGCGATGATGAGTTCGGCCGACACGTACATGATTGTCAGCTCCGCGCTGATCACCCGCAACCTGTATGCGGCCTACGTGAATCCATCGGCGACGGACCGCGAGAGTGTGAAGGTGGCCCGCGTGACGGGGTTGGCCATCATCGTGGGAGCGTCGATCGTGGCGATCACGATGGCAGACGTGTTCGCTCAATTTACCTTCGCGATCGAATTGCCGATTCTGTTCGCCGCACCGTTCTGGATCGGGATGTATTGGCGGCGTGCCAATGGCACCGCGGTGTGGATCACGATCGCATTTTCGGCGTTGTTCTTTTTCATCCTGCCGCTCGTGATTCCAATGGTCTCACCCGAGATGCGCACCGATCCGGCATGGACGACGACGACCAACCGCATCGTCAAGTCGATCAAACGCACGGCGACGCCGGCCGATGTGGCCCGCCATGAAGCTTGGGTCGAAGCGATGGAGCAGGCGAAGGATGATGAGACGATGCGTCAGAAGATCGGCGCCGAGCCGCCGCAGTGCGAGGTCGGAGATCAGATCGAAGTCGTCTTGATTTCCGGCGACACCTCGATTTTTTGGAGCGGCGGCGTGAAGTCGGTCGGCGAAGAATCGCTGCAGATGATCAGCACGGTGCAAGACGGTTCGACGTCCATCTTGACTCAACGACGGACCGGTCCGTTGCAGGGCGAGGGACAATTTAAACTCGATTTCGTGCTCTATCACTACATGGGGATCGATCTGGCGAATGTCTCCAAAGCGACGTTGGAAACCTTGCGATTGCCGACGCGGGTCTTGTTGCCGTTCCTGGTGCTGATCGTGGCCAGCTTTCTCACGCCCCGCACGAGCGAGTCGGTGTTGGATCGCTATTACGCCAAGATGAAAACGGAAGTGGATCCCGACCCGGAAACCGATCGCCGCAATCTGGAAGAGTCGTACCGCAATCCGAAACGATTCGAGGACCGCAGGCTATTTCCCGGCACAGACATCGAAGCGCTGCGACCGCGCAAGTCCGACGTGTATGGATTCGCCATCTCCGTCGCGGTTTGCTTCGTCGTCATCGCCCTGCTGGTCTGGCTGGCCGGCATCGGCAGTTAGTCAACGTGGGGTAAGCTTCCAGCTTGCCATCTGCGTGTCGATGCCAGCGGGACGCGTCAGCGAGCGGCGCGTGCAGGTTTTGAAACGATCACGCGCCACTGGCTGACGCCGCGTGCTGGGGCCTATCCAAACACCTCTCCAACGGCCTCGCCACCGAACACCGTCGGCACTTCGTCGCGGCCGTGATGGTTGTAGGTCAAACGGTTGGCGTCGATCCCCAACGCGCGCAGAATGGTCGCGTGAAAGTCGTGTGGCGACACCGGGCGTTCGGTCGCGACGTAACCCAGCGGATCGGTCTCGCCGATGATCTGCCCGCCTTGAACGCCGCCACCGGCCATCCAGATCGAGTAGCCGGCCGGAGAATGATCGCGGCCCTTGCCTCGGCCTTCCATCGTCGGCGTGCGACCGAACTCGCCGGCCCAGACGACCAGCGTCGATTGAAGCAAGCCGCGTTGCTTGAGATCCGCCAGCAGACCGGCGATCGGCACGTCGGTCCGCGCGGCCATTTTGGAATGGTTGCCCTTGATGTTACCGTGGGCGTCCCAGCCGCCGACGCGGACTTGCACGAACCGCACGCCGCGTTGGACCATGCGTCGGGCGAGCAGGCACGCGCGGCCGACCGTTTTGCCGTCGGGGTGATTCAAACCATACAGATCTTGCGTCTGTGCGTTTCCTTTCCGATGTCAAACAACTCCGGCGCCGACGTCTGCATCTGGAATGCGGTTTCATAGGAATCCAACCGCGCCCGCAGTTCGCTTTGGCCTCCGGATTGATCCAGATGCCGTTGGTTGAACCAACGTATCAATTCCAGTTGATCGCGGCGTTGCTGCTTGGACGTCTGTTCCGGCATGTTCACGTGCCGAATCCCCTTGGCCGGGTCGACGAGGGTGCCTTGGAACCCCGATGGCAAAAAGCCCGATCCCCATCCGGCACCTTGGGGAAACTGCATGCCGTCGGTGTGCAGGTTCATTCCGATGAATGCGGGCAGACTCTCGTTGGCCGTTCCCAGACCATACAGCGACCAGCTGCCGATACTGGGGCGATCACCCGCGGCGGTGCCCGTCAGCGCGACGCATTCACCGGGCCCGTGCACCGGGTTGTTGTGCTGCATCGATCGAATGACACACAAATCGTCGACGTGTTCCGCCGTTTTGGGCAGCAAGTCGGAAACCGGAATTCCGCTTTCGCCGTACGGTTTGAACGACCACGGCGAACCCATCAAGTTCTTCAGCCCGGCTCGTTTGATTTTGGGGATCGTTTTGGCAATGCTTTCGGGAACGTCGTTTCCCTCCAGAACACCCAGCTCCGGTTTGGGGTCAAACGTGTCGACTTGGCTCGGACCGCCGGACATGAACAAAAAGATCACGCTCGATGCCGTGGCACGGTGGTGCGTCGCATTGGCCCCTTCCGCTTCGGCGTGACGCAAGAGCTGCAGCGCCATCGCACCGGCACCGAGTCCGCCGCCATACAGGAATCGTCTTCGGTCGATCCAAGGGTTTGACGTCATGCGTCTCTCTAATTCAGGTACAAAAACTCGCTCAAGTTCAGGAGGACCAGGCACAACGATTCGAGCGAATGATCACGTAGGTACTGTGTCATCTTCTTCGCCTCTTCCTCGGACGCGTCTCTGCCGAGTGCCAGTCGCAACGCGGTCGCGGCGTATTGGTCTTCCGTGGATGAGTTGCGGACACGATCGGCAAAACGTTCGCTGAGCGTATTGATGAAGTCGCTGTTGAGCAGGTACAGCGGCTGCAACGAGACGGTCGACACGCGTCGCCGCGAACAGGTTGCCACGGCCGCAGGGCTGTCAAAGAGCATCAACGACTCTGCGATCCGTTCGCGTTGCTGTGACAGGTAAACGCTGCGCCGGTAGGCTTCGTCCGCATCCTCGTCACTCACACTCGGGCCTCCCACGGTCGTGTCCAGTCGGCCGGCGACGGACAACGCCGAATCCCGGATCGCTTCGGATTCCAGTCGTCGCGGGGTCCAACGCCACAGGGATCGGCAATCGGGATCCAAGTCATGGTTTGGCTGTGAGAACGACGCCGATTGTCGATAGGTGTTCGAACGGAGGATCAGTCGATGGATGTGCCGCGTGCTCCAGCCGCTGGCGACCAATTCGTCGGCCAGCCAGTCGAGCAGTTCGGGATGTGTCGGGGCAGCGCCTTGAGTCCCAAAATCACCGGAGGTGGCAACGAGACCGGTGCCGAAATGCCACTGCCAAATCCGATTGACCCACACGCGCGCGGTCAACGGGTTTTCCGGGGACGCGATCCAGTCGGCCAAGTCGGTTCGTGACGTCGCACCGTCAGGCGTCGGTCCAAAAACCGCCGGCCAGCCGGCGCGAACTTCCGGGCCGACAGACTTGGCATCACCGCGCAACCGCAGGTAGGTTTTCATTCCCGCGATCGATTGAAGATCACGCGGCAACGGCCAACGCATCTCGTGGGGTGCGACGATCACTCCCGCATCGCCACCGCTCCAGCCCCAGACTTGTGGGATCGACGCGATCGCGGAATCGAGTGCGGAAAACGCTTTGCGTTCCTGGGCATTCATTGAGCCGATCACCGACTTGGGAATCACCAAGACGGGTTCGGGGACGCCGGCACGACGCTTTTGGGCGACCATCCGCGAGTGAACCGAATCGAACAATTGCCAACGCGCGTCGATCCACGAACCCGCTTCGGCGGGGGCATCGGCCAATAACAGGTTACCGGGTTGCCCGCGCGTAAAGAACGCCTGCAATCGGTAGTAGTCGCGAATCGTAAACGGGTCGAACTTGTGAGTGTGACATTGGGCGCATTCGAGTGTGACGCCCAGGAACGTTTTTGCCGTGGTGTTCACCACGTCTACCAGGATGTCCTGGCGTTGAATTTCTTTGTCCAATTCATTGCCGCTGTATCGGGCGGCGGCCAGGAATCCTGTCGCCTGCAAACAACGTGATTCCTCAGGCAATTCGTCGCCGGCAATTTGTTCGCGGATGAACTGGTCGTACGGTTTGTCGTCTTGAAAACTTTGGATCACATAGTCACGGTATCGCCACGCGTGCGGCCGCGGTCGATTGTGTTGATGGCCGTTGCTTTCGGCCCACCTGGCCAGATCCAACCAGTAGCGTCCCCAGCGTTCGGCATAGGCCGGTGAAGACAGCAATTGATCGATCCAGCGATCGAGTGCTTTGTGACGGGTCGCTTGCTCAAGCCCCGGGAACGCCGATGGTGGAAGCCCCGTCAGATCCAGCGCCATTCGACGTTGCAGCGTCGACCACGAAGCCGTTTCCGCCGGCGTCGTGCCCATCTCTTGTTGTTTGCGGGCGATAAACGCGTCAACGGGTGTTCGCAATGGCCGAGTCGACGATACCACAGGAATCTCAGGTCGACGGACGGGCTGTAGCGCCCAGTGATCGGACTGCATCGCGGGCGTCGGCAGCAGGCGATGGTCCCAGACGACGCCTTCATCGATCCAATCACGCAGCACGCGGATTTCGTCCGCACTCAGTTGCGTGTGGTCATCATCGGGCGGAGGCATCTGCTTTGTCGGATCGGATGATTCGATCAACGCAATCAGATGGCTGGCATCGGCATCGCGAGGAGACAATTGGTTCAAGACTTCGTCATAACTGTCCAATCGCAATCCGGACTCTGGATCCTCGCCGCTGTGACACTTAAAGCAATGCCGATGCAGAATCGGATAGACGTCATCGGCAAAGCTGACCGTTGCGGAGAGCGTCTGCACCGTCGCTGGTTTCGTCGTCGGCGGCGGGGGCGAAACCGGGGCGGGCAAGCCGAAGGATTCCAGCCAGGTGGTCGCCAGCGATACCTCGGAGACCAAGATTCGATCGTCGCGTTCGGTCTTCATCCCCGTCGAAAATCCGATCCAGCGGATCGACCCAATCGCGTTTGTTGCAGCGACTTCGATGGCGGGAGCCTTCGCGTCAAGGATTTCAGGATCGATCCAGACGCTCAACCGGTCGTAGGGTTGTCCGCTGCCCGAACGCGATCGCGAGGCTTTGGCCAGGATCGTGTAGACGCGATCGCCCTGCAGTTCGACCTCGGCAAAGTGCTGGGACGAGGAAACGTAGCGTGCCATGAAGACGTTCTTGTCTTGGTCGACATGCAGCCCGATGTTCGGCACACCGCCGTTGTGTCCCGCCGCGTCGCCCCCGTCCTGCTCGTCGAGCCATAAAACCAGAAACTCGCCGTTTCCGTTGGGAGGCGTGTCGAGACTGGATGAATCGTAGCGCAGCTGAAAACGAACGAACAGCTGGTCGCCATCAAACGGTACATCGAGCCGTCGCCGTAGCGGATTGTTACGCCCGCCGGTCCCGCGGATTTCGAACCACTGCGCCGCCCCGCCGGAACGCGACCGTGTCCAATCGCCCGACCAGCCGATCGGATCCCCCGCGATGACCGGCGCGTCATGCCATGGACAGATGAGTAGCAATGCGATCGCGAGAAAGCGCATTTTGACGTATCAACGGTGGGCGAGTGACTGGGGGGGCCGCTAGTATAACCCATTCCATATCACCGCGGTCATGAATTGGGTTTGTTCCACCACCGACACCCGCCCGGAGACTTCGATGCGAATTACCTGTCCGATGCGACCACGGGGCTTGTCGATGATGCTGATCGCTTGCTGCGTCAGCATTTCTTTGGGCCGTCATACGCGAGCCGACGATTCCACGGTCGTGAAAGACCTGCATTTCAGCAAAGCCGCGGCGTCGCTGACGCTGGATCTGTATCTTCCGCAAACGTCTGCCGATCGGTCGCCCTGCGTCATCGTCATTCAAGGAGGTGGCTTTCGTTCGCAGAACGGACAGCGATTCAAACCCTTTGCCCAGCACTTGGCCAAGCATGGTTTTGCAGCCGCGTTGATCTCGTATCGCGGCAGTCCCCAGCATCGGTATCGCGACACCCTGGCCGACGTGAAAGCCTCCGTCCGATTCATCCGCGAGGTAGCCGACAACTATCAAATCGATGCCGAGCGTATCGGCGCGACGGGTCGGTCGGCCGGCGGAACCCTCGCCGCGCTGCTGGCGGTCACCGGCGAAGACGACGATCCCGACAGCCGCATCCGAGCCGCTGTTTGTTTCGCCGGCGTCTTCGATTTCGTATCGCGGTTTACCCAACAAGAACAGCTTCAACTCCAACCGAATTCCAAAAACAAACTCAAAACCAACGGAGAGTGGATCGGCCCGGCTTTTTCATCCGACGATCCGGAATGGTTGGCCGCTTCGGCGATCACGCATGTCGATCCGAGTGATCCGCCGGTTCTGTTCCTGCACTCCCGCGACGATTTCACCGTGCCCTGGCTTCAGTCACGCGACATGCACCGCGCGATGACGGACGCCGGCATCGCTGCCGAGATCCGGGTCTATGAGACGGGAGGCCACTCGGTGTCGCCCGAAAACAGGAACTCACTCGACGACATGGTCGAGTTTTTTCGAATGCAACTCTGAAAGTCACTCCAGCGGGACGCGTGAGCGAGCGGCGCGTTTTAGGCGGTGAATCCATCACGCGCCACTGGCTGACGCCACGTGCGGAGGTGCCACCTCACCCACCGGGTGGAGTCGGGTGATTGCTAACGGCGAGGTGCACTCTCGCAGGTCGGAGCCAGGGATTTGGGGTAGAATGGGCGGAGCGGTATTTCAGATCCAAGATCAGAGAATTGCTGCCACTGCCACTGCCACTGCCACTGACGGGATTGATGTGCGCTTCCTCTGAAGCCCGGAGGGCTGGCACAATGGGTGCCGGTGGCGTCAGCCACCGGTTGCGAGGGGGCAACACGCGGAGGCCCGGAGGGCCGGCACAATAGGTCACTGAATCCAAGGCATTGTGTCGGCTCGTTGAGTGGTCGTTGGCCGAACAAACAAGGGACACCATGAGGACCATCACTGCCATCATCCTGATCCCGCTGTGGATCCTCCCACCGCTCGTCGCCAACGATGACGTCAGCGACGGCGAGAAGCTGTTTGCGTTGCATGTCAAACCGCTGATCGCCGAGAAGTGTCTGGCGTGTCACGGGGCGGAACCCGATGACATCCAAGGTGGGCTGGACCTGCGAACTCGAGAAACCTTGATGGCCGGCGGCGACTCGTTTGAAGGTGAAGTGCTGATCCCCGGCAAAGGCGAACAGAGCTACCTCTACCGGACCGCCAGCCGATCGGAGGAAGGCTATGAAATGCCTCCCAAGGAAGCCGACCAGCTGACCGAAGCGCAAACGTGGTGGATTCGTGATTGGATCGATGCAGGAGCGCCGTGGCCGGATGAACAACGCGTCGCAATGATTCAGCAGCGATACGCCGAAGGTGTGCAGGTGGCGACGTCCAAGGCGCTGTCGGACGACTGGCAGAACCGACGTTACGAACCCCAGAAGCTGTGGGCGTATCGGCCGCTGCAGCACGTCTCGGTGCCCGCCGGCAAACACCCGGTCGACTGGTTCATCGAGGAGAAACTAACCGCGACAGGACTCGCGCCCGCGCCGCCAGCCCCGGCCGCTGAATTGGTGCGTCGGATGAGCTTTGGCTTGACGGGGCTGCCGCCGTCACCGGAGGACGTCAAACACTTTACCCGCGAGTACGCCAATGATCGCGAAACCGCCGTGCGGACGCTCGCGCAGCAATTGATGGCGTCGCCGCACTACGGCGAACAGTTCGGCCTGCGTTGGTTGGACGTCGTCCGCTACGCAGACACCGCCGGTTTTGCAAACGATTACAGTCGCCCAAACGCCTGGCGCTACCGTGACTATGTGGTCCGCGCTTTCAACGAAGATAAACCTTACGACGTGTTCATCCGACAACAGATCGCCGGGGATGAGATCGACGCCGAGGATCCAGAGAATCTGATCGCAACGGGTTTCTTGCGGATGGGGCCGTGGGAACAGACCGGCATGAGCGTATTCAAGGAAACTCGTCAGCAATGGCTCGACGACATCACCGATTCGGTCGGCCAAACCTTTCTCGCGCACGCCTTGCAGTGTGCCAAGTGCCACGATCATAAATTCGATCCCGTGCCGACACGTGACTACTACAGCATGATGGCGGTGTTCTCGACGACCCAGTTCGCCGAGCGTGACGCACCGTTTCTGGACGTGGAAAACAAAGCGGGTTTCGAAGCGTCCGACCAATGGGTCAACGCCAAAGTCGCCGCCTACGAGCGAGAGCGAAAGGAACTCAACCAAAAAATCGCCAAGGCGCGGAAGCAGGAAACCGGCGACGCAAAAGTCGGCGACAACGGGCTGGATCCCGGCGACGAAGCCTCGTTGGCCAGAATGTCGAAGAACATCGCGCGTCACCGTTGGGAACTCGATCGCACCCGGCCGATCGCCTTTGCCGTCTACACGGGCAAGACGATCGGGCGCAACAACGTCGGCAATCGGATCGAGTTGCCCGAGAACCCTTGGGCCAAGGGACAACTCGAAACCGACGCGATCTTGGCCGGCGGCAATGTCTATTCACCGACCGACCCGGTACAACCGGGACCACTCAGTGCCGCGGTCGCGCTCGGTCAGATGCAGCCTCCTTCGTTTCCCGACGGCAAGGGAAAACGCCGATTGGCGTTGGCTCGGTGGATCGCCGCCGAGGACAATCCGTTGACCGCCCGCGTGATCGTCAATCGCGTCTGGTCGTGGCACTTCGGCAAAGGACTGGCCGGCAACCCGAACAACTTCGGCGGGACCGGAGCATTGCCGACACACCCTCAGTTGCTGGACCACCTGGCAAGTTGGTTCATGGATCAGGGCTGGAGTATCAAGAAGCTCAATGAGCTGATCGTCACCTCCCAGGCCTATCGCCGCAGCAGTCGTCATCCGCAGCCGCAACGCCAAGCCACTCTGGACCCGAAAGGGAATCTTTACGCTTCCTTCCTGCCACGGCGATTGACTGCTGAAGAGATTCGCGATGCCATGCTGGTCGCAAGTGGTGAACTCAATCGCAGCGTCGGCGGGATTCCGGCGCGGCCGGACGTGAATTTGGAAGTCGCGTTCCAGCCGCGGCAAATCATGGGCGGGGCGGCTTCGGTTTATGAACCCGATCCGACTCCCCGGCAACGCAACCGCCGCAGCCTGTACGCCGAAAAGATCCGTGGGCTGAGGGATCCGTTCCTCGAATCGTTCAACCAGCCGGGACCGGACAAGTCGTGTGAGTTGCGGGAGACATCGACGGTCGCACCCCAGGCGTTGACGCTGCTCAACTCCGAAGAGGTCTTCGACCGATCGATCGCGTTCGCCAAGCGATTGGTCGATGAACAGCTCAGCGATGATGCGACAATCGATCGTGCCTTCCAATTGGCACTGGGACGATCACCGACCGCTGAGGAACGCTCGCTGTGTCTGGATCAATGGAGCGAAGCGATCGCTGAAGAATCGTCGCGGTCCTATCAAGCCAAAACCTGGCCGGATCAGATTGAGCGAACGGTGATGGCGGAAAAAACGGGGCAACCCTACGACTTCATCGAAACCATGCCGGCTTACACCAATTACCAACCCGACCTTCAGCCCGCGGACGTCGATGCGAAAACACGCGGACTGGCACACGTCTGTTTGGTGATTTTTAATCTCAACGAATTTGCCTACCTGGATTGATCATGGCTGCTCACCCTCCCCATCGACTGGCGATGCCGACCCGCCGCGAGGCGTTGTATGGTCTCGGCGCGGGCCTCGGTTCGGTCGCGCTGACGTCACTCTTGCAAGCCGACGAGTCGGGACGGACTCATCATCCGGCTAAGGCCAAACGCTGCATCTTTTTGATGATGGAAGGTGGGCCGTCGCATCTGGACACGTTCGACCCCAAGCCTGAACTGACCAAACAGCATCTCAAAGCGTTTACCCGCAGCGGCGAGATGGAAAGTGCGATGTCGTCGGGAAAACGCTACTTCGTCAAAAGCCCCTTCGAATTCACCAAGGCGGGCGAGTGTGGAGCGGACATTTGCACCGAGTGGAAACACCTGAGCCAGATGGTCGACGACATCTGCTTTTATCGCGGGGCGCAAGTCGAATCGGTCAATCACCCGACGGCTTGCTACCAGCTCAATACCGGCAATCAGTTCGGCGGCGATCCCGGAATCGGCGCCTGGGTGACGTACGGCCTGGGCACGATGAATGAGAACCTGCCGGGGTTCGTGGTCTTGCCGCGGTCGAGCTATCCGCAGGGCGGTGCGGGAAACTGGTCCAACGGGTTTCTGCCCGCCAGGTTTCAAGGCACACCGCTCCGCCCCGAAGGCAGTCCGATTCTGAATTTGAACCCGCCCGCGGCGGTGTCCCCCCAGCGGCAGCGTGAGAATCTTGATCTGCTGGGGCAACTCAACCGCCAACACCTCGCCGCACGTCCCGGTCGGGGTGAACTGGAAGCGCGAATCGCCAGTTATGAACTGGCCTACCGGATGCAGACCGAAGTCCCCGGCGTGTTGGATTTGGACGGGGAGTCCCAAGCGACGCTCGACGCCTACGGTGTGGGGGAAGCGACGACGGACGCCTTTGCACGAAAATGTTTGTTGGCCCGGCGGTTGGTCGAAAGCGGTGTGCGTTTTGTTCAAGCCTACGCCGGAAACTGGGACAGCCACGACTACATCGAAAAAGCGCACGGGGCGTTGATTCGCTCGGTCGACAAACCCATCGCGGCGCTGTTGCGCGATCTCAAGCAGCGCGACATGCTCAAGGACACCCTGGTGATCTGGTGTGGTGAATTCGGCCGGACACCGGACAACGGGCTGCGCGGCGGAGGTCAATCCTACGGTCGTGATCACAACGCCAAGGCGATGACGATGTGGTTCGCCGGCGGCGGGACAAACGCCGGACACACGATCGGGGCGACCGACGAGATCGGTGCCAATGCAGTCGAGTGCGTGCACCACATTCGCGACGTGCACGTCACGCTGTTGCATCTGCTCGGTCTGGACGACAACCGGCTGACCTACTTCCACGCCGGCCGCCACAAACAACTCTCCCAGTTCGGCGGCCAGCTGATCAACGAGTTGTTGGCGTAGCTGCTTCGTCAGCCTTTAGGCAGCGACCGTTGGTGTTTAGCCTTCAGGCGATTTTCCACTCGCTGCGAGGGATGTGAAAAGTATTGCCGATGCATTTCGCTCCCCACGTCGCCATGGGAACACTCAGGGACGCCACCCGCATCGCAGATTCACGCCAGCGGCGTGCCACACCAAAGCTTGGGGTCGCGTTAGCGCACCCCAAGATCCGGTCACATTCAGGCCGCCAACCCCAACGGGGTTGAACAGAACAACACGGTTCGCCCGAATCACCTCGCCATTTGCGCCGTCCGATCGCGCG
>WCIL01000027.1:0-136057 GCA_033042175.1 Phycisphaera sp. RhM
CGAGGGCGCCGACGTCATTTGCTTCGACACCCTTCGGGGTCGCGTCTGACGGGGGACCGGATGTCCGGAGGTGTCGCTTCGCTCACCTCCGGCTACTGGCTTGGACCCCGTCGGGGTCATGCCGCGCACTTTGGCGTCGAAGGTGGTAGCGCAACGGCGCGAGCTTACGGGGCCAGCCCAAGTTGCGCAAGCGTAAACGAGAGGGTTTGATCGCGTCGTTGCTGTCGCAAAAAAAGCGGAGCCGGTTCTCGGCTCCGCTTTGGGCAGGTTTGGTGTTGGGCTCCAGCCATCTCGGCCGGGCCTGCGGGGGCTGGATCAGCCGCCGGTCGGGAACAGTGGGCCTTCGCCGCTTCCCAGGCCACCCTTCAGGTCGCCTTCTTGGGACGGCATGCCACCGGTCTCGGCGGCTTCGGCTTCCGCCGCGGCGCGTTCTTGCTCTTCGCCCCAGTCGACGCGTTTGAGCGAAAGACCGATCTTGCGCTCGTCGGTGTCGACACGCAGCACCTTGACTTCGATCTCGTCGCCGACCTTGACGACTTCTTCGGGGTTCTCGACTTTGTGCTCGGCCAACTCGCTGATGTGCAGCAAGCCTTCCAAACCGTCTTCGAGACCGATGAAGACACCGAAGTTGGTGATCTTGGTGACGTTGCCTTTGACCAGTTGGCCGGGCTGATACTTGTCCGGAATGTCGCCATCCCAGGGGTCGTTATCGAGCTGCTTGAGTCCCAGTGCGATCCGGCGACGTTGTTCGTCGACGCTCAGCACGCGGCACTGAAGCTCTTGGCCTTTTTCCAGCAACTCGCTCGGATGACCGATCTTGCGGGTCCAGGACATGTCGCTGACGTGCAGCAGTCCGTCGATGCCTTCTTCCAATTCGATGAAGGCACCGTAATTGGTCAGGTTGCGGACCTTGCCGGTCACATCGGTACCCTCGGGGTAACGTTCCAGGACGTCGTCCCACGGGTTCTTTTGGGTTTGCTTCATGCCCAGCGACAATTGCTGGCCTTCCGGGTCGACGCCCAGGATCTTGACTTCGATCTTGTCGCCGATGTTGACCAATTCGCTGGGGTGATTGACCCGTTTGGTCCAGCTCATCTCGCTGATGTGCACCAGGCCTTCGATGCCCGGTTCCAGTTTGACGAACGCACCGTAGCTCATCACGTTGACGACTTCGCCGTCGTGATTGGAGTCGACCGGGTACTTCTCTTCGATGTTTTCCCACGGGTTGCGGTCTTTCTGCTTCAGTCCGAGCGCGATCTTTTGTTTTTCGCGATCGATGTGCAGCACCTTGACTTCGATTTCCTGGTCGATCGACACCATTTCGGTCGGGTGCGAGATGCGTTCCCAGGCCATGTCGGTGATGTGCAGCAGGCCGTCGATTCCACCCAGATCGACGAACGCACCGAAGTCGGCGATGTTCTTGACGATCCCTTTGCGGATCTGGCCGACTTCCAGTTCTTGCATCAAGTACGCGCGGTCTTCTTCGCGTTGATTTTCGATCAGCGAGCGTCGGCTGATGACGATATTGCGACGGGTGTCGTCGATCTTCAGCACTTCGGCTTGGATCACGCGGCCGATGAAATCGCCGATGTCGCCGGGGCGTCGAATGTCGACCTGGCTGCCCGGCAAGAAGACGTTGACGCCGATGTCGACCAGCAAACCACCTTTGATCTTTCGGATCACGGTCCCGGTGACGACCTGGCCTTCGCCGATCTTCTTGATGATGTGTTCCCACTCGATGATCTTTTCCGCTTTGCTCTTGCTCAGCGCGATCATGCCGTAGGGGTCGTCGGCGGCTCCGTAGTTGTCTTCCATTTCCTCGATGAGGACCTGGACGGTGTCACCGACAGCGGGTTTCGCTTCGTCGGGGCCCCATTCGTTCAGGTTGACCGTGCCTTCGCTCTTGAAGCCGACATCGATCAGGGCCCATTCGTCGTTGATCTCGACGATTTTGCCGTCAACGATTCGCCCTTGGGCGTAATCTTGCTGCTCGGCGTGCTGCAGGAAATCGAGCAGCCAATCCTCCGTTTCCTCCTCTGGCGCCAAAACGGCCAGATCGTTGAGCATGTCGTCGTCTTCGAGGGAACGGATCAGATTGCGGTTGACCATGAAATTTTCCGATTCGGAATCCGTCAATGAGTCCAGGAGATGCCGGCGGACCGAACGTGCTGGTCCGGTGGGAAGGCGGCGAAACATCACGCCGCGGCAAAAGACTCTTCTGCCGTCAAACGTCCCGCAGGTGAAGGGCGGTCTGGATTTCGCGGGCGACAGATTCGTGGGTTGGAGGAATGAAATAACATCCGCTGCGGACGTCGCCCCTAAATGATGAAGGTCGCGACGCATACCGGCGGTGAATGCTGACGTGCCGCCCGTCGTTGACGGACACACGTTCACTCACACCAGGCGCAGGGTCGGGCAACATGCCCGAAAATGGTAGCGCGGAAGATTACCAAACGCCGGCCCCCCCCACAACAGCATTTCTCGGGATCTTGCCTCCGTTTGACAGAGATGTGTTAGCGGAACGCCGCGAGCCGTCCGGTTTCGGCGCGAAGGACCACGATGGACCGCAGCGCTCGCGCCCAATACCGCTCAATCGAGATTGATGGGCGCCCGGACGCTAGCGCGAACCGGCTGATGTCAAACGAATATCAGCCGTTTGGCGCGAGCCTACGGGCCCTGCGCTGGGCAAAACTTTGTCGATTAAGCGGTATTGGGCTCGCGCCCTGCCGCTTGCAAGGGCAGCTCGTTCGACAGAGCGTCCATCAGCCTTCGGCGATATTCACAAACACCTTCAATGCGTCTTTGTCTTCCACTAGCAATCGCATCATTTCTTCGTATTGGTCCAGTCCGTCGACCGGGTGCGTCAGGATTTTGTCCAGCACACCGGGGAACATCATGTCGCCCAACGCCAGGTCTCGGATCCCGCTTTCGAAGTGCGTGCGGTTGGCGTTGACGCTGCCCAGCAGCAGTTTGTTGCCGAGGACCCAGTTCAGGTTGACGCTGTCGGAGGGGATTTCGATGTTTTCGTCGCCTCCGGTGATGCTGGTCCAGACGACCACGCCGTTGTGGCCGACGTGTTGCATGGCCTGGAACGCCAGTTTGCTGCTGCCGGTCGCGTCGACGATCAGGTCCGGTTTACCCGTGTTGGCGACCAATTCGTCCATGTTGGTTTCCCGCGTGCTGATGTAGTTGGCTTCCATCCCCGCGACGATTTCGCTCTTCAGGTTCGGGGCTTTTCCCCGCGCCAGCGTGTAGACGTCCAGGCCGCGAAGTTTCAGGATCAGCGTCGTGAGTAGGCCGATTTGGCCGGAGCCGAGCACGTACGCCAGACGCGGTCGCCAGACCTTCATGCGGTGCTGGGCCTCGTAGGCCTGTTGGACCGCCTTGGCCGCACAGCTCATCGGTTCTTGCAGCACGTGCAAGTGCTTGAGCCCCTCGGGGACGCGGACGATGTATTCCTCTTCGTCGGCAAATTTCTCCGTCATGAACCCGTGACGCAGGTTGATGCCACGCTCGTAATACGTCTCCTCGCTGGTCATGTCGTTGGTCCCGATCACGTCATAGATCGAGCTGCCGGGTCGGCGAACCGTCGCGGTGACATAATCGCCCGGCTTGACGCGACGCACGTTGGGGCCGACCGCTTCGACGATTCCGAAGGACTCGTGGCCGATCACCAGAAAGTCATCGCCCTGGGGCGCATTGCCGTACAACGCCTCGTTGATTTCGCGGTCCGTGGCGTCCACCCCGACCTTCAGGGTTTTCACCAGCACCCCTTTTCCGTCGGGGAATTGGTCGAGGGAGGGTTCTTCGATTTCGGTCAGGTGAACGCTATTGGGGGTGCCCGGGGTAACCGCGACAGCTTTCATCGTTATTGGCTCGGGGGGGGAGAGGCATTTGTCAGGTGGTGGGCCGTCGGCAAGGAGATGGCCTTCGGCGGACGCGGAATCGTACCAATCGGACGGATCAGTGTTCAGGGGGCGCGGGGCTGGGCATCACGGGCATCGCCCAAGGTCCGCTTTGAATTCATTGTTGGATCCGCCGTTTCAACGGCCTCGCGGCGGGCTAACGGCGTGGACGTTCCCGTTGACGCGGTGCTGGGGAGGTTCTGTCTTTCTTTTTTAGCAACGATGGTTGTCAAAAATCGGTTGTGCTGTAACAGTAGGAGTGTCGTTTTTGTGTTTTCCCGTTCCCCGAAAAGGCCCCGCGATGAAATCTGAGCCGCACCCGGAAAGCGGACCGATCCGCTCGGTCGATCGCGATTTGTTGCTGGCGATGTGCAGCGGCGAGCTGATCGGAATCGGGGAGTTGACGGAAAAACTGGACGTCACGGCGACCGCCGTTCGTCAGCGGATCGAGCGGTTGCTCGCTCGTGGGCTGATCGAGCGGGAGAAGGTCGTCGCCGGTCGCGGTCGGCCCACGTATCGGTATCGGATCACCGACCAAGGCAAGCGGATCAACACGGCGGATTCGACCGAGTTGGCCGAAGCGATGTGGCGGGAGATGCTGTCGATCGAGGACCGGGATTTGCGAAACCGCATGCTCAGCAGCGTGGCAACGCGGCTCGGTCGCGAATACGCCGCGCAGCTGGACGAGAGCGCGCCGCTGGAGGAACGCATGCGTGTGCTGTCGCGGTTGTTGTCGTCGCGACGCGTGGTCAGTGATGTCCGTTCGGCCGGCGAGCTGCCGGTGCTGGACATCAACGCCTGTCCCTACCCGACGCTGGCCGACGGAAGCGAGGACCACACGATGTGTCACCTTGAGGAACAGGTCCTCTCCGAAGCACTCGGCAAACCGGTACAGCTAAGCCAATGTCGCCTCGACGGCGATGCGTGTTGTCAGTTTTCACCGGCTGCCAATGTCTCGGCTGCCAATGTCTCGGCTGCCAATGTCTCGGCTGCCAATGTCTCGGCTGCCAATGTCGCCTCCGACGGCTCAAACACCTGACCGGAACGTTCCAACCAACCATTCAATCACCCTTCACCACCCACCATTGCAACCATAGTCATGACTCACGTTCTGAAAATTGAAGACCTGCACGTGTCGGTCGGCGACAAGCCGATCCTCAGGGGCGTCAACCTGACCCTCAATCACGGCGAAACGCACGCGCTGATGGGCCCCAACGGGAGCGGGAAAAGCACGCTGGGTTTGGCGATCATGGGCCACCCCGGATACGAAGTCACGTCCGGTTCGATCACGCTTGATGGGAAAGACGTGTTGGAGATGGCACCCGACGAGCGGGCTCGCGCGGGGATCTTCATGGCGTTCCAACGACCGATGGCGATTCCCGGTGTGAAGATGGCGGACTTCCTTCGTCACGCGACCACCAACGTTCGTCGCCCGGATCGAAAAGAAGGCGAGGAGCTGATTCCGATGCGTGAGTTCCGCAAGGAGCTTCGCGAGAAGATGGAGCACCTGCGAATGGACAGCGAATTCGCCCGTCGCTACGTCAACGATGGTTTCTCCGGTGGCGAAATGAAACGCGCCGAGATCTTGCAGTTGGCAATGTTGCAACCCAAATTCGCCGTCTTGGATGAAACCGATTCGGGGCTGGATGCGGACGCCGTCCGTTTGGCCAGTGAGTCGATCGCGGACATCGGGCACCAGAAAATGGGACTGCTGATCATCACCCACCACGACAAGTTGCTCGAGCACAATCCGCCGGACTTCACGCACGTCATGCTGGGCGGACGGCTGGTCGAAACCGGCGGCAAGGAACTCGCCGAAGAGCTGCATCAACACGGCTACGACCGGATCCGAAAGGCCTATCCGGATGCCGAAGCCCTCAACCAAAAATTGCTGGCCGAGGAAGCCGAAGAAGCGCTGGCGTGATGAAACGCTGGTTTGGTTAAGCGCCGGCTTAGTTAGACGCTGGCACTGCCCCAGAAGACCCGGCACCCTGAAACTTACGAATCACTTCCATCTCCATTTTGGAGCTTTGATATGTCAACCGACGCACCTGCCGAACCCAAGTCGGAAATCGGCGAAATCAACAAGTACAACTTTCGCACCGAGACCACCGGCGTCTTCAAGGCAAAAAAGGGGATCAACCGCGACATCGTCAACCAGATCTCCGATATCAAGAACGAACCGGATTGGATGCGAGAGTTCCGGCTCCGGTCTCTCGATATCTTTGAATCCAAGCCGATGCCCAAGTGGGGCGGATCGATCGATATCGATTTCCAGGACATCTTCTATTACCTCAAGCCGACCGATCATCAGGGAAAGACTTGGGATGATGTGCCACAGGAGATCAAGGACACGTTCGACAAGCTGGGCATTCCGGAAGCGGAAAAGAAGTTCCTCGCCGGCGTGAAAGCCCAATTCGAAAGCGAAGTCGTTTACGGATCGCTGGAAGAGGACCTAGCGAAAAAAGGCGTGATCTTCACCGACACCGACACCGCAGTCCGCGAACATCCCGAGCTGCTGCGAGAGTATTTTGGCAAGATCATCCCGCCCGAAGACAACAAGTTCGCGGCGCTCAACAGCGCGGTCTGGTCCGGCGGTTCGTTCATCTACATCCCCAAGGGCGTATCGATTGATTTCCCGCTGCAGGCGTATTTCCGGATCAATGCCGAAAGCATGGGGCAGTTCGAGCGGACGCTGATCTTGGTCGATGAGGGTGCCAACGTGCACTACGTCGAAGGCTGCACGGCGCCGATGTACAGCACCGAGTCGCTGCACAGCGCGGTCGTCGAGGTCGTCGTCAAACGCAACGCGCGTTGTCGCTACACGACCATCCAGAACTGGGCCAACAACATTTACAACCTGGTCACCAAACGGGCGTACGCTTACGGCGACGCGACGATGGAGTGGGTCGACGGCAACTTGGGCAGCAAGTTGACGATGAAGTACCCCGCGGTGCATATGATGGAGCCCGGTGCACGTGGCGAGATCCTGTCGATCGCGTTCTCCAGTGCCGGCCAACACCAAGACGCCGGTGCGAAGTTGGTGCACGAGGCGCCCAACACGACCGGTCAAATCATCAGCAAGAGCATCAGTAAAAACGGCGGACGCAGCAGCTACCGCGGTTTGGTCTCGGTGCATCCCGGCGCCCACAACAGCAAGAACAACGTCGTCTGTGACGCGCTGATCTTGGATGCGGAAAGCCGTAGTGACACCTACCCGTACATCGAAGTGAGCGAGCAGGATGTTCAAATCGGTCACGAGGCCAGTGTGTCTCGGATCGGTGAAGAACAGATGTTCTACTTGCTCTCGCGTGGGCTGACCGAGCAGGAAGCGAGCACGATGATCGTCAACGGCTTCATCGAGCCCCTGGTCAAGGAGTTGCCGATGGAATACGCGATCGAAATGAACCGTCTGATCCAACTGCAAATGGAAGGCAGCGTCGGATAGCGGCGACGGTGTGGGATCGGCTTTCAGGCCTGTCATCCCCGTTTCGACAGGCTAGAAGCCTATCCCACTGAACTCATGGCGCCGCCTTGACCTCGTTCCCAGGCTTCCGCCTGTATTCTCGTAAGCACCTCGGGCCGGCAGCCACGTCGCCCCCACAGAATCAAAACCAAGCAAACGAATTTCCATGTCACAAACCATCACACACGCTTTTGATGCCGCCGGGTTTGACGCGTTACTTGCCAGCCAGTCCGAGCCGGATTGGTTGACGACGCTGCGTCGCGAAGCGTTTGAACACGCCGAGGCGATGAGTTGGCCCGAGCGTCGCCACGAGGAGTGGATTCGCACCGACATCCGCACCTTCCAACTCGGCAAATTCGGGTTGCCCGTGCTCGATCCGGCCGATTGTGATCTGGCCGAAACCGAGCAGCTGCACCAGTTGGTCGAAGGTGTCGCGTTGGGTGGTCGAATCGAGACGGTCGACGGTTGCATCACGAAGGAGTCGCTGGATGAAGATTTGGCGGCCAAGGGCGTCGTCTTCGGCAGCCTGTCGAAACTGGCCCAGTCGCACCCCGAACTCGTTCGTCCCCACCTGTTCACAGCCTTTGATCCCGATCACGACAAATTTGCCGCGCTCCATGCGGCGTTCATGTCTGGCGGGCAGTTCCTGTACGTGCCCCGCGGTGTCGTCATCGATCGTCCGCTGCACATCGGGTCGATCTTGACCGACGGTGGCACCGACACGACGCACACGTTGGTGGTTCTGGAGGACGGTGCCGAAGCCACCTTGCTGCACGAGTCCAATAGCACCGACGCGGGTGGTGCGGGTCTCCATCTGGGGTCGATCGAATTGGTTCAGAAACCGGGATCGAACCTTCGCTACGTCAATCTGCAGGAGTGGGGGCACAGGACCTACCACTTCGCCCAGCAAAAAGCGGTGATCGACCGCGATTGCTCGCTGCAGTGGACGATCGCGGCGATGGGCTCGTCGCTTTCCAAGGTCAATCAGTCGGTGGATTTGGTCGGTCCGGGTGCCCACAGCCAAGTCAACGGTGTGATGTTCACCGAAGGCCGTCAACATCTGGCCTACCACACCTTGCAGCACCACAAAGCGGAGAGTTGCCGAAGTGACTTCCTGTACAAAGCGGCCCAGCAGGACAAGAGTCGCACGGTTTGGCGGGGGATGATCAAGGTCGACCCGGCGGCTCAGAAGACCGACGGTTACCAGCGCAATGACAACCTGGTGCTGTCCCACCACGCCCGAGCAGATTCCATCCCGGGATTGGAAATCGAAGCGGACGATGTCCGTTGCACCCACGGCAGCACGACGTCCAAAGTGGACGAGGATCAGATCTTCTATGCCCGTTGCCGCGGTTTTACTCGGAAGGAAGCAACCCGTATGATTGTGACCGGGTTCTTTCAGCAAATTTTCGACCGAATCACGATCGATAGTGTGCGGGAAGCCCTCGGAGCGGCCATCGCCCGCCAAGTCCGAGAATACGAATAGAAAAATTCAGTTTCAAGTTCCAGGTTTCATGTTCCTGCATGAGACCCCCCAGATTGAAACTTGAAACTTGAAACTTGAAACTTGAAACTTGAAACTTGAAACTTGAAACCTGAAACCTGAAACCTGAATCGCCCGGAAAGAAGATATGGCACTTGCAGAAGACAAGGTTCGCGAATCGCTCAAGCAGGTGATCGATCCCGAGTTATACGTTAACATTGTGGACTTGGGGCTGATCTATGTCGTCGCGATCGGGGACGAGAAGGAAGACGGGCGTCACGATGTGACGATCGAGATGACGATGACCAGTCCGATGTGTCCTGCGGGACCGCAATTGGTTGCCGGGACGAAAGCGGCAGCGGAGGAACTTGAGGAAGTTGATTCGTGTGAAGTCAAAGTCGTGATGGAACCGGCGTGGTCGCCGGATCGGATGACGGACGAAGCACGTGATCATTTGGGCATTTTTTAAGGGATTGTCACTTGAAGGTTTTCGTCGGGGAATACATCTGCGGCGGCGGCGTCGCGGATCAGGCGATCGACCAGATCCCGCCTTCTTTGCGGAAGGAGGGAGAGGCGATGCTTCGCGCCTTAGTGGAAGACCTTTCGGCATTCTCCGAAACGACGGTCGTCCTCGAGGACCGCTTCGAAGTGTCCGTCAACGCCACGCAAACGGTTGCCTTTGATGCCGAGCGTCCGCTCTGGGCGCAATGGGTCTCCGCCGCCAAAGACTGTGACGCGGCCTTGATCATCGCGCCCGAAAGTGACGGGTTGCTGGCCAAGGGCGCGGCTTCGTTGCGTAGCAGTGGTGTGGATGTGATCGCCGGAAGCGGCGATTTCCTTCGCGTGGCCAGCGATAAACTGCTGACCGCCCAGGTGTTGCACAGTTCCGGTGTCGCTCATCCGCCGTACATCGCCGTCGGCGACGAGCGGATGGTCGGCGTGGTGGCGGGCTGCGAGCGATTTGTCGTCAAACCACGTGACGGCTGCGGCACGCTTGCGATCGCGACGTTCGACGATTTTCGCGAGGCCCGCAAAACACTCAATAACAATTCGCTGATGCAGGGCTGGGTCCCTGGTCGCAGCATTTCGATCTCACTGCTTTCCTCCGGCAACTACCAAACGTTCTTGCCGGCGGTGTCCCAAGAGATCAGCGATGGGATGTGTGAGTACGTCGGCGGCTGTGGACCGCTGAACAACAACGCCCAACGGCGTGCCACCGCGTTGGCCGCCCGAGCGATCGCCGCGATGCCACCGACCGCACGCGGCTTCGTCGGCCTGGATTTGATCTTGGGCGAGACGCCGAGCGACGACTATATCATTGAAATCAACCCCCGGCTGACGACGTCTTACGTCGGTTTGCGCGAGATGATTCACGGAAATCTTGCCGCGCGTTTGTTCGACATCGAAATCGGTCCGGTCAGTTGCAAGGCCAGCGTGAACTCGGTCCATTGGACCGCCGACGGTAAAGTGAAAGTCGACCTGCCGCAAACGGTGTGAAGCGCCGAGATTCTCTCATTGAGGCCCGTTGGCTCGCGCCAAACGGCTGATCATCGTTTGATATCAGCCGGTTCGCGTTAGCGTCCGGGCCTCACATCTTAGGGTGACTTAGCGGTAGAACGCGAGTTTCTTCGGCTCACGAACACAACCAACCGCTGGCTCTTACCGTCAGCATTCCACGCCCCATTGCGCAGCCAATGTCGAATCCCACCCCCGCATCGGAACCTGTCACGTTGGGGGTCGACATCGGCGGGGCGAACTTGAAATACGCCGACACGCAAGGCAACGTGTCGTCAGTCGAATTTCCGCTTTGGATGCGACCGGATGATCTCGCCGGCCAGCTGAAAGCCGACTTCGCCGCCTATCTCGACGTTTCACGCGTGGTGGTGACGATGACCGGCGAACTGGCGGATTGTTTTCTGGATCGTTGTGTCGGTGTGCAACACATCGTCGATCAGGTCTGCCGTGCGGTGAAGCAATACGGATGGTCATCGCCCCTCTTTTATGCCGTCGATGGGCAAGTCCATTCCGCGGCGTGGGCGATGGAGCACGTCGATCTGGTTGCCGCAGCCAATTGGCATGCGTTGGCGAATTGGGTCGCCCGGCGTTTCGCGCCGCAGTTGTCCGGCGGCGGATTGCTGGTCGATATCGGGTCCACGACGACCGACCTGATTCCGCTGCGCGACGGTGCAGTCGCAACCCCAAGCCGGACCGATTTTGACCGGTTGTCCGAAGGCTCACTCGTTTACCTCGGCGGCGGGCGAACTCCGGTTTGTGCGTTGGTCGATCACCTGGATTGGCAGGAGCATCCCGTTGCGGTGATGCGTGAAGTGTTTGCCACCATGGATGACGTGCGGTTATTGTTGGGTTACCAACCGAGCGACGCTTCGGATTGCCGCAGCGCCGATGGCAAACCACGTGACGCCGTTCATGCCGCCAATCGAATCGCACGGATGATCGGGCTGGATCACCGAACGGTTGACGTGGAAACCGCGAAACGACTGGCGATCCAAGTGCACCAGCGGGCCCGGGCGATCGTCTCGGAGGCGATTGCGGCGTTTGGCGGGCGTGGACCCCTGGTCGTCAGCGGGCACTGTAGCGATTTATTGCCCACTGATATCGATGACCGCCCACGGATTTCACTTCCCGCAACGTTGGGTGATGATGTCTCCCGTTGCGCACCGGCCTTTGCGGTCGCGCACCTTGTGGGATAGGCTTCCAACCTGTCCATTCAATCTGCTACGGGCAGAAAACCTCTCCCTTCCCGTTTTCGTTAGCGGTTGCCACCCTTTTCATCGTCACCCCAACCATGCGACGTGTCATCAAAATCGGCGGGAGTCTGTTGTTGCGAGACACACTCTCGAATTCGATTCAGGCATGGGTCTCGGCACAGCCGCCCGCACAAACGATCGGGATTGTTGGTGGCGGTGAATTGATCGATGCGATGCGTCGTTTGGATGCCGCCTGCTCCAGTCCATCGAGCTGGGTGCATTGGCAGTGCGTCGGGCTGTTGCGGACGACGTTCGAGTGGCTGGGCCCGCAGTTGGATGGATGGCAACTCGAATCGACTCCCGAGCAGTTTGAGCGACTGAAACGCAGTCCAGAGTGTCACAGCCATCTGGTCGCGGTCGACGCGTTCTATCATGCCGCGACGGAGTCACCGTTGCCCGAAGACTGGACGACGACGACGGACGCGATTGCGGGTTGGTTGTCCATTTTGGTCGGTGCCGATGAGTTGGTGCTGCTAAAATCCTGTGACGTCGACGCGTCACGTTCGCTGGCTGAATTGGCCGGCCAAGGTGTTGTCGACGCTGCCCTTGCGTTGTTGGCCGACCAGTTACCGCCGATTCGCTTTGTCAATCTTGCCGCCGAGGCCGATCGATGACGGCAATCTTGGGTCTGTCCGCTTTCTATCACGATTCCGCCGCGGTCCTTTTGGTCGATGGCGAAATCGTTGCCGCGGCGCAGGAGGAACGTTTCACTCGCAAAAAGCATGACGCGGCGTTTCCGATCCACGCGATCGAGTTTTGTTTGCAGCGGGCCGAGATCACCGCCGACGAATTGGACCATGTCGGTTTTTATGAAAAGCCGCTGTTGAAATTCGACCGACTGTTGGAAACCTATCTGTCGTTCGCGCCGCAGGGTTTTCGTTCCTTTTGGAAAGCGATGCCCGCGTGGATGACGGAGAAGTTGCATCTGAGACGCGAGATACGACGCGGACTCGGAAATGAGTTCAAACGCCGCATCGCGTTCTGTCATCACCACCAGTCTCACGCAGCCAGCGCGTTCTTTCCATCGCCGTTTGACCAGGCCGCAATTTTGACGATGGACGGTGTCGGTGAATGGGCCACGACCACGATGGGCGTCGGACAGGGAAACAAGATCCAACTGACCGATGAAATTCGGTTCCCCCACTCGCTCGGATTGCTGTACTCCGCGTTCACGTACTACTGCGGTTTTCGCGTCAACTCCGGCGAATACAAATTGATGGGCTTAGCACCCTACGGGCAACCGAAGTACGTCGATGTGATCAAGGATCGGCTGCTGACCATTCATGATGACGGTTCGTTCCATCTGAATCTGGACTACTTCGGATACTGCCAGTCGTTGCGGATGACGACGCCGAAGTTTCATCGATTGTTCGGCCGACCGCCGCGGCAGCGAGACAGCGAGATCGAGGATCTGGACCGCGACTTGGCCGCTTCGATCCAGGTGGTGACCGAAGAGATCGTGCTGCGTTCGGCACGGCACCTGTACGAAAAAACAAAGTCCAGCAACCTGTGCTTGGCCGGCGGCGTGGCGCTCAACTGTGTCGCCAATGGACGCGTGCTTCGCGAAGGCCCGTTCGATTCGATCTGGATTCAACCGGCTGCTGGTGACGCCGGCGGTGCGTTGGGCGTTGCGCAGTTCATCTGGCATCAGTTGCTGGACAAGCCGCGACAGCCGACCGAAAGCGACTCACAACGCGGCAGCCTGCTCGGGCCGGAGTCTTCGAGCGATCAGGTGCAGTCGGTGCTTGATCGGCAGGGGGCGGTTTATGAATTGATCGCCGATCCGGCTGAACTCGATCGGCGGACGGCCGCACTGTTGGCCGAGGGGCTGGTGGTGGGGCGGTATGTCGGTCGGGCGGAATTCGGACCGCGGGCGCTGGGCAATCGCAGTATCCTCGGCGACCCGCGTTGCAGTGACATGCAGTCGACGATGAATTTGAAGATCAAGTTTCGTGAGTCGTTTCGTCCCTTCGCGCCCGTCGTCCTGCTCGATCACGTCGGTGAGTTTTTTGATTTGGCCGATGGACACACCAGCCCGTACATGTTGTTGGTCTGTCAGACGAAAACCGACGCGCTGCCGGCGGTCACTCACGTCGATGGATCGGCTCGCGTGCAAACCGTCGACAAAGAAAAGAACCCGCGATTCGAAGCGTTGCTCGCTGAGTTCCATCGGCAAACCGGCTGCCCCGTGCTGATCAACACCAGTTTCAACGTCCGCGGTGAACCGATCGTCGGATCGCCGGAGGATGCGTTTCGGTGCTTCATGAAAACCGAGATGGATGCGCTCGTCATTGAAGATTGTTTGCTGGTGAAGCAACGGCAGCGCGGGGGGAAGGCAGAATGATGCCGGGCAAAACGATGGGGGCAAAACGATGGGGGCAAAACGATGGGGGCAAAACGATGGGGGCAAAACGATGGGGGCAAAACGATGAGGGCAAAACGATGAGGGCAAAACGATGGGGAACTGCCCAAGTCGTATGATAGAAATAGGCGTAGATTTGGAATCGTTTCTGCGGAGTCAGCTTTTCTGCCTTTTATTGTTTTGCCCCCATCGTTTTGCCACCCCACTTAGCCTGCGACGTCAACCAACTCCACGAAACCTCCGTTCCACGGCAATTCACAATGAAACCACCCACAGATTCCCAACGACGCTATTTCGGCGTTGCCGTTGCGGCGGCGTTGTTGATGCTGGCGTGGATCGCTTGGCGTGCGATCGCGTCGCCGTTTCTGTCCGGTGGGCTGGCCGCCGCGGCGTTGGTTGTCGCTTTGGTGTATTATTTGATCCCGGCGTCTCAGCCGAAACTGATGGCGTTCTTCCATGCGATCACGTATCCGATCCGCTGGACCGCCACCCTCGTCGTCCTGGCGATCGTCTACTATGCAGTGGTCACGCCGATCTCGATTTGGTTCCGCGTGACGGGAAAATCAATTCGCAAGAACGCGTCCGATTCCAATTCGAATTGGCGATCGATCGACTTGCCGTCCGACCCGCAATCCTATTTTCGAACCTTTTAGAACCGCGATGACTTCACCGGCCGATCCCACCGAGAAACCTGAAGACGAAGTCACCGAGTCCTTTGATTCGATGGCTGACGGATCGGATCCGGGGATCTTTCAGGAGTTCATCTGGTTTGTGAAATACAACAAGAAGTGGTGGCTGACGCCGATCCTGGTGGTTTTCCTACTGCTGGTCGTCTTGGCATTTTTGACCAACTCGCCCGCTGCCCCGTTCATCTACACCCTGTTTTGAGTCTGCGTTTTGGTCGAGGATGTCGCCGACAATGATGGGGGCAGAATGATGGAGTAGCAGCAGGGACGTCGCAAACCTGACTCAGATCGATCGCCCACCCCTCGACTCCCACTCTCCTTGTCTCCTCGCGACCGACAAACGCGGCCGCAGAAGCAACCGTGACCACGCCGACCGCCACACGGCACACCACGTGTGAACGTGCCCGCGACGACGACGCTACTTCAATCCCAGCCCGCTGCCGCGTTTGTCGAGTGCTCCCTTGACGCCTAGTTGGCGTGGATCGCGGGCGATTTTGTCGCTGAAGATTCGCACGTCGTCCAGGATCGGTCGGATCTTGGCGGTTGCCAATTCGACGTTTTCGATCGTGCGTCGGATCTGCCAGTAGATATCTTCGTCGTCGAGCAAGCGGCGGATCGTCCCGTTGCTATTGTTCAACCCGGCACCAAAGGCCTCCACCTCGAGCAGGGTTCGGTCCAGGTTGGCCAAGCTCTTCAGGACTTGGACCACCAATTGATCGCTATTTTCAGCGATCGGATCGGTGATTTTTTCGATGTTTTCAATCGCTCCCTGAGCGGATTCGATTGCGTCGCGGACGCTGTCGACGGTTTGGTCGACGTTCTGTACCGTCTTCTCCGCCGCGACACCGACGTTTTCGAACCGCTCGCCGACGCGTTCAAAACTCTCGAACGTCTTCTGGGTTGACTGCAATGTGGTTTGGGCTTCGGTCAGCACGAGCGGAAGCTCGCGAAGTGCTTCGGCCAGGCTGTCACGCAGTTCCGGGTTGCCGATCACGTTGCGAATGTCACGCATCGCACCTTGAAATTCGATCAACGCGTTTCGGGCGTCTTGTGCGACGTTGCCCATCTGGCCTTCGGCGTTCTGGACCACACCGTCCGCATTTTGGACGAGTTGATTGACGTTCTCGCCGACCGATTGCAAGGCTCCACTGGCGGATTGCACCGCCTGCAGCGTTTCACGGACTTCGTCTTCCAAGTTGAACACCAAGCTGAAGGGGTCGGACGCTGGTGTGCCGTAGGAGATTAGTTGTTCGTCGGTGTATTTTTCGCTGCGAATCGTCGGCAATCGTCCTTTGTGGATCGCCAGTAATTCGTCTTCGGTGCCTTTGACAAACTCCAGTTTCGCATCCCCGGTGATGATCGATTTCGTTTTGATTTTGGGAAGGTATTCATGGGTCAAGTTGTTCTGGTATTTGGGATCGATGCCGATCGTCAGCAAGACATCGTTCTCGCGCAGTTCTTTGTCGATGACGCGTCCGATTTCGACGCCGCGCAACAGCACCGGCGAGTTGGAGTTGATGCCCTCTGCGGTCGGAAACTGAACCAGCAGTCGGAATTCGCCGGTCAGCACTCGCGGCACGGCCCCGAACAAAAACGTCAAGATGATTCCGATTCCGATGGCGGCGATGACCAGTACGCCGACGCCGAATTTCAGTCTGCTATCGTCCATGATTAACCCGTTATCTCCATCAGACGCTGGCCGGCTTCGCCGCGAACGAATTGACGCACCCGATCGTCCTCGCATTGTTCCAACCCGGCGGGTGGACCATCGTAGAGCACTTGCGGTTCGTCGTTGGCCAGTCTGGCTCGCGGGTAAAACATCAGCACGCGGTCGGACACCTTTTGGGCCGTTCGCATGTCGTGCGTCACGATCACACTGGTGACCGGGTAACGACGGCGGACGTCCAACATCAGCTCATTGATCACGTCACTCATGATCGGATCCAGTCCCGTCGTCGGCTCATCGTAGACGACCAATTCGGGCTGCAAGATAATCGCGCGGGCAATGCCCACCCGCTTGCGCATCCCGCCACTCAATTCACTCGGTCGTTTCGAAATCACCGTGGGCGGCAGTCCCACTTCTTGAAGGTGTTTTAAGACGCGTTCGTGAATCTCGTCGTCATCGGCGGTGGTCGATTGCCGCATCGGAAACGCGACGTTGTCGAAAATCGTCATGCTGTCGAACAGTGCCGCATTTTGAAAGACGAACCCGAACCGTCGGCGGACGTCGCTGAGCGCCGGCGGCGACAGTGTTGAAAGGTCTTGCCCGTCAAAACGAAGCGTGCCCCGAGTCGGTGGGATCAGCCCAACGATCGTTTTCATAAACACCGTCTTGCCGCAACCGCTTTCACCGATCACCGCCACCGTCTCGCCGGCTTCGATCGAGACACTAATGTCTTTCAAAATCTTTTGCCCGTGAAAATCGACATCCAAATGATGTACGTCGATCAGATGTTCCGCCGCAGGGTCACTCATAGGATGTTCGCTCCCGCGGGGTACATGGCGAAATAGATTTTGTCCAAGATGATGTTCAAGAACAAATCGATGGCCAAGATCATCACGAACGAATACACGAACGCCTGCGTCGCCGCTTTGCCGACGCCCTCGGCGCCCGGTTTGCAATGAAATCCTTGGTAACAGCTGATCACGGCGATCATCCCGCCAAAGAAAACGCTCTTGAAAATTCCGCTGAATAAATCGAATCCGACCACGCCGTCACGCGAGTGCGTCAGATAGGCCGCATGATCGATGTCCAACACCATCACGCTGTAGAAGTAACCGCCGACGATGCCCATGAAATCCGCCATGATCGTCAGCGCCGGAATCAAAAAGATGCATGCCAAAAACCGAGGCACCACCAGGTAGTGAATCGGATCGGCACCCATCGTCGTCAGCGCGTCGATTTGTTCGGTCACACGCATCGTCCCCAACACGGCCGCCATCGCGCTACCGACCCGGCCGGCTAACATCGTCGCGGCCAGCACCGGACCCAGCTCCCGGACCAGCGACGTATTGATCACCACACCCAGATGGCTTTCCAACCCGATCGCATGAAACTGGTAATAGCTTTGGACGGCCAGCACCATTCCGATGAAAGTTCCCGTCAACGCCACCACCGGCAGACTGAGCACGCCGATTTGATAAAAGTTCACCAGCAACGTTCCACGCTGCGGCAACCGTGTGAAAATCCAAACCAGCATCTGCCAGGCGAACAGGGCGATGTCGCCGACCGTCGCCACGCCGTTGACGACCGCCGCTCCCCACTGAACCACCCAGGCGTAAAGCATGTCCCGAATCGTGACGGACCCGTTCTCGGGCCGTTGTGGCGCTGGATCGTTTTGTGTGGAAACCGAAAGCGACATCAACTGGGCAGCGAGAGTTTGGGGCGGCGGAGCGTCGAATCGAAGCTACACACGCAAGTTTATCGGCAAGGTTGACTTTGCGGATGAGTGAAAATGTGCGGGTTGGCTGGTGGGCATCGGCCGGTGGTTCGCCCGACGGGAGATCAGGTCTGGATAGGACGAATGGGACAGATGGGACGTATGTGTCGTATTTGTCCGATTGGTCCTCTTTCTTCGCTGGCCCCACGGGGCGACGCAAATCCCGCCAAAACCGATCCACGTTGCCCCCAAGACTCCGCCTACGTCAAACGCCGAAATCCCATTACAATCCCGCTTCGTATTCGCTCCGAAAAACCCGTTTCAGCTTCCCATGACAACGATGTCTGACTCCGCTGCCCCGTTTCGTGCCGCCCCCGCCAGCCCCAAGTTTCCGGCTCTGGAAGAGCAGATTCTGGAGTTTTGGCAGCAAAACGACGTCTACAAGCAATCGCTCGAGCGCCGCGCCGATGCACCGCCCTTTGTGTTTTTTGAAGGCCCCCCGACGGCCAACGGGATGCCCCACCCGGGACACTGTCTGACCCGCGCGATCAAGGACGTTTTTCCCCGCTACAAGACGATGCGGGGCTACCGTTGCGAGCGAAAAGCGGGCTGGGACACGCACGGGTTGCCGGTCGAAGTCGAGGTCGGCAAAGAGCTGGGGATCCACAGCAAGGAGGAAATCGAGGCCTATGGTGTCGAGCCCTTCATCCAAAAATGCCAGCAATCGGTCTGGCGTTACATGCAGGAGTGGCAGCGTCTGACCGAGCGACTGGGATTCTGGGTCGATCTCGAACAGGCCTACGTGACCTATCACCAGAGTTACGTGGAGAGTGTTTGGTGGAGTCTGAAAAACCTGTTCGATCGCGGGCTGCTTTACCAAGGCCACAAGATCGTCTGGTGGTGGGCTCAGGGTGGCACGGCCCTTTCCTCGGGCGAGGTGGGCCAAGGCTATCGGGAGGTCGCCGATCCGAGCGTTTACGTGAAATTTCCGCTGGTGGATCAGCCGTCGCGAAGTCTGCTGGTCTGGACGACGACCCCGTGGACGTTGCCCAGCAACATGTACGCCGCCGTTCATCCCGAGCTGGAGTACTCGTTGGTCAAGCACGGCGAAACCGGCGAAGAGTTTTATCTGGCGTCGGCGTTGGTCGAAAAAATCGCCGACAAGGCCAAATGCGAATTCGAGCTTTTGGAAACGTGTCGTGGCACCGATCTGATCGGACTTCGCTACACGCCGCCGTTTGACGGCTACCTGCAATCGACCGGCGACCCGACCGGGACATTGAAGGCTGCCAGCGGTGACTCCAAAACCGAGCACCATTATTGGCGCGTCGTCGCGGCCGACTTTGTCACCACCGACAGCGGATCGGGCATCGTCCATCAAGCGGCGGCGTTCGGCGAAGTCGACTATGAAGTCTATGACGAACAGCGGCGACGCTTTGTCGAAGGCGAGCAACCCGAATTGCTCTGCGCGGTCGGCCCGGACGGAAAATTCAACGAAGCGGTTCCGGACGCGTTCCTCGGTGTCTGGGTCAAAGACGCCGACAAAGCACTCTCACGCGACCTCAAAGACCGCGGATTGATGTTCTTGCAGGAACAGTACCTGCACGATTACCCGTTCTGTTGGCGGGCCGATCAAGATCCGTTGATCCAATACCCACGCCGCAGCTGGTTCATTCGCACGACCAAGTTCCGCGACTTGATGCTGAAGAACAATTCACAGATCGGTTGGCAGCCCGAACACATTCGTGACGGGCGGTTCGGGAACTTTCTCGAATCGAACGTCGATTGGGCGCTGTCGCGCGAACGCTACTGGGGAACGCCGCTGCCGATCTGGGTTTGCGAAGCAACCGGTCGGATGGAAGCCGTCGGCAGTTACGAGGAACTGCTCGCCAAACCGGGGATCCAAGGCACCGAAGTCTGGCTGGAAGCCAAAGCGGCCAATCCGGAACTGGTCGACGATCTGCGGGTCCACAAACCGTACATCGACGAAGTCACTTATGATTCGCCGTTTGCCGATGGCAAACGGATGCGACGGGTCAGCGAAGTCATCGATTGCTGGTATGACAGCGGTGCGATGCCGTTTGCCCAATGGGGGTGGCCGCACACCGGTGACCAACAGTTCCAGTCACAATTCCCGGCCGACTTCATCAGCGAAGCGATCGATCAGACCCGTGGCTGGTTCTACAGCCAACTGGCGATCGCAACGATGCTGTTCGGCGAAGGGGCATCGGTCGCCGAACCGGGGACCGACGTCGAAGCGCCGAAGGTCAAAGAGCTCGACTACCCGCTGCCGTTCCGCAACTGCATCGTGCTCGGTCTGATGCTTTCTCAGTGGTGGGAGCATGAAGACGACCAGAAAAAGAAAACGATCCTGTTGGAAGAGTCCGAGACCAAGCAACATTCCGGCAAGAAATTCAACAAGCAAGTTGGCAAGATGTCCAAGAGTCTGCGGAACTACCGCAGCCCCGAAGAGATCTTTGACCGCTATGGAGCCGACGCGCTGCGGTGGTACCTGTTTGCCAATCAGGCGCCGTGGAATTCGATCATCTATGCCGAGCAGTCGATCAAGGATTCGATCCCCGAGTTCTTGCTTCGGCTGTGGAACACGTTCAGCTTCTTCACGATCTATGCCGAGATCGACGGGTTTGACCCGCGTGACGCCGTCGCCGCCGACGAGCAACTGACGCCGGGGTCGCTGGCGTCGGCGCCGAAATATCGGCCGGCATCCGAGCGTAGCGAAATCGATCGTTGGATTCTGTCGGAACTCAACCAGGCGACCGCCAAGGTGATCGACCGCATGGACGCTTTGGACAACTACAACGCCTGCCAAGCGATTTCTTCGCTCTTGGACGGGTTGAGCAACTGGTACGTCCGTCGCAGCCGCGATCGGTTTTGGGCCGCCGACAAGGATTCGCAAGAGAAACACGACGCGTATTGGACGCTGTATGAAACGCTGTTGGAACTGGTCAAGCTGGCCGCGCCCTTCACGCCGTTTTTGGCCGATACCCTTTGGCAACGCCTGACCGAACCCTTCGGCGACAAGACGTTGTGCAGCGTCCACCTCTGTGATTTTCCCGACGTCGACGCTGAGCGGATCGATACCGATCTGTCCGACTCGATGCGACTGTTGCGCGAGATCGCTTCGTTGGGACGGGCCGCGCGGGCGAGTGAAAAACTGAAGGTACGTTTGCCGCTGTCGGAAGTCACGGTGATTCTGACCGACGATTCCCAGATCGCTTGGCTGCAAAATCACGACGCCCTGGTGCGTGAAGAGTTGAACGTCAAAACCGTTCACTACACCACCGAGGGCGACCAGTATGTCCAATACACCGTCGTGCCGAACTTCAAACGACTCGGTCCGAAAGTCGGCAAACAGGTGCCGGCGGTCAAGAAGGCACTCGCCGATGCCGACGGAAACGCATTGCTGAGCCAGTTGCAATCCGATGGGGTTGTGAAACTGCAGCTCGGCGAAAACGTGATCGAGCTGGACGGGGACGACATCGAAGTCCGCTTGCAAGCCAAAGAGGGCTGGGCCGCCGCACAGGGGCTCGGATCCGTCGTCGTGTTGCACACCGAAGTCACCCCGGAACTGCAACGTGAAGGAATCGCCAACGATCTGATTCGCGTGATCCAGAATCAACGCAAGGCGATCGATTGCCAGTACACCGATCGGATCCGCGTGGCGATCGATGCAGCCAGCGACGAGGTGACCCAAGCGATCGAGGAGCACCGAGCGAACATCTGCAACGAAACGCTGGCGGACTCGTTGGAGATCGGCTCGATCGAAGGTGGCGATTCGGCCGCTTCGGAACACGGCGAAGTTTTCGTCGCCAAGGCGACCGCGTCATGAGCGGAGACCCGACCCGACTGCCGATCGCCGTGTTTCTCAGCGGCGGCGGCAGGACGCTGGAAAACCTGTTGCGGCATCGCGACGAGCACGAGCTGCCGATCGATGTCCGGTTGGTGATCAGCAGTCGCGCCGGAGTCCGTGGCATGGAGATCGCTCAGAACGATGCCATCGAGACGCTGGTGGTTCGCAAACGCGATCATGACGATGCGAGCTACAGTGACGCGATGTTCGAACCGGTCCGCCGCTGCGGTGCGAAGTACGTGGTGATGGCGGGGTTTTTGAAGCACGTGTTGATCCCCGATGATTTCGAAAACCGGGTGATCAACATTCATCCCTCGCTGTTGCCGGCGTTCGGTGGCCACGGCATGTATGGCCACCACGTTCACGCCGCGGCGATCGAGCGTGGTGTCACGATCAGCGGTTGCACCGTGCACTTCGTCGACAACCAGTACGACCATGGCCCGATCATCTTGCAACGCGCCTGTGAAGTGCGTGCCGAGGACACGCCCGACAGCCTCGCCGCCCGAGTGTTCGAACAAGAGTGTGAAGCCCTGCCGGCGGCGCTGCGGACGCTGATCTGAGACAACGTCTTTCACGATTCACAGTGCAGTGGGGTAAGCATCTTGCTTGCCTTTCTCGTCGGCTTCGCCGGCGACCCTGCGAGGCAGGTGCCTCCAGGCCAGTGTGTTCCCAGGCGGGGCGGGGGACATGACCGGGGTGTCACGCGGAGCGTGACGCAAGGCAAGCTGGAAGCTTACCCCACTTGGTTAGCCTTCCATGGCGAATTGGAGCCGTGGATCGTCTAGACCCAGACGCTTCATCTTTTTGTAGAGCGTCGTGCGATTGATCTCCAGCGCGTCGGCCGTTGCGGCTCGGTTCCAATTGTGGCGGCGGAGGGAATGCAGGATGATCTCGCGTTCGGGGCCTTCGAGTGCTTCGCGTAGACTTTTGTTTTGGTAACTGGCCGGTGTCATCGCGAACGGCTTGACCGTGTTTTCGCCGGCGGCCTGTGGGATCGCCGATGCCAGCGGATCGGCCACGCGGCCCAAAATCTCCGGCGGCAAATCTTCCAGTGTCAGCACGTTGTCGCGGGAGAGCAGCACCGCACGCTCGACGACGTTTTGCAATTGTCGAACGTTGCCGGGCCAACGATACGATTGCAGGGTTGCCATGGCGTGTTGATCAAAGCCTTCGATTTCCCGACCGCACGTTTCAGCCGCCTCGCGCAGGAAGTGGTCGACCAACAAGGGAATGTCGCCGACACGCTCACGCAGTGATGGCAGGACGATGTTGACGACGTTGATCCGGTAGTACAGATCCTGTCGAAACGAGCCCTCGGTCACCGCACGGGACAGGTCTTCGTTGGTCGCCAGGATCACACGGGTATCGACCGAGTGTGTGTGCGTGCCGCCGAGTTGTTCGAATTGAAATTCTTGAAGCACTCGCAGCAGTTTGACCTGCATCGCCGCGGTCGCGGTTCCGATTTCGTCGAGAAACAAGGTGCCCTTGTCGGCCAATTGAAACTTTCCGACCCGGTCGCCGCTGGCGCCGGTGAAGGCGCCTTTGACGTGGCCGAACAATTCGCTCTCGAGCAGATTGTCCGGGAGTGCACCACAGGCGACTTCGACGAACGGTTTGCCACGACGGGAACTGCGTTCGTGGATCGCGCGGGCGATCATGCTTTTGCCCGTTCCGTTTTCGCCGGTGATCAGGATCGATGCCCTGGCATCGGCCACACTGTCGATCACATCGAAGATTTTCATCATTCGATAGTCGTGACTGAGAATGTTCTCCAGCCCGCTTCGGCTATCGAGCCGCTGGCGAAGCTTCTGGTTCTCCAGCGTGATGTCTCGTTGAGAAACCGCGCGGCTGATCGCCAAGTTCAATTCGTCGTCGATCAGCGGCTTGGTCAGCAAGTCGAACGCGCCGGCTTTGATCGCTTCGATCGCCGTGTCGGGTGTCGCGTATCCGGTCATCACCAGCACCGTGGTTTCCGGGTGCTTTTGACGCGTGTGGTGAATCAGTTCGAACCCGTCCTCCTCACGCAGGCGGAGGTCCGTGATCACCAAGTCGAAACGATGTTCATCCTGGCTCGCTTTGGCGCCGTTTAGACAATCCGCAATGTGGACGGTGTGCCCAATTTCCCGCAGCCATTCGGCCATCGACTGGACCAAGTGCCAATCATCGTCGACAAGCAAAATGGTGGCGGGTTCATTCATGTCGGGCGTGGGGATCGTGCGAGGAATTGGGGCCGAGCGCGATGCAGCGCGTTCTCTCTCACGTTTTCCTAGGTCGCCGTTAGCGTCAGGGCAAAATCCAAATCACGCGTTTCGTTCCGCCTTCCCCCCAGTCTTACCCCTGTCGCAGTCAATTTGTACTTATTTTAGGGGGTAGGGGTGTGTCGATATGCGAAAAATTCCCATATTAGCACCACACTCCCGGCGCAAATACGCCATTTTTAGGAGAGTTCGCTCTTGGCGTTTGTGGGAGCGGTCTGGAATCAAATTAGAGGCACGTAGGATTGCAATGTCGTTAAAAACGCTGGTCGTCGACGACCATGAAGCAGCTCGTCTCGGGCTCATGGAATTATTGGTCGGGACGGCGATCAGTGTCGCGCAAACGGTTCCCGACGGTGAGAGCGCACTGCGGTATCTGGATGAAGATAGATTCGACGCGGTGCTGATCGATGTTCAGATGAAGAAGATGGACGGTTTGACGTTGTTAACGTCGATTCGCCAGGCGCATCCCAACTTGCCGGTCGTCCTGATCAGCGCGTACGACTACCCCGTTTACCTTGCCCGCGCGGTTGCCAACGGGGCTCATGATTACGTGCTCAAGAGCGATTCGGCAACCAAGATCGAACAGACGCTCAGCCATGCGTGCGAAAACGGATCGGCGTACCCGGGTGGTCGTCTGGACAACGTCCGCAAGAAGATGTCCGAGACGATCCGCTCGACACAACTTCCGCCGGAATTGCCGGTGACGTCTCGCGAGGCCCAGGTGCTCCGTCACATCGCGTTCGGGCTGAGCAACCGGGAGATCGCCAAGTCGTTGGGGATCAGTGTGGAGACCGTCAAGGAACACGTGCAGAACATCTTGCGCAAGACGGGGGCCTCCGATCGCACCGACGTTGCGGTCCGGGCCGTTCGTCTGGGGTTGGTCGACTGAAGCTTCAATAAACGTCGCGGACGTAGCGTTTTTCTTTGCTCAGCTTTGCGACATAGTCGGCGGCGGCCTGTTCGGACAGTCCGCCTTGGGAGGCGACGATCGACTTGAGTGTGCGATCGACGTCGACGGCCATTCGGCTGGCGTCGCCACAAACGTAGAAATGGGCTCCCGCTTGCAGCCAGCTCCACAGTTCGGCTGCGTTCTGCTTCATGCGATCTTGGACATAGACTTTTTCCGTCCCGTCGCGACTGAACGCCGTGTCCAACCGGGTCAACAATCCGGAGTCGAGGTACGACTGCAATTCCTGCTGGTACAAAAAGTCGGTGGCGGCATGTTGGTCGCCGAAAAACAACCAATTCTTGCCCGTCGCCTTGGTCGCATCGCGTTCTTGCAGGAACGCCAAGAACGGAGCGATGCCGGTTCCCGGCCCGACCATGATCATCGGCTTGGTGGGATCGGCAGGGACGGTGAACCCGCCGTGATTGGCTTGCGTGAACACGCGGAGGGTCGATCCGGGTTCCAAGCGATCGGCGAGCATCGTGCTGGCGGCGCCCTTTCGCAATCGTCCGTTTCGATCGTAGGTGACTTTGCCAACGGTCAGATGAACCTGGTTGCCGACGCAAGCTTGGCTACTGGCGATCGAATACAGTCGCGGGTTCAAGGGCGAGAGTGTTTCGAGGAACTCGGTGGCACTGATCGGCACGTCGCCTGCCAGCTGCAAGACATCCAAAACGTCAAAGCCGTCCGGTGCACCTTCTTCGAGCATTTGTGAGAGCTGCGATTTTATTTCTGGATCGGAAACACGGCTCAGAGCCAGTTCCAATAATTCGTCGCTCGGGTCTCTCAGGCAAAAGTCTTCCCGGAGCGCGTTGGCGAGTGATTTGGGGTCACCCGCCGGTGTCACGGTCAACAGATTGGAATCGGCACCGATGGCAGCGACGATGGCTTCGACCAGCTCGTCGCAGTTGGTCGGGTAGATTCCCAACGCGTCCCCGACTTCGTATTTGATTCCTGAATCTGCCAGATCGATGGCGATGTGTCGTGTGTCTTTGGCCGAGCCTTCACCGTTAAGCGGTCTCGATTCGATCAACTTGGCCACGTACGGCGTTTTCCGCGAGTATCCCGGTTGCGACGACCCGTTGGCCGCGCTGCCGTTGGCGGGTTTAGCGGGCGTTGCGGCGCTGTCACCGGATTGCTTGAGCACCTGTTTGATCATTTTCGCGGTTTCTTTCCCGCCGGGACTGCAGAGCGTCAGGTTGGTTTCTTCCCCCGATGCGATGGCTTCGCTGTAGGACTTGCAAAGGTAGCCGCAGGAACCACAGTCCAATTGCGCCATCGCCGCCATCAGACGTCGCTCGACGGGTTTGCCTTCGGCCAACTGCATGCGGTCGACGATCGGCAGTGAGTCATCGTGCCAGGGAAAGTCTTCCTCTTCTTCCTTGTTCTGTTGGACAGCACCTGGTAACGCGTCGGCTGAAAGGCCGGCGGCGTTCATCACGGCCGAGGCGTCGCCGCCGGGTTGCATGCCCATCATGCCCGAGAAAAATCCGTTCAGCCAGGCACGTTGTTCGTCGTTGAAAGGTGCCGTTTCAGGAATAAAGCTGGTTGTCATGGTGGTCAAAGGGGGGAAGGAGTCGAATCTTCTTGGGTTGTCAGTGGAAAGCGGTTCAAACCAAGGCTCTGGCGAGGGATTTCAATTCGTCATCGGAGGATCTGGAAGTGAACTCAACAAACGTCTCGCCCTCGTGTCGTTGTTCCAGATAACCGCCGATGATGGCGGAGACTAGGTCAGGCAAATCTTCGTACGCGACCGATTCAAAGATCAACCGAGCGATGCCCTGGCGGTCGCCCCAGCCGCCGCCCAGGTGCACGTGGTACCCGTCGACCATGTCGTCGTCTTTCTCGACCTTGCAGCCGAGCAGACCGATGTCACCGATGTAGTGCTGGGCACAACTGTGATGGCAACCGGTCAGATGGATGTTGATCGGGCTGTCGAGTTTGAATTGGGATTCAAGGTGCCGGGCCAACGCCATCGCCTGGGTTTTGGTTTCTGCCGCGGCGAATTTGCAGCCTCCGCTACCGGTACAGGCCACCAGTCCGGCTCGAAAGCTGCTCGCTTCGTAACCGAGTCCCAAATCCGTCAGTCGTTCTTTGACCGCATCGATGTCTTCGTCGGAGAGATTGGGGATCAACAGGTTTTGCCAGACCGTCAGACGGATCTCACCGTCACCAAACTCGTCGGCGATCTTGGCCAGTCCACGAGCCTGATCACTGGTCATGCGTCCGACCGGCAACACGACGCCGACGTAGTTCTTCTGCGTTTGGGCTTGAGGGTGAAACCCGATGTGGGCCAAACGGTTCTCCGCGACCGATCGGGTTAATTTGGATTCGTCGAAACGGCCCAGCGTCCAACCGAGTTGTTCTTCGACCGCGGCGACAAATTTGTCGAATCCCCAGTCGTCCAGCACATACTTCAGTCTCGCTTTCTTGCGATCGGTGCGATCACCGGATTTGACGAAGACGCGAACGATGGCGCCGGCGACGGCCAGACATTGGTCGGGGCGAAGCAGGACGCCGGTCGGGCGGGCGAAGTCTTTGTGCCCCGTGATGCCGCCGAGGGTGAGTTGAAAGTACACGCCGGAGGGAAAGTCGGCCGTCGCGTGTTCTTCGTCGATGCGGACCGCGTGAAAGCCGATGTCGTTGGTGTCGTCCAGGGCGCTGATGGTGCCTCCGCCGTCAAACGCGATGTTGAATTTTCGCGGCAGCCCATACATTTCTCGACTGTTCAATATGTAGTGGTGCATCCGCTTGGCCAACGGAATCGTCTCGATCAATTCACACGTGTCGATACCCGAAAGCGGACTTGCCGTGCAGTTGCGGATGTTGTCACCACCCGAACCCAGGCTGACGATATCCAATTCACGCAACCCGTACAGAATGTTCATCGCTTGATCGGCGGGGATCTCGCGGTATTGCAGGTTGGCCCGAGTCGTCACGTCCATGAAACCACCGGCCGAACAATCGGCCAGGTCGGCAAGCCCTGACAGTTGCCAGGCCCGGAGCGATCCACCCGGAATCCGCATGCGGCACATGTAGCTGTTCTGTGCCGGCGCGACGTAGAACAGGCCGTGGAATTTTTGCAGGAACACGTCGGTCCCTTTGGGGAACTCGCCGGCATCACTGCGGGCCTGCATCTCGTCCCAGATGTCCAGCGGGTTTTTCTCTCGTTTGGCGAGTTCTTCCTTGCAGAGTGTCTTGCCGGCGGATTCGGTTTTTTGTTGAGCGATCAGTGCGATCTTTTCGGGGCCGACCGGCAGCGTCGTCGTCGTGGTGCTGCCGACGGTAATCGATGTATCGCCGCCGCAGCTGCTGCCGTTGCTGATCACCGGCAGTCCGCTGACGGCGCGCGCCACATCCGCGCCGAACGCGAATCCGGAAAGAAATTGTTTTTGTTCCTCGGTGAACGCTTTATCGCTGGACATGATCAGACGGGTCGTTGGTCAGTGGGTTGAGGCGGATGAGGCTTTGCCGATCGCCACGGCACAGTCCTTGAAACTCGGTTGCCGTGAATGGGGATCGAAATGCCGCAGTGTCAATTCATTGATGATGTCGTAGTGCATCGGGATGAACGCTTGGTTTCGCTGGACGGTGGGTGTGACCATCGCGGTGACGAAAACTTCGCCGCGACGCGAACGCACCGACACCGTGTCACCGTTATGAACACCGATCAAACTGGCGTCGGTCGGATGGATTTCGACATACGGCCGCTCGGGGTAGAGCTTTCGCAGAACCTTGCTCTTGCTGGTTCGTGTTTGCGTGTGCCATTGGCTGACCGTGCCGCGACCGGACATCAACAGCGTCGGGTAGTCTTGGTCCGGCGGTTCGGGCATCGGAGTGATGTTGTCAACAATCAACCGCGCCTTGGCGTCCGGATGGCAGAACGATCCGTCGGCAAACAATCGACGTTCCTGGGGCGGCGTCGCGTGTGCCGCTGCGTCTTCACGCGACCACGGCCACTGGATGCCGCCGCATTGATCCAGCTGCCGATAGCCATTGATTCCACTCATGTCACAGGGCCGGCCTTTGCTGGCCGTTTGCATTTTTTCGAACACGGCTTCGGGGTGTGTCCAATCGGCAAACATGTCTTCGACGCCCCAGTAGGCGGCGATGGCACGAAAGATCTGGAAATCCGCCAGCGCTTCGCCGGGCGCTTTGCGGACCTTCTTGAGCAGACCGTAGCGCCGTTCGCTGTTGATGAACGTGCCTTCTTTTTCGCCCCATCCCGCGGCGGGCAACACCAGATCGGCATGTTGTGCGGTCGCGGTGGATGCGTACATGTCTTGCACCACCAGGAAATCGAGCTTGTCGAGCAACTGCTTGAAGTCGCCTCGGTCGATCCAGCTGTGTGCCGGGTTGGTGGCGATCACCCACAGCCCTTTGATTTCGTCGTTGCGAATCCCCTCGACGATTCGGTCGTAGGACCAACCGGTTTCTGTGGGGATATTGTCCACATCGATCCCCAGGATGTCGGCGACACGCTGGCGATCTTCGGCCGATTCGAATCTGTGGTGGCCGAACAGGTTGGTCGTGCTGCTCCACAACCGCGAACCCATCGCGTTGCACTGCCCGGTGATGCTGTTGGCCCCCGTTCCGGGACGTCCGATGTTGCCGGTGATCAAGGCGATGTTGATCATCGCCTGGGCGGTTCGCGTTCCCTCGTAACTTTGATTGACGCCCATCGTCCACCACAGCGACGCCGCCTTAGCCTGACCGATCGATTCGGCGGCGCGACGAATCTCGTCGGCGGAGATGCCGGCCGCGGGGCCGACGGCGTCGGGGGTAAACGCAGCGACGTGGGCGGCCAGATCATCGTATCCTGTCGTGTGCGCTGCGATGAATTCGTGATCGATCAAATCCGATGCGATCAGGTGCTGGGTGATCGCATACAGAATGGCCAGATCGTTCTTGGGACGCAGTTGCAAATGTTGGGTCGCGGCCATCGCCGTTTCGGTCCGGCGGGGATCCAGCACAATGATCTCGGGCGAATGGGGATTGCGGAGCACGCGTTCCCACATGATCGGGTGCCCGATGCAGGGGTTTGCGCCCACGAAAACCAGACAATCGCTCTGTTGGAAATCGTCATACGTGTATGGAGGCGCATCGAACCCGAACGATTCTTTGTAGGCGGTCACGGCGGTTGCCATGCACTGCCGCGTGTTGCCGTCGCCGTGCAGCATTCCCATGCCGAACTTTGCCAGCGCGCCGAGAAACGCCATCTCTTCGCAAGGGATTTGCCCGGTGCTGAGAAACGCGACCGAATCATTGCCGTGTTGGGATTGGATGGCTTTGAAACGTTCGGTAAAGGTCGTCAAAGCGGTGTCCCAATCGACTCGTTTGAGTTCGCTATCGGAGTCGCGCAGCAACGGGTGGGTCGCGCGGTCGTCGGCGTCGAGCACCTCCAGGGCTTCCCACCCCTTGGGGCAAGCCATTCCCAGATTGACCGGGTAATCGGTTTCGGGGGTCAACCCGACGGCTTGGCCGTCGCGGACGTGAAGCCGTAATCCGCAACCTGTCGCACAGTAACCGCAGGCGGCCACGGTGGTTGTTTCGGCCCGCAACGACTCGGGTGTCATCCCCAGCCCATGATCGCCCGGGTTGAGCAGCAGTTCGCGGGTCATCTTGCCCGTGCGAGCCTGCAGCAGCTGGGGAAGCTCAAACGACTTCGGGCGACGCTCTTCGCTTCGTTGCGTCAATGATTTGGGGGTTCCGATGCTCATTGCGGTGGTCTCTTAGAGTGTGCCCGGCATGCGGTCGTAAACAACGCTTTGGAAATACAGCAGACGTTCCAGGTTTTCACCGGCGATCCAAACGGCGGCCGACAGCGCGGCGCAAAACCCACCAGCAATGGGCAAGAACGGGCACAAGACGAACGCCAGTCCGGCCAGCAGCGTGGCGACGACGGCACTGAAGTTTCTCATCCGCAACGTCTCGCCGAGATGCTGATGCACCAGCCGCCGCGAACGCCGGTCATAGGGATCTTCGGAACCGTCAGGGGCGCGATACAACCGACGTTCACGCATCCATTTCCACCAGCCCGCAGCGGCGCCGGCCAAGCACAACAACGCGGCGGTGACGCCGAATCCGGCGAACGCAAACACGACCGCCGCGACGATCGGTCCGCAGGTCAGCGACGTGCCGAAGAAACGCGGCAACGTTCGCCCGCTTCGCCAAGGCCGCCGCTTGGTGGCGATGTAAATCATCGCGCTGCAATACAACCCTGCCAGCCCGACCGGAATCGACGCGACCAGTAACGCCCGTCCGGCCCAAGCGGGGATCCATTCGGTCGGAATCCATTGTTGGATCGATGTCGGGATCCAGTCCCAGACCACCGGCAGCAACAGCAGCGCGAGGGCACCCGCCAGCAGCCCCATGAACTTGCCCAGGACGACGGCTTCGCGACTGAGCCAACTGGTTTTTAATCCCAAGAACACACGCCACATGCGAAGCGGTTGTCCCAGGTGCAGTGGTGCGATCCCGAGCCCGATGTTGCCGAATGCGAATGCCGAAAGCGCCGCGGCGATCGGCACGGCGTCTGGGACGCTGATTCCCACTGCGGTCAACACCAAGGTGGAAAGCGACTCGGCGATCAGAATGCCGACGGCGATCTGCGTCGCGACCAGCATCACCGCCAATGGCCAATGACTTTCGGCAACCTCGTCGACGTTCTCGTCCTGGGGACGTGTCAGCGCGGGATCGAGCGACGATTCGGCGACATAGCGTGTGGTCGGACGGGTGATGCCCGACGACGGTGACGAGGGGACGAGCGTGTCTTGCCCGGCATCTTCGACCTCCCCGGTGGGAACAACGGTGATGCGAATCGCCTCGTTCGGACAGGATTGAACGCAGGCCGGTGCTTCACCAACGCTCAATCGTTGGTGGCACATGTCACACTTGCGAACGATGCCCAAGCGATCGCTGTATTGCGGCACCTCGTAGGGGCACATCATCGTGCAGTATTTGCATCCGATGCATTGGTCGTCCAAGTGGCGCACGATCCCCGTGACCGGGTCTTTGTCGTAGGCCTTGACCGGGCACCCGTTCAGGCATCCGGGATCTTCGCAGTGGTGGCAGGCGGTGGTGACATGTTGGATCGCGGCGGCGTCGGCATAATCGGGATCGCCGATCAGCAGCGTCCCGACTCGGCGCCAGGATTCGTCTTCCTCCAGTCCGTTCAGCGTGTGGCAGGCCACCACACAGGCTTTACATCCGCTGCACGCGTTCAGATCAACTTCGAAGGCGAATTGTTCGTTCGGTCCCGGGGCCGTCGCCGGCAACAGGCTGCGATAGTATTTTTCTTGTGCCGGTGCGGTCGTCGTGGCGGACGACTGGTGGTCGGTGTGCCAGTCGCTGAACTGTTCGACGGCGCTGAGCTGCTGTTGCTCATGCAGCAGTTGCCCGACCAGTTCGGGGTGTCGGTTGACGACGGGAAGCATAGTGCTCATTGCGTTTCTGTTCCCTTACAGCAACAACGTCAGGATGTTCGTCATACGATCTTGTTCGAAAAACGGGATCGCGACACCTTTACAAGGCGATCCACCGCGGAAGGGACGACCCGAGTAAACGATGTCGGGATCCTCGCTGATCGTGGCGACACCGGACGTGTAGGCCAGACCGGGAAGACTGCCTTCCAAGGGACGGTCTGGTCGACCTCGTACATCAGCGATTGTTCCAGGCGTTGATAGGCGCGCGATTCCAACAGCAAGTGGTCCTCGGCGCACCGCCAGACCTCGTACCCGCGAGCGATCGGGGCGGAGTCAGAGCTGATCAGAACGGCCGTCGCCAGAAAGTCTTCGCCGAAGACCGGAAGTCCGATCGCGACTTGCAACGATTCGGCGGACGCACCGGCGGCACGCAGGAAACCGGGGTGACTGGGAAGGTTGTCGTGGATGACAAAGCTGAGGTTGCGCCAAACCTGTCCGGGCAATCCCATGCCCTTTTCGAAACGCACGAACGAGCTGACGTTTTGGAATCGATCCAACGGACCGTAGTAGCCCTGCGTGAGGTTCAGATCATCGAATTCGCTAATCGGCTGCCAGATCTCCATCACCCCGACGGTATCGTCGCTGGCGTTGCCGACCCAGACGATGACCGAAGCGATCTCTTCGGAGCGATAGATGGGAACGCACATCGCGACCGCGTCTGCTTCGCCCTCGACAGATTGTTTGATCGTGGGCAGTCCTGTCTCGAGCGAGGCGGCGATCGCGCGATCGGCGACCGGGATCGAGCAACCCGGTGACGAACCGCTGTCGTCGATTTCCAACACGATCATGTTGGTCAAGAACGAATGATTAGATGTGGCTGTGATCATAGTGTTCATGCGGATTCGCGATTAAACGCCGACCGCTTCGGGCTCCTGCTCGGCTTGTTTTTTCGCCTCCAACGCTTCCGCATCGGCTTTTAATTTCTTGTGGTCTTGGTCCTCGAGGAACTGAATCATGTCGCCCCGCAAGTCGTAGTACTGGGGATGGTCGAGGACTTCGGCGCGGACCCGTGGTCTGTCAAACGGCATTTCAAACACCTTGCCGACGCGTGCCCGCGGACCGTTGGTCATCATCACGACCCTGTCGCTCATGAACAGCGCTTCGTCGACATCGTGCGTGATCATCAACGTGGTGACTTTGTCGCGGACGAGGATCTCCAACAGGATTTCTTGCAGTTCCATCCGGGTGAGCGAGTCGAGCATTCCGAACGGTTCGTCCAGCAGCAACATCTTCGGTTTCAAGGCAAATGCCCGCGCGATCCCGACACGTTGTTGCATGCCCTGGCTGAGTGCCGAGGCGCGCGTGTGAAGGCTGTTGCCGAGACCGACCAGGGTCAGGTAGTACCCGGCGATGTCATGTCGTTGGGCTTTGGTGCCGTGCGGATAAACCTGGTTGACGCCCAGCAGCACGTTCTCCATGGCCGTCATCCATGGCATCAAGCAGGGCGATTGAAAGACCACGCCACGGTCCGGACCCGGCCCTTCGATTTCGTGGCCGTCGATGACGATGCCGCCGTCGCTGATCGGGTTGAGTCCGGCGGTCATGGTCAACACGGTGCTTTTGCCGCACCCGGAATGGCCGAGCAGACAGATGTACTCGCCTTTCGCCATGTTCAAGTTGAATTCTTCGACAATGACCGCGGGCCCGTTGGGCGTGTCGTAGGTCTTGCCGAGACGAAACATTTCTACATAACCGGCCATGGATCCGCCTTGTGGGGTTCTGTGGTTGTTCGTGTTGGTGTGTGGAAGGAGTCAAGCCGGTTCGGGGCCGGATGACAGGCGGGAAACCTTTCCCGCGGGGGTCAGCTCAATGCCACTTGCTTTGGCACGACAGGCGTTAGCGGCACGGCGCGAGCCGTCCGGTTTGACCGTGAAAGACCGGAGGGCTCGCGCCCTGCCGCTAACAAAAGTTCCCCGTTTGGCGTCAAAGTAAGTGGCATTAATGATTAACCGGCCCGTCCGCGAGGAACTCGCAGACTTCGCGGTTGCAGTTCGGGTAATTCGATCGGCGGCGCTTCGGACGCCAACGCTTCGTCGTCACGCGACTTCTGTCGCACGGCGACCAGGTAATTGGTGACCGCGTTTCGCAAGCCCTTAAAAGTCTCGTTGTGGTTCAGCGCGGTCTTGTCTCTGGGACGCTCCAGTTCCACGGAAAATGCCGGGCCGAGCGATGCGTTGGGTCCCGGGTTCAGCGGGACAATCCGATCGGCCAACAAGATCGCTTCGTCGACGTCGTTGGTGATCAGCAAGCATGTCTGCCGTTCTTCTTCCCAGATCTTGAGGATCTCCTCCTGCAGCACGCTGCGGGTCAGGGCATCGAGTGCGGACAACGGTTCATCGAGCAGCAGAACGTTGGGTTTCATCGCCAGGGTTCGTGCCAACGAAACCCGTTGACGCATCCCACCGGACAACTCGTGGGGGCGACGATGCACGGCGTGTGACAAGCCGACCATTTCGATAAATTTTTCGACATGGTCGCGTCGTTCACCGCGCGACCAATGCTTGAACACTCGATCGACCGACAGGGCGATGTTGCCGCGAACGGTCAGCCAGGGCAGCAGCGAATAGTTTTGAAACACGATGCCGCGTTCTTGGCTCGGCCCCTTGATGACTTCGTTGTCCATCACGATCTCGCCACTGTCCGGAATCTCAAGTCCGGCCAGCAACTTCGTCAACGTTGTTTTTCCGCTGCCGGAGAAACCGACGATCGCCAGGAATTCGCCCTTGCGCAGATTCAGATTGATGTTGCTGAGTACTTCGTTGCGCGTGACACCACTGCCATACCCTTTGCAGACTGCCCGCATGGAAATCAGCGGGTCGGGCGGCGCGGGTCTGGCAATCGCTTTGGATCGGGGCCGATCAAGAACTGCGACGCTCATCGTTTTTCTGGGGGTGTGAGGATGCGTGAGAAAAGAATTTGTCAGGCGGCTTGCGGGTCACCGAAGCTGACCAGGTTTCGCATGAAGATCATGATTCGATCGAGCAACAGTCCGATCAAACCGATGATGATCACGCTGAACGCGATGCGGGCGTAGGTCTGGCTGCTACCGTTTTGAAACTCGTCCCAGACGAACTTGCCCAAACCAGGGTTTTGGGCCAGCATGTCGGCTGCGATCAACACCATCCAACCGACACCCAAACTGATCCGCAGTCCGGCGAACATCAGCGGCAAACTGGCCGGCAAAATGATCTTGAACAGTTGTTGGCTCCAGGAAAGTTTCAGCACGCGAGCCACGTTCATGTAATCCTTGTCGACGCTCGCCACGCCGAGCGTGGTGTTGACCAGCGTCGGCCACAAGGAACACAACGAGACCGTGATCGCGGAAATCAAGAACGCTTTATCGAAAAAGTTTTCGCCGGGTTTGGTGCCCGAGTAGGCCCAGACGATGATCAGGAACGCCAGGGGCAACCAAGCCAGCGGGCTAACCGGTTTGAAGATTTGGATGAAGGGCGTCAGAGCCGCGTTGCACCAGGGGCTCATGCCGCACAGTACGCCGATCGGGACGGCGATCAACGTCGCAATGGCGAATCCGACGAAGACGGTTTTCAAACTGGTGATGATCTGGTCGACGAACGTCGGGGCGCTCGACGGACGGTAGTTTGCCGCTTGCACCGCTTTCTTCTTCAGCACCAAGGCGTTTGCCAGCAGTGTTTCCTTTCGCTGGCCGGTTGCCGATTCGGCCTGCTTGGTCACCGCGTTGGCTTGGGCCAGCAACGTGACCGCTTGCATTGTTTTTTCCTGCTTGACCTTCAGGTCCTCGGCACGCTGAGCCGAATGCATCGCGAACAGTTCTTTGCCGGCCGTCCAGGTGTCGGTCGGGCTGGGCAGTTGCATGCTGTCGGTGACCACCGTGCGGGCGGCTGCCGACCACAGCAGCAGGAACACGGCGACGGCAGCGACGGGCAGGACCACGAATTTCGCGATCCCTTTGAGTTGTTCTTTGACGTCTTCGCCGGCGAGCAGTCTGACGAACGGTTCCAGCGCGGGAAGCCCCGCGACGTCGCAGAACTTCAGTGCGTTTCCTCTCCAATTCATACGATTCGCTACAAGGTGGTTGGGTATAGGAGTGTGGGATGGTTTCAGTGTTCGGGATCCACGGCCGGGTCGGACGTCTGGCACCGGACCGAGACGTCCGACCCGAATGGCCGCTTCCCGAACATGCAACGGTGAGGCGGTCACCGCGGCATGCACATTTCAAGAGGCTTGGTCGGCGCGAACGACGTCCGTGCAACGTCGATCGCGCCGAAGGGTGATTCACTGCTTCGCCAGCGATTCGGGATCCTTATTGCCGATTTCAAATCCGTTGACGTAGCCCACCGGGTCTTTGGCGTCGTATCGAGTGCCATCGATGAATTCCGTCGTCGCAGCTCGGTAACCGTCGTAGTCCTCTGCGGGAAAGTCTTCGGCAGACGCTTTGCCCTCGGCGACCAACATCGCCGCGGCCTTGCGATAGATTTCGGGTTTGTAGATCTCCTTGGCCGTTTCCGCGTACCAACTCGCGGGTTTGCCTTCGGTGATCTGGCCCCAGCGCCGCATCTGCGTCAAGAACCAGATGCAGTCGCTGTAGTGCGGGTAACTGGCGTAGTATTTAAAGAAGACGTTGAAGTCGGGCATCGGGCGGACGTCGGTTTCCTGGAAAACGAACGTGCCGGTCATGCTGTTGTCGATCACATCTTCGTCCGCTCCGACGTAATCTTTCCCCGACAGAATCTTGGCGGCTTCTTGGCGGTTGACCAGCACGCCGTTCTCATCGGTCGCGTCGAGCCATTTGCCGGCGCGGATCAAAGCCTTGATCACCGCCAGGTGCGTGTTGGGGTGTTTCTCGTCCCACTCTTTGGTCACCCCGAAGACTTTCTCGGGGTTGTTCTTCCAAATGTCATAGTTGGTGGTGACGGGAACACCGATGCCTTTGACGACGGCTTGTTGATTCCACGGTTCGCCGACGCAGTAACCGAGGATCGTCCCGGCTTCCAGCGTGGCGGGCATCTGGGGCGGCGGGGTCACCGACAGCAACACGTCGGCGTCGACGGTCCCTTGGATGTTTTCTTCGGTGTACATCCCCGGATGGATGCCCGCGGCGGCCAGCCAATATCGGATTTCGTAGTTGTGTGTGCTGACGGGGAACACCATCCCCATGTTAAAGTCCTTGCCGTCTTGCTTGTACGAATCAACGATCGGTTTGAGCGAGGTTGCGGGAATCGGATGCGGCGGGGTTTCCGATTTCAGTGCCGGATCATTCTGCTGCATCTGCTCCCAGATCTCGTTGCTGACGGTGATCCCGTTGCCGTTGTAATCCAGGCTGTAGGCGGTGATCACGTGGGCTTGGGTGCCGAACCCGATGGTCGCACCGATCGGCTGGCCGGCCAGCATGTGGGCGCCGTCGAGTTGGCCGTCGATCACTCGGTCCAGCAAGACTTTCCAGTTCGATTGCGCTTCGATTTCGACGTTCAGACCTTCTTCTTCGAAGTAGCCCTTCTCTTTCGCAATCACCAACGGGGCGCAGTCGGTCAGTTTGATGAAGCCGAATTTTAGGTTCGGTTTTTCGACGTCCAGAATCTCCATCACCGCGGCGCCGGCTTCGCTGTCGTCGCCCGTGGCGGTTTCGAGTTTCGCCGCCGCAGCTTCTAAATCTTCGAGCGAGATTTCGGAATCAGAGCAGCCGACCAGCAGGGTGCTGATCGCAATCAGCGTGCAAAAGAGCAACACCGCATGAGACAGACGCCGCAGAAGTTGAGGCAGAAGTTGAGAGGGAACGGATTTGAAAGGCACTTGGATAAACTCCCAGTGGAGAATCATGGAAAAGGTGTGGCATTTTCCGATTCAGCCGCGCTCGGCATCGATGGGATGAATCAGAGACGCTGGACTGCTGCATCGTCTGTCGGGGTGGGCGAGGCACGCCACGTGCCAAAGCCGAAGTCAAGATCAGCGGGGACCGACAACGTGAGGGAGGTGCGACATAGTGGCCAAGCAAGGTGGGACGATTCACCATAAAGCCGATCGGCTTGAATTCAGTTGACAGGTGGGGTGCTGGTGATCTGCACCCATTGCGAGCAGTCCCTCGCCCCCTTTGCCCAAGAATCGTGCGAGGGGATTGCTGCTTGTCCCTGCACGTTCGGCAAGCGACTTTAACGATTGTCGTGTCTGTTCACGGTTCGGAAGATTCTTCACCAATCGACGTCATCGATGAGACGATAGAGCACGACATGACGCTCGGATTCGCCGGAGCCGACGCGGATGTTCACCTGGATGGATTGAAACCAATTGCGACAGGCGGTTGCACGGTTGGTTTTGGTCGATCAGGGAGCTTGCCATTTCATTCATCGTCACCTTCATGGTGACTTACCGTTCCGTAAGGAAGGAGTCCTACGTGATGCCTCCACATCAACACGCTCGCCGGCGCACCCTCGCGTTGACGCTACTTGCCGGCCTGACCGCCGCCCCCGCGGCATTCGCCGAAACCCCTCACGACCTCGTCGAGACCGTCGTGCTCGATGCGACCGACACGCCCCAAGGCAACGTCCAACTCGTCGTTGACACGCAGTACGATGGTGCACCGTACGATGGTGCACCGTACATCGCATTTCAGGATGAGCCCGCTCCGCTGGTGGATGCACCCCAGGCGGCCCCGCCAGAGCCCGTCGCAATCGACGAGCCGGCTGCCTCGGCGACGGTCGATGCCGCGTCGATGGCCGCGCCCGTGGTAACAAGTTGCAATTGCTGCACCACGCCGTGTTGTACCAAGGCCAAGAAAGCGGCCGCGACGGCAGCGATGAAGAGCGCCTATGCGGGTGTGTTCTACGCCAATAACTTTAGCTATCTCAACGACCCCTGCTACGACGGCCCCTCGTTCTTTGGCGACTCGCTCAAGGGCATGATGGGCGGCAAGCTGGACATCGGTGGTGAAGCGCGGATGCGCTACCACAACGAGAACAATCACCGCGGTCTCGGGCTGACCGGGGTCGACGATTCGTTCTTCCTGACCCGTTACCGGATGTACGCGAATCTGCGAATCAACGAATACTTCCGTGCCTACGGTGAGTACCTGTACGCAGATTCGGGCGGCGAGACATTCAACAACCGACCGATCGAAGAGAATCGCGGTGAAATCCAGAACCTGTTTTTGGACACGAAGCTAACCGAATCGCTGAATCTTCGTCTCGGACGACAAGAATTGTTGTTCGGTGACCAGAGATTGATTTCACCACTCGATTGGGCGAACACCCGACGCTCGTTCCAGGGCGTTCGTGGAACGTACACGGGCGATGCCTGGACCGTGGACGGGTTCTTCGTCAACCCGCTCAATCGCAATGCCGCCAACGAAAGCAAGATCGACGATGCCAACGAAGACGTCGACTTCTACGGCGTCTACGCCAGCAACAGCGGGACCGCTCTGGGCACCGTGGACGCGTACTACCTGGGACTGAACAACCAGGTGCTCGATTTCGACTACCACACGCTCGGATCTCGCGTCGCCGGGGCGTCCGACGCCGGCGTGCTCTATAACGTGGAAGGCGGCGTCCAGTTCGGTTCCAATAGCCCCGGCTATGGCGACCACAGCGCCGGATTCTTTACCGGCGGCTTGGGCAAGCAGTTGAGCATCTGCACCGGTTGTGGCGAGTGGAAACCGACCGTTTGGTTCTGGTACGACTGGGCGTCCGGCGGTGACGATTTCCCGGCCGCACGTGGCGACGACAGTTTCGACCACCTGTTCCCGCTGGCTCACAAGTACCTGGGTCTGATGGACTTGTTCGCACGTCGAAACATCAATGACGTCAACTTCCAATTCATCACGCCGGTTTTGGGTGACAAGGTCAAGCTGTTGGTGTGGTACCACCACTTCTTCCTGGATCAAGCGACCACGCCGTACGGTGTGACCGAGGCACCCTTTAATGCCGTCGCCGCCGCCGGGGACAAGGAACTGGGTCAGGAGATCGATTTGGTGCTGACCTGCGGAATCAACCCGCGGACCAACGTCCAGATCGGTTATTCGCACTTCCGCGCCGGCGACTACTACGACACGACGCCGGGTGTACCGACCAACGCCGACGCCGATTTTTTCTGGACGCAGTTCCAGTGGCGATTCTAGGCTAGACAGTCGCTGATCTATGAAACGCTGAAGCCGCTTGCGAAGTACGATTCGCAAGCGGCTTTTCTTTTCGCAGCGTTTGCCCAAAGGGCATCGACAACGCAGCCTGGGGTCAGGGAACGAGCGCAGCGGAGTGACCGCCACCCCAGGAAAGAAAGCCCAAACGGCCTCTCCCCCATTCGATCGGCCGGCGGCAAAACCGCCGGCCGATCGAATGGGGGAGGTTCTCGGTGAATCACAGACCTGGGGTTACGCCCGGATTCGCTGGGGCTCATCCGGTCTCACCCCAGGCTAAGTTGTGGATGCCCTGTGGGCAAACGTCCCCCCGCAACTAGCCGGCCGCTGCCGTGGGCGCATCGCTTTCATGGGCGGCGTCCAGCATCACGTTACTGAGCGTGACGTAGGTGATCGTCCAAGCCTGCTTGACGTCGTCGGTAAAGGCTTCGGCAAGCCCTTGCTGGAGCGTCCAGAGCAACGCTTCGCCGACCGTCTGGTAGCTTTCATCGGGGACACCGTACTTCACGTGCCGCCGCCCCAGTTCTTGGACCGCCGGCAGGATGTCTTCCAGTTTGGTCAGTGAGGTGACGGCCAAATTTAACGTCGCCATCAGCTTCTTGCCCTGCTCTTTCATGTCACCCTTGAAGAGCGGTTTCAGGGAGGGATCGAGCTCAAATAGGCGGCCATAAAACAGTTCTGCGGCTTGCTCGGAAATCGGTTTTACCTTTTCCCAAGAAGACTGAACCAAATCGATTTGCTGGGGAGTCATACGTCGTTCACTTGTGGTTACGAGTTAAAAAAAAGAGGGTGGGATGCATCCATGCGATTGATTCAACGAAGGTCGGGTTGAGTGGCGATTAAAGTGGGACGCGGACCAGCACACCGCCCATCACGTCGTCTTTGCCGAATTCGGGATAGTCGTCTCCGCGATTGGGGTGTTCGTTGTGGCACGACCAGCACGCCTCGGCGACGGCTCGGTCGGGATAGACGGCGACAAAGTACTTTTGGTCGCCGAGTTCTTCTTCTCCGTAAAAGTTCTCACCGGGATTGTCGCTCAGGTAATCGAGCGCTGTTTGTTCCAACTCGGTCTTGGCCTGGTGCTGTTCGTTGAGCGGCCATTTACTGCGAAGAGCATACGTGAAACCGGCTTCCGGATTTTCGTCGACCAACTCGGCACCCATGCGGAACATTTGCGCCGGCAACGGAATCGAGTTCGCGGTGTCTTCCCAGTATTCGAACGCTTTGACGGGGGCGTCCTGTTTTTGCAGATTCGTCACGACGTGCGTCGCGTACACGGTCCGGTCGGCCATCATCACCGCATGCACGCCGTCGGCAAATTGCTGGGGCGTGATTCCACCGGACGGTGTCGAACTCGCTTCGCTGCTGGTGCAGCCCGGTAAAGCGGCCAGTGGCAGTAGCGCGCACACCGAGAGTGCCGCCGCGGCGAGTCGTTGGTTGCGATTCAATTTCATCACGAAAATCCTTCAAGGGAACGAGGCAAAAAAAGAGAGAAAAACAGGGTCATGGGTTTTGAAGACGCGCCTCGCGCTTGGCCCGACGCTGCTGGAACCACTCGTGCGCCATCTGCACACTTTCGATTCGTTCGGTCGGGGCATCGCCGAAGCACGATGTGATCGATCGGGGATCGGCCAGCGCGCTGAGTGAATATTCCAGTCCGTGGCAGTGGGTGCAGACCTGTCGGGCCATCGTTTCATTGGGACGCAGGCTCGCGTTCTGGTCATGGTTGACCCAGATCCCGGTCTCGCCTTCGATCCGGGGCAGATGACAAGTGGCGCACGAGACGCCGCTGCCGACGGCACCGCTGCCGGACAATTCGTCCTGCCACAGCCTGGCGTGCGAGCTGTCGCGGTAAGCCAACGAATGGTCATCGGCATGACACTGCAGACAGGCTTCCGCGGCGGCGAATTGCGTGTCGAATCGATGGCCGGGATGACAGGCGTTGCAATCGAGTTTGGCATGGGCCTGGCCGGCATGCATCGGCAATCGCGCCTGGTCGGGTGTCATCGCGGGCAGCCCCACGGCCAACCGCATCCCGTGTTTGCCGGTTTGAAAGCTGGCGACCTGGTCGGCATGGCATCGCTGGCAGCTTTCCATGGCGACGGACTCGGACCACTGTGAATCATCGTTTCCACCGTGGCAGTGGGTGCAGTTGACGCCTGCCATTGCGTGGGCGGTTGTCGCCCAGTCGTCCAGCACACGTTGATCGACGGCTTCGGCCGGAGGATGGTCGGCTTCATCGATCCCCAGCGGGCGGTCGGGACGAAAGACGCCCGAAAGCGATGCAGCGGTCGACCGTCGGGGCAGTGAAGCGAGTTCCAGATGATCGGGCTGTCCGTGATGGTCATCGAGGTACTTTTCATAAAGCGCACGGTTGTCGTGGTAATTGTGACACCCCGCGGTCGCACAACTGTCGTACGCCATGTCGCGGTGGCTGGGGCGTGAATCGGCGACCTCTTGATGACAATGCCAACAGTAATCGGCCGGCATGGTCAGCCCCATCGTGAGCGTCTGTTCGGGGACGTGTTCCTGGTGGCAACTCAAGCAGTTCTGTGCGTCGAGCACCGCCAGTCGCTCGGCGTTGGTCGGGTCGCGGAATTTCTTTGCCGGGTGTGTGTCCTTGGCAAGATCCAACTGTTCGCCATGACAGCGGATGCAGGCATCTTGCATGACGTCGGAACCGCTCGGCCCGTCCGCCGATCGCCCCGGGTCATGGCAGGCGTTGCAGTCCAATTCGATCTGATAATGGCCGTGCGTCGTTTCACCGGGCAGCCAAGCGGTCTTGCGGATCGAAGCGGGAGCGACCAACCCGAACCCGAAGTAGACGGCGATCGAGAGATTGATCGCCGCCCACGTCAACCATTTCGGTGCGTGGGGAGACTGGCGAAACGCGTTCCAGATCGATCGGATTTGAATGCTCATGATCAATCGCTGAACCAATAAAAACCGAGCACATGAAGCGCGATCAAGATCGGCAACGGCCAGGTCACCCAGAGGTGAATCCGGCTCAATCGGGGGCGCCAGCGGCGAATCCACATCCCCAGATTTCCCGACGCGCGGCGCTCCATGCTGCTTGCGATTCCGGCCACCGCGCCCAACGCCGCGGTGGACAAGAAGCAGACCGCGAGCAAGAAATTCAGGTTGTGTCCCAGCCGCATCCCGGTGTGAATGGCAACGCCGAACAGCACGGCCATGCCCAGCACGCCGTGGGCGGCGCGCCAAAATCCGTACGATCCCCAACGAAACCACGTCAGGCGTTTGCGGAGCGAAAAGACGAGCCCCAGCAGCGTCAAGCCGACCAAGGTGAATCCGCTGACCTGGCGACCGAGATCGCTGCGCCAAATCGTCTCGATGTTTCGCCACGACGATTGCACGCTGTCCGTCAGCGGGATCGGCGGAACAACCAGCCAAGCCAGGCTGGCCAGCAACGCCGTCACGCTGGCCACCCACATGGTCTTGGCCCCGGGGACTGTGATCGGTTCCGCCGCTGCGGCGCCCGCCAACTGGCCGACCAGCCCGCGACAGCTGCCGCAGGCGGTGGACGCACCGCATGCCGACGCGATTTGTTCGACGTCTTGCTTGCCGTCATCGATCAATTCGACGATCGTTGATTTGCTGACTGACAAGCACGAACACACGATCGCGTCGGCTGGCCAATCGGTGACCGGCATCGCACCGCCGGGAGACCACGGGGATCCCGTGTGTAAGAATCGTTTGCGTTGCCAAGGCCACAGTCGCGCCCGTTTGGCGATCGCCTGTCTGACTTGTGGCAATTCATCCCAAGGGCCGACACATGACGCGCCGACGATTCGCCCCCGCTCGGTCAACAGTTTTCGGTATCCCGATTCATCATGGTGCGTCACCACGTTGCCGCCGGCGAATTCACCGAGCGTCGTGCCCAGCGTCGCGACTTGCACCCCCATCAGTTTCAATTCTGCTGATTCGTCGGCACCCGCGAACGTCGTCTCACCGCCGGCCAGTCGCTGGGCCAAGACATCGGCCATGCGAAAGCAAGGTGCGGCGAGTCCGAAGACGTGGTCGTGGAACGAGGCGCATTCGCCAATCGCAAAGATGTTCGGATCGCTGGTCTGCAAACACTCGTTGACCTTCACGCCGCGACGGGGGCCGATTTCAAGCCCCGCTGCTTCGGCCAGCTTGTCGTTGGGACGCACGCCCGCGGCGATGACCAGCAAGTCGACGCGCAGATCATTGGCGTTGGAAAACTCGATGCAAATCCCCTCGTCGACGACAGCGATCGATTCGGTGCGGCGGACGAGTTGGACGTCTACGCCCATGCTTTGAATCTTGCGTTTGAGCAGCCCGGCCGCGTCGGTATCGAGTTGCCGCGGCATCAATCCCGGTGCCATCTCGATCACGCTGACCGACAAACCCAGGTCCATCAGGATTTTGGCGGCTTCCAATCCCAGCAAGCCTCCGCCGATCACGCCGCCCCGACGCACGTTTCGTGACGCGCAGTAGTCGCGAATCGATTCCAGGTCGGCGATGGTGCGATAGACGAACACCCCTTCGCTATCAGAACCCTTGATCGGAGGCACGAAGGCGTGGGATCCGGTCGCCAACACCAATTGGTCGTAGCTATAGAACGAGCCGTCTTGATCGAACGCCATGCGCTGCTCGCGATCGATCCGCTCAATGCGACGCCCTGTGATCAGTTCGATGCGATGTTTTTGGTACCAATCCCGCGGAGCCAACAGCAGTTCATCGGCTGATCGACCATCGAAGTAAGTCGACAAGTTGACTCGGTCATACGCCGGCAGCGGTTCGTCACCGATGATCGTGACGTCATAGCCCTGGATCACGCCGCTGCGGACGAGGCGATCGCAGAGGCCAAAGCCCGCCATTCCGCCTCCGACGATCACCAGCCGGGGGCGTTGTGGGGGCGTGACGTGACGCTGGGCGGCGGTTGGACCAACCTGTTGACGATTCGCGAGAGGGGCGTTCAGCGCGGCAACCATGTCCGGGTGGAGGTGAAACCGGGGGAAGAACCGAGGAGATCGACTTCGGTTGACCTCCATGGCCAGACCCGCTTTGCCTAGCTAGGGCCGACCGAGTCACCGCCGCACGCAATCGTTGCGCCAATCCGCACAACTAGGAAAGTTCATTGCTGCGGCGCTGGTCGAATTCGACACAGAGCAAGGCGAAGGTTTTAAAAATATCCCTTAGCGTGCAGGTTTTTGTGGGCGGCTGGGAGACGGCGTCCGTTCTCACCAGCGCGAAACGAGTGCAGGTCCGGGCGGGTCTGCCTAAGATCACGGCAGTGGATGGTCGATGCCCCGGCGTTGGACGGGAATTCTCGCAAACTGATCTGGAAACGCGGGGGAAGATTCCGCTAGACGTGATCCTTGACCGTTCACCCGCTTGATTTTCGCACGAATCCGTCATGGAGGACTGTCGTGCAAACGATAAAAACCGCCGCCGTTGTCGTTCTGATGCTGACCGTCCTGTACGGCGGTTATGTGTCGTTGACCACTCCGCCCGAGCCGCTGCCCAATGAGATCGAGGAGATCTTGGTCATTGAAGAAGCCGGCGGATCGGCCTTCGGGTCCGGCGAAGCGGTGGCAAGCGGATTGCAACTCGATGAGCCCCCACCGGGCGTTTTGACTCCGTCGACCGACGCCATGGCACAGCCGGCTCCGCTGCCGAACCCAGCCGCCAACTCGGTCGTCAGCGGGCCATTGAACCCGGCACCGCGGCCGACTCCCTCAGCCAATCCCAATCCCAACACCTTCGGCAGTTCCTTCGCGGATCTACCTCCGAAACTGGAATCCTCCGCCGATCGCGAGTCGTCCGGCTCGGCGACCATCACCAAGCTACCCGCGGTCGATCCGAATGCACCCGGCGTGACACCCGGACCGGTGGACTCGTACGCGTCGACGCCCGGTGAGTTCCGCTTGCCCGATCCGACGGCCGCCGCTGCGACCTTCGATCCGACGCGTGGTGCTGCGTTTGAAGGCGGCCCGGCCGGATTCACGATGACCGACAAATCGCCTGCGACGGCGGTCGAAACGCTGGGGAATTCCCCCGCCGAGGAAAACCGTGGATTGATCAATGCGTTCAAGACGGCCGACACGATGTTCGTCAAGGGCCAGCTGAAAGAAGCGCTTGCCACGCTGAGCGTCTTTTACGGGATGCCGAACTTGTCGCCCGACCAGCGGCAACAATTGCTCAGCCGACTCGATCCCCTGGCCCGCGAAGTGATCTACTCGCGACGCCACTTGCTCGAGCCGCCGCACCGTGTGACTGCCAGCGAAACGTTGCTGGAGATTGCCGACAAGTACCAAGTGCCCTCGCAATTGCTGGCCAATATCAATCAAGTGGATGATCCGGTCACGGTGCTTCCGGGAACAGAGCTGAAAATTGTCCGCGGACCGTTTCGCGCCGAGGTTGATTTGAGCGGCCAACAACTGACGCTGTTCCTCGGCGATCTGTACGCCGGGCGTTTCGAAATCGGCGTCGGCAATGATCCGGCGCCCAAACCGGGGACCTACACCGTCCAAGAGAAACAGACGTCGCGCGTGTACTACGACCGGACCGGTGTGCCGGTTCCCGCGGGTAGCCCCAACAACCCCTACGGCAAGATGTGGCTGGACCTGGGGGGACAGATCAGCATTCATGGCAGCCCCAATACGGTGCAGCCGACCGATGCCGGATGCATCAGTGTCGCCGGCGACTACGCCGATGACATCTACGGGATTCTCAGCCAGGGTTCCTCTGTGACGATTCGCCGATAACAATGCCCACACAGGCAGCTCGTTTGCCTTGTGGTAAAAGGGGTCAGGCCTCTTTTTTGGCATCCATCGGGATTGGTCAGGCCGGCAGCGGCATTGACTGACAGAACGTAGGCGCCCCTGAGGCGCCAAAGCACGTAGGGAATCATGGCATGACGTACAGCAAACAAGCATTGATTGAACTCCTGGGTTCCGAGGCACTTCAACGTGGCGAATTCACGCTCGCCAGCGGTAAAAAGGCCTCCTATTACCTTGATTGTCGGCGCATCACGTTGCATCCCCAGGGCGCCAATCTGGTCGCCGCCGGGATGTTGGTGGAGATTCAGGCATCCGGTCCGCTGCCGGCCGCGGTCGGCGGGATGGCGATCGGCGCCGATCCGATCACCGCCGCGATCGTCACCGTGGCCGGACAACAGAATCTTCCGCTGAAAGGTTTCATGGTCCGCAAGGAGCCGAAGGGACACGGCACGGGCAAACAGGTCGAAGGACCGGTTGAGCCCGGCCAGGAAGTCGTGATCGTCGAAGACGTGATCACCAGCGGTGGCAGTGCGCTCAAAGCCGTCGAGGCGGCCGAAGCGTTCGGTTTGAAGGTCCGTGAAGTCATCGGAATCATCGACCGGCTGGCCGGCGGCGAAGCCGCGTTTGCGGCCCGTGGATTGAAACTCAAGACGCTGACCACCATTCGCGATTTCGGGATCGAGCCGGAATAGTGGAAACGTCGCTGCATCAACAGTTGAAACTCCACTACGCCTGCGACGCGTCGCAAACGGAAGTCGTCGTCGGGCGTTATCGGATTGATGCAGTTCGAAACGATGAATTGATCGAAGTGCAATGCGCGTCGCTTTCGGCGATCAAATCCAAAATCGACGCGCTGTTGAATCGCCACACTGTTCGGGTGGTCAAACCGATCATCCTGCGTACTCGGATCGCCAAGAAGAAGAACGCCCGCGGCAAAGTGACGTCGCGGCGGATGAGTCCCAAACGCGGCGACACGTTGGATCTGTTCGAAGATCTGATCTATTTCACGCGTGTGTTTCCACATCCGAATCTGATTTTAGAATTGGCGTTCCTGCACGTGGAACAAACGCGCGTCCCCAGTCGCCGACATCGTCGCCGTTGGCGCAAAGACTATCGCGTCGCGGATGTTTCACTCGAACAGATCGAATCGACGTTGGAACTTCGTAGTGCCGAGGACCTGTTTGAACTGGTGGGGCTCGATCGCCAGACCGAGTCGTTCACGACCGAAGACATTGCCCGCGTGACCGGCCGCCCCAGGTGGTTTGCCCAAAAGATTGCCTACGTGCTCAAGCACACCCAGGCGATCGAGCCGATCGGACGCAACCGATCCGGCATTCTGTATCGCGCGGCGTAGCGGCAGTGGGGTAAGCATCTTGCTTGCCTTCCTCGCCGGCTCCGCCGGCGAACGTGTTCCCCGCGCAGAGCCTGGGATCAAGGCCGGTACGTCACGCGGTGCGTGACGTAAGGCAAGCTGGAAGCTTACCCCACTTTGCAGCCTCGTAGCGCATGCCAGTGGCTGGCATCGCTCCGTGACCCTCTCAAACACGCAAAATTCGCGTCGTGGCCGGGAAAAGCTTATGAAATAGCTTGAAACGTCGAGTGAAAGGTGGGCTCTTTCCAACCCGTGAGCAACGTTTTGGCTTCTGACGTTCCGTCGAGACCCACCGTGATGACCGTTTTTATCGCTATCACCATCGTTTGGATCATTGTCACGTTGGTCGGCCATTTGTCATGGCTGGCCGTCGCGGCACTCTTCCACGCGATTGCGGGTCGCGACGAGGCGGCGACAAAAGTGATCGATCGCGACGAAGACGCTCAGGCCGCAAACCGCGTGATCAACCGCATGGCCGCGGCGCTGCTGGTTAGCCCCGCCGAAGCACAGAAACTGCGCGGCAAGATCAACCAGCTCGATCACGCCACCTGGCGGAGCACTGCCCAGCCGACGGATGACCAGCGGGGGCTCGAAGGCCAAACCCCAGCCGCCGAATCAACGCCCGACGCAAACGTGTTCGGTACCGCGGCGTCTGAGGTTGCCCCCATCGCTTCGTCTGCGGCTGCACCGTCGGCACGCATCAAAAGCGAAGCCGTCATCGCGCGACAACCCACACTCGACGAATTTCTGGCGCCGCGTCCAACTGTCGCCGCCGCTACGCCTGTCGCCAAAGCCTCTCAAGCGACGAGCCAACCGGTTTCTCCGGCGCCGACAGTTTTTTCGCCGCGTGCGTCACTCGGCCAATCGCTCGCCGAGTTCTTGGCGGCACACAACATCCGTTGGGGTGAGTTGATCGCGGGGCTGCTGATCGTCGTCTGTTCGATCGGACTGGTGATGAGTTTGTGGACCACGATCACTCAAATGCACCGCGTGATCCCCTCGTTGATCTTTTTGACCGGCAACACCGCGATCTTTGGCGCCGGGTTGTACACGCTGTTTCGCTGGCGGTTGCAGGACACCAGTCGGGCGACGCTCGTGATCGCGATGCTGCTGGTGCCCTTGGGGATCTTGACCGGGCTATCGACCGGAGGGATCGACGATGCGTCGGTGATGCTCAACGATCCGATCACCGTCTTGTCGATTCTGGGAGCCGGCGCGATCTACATCACGTTGATTTGGCAGTCGAGTCGCGCGCTGGTTGGTTCGTCCGGCGCCCTGCCGATGACGCTCGGTGTCGCCGGTCCGGCCGCGGTGCTGCCCCTGGTGCCTGCCGCGGTTCGCGTTTGGGACGTGTCGGCCGGATATGTCGCGTACGGGGGATCGATTGCCGTCGCGCTCGCGATCACGTTGTTGATTCCACGAAACGCAGACGGGCGACTGAAAGGCAACACGTCGTGGCGCCGCGCGCTGGTGATCGGTGTTTCCACGTTTACCCTGGCCGTGCTTGCCGGATACGTCGCCTTCATGTTGCGGAGCTTTGAATCGGGTTGGCTGGGGATCGCCGTGTCGACGCTTCCCGGCGTGGTGCTGTTGGCGGCGGCGGCAGGCTCACTCGCGGGCGATCGCCGACGCCCAAAACTGGCGCTCGCGGGAACGGTGATGGCGTCACTGGGGCTACTGGCCGGCGGTGCGCTGTTGACCCCGATGATGACGTCGTCGCAGTGGCTTTGGACCTGGGCGGTTTCATTTTCAGTTGCCGCTGTGTTGGCGGCGTTTCTTCTGAATGCTCCGCGTTGGACGGTGATCGCAACGGTCCCAGTCTCGCTGGCGTTCTTGCTGAGTTCGCCGGCGTGGGCTTCGGATCTCGCCTGGTCGCAGTTTCCGATCTGGAAGCGATTGGTCGGTGGCGAACCGATGTTGGCGTCGCTGTGCATCGGTGTGGTCACGATGGGGATCGCGCTGCTGTTGCGTCCGGCGGATCAACGCAAGGCGATGATTTGCACCGCAGGCGCCTGGCTGGCCTACGCAACCGCCAATGCCGCCTTGTTGACGGTCGCTCCGACGAGCTGGATGGGAGCGATTCCCGGTTGGGTGTTGCCGGTGTTGCTGGGGCTGGCCGCCGTTGCCCTGGTCGTCGCTGCCAGCCGGATCACATTGCCGATCGATGCCAAGCTGGTCGCGGGAATCGGTACGGCGGTGGTGTTCGCCTTTTGGTTGTCGTTGATAAAACCGTTGGTCATCGGACAACCCTTTCCAGGCTGGATTCCCGCGATGTGGACGCTGCTGGCAACCGCGGGTGCGGGGATGGTTGCCGCAGAGATCTTGTGGAAACAGAGCACGTTGGCGACGGCGTTTCGGGCGACGGCATCCGGATTCCTGCTCGGTGCCGCGGCGGTTTCGATTCTGTTGGTGTTTGAGGCGACGGACGTTGAGGCCGTTCATCATGCCAACACGCTTCAAGCGATCGCCGCCTCGTTTTCCTGTGTGCTCGCCTGGCTCTGGATCGGGCTGACCGATCGCAACACGATGCATCTGTCGTTTGCTCGATTTTACCTCATCGTGACGGCCGTCATGGTGGGCCATTATTGGTTCCATGATTCCTTGCTGACCGTTGCGGCATGGCGCAGCGGCGAGGCCTTGTGGGCGTGGTCGGGACTGGGGTGGTTGGTGGTCGTCGCGATCACAGGCCGGGACGCCCTGATCGGAGCATTAAAAAACGTTTCGGAGGGATCGCGAGTTTCATCCTTCGTCGCTCGTTACAGTTGGTACAACTCGGCCGAACAGCCGTGGGACGTCCTGACTCGGGGACTGGTCATTCAAACGTCAACGGTGTTATTGGGATTGGGGGCCGCGTTGGGATTCGGTTCGTTGGTGGTTACCGTCGGTTCGGGAACGGCGATGAGCCTGTTCAACGGATTGACACTGCCGATCGCCGTGCTGTTGGTCAGCGGTCTGGTGTTGCACGGGCCGGTGTTGCACGGGGTGGTATTGCACGGGCCGGTGTTGCACGGGGTGGCCCGTGGTGACGCAGCGTTCTTCGGCCAGCGATCGGTTTTACCCTGTTTGCATTTGGCCGCCGGATTCGGTTGGATCGGGTGGCAGGTCGGGATTCGGATGTTGGTGGACCCGTCGGAACAACTCGTCTTGGCGACTTCGTTGGCGGCGGCGGGGTGCTTTGCCATCGACGTGTTGCGACGTGAATCCGAATCCGGCGATCCCGTTATTGTCTTAGGCGGTTCGACCGCCGGCGGTGTGTTTGCCGCCATCGGATTGGCATTCATCGCCGTGTCGTCCGGTTGCCTGTTGAGCAATGGTTGGGTGCCGATGGTGCAGCAACGTATTCGGCCGGATCAATTCGTCACGCCGTCGGTCGCGGCGTGGTGGGCGACCGCTGCGATCCTGTCCGGATGGCTCGGCCATCGCAATCGCAGCGGCGTGTTGGCGATTGTCTCGGCCATGCTGGTTCCAGCGGTGGTGATCCTGATGATGCCGCTTTGGGTACCGGCCCAGTGGTGGGTTTGGATTCAATCCGCGGCGATCGCCAGCGGCGCGTATGCGGTCGCGTTGCGATTCATTCCACCGCGTTTACGATCCGAACCCGATCAACCGATGCTGCCTCGGGCGATCGATGTGTCGCTGGTGGGTTGTGCCGCCGTTGCGATGGTGACTTCGCTGGGCTTGATCGCGGGCATCGTGTTGCGAGACGCATCGTGGATGCAGTTACATCATCCGACGGGATGGGGGCTGTCGACGATGGCCGCATGCCTGATGCTGTTTTGGAATCGTCTTGCCGGTCCGGCACTGCGGTTGGCCCGGCCGATCTCGTGGCCGATCATGCTCAGCTTGATGTCGGGCCACATCGCGATGTGGTTCTCGCAGCTGGCGGCGCCATCGATGTTGCCGCATCAATGGTTGCCGATGGTCTGGACGGCGGTGGCAGTGATTTCGATTTTCGAAGCTTGTCGCGTTGCGTTTTGGCAAAATTCATCGGTTCGTCTGGACCGATGGCACGCCGGGCTCTTGATCGTTGGGGCAACGCTGTTGTGTTTATTCGACGGTTCGATGACCCGTGATGCCACGGTCGGTTTGATCGCCAGTATCGCCGGCGGCATCCTGGTCACGACACGGGCCGTGTTGGCCTATGGGGAGGTTCGACGCGGGCTGTCGATCACGAAACGATCGACGGTGATCACGCGGATGTTCAGTTGGTACGCGGTCGCGAGTGGGGCGGTGTTTGTGTTTCAAATCGTCGAAGCAAATTCTCGATCGGAGTTTGTGCTTTGGACGATGCTGCTGGCGTGGATCGCGGCCTGGGTTTTGGTTTGGCGATTGGGCTGTCCCGACCAAGAGTCGGTCGAACCGGATGCGCGACGGAGCCGCGCGATGCTGCCCGATAGCGAGGCCGCGATGTGGGTGCTGGCAGCGTTGTCACTGGAGTTATTGGCCGTGACGATTTCGGCGGTCGATTTCGCCCCGTTGGCGGTTGTGGAAGACCCCTTGCTGTGGCTGCGGTTGGGAATCGGACTCGCCGTCGCCCTCTCGGTCAGTTTTCGGCAGGGACGTGCCTCGGTCGGTGAGACAGCGGTGGCGACTGTTCTCGTTTCGGCGACGCTGCTGGGGATCAGAATCGCAGTCGACCGGTTCGCCCGCAGCGAAACCTTGCTCACCGTCGTTTGTCTGGTCGCACCGATGACGCTGGCCGTGATGGTGTTTTCCGCTGCGGGGATCTGCCGGGCGATCAATCGTCTCGGTGTCCAGTGGAATGGCTTGATTGCCGAGGGGCAGCGACCGACGTCGATTTCGATCCCGCGTTTCGCACGCGTGTTGACGCGTGTCGCAGTGGGCACGGTGATCTTGGTCGTCGCTCTGACGAGCTATTTGTTGTTTGAATACAACTCCAATCCGATGGTTCCGGTTGCGATCTGCGGCGTCGCCTTGTTGGCCGCTTCGCTGGCGGAATTGGCCGAGCGGACGGGGCGTGAGATCGTTCGACACGTGGCGATGTTCGTCGCGTTGGCATCGATCGCGATGTGGGCCAGTGTGAACGTGGGCAACGATGCCCATCCGATGGTTTCGCTCTCGACACGTTGGTTCGTGGGCTGGGTATTCGTCGCGATCGGATTGTCGTTCGGCGTACCAAAGTTGTTCGGTGCGAACATATTGGAACGATGGAAGAACGCGGTTCGAAGCGGATTTGTGCTGGCGATCTCACTGGCGTTGGGTTCGTTGGTCGCGACGTTGGTCCAAGAAGCGGTCGTTCGGGTTGCCGGCCAATCCGATCAGCTCGTCAAACCCCTGATGTTGGGAATGGCGGCGACGCTGGCCCTGTTGAGCGTGATATCGACGTTGGCGGGGATTCTGAGTGGACCGGGGTATTCGTACCGAGACGCTTGGAAACTGACGGATCGACAACGCGCCGCCTTGGTCGTTGCGGCGCAGGTGTTTGGCGGATTGACCTGGTTTCACCTGTTCCTGTGCAAGAGTCCGCTGGCGAGTCTGGGGCTCAGAGCGTATTGGCCGTACGTGGTGATGACGTTGGCGTTTGCCAGCGTCGGGATCACCGAATGGGCGCGGCGGCGCGGCGATGAGGTGCTTGAAAAAACGCTCAAGCAGACCGCTTTGTTTTTGCCCCTGGTTCCCGTGATCGGGTTCTGGCTGAGCGGATCGTGGGTGTCGTCACTGTTCGGCGAATCCGACGGCAGTCGATGGACCTACATCCAGGGCCGCGTGTCCTATCAAGGTTTGTTGATTGCGGCGGCGCTTTACTATGGCGTCGTGTCGTTCCTGTGGAAGAGCGGCCGGGCGCGGCTGGTTTCGATCATGATCGGGAATGTGGCGTTGTGGGTGATCTTGGTCCAAACGCCGAACTGGGACTTCCTTTCTCATCCACAGGCTTGGTTGATCCCGCCGGCAGTCTGCGTGTTGGTCGCGACGCATTTTCACCGGGATGCGCTGGGGGCAACGACCGCGGCCGCGATTCGTTATGCGGCGACGTTGACGATCTATGTGACCAGCACGGCGGACATGTTGGTTCAAGGGGTCGGTTCGACGATCCTTGGCCCGATCGTCTTGATCGTGTTGGCCTTGCTGGGAGCGGGGGCCGGTGTGGCGCTGCGTGTCAAACCGTTTCTGTACCTGGGGACGACGTTCGTGCTGATCGGCGTGACCAGCATGGTCTGGCATGCCCAGCAACAAATCGGTGCCGTCTGGCCCTGGTGGGTCTTCGGCATCAGCAGCGGCGTGATGCTGATGATCGGGTTGATGGCGATCGAAAAGAATAAACCGAAGCTGCGCCGCATCGCGACGGCGATGCAGCAGTGGGACGCCTAACGACATCGATCGATCCCCCAACGCTACGTGATGAATCATTCGCAAGGCCATCTCTGCTGAGACTCGCCCTATGACGGTTGTTCCGAACGAATGTTTGCTGCAAATCACATGCCCTCGATTTCGGCCGTGGGGGCAGCCCGAATCACGTCATGGCGGAGAGGGAACGTGCATTTCCGCACGCGATTGATTCTACCGGGCACAGTGGACGCTGCTGCGAGTACACGGCCACAAGATCGCTATTGAGCTAACGATCCCGATTCGGCTGCGACGAGCGCTTCGTATTGCGCGATGCGTTCTTCGTCACCCAGTCGCCTCAGGTTTTCTGCCAACAGCACATTGTCGGCGACCCGGAGAAAGCGATCGTACTTCACGTTTTGCTTGGTCGAATCCGGTTTGGGCGTGTCGGCCAGTTCACGATACCGTTTGTAGTCTCGATGCTTCTCGATTGCCGCCACAAACTCCGCAGCACGTGACGTCATCAAATCAATCGAAACGGGATTGACGACATTGGCCAGTTCCGGCCACTTGCGTTTCAATTCGCCGGCAATCTTTCGTCGCAACTGTTCCGACGACGATTCGGGGGCACGGCGGCGGGAACGTCCGCGGCGACGTCCCTCCTCGAGCGCCTTCCAGGCGTCGACCAAGCGATCGTTTCCGGTCAGGTTCAGCTGTTCGGACAGGCCTTGGAGGATCGCCGCTTGAGTCGTGGTGGCCAGACTGAGTACCAGATCATACGATTCTTCATTGGTGAGAAGTTCTGAATCCCCTTCCGCGAACTTGCTGTACTGGCTTAGAAACTCGCCCGATGTTTTGATCGGCAAATCGATCGTGTCGGCGGTCAAAATCGTGTAAGCATGGGCCTCGTCGAACGAAACGACGCCGTCGTGGTTGTAATCGGGCGGATTGATCGGATCGCCCGTTCGCGACCGGCCGGACAGTGCGGCCCAAAAATAGGTGCTGTATTCGACATAGCTCGATTCGTCGACTTCCGGGGTGCAACCCGCCGCGGGGCGATCGTGGACGGTTGCGAAGAACGCGCAGCGACGTTGCGGAGAAAGTCCCCGATCGGGGTCACCGGCGTTGTAGATCAGTTTGGCGAACCCGCCGGAGTGGCACTGAACCATAATCGCGATCACGTCCACTCCGACCGCCAGCCTATCGAGCAAGCTGACGAACTCCCGCATCTTGATCGATGAATTGTTCCACGTCGCAATCGTCGTGTTGTACGGATTCTTCGAATCGGCACTTCGGTTGCCGTGGGCGGTGACGAACAGCAGCAGCCGATCGCCAGCGGTCATCGTGGCGCCGACTTCGTCGAACCACTTACGAATGTTTTCCGGTCGAGTGCTGCCTCGCACCTCTGGGATACGATGATTGCGATACGACAATCCCAGTGATGATCGACTGCCGAAGAACTCCGCCATCAATCGATTCGCTTGGGGAATCGTTTGGGGATCCATCACCTGTACGTCGGCGCCGTTTGCGCTGCCGTCGGAGAAATAGACGTCGTTGTGCGTCTGGTCCAGATTCGTCTCGTCCAACACCCGCTGAAAGAACAGCACGTTGTTTTCCAGTGACGCTTGATTGCCCGCGGGCGAGTAACCGCCGCCGATGGTCAGAAAGTAATCGGCCGCCCACGCCGGCAGCGGTGCAAGCAGTGCCGACGCGGCCACCAAACAGGACAACCGAATGGTTCGAGAGGACGTTCGTCGCATCGTTCCGCCGCTTCTGTATCGGTGAGGGTTGTGGCCAAAAGGTCGCGTGGGTCGCGTCTCCGACTCCCATTGTAACGCCAATTCGATCCGCGTAGCGCCGAAATGATCGAACAGCCGAGCCGCCCAAGGGGCGTTACCGAACGCTCCGATTGGCCTTGTGACGGAGCGGAACGATCTGGATCGCGTTGAACATGGAATAGGAACTTCCGTCGCGATGGCTGATGATTTTGACTTCGTTTCCACGCCAAACGTCGAAGTCGAATGTCACGTATTGAATGCCTTCGGTCATCGGCTGCGACCGATAGCCGTGGGTGCCGTCGTTTGCCGTCGCTTTTTTGCCGATGCTTTCATCGGCGATTCTCAATTCGATGTTGGCGTTCTGATCGGCCGCGTCGCCATGGGCATACACGTACGCCCGATAGCGTCCCGGTTCCAAATCCAGGATCGTCACTTCCAAATCCGTGCAGCGGCAATTGTCATAGATGTAGCCATGGAAAACGCCCGACTGGCCTGTGATCCCCCATGCTCCGTCGTGTCGTGAAATGCGCAGACGCGCCGTGCTCGGACGCATGTCGCTCAGCCGCATGAAGTCTTTGGCCGTGGTGCCGACGCTGACGAAGTTCCAGACGTCTCCGTTTGATCCGACGACGCCATCGTAGTGCCCGGCGCCGGGGTCGTGGGCAAAGCCGATATTCAACATGCCTGTCGACCGTGACGGGGCCGACAGACCGACGCTACAAACGAGCGACGCGATGATCGCGAGCCCAGCGTGTAACAAGCAGTGACGTAACTTGAAGGAACACAACATTGCACCAACCTGTTGAGCGAGGTGTCAGAAGAAAGAGGTCCGGCCAGTGATCCACGTCCGGTCTTCAGTTCACACGCTTTTTTGATAACAAAGTGCATTCGGTCTGGTGGGCTGAAAGCTCTGGAATCAGAAAGCTTTTACATTTCACCGCCAGTCCCGAATCTCCACGTGGCGTCTCAGTGCCGTGTGAGCTTGATGCCCGAGAGGACAGGAACGCCTTGCTTGGCGATGAATTGGACCCACAATTCGTTGCGGATTTCGACGTCGTGGAACGTCAGAGTGGACGTGGTGTGGTCGACGCCGTCGATCGTGACGTTTTCGGCGACGCGTTTGTTTTGCAGATGGACGTCAAACACCCGAATATCTTTCTCGCCCGGTTCGGGAGCCGCAAAGACCAGTTCGACGTCGTAACGTTTCGCTTCGCGCACTTCCTCCTGCTCGCCGGGGGCATCGTCTTTGTCTTTCAGCACCAGTGCCAATCGCAGTTCCGTGATGCCGTCGGCTCCCGAGGCTGCGAGCCACGGCCGATCGGCGAAGGGGGCGGTGGACGAGTGGCGGGAGAAATAACGTGTGTCCGAGTTCGTTGCGACCGAAAGGGGTGGTGAATCGCCGGCGACGACGGGGTGTTCCAACCACAACATGCCGTCTTCGTCACGACGATCGCCGGGGGCGCCAAAGTTGATCGCCAGGTTGCGAATCATTTCGCCGGGCCGGGTGTCCGAGGCACCATTGTGCACGCTCCACGTTTCGATCTCCGGCATGTGAACGAGCGCCAATGACGTTTGGTTTTGATAGGCGCAGCTGCACGTGCGGGTGTAGTCGGGGGCGTTCAAGACGCCGTTGGCGACGACCAGATTGGACGTGCAACCGGATTTGAAACCGCCCAAGTTTCCCGTCCCCGAATGGGTCAGCAAATCGTAGAAGCCCGCCGCGCCGGAGCGGAACGTCAGCAGGTTCTCACTGGCGATGATGCTGTTGCATCCATAGGCACGGGTGATTTTCCACGGTTCGGATTCACCGGTCAGCGGATTTTCGAGCAGCTTGGGTTTGCCGGTTTCCAAGAAGAATGCACCGGCGGATTCGGAGTAGGAGTTGGCGTTGGTGATGATCAAATCGTTGTGCAAGATGCACGGTCCGGAATATTGCAACGACGGATTGCTCCATTTCACCGATCCGTCGTCGCCGTGGTAGACCGCCATGCCCGTGGCGACTTCGTCGGCCAACCGGTCGCTGGCCTTGGCACCGGCCTGGAGCAGCAAGTCATGTTGCTCGGAATAGCCCAGCCAACTGCCGAAGATGTTGTCGCTGATTTCCCAGGCTGGCTTTCCGGTCTGAAAGTCGAAGGCCACGATGCGGTAGGTGTCGCTGCGTGACTGACCGCGACGCAGCAACGCGTCTGCGATTGGTTTGGGCGTGCGATCGAGGCAATAAACTTTGCCGCCACCGGCGACGATCCCGTTGTGCCAAAAACTGTGACGGGCGTCGACTTTCCAGAGTTGTTTGCCGCTGTGCCGATCAAATCCGACGAGCGCCACGCTGGCGGCGCGATCATAGCTTTTGGATCCGAAACCGGCTTTGTTGGATTTCAGTTTCTTGTCGGAATCGAAGGAGAGATTGTTTCGCTCGCGATACATCGCGAATCCGAGGCCGCCGATCAAGACGTCTTTGTAAACCCCCAGATAACCCCACTGCTCTTGCTCGCCGGTCGCTGACGGTGGAAGCTGAAAATCGGTGATCACGTCTCCCGTCGCCGGATCGAGTGCGTGGCAAGCGCTTCCTTCGACGATGTAGACACGGTCCTCGGTGACGACGTAATTCGTCCCGCGAGCGTTCGCACCAGGGATATGCACCTGGTTGTACTTCGGATCAAGCGGCAGGTTTTCGTAGGTCTGGTCGTAGTAGACGTCATAGGTGCCCAGGTCGGCGAAGTCGCGTTTCCAGAGGACGCGGCCGGTGTAGACGTCGCGGGCGCTCAGCGAGTTCATGCCCTGAATAAACAATCGGCCGCCGACCACTTGTTCCGGTGGGCCGTGGCCGTGCCGTGGCAGCACGTCCATGTTGCTGCTGCCCCCGAACCACAGCACACCCAACGGCAGCTTGACACGGGAGTCGTTGGATTTGACGGTGTTGGCGATGTCGCCGTATTGATGGGTCCAATCGGCTGATCCTGGCAGGGCACCCGCGCGGCGCACGATCACGCCGTGCGATCCGGTCGCGACGACGGCTTGTTCCAGTTGCATCGCATCGATCCGTTGTGCGATCGCATCTTGGTTGTCACGACCGAGCAGGTGCATGACGCCGCCGTAAGGACGTACGGATTGATAGATGGATTCGATTTCGGCTTCGTTGAGCGTTTCCGCATCCGCGACGAATACCATGTTCGCGACGTAGTTCGGTGGTTGGAATGATCGGGGATCGCTGTGGTGGACCGTGACGCGGCCGTAACGGCCGACGGTGTCCAGACGTCGGCGCGTCCGATCGATCGCGGCGGCATCCGTGTCGACGATCGCCAGTTGTACAAAGGGTGACTCGGCCGCAAGGGCCATCGCGGTGGGGTGATCACATCGACCGAACCAAAATGCGTATCCGGAGGCATCGCCGGTGGCCAGTAATTCGCTCGCCATTGGGTGCGCGGAGTCAGGGACGTTCGGTGGGCTCGTCTGCGTCACATTGAGTTGTGCACGCTGCGGATCGGTCTTGTTGCTGCGGCGACCGTACGTCAACAGTTGCCCGTCGATGGATACAGCAAACAGTTTTCGATCGGCAACGATCAATCGCTCGATCGGTTTGTCGGTCGGAATCGATTTCACGATCCTTGCGGGGCCGTTCTCGTCGGGCAATTGAATCACGGTGATTTGATTCGCCCCGGCCGCGATCAGTTGGTGGCCGGCCAAAATCAAATCGCCGCTGCCGTCGGCCTCGATTTCCCAATCCAGTTTTTGGTCGGCTCGGTAGGCTCGTACAAGGCTGCGATCGTTTTCGGATTCCGCGGAATAGACCGTGCCCTCGTGCAGCACGGGTTCGTTGGGCATGAACGCGGTTTTGACGCCGTCGTCCAACTTGAAGGCCCGCGTTCCTTTTCGGCGCGTGTGAACATAGAAGTGCTGGTGGTCCGCGGCGACGAAGGAACCACCCGTTCCCTTTCCCCCGGCGTTCAATTCGAAGTAACGCATTTCACCGTCGCTGCGCTCAAACACGGCCGGGACAGACCGCCCGCCCGGCACGATCAACAGCGACTCGGTTGCCACCAATGCCCCCTGTGGCGCAACCCCGGCAAACGACGGGGCGCTGTGCGGCTGTTTGATGTACTGCGAACCGGTGCGGTCGTTGACCCAGCGGACTTCGCCCGTCTGTGCATCGAGTGCATAGATGAATGTGCCCATGAAGGGCCAAATGCTGGCGGCAAAGTAGACGGTGTCGTCACGCACGACCGGACCACCGCGGGCCGGCCAGGCCGAGGTCAGCCGCCGGTTGCCGATCGCGTGCTGTGAATTCGGCGCGCCGTTGAATTTCCACCGCAGTTTTCCGTCGGCGGCATCGACGCAGTACAGGTAGCCGTCGTCGCTGGTGAAGTAGACCTGCCCTGCCGATCCCACCGGTGGCATGCGGACGGGGGCTTCGGTGTAAAACGTCCAAAGCTGTTGGCCGGTCTCGGTATCCATCGCGACAACTTTATCGCGGTCGTTGAATCCGATGATCAGGCGACCGTCGATGACGATCGGTTCGAAGACCCGGTCATACGTCATCAAATCCAGGTTCAGCGGATCATCCCAAGCCTGAGTGCGTTCGGAGAACTGCTTTTCCCAAATCAGGTCCAATTCGCTGGCCAGCTCGTTCGGGCTGGCAGCCGAGCGGGCGGCGTCGTACCGCCACATCGGCCAATCGTCGGCGACAACGACGGACGACGTCAGGAGGATCAGGTGGGAGACGTAGTTCGCGAGCCTGCGAGCGATCATTCGGAATCCAGGAGGGTTGAGGGGCGGGAGCGCCATGGTGATGACGCTGGCTCTGAGGGGGTGTCCGCATTCCCGGCCTTTCATACGGGGCAGGAGCGGACAATGGCGGGAGGAAGGGTTGGTGGACGGAAAGGCCGTCTGTCAGGTATTCCTGCCACCGATCTCGGACATCTTACCCGGCAATGACTTGGCAATCAGCGCGAAACCTTAAGAATGAAGGCATCTTCATTCCAATTCGGATGCCGTCGACACATCAAGTGGAATTTCAAATGTTTTCTTTCAGATCCCTTTTCGTTGCGATCGCCATTCTCGCCTCGTGGTCGGTACCGCTATTAGCCCAGCAGGGCAGCGATTCGGGCAGCGAGTCCGGCAGCGATCCCTCCCTGCCCGCGGTCCGAATCAGCGACCCGCAAATTCCGATCGATCAATTGCAGATCAAGGTCAAACCGATGACCAGATCGGAGCTCCAGCGGGAGGCCGATGCGTGGTTTGGATTGCTGCGAAAAAAGGGCGGGCAAATCGCCGAGGCTCGCTTGGGGGTGAAGCAAGTGATCAGCGATCTGGAAACCACGGCTGCCGAAGCGACCGACGATGCCGGAACGACGACGGGTTCGGAAACGGCGGACGACGGCGCCGAAGTTGTGATGGCGGAGGCGAAGCAAGGTCTGCTGGCAGACGTCAATGTCCTTCAGGATGAGCGGACGGCGCTGAGCGACCGCTTGGAAGTCGTGTTGGACTCGCTGGAACGCAAGGGAGGCGACACCGAAGAGTATCGCAATTACATCGCCGCGGTCTCGGGAATCGAATTGGACACCTCGGATATCGAAGCGGCTTGGTCGGGGTTTGTCGGTTGGTTGATGTCCAAGGAAGGCGGACAGCGATGGGCTTGGAATCTGGCCCAATTTGTTGCCGTACTGCTGATCACGGCCATCGTCGCGCGAATCATCGCCAAGAGCGTCAACTGGGTGCTGGATCGGAGGGTCAAAATCTCTCAGTTGGCTGAGCGGATGATTTCCAACTCGATCAAAAATGTGGTGTTTGTGATCGGGTTTGCGGTCGCACTAACCACGCTGGAGATCGATATCACGCCGATCGTGGCGGCGATCGGGGCAACCGGACTGGTCGTCGGTCTGGCCCTGCAAGGCACGCTCAGTAATTTTGCCAGCGGATTGATGATCCTGGTCAATCGTCCCTTCGACGTCGGCAACGTCGTCACCGCCGGCGGCATCACGGGGACGGTGGACAAAATGAATTTGATTTCCACGACGTTTCGGACCTTCGACAATCAAACGATCCATGTGCCCAATAACTCGATCTGGAACAATGTCATCACCAACATCACGGCCAACGAAAACCGTCGCGTCGACATGGAATTCGGGATCGGGTACGGCGATGACTTCGAGCAAGCCGAACAGATCATCCTGGAGGTGGTCAGGTCGCACGACTTGGTCTTGGACGACCCCGCACCAGTCGTCGTGACCCATGCCCTGGCGGATTCGTCGGTCAACATCGTCTGCCGACCCTGGGCCAAGACGAGTGATTGGTGGCAGGTCAAGACCGACGTCACCCGAGCGGTCAAGCGTCGCTTCGATGAAGCCGGCATCTCGATCCCGTTCCCGCAACGAGACATCTACGTGCACCAAGTCAGTGCGCAGGCGGAGAAGACGGGGTAATCAGGGGGCGCGAAACGAACCCCGCTGGCGATCAAGCTGGACGGGACGGTTTTGGGGACCGGTTGTTGTCAGCAGTTTACCGTCGTTCGAAATCAAGTTGGGAAGCTCCGAAAGTTGTCTCGTCCTCAGCTGATCGTAAGTTGTTTCGCGAACGTGGACCAGCGATTCCAGAAACATACTTCTCGTCGATTCAAAGAGGTCCTGTGTGCCACCGGTGACCGACCAACCCGCTTGAATAAAACTGTAGTAGCGAGCCAGCAGTCGAAGGTTTTTCAATTGAGCTCGCGTCAATTGAGCGTTTGAGACGTCGGAATCCTGTTGATGGATTTGCGCGATCAATTTCAATCGTCTCGCGTCCTTTCCAAACCGAACGATGTCACGGCGTAGCGTGTGGTTGACGCCGTCGGCTTCCTCACGTCCCCAAATGTCGAACCGTTGTTGGGACGGATCCGGGCGAATCCGCTGTTTCAGCAGGGCTTCGGTGATTTCGGCGGCCAGTCGAACGGCATCCGATGCTTGCTGAGTGGTCACCGAATCGGGAGCCACTCGGACAATCGCTTGGAGTGCGGCCCTTGCACCTTGGGGATCATCAGCGACCCCGTCGTACCCGCTCACGCCAGCGTCGGCATAGCCTTTCAATCGGGTCAGTAATTGTTCAATCGTTGCGGGGTCTCTGTCGCGATCGGCACGCTTGAGGGCGACGTCGACGAACCAATCGATGCCGGGGCCATCGGGCACCGACCGTTCGTACTCTCGAAGCACATGCATGATTCGTTGGCTGCCGGCGAGTTCAGGTTGGTCGATGATCTGAACAAGCGCGTTTGGAAGCATGCTCATGACGTGTCGTGCTGTTTCCGCTTGGTCTTCACGGGGGTTCTTGGCGGCATATTGGCTGACCGCGTCTTCCAATGTCAGTCCGAAACATCGCTGTCGCAGTTCCGCCAGGTCGTCGCCAGCGATCGGCGGCGCAGTGTAGGGGCGGCTGCCGGAGATCGCGGCCCGGTAGAACGCGTCGTCGCTGGACAACTGCCAGGACGCGGTTTCGCCGTCGACGGTGGCGTCGACATGATGGAAGATTTCGTGATGGAACGTGAGTGCCAATTGTCCCTCGCTGTACAGGGCCGCGGCGATCGCGTCGCTGCCGTTGTAGACGCCGAAGTAACGGTAACCCCGGAGCTGTTCGTCATACGGCCGATTTCGGTCCGATGTATTCTTCGACGCACAGGCGGCAAAAACGCCGACGGTCTTCAGGCCGACTTCTTCCAAATACCTGGGCGGATACATTTTCGCTTCCTGCAGACAGACCGCCGCGGCGCGTGCCTTCCCAGGCTCGTCGAGCGGTTTGAGCACGTCGTGGTATCGACCGGGCGGAAGTTCATCGAGGTGAAAGACAAGTGTTGCGCCGGAATAGTTGCGGAACGATTGCAGCAGCGAATCGAGCGTCGGTTCGCGCGCGATCGTCGATTCGAAGGTCAACGATGCAAACAGGAATACGAAAAAACCGATTCGTTTCATCGTTGTCTCGGCAGCCGGGAATGATGAGGTCACGCGACGAATCCATTGCATGAGCAACCAGTCTGCAAGAATTATAGACGATCTTTGCCGCTCCAAGCCGTGCGTCAGGCATCGGTTACGTCGACCGGTTGGATCGATTTCGACAAACCAACTGGATTATCGGCCGCACAACGTCGATTAGCGTTATAGTGTTTTGGTGTCGTGATTCATGGTGATGGCCAACGGGTGCTCGTACCCAGCCTTTTCCTCCGCGACCCAGGAAGATTGAGAGAGCTTTGGAAAAGTAGTTTCGGATAGTTGTTGTTACGGATGAGTTGGATTTTCGTTCCGGGCCGAGCTTTTTAAAGTTCTCTGTGATTGATCCTTTCGATTCTTCTGGCGCTCGCGGCTGGAAATATTTGGTGCATCGCACCGCCCTGCGTCCCCGATCCATCGATCGCGGACCTCTCTTTTGACTCCTGAAACGTTTCCGTGAACACGGATAACACCTCAAAAAGGAGTTCAAGTATGAACATTTATGTTGGAAATCTTAGCTTTGACGCCACCGAAAACGACGTCGAAACGGCCTTCGGCGAGTACGGCGACGTGAAGTCGGTCAACGTGATCAAAGATCGCGAAACCGGTCGTTCACGCGGATTCGGGTTTGTCGAAATGCGAGACCGTGAAGCCGGCTGGAAGCGATCAGCGGGATCGATCAAAAATCGATCTGCGGCCGCGACGTGACGGTCAACGAAGCCAAACCGCGCGAAGAGCGTGGCAATGGCGGTGGCGGACGTTGGTAACGACCGCTGAGGAAAAATTGAACGCGACGTGAATCGTCGCGTGGCATTCGCGTTTTGGGCGCCGCTGGCAAACGCCGCCGCCCACCACGCGTGCCGACCGTCTGATCACCCGTGTGTGCATCAGCGGACTTCTTTTGTCAGGCAGACGCCGTCTTGGTGCGTCGCCGCGACAACGAACGATCGCCGAGTCCGTCGTCCAGCGACGCCTCCATCGCGACGTTTGACGGGCGTGTCCGATCGACCGCCCGCAACTTGTCCGTCATCGCCTGCGAGCCGGCGGATGTACCCGAATGAAGAGATTGGCCATGGCAAAATACAGACACCGAACGTTTGAAATGTTTGAGTTCCATGACGAGGCTGCCGCCGCCCTGGCGGTCAAACCGCGTGAACCGGTACGTCCCCTCGGGAACCTGGATGGAGAACCGATGGAGAGCCTGAACATCACGGTTCTGGGGCCGATTCTCCATGTCCGGTTCGATCCCGACGTCCTGGACGGTGAAGAAGAATCGGAGAGCCAACTGCGCGGCGACCTGACGCGGCTGGCCAAGTGGCTGCAGAACGACAGCCGCGTGATCGTGGATTTCGACGGACTGAGCTTTTTCTCGGCCGCGTCGATCGAAGCCCTGGAAACGTTTTATCAGCGGCTGAAAGCCAAGGGCAGCCGTCTGGTGCTCTGCAATCTGGACGCCGACGTGAAAGCCTCGTTTTATCCATCGCGTCTGCCACGCTGATGTCGATGCCGATCGAGTTGCCGGCGCGGCTGAGAAGGGTTTGCTAAAATCGGTTCTTGCTTTGAGTCCGATTCCCTTCGATGCACTGACCGTTATGGCAACAGGTACCCCATCGCCCGCGTTCTTGTTGTTCAAGCTGTGAGATTGCTGGAAGACTCCGGCGCGTTTTGTCGTCTGCCGCGTTTTGACACTCGGTGTCGCTGACGCCGTCGCACAGGGACCCTCGATTCCTGAAGCACAAATCGTTCTGTTCACACCAAGTGATGTTCAGCCGCCTCCGCACGCTGGCTATCTGAATCGTCTGAATCAATTCGGTTTATTCGCCGAACAGTTTTTCCATGACGGGCTGACCGATTGGGGAGATTCGCCGGCACGGAAAGAAATCTTCAACCGTGGTGACGACGGCAACATCTCGGTGATTCATGTGAAGGGAGATCTGCCGGCCGCCGGCGGCGCCTACAAGAAACAGTGGATCAGCCGATAGGTCCACGACAAACTGAAACGTGACCACGGCATTAAGATCGCCGGGAATCTGTATTGGATCTTCGTCTACGTCGGTGATCCGCCGGTCAGGCACGACAACTATCGCGGATCAGGCAATTCCAGAGACGGCGGCTGGGCGGTGCTGAACAACACCAACCTGCCGGGGAAAATTTCCCCACGCAGCCCAATGGTCACGCCGCTCAATGACAAGCTGACGCTGAAGGGGTGTATCCACGAGTTCGGTCATGGTTTGGGGTTGCCGCACATCGGACCAAAAGTCGAACTGGGCAAGGGCAACACGGTGATGGGCCCGGTCAATCGGATTTATGCTTATCATAAAATGCCGAATCGGACCAAGGCGTACCTGTCCGAAGCCAGCGCCGCGATTCTTTCCACCCATCCAGTCTTCACGGGTAACGGGACCAAACGCGGGATCGACAGCGCAACGCTCGTGCCGTATCGCTTTTAGTGCTCGTCAACGTTTAGATTGAGGGTGCCGCGGAAAAGGGAGTCAGGCTGTAATTTGCGGAAAGGTGAGACGATGACTGGGCCCACGGATGGCAGCGCGAACCCACGGATTTGTGCACCCTGTCATCCGTGGGTTCGCGCTGCTAACAGTGGGTAAACTTTTCAATGGATAGCCCGGTAAAATTGCTGGAGTGCTTCGTCAGAATTGAGTGTAGCCAGAGCACGAGTCGAGGCAATTTGCGAGCATTTTTCTGATCCGGTCAATCGCCATCGGTTATGTGCTGGATTTCAACTCGCCGGTTCTTTTTCAAGACCAAGGCGATCCACGACGCGAGTTCGTTGTTGATCTCGTTGGGGACATAGGTCAGCTTGACGAGATGCTTTTCGGATGGATCGTCGTCGATGACCGAACCCACGACGAGCTTCAACCCCTCGGCTCGCGATCCATCGGCAAGCTGCCAGTGGTAGTGAAAGTGGCGTTCGAATTGGTATCGGCCGTCGCGCTGCGATTCTCCGGAGACCGAGTGCCCCATGGCCATCGGCGGATCGATGGGATTGGCGGCCTGCAATTGATCCATCACGCTGGGGATTTGCATCAGGCGTCGACTGAGTTCGTTGTCCATCGCTGCGACCTGATCGTCGAGTTCCTCAAACGACGTTCGATGAAGTCGGCGTTTTTTCTTTTGGTTTGCGATCTGCAAGCTCCAGGCGACCGCAAGGCCACAAACGGTGACCAGAACGAGCAACGTGCGTAATCGAAATTTCATCGGTTCTGCCGGCGGTTTCTGCGCGGTTTTCGCTACTGGAGCGAACGGTATTACGGTCCGTTTTAGCGGGCCGTCCGGCGGGATGACATCTTGGGCCAGAAAAAAACATGATGCAACTGAATAGACAAAGTGTCTTGAATAGCCGTCGCGCAGCGGGTAGGCTGAACACGAATCTCATCGAGGTCTGAATCAGAACCGTCCCCATCTGCCGGAGTTTCGTGATGAATCAAACAACGTCGCCGCGGTTTTTGGCGGGCGGGCTCGTTGGTGCTCGACGCGTCGTTGGTGCTCGACGCGTCGGGGCCGGCTGGTTGGTCCTGATGTTGGCCGTTTGCGGGGAGGGGACGGCGAAAGCGGACGATGCGACAGTTGATGCATCGGGGACCGAGGCTCGTGTCGCCGATGCCCTTCGGATCACCACGGACGCCGCTCGCCAGTATGACATTCAAGTCGCCGAGTCATCGCCGCGGAAACTGCGATTGCATCCGGCGTCGATCTTAAAGTGGTCCAATCCGGTTGCCGGAGAAGTTTACGGCAACGTTTATCTGTGGACCGATCAGGGGCGTCCACAAGTCATCGGCTCGCTTTTCCAGTGGTATTCGCCGATGACACACGGTTCTCACGAATTCCATAGCGTTTCGAGCGAACCGCTGGTCGCCTCACGTGGTGGTGTGCGCGTTTGGACGACATCGGCCCCAGGGGTGCAATGGCATCCGGTTGCCCAGTCGCCTTCGGTTGCTGATTCTCCCGCAGTCCGACTGCGTCACGCGCGGGCCATTTCCAGGGACTTTCAAATTGAAAAGACGGACCGGGATGGTGTTTCGCGGCGTCTGCGTCTGCTCGCTCAGCCGGTCTTCCGCTACGGCGATGACGCGTCCGATATCATCGATGGCATGCTCTTTGTCTTTGTCCAAGGCACCGATCCGGAGGTGTTTCTGATGGTCGAGGCTAAACCGAGCGGAGCTCAAGCACAGTGGCAATTCGCGTTGGTGCGGATGAACAGTGTCAGATTTGTCGCAAGCTATCAGGACCAGGAAGTTTGGCGCACCGAGATTTGGCCGTGGAGCAAAGTCAAGAACGGTCGAGAAACCTACACGTCCATCGGTCCGTTTGAGCGTGACTCCGTCGGGCGATAACAAACGAATCTCAGGCGTCTGCCTCGAGCCCAATACCGCTAAGTTAACATCACTGAGGGGCCCAGACGCTGGCGCGAACCGGCTGATATCAAACGAATATTAGCCGTTTGGCGCGAGCCTACGGGCCCTCACCTGCGGAAACGATGCTTCACTGAACGGTGTCGGGGGCGGCACGCTGGCGATGCGGAATTCGCTTCCGACCGTGGCGTGTGTTAGGTTGAATGTGACTCGCGGTCTCCTTTGCCCGCGAAAGCTTCTGCTGCGTGACAGGTTTCAGACTCTTTCCGGAGAAGAACGATGCAGTGTGACGATCGCCGCCGATTTTTGGCCAAGGTTGGAAGCGGGATGCTAGTGGGCAGCCTGGGAGCGTCTCTCGCCGGAGATTTAGGGATCTCGTCGGCCTGTGCGGAGGATCATGACGGTCGGCTGACGTTTGGCGACATGGAGCCGTTGGTCGCGCTGATGCAGGAGACACCGCTGAATCGATTGCAGCGTGTTTTGCTCGATCGCATCAACGGGGGCACTGAGTTGCAGACGTTGATCGCCGCCGGGGCTCTGGCAAATGCACGTACGTTTGGAGGCCATGACTATGTCGGATTCCATACCTTCATGGCGCTTTCACCTGCCCTGGAGATGTCGACGGAGCTGCCGAGTGAACGCCGGGCGCTTCCGATCCTCAAGGTCCTCTACCGAAATACCGATCGGATCCAGCAGTTCGGCGGATCAAGCCGCGAAGTGCTCAAGCGTCTCGATACGTTAAAACATGAGGGGGCTCGGCCGACCGGGCACGCATTGCAAGCGGCGACGCGCAAGGCGGATGTGGAGCAGGCGGAACGGATCATGGCGTCGATGGCGGACCAACCCGCTGGGCGGATGTTCAACAAGGTGCAGTTTCCCGTTCAAGATGACGCGAACGTCCACCGCGTGGTGTTGGCGTGGCGAGCTTGGCTGGCGATCGATCTGATCGGCCAGCAACATGCCAGTACGCTGTTGCGACAGTCGGTCCATTTCTGTTTGCAGGATTCCAAGAATCGTCTCGAAAGGGGACGGCCGGATCCTGAATTATGGACGCTGCTGCCGAAACTGCTCGATCAGTACAAGTTGATCGGCAAGCCCGTCGGCACGCGGCGAGGAGACGACCAATGGATCGAAGAATTGGCGTGGACGTTTTTCCAGAGCAATCGCAGCCAAGCGGCTGACGCGGCCGCCCAAGTGTTGGCCGAGGGATACGAGCCGGACCAGATCGGAGAAGCGATGTCGATCGCTGCCAATTTGCTGTTGCTGCACGACCCGGGACGGTCACGGGATCAAGACGGTGACAAGGTCAAAGGGTCCGTCCACGGCGCATCGGTCGGCGTCCACGCGTCTGACGCCGCCAACGCGTGGCGCAACATTGCCGACGTCAGTCATCAACGCAACACGATGGCCAGTTTGATCGTCGGTGCTTATCACACCGCCGGTCAGAGCCCGCATGTCCGCCCGCAGCGGTGGCCGTTGAAACAAGACGCCGTGGAAGCGATCGATCATCAATCGGAGCTTTTAAAGGTAACCGAAGATGCGGTCCGTGGCCGCGATCAAGCGCTCGCCGCCGCGGCCGCACAGCGGTATGGAGAACTCGGTGGTTCTCCGCGGCCGATGTTCGATGTGCTGCTCTCGTTTGCGACCAGCCAAGACGGAGCGTTGCATGCGGAAAAGTACTACCGCACGGTGACCGAAGAGTTTGCCAAGACGCGTCCGTCGATGCGCTGGCGTCATCTGGTCGGGTTGGCCAGGGTGTCGGCCAGCGAATACGGGACGCCCGCACCGGGCTATCAGGAAGCCTGCGAACTGATGAATGTCGACGCCTAGTGCGTTGCCCGAACGGGTTCAGGTACGAACGTCACAGCCTAACATCACGCGGGATGCAGCAACCGTTGGTGTCTAGCCTTCAGGCGATTCCCGGTTCGCTGCTACGCAGCGAACCGAGCGGCTAAAGCCTGCACACCAGCGCACGTTGGTGTTGTCGCGATCCTACCAGCCGCAATGCGTCATCCCGAAGGCATTGGCGACGGCCGCGTTGGTGATGGCGCCTTGGTGCACGTTGACGGCTTCGCGCAAGGCGCCGGCGGCGTCGATCGCGGCTTGGCCGCCGAGTTCCGCCAGGCGGATTACCCAGGGCATCGTCGCGTTGCACAGCGCGAACGTGCTGGTGCGGCCCACTGCGCCGGGCATGTTGGCGACACAGTAATGCACGACATCATCAACGATGTAGGTCGGGTTGCTGTGCGTCGTCGGACGCGTGGTTTCGATACAGCCGCCTTGATCGACGGCGACATCGATCACGACGCTTCCCGGTTTCATCAATCGCAGGTCTTCCTTGCGAACCAGTTGCGGCGCTTTGGCACCGGGGATCAGCACCGAACCGACAACCAGGTCGGCGCGCTGGATTTGATCCAAGATCGTGTGCCGATCACTGTACAGCGTGTTGACGTTGGCCGGCATGATGTCGTCGAGATAACGCAGCCGATCCAGGTCGACATCCAGAATCGCAACGTCGGCTTGAAAGCCTGCCGCGATCTTTGCGGCGTTGGAGCCGACGATGCCACCGCCGAGAATCGTGATGTGTGCCGGCGGGACTCCGGGCACTCCGCCCAGCAAGATACCGCGACCCATCTGGGGGCGTTCGAGGTACTTGGCGCCTTGTTGAATGCTCATCCGCCCGGCCACTTCGCTCATCGGTGTCAACAGCGGCAAACGCCCGTTACCGTCACGCAAGGTTTCGTACGCGAAACACGTCGCGCCGGTGTCGATCATCGCATCGGTCAACTCGCGGCTGGCGGCAAGGTGAAAGTAGGTGAAGAGCAATTGGCCCGAGCGGATCAAGGCAAACTCTTCGGGTTGTGGTTCCTTGACTTTCACGATCAGGTCGGCCTGCTCGAACACTTCCGCACCCGACGCGACCATTTCCGCTCCGGCCCGCAGGTAGTCGTGATCGGGGAGCCCCGATCCCAGTCCCGCGCACGATTCGACGATCACACGGTGGCCGCGGGCCACCAATTCTTCGACGCCGACCGGCAGCAGGGCGACGCGGTATTCATCGGATTTCACTTCCTTGGGAACGCCAATAATCATTTATGGTCTCTGGAATAAGTGGTCCGTCACGCATGCCGCTACTAAACGGGATCGCGGCAAGTAGTTTACACGACCACAACCTCGTTCTAAAGCTCCGCCTTGGAACGCAAGGTCGCAGTGGGGTAAGCATCCTGCTTGCCGCCAACGCCGCTCTGCCGGCGAACGCATCCCGGGCGGAGCCTGAGACCAAGACCTTACGTCACGCGGTGCGTGACGTAAGGCAAGCTGGAAGCTTACCCCACTATCTCACTCCACCACGTGCCAGCGGACGAGCATGGCCAGGTGCGACAGGGCTTCGCCGGAGGTGATGCTGGAGGTGGGGCTGGTGACGGCCACACTACCCGCCAAGGTCCACCGGTCGGCAACGGTGGCGATGGAAGTGGCCAACTCGGCGGTTTCCAATTCCACACGATCCATCGACTGTCCGGTGCCGAACGTCGCCGCAACGACTTCTTCGGGGCCGGAGGCGAGTTGGATTCCCAGGTGCAGTCGTCCCTTTTTACCGTCCGCGTCGATCTCCGGTTTGATTCTTCCGAACAGTCCCAGCAGCGGTGAATAGGTTTCGGGACGGTAGGCGGTCTGATTGCCTGTGTTGACGTCGATGGTTCCGTTGGATCCCACGACCGGTGTCAAGGAAACCACATAACTTCGACGCAAACCGGATGAAACTTTCGCGACCCGGTGATTGTCGCAGCGCAGCGACAGCCGCGCCGCCGAAGCATCGTTGGCAAGTTTTTCCAGCGATGCAGCGTCCGTGGCGAGCACCGTCGCCGATTGCTCGGATCCGACTTCCACAATCCGCACGTCGACTTGAACGGTCGGGCTGGTGTTGTTGCCGACCCGCAACAGATCTAACAGTTCGACGAGCCTCGCGTGAACGGCTTGTGTATGCGTGACGATCATCATCGATGCGACAATCGATAGCTTGCCTCCCTCGCCGTCAATGTGCAGCCACCTGGTGTCATCATCGGACAGATGGTCAAGCACCACTTGTTCCAATGCTTCGCGCGTCATGCGACTGGGGAGAGAGGTTTGAGCGGAGCCGGGCATTCCCGCCATCCCTCCGGCGAGTTGCGGCAAGATGTTGTCAGGGATTCGGAAGAAGCCGCCTCCTCCGCCGCTGCCGCCGCCAGGGCCCATTCCACCCATCTCGGCACCGCTGTCAAAGCCCATTGCACCCATGCCGCCGCCAAAACCGCCCATGCCGCCGCCAAAACCGCCGGACGTCCGGATGGTCGTGCCGGCTTGTTCCGCGTCGTCGTCCAACATGCTGGGGGCGTCCAGCAGATCGGCGATGTTGTAGACCTTGGTCACAAACGGTGCCGAAAGTTTTTCTCCGCCGACTTGGGCTTTAGCCGATGTCATGCCGAGTGTCAGGCAGCCGAGCACAGCGGTAGCCGTCCAGAGTATCCGAGAATTGTTGCTGCGAAGTGTTAGAGCGTTCATGAGAGGTTCCTTTGGAGTCTTCGATCCATTGTTGAAGGGTGGGTTGAATGTTGGCGAAGTGCATGCGGGCCGAAACCAACGCCGGGGTCAAATCTTGGCGTGACGCGGCTTGTGCCAAAAACGCGCGGGCCTGCGGTGTGTTTCGCGACAGCAGCACCAGGTAGGCGGGCTGGCGAAAACGGCCGCGCAGGATCATGGACGCGAGTACTTGATCGAGTTGCTCGCCTGGAACCGATGCCATCACAAAGGCCGCGGCGGTTCGTACCGGCGCATTTCGTTCGCGCATCCGCATGATCAGAGCTTGAAGGTGTGACGGATGGAGTTCTCGAGAAGCTGCCCCGACTGCGGACCTCCAACGCGCGTTTTGAGCCAGTTCCAACAGTACCCCGACGCCTTCGGGATTCGGAGACGCTGCAATGTTTCGGCACAGTCGCGTTCGTTCGGGATCGTTTTGCGCGTAGCGAATCAACTCGACGGACTGTTCCACCGTGGCCTCGGCCGCCAAGCGTTCGAAGGCCATCGCCCGGACCGACCGATGCGCAAGCCAATGAAACAGAACCGCTCGGCGCGAATCTGCGGCAGCAGCGCACACCAGATCAAACGCCTTTCGTCTCTGCTGCGGGTCGACCAGTTGCGGCACCAGCGTCACCGCGGTGCGCTGCGAGCGGGCGTCTTGATGAGCCAGATCGTCGCGTGATTGACGCCACGAATCGCTGTCGACTTCTCCGGCTCGATCGACGAACGCGGCGAACTCGGCCAATGGCTGTTCATGAACGATGACGGGCTGACCGGGGCGTGCCGGTGGTCGGGCGAGCTTGGCAGGTCGGGGGACCGGTTCCGCTCGGGGCGGACCGGATTGGGTCCGTTTGCCATTGGGGCTGGGCGACTGGGACGCTGAAACGACGCCGGCATTCGTCTTGGGCTGATCGGAGGCATCGATCGGACTCGGTCGTCGCTGCGCGGTGGCTGCGTCCGCCAAGTCCGTCGGATCGCGGTCGGTCGACGAATCTGTCGCGGTGACGACGGCGACGGAGGTGTCTTGTTGTCCGGGGACGTTTCGAACCCACATGGCCGCCCCACCCAGGATCACGAACAGCCCCATCGCAGCCAAGCAGAGCGTGACACGCTTTCGCCGCACGACACGTCGTCGGGACAACACCGTCCATTGTTGCTCACTTTGATGCAGCAATGGGTCGACGGCGCCGGAGTGGTCGGTGGCGGTTGTCGGATCGCTCGCGCGGAGCAGTTGATCAAGTTTATCTGGATTCATGGTGGTCAATCCCGATCGTCGTGAACAAAGGGCTCGAGCAATTCCCGCAGTCGTCTCCGCGCGGCATGCAAATTGGCGTGAACCGTTTGCGGCGTGATGTCCAGCAACTGCCCGACTTCACGCGCGGTCATGTTTTGCCAAACCATCAAACCAAACACCTCGCGTTGTCGATCCGGCAGCTCTCGCACGGCCGCCGCCACCACGCTGCGCACCTCGGCGTCGAGCACCTGTTGAGTCGGTCCGCGTTCCGGGGCGACCAGATTTTCGCTTTGGGAATCGCATCGGCTGTGTCCATCACGCGGAACATCTGGTGGCGGTGGCAGGTGTTCTTGCCGGCGTCGTTGGGCGGCCATCCCATCGCGAACGGCGTGAATCACGATTTTGGTGAGCCACGTGTCGACATGCGATTGGCCTCGAAATTGGCGCCATGATTTGGATGCTTTCAGCAATGCGTTTTGAACCGCCTCGGCCGCGATGTCCTCGTTTCCGGACAGCCGTCGTGCGATCGCGATCAGTTTGGGCAAACCCGCCGAGACCGCTCGGGCAAATTCGGGTTCGGTCAGCGATTCTTGCATCGACGCCCGCCGCGTGGATGTGCGTTGATAGACCCGACGATCTTCAAACAGACTGTCAAACGCGGCATCCATCATGAAACTCGGTGGTTAGCGACATCCCCTTAGACCGATCCGGACCCCAAAACCTCAAAAAGAAAATCGGCAGGCAACCGATTTTATCGGATCTGGACGCGCCATCCCAATTGAGACGCGAATCCCGGGACATTGCATGAACGGGGATGGCCAAGCGTCCCCACCGATCCGTCGCTACTTCACCTCCGACACGCGACGCTGTGAAACATTTTTTTAGCGGTATCGGCCAGCGGCGGAACAAAACACTGGGGTTGCTTGTTGACGGCGATCATCAGCGACTATTCTATGTCGCCGCGCGCCGCTGTGGTGTGGCAGCCCCGAATCCGGCCGACCACGGCACTCTGCTGCGGGCTGCCAGAATCGGGCTCGCGAACCAGCCCCATCCAGGCCGCACAAGAATCATCACGGTGACCCGTGCGATTGAATCTGTGGCGAAACGAACGAATCAACGATCAAGGTAATCCCGCTCGTGAGCAAATACGTACTACGACTTTCGCTTGCGTTGACAAGCTTGTTCCTCGGTGGGCAAGCGGTGATGGCACAACCTCATTCCCTGAGAATAGGATTGATCGGTGACTCGACCGTCGCGACGACGTATGGATGGGGGCCCGCGTTTGAAGACCGTTGCACGGAGCAAACGCAAGTGCTTCATTTCGCAAAGAATGGAGCCACACTGGAGTCCTTGTCGACGAAATTTGACGAGTTGCTGCAACGAAAGCCGGACTATGTCATCATCCAATTCGGCCACAATGACCAGAAACGGTATGGCCCGGACGTCTATCGAATCAAGCTGACTTCATACGTCGAAAGGGCGAAGCTGGCCGGCGTCAAGCCAATTGTTTTCAGTTCGGTCACGCGTCGGAATTTCGGCGACGACGGAACGATCATGCCTCGAAAAGCAACGTTGAAAGCCGCCCTGCCGTCGTACGCCGCGACGGCTCAACTCGTTGCGAAGCAGCAGGGTGTGCCGTTTGTTGATCTGTATGCCATCAGTGTGAACCAGCACAACACGATCGGCCCCCAGGAAAGCCGGCAGTACAACTTCAATCCTAGCGACACCACCCATTTCAGTCCCGCAGGAGCCGCCGCGACCGCAGAGCTGATCATCAACGCACTCAAAGTCGCGGTGCCCGAACTCAATGGCTGTTTCAAATGAGCCGATGATTCTTTCGGCGGGACGGCGACCACTGTGTACGTGTGGAACACCATTCGCGTCGCGACGACCTTGAGTTTCAACAAGTGACTTCAACCACTCTGGGCCAAACGCCGCCAGATCAGCGCGACCAGCCAAAACGAAAAAACCACGGTCGGGGAGTCCCAGTCGGACACCAGAATCTCCATCTTGCCGCGGCGGGTCAACGGATGATCGGGCCGCATCGTGGCGATCGACTCTTCGCCTCGGCGTAACGTGTAGCAGCGTGTGAATGCCGAATCCGTGGCTAACAACAGCGGACCGCCCGGCGCATCGATGTCAAAGGTTCGCCAAAAGACCGATTGTTTTTGGGCCGAGGCGACTTCGGTTCCCTCATGCTCCAGCGTCCAGTGTCCACTGAATACACCCTGTTTCTTGACCGCGAAAACGACGCCGTCGACCACGATTGAACCCTGCTCGCTGGACGATCGCAGCATGGTTTCTCCGATGAAGACGTCTCCCATCAGATGATAATTCCACGAACACACGCCTTGCGGCAGGCATTGAATCATCGTGTTCGTCTGGTTTGGAATCGTGCTGGACATGGACAACGCGCTGACAAGGACGGATGGTGGATGGGATTCACGGCGCAAGCAACCGCATCGTACCAGGCTGCGCCGGCACGCTCACGTCGTTAGAATGATTCGGACACCAATCTATCGAATCGATCGCTGCAAAACGGGTTGCCCCATGGCGTCTGACGCATCACCAAACTCATCATTGTCAAGCAAGCGAACCCTCATTGTGCTGATGGTCTGTCTCGGACTCGCGGTCTTGCTGTGCGGCGGTCCGTTGACGTGGTGGGCCGCACGACGCTCGGCCGCCAGCGCCGACGTCGCCGATCGCCGTGAGGAGATTCGCGCGCGGGGGCTGCCGATTGACGACGCATCCATGGAAGCCTTTCGTGTCCAAACCATGGGGCACGAAAAATCGGAACGGTGGATGAACGTCTTGGTGGAAATCCAATCGCAGGCGTTTGAGAATTCCTGTCGTGGCGTCCCCGTGGTTGGCATTACCGAAGAGGATGCCGATTACGTTTATGGTCAACCCTATCGCTTTGACGATGAAGTGCGACAGTTTCTTGACCAGTGGGCGGAGCTGCGTGAAGAGATTCATGACATCACCGAGGGGACGGGCCCGATTTGGACGGATATCCAGATGGATTCCTTCAACACGCTGTTGCCGTACGTCCAGTCCTCACGCAGCGTGGCGAGACTGCTCTCACTGGAGTTCGAAGACGCGCTTCGGCGGGATGATCGCCGGCAAGCGTTTGGCAGCATGATGGCCATGCTCGGCGTGGCTCGGGCGTTCGAAAAAGAGCCGCTCATCATTTCGCAACTCGTGGTGATTGCGATTCATTCGATGGGGCTGAAACAATTGAAGGTAGCGGTCGAGTATGACTTATTCGATGACGTGCAACTGAAAAAGATTCTTGAGCAATTGCGAGCCTTTGACGATTTCGGGACTCGTTACCGGCTCGCGATCGTGGGAGAACGGGCCATGTCGCAACCGGTCTTCGATGATTTGCAGCGTTTCGGAGAAGACGTCGGGATGCCGCCGGGAGGATTCAATCAACGGCCGATCGATGCCCTCGCTTCACTGGAGATCATGGAAAAAGCCGAATCGATCACCACCGATGACCTGTCTGACTTCTTTATTCAAACGGCCGCACTCGATTCGGATTTCAATCAGCAAATCCAACAGGCCGGCTGGCTGGAAAAGCTGGAAACGATCGTGACTAGCTTGACCGTACCGGCGCTCGGGGCGGCCGGCAAAGCGTTCGTGCGTTCGGCGATGGAGAATCGGATCGCCAAGATCGGCATCGGGCTTCGGCTGTTCGAGAAACGCCATGACCGCTGGCCCGCCAGCTTGGATGAACTGTCTGCCGCAGACTTGGACGCTACCTTGGGCTCGGTCGATCCGGCCGGCAACCTGCCCTTCGGCTACCGCGTGCTCGACGGCAAAGCGCAGGTTTGGGGATTTGACCCGCAAAGCCCCGGCGACAGCACGCCGTCCGAGCCGATCGATGTCGACCAACTCGGCGAGCATGAGGAACACCTGAAGTACTGGTCTTGGGAATTGCCGGTGGCCGAGTGACCGTAGGTGTTGCGGGTTGATCCCATAGACTCGGATCGCGTTGTCACGCATGCCCTTTTTCAGCGCCGAGTCTCCTTTGGATGCCAAGAACTCCAGTACGATTCGAACCACATCGTCGACGCTTCCGAAGTGCGTGCTGACGCCCCAGTTGGTCGCAAAGATCACTCGGTCTTCGCCGAACGCCGCAAAGCAAGGTTCCAGCACCGGAAGATACGTTTGCAGATCCGAGGGGGCCTGTTCGACGAACGGCTTGGTGCCGGCGAAGTTGACGATGCTGGAGAGTTTCAGGAAGACGTTTTCAAACGTCGCGCAACGGGCGACCGCCTGTTTCCATTGATCGCTCACCTTGCCATCGACCATGTTCGCGCGAAAGCAGTGATTGATCACGATCTTTAGCCGTGGAAAAGCGGTAGTCCTCGGGAACAACGACGTGGCCGAGCGTGTTCTGAGGTTCGCGTTTGACCGTTTGGTTCTCAAACGCGATCTGCTCAGGACCCTTGAAATGGGTGTGCGGGTCGATGATCCACGGCTGTTCGGCGATCGCAACGGTCGAAGCCAACGCCGAGAGGAATGCCGCGGTGGTGCGTCGCAGGGCTTGCATGGGGTTTCCAAGATTTCAAAGTCAGGTGGTACGACGGTCGCTGTTTGGACGCAATCATAATTCACGGGAGGCCGTTCGTGGTCGATCGATCGCTTCCGGTGATGCGCGAAGGCGACCCCCGGTGACCTGTCACTAAGTTAGAGTGTCGTTTCCTCGGGTTGGGGCCCGTAGGCTCGCGCCAAACGGCTGATCATCGTTTGACATCATCCGGTTCGCGCCAGTCCGACCGGCCTCCCCCCTTGATGTGACATAGCGGTATTGGCTTTGACGCACGCTGGCAACGCTGGAACGTATCAGTGGCATGCACAGCATGCCCTACGCTGCTACTCGACTAGCCGGCGGATCGGGGATCGTTCACAATTGCGTTCATGCATGAAACATTTCGAATCGATCCGGATGTGTCCGAACAGGGGCTCGGTGAGCAGATCGCCGCCGCTTGCGAGCAGATGGAGGAAACGTATGCCGACGGTTTCTATTCCAAGTTGACTGTTTATCGGCACTGGTCCAAGCACAATCCCGAGTTGTCCGGCAAGATCGCCAGGCCGCGTGCCTATCGCTGGTACTTGCGCCGCGAGTTACTGAAGCTGGCCCGGCGTGGTGCGGAAATCACCATCGCGCGTTCGCGTCCGCGGGTCGATCTGAATTCGCCACAGTTGTTGGAGATGATTGATGAGACCGATTTTGATTTGACGCGCAAGAAGGTCTTTTTGTTCGGCCCCGAACGCAGCGAGTTGTCGATCAAGCGCTTGGAGCATTACACGGGGACCATCGCGGAGGACTTTCAACGTTACGTGCTGTTGACCAACTACAACATGCACATCGCGGCGTTCATTCGTCAGTTTCCGGATTGCGAGCGGTCCAAGCGTGACGATGTGCAGATGCCGACGCTGCATCATCGGGAACCGGATAATCGCGGCATCAGCATCGTCAACATCGGGGTCGGTCCGTCCAACGCCAAGAACCTGACGGATCATTTGGCGGTGTTGCGGCCGGACGCGGTGTTGATGGTGGGGCACTGTGCGGGCGTACGGAACCATCAAGAGATCGGCGACTTTGTGTTGGCATCAGGCTACATGCGGGGCGATCACTTGTTGGACGAAGCCTTGCCGCCGTCGGTGCCGATCACGCCCAGTTTTTTGCTCAATCGCGCACTGGCCAGCGCGCTCGACGAAGCAGAATTGCCTTACCGGATCGGTGCGGTCTACACCACGGCGGATCGCAATTGGGAGCTCTCGCTGCGTAAGGCATTGGATCATTTGCGGGTCAGCCGCAGCATCGCGGTTGACATGGAATCGGCCACGGTCGCCGCCAATGGTTTTCGATATCGAATTCCAAACGCCACGCTGTTGTGTGTTTCGGACAAACCCTTGCACGGGCAACCCAAATTGCCCGGTGCGGCGAGGGCCTTTTATGACGAAACGAAGAAGCAGCACTTGGCCGTCGCGACCAATGCCATCGCCAGGATCAAGCAGGAGTATCCCGATGGATTGCCCAACAGCGATATCCGAGCGCCCGAAGAGTCGTTGCTGGAAGGTCCCGACGGGAGTTCCAAGGAATCCTGGTGAACAAGCTACTCACCTGCGGTTTTGCGCGACGGCCAGGTAGCCCGCCGCGACCTGCAGTCCGATGATGCTCCAGTTGAAATTACGGAACGCTCGCGCCAGCGGGACGCCGCTGTCTTGGGCGACCGATTGAACGACTCCGTAGACCGGCAGCAGTCCGACCAGCAGCCCCAGTCCCCCGATCAATAGACCGCGTTTGGCGGTCGGCATCGCGAAGGCGGCGGTGACCGGGACGCACATCAGCGTCCAGTAGAACGCGACCACGGCGGCCGCAAACCAGCCGCCGATCGCGATCGAGTAGATCGCACCGCCAGCGGCGCAGATCAAACACGATGCTACCAGATTCGATCGCCAGATCATTCGGGACGTCAGCAGGTGACGCCCGAAATGGTGGAACCGCAGCAACGTGTTGAAGATCGCGTCGGAGGTCCACGTCAGGACGGCAAAGACCATGTATGCCATCAAGATCAGCGGGATGAAGGGCCGAATCCACGGCACGCTGTCGCCGGCACCGCTGAGCACTTGGATCAACAGCCAGGCTCCGAAGATGATCGCGAATTGATGTTTCCGAGAAAGTCGGCTGAGCGCGATGTGGAATTTTCGGACCGAGCGAAACAGCAGGCTGCGGCTGCTGATCGCGTCGATCATTCCTTCGCGGGCCAGTTCGTTGGTCGGGTCCAATCGCAATGCTTCGCGGAACGCATTTTGGGCTTCCTGGTACTTGCCCGAGTTCAGTAGTGCCCAGCCGTGCGACGAGTGTGCGTACGAATCGTCGGGGCTGTTCTTCAGATTCTTGGCGGCCGATTGAAGCGCTTCTCCGGTGCGGCCGAGACGTTCCAACGCGATCGTGCGGATGTTGTTGCAGCCGGCGGATTCCGGGTCGATGGCGAGTCCCTGTTCGGACAGACTCAGCGCGGTCGACCAGTCGCGGGTCGCCAATTTGATTTGCGCCGCTTGTGCGAAATAGTCGGCGTCGTAAGGGTCCAGACGGATGGCTTGCGAGATCGACTCATAGGCTTCGTCAAAATGGTTCCGTTTCCAAAGCACTCGGCTGCGGACGAAATGCACAAACGGAGCGTCCGGTTCCGCCGCGACGGCCAACTCGGCTTCGCGGGTTGCGTCTTCGTAGCGTGATTCATCGGTGGCGGCGCAGATCGCCAACAGCGCATGGGCGAATCCGTCATCGGGATTTTCGGCCAGCATCTGACGGATCTCACGCTCGGCCATCTCAAATCGCCCTTGGCCGATCAGCAGCTGGGCGCGGTCGTAGCGTTGTGTCATCGCTTGATCTTCAGGTAGTCCAAAATCGGGTCATAAGCACCGCCTTCGTTGGAGTAGAGGGCGTGGTTGCGGGCGGTAGAAAACCATTCGCCGGTGCTCGGTCGACAGCGTTTGACGGCCGACATCAGATCACCCGTCGTGATCGGTTTGGGCAATCCCGTTTTCACTGCTTCCTTCAATTTCGTTTCAACCGCGGTGTCGACGACCGAATTCAGATCCGCACCCGAAAAGTCCGCAGTTTTCGCGGCGAGCTTTTCCAGGTTGATCGTCTCGGTCGGCTTTCCGGCAAGTGCCAGTTTCAGGATTTCGATGCGAGCTTCCGCGTCGGGCGGCGGGACAAAAATGATTCGGTCGAATCGGCCGGGGCGACGAAACGCGCTGTCCAAGTGCCACGGTGCGTTCGTGGCGGCGAGAAACAAGACGCCGTCGTTGTCCGTCTCCACGCCGTCCAGCTCGGACAAGAACTGGTTGATCAGATGTCGGCCGCTGCTGCGACGCATGTCCGATCGGCTGGCACCGAGCGCGTCGACTTCGTCAAAGAACACGACGCAAGGACGGTTGCGACGGGCTTGCTGGAACAGATTGTGAAGGTTCTTTTCGCTGTTGCCGACCCACATGTCCAAGACATCGCTGATTCCGACGCTCAAGAACCCCGCATCGATTTCTCCGGCCGTCGCCCGGGCGAGCATTGTTTTGCCACATCCCGGCGGCCCGTACATCAAAATGCCTCCGCCGACTTTTTTTCCGTAGGCGGCAAACATCTCGGCGTGTTGCAGCGGATAGATGATTTTGACGCGGATGTCTTCTTTCACATCGGACATGCCGCCGACATCGTCGAACTTGATCGACGGGGTCTCCAGGTCCGCGAATGATTCGTCGTCGATGTCCTGGTGGTCAAACCCCGCTTCGTCAACGTCTTCCAGCCAGCTGGCCGGTGTCCGCTGGGCGGACTCGTCGGACTCGGATTCGAAGTTCAGGCCGAGCAGGCTTTCGAACGCCGCATCGGACAGATCGGGGTCGGCGTCGATGGCGTCTTTGTATTGATTGATCGCCGATCGAGTTTCGCCCTGGCCATGGAGCACACGGGCGTGCAGCAACAACGCCTCGGCCGGCGGATTTTTTTCGGCGACCAACGTTTCAAGGATTGCCAGGGCGTGCGAAAGCCGATCGGCGCGTCGGTAGCTGTCGGCGAGCCCGAGTTGCAGTTGGGTGTTGCCGGGGTGATGATGGAGCGCATCTCGATAGACCTGGGCGGCTTCCTCCGCCCGCGACATTTGCAACAGCGTTTTGGCGAGGTGGTCCGCCAAGGCAATGTTCTCAGGTGCCAAACGAACGGCTTGGAGCAAGGCATCCAATGCGACTTGGTTGGGGTCATTCATGACGTTTTCCTTTGTGGTAGCGACGAAAGGAATATAACTGTCGGAACTCTTGAAGTGGGATTGGCTTCCAGCCTGTCATTTCAGCATCGACAGGCTGGCAGCCTATCCCACTTATTTTCCGTCCGTTGCTTATTCACCCAGACCGGCGATCGAGTGCACACAGGCAATGGTGGCAATCAAGCCGATCAGCGACAGCACGATGATCGGCAACCATGACGGGCCGGCTTTGTCGAATCGATCGAAGAGTCGTTGGGAAGCGTTCATGGATCGTTAGCGGTGGGAAGTTGCCGAGGAAAGGAAACCCGGTCCACGACATGCTAACAGTTGAGCATGCCAAGTACGACCGGCGGATCGCAGGATCGGTGATCCCAGGCGATGGTTCGACCGTTTTCCACCGGCAGACCATTTTGCGGTTGAGATCGGCGGTTAGAATGACTCGCCGGCAGTGCCCTTTTACTCGATCCAGAGGTCTTGGAAGCGGCGCCGTGAACCACGGTCGCTGATCGCCCCATGATCTATCAACGTCTCCTTCGTCCGCTGTTGTTTCGCTTTGATCCGGAGTGGGCGCACGATCAGGCGATCGCCTGGGGGGCGGCGGCCACGCGAATCCCCGGTTTGCTGCGCTGTGCGTCACGCATGTATCGCGTCGACGATTCGCGGCTGAACATCCAGGTCGCCGGAATCTCTTTCGAAAATCCTCTCGGTCTGGCCGCAGGGTACGACAAATCGGGACGCGCGGTCGCAGCGATGGCGTCCTTGGGGTTCGGCCACCTGGAAGTCGGCTCGGTTTCGGCGATGCCCTCGGCAGGAAACGCCAAACCGCGTTTGTGGCGATTGCCGATCGATCATGCGATCTGCGTTCATTACGGATTGCCCAACGACGGTGCCGCCGCGGTCGCGAATCGATTGCAAGGCCAGTCGATCAGCACTCCGTTGGGGATCAACCTAGTCAACACCAATCATGGCGAGTGCTCCGACGCGTTGAGCCCCGACGAGATGCTTCAGGACTACGTCACCGCGGCCGAAACGCTGCGACAGCGTGCGTCGTATTTGATGCTGAATCTGAGTTGTCCCAACACCTCCGATGGCCGAGCGTTTTTTGACACGCCGGGACACCTCCGCGAGTTGCTTGATCGACTGACATCGATTCCCATCGACGTCCCACTGTTTCTGAAACTCTCGCCGGATTGGGACGACGCAGCAATTGATCGGATCTTGCAGACGGTGGATGGCTTCGAATCGGTCGCCGGGTTCATGTTCAATTTGTCGTCGCGGCGGCGGTCGGGTTTGTCGACGCCGCGTGAGATTTGGAACGATTGGCCCGGCGCGATATCGGGCAAGCCGACAAGGGAATGGATGGACGGGCGGATCGTCAGCCTGTACCGGAAAATGGATCGCCGGCGTTATCGGATCATCGCCGCGGGCGGAGTGGCGACCGCCGAGGATGCCTATCGCAAACTTCGCGCGGGCGCCTCGCTGGTTCAGTTGTTGACGGCGTTGGTGTACGAAGGTCCGGGAGTGGTTCGCCGGATCAATCGCGGGCTGCTGAAATTAATGGAGCGGGACGGCGTCTCGCACGTCGCGGACATTGTGGGCACGGATGCCGATCCATCGTAGCGTATGCCGTGGCGTACGCTTCCAGCTTGCGATCCGGTCCAAAGGCCCGTGGCTATGTAGGGGGTGCTGTGCCCGCCATGGTTTGAGCACCGCGGTACCGACTCACTTCAGCCGAATCCAACGCAGTCCGTTAAACATCTCGACGTCGTGCGGCTTGACGCGGAGCAGCCAACGACCGTCACGAAAGACAACGGTCGATCGCGTGCGGCCGATCGGTTCGTCAAAGTGATTCGTCTTGGTTGTCTTGTAAGAAATCCACTCGGAACGATGGTTGGCCTTGCAGATTTCCACCTGAATTCCCCTGCCCACTCGAAACGATTGCATCGCACATTCCTCCCTGGTTGATTGACGCGGCAATCATCCATCGGGTGTGCGACACCCTTGGTCACTGATCTTGGACGCGATGTCTACTCGGCGGCCGGCTGCAGAACCAACGTGCCGAAGTTTGACGTGTCTTGCCAGGAATCGTCGTCGGTGTGATTCCATTTGGCGACCGCGCCGCGTTCGCCGCTGCCCGGGTCGTCGTTGACTTGCAGTTCGACGCCCAACTTTCGGCCGGCGGTCAATGGTTCGCCCTGGATCTTGATCGCCATTTCGACGACGTAGCCCGTTTTGGTTTTGCGAGCAGCCGCTTTCAAGTTGGATTCGTCGAAGCCGGCGCCTTGGCCCGACAGTTCGCCTTTGTAATTGACTCGGTACTGGGCGTCGTCGGATTCATAATAGGTCGTTCGTTTTTGGTTTTCATCCAAGAAGAATTCGACCGAATCCTGGGCCCATGAATCACTCGCGTCCGCGGACAGGTTCGCGTCTTTGACCTGCCAAAGTGCGTAGAGATGATCTTTGTCCCACAGTACGCGCACGGTCGCCGTCGCCATCTCGTCTTCGTCGACGGCGAGTAACCCTTCGACGGCCTTGTTGACGTTCACGCGGGGTGCCTTCTTCCACGCTTCGTCGACCTTGCCGTCGATCTCGGGAGTGCCCTGGATCGCTGTGATCGTCGGTTCCTGCGGTTTGGGTTTCGCCTCATCCTGGGCGACGGTCGTGCTGGCAAAAGCAAGGCATGCGGCGGAGAGTAGGGTCAGGCGGTTCATGATTGGAATTCCAATGACGAGGGGAAGTGAAAAGTGGAATGCCCATCGATGTTATACTGTCGCGGGGGGAGACTCTGTGTCCGAAAAGACGTCCAATGGGGCCAATCGATGAACTATTTCCGTTTGCTTGTACTGGTGCTCTTGGGGGCGTCGTGTGTCGCCGCGGACGAGCGACCCAACATTCTATTCATTTATACCGACGACCAGTCGTCGCGAACGGTCGGTTGCTATCCCGAGTCGTTTGACTGGGTGAAAACGCCCAATATCGATGAACTCGCCAAGACCGGAGTCCGGTTTTCACATGCCTACATCGGGTCCTGGTGCATGCCCTCGCGGGCCACGCTGTTGACCGGGTTGCACCAGCACGGGGTCGAGTCGATGCGGATGGTCGGCCAATATCCCGGCAGCGACTACGATCCGAACCAGTGCCGGTTCTGGCCCAGCGTGTTTCGTGCCAACGGTTATACGACCGCTCAGATCGGCAAGTGGCACACGGGGATCGATCCCGGATACGGCCGCGATTGGGATTATCAAATCGTGTGGAACCGGCCACGTCACCCCGAGAATTCGCCGAACTATTACGACAACCAGTTGATCAGCAAGAATGGCGACCCGCCGAAGATGACCAAGGGGTACAGCACCGACAATTACACCCATTGGGCGGTCGAGTACATTCACGGTGAAGGCCGCGCGGCCGACAAGCCTTGGTACCTATGGCTCTGTTACGGAGCCGTGCACGGACCGTTCACGCCGGCCGACCGCCATTTGGACGAGTACCCCGGCGTCGATGTGCCGATCCCCGCCGATGTCTATCCGCCGCGGCCGGGAAAGCCGAAGTACGTTCGCGAAATGGAGTTCTGGGAACCCGGCCCCGACGGCGTGCCGGTTGAACGCAAGGTCCGCGACTTAGGTCCCGTCGGCATGAAGGACATTCCAGGACGCCCGCTCGCCGATTGGATTGGCCAATACCATCAGGGCGTGTTGGCCATCGACGAGGGAGTCGGCCGCCTGATGAAAGCACTCAAGGATTCCGGTCAAGATGAAAACACCCTGGTCGTCTTTACGTCCGACCAAGGGTTTGCGTGGGGCCAAAAAGGGTTCAAGTCCAAAGTCGCTCCGTATCGCGGAACGGTCGAAGCGCCGTTGATCATTCGTCCGCCCGCGAAGATCGCTGATCGTTGTGCCGGTCGGGTTATCGAGCAACCGGTCAGCGGCGTTGACCTGCCGCCGACGTTCTTTCGGTTTGCCGGAATCGATTTGCCGTGGAAGATGCACGGGTTTGATCTCAGCGAATTGTTTCAGTCGAAGGCGGAACACTGGAATCACCATGCCATGCTGGTCCATACCGCAAAACACTACGGATCGGCGACCGACCAAATCCCGGCAAGCGACGATCCCGATTTGTACCATGGGCCAGGCGTCCCCTGGTACGTGATGTTGTGTGAAGGGCGTTACAAGTACATCCGTAATCTGGTCGCCGGTGAAACCGAAGAGCTGTATGACATGGAAAACGACCGCGAGGAATTGGTCAACCTGGCGCACGACCCGTCAAACGATCCTCTGTTGGAACGATTGCGGAACGCGACGGTCGATGAATTGAAACGCACCGAAGCGGGATTCGCCGATCAGCTTCCGCCGGTTGGGACTGAGCAAATCCGCAAAACGATGAAAGGAACTGAGGAATGAATCGCAGTGTGTTCGGCAATCGATGCCGTGTTGGGTTGTGGGTCGTGGTGGCCGTCTGTGCAATAGGGCGATCGTTGATCGCACAAGATTATCGTCCGCCCCGGTGTGAGATTGTGCCGCTGGCCGATCATCAAGTCTCGCTACGAATCGACGGTCGCGAAAAGCTGCGCTGGCACTACGGCGAGCAGTACCCGCGACCGTTTTTTTATCCGTTCAACGGACCGTCGGGTGAAACGTTGACGCGGATGGGGCACCCGGGCGCCCAGAATCATGATCACCATCGATCCGTCTGGTTTGCCCACCACAAAGTCGACGGAATCAATTTTTGGGCCGACGGCACCGGATCAAAAATTCGACAAACCCACTGGTACCGTTATCGCGACGGAGATGAGGAAGCCGTCATGGCGACACACTTGGTGTGGATCGACGGCGAGGGCGTCGAACGCATGCAACAGGACGTCGTCGTCGCGCTGATGGGCATCAACAACGACGCGGAAACCGCTGAGCATGCGGTCGAGTTTCATCTCACGTTCCGTCCGGGCGAGGGACGGGACAAGGTGACGTTGGAGCAGACCAATTTCGGCTTCTTGGCCGTCCGCGTTGCCGCCAGTCTGTCCGCGTATTTCGGAGGCGGACGGCTGACCAACGACGCCAACGATCAAGGCGAACCGAGCCTGCACGAAAAGCGGTCGCGGTGGATGGATTATTCCGGACCGATCGCAGTGCCGGTCCCAGAAGGACGCAAGCTGGTCGAAGAAGGGATCACGTATTTTGATCACCCCAGCAATCCGGGCTTTCCGACGCATTGGCACGTTCGTCAGGACGGCTGGATGGGAGCGTCACCCGGGATGAAGACGGCGATTGAGGTTACCCATGAGCATCCGCTGGTCCTACGCTATCTGCTGTATGCCCATTCGGGATCCGTGGATCTGGAACGCGGCGAAACGGTTCACCATGCGTTTGCCAGTCGTCCGGGGTTTCGAATCCGTAAACCGAATCAAGACGAACCGCACCGGCAATATGAGGTCGAGCGGATGCGGTAGTGGGAGGTGTTGGGCAAGACGATGGGTGGCGTCGGGCATGAGGACGAGGTGATCCAGGAGACTCGCAAGCTGGAAGCTTACGCCAGTCGCAAGCTGGAAGCTTACGCCACTGGTTGGGGATCGTCGGCAAACGTGTTAAAAGAATGGCCGTTCGGATGGTCTGTCATTCTTTTCAGTGAGCACATCGATGCAGCAACGTAGACTTGGACGCAGCGGAATCGTCGTCAGTGATATTTGTATGGGCACGATGACGTTCGGGCTTCAGTGTGACGAACCGACCAGTCATCGCATTTGCGACACGGCGTTCGACGCCGGAATCGATTTTTTCGACGCCGCGGAAATCTATCCCGTGCCGCCGTCGGCCGAACGATTCGGAGTGACCGAAGAGATTGTCGGTCGCTGGTTGAGCACCAAACCACGCGACTCGGTGATCGTGGCGACGAAGGTGACCGGTCCCGGGCACGGCTGGTTCAAGCCGCCGGTTCGCCATGGAAAAACCGCCTTAGATCGCAAACAAATCATCCGCGCGTGCGAAGATTCGCTGCGCCGGTTGGACACCGATTACATCGATCTGTACCAGACGCACTGGCCCGATCACGGCATGCCGTATGAAGAGGTGTTGGGCGTGCTGACGGAACTGCGTGACGAAGGAAAAGTCCGTGTCATCGGCGCGAGCAACGAAACCTGTTGGGGCATGATGAAAGCCTGTTGGGCGGCGGACGTTTACGACGTCGATCGCTACGAGACGGTGCAGAATAACTTCAGTCTGATCAACCGTCGCTGTGAAAGTGAGTTGGCACAGGTCTGTCGTCGCGAAGGCATTTCGTTGCTGCCCTATTCGCCGCTCGGCGGTGGTGTGCTGACGGGCAAGTACCAGGATGGACCGCCGCCCGGGGCGCGCTTTACCGACTACCTGACCGGCGACGGGGAACGTCAGAAACGGATGGCCAAACGTTTCGTCAACGATCGCACGCTGGAGACCACGCGACGTCTGACCGAGATCGCCGGCAGCATCGGTGTCAGCGTGACCGCGTTGGCGGTGGCCTGGAGTCGCCAGCATGACTTCGTCGCGTCAACCATCATCGGCGCCACGTCCGTCGAACAATTGAACGAATCGTTGGAAGCACGCGATCTGATGCTGTCCGACGAAGTCTTGGCCCGCATCGACGAGGTCGACTTCGAGATCCCGACGCCGATGACCGAAGACGGCCTGCGGCGTCTTTAGTGCGCTGGCAATTCCGAATGGTACGGGCATCCGTGTTGGTGTGCAGGCTTTAGCCGCATCGTCTCGCTGCTCCGCAGCGACCGGGAATCGCCTCAAGGCTAGACACCAACGTGCGCTGATCCCTTTTCCGCTCAATCTTCGAACGTGCCGAAGGACCAGGTGACGGTGGTCGGCGGATGCAGCACGGTTTGGCCGATGCCTTGATTGGCGAATGCTCCGTCGACCTTAAAGGTCCAGCCTTGGCTGGCATCGGTTTTGACGTCGCCGATCGAATCGACAAACGCGGTCGAGCCGCTGCCGGAAACGCTCACCGGCACATGCTCCACCATCCGCATCACCGTCTCCAGCGTCGTTCCGTCGGCGACGTCTGGGATCTGAATCGACTGCGTCGCCGCATCCGCGGATTGGATTTCAAGGGTCACCACGCCGACCGCCGCATCGGCCGCCGGCGGTGGTGGCGTTTGGCCGCAACCGACGGCGACCAGTCCGATCAACAGGCAGATCGATAGCGTCAAAAAAGATCGCACAAAGACAAACTCGCTCAATTAGGTGCCAGGGAAGCCAGTGACCGACTGCCGCTGACTTTAGCACATGGCTGCGTGCCATGTCAGCCAGTGGCGCGTGATGACCGAGACCACCACAACGCGCCGCTCGCTCACGCTTCCCGCTGGGAGGTGTTGCTGCGCTGGGAGCGCGCGTCAGTTCGTATGGATCGAACTTCCGTCGGAGAGTTTGCTGAGGAAATCGGGCAAGATGCCGACGTAGCAATTGCAGTGTTTGCAAACGCTGGCGGCAGTGCTGATGGCAACGCCACAGCGTGAACAGGGACGCAGCTTGGGTTCACGCTCGACCGCCGGGGCGGGAGCGGCGGGGGCGTCACCGAGGATCCGCACCACGGCCGTGTCCGTCACATCCTGACGCACTTGGTAGCCGAACACGAATTTCTCGCTGCAACGCGGGCAACGTACCGTTTCGCCGATCAGATTCGTGCCGCCGCGCAGCTTGTGTCCGCGCGGGCATCGGCAGGTGATTCGTTCTTGATCGTTTTGTTTCATCTAATCTTTTCCCCTCGTTGAAGATGCGATTCCCTTCACACTCATTACAAACCCCGAGGACCCAGGCGGGTTCCGAAGCAATTCGGGGCGCGAGCGAATTCGACGTTCGCGTCGTCTTCTTGGCGGATTCAACCAGAACACACTGGCAGCCTGCAAACCCCCGCTCGGGTGCCGGCTGCCCCTTTCCTTTATCGGTTGCTCGGCACTGGATTCTTTGTGGTGCTAAACTGAATTAAACTGACGGAATCTATCCTGCCATTGCACCTGCCGAGTCACGTGATGAAGACCCGAAATCGCACTTTACCCGTTGCCGTCTTAGTGGGTGGTTCGGTGCTCTTTTCTGCCCATTCGTACATCGCATGGGGCGAAGAAAAACGTGCCCCGGCGCCAAAATTTTCTGCCGCCGCGACCAAAGGCGTCTTCTTTGATTCAGTCGGCGATGCGATTCGCGGACAGCGGCCGACATTGCAAGCGTTGCGAAAGAAAAATGCCCAGGCGTCGAGTGTGGTTGTGGACGCACCCGAAGGCGGGGGTGGCGCGACCGCCGGACCCTGGGACAAGTTGATCTCCCCGACCTCGATCGAAGACGAGATCAAACGGATGAAATTGCACTACGATTCCGTCGTCACTCAGCCCGGGCCGTTCAAGAGCGGGGGTTATGAGGAGGCTCGCTTGGACTTGATGGTGATGAGCAGTTTGTTTGCGATCATCAGCGAGTACGACGGCGATGTTCGCTGGAAGGACGATGCGGCGGTCGCGCGCGACCTGCTGGGGCGGACGGCGTTCAACTGCAACGCGGGAACGAATCAGGTGTTCAACGAAGCGCGGGCGCGAAAGGACGACTTGCAAGACCTATTGTCGGGCACCGGACTGCGCGGCGGCAAGGCCGCCGAAACCAACGACTGGGCTTCGATCGCCGACCGCGCCCCGTTGATGGAATACGCCGAATTGCTCAAGGAGCAACTTCGCAACGCGACCAGCAACGCCGATGACGTTAAAGCGGAACCGAATGACGTCCGCCGCCCGGCCGAGTTGCTGGCGATCTTGGGCCGAATCCTGGTCAAGGAAGGCATGGACGACTCGGACGATGCCGACTACGTGGCGCTGAGCGAAGCGATGACCAAAGCCGCGCAGGGAGTGACACGAGGGTTGGAGTTGGATGATTACGATGCGATCGGCAGAGCCGTCGGCGCGGTCACCCAGTCATGTGATGATTGTCACGGCCAATACCGTTGATCAGCCTTTCTTCTTCAGCGTCATCATGTATTCCACGATGTCGATCAAGCCTTGCCGGCCGGTGATGTGGTGCAGGTTCTCCGGCATGATGGACTTTTCGCTTTTCTTGATCGTCACCACGTCTTCGGATGGAATCTTGCGATTGATCGCATCGGCGGTTCGGATCACCACTTCATCGTCGGTCTGCGAGATCTTTAGCCCCGTGATCACCTGGCCTTCTTCGGTCAACACGCTGAAGTGTTCATAGTTGTGGCTGATGCCGGCGCTGGGCGCCAACACGGCCGTCAACATCGCTTCACGCGAAAGCTTGGTTCCGATCTCCGACAGATTCGGGCCGACGTCTTTGCCGTAGTCGTTAACGATGTGACAGTTGGCGCACGTCCCTGCGCCGCGAAACAGTTTCTCGCCTGCGGCGACATCCCCGGTCATCTTGGCCAGTTCGTCGATCGGGGGTAACGGCTGAGAATCTTTTTGAGCCGGTTGCGGCAACACGTTCGCGGCGGCTTTGCGAATGCCGCTATCCTCGCTGCGCGCCAACAACGCGCCGGCTATCAGGACGCTGTCGCCGACCAGCGTTTTCTCGGTCGCTAAATCGATCAGCCGTTTTTCACCGTCCTTGGTTCGCGCCAACCCGGCGACGGCCGCGCGGCGCTGAGCGTAGGGACGCTCGGCATCGGTCGCGACCTCGGACAGAAAATGATTGGCGCGTCCGTTGCCGAGTAACCCGAGCGTTTCGATCACGCCGCGAGCCTGGTCGGGCGAGGCAAGCAAGTTACGGATTTCTCGTCGTCCGGCATCAAGTTCCAACAACAACTCCGCCGATTCTACCGCCGCCGATCGATCGTCACCGACCAACGCCACCGTCAGTTGCGATTCAATGCCATCGGGTTTGAAACGTTTGACCAGTTTCATGAATTCCGGCGTGCCCTCGCTGCGGCGGATCTGCCGCATGACGGCTTCCGCCACTGCGGGATTGGAGCGGTAGTCATAGCCATCGATCCGCTCGATCGCCCGCACGACGATGGCGTCTCGACGAGCCTGCGCGGCAGTGTCGGCAGCACGCGAGCTTGATGGCGCGGTGATGAGAAACAGGAAGCCGACGGTCAGAATCAACGCGTGAAGTTTCATCGGGGGTGGGCAAAGAAGTGAAGGGAAAGGGGGGGATCAACAAAGCCAAGGCGTTCAGGGAAGCAGCCGTTTCAACGCGGCGCTGCGGACGTCCGAATCATGGAATTCGAGACTGCGAAAGTATCGATCCGTTTCACGCAGCGGTCGGTTCGGATCGGCGATCAATGAGACCATGGCGTCTGCCGCTTTGGGTGCCCGGATTCTCCAGACCAGGTCTCGGCCGGCCGCCGTATCCCAACGGCCGTTGACGGCATCCAGGTAGGCTTCGAAACAGGCTTCGGGGCGGACGTCGCTTCCGATCCCGAGGGCTTCCAGATACCAGCGGTCCTGGCCGTCGTAGGCCGTTGCCAGTTTGGCCCACAGCGTCGGCATCGCGTCGCTGGTGTCGTAGCGGAGCGCGACGGCTAGCTCGCGTCGCACCGCCGCCGATTCATCGTCGGCCGCGTCGGCCAGCCACTGAGACGGTTGGTCGGTCAGCTGCTTGGCCAGACGGATCGCCGTGATGCGAATGTCTGGATTGGAATCGGCCAGTGCCTTGGCCACGTAGTGCTCTCCGCGTTTGTCGATCTTGCCGAGCAACCACAGCGCGCGGGCTCGAAGTCGCGGATTGGGATCGGCGTAGAGTTCCAGCAACTCCGGTTCAGCATCGCGGCCCATCGCGTGCAGCGTTCTCCAGGCTCGCGAGCGGACGGCCAAGTTCGGGTTTCGCAGCGCGTCGACAGCTCCGTCGGCGGTGGTGAAGTCGAACGTCGGAATCGTGTAAGCCGACCCGGGAGGTGCCAGTCGAAACAGCCGTCCCCGGTCCGAGTCGCCTTGATTGTGACCTCCCACGCCGGGATCGTACCAATCGGTCACGAACAGCGAACCGTCCGGTGCGGTGCAGACATCGGCCGGTCGGAACCAGCGGTCGGTGGTACCCGTCATCAATGGCTCGATCGTCGCGGTGTATCCGGCGCCGTCGGGTTTGGCGGGGTAAGCGCGGACCATGTTGGGGCCGGGGTCGCAGTGGATGATCTGGTCCCAAAATCGTTGCGGCAACAACCGGCCTTCGTAAAAGCAGATGCCGCTGGGCGAGCCGGCACCGGTTTGCAGCATGTTGGGGACGACACCGGGATCATTCAGGTGCCAGTGGCGGTGCATGATTTCGTGTTCTTGGTTGATCCGTTGCTCGCGCCAGCCGCCGCCGGTGATCTCATCGCGATAACCGTAATTGCCGTGTTCCATCACAAAGTTGATTCGCGTGCCGCGGTTGCCGTCATCGTCGTTGTCACTTTGCCAGAGCGTGCCGAACGAATCGACGGTGGTTTCCCAGTTGTTGCGAAAGTTGTGCGCCAGGACTTCGAAATTGGAACCGTCCAGATCGCATCGAAACGGCATGCCGCCGTACAACGGTGCTCCGTTGTCGATGACGGGGCGGCCGTGAATGTCGATGACCGTTTCGCCATGGGCGTCTTTGACTTGCTCGCCGGTGTTGCCAAAGTTCCAATAGAGTTTTCCGTCGGGGCCGAACAGGAACGAATGGCCGGAGTGGTCGTGTTGGGGATTACCGACTCCGGTGAACATCGCGGTCTTGCTGTCCGGCACGTCATCGCCATCGGTATCGACGAAACGCCAGACGTTGGGCGAGGCGGTGACGATGACATCGGTACCGGTCGCGTTTTCGAGCACGCAGATGCCCATCGCCGAATCGATGTCGCGGCCTTGGTAAAACGTTTTGGCATCGTCCATGACTCCATCGCCGTCGGTGTCCTCCAGGATCATGATGCGATCGCCTTCGGGGCGTGCGCCTTGATTGCGTCGATAATTCATCACGTCACAGACCCAAACGCGTCCGCGCGAATCGATATCCAGGTTGGTCAGGCTGCGGAGCAGCGGCTCGCTGGCCGCCAGGGTGGCTTCCAGGCCTTCGGCGATCGTGATTCCCTTGATCGCGTTGGCCGGGTCGCGCTGGTCACCGCCACTGGAGTTGTCCGGGGCGTTGCCCAGGGACGCCGGTGCGGCGCCGGCGTAGACGGCCAAGCGGACGCTCGTGCTGGTGCCGCCGTTTTGACGCGTCCCCCCGGAGTCCAGGGCTCCGGTCACCGTCAGCCGCGTGTAGCCCTCTGGGACCTTGAAGTGGATGACGCTATTGGCGTGGGTCCCGATAGCGTGTGTTCCGATCACCTGGCCGTCGACCGACCAGGGTTCTCCGCTGCAGTTGAGATCCTTGCGAACGCTGCCCCAACCGGTCGTTGCGGAGTGCCATCCGAAGTCGACCAGCGACAGCGATCCGGCGGGGCCGTGCAGGGTCGGGTCCACCCAGTCGACCCAATCGCATGCGAACCCATCACCGCCGTCATCGACGATCAAAAACAAGTCCGACACGCCAGCGATCGAAGCATCGATTTCGACGCGATGGCGTTTCGTTTGGCTGGTCAGCGAGTCGGAAAGGAAGATCGGTCTTGCGGATTCAGTCGACTCTTTTTTTTTTTGCGCGGTCAATTGAAACCGCTTGGCGGTTTCTTCTTCATCGAAGTTTTTGGGCCGCTCGTAATCTTGATCTTCCAGCAGTCGTTGGATCCCGATCGGTTTTTCACCCAACGAGGCTCCCTCCGGACCGATGGTTTCACCCGCGGTCCAGAGGATCGCGTTGGTCACCAAACGTCGCACGTTGTCGTTGCCCCAGTTCCAATGGTAGTGTCCGCCGGTGAAGCCAAAGGATCGGCCGCCGTCGGGGCGATCGTAAGCCCAGGCGACCGTTTGGGGTTCGCCCGCGGCAACACTCTTGCGAACGTGCGGATTGCCACTGTGTGCCCCGTCGGGACGCTTCATCGTGTGATCGGGCGCGACCGCAGACAGGATCGGCGTGACGGTGCCGAGTTCCGTGAAACGCATGTGAAAGTACCACTCGTCGTCGGTTGCGAAGGGCTCGACGCCGCGCGTGATCGGATGGTCGGGCAGCGACTTGAATTCCGCCACCCAATGCGGATTGACGCTGTAGTTGATTTCGAAGTGACCACCGAGAAGCTCTTCCCAGTCTTTGCCGGGTTCACCGGGAACCATCTCGACCGCGTAGTGCAAGCACACCAACCCCGTTCCTTCGCCGAGACGTCGACGCAGCTGGTCGCGATGGTCCATCGCGACATGCCGTTTGCCGCCGTCGCAGTAGATGACGATCGTGTCGGCGGCGGCGATTTGTTCATCCGAAGGCCAGCCGCGAACGAGCGTGACCCGAGCGGTGTCGCTGCTCTGTTGGATCGCGTCTTGCAGAATGCGCAGCCCCGCGAAGTGTTCGTGCGAACCATAGCCGTGCGACGGCGGACCTGCGACCATCAGGATTTGCTTGGTCTCCGCGTCCGCTGCTGTGACCGGGGCGGCGGCCAAGCCGAGGGAAATGCAAAACGTCAAGGGTGCCAGAACGGTAACGAGCCAAGATCGATGTCGTCGCATCATTTCGAAAAGCCTCACGAGGCAGGCGGGGGCAGGAAGCGGGCAGAGGGGAGCGGTCCGGCGGCACCGCATTAACGGCACCGCAACCGCCCTAGTCTAGCAGCAACGCACGAGCCGGGGGAGTCAGCGGGGAGTAGCGGATAGCCAGAACACCTAGTACACGGAAATTCTGGAAACCTGGAAACCTGGAAACCTGGAAACCTGGAAACCTGCTGACTCTAACGTTTTCTAAGTACCGGATTTCGCCGGTCAGGCGAAGTCCTTCAGGCCCGGAGGGCCGGCAGAGTGAATGCCGGTGGCGTGAGCCACCGGAGATGATTTTAAGGAGTCGCTGAGGCCCAGCGGGCCGACACAATTCCCCACCTTTAGCGATACCAGCGGTTCACGAGACCGATTGTGCCGGCCTTTCAGGCCTCCGTGATCGAGGTCTTTCCATTCCGGTGGCTGACGCCACCGGCAAGCATTGTGCCAGCCCTCCGAGGCTTCATCGCGAACAGTCCTAGAAAATGTTAGAGTCAGGAAACCTGAAACCCCGAAACCTGCGTTGTGGTTGACTTTGGGGGCGTGATGGGTTCGAACTAATGCATGGAAATCGATCGACAACGCATTCAAGACGACTTGCGGGGCATCGTGCGCGGCGACGTGCTGTGCGATGCCGTGTCGACGACGTTGTACGCGACCGATGCGAGCATTTATGAAATCCAGCCGGTCGGCGTGGTGCGGCCGCGTTCGGCTGCCGATGTGGTCGCGTTGGTGCAGTATGCCGGCGAGCAGGATTTGCCCATCCACCCGCGCGGCAGTGGCAGTGGCGTGGCGGGGGAGTCGGTCGGCCCAGGATTGGTGGTCGATTTTTCACGCTACATGCGTCGGATGCAGTTCGATCCGCTCAAATCGCTCGCGACGGTGCAGGCCGGGCTGCCGATCGCGGAACTCAATCGCAATCTAAAACCACTGGGCCGCTGGTACGGCCCGACCCGGCGACCCGCAGCATCACGACGATGGGCAGTGTGCTGGCGATCAACGCTTCGGGCAGCCACTACCTGCGCAGCGGTTCGGCCCGCGACAACATCGAGTCGCTACGTTTCGTCACCGTGGAGGGCGAATTGTTGGACGTCTCGAAGCATCATCCCAACGATCCGGGAACGGTCGGCCGACTGGCCCGTGGGTTGCTTGAGATTCAGACCCAATACCAAGACTGTTTGGAAAAACTAAATGACGCACCGCCAGCCCGGGGCGGCTATCGGTTTGACGGCCTGGTCGACGACCTGGGGCGAGTCGATTTGGCGAAGTTTCTGGTGGGGACACAAGGGACGCTGGGATTGATCGTGGACGCCACGGTTCAGACGGAGCCGATTCCGAAGCACCGTGGGGTCGTGATGCTGTTCTTCCATCGCTTGGAATCGGCGGCGCGGTGTGCCGTGCGGTCGCTGGGTTATGGACCCGTTGCATGCGACCTGATGGGGCGGCGGTTGCTGGGGATCGCGCGGGAAACTGAGCGGCAATTTGAAGAGGTCTTGCCGCAGGAGGCCGAAGCGATGTTGTTGCTGGAGCTTCAGGGGGACTCGTTGGCCGAATTGACCGACCGCATTGAGATCATGCGCGATGATTTATCACGTGGACCGGACGCCGCATTCGTCGCCAATTCGGCGACCGACCAGGCCACTCGAGACCAGTTCTGGGCGCTGTGCCGTCGCGTCACGCCGCGGCTGAGTCGATTGAAGGGCCCGGGAATGCCGATCCCGTTCACCGAGGACATCGCGGTGCCGGCGGAGACGTTGCCGGAGGCCTTGGCGGCGATTCAAAAGACATTGCGAGACAACGAATGCACGGCCACGATTTTTGCGCATGCCGGTCACGGTCATCTGCATGTGCGGCCGTTTGTCGATTTGTCGTCCGCCGCGGAACGCAAGAAAATCCGTCGGGTCGCCGAACAGGTGGCCGAAGTCGTTTGGCAATTCAATGGGCACGTCAGTGTCGAGCATGCCGCCGGGCTCAGCCGCAGCGCGTTGTTGCCCAAGCAGTTCGGTGAGTTCTGGCCGGCGATGGGGCAGGTCAAGCGGCTGTTCGATCCACATCATCGGTTGAACCCGGGAAAGCTGTTCGGGGCCGTCCTGCAACAGCCCAACGAGAACATTCGTCCGATTGGCGAGACGATCGAAGTCACTTCGGATACGCGAACGCTGATCAAGGCCGCCGACCGGATCGTGCAGGCCGCGCGGATTCAAAACACCGCCGTTCCCGAACTGCCGGTCTTGCAGCAGTGGTCGCCCGGCCAGATGATCGACGTGGTGGCCGAGTCGTGTAACGGGTGCGCCCGCTGCAGAACGACGGCGAATTCTGAGCGGCAATGCCCGGTGTTTCGCACCACGCGGAGCGAAGAGGCGTCGCCACGTGCGAAGGCAAATTTGTTACGCGGCGTGTTGAGCGGCAAGGTCGATGTCGAAGCGCTCACCGGCGATCGGGCCAAAGCGGTCGCGGACTTGTGTTTCAATTGTCATCAGTGCCGATTGGAGTGTCCGGCCAGCGTGGACATCCCAAAAATCGTCGGTGAATTGAAGGCCCAGTACGTGGCGACCAATGGCCAGCCGCTGTCGGATCGATTGATCTGCCGGCTCGATATCATCGCCGCAATCGGCTCTCGGTTTCCATGGTTTTCCAATCTGTTGATCCGCAATGGACTCTCCCGGTGGCTGGCCGACAAGTTGTTCGGGTTGACGGCATCACGCGAATTGCCGCCGATCGCATCGGGCAGCTTCATGCGGTATTCCGCACGCCGCCGCTGGACCAAGCAGCCGGCCGGCGATGGCGCCAAGGTGCTTTATTTTGTGGACCACTACGCGAACTATCACGATCCCGACCTCGGTCGCGCGTTGGCCGAGATCTTGCAACAAAACGGCATCGCGATTTACGTCCCCACGTCACAGTCCGGCAGCGGCATGGCGCGGATCACGGCAGGGGATTTGAAAGGCGCACGCCGTATCGCGCGGCGGAATGTGCGGATGTTGGCCGAGGCGGTTCGGTCGGGCTACCAGATCGTTGCCACCGAACCGGCGGCGGTGCTCTGTTTAAAACACGAGTACCCCAATCTGCTCGACGACGAAGACGCCCATCTGGTCGCCAAGAACTCTTTCGAAGCGTGTGAGTTTCTACGTGGCCTGCACGCCGAAGGAAAACTGGATCGCGAGTTTCAATCCATCGACCTGGAATTCGCCTACCACCGTCCCTGCCATTTGCGTGTCTTGGATCCGGACATCGCATCGATCGAATTGTTGAAATTGATTCCCGGCTTGAGTGTTCAACACGTCGAAGCCGGATGCAGCGGGATGGCCGGAACCTGGGGATTGCAGCGAAAGAACTATCGCAATAGTCTGCGAATCGGTTGGCCGATGATTTCGGCTCTGCGGCACAGCGGGGCGCAACTCGCGTGTACCGAATGCAGCGCCTGTAAAATGCAGATCCAACACGGGACCGACCTCCAGACCCTTCACCCACTCAAGCTGCTCGCGTATGCCTATGGCCGATTGCCGAAGGTCGGCGAGGAACTCGGATTGCCACCCGGATGACTTCCACCGCCCCGTTGCGTATTCTGCTGTTCGCCGGTGTCCGTGATGCGGCCGGTTGCGACGTCACGCGCGTCGCGGTCGATCACCCCGTCACCGCGGCGAAAGTCATCGAAACCGTGGCAACCCAGATCCCCGCGGCGGCACCGTTGATCGGCGTCAGCCGGTTGGCCGTCGATGGCCAGTACGTCGCGGCGGATCACGTGATCGATCGCACCGACGTGGAACTTGCGTTGATCCCGCCGGTCAGCGGCGGTTAGCCGAGACGGTCCGCGACGTTGTTACGCGGACGGCGGTTTGCGCCGGCTTTCCTTTCCCGGAAACGTGTCGATGATTTTGATTCGCCTTGTTCAGACACCGATCGAACTTGCCGATTGGTTGTCCAAAATCGATGATCCGGATACCGGCGCGCACGCCTGGTTCGCCGGAGTGACGCGTCGCAAAACAACGACGGCTTCGGGGGCCGTCCGGATCACCAAGACGCTTTATTACCAGGCCCATGAATCGATGGCAAAAGCGCAACTGCGGCAACTCGCCGAACAGGCAAAACAACAGCATTCCCTGGCCGCCGTGGTGATCGTGCATCGATTGGGTGAAGTTCCGATCGGCCAGGCGAGTGTCTTGGTCGGGTGCAGCAGCGCCCATCGCAGCGATGCCTTCGCCGCCCTGCCGTGGATGATGGACCGATTAAAAGCCGACGTGCCGATTTGGAAACGGGAAACCTACATGGACGAATCGACCGAGTGGATTCATCCATGAATCGTCGCATCTACCTGGACCACGCCGCGACGTGTTTTCCCAAGCCAGCGGTCGTGCTCGATGCGATGCACGCGTTCTCGGTGCGTGATGAAGCCGCCGCCGGTCGGGGAGCGTACCGGGCCTCGCGAAATGCCGGCGAGATCATCGCTCGGTTGCGGCGCGAACTTGCGGCATGGATCGGTGCCGCCAGCGACCAAGAAATCTCGCTTCACGCCGGCGGCACGGCAGCCTTGAACGCCGCGCTGTTGGGAATGCTGCGACCCGGCGATCACGTCGTGACCACCGCGGCCGAGCACAACAGCGTGCTGCGTCCCCTACAGCATCTGGTCGTGAACCAAACCATCACCTGGACCGTCGTACCGGTCGATCGGCACGGTCAAGTCAGCGCAGCGGATGTCATCGCGGCCATCACGCCGCAGACACGGATGGTTTCGATCGTTCATGCCGCCAATGTCAACGGAGCGCTGCAGCCGGTCGAAGAAATCGGGCGGCGATTGCACTGTCAGTTCGCCGCTGCGGATAAGCCGTTGTTGATGAGCGATGCGGCGCAAACGTTTGGTCATCTACCGCTGAGCGTCTCCCAGGCTCACCTCGATGTGCTGGCCGCTCCGGGACACAAGGGCGGCGCCGGACCGTTGGGAACCGGGTTCTTGTATGTCCGTCGCGAGGTCCAGGATCGGATCCGTCCGACGGTGTTCGGTGGGACCGGGACGCGTTCGGAATCGCTGGAGATGCCGCAGGAGTATCCGGCCAGTTTCGAGGCGGGCAACATGAACGTTCCCGCCTATGCCGGATGGCTGGCCGGGCTGCGCAGCCGCTGCGACGGTTCCCCACCGTCGCTGGTGCTGGAGCGTTCGCGAACCGTGCTGACGGAGTTGGCGGCCGAACTGTACCGGGGGCTGGAGTCGATCGATGGCGTTCGCGTGATCGGTCGTCCGCAGGATCCGGTGTTGCCGGTCGCCAGTATCGCGATCGATGGCTTGCCGGCCGCTGACGCCGCGATGATTCTGGACAGCGAATTCGGAATCGAAGTCCGATCGGGGTTGCACTGCGCTGCGTTGATCCACCAGGCCATCGATTCGCCGCCCGATGGCACCGTGCGGATCAGTTGCGGTGAAACGACGACCACGGAGGAGTTGGGATGTTTGTTCAACGCGTTGGCCGAACTGTGTCGGTGATGCTGTGCATCACATGACGACCGCCGGGATCTGATTCACTCGCCGAAGACAACGGCCTGGTAGAGGTGGAAGGTGCCTTTGCCGTCCAAACCGATCCGGATGTATTGCGCCTTGGTGCCGGCGGGGAAATCGATCATCCACTCGCCCTTGAGTTTGTCGGCTTTCCAAACCTGTTCGTACGACTGGCCATCCCGGCTGACCCAAGCCGTCAGCCCTTCGGCTCGGGAGTAGAACTGCTGGGACAAACGGTTTCGCAGCAACAGGTGTTTGAGCGTCGCGGGTTCCTTCAGCCGAATGGTGACCGATGGCGACTGCACGTCGTGGTCGCTGTGGAAGGCGAAATCAAAACCCTCGCGGCCGACGGGAGTCAGCAACAGGTGGGGGTCAGAGTTCCAGGTGCCGTTGCCAAAATTCTGTCCCAGTTTGATGGCCGCATCGTGAGAGATTTCCGACACACCGTTGTGCGACCGCAGTTTCGGCTCGGTGCGGTACTTGGCACTCGTCCATCCGCCACGCTGTGACACCTTGCTGATCGCCCGTTGCGAGGAGAGGTAGGCGAGCAGGTCCAACACTTGGATCGGCGCGATTTGTTTGACCAATCCTTCGGGCATCGAGCTGGCCTTCATCGGTTTTTCGATCTCGATGTCGTCCAGGGGGATATCGACCTGTTTGCCGTTGGCGATCCCCAGCGAAAGGGTGTCGTCGGTTTTGGCGATCACAAATCCGTTGAAGGTGTCACCGTCGACGGTCAAGATATTGACCGTCTCGTAGCCTTTGCTGATCTCGGCATTGGGCATCACAATCGAGCGGATGATTCTTTCTTTGTCCAACCGCGAACCGATATCGGACAGGTCCGGTCCGAACTTCTTGCCCAGGTCGCCGATCTGGTGACAGGCCGAGCAGACTTGTTTAAACACGTCTTCCCCGCGGCCGGCGTTTCCACCGCGCAGCCCGGCCAGGGTCTTGATAGCCGCGTTTCGGTCCGATTCGGACGCATCGACGTCGTCGGCGATTTCAAGCGGGATGACGGCCGCGCCGCCAGGGCCGGCCATACGTCGGAATCGCATGAAGTAGTTCTTGGCTTGCTCGGAACTGTTCGCCAGGAAGTTGTCGGATTTTTGAGCTTCCGACCACGCCGGCTCCAACGCGTGCAAGGTGTGTTCGAGCGTGTAATCGATCCAGTAATCGACCGGATGATTGGTCACCGCCAACGCCAGTTCGGTCGCGTCGGGGGTCTCCAAGAAGCTGATTCCACGCAGGGCTTCCAGTCGCACACGCGGGTGCGGGTCCGAGGTTGCGGCAGCCAGATAGTCGTGGGCGGCATCGATCCGCAGGATTTCGTTGGTGACGGTATGGATGGCCGCGGCGCGGGCTCGATAATCGTCCGATGCCAAGACGCGGTCGATCAGATCCGTGTCGACGCTTCGAAAACTCTCTTGAATCCACATCGCTTCACACAGACGTCGCGGGTCCTCCGTGTCGGCGATCCAGTTCGAGATCGCTGCAAACACGTTGTCTTGTGGGCGGTCACGCAAGACGCGTCGCACGCGATAGCGGGTGCGCAGTTCCGGCACCAACAGCTGATCGAGCAATTCGGCTTCGCTCAGTTCGGTCAAATCGACGATCGGCAAAAGCGGTTTGTTCTTGTTGACCAGACGATAGACACGACCGTGCGTGTGGTCTCGGTTCGGGTCCCGTTGCGAGTATTGCATGTGACCGATCAGCGCGTTGCACCAGTCGCCGAACCAAACCGCTCCATCGGGTCCGATTTTGGGATCGACGGGGCGAAAGATCATGTCGGTCGAGGACAGCAGGTCGGCGACCCGTTCGCCCTCGTAGCCCGCGCCGTCGCTCTCATAACGAAGATTGAATCGCGGCATGCCGTGCATGTTGATCACGCAGGCATAAATGAATTGCCCCTGCATCTCGTCGGGCAGATGTCGTGACAACAAGAACTCGTTGCCGACCGCCGGACGCATGCCTTCGTTGTCAAAGACAGGTCGGAGCGTCTTGCGGGTATCGACCTCCTTGCCGGCCAAGGGGGCGATCCAATGTTGTTTGGCGTTCGTCCCGTCACCGACGATCCCGTTGCCCCACTCGTCAAAGACCAGGCACCAGGGGTTGCCGTAACCCGGTGTGCGATAGTGGAGGACGCGTTGCGAAATCGGATCGAAAACGTAGGCACCGGCGGTGCTTTTGTTGCGGAACGGACCCCAGGGCGTTTCCAGCGTGGTCGACAGCGAGACGCCTTCGAGCATGTGCAGCTGGCCGCCGTGGGAAAATTCCCAGGCGCCCATGGTGTGGTGCGTGTCATCGGTGGCGATGCCGTCGATCAATTGAATCACTTCATCGGCTTGGTCATCACCGTCGTTGTCCTTGAGAAACAGAATCCGCGGTTCGTCCACCACCAGAACGCCGCCGTCGTAGAACTCGAATCCGGTCGGGCAGATCAGCTTGTCGTAGAACGTTTTGCAGACGTCGGCTTTGCCATCGCCGTCGGTGTCTTCGAAGATCAACAAACGGTCATTCGGCGGCGCCGCACCCGGTTGCCACTGCGGATAGTTGGCCATGCACGAGACCCACAAGCGGCCCTTGGCGTCGAAGGCGATTTGATTGGGATTGGCCAGTTCGGGGAATTCACGTTCGGACGCAAACAGTTGGACTTCCATCCCGTCGGGAACCGTCATCATGTCAATCGATTCTTCGGGCGTCGGATAAACGAGTTCCTGCGGTTCTCGCATCTTGCGAAAGTTCTCGTCTCGCGTTCCGAACATCGTTTCGGGGGTGACGACCTCGCCGGTGCCGGAATCGTCCGGCCGGTCGGCGACGGGGTTGCCCTGGGCCAGATCCCAAATGTACTGATCTCGTACTGCGACCATCTCTCGAATCTTGCGGTATTCGCTCGGGAAGGTCTCGGTGTCCCAGGTGCGACGACCGCCGTAAACGTACCAACCGTTGAGCATCCGGTAGTCTTGCAGGTGTAGCCACGATTTGTCGTTGACCCACTTTTGTACCCATCGGAACCGGTCGTCATCGAACGTTTGCGAATCGCTGAACAGGGCGCGATCGAGCAACTGCGACACCCAGCGGTCACCGCGTTCGTTCAGATGCAGCCCGTTGATCGTGTATTGGGTTCCCGGTTCGGCATCAAAGGCCGCTTTGGATTCGCTGAACAGGTCGACGAACGGCAGGTTTTCTTCGGTAGCGAGTTTCTCGATGGCGTCACGGTAGATCTTCAGCGCCGCGTTCCGCGTGCCGGCATCGGGATGCAGGGGATGGCCGGTGGATTCAAACGCGATCGGGCTGACGAGCACGAATTGTGCTTTGCCGCCGGAGTAGGTCGCGTTCATCTGAGACAAGTAATCGCGATAAGAAGCGACAAAGGCGGCGACGGTCGCGTCGTCCGTGCCGGCGTAGGATTCGTTGGCGCCGAAGAAACACAGGTAGGCCTCGGGGCCGAAGACGGCCAGTGGGTCGTCGATCTTGGTGTAGCTGCCCGGCCGCTGGCGGTTGCCGACTTCATCGGCCGGCCAACAGAAATTACGAAACCGGATGTTCGTTCCCGCGTGCCGCAACTGCAGTCGGGTTTCAAAGTTCCCGTACAGGTTCATTCGCTCGCCGAGCGAGTTGCCGACCAGTGCCAGTTTGATTTCCTTGCGCAGTTGCAGTGCGGGAGAATCCGCCGCAGCGATCGGGGACGCGATAAACAGCGGGCATGCCGCCAGAAAGACAAAGAGCGATGCCGAGAGATAGCCGAGACGTCTCATGGGGAACCTGAGATTGGAAATCGGGGGCGGAAATCCGAGTCAAAAACCACACCTGACCGTCCGCCGGTGGGTACGGTGGGCTGAATCAGAACGACGAAGACGAACGCTCTGGAGCGGTCAGTATAACCGGCCACTGAAAAAAATCGTCACCCGAACGGGCTTGGTACTTCCGATCTCCCGGCCCGTGGATCGGAAACTCAGCCCGATCCGTCGACGTGATGGGCGGCTAGCGATCACAGTTCACGCACGCTGAAAGTATCGCCCTGGCTGAAGTCGCCGGTTTCCAGTCCTTTCCTGAACCAGCGCAGACGTTGTTCACTCGTTCCGTGAGTAAAGGATTCGGGGACAGCGTAACCTTGACTCTGCTTTTGCAAACGGTCGTCCCCGATCGCCGCTGCGGCACGGAGGGCCTCCTCGACGTCGCCCGGTTCAATGATTTGCTTTGTCCTTTGGGCGTGATGCAACACGACACCGGCGTAGAAGTCCGCTTGCAGCTCCAGACGCACCGAGGCTTCGTTCGCTTCGGCTCTGCTTCGTGTGCGTCGGATCTGTTCGACATAGTCTGTTTTGCCGGTCAGGTTCTGGACGTGGTGGCCGACTTCGTGAGCGATCACGTAGGCTTGTGCGAAATCGCCAGGGGCGCCGAGCTGCCGATCCATCTGGACGAAGAATGACGTGTCCAAATAGACGCGTTCATCGGCTGGGCAATAGAACGGGCCGGTTGCAGCCGACGCACCGCCGCATGCCGAGGTGGTGTGTCCGGAAAACAAAACCAGGATGGGTGGTCGATACCGCTGACCGCTTGCCGCGAACAATTCGGTCCAGACATCTTCGGTGTCTTTCAAGACAACCTTCGACAGTTCGCCTCGCTCAATTTCTTCACGAGGAAGCTGGTCCAGGGCTGCCGCGCCACCTCCGGGAACGGCACCGCCTTGTTGTGCCGCCTGCTGTTGCTGCTGCAAAAACTGCTGCGGATTTCCACCCAGAAGCATGATCACCACGGCGACGACGATGACCCCGAGCCCGCCGCCCGCAGCAGCCACACGACCTCCCGATCCACGACGGTCTTCGACATTGGTGCTTCGTGCTCTACCTCTCCAACGCATGATGATCTCCTCGACGGGGGGACAGAACCTGAGATGGCCGGTTGGTCCGACGATTGGTCCGTCACCGGTTTATTCCTATCGTATGGTTGAGGCAATCATGTGATTGGCGACTCGAGCAGGATGCAGCAGCTATACTTCCCCGGGCGACTGGCTGAACGTCGGATTGGGGTAACGTCGTTGGTCGACATCTTTCAACTTTCAGTGCAAGGAAACACTACCAACGATGGAGTCTCTTGAGGTCCCCAGTCATCAACAAGACAGGTCGCTTGAGCGTCGGGGGATCGGCAAGGCGCTCGTCGTCGGAATCCTTGCGGCGGGATTGCTGGCGGTTTCGCTGGTCGCCTTGACCGGCATTCAAGGAGGCAGATCTCCGGCCGAGCGCGCCGCGACCAGTCTCGCGATGCCGATTGCGTTGATTTGGTTGCTGTTGTTCGCCGGTACGATCGCGTGCTTCATCCGCAGACGTGTCCCGCTGGCGACCCTGTTTGCACTCGCCTGGTTGACCGTGGGGATTGCGTTTAATGGCTCGGTCGCCGGCCGATTTTTGCGTTCGCTGGAATATCCTGCGGCGTCCGATCCGGCAGCGAATCTGGAGTCGACGCTCGATGCGGTGGTCTTGCTCGGTGGCTACGCCGCCGACAATCGTTTCGAGGTTCCTCAGCTCGGCAACGACGGACAGCGGCTGTTGTTCGCCGCCCAGCTCTGGCATGCGGGCAAAACGAAAACGCTGATCAGCACCGGAACGGCAACCGGTGATTTCCGGGATCCGTCGCTGATCGGGCGTGAATTGTTGACGTCCATCGGTGTTCCCGACCACGTCATTTTTGAGGTGCCGGGTGTCAACACCGATGCGGAAATGGTGAATTTGAAAGCCTTTTTTGAGGATCCGCCGGATCAGTGGCTGCAGCTTGTCGGGGCGACGAGGGACAAATTCAGTGCGGGCCCTCAGGCGGGCGGCCCCTCGATCGGGCTGGTCACCTCTGCCGTCCATCTGTCCAGGGCCATGCGGTTGGCGAACAAGCGGGGGCTGACCTTCACCCCGCTGGGCTGCGATTTCAATGGGCGGCCGGCGGGCCGGTTCGAGTTCCGCGATTTGATCCCCTCGTCCGGCGCGGGGAGAACGTTTGCAGTCGCATTAAAGGAGCAACTGGCGCGAATTGTGGGAAGGTGAAAGGGGGGGGAGTAATGCCCGCAAAACTCGTGATCACGCGAGATTTCGATTGGGAATTCAGTTGTCACACCCGTAGAATGAGGTAGCAACAAACCATTGGGGCCTCTCGCGAGGTGTCATGGAGCCGCTCAGTGAGCATTTTCGGCAGGTTTTGCCGGCGGAGCCCCGCCAGCACGGATTTTTTGATTCACCAGATTGACATGTTTTCGCGAAAAGAGCGGGCATTTGGCGATTTTTGAGTACTTCGGTGACATTTCTCGCCAACTTGCTCCCCCTTGGGGTGTGACAAGACCGTCCAGACGTAGTGACAGTATCTATTTCTGTGTGCGAATATCGGTCATACTCCCAGCCACTCGAAATTAGTAGCAAAACACGCTCCAGGACGGATCGAGTTCCAAACTGGTGGTGTGGGGGCGGTGAATGGCTGCAAGTCGACATTGTTGTTTTAGAAGACGAACGTTCCGGCAGGAACGAACGACACAGGACGACGATGTGGCAGGATGCCGAGTGGTCAGGACGTTGTTCGGTTCGCCAGCCTTGGGCAGGCGAGACGAGCAGCAAAAGAGAAAGGGGTGTGGTTGGACAACAACCAAAAGCGCCCAAGCATTTGTAATTTCACATTTCTTACCCCGCGAATCGAATTCCCCCTACTGAAGTAAGTGGTAGTGTTCGCAGGGTAAAGAGAACCCAAACCCCTGGAAATCAGAAAGGAGATTCTATGAGTAAGAATCTATTAGTTGTCGACGACCATTTGGTCATTCGGATGGGCCTGAAGGCGATGTTGGAAGGGACCGATTTGGTCGTTGCCGAAGAAGCCTGTAACGCGGCAGAAGCATTGGCGGCCGTGGAGCGATCGGTGCCGGATTGTGTGCTGATGGACATTCGCATGGACGGCGGCGATGGCCTGAACACGCTGGGACGATTGAAACTGGATCATCCGGATCTGCCAATCGTTCTTTATTCGGCTTATGACAATCCGACCTACATCGCCCGCGCGGTCGCCCTCGGGGCAGCCGGCTACGTGCTCAAATCGGCACCGCGTGATCGATTGATCGACGCGTTGAACACGGCTGCAAGCGGCGAATCGGCATGGACACGCGAAGAATTGCGACGCGTCACCGGTGCCCTGGCGACGCCGCGATTGAGCCAAGAATTGGACGTCCCGTTGACGCATCGCGAAAGCGAAGTGCTTCGTCAGATGGCCCAAGGCTTGACCAACAAGGAAATCGCCAAGATGCTCGGCATCAGCTACGAAACGGTCAAGGAACACGTCCAGCACATCTTGCGCAAGATCGGCGTGACCGACCGCACGCAAGCAGCGGTTTGGGCCGTGCGAAAGAACTTGGTTTGACCCTGAGGTCCAACCAGCGAACCCCAAACGGCCGTCTCTGCCGATGCAAGACGGCCGTTTTTTTATGGGCGGTTTCGCCAGCGGTGGCTGGCCGCACGGTACACCGTCTTGGAACCCAGCTGTTGCGAGAGCTGATCGACGACTTGGTCGACCTTTCGTTCGGCTTGCTGTTGCCGGGGATCGTCGAACAACGAAAGCTGCACCGGTCGGTCCGAGGCGACCAGCGATCCGAGTGACACCCCCAGCAGCCGCACCGCACGCGGCTCGCTGCGTCGCATCTGAACGAGCAACTCCGAGGCGATTTGGATCACGTCACCCGTCCGGTCGGTTGGTGAACCGGTGCTCCGTGATTTCGTGAACGTCTTGAAATCTTCTCGACGGTATTTCAGCGTGATCGTGGCCGCCTTTTGTTTGCTGGTGCGCAACCGCATCGTCGTCTGTTCGCACAGGAAGCAGAGCACGGCGTGCAGCAGTTCGTCATCGGTCTGGTCGTCTGAGAATGTTCGCTCGTGGCTGATCTGTTTGGCGTGGCGGTCCGGCACGACGGCACGGGCGTCGATGCCGTTGGCCAATTTCCAGAGATGGTCTCCCCAATCACCGAGATGGGACACTAACAGCGCGCGATCGTAGCGGCGGATGTCGCGAATCGTCTTCAGTCCCAAGCGATGCAGCCGATGCCGCCCGACCGAGCCGACGCCCCAAAGTTTCTCAACCGGCAGCGGGTCCAAGAACGCGGTCAATTCCGACTCGCCGACGACGACAAACCCGTTCGGTTTGTCCAGGTCGCTGGCAATCTTGGCGACGAACTTTCGCGGCGCGATTCCGACGCTGGCGGTCAGTTGCAGTTCGTCCTGAATCGCATCCTTGATCCGACGCCCGATCGTCTCGGCATCGCCGTGCAAACGCTCGGTGCCGGAAACATCTAGAAATGCTTCGTCCAGTGACAACGGTTGGATGACCGGCGTGAACCGCCCAAAGATCTCACGAACCTGTCGACCGACATCGACATAGTGAGACATCCGGCAGCGGACGAAGACCGCATGCGGACAAAGTTCGGCGGCACGACGGCCCGGCATCGCGCTGTGGATGCCGTACTCGCGGGCTTCATAGCTGGCCGCTGCCACCACGCCGCGCCCCGTCTCGCTGCCCCCGACGACCACCGGTTGGCCTTTCAGTTCCGGGAGATCGCGCTGTTCGATCGACGCATAAAAGGCGTCCATGTCGATGTGCAAGATCATGGTGCGGAGGATCCATTGGAGGATGCCGAAGCATATCCGATTCGACCCCGCAGGATCGTGGTCTTGATCCAGCGATCGTCCCAGGCAAACATCAACGTCGACAACGGCTGGGGGGAGTCTCGCCAGGGAATGTCCGGTCGAATGACCAGCAAATCGGCAGAGCAACCGACGGCGACGCGACCGACATCGGTCCAACCCAAGGCATCGGCATTGCCCGCGGTGATTTGGTGCCAAGCCTGGGCCGCGGTCGGGATCCACGCCGAGTCATCGACCCCGCGCCCCGCGTTCATCGAAACCCGGACCGCCGTTTCAATCATCGCGCGGCCGACGCGAACCATGCTCCGCTCAAACCCGGCGCCGATGTCGCTGCCGAGTGTCATCGTGATTCCATGCGAAAGGTGGGAATGACGATTCATCAGCCCGCTGCCGAGAAACGAATTGGCCGTCGGACAATGGGCGATGATGCCGCCTTGCCGTGCCAGATGAGTTTGTGACGCCGAATCGAGGTAGATGCCATGGCCGAAAATGCTGCGTCGCGTCACCAGTCCGGCGGCGGCGTAGACATCAAGATAGTCTCTGCCGCCAAAACGCTGGGCAACGGCGTCGCATTCGGCGAGCGTTTCCGCCAAATGGGTTTGAATGACGGCTCGGTGCGATGCCGCCAGTCTGCCGGCATGCTCCATCAGATGCTCGCTGCAGGAGAGTGCAAAGCGGGGTGTGACGGCGGCGGCCATCCGCTGGTTGGACGGAAACTGTTCCAGCGTGCGAGCGACCTCGTCGGCCAACTGCTGCGGCGGACGCAATAGTTCCGGCGGCGCGTCCCGGTCCATCATCACTTGGCCGATCACGCCGCGAAATCCAATCTCACGAAATGCTTTCAAAGCGGCCATCGTCGCGTCATGGGCCACGGTCGCGTAGGCACACACGCCCGTGGTTCCCACTGCCAGGCACTGTCGCGCCACCCGATCGATCATCGTTTGAGCAACATCGAGATCGTTCCAACGTCGTTCGGCGGGGAAAATCACTTCCTGCAGCCAGGGCAACAAACGCAATCCGGCCACACCGATGGCGTCAAATTGGGGCAGATGAAGGTGGGAGTCGATGAATCCGGGGCAAATCAGGGTATCGGGATCACCGTGATTGACCCGGCTCGGCAGGTTGCTGAATTCGACGCCGACGATTCGGCCATCGTCAACCTCGACGACTCCCGGTCGGATCGTGGCATGCCCATCGGGCTGGGACTGCAGGATTTGGCCGCAAAGGGTGATCATCGTGACCGGATGGTTCAGTGAAATGGGACGATGGGGAGGTTTGATGCCGGGTGAATGTCTTTCCGGATCGGAATATCTTGCCAGGCTTGCCGAGGCTTTGGGTTCGTTACTTGTTGTGGCAATCATGCCTGATAGACGGATTCGGTACCAGTATCGCGGTCAGTTTGACTGTAGCGGATGTAACGGGCACGACGATCACCAGGGATGAGCGGAGGAAGCGCTCTTGGAGTTCCGTTCTGTTTGCCGTTGACCTATGTACGCCTAAAGGTGTTGCCCGTGCACCGTTTGAAAACCGTTGTCACCCCCGTCGCCGTCGGTCTCAGGCGAGCGCTGAGTCTAAAGCTGGTCGCGGCGATTGCTGTTTCGACCGCTTGTGCCCAATCGCCACAATTTCCTGCAACGGGAGGTGTCACCGGCACGGCGCCATCTCGGATGCCCTCGATGGACGCCGAAGCCTACCAGCGGTATGTGCAGCGGTCGGTGCAGGGAGCGACCCACGGGGCTGCCAACTCGATGGTTCGGACGGTTGCCGCGACGACTCCGGCAACTTCGATCGGCGATTCCCCGCAGTTGCGTAAACTGGCCGTGCCGGCCGCCCACGCCGATGCGATCGCCACGACGCTCAGTCTGCGGTATCAAGATTTGCCGGGCGTCACGATTTCACCTGACCCGGCGAACAGCCAGTTGGTGATCATGGCTCCGGCCAAGACCCAGGCGGTGATCGCATCGCAAGTCAAAACGCTCGTCGCCGGTGCGGTTCGCCAAGCATCCTCGGTGACCGCCAGTCCCGTCAGCGTGCGACTGCAGAACATTTCCTGGCGCGAATTCGAACGCGACTTGAAGCAGGCCGCCGGACAAGATGTTCCGATGACGACCCGCAACAACGGCAACCAGGTGACGTTCCAGATGAACGTGCCGCCGATGCAGGGGACGTTGGTCGAAGTGGACCGCCGACAAAACCAAGTCACCGTCCGGGCACCCGATCCCGTCATCCCCGGTTGGGAAAAAATGATCCGTGCCCTCGACCGAGTGCCCAATCGTTACGACGACGTCACCCAGGTGCACCGATTGCAACAAGCCGACATGGCACCGGTGCAACGCACCATGCGATTGCTTCGCGCCCTCCGCGATGATGGGATGTCCCATTCCAACCCCGGTGTGTTTCGCAATGCGGTCATGCAGGCCGATCAGGGCAGTGCACTGGGTGCGGGTGACCAGGGTGCGGGTGACCAGGGCGGATTGCCCGCCGGCGGTGATGCCCCCGTCGAAGGGGCCGGTCCGCTGGGGGATGTGCAAATCGAATACGTTCCCGAACTGGGCCAGATCATCGTCAAGGGTGCGACCCGAGACGTTCAGCGCGTGATGGAATTGATCAAGGAGATCGAATCCAAAGCCCAACTGACCCAACCCGATTCGAAGGTCGTCGCACTTCAGCATGCCGATGCCAACGCAGTGGCCGAGTTGCTCACGCAGCTCTACGACGACGTGTTGTCGACTCGCCAGGGCGACGTCAGCATCACTTCGCTGGACAGCCCCAACGCGTTGTTGTTGATCGGTCGTGCCGAAGCGATCGCGTCGCTGGAAGAATTGATCAAGAAGATCGACCAGCCGGTGGAAGAAGCCAGCCGCCTGCGTGTGTTCCGGCTTCAGAACGCCTCAGCCGTGGATGCCCAAGATGCAATTTTGACCTTCTTCAGCAACCGACCCGGGATCGAAGAAGACGTTCGCAACGGCCTGGGACCGCGTGTTCGAATCTCGGCCGACTACCGAACCAATTCGCTGATCGTCAGTGCCGCGCCGCGTGACATGACCGAGGTGACTCGGTTGATCAACGAACTCGATGTCGAAAAAACTCCGGCGACCAGTGAGTTGCGAGTCTTCCAACTCAACAATGCCGTTGCCGAAGATTTGGCCACTACCCTTCAAGACGCCTTTGCCGCCGGCGAAGTCGCCACCGCCGGCGACGCCACCGCCCCCTCGACCTCGCTCTCGATCTTGACGGTCGATAGCGACGAGCGTCGGATGGTGGAATCCGGCATCTTGGCCGGAGCCACGATCACCGCGGAAACGAACTCGAATTCGATTGTCGTTCGAGCCCCTTCCTCGAGCATGCCGTTGATCGCGGAACTGATCCGTCAATTGGACAAAGCCCCCGGCATCGACTCGCTGGTCAAGGTGTTCACGATCGAAAACGGTGACGCGGCTCAGTTGGCCGCCTCGCTGGAGACCCTGTTCGGTTCCGACGCAGCCACCAGCGGAACCAGCGTCGGTGGTGCCAACGTGGCCGGATTGCCGTCGGCCACCGCGTCAGCGGACAGCTCGCTTGTGCCGCTGCGTTTCTCGACCGATATCCGCACCAACAGCATCGTGGCCAGCGGATCGTCGTCGGACTTGGAAGTCGTCGAAAGCATCTTGCTGCGACTGGACAGCGAAGGGTTCGCCGAGCGGATCACCGAAGTGATTTGGCTGAAGAACAACGAAGCGACGTTGGTCGCCGCGGCGATCACCAACTACGTCAACGAACGTCAGCAATCACAAACCACGATCCAGCAATACCAGCAAGGCCTCGGCCCGTACGATCTTCTCGATCGCGACATCGTGGCGATCGCCGAAGAGAATTTCAACAGCATCCTGTTGAGCGTCTCGCCGCGACTGTACGAAGACGTTCGCTTGTTGATCGAGCGTCTGGACCGTCGACGCCCGATGGTGCTGATCAAAGTCCTGCTGGCCGAAGTGACGCTGGAAGATGCCTTTGAGATCGGCACCGAGCTCGGTTTGCAAGACTCTCTCGCCTTCAGTCGTGGTCAAGCCGCTGGAGCATTCGGGGACACGCTCGACCCAGGCGATCCGGGGTTCAATTTCAACGACGCAGGTGTCCCGAACTCGAATGATTTCAATCAAAATGCTCTCGCAGCCAGCTCGTTGTCGACCTTCGGACTTGGCCAAAGCAACCCGTCAATCGGCTACGGAGGATTTGTCTTAAACGCAGCCAGTGAGTCTGTAAGTCTCCTGTTTCGTACGCTTCAGGAAGCCAATCGTGCACAGATCATTAGTCGGCCACAATTGATGACGACGGATAACACTGAAGCCCTGATCAACGTTGGTCGTCAAATCGCTCGGTTTCGCGGTAACACTGTAACCGGTAACGGGGTAGTCACTCCAAATATCGATGACATCACAGTGGGATTGATCCTGAGTGTCCGTCCTCGCGTTGGAAGTGATGGGGCAATTCTGATGGACGTTGATATTACGCGATCTGCACGCGACGATACAAACGGTACACCGGTTCCAACCGGTGAGCCAGGTGGTGGGACCATTTTGATTCAAGACATTATTGACACGACGGCTCAGGCGACGCTTTCAGTGTACAGCGGACAAACGGTGATTATGGGAGGGCTCATTCAAAAGACTCGCAATAATTTCAGCCGTCGCCTCCCGTACCTTTCGAACATACCGCTCCTTGGTAATCTGTTTAAATATGATTTCGAAAGTGAAGTCAGGAGCGAACTACTTGTCGTGTTGACGCCGATGCTGGTCACCGGCGAACAGGACTTGGAGTACATCAAGCAAACCGAGTCGAGCCGGATGAGTTGGTGCTTGGCCGACGTGGTGGAAGCCCACGGCGACGTGGGCTTGAGCGGAGGCTACGGATTGTGGGGACCGGCGATCGGCCCGACGATCTATCCCGACGTGCACCCGACGATCGACGGAGAAGTCGTCGTCGGCGAACTGCCCCCGGGTGTTATCACCGACCAGAACAAGCCTGTCATCGGTCAGCCCGCCGGCGAATCGATTCTGAATCCGACGTTCGGAACCGAAACCCTGGCACCGGCCAACCGCAGCGATTCACTGCCCGCACCGCGGCCCGACGTGAACCAGTCGTCGTTCCAGATGCCCGCCGGCATGATCGGCAGCGAAGCCGACCAGACGCTGCCGGCCGGTTGGATCAACCAAGTCAGCCAGTAAGTGGTCTAACAAACGTGGGATAGGCTTCCAGCCTGTCGAACCTGACCTGTCAGGTCGGAAACTATCCCACTTCTTGGACCCGCACCTCACTCTCCACCCGATCCTTTACGAACGGTCTGAATCGATATGTCACACACAGCACGCAGCACCAAAGCATTGGCCGTCGCCGTTCTCGCTGCCGGGTCGCTCGTCGCCGGCGGATGCACCAGTCCGGCGACTCGGGGCGATTCCAAACTCGCCAACTTTTTCGAAACGCCGGGTTGGATGAAGAAGGCTCCCTGGTCCAAGAGCCAGGACGAGCCGCCGACTCCCTATCCCGGTCCGGTCAAGATGGCGACGACCTGGTCGCCCGACGTGCTGGTCCAAACCGGCAAGACGCCGACGCGTGGTTTCGGCGGACGATTGTTCTTCTTCGATGAGAAGACGAAAACGGTTCCGGTCGAAGGCACCCTGACGGTGCACGGTTTCGAGATCGGGGCCGACGGCAAAGATTCTCAGGTCAAACCGTTTAAGTTCACGCCGGAACAATTCACCAAGCATTTCAGCCAAAGCGATTTCGGCGCCAGCTACAGCATCTGGATTCCCTGGGACGCCGCCGGCGGGGAAGAGAAAAGGATCTCGCTGGTTCCCACGTTCCAGACCACCGAAGGCAAGATTGTGCAGGGCAGTCCGACCAAGGTCATTCTGCCCGGTCGCAAGCCCAACCACGAGGCCGGCGTGGCCAACAATTATCTGTCGCCCCAGTACCGCGGACACCAAAACGCGATCGCACAACACGCGACGCGTCCCAGCGGTCTGGTGACCACGACGATTCGACGTCATTCCGCGTCCCCGGACGGAACGACCACGCTGCCCAGCGGATCGCTGCAAGACCGCGTCAACGCGATCGCAGCGACGTATCGCAATGGGACCGGCGAAGGCAGCACGCCGTTCATCGATGTTCCGTCGACCGCGCCGACGTTCGCTCCACAAGCACCCGGTGTGATGCCCGCCAGTGCGGTGATGTCGGACCAGGGAAGCAACCCGGTGCGATCGGCCGGCGCTGCGGTGACCGCACCGCGTCGCATCCAATCGCCCGTCGCGGGCAGCGATAGGTAACCGATGAGCCGACGTCGATCCAAAGCCGAACAGCGTCCCGACGGTCCGCCCTGGCGCGTGACCATGCACGACGTCATCTTTGAATCGGACACGCCGGCCGGTTGGGTGTTCGACGTCGGACTGTTGCTGGCGATTTTGACGAGCGTCACCCTGGTGGCGGTCGAGACGATCCCCTCGGTCGCCGAGCGAAACTGGCTGATCCTGGGGCGGTTCGAATGGTTTCTGACCATCCTGTTCACGATCGAGTACGGCGCGCGGCTGGCCTGTGCCAAACACCCGCTGCGGTACGCCGTCAGTTTTTGGGGCGTGATCGATCTGCTCAGTGTCTTGCCGACCTATATCGGGTTCTTTTTCGTCGAGAGTGACGCCAATTCCTTCGTCATCCTCCGCAGCATTCGGCTGCTGCGGGCGTTCCGCGTGCTGAAGTTGTGGCGGATGATGGACGATGCCGAAGAGTTGTCACAGGCGATTTGGAAAGCTCGGCATAAGATCATCGTGTTCCTAATCGTCGTCTTGGTCGCCGTGACCATCAGCGGCACGTTGATGTACTTCGTCGAAAACGTGATTCCACGGATGACGCGGGGAGAATCACCGCTGGATGATTCGGAATTTGTCGCCAGCCAATTCGATTCCATTCCCCAGGCAATGTACTGGGCCATCGTGACGATGACGACGGTCGGCTATGGCGACATCGTCCCCAAAACCACGATCGGAAAGTTCATTTCCGCGACGCTGATTCTGCTCGGTTACAGTCTGATCATCGTGCCCAGCGGGTTCGTCACCGCCGAGCTGACCTCCAAAAAGCCCGCGGAACCCGCCGGCGAAACGAAGTGTCCACGCTGCACGTCCGCCGAACACCATGACGATGCCGTCTACTGCTACCGCTGTGGCGAACGGCTGACCGCGGAGGGCTGATCGGCGGAGGGCTGATCGGCGGAGGGCTGATCGGCGGAGGGCTGATCGGCGCTTGATGGGGCGGCTGATGATCGTGGGAAACGCGTCCAGCCTGCGACACCGACCGGGCTGGCTGCCAACTCAGCCCACTTGGTTTCCGCTCGTTGCTAGACTGGTGGTTTATCAAATAGACGAACCGATCGAAATTGAACCCCATGAAGCCTGTGTTCCGAATCCTTTCCTCCATTCCGCTGCTGTTCTGTTTTTGTAGTTTTGCGTCGTGCGATCAGCCGTCGACGACGGTGGTCGTCGACGAGACGCCGGATGCAACCGCATCGATCCCGCCGATGGAGCTGGAAGGTTCCGACTGGCCGCGTCTGTTGGGGAAACACTTTGACGGTGTCGCCGAGGTTTCCGGCAAGGCATTCGATTGGAGCAAAACGCCTGAAATTGTCTGGCGGCTGCCGGTCGGCGATGGCTATGGGCTCGGCTGTGTCGTCGACGGACGCTACTACCACGCCGACGCCGTGCGTCGCGATCAGTCGTCCGGCGGGCGGCAGATGGTCGAGCGGTTGCGGGCGTTTGATCTGAACGATGCCCGTTTGATCTGGTCGGTCGAGCGTCCGCTGGAGTACCGAGACCTGTACGGTTATGAAACCGGTCCGCGAGGGACGCCGACCAGCGACGGCAAATCGATCGTCACGTTCGGCTGTGACGGCGAATTGTGCTGTCGAGATCTCGCCGACGGGACGTTGAAATGGAGCGTCTCGACGAACGACGCCTACGGCGTGGTCCAGAATTTCTTCGGCGTCGGATCGTCGCCGTTGCTGTTGGATTCGATGGTGATCGTTCCCGTCGGAGGCAGCCCCCCGGAAGATCAACAGATCGCGCCGGGGCGACTGGACCGGGTGATCCCCAACGGATCGGCGCTGGTCGCGTTTGATTTGGCCAGCGGAGACGAGGTTTGGAAATGCGGTGGTGATCTGGCCAGCTACAGCAGCCCTCGAACGATGAAGATCGGTGATCAGACCGTGGTGCTGTTGTATGCCCGCAATCATCTGTTGGCCGTCGACCCTGCACTCGGCAAGGTGCTGTGGAAGGTGCCGCACCGAGCGGACCTGTTGGAAAGTGTCAACGCGATGATGCCGGTCGTGGACGGCGATCGCGTTTTCATCAGCGAGTGCTATCAGGTGGGCAGCCGGCTGTTGAAGGTGTCTTTCGAGCAGCCGACCACGCTCTGGCTGGATCCACCCCGAAATCGCCGCGCCCAGGCGATGCGTTGCCACTGGTCGACGCCGATCTTGGTGGACGGTTTCCTGTATGGCTGCAGCGGGCGAAACAATCCGGACAGCGATTTTCGTTGTGTCGAACTGGCCAGCGGCAAGGTGCAGTGGAGTGACGATCGGGGGATGCGAACGTCGGTCACCCGCGTCGGCGAACACTTGGTCGTGTTGGACGAATACGGGCGGATCGAGATCGTGCGTCCCGATCCCGAGAAGCTGGAGATCTTGGCAGAATATGATTTCAGCGACCAGATTCGGACCCCCTGCTGGGCGGCACCGATCGTCGTCGGCAATCGAATGCTCGTCCGCGGCGACCGCCACGTTTTGTGCCTGGCGATCCCCACCCGCTGACAGGTCGTCTGGCGGCATCGGTACACCAATCGGATCGGGCATGTTACGATCGGGCGGATCCAACTAAGCCGCTCGTTGTTATTGATTTCCCGCCCTGCCCAAGCATTCATGTCCACTCACGAAGAACACGTCCTGGTCATTCCCGCATCGGTCATCGACGAGATCGGTGTGATCGATGGATTCGAATCCGACATCGATCGATTCCTCGGACCGATCCTGCAGAGTGACCAATTGTCCTATCGGCCACGCTCGGCGATGGAAGTCGATCCCAGTTTCAAGCAATTGATCCCCTACGTCGTCTTGGAATGGACCGACAACTCGGGCCGACTCCATGTCTTTGCCTACACCCGCGGCGGCGGTGGCGGCGAAGAACGGTTGCACGCCAAACGAAGTATCGGAATCGGTGGGCACATCAGCCGCGAAGACGCCGCCGACGGCAACGACGCTTACGCCACCGGCATGCAACGCGAACTGGCCGAAGAAATCCAGTTGGATGCCCAGTACACCGAGACCCGCGAGGGTTTGATTTACGATCCGTCCAACGAAGTCGGACAGGTTCATTTGGGCGTGGTGCATCGGTTTGTGCTCGATTCACCGCAGGTCGCCAGCAACGAAGTCGAATTGGCCGAAGGCGGCTTCGTCTCCATCGATCAATTGCGCGAGCAGCACGAGCGACTGGAGACGTGGAGCCAGTTGGCACTCGATGCGCTGTATGGACAAGTGGGGTAAGCTTCCAGCTTGCCTGGCAGGTTGGGGCTTACGCCCAGGGGAACGCAAGCTGGAAGCTTACGCCACTGCCTCGCAAGCTGGAAGCTTACGCCACTGCCTCGCAAGCTGGAAGCTTACGCCACTGCCTCGCAAGCTGGAGGCTTACGCCACTTTGGAGGGTCGATGATTTATTTGGACAATCACGCGACGACGCCGTGTGATCCACGCGTCGCCCAACAGATGTTGCCGTGGCTGGTCGAGCATTTCGGCAACCCGCACAGCACCTCTCACGAAATGGGGCGTGAAGCAAAGTCGGCGATGGACGCCGCTCTGGCGATGATCGCGTCGCATCTTGGCGTCGCCGCCGATTCGGTATTGATCACCAGCGGGGCGACCGAAAGCAATAACTTGGCGATCGACGGGATCTGCCGCCACCCGCGACAGCGAAGGCGTCATGTGGTCACCAGCACGATCGAGCATCCCGCCGTTTTAGATGTCGTCGCCAGACTGGAAAAGGACGGTTTTCGGGTCACGCGTGTTCCGGTCCATCGCTTCGATCACCCGCTCGCCGGACAAGTCGATCTGGAGCAATTGGCTGCGGCGATCGACGATGACACCGCACTCGTTACGGTGCATTGGGCGAACAACGAAATCGGAGTGATCCAACCGATGTCGCAGATCGCCGCCATCGCTCATCAAGTCGGCGCGCTTGTCCACAGCGATGCGACCCAAGCGGTCGGACGGATCGCGGTTGATTTGCAACGGGTCGATGTGGATTTGATCAGCGCGTCGGCCCACAAGTTCTACGGCCCCAAGGGTGTCGGCGTGTTGACGATGGCCGGCGGGATTCCCGGACGTCGCGTGCGATTAAAACCGATGATCGTCGGCGGTGGTCAACAACGAAATCTGCGCAGCGGCACAATGTCTCCGGCGAACGTCATCGCGCTGGCCGCCGCGCTCGACCTGGCCGTCGCGGAATCGCCCCAGGTCGCCCGGCGGGTCGGTGACTTGCGCGTCCAACTTTGGGACGGATTGCGACAGGGCATTGACGGCATCTGTCTCAATGGACCGCCGCTCGAATCGTCGATGCGACTGGAGGGCAATCTGAATTGCCAACTGCCGGGGATCGAAGGCGAGTCGTGGATGGCCGCTTGCAGCGACGTCGCGTTCAGCAGCGGGTCGGCCTGCAGCAGCGTCGACGCTAAACCCAGCCACGTGTTGACGGGATTGGGGTTGAGCGAAAGTGAAGCTCGGCGGAGCGTCCGGTTCGGAATCGGGAAATTCAACACGTCCGAGCAGATCGATCGGGCCATCGAGATCTTGGTCTCAGGCTATCGGAGTCTGGTGTGAGCCAGACCGCCGGAGTCGGAGGGCGTTCCGGTTGCAGAGCAATTTGCGTCGCCGGGAAATGAGTTTGCGTCATCGACACCTGTCGTCCTTCTCTCGGGTGTCACAAAACGCGACGGAATCTTATTAAACCGGTATGAGAAAGCGGGATACTCCGTGCAACCGACGATTCTTCGCTACCGTCTTGAGGGTCGGCGGTGCATAATAATGCGGCAAGCATTCAGCGGAGAGAATGCAGGTTGAATTCACGACCGGTCAACGCCTGATCGGCCGAGCGGTGTCAGCCGCGTCTCCCTGCCCGCGCGTGCTTGATTCAGTTTGAATTGGTCTGTCACCGCACTGTGTTCGTCACCGTGCTGTGTCAGTTGTGCAGCCCAGGCTCTTGCGCAGCCCAGGCTGTGCATGTCGGCGATCGGTCAGCCATAGCGTGGCCGACGTCGAGACTCCCACCTACAAAAGCTGGATAGAAAACTCAAACGGTGTCGCATCCCGACCGGATGTGTCGCCCCACTTCTCAATCCCACCGATAGATCTTCATCATCCGACGGACCCTACCGACAATGAAATCACTTTCCCGGAATATCTGCCTGGCTGCTTCGGCGGCGCTGGCCTGTCTGCTGTTTTCCAGCGTCACCCTCGCCGCTGATCTGAAACTGCAAAAAGGCGACCACATCTGTTTGGTCGGCAACGCTCTCGGTGAGCGGATGCAGGTTCAAAATGAATGGGAAACGCTGCTGCACACCCGTTTTCCCGAGCTGGAATTGGTGGTTCGAAATCTGTGTTTTCCCGGTGACGAACTCTACACGCGAATTCGATCGAAAAATTTTGGCGATCCGACCAGCCACTTGACGCACAGCCAGGCTTCGGTGGTGATGTATTTCTTCGGATACAACGAGTCGTTTGCCGGCGAAACAGGTCTCAAGAAATACAAATCCGACCTGACCAAGCTGGTCACGGAGACAAAGACGGCGGACTACGGCAAGGGACACCCGCAAGTCGTCTTGGTGTCGCCGATCGCGTTCGAAGGCTCAGACGATCCGAATCTTTCCGACGGCAAAGAACAAAATAAAAACTTGGCGCTGTACACCGAAGCGATGTCGGACGTTGCGTCGCAAACCGATGTCGTCTTCGTCGATTTGTTCACGCCGACCCGGGCGCTGTTCGAAAAATCACCGCAGCGTTTGACGATCAACGGGTTTCACTTGAACGACGTCGGATACGAACGGTTGGCGCCGATCTTGGATCGGGCGTTATTCGGTAACAAGCTTGCCGCGGCGATCAATCCGGATCTGAAGAACGAGATTGACGACAAGAACTTTCATTGGTTTCATCGCTACCGCGCCGTCAATGGATATTCCATCTACGGTGATCGTGGCTTGGCGGGACAAGACGGAGACCGCAAGTACAACAACCGCATCGTGATGGAACGCGAACGGGCAATCCTGGACGAGATGACGGCGATTCGCGACGCCCGCATTTGGGCGGTGGCCGCCGGCAAGCCGGTTCCGGAAACCATCGATGATTCGAAAACGCTGCCGTTCCTCAACCCGACCACCAACGTCGGCACGCCGAACGACAAGAACGCCAAAGCTGGAAAACTCGGATCGTTGGAATACCTGCCCGCGGCCGAACAAATCAAATTGTTCGATTTGGCCGACGGGTATGAAATCCAATTGGTCGCATCGGAAGAGCAGTTTCCTGAATTGTCCAACCCGGTCGCGCTGAATTTCGACAGCAAGGGACGATTGTGGGTCGCGACGATGAAGTCGTATCCGCACTGGAAACCCAAGTCCCCGATGAACGACAAACTGTTGATCTTTGAAGACAACGACGGCGACCATGCCGCCGATGTTTGCAAAGTCTTTGCCGAAGGGTTGCATCAACCGACCGGATTCGAACTCGGTCACGGCGGCGCCTACGTGTCGCGCCAGCCCGACATCTGGTTCATTAAAGACACCGACGGTGATGACAAAGCCGACGAGGTGACGCGGCAATTGATCGGTTTTGATTCGGCCGACTCGCACCACGGCATCGCAGCGTTCGAATGGGGACCCGGTGGCAACCTGTACTTCGAAGAAGGCACCTTCAAATTCTCGGCCGTCGAGTCACCTTACGGCGTGCGTCGTTTGGCCGAGGCCGGGGTCTGGAAATACAATCCACGAACCGAACGGCTGGACGTTCACGCCTCGTTCGCGTTCGCCAACCCCTGGGGGTACTGCTACGACAAATGGGGACAAGACTTCATCGGTGACGCATCGCCTGGAAACGCCTACTGGGCCGCACCGATCACCGGGCATGTGGAGTTCCCCAACAAGCACCCCGGCGGCAGCCAACACCGTCGCGTCGCGTCGATGGCCGGCGGAGACCCCAGTTACAAGTTCCCGACGTTCTATCCCAAGCGGATTCGACCGTTGGCCGGGTGTGCGATCGTCTCCAGTCGCCATTTTCCCGACGACATGCAAGGCAACTTCCTGGTCACCAACGTGATCGGCGAACGGGCGATTTTGAATCACAAGATCATGCCCGCCGAGAACGGCAGCGGGTTCGTCGGCGAGGAAGTCGAGATGTTGCTCTCGTGCCGCGACGGCAATTTCCGACCGGTCGATCTTCAGTTCGCCCCGGACGGCTCGCTGTACATCGTCGACTGGCACAATGCCTTGATCGGTCACTTGCAACATAACCTGCGCGATCCCAGTCGCGATCATTCCCACGGTCGCATCTGGCGCGTCACGCACAAGGAACGCCCGTTGTTGGAACCCGCCAAGATCGATGGTGCGACAATTTCCCAGTTGCTGGAATTGCTGAAATCACCCGAAGACCGGACGCGTTATCGGGCACGTCGTGAATTGGCCGCACGCGACAGCGGACCGGTGTTGAAAGCGCTCGACGCCTGGGTGGCCGGATTGGACGCATCGGATCCCAACGTCGAACATCAGCAAATGGAAGCCCTGTGGATGTACCAAACGCACAACCAAGTGCGGACCGATTTGTTGGACAAGCTGTCGGCGTCGGAGAACGATCGTGCCCGCGCGGCTTGTGTCCGGCTGACGTCACACATGATGCACGCGATCCCCGATCACGCCGATCGATTCGCAAAAGCCGTTCACGATGAGCATCCGACGGTTCGCTTGGAAGCCGTTCGTGCGATCAGTTTCCTGAGCGGAGACGACGCGATCGAAATGGCCCTCGGCGTGCTGGAACACGACATGGACGACTACTTGCAGTACACGCTCGATGAAACGATGCGTCAACTGGAACAGTAGGGCTGGTGATGGAGTAATCCTGTCGGGAGCGAGAGGGGCGTTGAAGTTAACAAGCCCCGGTTCTCAATCTGGACGGAGTACTACGGCAGTTTTACCGGGCCAACCAGCGCAATTCATACCCACGGATGGCAGGGCGAACCCACGGATGCCAGGGTGCTGAAAATCCGTGGGTTCGCGCTGCTATCCGTGGGCTCAGTGGTCATTTCTATCCCTCCGCCTCCCGCATCAATCGACATCCCTCGGGATCCGGCGCTCACGCCAAAATACCACCCCACACCACCACCAACACCATTCCAATCCAAACCATGCGTTTGCTCTCACGCCTGTTGTTGCTTGTCGTCATTGCGCAGATCACTACCGCCGCATCGTGTCTGGCCAAGGACGCCGAGCCACCGACAATCTTTTTGGACAAGTCGCCACGCGTCGTCGCGTATCAATTGGGGCGGCTCAACGACGAGCGTTTGTTGCTCGTTCCAAGATCAACGGACGATGAAAAGTACATCCCGGTCTATGAAGCCATCGTGGGGCGACCGGCGATGGCGGCGGGTATTCGGGACGAAGCGTTTGCGGCGCTGGCCAAACTGAAAGACAGTACGGTTGCGGCGGAAATGCTGGCGACGATCACCAAGTCGAAAATGGACACGCCGGACGCGAGGCGGTTGGTCGATCTGTTGACCGGGCTGATGTTGAAGCGTCCCGCGGCGGAATTGACGGCGCTCCAGCCCGTGCTGTCCGAACTGGCCCGCGATGACGACCCCGCGCTGCGTTCGATCGCGCTGGCGGGACTGATCGTCGCCGGCGACACGGACACGGCGCGATCGATCGCCGAAACGGACGCCGACGCCACCATCGCAATGCTGGCCGCAATCCGAAAACTGCCCAACAAAAAATTGAAAGTGGCGCAGCGCGACTACGCGGTGTCCCAATTCGAATCTGCCGATTCGCTGGACGCCAAACTCGCCGCGATCGACGCGTTGTCCCGCATTCCCGCCGATCAAGACGACACCTACCAGCGATTGATCACGCAGGTCGATGATCCGGCAACCCGAGTCGCCGCCTGTCGCGGTCTGATGCGATTGCCACCGTCCGTCTTTCAGGCCGACAGCTCACTCAAGGCGGCCGAAGCCCTGGTTGCGTTCGCCGAAGCCACGCCGGCGGCCGAGCGGACGACCGACGCGTTCATCGATGCGATGCAGTTGGTCGATCGGCTGCTGACGAAGATCCCGCCGCAGCAATCCAGATCATTGCGGAGCCGGCTTCGCGAAGTCACCGTCCGGGTCGTGAAGATCGGGACGGTCGAAGAAGAGATGCGTTACGACGTTGCGTACTTCGCGGTCGAAGCCGGGCGTCCGGTGCAGATTCTGTTGGAAAACCACGACCTAATGCCGCACAACCTGGTGATCACCCAGCCGGGCGCTCTCAAGGGAGTCGCGATGGCAGGGTTGGCGGCCGGCCCCGAGGGCAGCGGCGGATTGCCGTATGTCCCGGATTCACCCAACGTCATCGCGGCCAGTGAGATGGTCGCGCCAGACAACTCGACACGGATCACCCTGACCGCTCCGTCAGAGCCGGGCGAGTATCCGTATGTCTGCACGTTTCCCCAACACTGGTATCGCATGTACGGCGTGATGGTCGTGGTCGACGACCTGGATGCCTGGAACCAGAATCCGGTCGAACCGGCCAATCCTCTCGGCAGCACCCGCTCGTTCGTCCAAGCGTGGACACTGGAGGATTTCGCCGGCGACTTTGATTCGGACCTTCGTGGGCGTTCACCGGAGATCGGCGAGAAAGTCTTCAACGAAGCCTCCTGTGTGGGATGCCACAAAATCAACAACGTCGGCGGGGCGGTCGGACCCGATCTGACCGACACCTACACCAAATGGAAATCCGATCACCTGGGGATCTTACGCGAGATCTTGGTCCCTTCGCACAAGATCGACAGCAAGTACGCGATGCAGATCATTCTGACCGTCGATGGTAAGACTCTGTCGGGCATCGTGGTCGATGAAAACGACGACACCGTCACGTTGTTGACCAACCCCGAAGCCAAAGAACCGGTGATCATCCTGCAGGACGACATCGAGCTGATCAAACGCAGTGCGACATCGATGATGCCCAAGGCGTTGATGGACCAGTACAGCAAGGACGAAGTGCTGGATTTGATGGCGTACTTGAAATCGGTGGCCGAGGCGAAGGGGGAATAGGGTAGTTGCCCAATGGCCACCGACAAAACCAATTCGAACGACACCCCGATCGAAGGCGATGACGCCTTGGACGAGATCTTGGCGGAGTATCTGCAGCGTCTCGAAGATGGACAGTCGCCCGACCCGTCGGATTATTTGGCACGCTACCCACAGCATGCCGACGAGCTGTGTAGCTTTTTTCGCAACCATCACTGGATGGGCGAGACGCCGCAGCCACAGATCATGTCGCTGTGTGGTCAGGAGATCGGATCGTACCGAATCGAATCCGAGATCGCTCGCGGTGGCATGGGGGTTGTGTACCGTGCGCATCAGACGGGACTCGATCGCCCGGTCGCGGTGAAGTTGATCAGCAGCGGAGTGTTGGCCAGCGATGAAGAACGCAAACGGTTTCGCATGGAAGCCGAATCGGCGGCCCGCTTGGATCATCCCGGGATCATTTCGATCCATGAAATCGGGACGTGGAACGGCCACGAGTACTTTTCAATGACGTTGGTCGACGGGCCGACGTTGCAGCAATTTGTCGATGACCAGTCACTGAGCGACACCCGCGCCGCCGAACTGGTCCGCGACATTGCCCGGGCCGTCGCCTACGCGCATCGGGCGGGGATCGTGCATCGTGACCTCAAACCGGACAACATTCTGATCGACCAGGAAGGCCGACCGTTGGTGACCGATTTCGGGCTGGCCAAGTGGAGTCGCGAGGGGACGATGTTGACACGGACGGGACAGGTGTTGGGGACTCCCAATTACATGAGTCCGGAACAGGCGTCCGGTAACGCCGGATCGGGAGTCGCCTCGGACGTTTATTCACTCGGCGCGATGCTCTATGCACTGATCACCGGCGTGCCACCGCACGAAGGTTCCAACCCGGCCGAAGTGATCCGAAGCGTGTTGCAAGACGAACCGAGTCTGCCACGCAGCTACCGCTCGCAATTGTCACGCGATCTGGAGAACATCTGTCTCAAAGCGATTCGGTACGAACCGGAATGTCGCTACCAATCCGCCGACGAACTGGCCGACGATCTGGATCGCTTTCTAGCCGGTGACACCATCAAGGCGGCCGGCAGCGGATTGATCGAACGGGTGGCCCGCGAGATCGGACGTGACCAGCATCAAGGTCATTTCATGCATTGGCACGGCACGCTGCTGTTGCTGGGAGTGATCATCTTCGTCACGCACGTGTTGATTTTTATCTTGCTGCAGATGAATTTTCCACCGTCGATCGCCTATTGGATTCCGCGATTGACGATGTTCGCGCTGATCATCGGAACGATTTATCGAGCCCGCGACGGGTCGCTGTCTCCGCGCAGTATCGCCGAACGCCCGGTCTGGTCGATCTGGCTGGGCTACCTGAGCGCATTGGCGGTCATCAATATCTTGTTGGTCATCGGCGGCATCAATCATTCCGCGTTGTTCCCGCTCGCCTCGGCACTCAGCGGATTTGCCTTTGTGGCGATGGCCGGTCACATCTGGGGCGGCTCGGCCCTGGCGGGCATCGCGTTTTTTCTGGTCGCCCCGCTGATGGCCTGGTGGCCCGAGATCGCGCCGCTGCTGTTCGGGACGATGTATCTGGTCGCGATCTTGGCGATCAGCCAGCATTACCGCCGCCGGAACAAATGAATTGGTCTACCGCCGGCGCGGACGGTTTCGGTACGCTCGTCGATTCCAGCGGGAAGAGCGAGCGGCACGTGCAGGCTATGACTCCATGACGCGCCACTGGCTGACGCCGCGTGCTGGGACACGGTTCGCGAGCTGATAGCTTACGCCACATGAGGGGATGGAAGATGGACGCACGATTGAATCGACGATGCCTTTGTGGCGGTTTGGGGCTTGCCTTGGCGATGACGGGCTTGGCGGGCTGCCAGAGCTTGGTCAACCGCGGCTGGATCGCTCCCCCGGGGCCGATGAATTACCAGCAAGCCAACGCGGTCGTCCATGACCCCTTTCCACAAGCCGACATCGGTCCGGACGATAAATCCATGCGTCCCCCGGACTATCAGAATCCGTTGGCCTTGCCGGTGCGAAACCAGATGAAAAACCAAGTCACGCCCTGGCTGTTGCCCTAGTGCTCTGGCTACATTTAATTTTCAGGTAGCTCTCCAGCAAACTTACCGGGCTGTCCATCGAAAGTAATGCCCACCGATAGCAGCGCGAACCCACGGATGACAGGGTGCAAAAAATCCGTGGGTTCACGCTGCCATCGGTGGGCCCAGTCCCATTGCATCGTTCCGCAAGTGACAGCTTGGCCACCCGATGTGACCCGTAGGCTCGCGGCAAACGGCTGATCATCAATTGATATCAGCCGGTTCGCGCCAGCGCGAGCGGCACCCCTCAATGTCGATTGAGTGAGACGCGATTCAAGCTCACCTCAGCGTGTCGAGAATTTGAAGATCGTCTTGGTGGCGTATTCGTCGTCCGGTTTCAGGATCGTCGAGGGGAAGTTCGGCTGATTGGGGCTGTCGGGATAGTGTTGGGTTTCCAGACAAAAGCCGCCGCGGTGGACGTAGCTCTTTCCCGACTTTCCGGTCAGTCGTCCGTCTAGAAAATTTCCACTGTAGAACTGGATGCCCGGTTCGGTGGTTGAGATTTCCAGCACGCGCCCGCTCTTGGGGTCGTAAACGGTTGCGGCCAACGTCATCTCACCGGTTTGGCCGCCCTTGTCCAGGACCCAGTTGTGGTCGTAACCGCCGCCGAATTTTAACTGTTCGTTTTCAGCTGCGATGTCGCGGCCGATCGGTTTTGCGGTTGTGAAATCAAACGGGGTTCCTTGGACGGCCGGAGTCTTGCCGGTCGGGATCAGGGTTGCATCGACGGGGGTGAAACGGCGGGCGTTGATCATCAGTTCGTGGCCCAGAATCGTGCCCTCGCCTTCGCCCTTGAGGTTGAAGTACGTGTGCTGGGTCAGGTTGATCGGGGTCGCTTTATCGGTCGTGGCCGAATAATCGATTTCGATCGCATTCTCATCGGTCAACCGATAGGTCACGGAGCAATTCAGATTTCCCGGGTAGCCTTCTTCACCGTCCTTGGCCAGGTAGGTCAGCGTCACGGCGTTGGATTCCTCGTCGACGCTTCCGTTCCAGATGACTTTGTCAAAGCCGATGATTCCGCCGTGCAAACTGTTCGGCGGGTTGTTGATCGCCAGCGAGTATTCTTGGTCGTCGATCGTAAACTTGCCTTTGGCGATTCGATTCCCGTAACGACCGACGACGGCACAAAATAGGGTTTGTCGACGGCGTTGGTGTAGCTGGCGATGTCGTTGTACCCGAGCGCAATGTCGGCCATGTTTCCTTCGCGATCCGGGACCACGATGGACATGATGATCGCACCATAATTGGTGATTCGCACCGTCATGCCGTTGGCATTTTTTAGCGTGTAGAACTGAATGTCATCGGCCGTTTCGACATCAACCGCCTTGCCGACTTGTGGAAGCAGCAAGACGGACATCAGGATCGACATCAGGAAGGGGCCGAAGCACGGCCGAAGAAGCGCGGAGATTCGTTTCATGATCGGAAGAATTGGGAGGGATAAATTGGGAAGAGACTACGCCGACACGCCCGGTTGAATGACCACCTTCATCGCACCCTTCTCACCGGCATAAAGACGTGAGAACCATTCGGGGCCTTCTTCGAGTGTTGCCGTCGCGGTAATCAGCGGTGCGACCTGAATAGCGCCACTCCGCATCAATTCAATGCACGCAGGGTACTCACCACACGAGGCGCATGTACCAAAAACGTTCAATTCTCGGGTGACGATCGCCTGCAAGGGCACTTCGACGCGCGGCGCCAGATTGCCGACCAGCGTGATCGAGCCGCCTTTGCGCAGGCAGGCGATGGCGGTGTCGATCGTCGCGCTGGCCCCGACGACTTCCAAGGCGACGTCGGCGCCGCGACCACCGGTCAATTTTCGAACCTCTTCGGCGACATCGACCTCGTCGGCCTTGAGTGCCACGTCGGCCCCCAGTGACAACGCGGCGTCCAACCGGTCCTGGTCTAGATCCACCGCGATGACTCGGGCGCAGCCGGCCAGACGGATCGCTTGGATCGTCAACAATCCGATCATGCCGCTGCCGACGACCACCGCCGTGTCGCCCAATTGGACCGGCGTTCGGTTGGCCGCGTGGACGGCCACCGAGACCGCTTCGATCAATGCGGCGTGTTCAAACGGCATCTCTTCGGGCAAGCGGTAGCAAATGTGTTGGGGCACCGAGACCAGTTCGGCGAACGCACCGTGACGGCGGTATTCGCCACACGAGACGCCCAGAACGGTGCGGTTGTCGCACAGGTTGATCTCGCCGCGGCGACAATGAAAACAATCGCCGCACGAAACGGTGGAATCGAACGTCACGTGATCGCCGACGGCAAAACCGGTCACCTCGCTGCCAATTTCGGCAACGATTCCGGACGCTTCGTGTCCCATCACCAAGGGCGGAATCCGACGTCCGCTGCTGCCGTCGTACCCGTGGATGTCGCTGCCACAGATGCCACACGCTTTCACTTGAACCAGCAGATCTTTCGGCCCGACCGTGGGGTTGTCCACTTCGGTGACTTCCAGGTGTTTGTATTCGGTCAACAGCATCGCTTTCATGCGTCAAGATCTCGGTCAGGGAGGAGGTGAAACAGATTCGGACCGTTAGCCTAAAAGATAACGGATTTGACGCAATGAGATGCAGCTTGGAGCGTTTGTGAGTCTTATCCAAACAGAATCGCGATCACGACCGAAATCGTGATCAACAGGGCTCCGCCGAGGCGAAACACCATCGTTTTTCGCGATAAATCCGCTTCGCTGCCGCCCCAGATCACCGCCGCCCCCCAGGCCAGCAAGACGCCCCAGATGCCCCGCATCGAATAAACCACGTTCACCCGCGGTGCGTCGCCGAAGGCGGACAGGGTGAAGACGATGCACAGCGCCTGTAGACCGATCAGCAACCCGCCGATCAGCAGGGAACGCCGGACCGCCGGGATCGCAAATTTTTCCCGCTGGAAGCCGACCAAAAAGACGGTCGAGTAACTGGCGACGAACCAGAACATGATCGGTAAAAAACGCCCCGATGACCACGCCGCGATCGGCGAGGAGCAGAACCGCTGGACCAGTACATCAAAGATCGAAAACGACGTGCTGGCAGCCATCGCACTGAGAATCGTGTAGCCGATGCGGCTGTGGGTGCCCGCCCCGGTCCACTGAACCAGCGCGATGCCGATGGTCGCCAGTGTGGCGGCCAGCCAAATCGCCGTCGGCAGACTTTGGCCACCGATCAGCGTTGCCAAAATCGCCACCAACAACACTTTGACGCCGAACAGCGGCGCCGCAATCGAAACGTCGCCGTGCGTGATCGCAAAAAACGTGCCCATCTGGCCGCTGATGTAAAACACCGCCACGAGCGCGGGTTGCCAGAGTAAGTAGACATTGACCGGTTCGCTTTCGAGAAACCAAAACCCCGAAAACAGCGTCGCCGCCCACAGATTGGCGACCAAGGACACGGTCCACGGATTGGCCCCTTCCAGGGTTGCCCGTTTCAAAAAAAGCAGGCCACAAGCGAATAGAACGCTGGCGGCGAGAGGAAACAGCAGGTGATAGGAGTCGTCGAGCACGGCAGGCTGGGGGTGGCGGAGGGACCGATAGCCTAGCGGACCGACGGCAAAGGGGAAGTCACGCTGCCGCGGGAGATCGGCAGCGACTTGGTGATGCCCTACAATCCAGTCATGAAACGCTTCACCGCCGCTGGCATCCCTGTCGTTTGGTCCGCCGTGGTTTGGACCCTGTTGATCGGCTGTACCGGCTGCGGCACGTCCGCGCCGCCGGAACCGGTGGTCGTCATCGATACCCAGACGGATTTGCGGCACGATCACAAACATCTTCACGGTGATCCGCATCGCCACGACCACGACCATGGCGAGAACTTCAGCGGCGCCCACGCGCATCCCCACGCCCATGGCCACCGCCATTGGCCGTCTCCACACGGAGGACACATCGTGAGTTTGCGCTGGCGGGGCGAGCCGGCTTCGGCGCACCAGCCAGCGACGCGCCCCGTTCCATTGGGGCCACATTTGGAGATCGTCGAGGGGTTTCCGGAGCGATTGACGGTTCACTTTCTCTCGGAAACCGGCGACGGTCGGTGGGAATCCTGGGATGTCGGTCCTTCGCCCCCGGTCCTTCGCCTGACCGTCGAAACCGCCGGACTGACTCTGAGTTTGGATCTGGAGAAAAACGGTCAGGACGGCGGACACGAAGCAACGTTGCCACCCAAAATCCAAACGCTGTTCGCGGAGCACGGCAGCGAAATCCGGCTCACCGACTGGGCGATGGACGTGGGGGGCCACACATTTGATGTTTCAGAGAATGTCGTCTACCGGATGGGTGAACTGGACGTGGTTGTAGAGTAATCTGTTCAGACGCTGAGAAAATTCAGCCGCCAGATTCCCCGCCATTGTCCAACCTTGCGATTGAAACGACATGACTCAAGCATCGCCACGCCGGACCGCCTTCACCCTTGTCGAATTGCTGGTCGTGATCGCGATAATCGGAATCCTGGTCGGATTGTTGCTGCCGGCGGTCCAGGCGGCGCGGGAAGCCGCTCGGCGCATGTCGTGTCAGAACAATCTGAAACAACTGGCACTCGGGCTTCACAATTACGAATCGACGTTCAAAGTCTTTCCCTCCGGCTACTTGCACAAACCCGGCCCTCAGGGAACTCCCCTGCGGCCGGCCAACCACATGGGACTGGCTTGGGGAGCGGCGATGTTGCCACAACTGGAACAGGGGCAAGTCGCAGTGTTGTTTGATTACAACCGACCGATTTGGGCCCCCGAAAATCAAGACGCTCGAGAGATACCGTTGGAAGTGTTTTTGTGCCCCAGCGATACGTATTCAGCCGATGCGTTTGTGATCCGCGACGAGTCGTCTGACCCGGTCGAGAAGTACGCGGCGGCCAGTTACGCGGCCAACTGGGGACCTGCCGATGCATCGACCAACCTGGACGATACCCCGACCGCAAGTCGAGGCGTGTTTTATCGCAACAGCCGGACTCGGGTGGCGGCCATCATCGATGGACTGTCCAACACCCTGGCGTTCGGCGAACGACACAACGGACCGATCCCATTGAGCCAAACGACCGTGGGCGGTCACAGTTCGTTTGAGAACGCTTGGAGTGCGGCGGTTCGTGACATCGATGAACTGGACGACGATCACGGACACATGGTGCTGTTCGAAACCCAATTTCGACCCAACCAGAAAGACGGCGATGACAAAGGTCTCGCCGCTCCCCACGTCGGTCTCTGCCAATTCGCCCTGTGCGACGGATCCGTCCGAGCGATCACCGAGAACATCGACGCCGAACTCTATGACGCCCTGGCGACACGTCGCGGCAATGAGATTATCGAAGAGTTTTAGTGACTCGGCGCGGCTCAGTTTTGCGGTAGGGGACAGCGAGTCCTTGGTCGCTTTTTCCGTATCTATAAGACGTTGACGATCCGAGGGAGTTGATGGAGGCATTGATCAGGCTTGCGGCGGAATCCGACGCGGCAGCCATCAGCGAGATCTACAATTACTACGTTCGTACTTCCACGTGTACGTTTCATACCGATCCTGAATCGATCGAGGATCGGCTGGCCTGGCTGAGGACGCACGGCGAGCGGCATCCGGTGACGGTCTATTGTGTCGACGGGACCGTCGTCGGCTGGGCTTCGCTGTCTCAGTGGCATCCACGCCCGGCGTATTCCGAAACCGCCGAGGTTTCGTTTTACATCGACAGCGGGTGGCATCGACGCGGGATCGGGCGGGCGCTGTTGATGGATCTGATCGAACGCGCGTCATCCCTCGGGTTTCATGTCTTGATCGGTGGGGTCTGCACCGAGCACCTCGCCAGCATGGAGCTTCAGAAGTCGCTCGGTTTTCGGGAAGTCGCCCGTTTCACCGAAGTCGGTCGAAAGTTTGATCGCTGGCTGGACGTCGCGTACTTTCAATTGACCCTGCAGCAATGAAGCCCGCAGGCCTCGGTCGGGTTGTGTCACGCGCCACTGGCTGACGCGGCGTGCTGGGATGTCAGCGGGAGGTGTGAGCGACCGGTGCGGTCGGGTTGTGTCACGGCGCCACTGGCTGACGCGGCGTGCTGCGGAATGTGTCAACGACAGTGAGACAACTTTTTGGTGTGCGTTAGTTGCTCGTGCAACAATGCTCGGGGGCCAGCCCCCGAACCCCCGGGATTTTTCCAGGCATGGCTCGGGTGTTCATAGATTCG
>WCIL01000028.1:0-133657 GCA_033042175.1 Phycisphaera sp. RhM
CATCGTCTTGCCCCCATCGTCTTGCCCCCATCGTCTTGCCCCCATCGTCTTGCCCCCATCGTCTTGCCCCCATCGTCTTGCCCCCATCGTCTTGCCCCCATCGTCTTGCCCCCATCGTCTTGCCCCCTGCTTCGTTACATCGGCTGCAATTGCTAAACTCTTCTCATGCCCAAAACACATGCGTTTGAATTTCTGACCAGCCATTCTTCTGCCGCTCCGGTCGACTTCGCGGTCGCGGCGGTGTTTGGTGGGGACCATACGTTGGCGTCCTGGACGACGTCGGTCTTGACCGGTGCGGCGGACGTCACCGATGTCGATGGCACGACGGCGCGTTGGGCCGACATCAACGACGAATTGTCCACCGCGTCGTTGTTTGACATGGGCGAAAAGCGATCGGTGGTCATCCGCGATGCCGACAAGTTCGTCTCGGCCAACCGCAACGAAATCGAGCACTACCTGGCCAAGCCCGGATCGGCGGCGCGTCTGGTGTTGCAATTCGAATCCCTGGCGTCGAACACCAAGGTCTACAAGGCGCTCGACAAGTCGCACGTACTGATTTGCTGCAGCGGCGAAACGGGCCAGAAAACGGGTGCCACGGCGGCGTCACGGCGCAAGTTCTTGACCCAATACATCGCCTCTCGCCACCAAACCAAACTCAGTGGCGGCGCGGCCGACGCCCTGGTCGAAATGCTCGGCGACGACATCGGATTTTTGGACACCGAGATCGCCAAACTCGCGCTCTACCTGCCGCCCGGTGAAACCATCGAAGAACCACTGGTCCGCGACGTCGTCGCCGGCTGGCAGGGCAAAACGATCTGGCAGATCACCGAAGCGATTTCGTCGGGCGACGCCGCCGAAGCGCTCAAGCAACTCGACAAGTTGATTTCGGGCGGGCAACCGGCCATCGCATTGCTGCCGCAAATCGCCTGGTCCCTGCGCCGCCTCGGATTGGCCGCGTCGGCCCACGTGGCCGCCGAACGGGCCGGCAAACGGCAGACGTTGGAAGACTCGTTGGCCCAAGCCGGGATCCATCGTCCGGCCGAAATCTCGCGGGCGATCGCCGACATGAAACGCATGAAACGGGAAAAGGCGGTTCAGTTGTTGGCCTGGTTGCTCGATGCCGACCTGCGACTCAAAGGCACGCACAGCGCCGACGGCCGCGACCGGTTCATGCTGGAGCAATTTGTGATGCGCCTTGCCAGTGCAACCTGAGCAGCCAGTGCAACCTGAGCAGCCAGTGCAGCCTGAGCGACAGTGCAACCTGAGCGACAGGGGCGTCCTGAGCGGTTAGCGTCGAAACCAGCCCTTTCGTTTCACATAACAATCACGCATCAAATCAAAGAACACCGCGTGATTGTTTTTTTCCAGCAGTGAAAGGAATTTGTGAATGCCGCCGGTGTCGATCAGTTTGCGTTCCGCTTCGGTGATCGTCACCAACCAGAACAACTGAACCACTCCGCCGATCACCTCTTTCGCCGGGATCGGTTTAGAATCGGATTCGACCACCGGCAACATGTACACACAGTCCTTTTGCTGACTGCCGGACAACTGATCGCGCAGTCCATCGAGCGATTCCGTCGTCCCGATCGAAAGCCCCTTCTTTTTTTGAAACGGAAGCTTGGCCGCCCCGCGTAGAATCTGGATCGCCAATTCATCCAAGTGGGTGACATAAAGCAACAGTTCGGCACGCACGCTCCGCTGGCCGTTGGGCATCGGAATCGGATAGTCACTCATGCCGCTGGTCACCAGCGTGGTGAAATCGCGTGCGTCATCGGGAAGATGGACCGAGACGTCCACTCGCATCGACGGGTCATCATCGACGTCATAGCGACTGCAGGGCCCGAACCGTTCTTCATAGGCGAGTCGCCGCAGTTCACTCAAACCTGGCTGAGCCGCAGCGACATCGCTGCGATCGTCCTTCGGTTGCGTGGCGACGGCGACCTCACCGGCCGCGGTGACGCGTGCGGCGGAGCCGCCGTCGTACTCGGCCAGTTCAAAATCAGCAGGCTGTTCTTCGGCCCGCCCCAGCACGTCCTGCCAAGACGAGGCTACGCCGCTCGTCGAATCAGACGTCGAATCAGACTCTGCCGCAACAGGCTCCACCGGCCGCCGGGGCTCCGAATCTTGCGCCCTGGCCACCGTCTCCGCCGGTTCGGGTGCGGTGGCGAGCTGAAGTTTGGATTCAGGTTCACGTTCACGCTCGGGTGCAGGTTCGGATTCGACTTCAAGTTCCCACCCCGATTCCGTCGTTGCATCATGCGTCACGACGCTATCCAATTCGCGACGGGTCAATTCGTTTTCACGTCGAATCAATTCCGCTTCGCGTCGCGACAAGGATGCTTGGCGATCGGCGAACTCTTGCAACAGCCGTTTCTTTTCCTCCAGAATCGATTCGGTCGACGCGTCGCGAGCACCATCGCGGGCCGCCGGAGGCTGGGCGGCCGGAGCGGCTTGGTCGGCGGCGGCGAGCTGCTGCTCCTGCAGCGACTGCTCCAATTGACGGGTCGCTTGTTCACGGTCGGCCAACGCCTCTTCACGCTGGTTGAGTTCTTCGCTGCGCTGCTGCAGTTCGGCCTGCTCGGCTTGCAAGCGTGCTTCCAACTGCTGCGTCTCGGCGAAGCGTGCCGCCAAGTCCGACTCGCGCTGTTCCAACTCCGACCGTTTGGATTCCTCATCGGCTTGCTGCTCGGCCTCCCGTGCCGCTTGATGTTCCCGTTGCTGCTCCAGTTCCCCGGCGAGCGTTTCCAGTTCCTTCGCCCTGGCATCGAGCTGTTCCTGCTGCACTTGAAGGTCCGCTTCACGTTGCTGCAACTCCTGCGACTGGCACTGGATCTCTTGCTGCTGTTGGCCGAGTTCCGATTCGCGCTGGTCCAGCTGCTGCGTTCGCTCCTCCGACTCCTGCTCACGCTGGACCAACTCACTGCCACGGGCGTCCAACTCACTGCCACGGGCGTCCAACTCACTGCCACGGGCGTCCAACTCACTGCCACGGGCGTCCAACTCACTGCCACGGGCGTCCAACTCATCCGCCCGATCCTGCACTGCCTGTTCTCGCGATTGCAGCTCCGCCGCCCGCTGATTCAGCGCGGCGTCGGTGGCGTTCCCGGTCGTGACCGACGATTTCGTGGCCGGAGTGGAGGCGCGCACTTTCGCGATCGATTCGGCCGAAAAGCTCAATCCCTGGACCGTTGCTGCGGCCACCCACGGACCCTGCCCGCTTCCCACTCCCGAATTGGGCAGGATGGCTCCGGCGTCGACGTAGCGTTGCAGCTGCTGGACCGAATAGGGACCACGTTTTCCGTTCTTGGTCTTGATGTACCACTGGTCGGGTATCACCTGGTCTGGCATCAGCGTGTTGGGGGCATCAGAGTGATTTCGGCATCTTGGAATGGCGAGGTTTGCACGAGCAGCCTCACCCACCATGATCCTAGCACGTCGATCCCGGCCCGGACGTTCCAGCGCCCGATCAGCGGGGTTGTGAGGAACAGTCCGTCGTTTTGGGTGTTTGATGCAACGGCAACCGTCGCGGCAAGACACCTACATACGGGTACTGGTCCCCTTCGTCAGAGCCATAAAGGCCGACTCCAGGTCTAGCTCTTCCTCCGAAAACCGCTTCAGATCGATCTCGTTTTCGATCAACAGTTTCGGCAAGTCGCTGTACTCTTCGACATCGGGCTTCAACACCACTCGGATCGACGCATCGCCGAGTTCGCAATTCTGGACCTTTTCGTGCTGGGCGAGCAAGTCGATGATCGCATTCAACTGGTCCGGCCGGTTCGGTTGGATCACCAAGACGACGTGTTCACGGACCATCCGAATCACTTCGGTGACTTCGGCATTTTGTTTCAGTTCACCACGATCGATGATGCCGACCTTGTTACACACGTCGGCCAGCTCCGGCAGAATGTGACTGCTGACGATGATCGTTTTCCCCATCTCGCCCAACTTGCGTAACAAGTTGCGCATCTCGATCCGCGCCCGGGGGTCGAGTCCCGACAAGGGCTCATCCAACAGCAGGACTTGGGGGTCGTGCAACAGCGTACGCGCCAGCCCGAGTCGCTGGGTTTGTCCGCGCGACAACGTGTTGGCAAAGGCGTCGCGTTTAAATTCCAGGTCGACGATTTCCAGCATTTCATTGACGCGTTCTCGTCGTTGCTGGCCGTTGATTCGGTAAGCCGCGGCGAAAAACTCCAAGTACTCGACCACGGTCATGTCATCGTAAACGCCGAAGAAGTCGGGCATGTAACCGACCAGGCGGCGGATCTCTTTGGGGGCGGTGTGGACCGAATGATCGCAGACGTACGCTTCGCCCCAGCTCGGTTCGAGCAACGTGGCGATGATCCGCATCGTCGTGGTCTTGCCCGCCCCGTTGGGTCCGATGAACCCGAACAGATCGCCTGCCTTGAGATCCAGGTCGATGCTGCGAATCGCAAACGCATCGCCGTACTTTTTTGTCAAATCGACTGTCTTGATCACGGGAGTCTTTTCTCGTTCAGTTCTGGCGAATCAGTTCAGGCGAGTCGAACGAACCGGCACGACGACGCGCACCATCGACAACACCCGACCACCGGGCTGGATGAATCCCGCTGAATCATCCATCGTTTCTTTCACTTCCAAGTCAAACAGCGGTTGCTCCGTCCGCCCCATCAACAGACAACGGTCCTCGACCAACAAGTCCGATAGATCCAGATCGCCGAACACGTGGTGCCCGAGCCCGGTGTAGAGTGCACCCCCGGCGGCGCGATGAAACAGGATCATTTCGGCGACCCGTTTGACGTCTGAAAAATCACTCGGCGACCATGGAGTCGTCACCGTCGTGCTTTGGTCGGCAGACTGTTGTCGCGTCAGACGCCAACGAAAGTTCTTCTGTCGCAACTCCCCCAACTCCGCCACACTCGATCCGGCGGGAACACGCGTCGGCAACAGGTACACCCAGTTTCCATAGATCAGGACGCCATCGAGAATGTCATAGGGCAAGGGGTTGACCAGCGCGCCCCGCAACAACTCACTTCCCGGCCGACGGATCACGGAGACGGCCCTGTCGGTGTCGACGGTGAACGAGCACCGTGCCGCAATCGACTTGCTGCTGCGTGGGGCGATCGTCAATCCGTTGAGTTCTGTCTTCACGCCCCGACCGACTTCTTGATCGATCTTCGACGGCGCCACCGAGTACGCTTCAAACACGGTGTTCTCCCCGGCCAGCTGAATGCCGCCGAACTCGCGGCCGGGATAGCCCATCGGAAAGACAAACGAGCGAGTCGCGGTCGATCCGGGTTGTCCGCTCGATTTCGATTCGAGCGGCGCCAACGCTTCACGCGCCCCGTAGCGCAAATCCACCCGCGCCGGGTCATGCGAATACAACGAGCACCACGCGAACCCGCGTCCGGCCCCATCGACAAGATCGATGTCCGTCACTTGAAATTGGTTCGCCCGCCACAACGCGGACATCGGGGAAGCGGCGGCGGTCGAATCGGCGCCGGTCGAATCAGTGTCCGCGGCGTCGGCGACGGTTTTGGGCGCGGACTGGATGACCAGGAACACCGACAGTGCGATCGCCATCAGCGGAAACGACACCCATCCCAACAACGGCTTTCCCCACACGCGATTGATCAACAAGTAGTCCAACGGCCCGATCAAAGCGATCAACAACATCACGACGACCGAGACGACAGAGAAACTGAAGCGGGGCTTGATCACAAACTGATCCAACACACCTCGCATCTGGCCGGCCAAATCAGAGAACGATGTCGAACCGGTCCGACTTTCCCGCTCTCCGGTCTGTTCCTCCAGCAATTCGCCCACGACTTGCTTGACCAGATCCAGACGCTCGGGCCACTGGGCAAACCGCGGTGCATCCAAGTCGGCCGTGACGACCGTGATGTGCCCCAGTCCGATCACGTAGTCGGCACCCAATACGGCGGAAACGCGACGCGTCGTACGGCCCGAGATCAACACGCGGCCCTCGCGGCGGGGCAGCTTGATGCCTTGAAAAACGTTCAGCGGTGTCTGGCTGGAAGTGAATGTTTCGAAGGCCGCGGGGTCATAACGTGAAAGCGTGACGCCCTCGACCGGCAACAGCGAAACCAGCCACGGAGCAGCCTGCAACGTTTGCTCGGTGGCCTCGCCGAGCGTGACGAACAAGTGTCCGCCACGACGCAGCCACGACGACAAGGCATCGGCCTGCTCCCCGCTCATCGCCTCCAACACCGGCACGCCGGTGGCGTTGATCATCACCATGTCGACGCCGTCATAGCCGAGCGAGTGAAAGGGCAAACGGTCGGCCGAGTCGATTCGGGTCACGGCGATCCGCGCGGCTTTGTCGAGCAACACGTTGGACGCGCCGATTTGGTCGACACCCAGCGGATCGCCGACCGAAACGATCCAGGGCATGCCGGCGGGGATCATCGACGGGCCGCGGTCAGGGCGGCCGGCGGCGGGAAACCGTGTCTGCACGACCACTTCGGTGCCCGCTTCGGTCGTGCGTTGAATCTGCAGCGGAGCCGCCTCGGAGCCCGGCACCACGTAACCCAGTTCGATCGGCTCGGGATCACCCTCGGCAGTGGGATAGGTTCCATAGCGCACTCTCACACCGTCTCCGTCGAGCGTCTCCAGCGTGAACTCCGAACGCGACCCACCGTCCGATTCCATCGCCGAACGGATCGATTCGGTCAAGCGGATCGCGGTCGGCCGACCGACTCGATAGTGTCCGTTGATTCCAACGACCACAGCCGCCGGAGTGGTTTCCGCGACCGCCGGTTCCTGCTGGGCCATCGCAACGGAGGCCGAGGAAAAGAGAACGAATGAGAGGATTGCAGCGGCTGCCGCGAACTTGACGTGGTCTGTCATGGCTTCTCTGAATCGGGGCATTCGCAAACCAGTTTGCCACACCCCGGACATCCCCCGCCGTACTTGGCGACCAGGGCTGCGTTGAGGTCGATTTCGGCGACGTTGGCAATCGTGGTCAGCCAGGCGATCACGTCGGCGAACTCTTCGGCCAGATTGGCGCGATCATCGCCCCGCAACGCCGACGAAAGTTCTCCAACCTCCTCCATCAGCCACATGAACGTGCCTTCCACCCCCCTGGCCACGTCCTTCTCGTGGTACATCTGACGAATATGCCGCTGAAGATCCGCAAACGATAATTCAGTAGAATCACTCATGCTGGCAGATTGTAGCGCGTGCGTAGCGCTTTCGCGATCGGGGTGGGCTGAGTTAGATTAGGGTTTAGCCATCCGTACAGCGTTTGCGACCGTTTGGTTCAGTGCTCCGGACCGTTTGGTTCTCTGTCCCCAACGGTTTGGTTTCGCGCGTCTGCACGATTGTTTTCCAATAACCCGCCTTTCGCTCTCTCTTTTAACCCCGCAGCGACCTTCGTTGACTGATCCTGAGCACCGCCGGATGGCCGCCCCCGACGACAAAGCCGCGGGAAAACCGGCGGCCGAGTTTCACCGTTACCCTTGGTACGCCCCGCGATTTTGGCACGGGATGCGACCGCTGACCTGGTGGGGCCTGCTGCGTCAGGGGCGGTTCAGAATCCACCCGAGCCGGCTGCCGAATTTGTTGGGCGTTTCGCTGGCAACGCCCTGGAACACGGTCTTGGCGGGAATCCAGCAAGTGGTTTTCCGAAATCGGCTGGCGTCGGCCGAATTGCATGGCCCCCCCGTTTTCATCATTGGACATTGGCGCAGCGGCACCACGCTGCTGCACGAACTGCTGGTGCTCGATGAGCGTTACAGCAGCCCGACGACCTTTCAGTGTTTTGCGCCCCATCACTTTCTGGTCACCGAGTGGATTTTCCAGAAATTTTTCGGATGGCTGATACCGGGAAAACGCCCCATGGACAACATGGCGGCCGGCTGGGAACGGCCCCAAGAAGACGAATTCGCGTTGATGAACCTGGGGCTGCCGTCTCCCTATCGCCACATCGCATTTCCCTGCGAAGCCCCCGTGGACATGAACTACCTGGACTTTCAGGACGTCTCCCCGTCGGCGCTTCGCCAATGGCTCGACGCACTGAGACGTTTTTTGCTGGGGGTCAGCACCGTGACCGGACGCCCGCTGGTGATCAAAAGCCCCACCCACACCGGCCGCATCGCCGCGTTGGCCAAGGAGTTTCCCGACGCAAGGTTCATCCACGTCACCCGCGACCCACGCGCCCTGTTTCCCTCGACCTGCCGGCTGTGGGCCGGACTGGCCGAAGCCCAGGGCATGCAAGTGGCGCGACGATCCGACGCCGCCGCCGCATCAACAAACTCGTCCGACGACGGGGACTGTGACGACCAGCCACTGCCGGCCGACAAACAATACGTGGTCGATTGCCTGCGACGAATGTACGACGCCTTCCTCCGCGATCGCCCGACCATCGACTCCAACCGAATCATTGACATCCGCTACGAAGACCTGGTTGACGACCCGGTCACCGTCCTTGAAACGATCTATCGCTCCTTGCGACTGAGCGATTTTGATTCGGTCCGCCCGGTGATCGAATCCTGGGCCGCCAGCGAACACCGTTCCTACCAAACCAACCGGCATCAATTGTCTGCCCGAGACGAAGCGACCATTCGCTCCGCCTGGAAACACTACTTTGAAACCTATGGCTACTAATCGCATGAACCCGCGCCTGAACGACTCGCGTCGCCATCGACCGCAACGCACCGGTATTTCGACGTCCGCCCTGCCCTGCTGTGTGATACTTGCCCTGTCGGTCTCGTTGATCGGGTGCGCGCCGAAGGATCCCCAAACGCCCACCGCGGAACAGGCAAACTCGCAGCAAGCAGCCGCCCAGCAGCAAGCAGCCGCCCAGGCGGAACCGGCGACCGAACCGATTGCACCGCAAACCTACTCGGCCAGCGCCGATGAATTGCTGGCCGCAAGACTGCCGGACGACGAAACCGCGGCGGGCTGGGTCCGTCTGTTCGACGGGCACACGCTGTTCGGGTGGGAAATCACCGGCAACGCCAACTTTCGCATCGAAGACGGCGCGATCGTGGTCGACCAGGGCGAGAAATGCTTGCTGTGCACCTCGACCACCTGGGGCGACTTTGAATTGACATTCGATTTCAAAGCGGATGAAGAAACCAACAGTGGTGTGTTCGTTCGCACGCCGCTGAAACCGGAAAACGTGACCTCGGACTGCTACGAAATCAACATCGCCCCTGACGACAACCCGTTCCCGACCGGCAGCATTGTCCAGCGGCAAAAAGTCGACGGCGAAGCGGCGGGACCGCAAACGCCGGCGCAGTGGCGAACGATGTCCGTCATCGCCGACGGCAAAGATGTCACCGTGTCCCTGGATGGCAACGTCGTCTGTCGTTACGCCGATCCGGTCGACCTGGCAGCACGCCGCATCGGACTGCAACACAACTCCGGACGCGTCGCATTCAAGAATATCAAAATCCGCCCGCTGGACATGCAACCGATGCTCGATGCGGACCTGTCCCAATGGAAAAAGTACCCGGAGATGGAAGGGACTTTCACGATCAACGATGACGGCGACCTGCACGTGCTCGGCGGCAAGACGCAATTGGAAACCCGACAAAGCTACGGCGACTTCTTCCTGCTCGCCGAGTACAAGATCGATGACCCCGAAATGAATTCAGGGATCTTCTTTCGCTGCATTCCCGGCGATGAAATGATGGGCTATGAATGCCAGATCAACAACGGATTCAAAGACGGCAATCGATTGACGCCCTTGGATTGCGGCACCGGCGGCATCTTTCGTCGCCAAGACGCTCGCGTGATCGCCGGAGAAAACGGGGAGTGGTCGACGGTGCTGCTGCATGCCAGCGGCAACAGAATCGCCGCCTGGGTCGGCGGGGTGCAAGTCAGCGACTGGGAAGACACCCGCGAAGCACACGAGAACCCGCGCAAAGGAAAACGGACGTCACCGGGAACCATCATGATCCAAGGACACGACCCGAAGACCGACGTGCTGTTCCGCAACCTGCAAATCGCTGAACTCAGGTAGGGGCGTCTGCGACGCGGGAGAGAAGAGTTGGCAGAATGATATCGGGCAGAATGATGAAGAGATCGGCCGGAAGGGGCAAGACGATGGGGGCAAAACAATAAGTCAGCCGGTTCCCATTCCCCACCCCATCATTCTGCCCCCATCATTCTGCCCCCATCATTCTGCCCCCATCATTCTGCCCCCATCCCCCGACGTCACTTCGCCGCCGAGATCGCCCGCAACGGTTTGGGCAACGGAAACTCCACCGATTCTTCCCGCACGGTCGCCGTTTCCACGCTGGCGTCGAATTCTCGCCGGAGCCAATCAATGGTCTCTTGCACCACCGATTCGGGCGCACTGGCCCCGGCGGTGATCAGCACCGTGTCAGCGTCACGAAAATCGTCCCGTTTCAAATCGCCCGGCCCGTCGACCAAGAACGCACGCTTGCCGCGGTCGGCAGCCAACTCACGCAAGCGGGCGCTGTTGCTGCTGTTCTGGCTGCCGAGCACGACGACGACGTCGGCGTCATCAGACAGTATCCTGACCGCATCTTGCCGATTCTGGGTGGCGTAACAGATGTCGCCTTTGGGCGGGCTTTGGATCTTCGGGAACCGCTCGCGCAGCTTGGTGATGATTCGGTTGGCGTCATCGACGCTGAGCGTGGTTTGCGTCAACAGGGCGATCTTTGATTCGTCGGCGACTTCCAACGTCTGCACGTCCTGTTCATCTTCGACCAACACGATCGCTTCGGGCGCCTCGCCCATCGTCCCGATCACTTCATCGTGCCCTTGGTGTCCGATCAAGACGATCGTGTAGCCCAGTTTGGCGTACTTGATCGCTTCCAAGTGAACCTTGGTGACCAGCGGACAGGTGGCGTCCAGTGCGGTCAGGTTGCGAGCGGCGGCGGCGGCGCGGATTGCCGGCGACACGCCGTGTGCGGAAAACATCAGCACGCTTCCCTCGGGCACCTCCTCGACCGAATCGACAAACACCGCCCCTTTTTGCTTGAACGTGTCGACCACGTACTGATTGTGTACGATCTCGTGATACACGTAGACCGGAGCGCCAAAATGTTGGAGCGTCAAATCCAACGAGTCGACAGCCATGTTGACCCCCGCACAAAATCCCCGGGGGGCGGCCAGCACAATTTTCATTGAATCAATCCTGAATGTCGTCCGGAACCACGCCGCCGATCGAGTTAAAAAAAAGCCGGCGGTATTGCCGTCAGCTCGCCACGTCCCACTACGAAAACTTCCTCGTCGCCTCTATTTTACTGCCGCGGCGAATGCGACAACCGTTTTACAACATTTACGCGTTTTGTCGTACCGCCGACGATTTCGCGGACGAATCGGCCGACGAACGCACTGCCCTGGCTGGCCTGGACCGCTTGCAACACCAGATCGACCGGTTGTTTGCCGGCCAGCCTCCAGCGGACAGCCAGGCCCCGACGGAGGGACTCTTCCCCGCCTTGGCCGACACCGTCGCGACCTATCGCCTGGACAAACGCCCCTTTAATGATCTGTTGTCCGCGTTTCGGCAAGACCAACAGATCAAACAGTACGAATCGACGCCCCAACTGATCGATTATTGTTCGCGTTCGGCCAATCCGGTCGGACGTCTGGTGCTGCAATTGGCCGATTCACTCGACCCGACGACGGCCGCCCTGTCGGACGAAATCTGCACCGGACTGCAACTGGCCAATTTTTGGCAGGACATTTCGCGGGATCACGCGATCGGCCGGATTTACATGCCCGCCGACGTTCGCGAGCGGTTTGGCGTCAGCGTGTCGATGCTGGCCGAACCGTCCACGCCCCCGGCCCTGCGTGAATTGCTCGCTTTTCTGTGCGACCAAGCCGAGAATTATTTCCATCGCGGATTGCCTCTGGTCGATCATGTCCCCGCTTGGCTGCGCAGCGACATCAAACTGTTCGCCCACGGTGGTCTGGCGACGCTCGACGCGATTCGAGCCATCGACTTCGACGTCCTGCGTGTCCGGCCCAAAGTTGGGAAAATCAAACAAGGACTGCTCGTCGGGCGTGCATTGCTGGGCAAACTGTAATCATGCGAACCGCTTCCATCACGACCGACAGCTACCGACGGGTGCGACGCATTTCGCGCCGCAGCGGCAGCAACTTTTATCGCTCGTTTTGGCTGCTGCCGCGCGAAAAACGCAACGCCATGTGCGCGCTCTACGCCTTCGCCCGAATCACCGACGACATCGGCGATTGCGACGAACCGGCGGCGCTGCGGACCCGCTGGCTGGATTGGTGGCGACAAACCACGGCACTGAACCTGATCAGCGACACCCCGGTGGACCATGTCCCGCTGTCTCCGGGATTGGCTGACGACACCTCGGATTGGCCGATCGATCTGTTTCGTCACGCCAAAGAAATCATGCCGGCGCTGCGCGACACGACGCGACGGTTTCAAATCCCCACTCGCTACCTACTGGAAATCGTCGACGGCGTCCTGGCCGACCAACAGAAAACGCGTTTCGACACCTACGAACAACTGGAACATTATTGTTACTTGGTCGCATCAGCGGTCGGGTTGGCTTGTCTGCACATCTGGGAATTCGACGCCCCGTTGCCCATGCGTGCGGCCGTCGACTGTGGACTGGCGTTTCAATTGACCAACATCCTGCGCGACATCTCCGAAGACGCCCAGCGGGGGCGGATTTATTTGCCCCGCCAGCACTTTGCCCAACACGGATTGTGCGAAGATGATCTGCTGGAACCGCGTCCGGACGATCGCCTGGTTTGTCTGATCGAAGACGAAATCCGTCGCGCCAAAACACTTTATGTCAGCGGCTGGCAGGTCTGGGATTCACTCGGCCCCGACGGCCGCCCGATGTTTTCGATGATGTGGCGGACCTACCGTCGACTGCTCGATCGCATCGCGGAAAACCCGCGCGCGGTCGCGACGCGGCGGGTCGAACTGAGCACTGCGACGAAACTCGGCCTCGTTTCCCAGCACTTCCTCAAGCCGATTTTTCATCGTCTGCCCGTGCCACCGATCGAAGTCACCGAGGCCGGCACGTGACCGGGCAGCGTGTTGTGATCGTCGGCGGCGGGTTGGCCGGGATGGCCGCCGCCGAAACACTCTCGCGGGTTCATCCCGACGATCAAATCACGCTGCTGGAATCCAAACGGATCCCCGGCGGCCGCGCCGGATCCTACGTCGATCCCGAAACGGAAACGGCAGTCGATTATTGCCAGCATGCCGCGATGGGTTGCTGCACCAACTTGATCGAGATGCTGGATCGATGTGGTTTGCAACAACACTTCCGACGCTACCGATCGCTGACGTTCTTGCACCCCGATCATCCGCCGAGTCGATTTGCGCCGAACCGTTGGCTGCCGCCGCCGTTGCACTTGCTGGGGACCATCGGTGCCCAGCGCTACCTCGCCGCCCGGCAGAAACGCGAGATTCTTGGCGGGCTGTGGAAACTGATGCGAACACCGCCGCGAGCGTTGGGGGACTGCCGCGCCCGGCAGTGGCTGGCCGAGGCTGGACAAAGCGACGACAGCGTGCGAGAGTTCTGGGACGTGATCCTGGTCAGCGCCTTGGGAGAAACGACCGGACACGTCTCGATGGCTGCCGCCCGCAAGGTGCTGATCGACGGATTCGCGATCGCCCGCGGTGCCAGCGATGTGCTGGTTCCCACCGTCCCACTGGCCGAGCTGTTTGGACGTCTGCTCTCGGCTGTCTTGACCGGGCGAGGGGTGGAGATGCGTACCGGGCACACGGCGGAGCAAATCACTCCCGACGCACGTGTGATCACCGCATCGGGAGACCTGGATGCAGACGCCGTGATCTGCGCCGTCCCTTGGCATCGGATCGACAAACTGTTCGACCGATGGCCTGACGCGGATCGAAGTCGGTTGCCGGACGTGGACGCGATTTCAAAAATCCCGTCGTCTCCCATCACGGGGCTGCATCTCTGGTTTGATTCGCCCATCACGGCGTTGCATCATGCGGTGATGGTGGGCACGACCGCGCAGTGGCTGTTCCGTGACCCGTTTGAATCGCATCACCCGTCGGCTGCGGCATCCACCGATGAGCCATCACAGCATTACTATCAGGTGGTGATCAGCGCGTCCAAGGAATCGATTTCGGGGTCCAAACAGGAACTGATCGACACCGTTTTGGCTGAACTTCGACACGCCTTTCCGGCCGCCAGAGACGCAAGCCTGCTGCGTCACCGCCTGGTCACCGACCCCAAGAGCGTGTTTTCATTGCGTCCGGATGTCGATGCGATCCGTCCGGCTGCGACCACGCACCTGCCCTGGCTTGCTCTAGCGGGGGATTGGACGCAAACGGGTTGGCCGGCCACGATGGAAGGCGCCGTGATCAGCGGTCGCTTGGCGGCACAGGCGGTCGCACAGCAGCTTCGACGCGATTCCAATCCAGACTTGGGCCCGCCGAATCGCTACCTTTGCCCTGGCCTGCCCCCCGGACGCCTCGCCCGCTGGTTGATCCGCCACGACTGAAGGTTTGCCATTGTCATACGATGTGACGCAGGATCGACTTTTCTCTGACCGAGACCGGAACTCTTGGACACCGCACTTCCCAAACACATTGCCGAGCGTCTTCGTTGGATGGCGTCGCCCGAGGAGCGGGCGTGCGAGCCAGGGCAGTTTGTGCTGTACTGGATGCACAACGCGCTACGTGCTCACGAGAACCCGGCGCTTGATGCCGCGATTTGCCTGGCCCGCCAAAACGGTCTGCCACTGCTGGTCTACCACGGGCTCAGCGAAGAGTACCCGTACGCTTCGGACCGACTGCACGCATTCATGCTGCAGGGCCATCGTGATGTGCAACGAGAACTGGCCGACCGCGGCATCGTGGCGGCGTTTCATTTGCAACGTCAAGGACAACGTGGACCGTACCTGCGGAACCTGACGCGGGCGGCCGCCTGCCTGATCACCGAAGAGATGCCGGTGCAACCGCTCGTCGGCTGGATGGATCGATTGGTCGCGACCTGCAAAACACCGGTGGCCACCGTGGACTGCTCCTGTGTCGCTCCGGTCACCCTGCTCGACCGGGCATTCACCTCCGCCGCTGACTTTCGCCGCCACGCTCAACCTCTCTACGACGAACGATTAACCAAGGTCTATCCCGAACAACAGGTCGACGTCCCGATGTGTGACGTCGAAGGGCTCACGTCGTCGCTCGGCCTGCATCCGATCTCGTTGCAGGACGTGGACCTGGCGTCCTTGATCGGCCAGTGCCGGATCGATCATTCGATCGCGCCGGTCGCGGACACCCCCGGTGGAACCCGCGCCGGCTATGCGCGTTGGAACGCGTTCAAAACGCACGGGCTGGAAAAGTATCGCCAGGCGCGCCACGACCCGTTGCGACCCGAAGGCGCCAGCCGAATGAGCGCTTACCTGCATTTCGGCATGGTCAGCCCATTCCGGATCGCGCGGGAAGCGGCACAGCAAAACGCGAAAAAGTTTCTCGACGAGTTGCTGACTTGGCGTGAGATGTCGATTCACTATTGCTTTCACCATCGCGAGATCATTGACAGCTTGGACGCGGTGCCGGATTGGGCCAAGCAGTCGCTGTGCCGCCACGAAAAGGATCCGCGCGAAGCTAATTGCAGTTGGGAAACGCTGGCGCGGGCAAAGACGGGACGCCCACTTTGGGACACCGCCCAGCGCAGTCTGCTCAAACATGGCGAATTACACAACAACGTCCGGATGACGTGGGGAAAAGCATTCCTCCCTTGGCTCGACACTCCCTCCCGCGCCCTTCAATTGACGTTGGATTTGAACCACCGCTATTCGCTTGACGGACGCAACCCCGCCTCCTACGGCGGCGTGCTTTGGTGTTACGGCCAGTTCGATCGTCCCTTCACCCCCGAGCAACCGGTGATCGGCACGCTCCGTCCACACGACGTAGAGGAACACGCCAGTCAAATCGATCTGCAACAGTTTCGCCGGCATGTCGATCGCCCCATCGCCGCGACGCTTCCTCGGGTGGCGGTCATCGGTGCCGGCATCGGCGGACTGACGGCCGCTCGGACGCTGGCCGATCACGGAATCGATGTCACGGTGTTCGACAAATCACGCGGCGTCGGCGGACGGACCGCCACCCGCCGCGCCACGCACCCAGACGCAACCGGCGAGTTGCAGTTTGATCACGGCGCCCAGTACTTCACGGCCCGCGACGCACGGTTCTGTCGACTGGTCAACAGCTGGATTCACGACGGATTGGTCGAACCCTGGATGGGTCGAATCGTGCACCTGGATGCCCAAGGCCAGATCCTCGGCGAAAAAAATGACACGCCCCGCTACCTCGGCATCCCCGGCATGAACGCCGTCGCCAAACATCTGTCCGAAGGATTGACGCTGCGATTGGGGAAGACAATTACGCGTCTGACCGATGCAGCCGGTCAGTGGCAGATCGAAACGACAGAAGGTGAAGAACACGGACCGTTCGACGTGGTGTTGTGCAACTGCCCGCCGGCTCAAACGCTCGCGTTGATCGACGGCCATACCGAGTTGGCCGAGACGGTGCGTTCGATCAACATGCGTCCGTGTTGGGCCTTGATGATTGCCGATCCGTCGCTGTCAGATGTCCCGTATGACGGAGCGTTTGTCGATAACAGCCCGATCGCATGGATCGCCAGGAACGACAAGAAACCCGGCCGGACTTCGCCCGCTTCGTGGGTCATCCATGCGTCGGCGGAGTGGTCGGAGACGCATGTCGATGACGCCCCTGCTCGTGTCCTGGAAGCCTTGCAACAGGCCTTCGAGTCGCTACTGGGTGAAACGGTCACGCAGCCGCTTTATTCGACCGCACATCGTTGGCGTTACGCCGTGCCCGAGAAACCGCTCGATCAGGAATGCCTGTTCGACGCCACCACCGGAATTGGCGCCTGTGGTGACTGGTGCGGCGGCAGCCGAGTCGAAGCGGCCTACTTGAGCGGTATCGCCCTGGCCGGCACGCTGCTACGCCGCTACACCATCGACCGACCGGCATACCGCCCCGAACGAGCGAAACAAGCATCGTTGTTCGCGTAGGTCACGCTGGGGACGTGAAAAGTATTGCTGATGCATTTCGCTGCCCACGGCGCCATGGGAACACTCACGGACGCCAGCCACGCCGTGGTTTCACGCCAGCGGCGTGCGACATCAAAGCTTGGGGTCGCGCCAGCGCACCCCAAGATCCGGTCACCATCAGGCCGCCAACCCCAACGGGGTTGAACAGAACAACACGGTTCGCCCGAATCACGCCGAAGATTGCGCCGTCAGGTCGCGCGGCGTCGTTTGTTGAACCCCGCTGGGGTTCCTCTCCCTCTATACCACCACCCGGGGTGCGCTTCGCGACCCCGGGCTTTGGTGTTGCACCGCTCTGCGGTGTGGTGCCGATCATCGCGAAGTGCATCAGCAGTGTCTATCCCGGCGCGAGCAAACAATTGAAATCGACCGAATAGAGGCGAGCTCCTCGTTGCTTTTCAAGCAATAACGATTTGCTTAACTAGCAAAGAAATTGCTCAGCAATCAATCTCACGTCCCCCGCGTGACAGAAGACCTGCACCGCGTGCCCTTCTACTTCAACGACTTGATCACTTCTTCGATCTTCTCTGGATCTTGCTTGGCGTTGACCGCGGAATCCTTGTAGGCGATCTTGCCGTCGAGTCCGATCACAAAGGTCCATCGCTTTGCCGTGGCGGTTCGCAGCAAATCGGTTTCGGTGCCATCGATGATCTTCGTCACCGTTTTTTCACCCAGGGTCACGGGAACGCCGAACGCTTTGGCAACCTTACCATCGGTGTCGGCCAACAGCGTAAAATTCAACTGGTGGGCTTGCTTGAAGACGCGATGATTCTTGGCCGAGTCACCGCTGACCCCGACCACTTCCACACCGTCGGCGGTAAACGATTCCATTTTGTCACGATAACCACAGGCCTGTGCCGTGCATCCCCCCGTCATGTCGGCCGGATAGAAATAAACGACCAGGATTTTTTTGCCGACGTGGTCGGACGACTTCCAGGTCTCATCGCGATCATCGGTTGCCTCAAAGGACGGCGCCTTGTCACCGACATCAATCGCCATCGCTTCGGCGGCGACGAACGACAACAACATACAAACGGAAATTTTGAAGAAACGCATCACTGGGAACTCTTTCTCGGGTGGGTGGGACGATCGGGCAGGAACTGAGATTGTAATTGATCCGGGTGTGTCAGCGTCGTCTTTTGCTTCCGGAAAGTTGCCAGACGGATGGATCGCATCAAGCGTGTTTCCGGCGACGTGACAGGCTATCATGGGAAGCCCCGCCTCCCACCGAATTGCCGCCGAGACGATTCTCTATGTCGAACAAGATTCATCACCCCCGCCGCTACCCCGTCGTGTTGCTCGCCTTGCTCGTGCTGAGTTGGCTTCCAAACTTTGCTGCCCGCGGACATACCGCCGCGAGCGATACCGTCAAGATCGCGACCTTCGATTTGGACGTCACCCCGCCGGTCGGTTCGATGATGGCTTACGACCCGGTTCGCCGCAGCGACGAGTTGGGATTGCGATGTCGCGGTCTGGTGATTCTGGGCGCCGACCAGCCGATCGTGTTGTGCGCGGTCGATTGGATCGGAATCGCCAACGGCGCCCACGACGCGTTCCGCGACGCCCTGGCGGCGGCCGCCGAAACGACTCGTGACCGCGTCGCAGTGCATTGCCTGCATCAACACGACGCACCACGCTGCGACTTCACCGCCGAACAGATCCTCCACCACGCCGGCGCGACGGATCTGGGCCCGTACGAAAGCTCCTTCCAACGCGGCGTGCTGCACCAGCTCGGTCAAACCGTCACCGCCACCCTGCCCCACGCCCAGACGATCACACACGCCGGGTTCGGCACGGCCGTCGTCGAGAACGTTGCGTCGAACCGACGGTTGCTCGGTCCCGACGGAAAGGTCAAAGCGACGCGGTACACCACCTGCCGCGACCCTGACTTGCGAGCCGAACCGGAAGGAACGATCGACCCCGAACTGAATTGCCTGGTGTTTTACGACGGCGACAAGGCGATTGCGTCGATGACCTATTATGCCTGTCATCCGCAAAGCTATTACCGCACCGGCGTCCCCAGTCCCGATTTCCCCGGCATCGCACGGATCATCCGCGGACAAGACGTCCCCGAAACGATGCACATCCATTTTAATGGGGCCGGCGGAAACATCGGCGCGGGGAAATACAACGACGGCGACAAGGCGAATCGCTTGATCCTGGCCGCCCGTGTCGCCGACGCGATGAAACGCGCGTTCGATTCTGCCGAGCGTTTCCCGGTCCGCCCCGAATCGATTGCCTGGTCGGTCGCCCCGGTCGCGTTGCCGCCGGCACCTCATTTGGACCGAGAGCAGTTGCAAGCGGCACTGGAGAATCCGTCGTCACCCGAAGCCCAATCGGCGCCGGCTAACCTGGCGTGGCTCGGGCGCTGCCAATCCGGTCACAAGATCGACCTGGCGTGCCTGGCCGTCGGCGACGTTCGCGTGCTGCACATGCCCGGAGAGCTGTTCGTCGAATACCAACTGGCCGCGAAGAAAATGCGCGACGACTTGCACGTCGCCATGGCCGCCTACGGTGATTACGGTCCAGGCTACATCGGCACCGAAATCGCTTATGGACAAGGCGGCTACGAAACCAGCCCCCGGGCGTCTCGCGTCGACAAAAGTTGCGAACGCATTTTGATGGACAACATCGCGCAGTTGCTCGGCGCGGAAGACTCAGCAACGAGTGGTCAATGACTGGCGACCGCGTAGCTGCCGTCGCCAGACGGCGGTACTGTATTGCGTAGCTGCCGTCGCCAGACGGCGGAACGTCCACGCTCTGGCGTGCGTAGCTACTCTCGACATCAGCCCCCCCTTCCCTCCCGCCTAATTCCGACGCGTCATGAATCGTCTGTCCTACCGTTTGTTCCTCCCCTGCCTGGCCGCCCTGCTCTTTTTTACTCCCACCCCTGCCGCCGACTTCGCCGATCAATTGCCGCGGATCGCACCGACCGAACCCGGCGACACGCTCGATGACTTCCGCGTCGCCGACGGTTACCAAATTCAACTCGTCGCCGCCGAGCCACTGGTCAACAGTCCCGTGGCGATCGAATGGGATGCCGACGGCGCGCTGTTTGTTTGTGAAATGCGGGGCTACAGCGAAGACCGCGATGACAAGCTCTCACGCATCACGCGACTGATCGATACCGACGACGACGGTGTCTTCGATCGTCACACCGTTTACGCCGACAACTTGCTCTGGCCGACGGCACTGTTCCCCTACGACGGAGGCCTGTTTGTCGCCGACGCCCCGGACATTTTCTACCTGAAGGACCACGACGGCGATGGCGTCGCCGATTCAAAGAAAGTCGTCTTCACCGGATTCTCGATCGGTAACGTCCAAGGCCTGTTGAACTCGTTTCGTTGGGGTTTAGACAACCGCATCCATCTGGCCTGCGGCACCGTCGGCGGCAAAGTACGACGAGCCGACGAAGACGAATCTGCGGCCGTGGAAGTCCGCGGACACGACATGGCGTTTGATCCGGAAACCTACGCGTTCACGTTGACCAGCGGCGGCGCCCAGCACGGAATGTGTTTTGATGACTGGGGACGCAAATTTGTTTCCTCCAACAGCGATCACCTGCAACAGGTGATGTACGAAGATCGCTACATCAAACGGAACCCGTTGTTGGTCGCCCCCTCGGCCCGTCAATCGATCGCCGACGACGGTCCGCAAGCCGAAGTGTTTCGGATCAGCCCGGTCGAACCGTGGCGCGTCGTTCGGACACGTCTGCGTGTCGCCGGACTGGTACGCGGCCCGATCGAGGGCGGCGGCCGCGCGGCAGGCTACTTCACCGGCGCGACCGGCGTGACGATCTATCGCGGCGACGCCTGGCCTAAAGACGATCACTCGCTGGCGATTGTTGGTGATGTCGGCAGCAATCTGATCCATCGCAAACGTTTGACGCCCGCAGGTGTGCAGCTGGTCGGAGAACGAATCGATCCGAAGTCGGAGTTCGTGGCCTCCAAAGACAACTGGTTTCGCCCCGCCCAATTCGCTTGCGGCCCCGATGGTGCATTGTCGGTCGTGGACGTTTACCGCGAAGTCATCGAACACCCCAAAAGTCTTCCGCCGGAGATCAAGCAACATGTGGACCTGACATCGGGTCGCAATCGGGGCCGAATCTATCGCGTCGTGCCCGACGGGTACCGCCATCGGCCGACTCCCAAGCTGGACACGTTCGATACCGAGTCGTTGGCAAAGTTGCTACAGCACCCCAACGCTTGGCACCGCGAAACCGCCGCCCGATTGATCTACCAACGTCAGGACAAGACGATCGGCCAGACGCTACGTCGTCAAGCCAGAGAAAGCTCGTCCGCCCAGGGACGCTTGCATTCACTCTACGCGCTCGACGGACTCGGTTTGCTCAAGCCCCACGACGTGACCGCCCGCTTTGACGATCCTCATCCCCAAGTCGTCCGCCACGCGATTCGATTGGCCGAACAGTTTGCGTCGGACCAAGACATCGTCGGCGATCTGAAACCGCTGGTTCGCCATCGATCGATCGACGTCCGCTATCAACTGGCGTTTTCGCTCGGTGAGTTTTCGTTCGAGGCCAAGTCGGATTGGCTCGCCGAGCTGGCACTGCAAAATCCCACCGATCGCTGGATCCAGACCGCCGTGTCGAGTTCCACGAGCGGTCAGCCGGATCGATTGTTTGCCGCGTTGTTGAAATCCGAATTCGTCGAACCGCTTGCCCCGTTCCTGCAGCGCCTGTCCAGCCAAATCGACCGTGGTGACGAGAACGACCAGCGGCGTCGGTCGCTTTCTGTGTTGGTCAAGGCAGCACATCATCCCAGCTTGTTACCCGCAATCGGGCGGTTGAATCGGGCCGATCGCCGGGATTCAATCGGCGTGGAACTCTATGGTCGCGCCGAGTCGCTCGCCGCCGGCCTGATCTCGATGGCGTTGGCCCAGGTTGCCGATGCGAAGCACTCCGATGCCGAACGCATTCGCGCGATCGGTTGGTTGGCCGACGCACCCATCGATCAAATCTTCCCCACGCTGGTGAAGGTCTTGCGCGATAGCGAATCGTCCGAGTTACAGTTGGCCGTCATCGGTGCGTTGGACCGCAGCGATTCGCCCGAGTTGGTTGAGATTTTGTTGGAACCCTGGCCGACGTGGAGCCCGCGACTTCGCAGTGCCGCCGGCGACGTCCTGTTTGCAACCGCCGAGCGATCGGCCGCCGTGCTGGATGCCATCGATGCGGGAACGATCGAGGCGGCGGATATTTCGTTGGCGCGTTGGAATGCACTCGCCTCCAGCCGCGATCCGGAACTGCGAAAGCGTGCCGAAGGCTACCTGGCGACGACCAAGGGTCCCTCACGGGAGGCGGTCATCGAGCAGTACCAGGAAACGTTTCAGTTGACCGGTGATGCCCAGCGTGGTGCCGAGGTTTTCAAGAAGCAGTGTGCCGGCTGCCATCAGTCGGGCGATGTCGGGCACGCGATCGGTCCCAGTTTGGCCGCGGCAGCCACACGCGGCGGCGAATCGATTTTGACCAACGTGTTGGACCCCAACCGTGAAGTCAACCCGCAATACGTCAACTATGTCGTGTTGACCAACGATGGCCGGACGGTTGCCGGCATGATCGCATCGGAAAACGCCAACAGCATCACCCTACGCCGCGCCGAAAATGTGTCCGACACCATTTTGCGGCAGGACATCGAATTGCTCCGAAACACCAATCAATCGATCATGCCCGAAGGGTTCGAAAAAGCGATCCCACCCCAAGCGATGGCCGATTTGATCGAGTACCTGCAGGCGAGTTTACGCAACTAACCCCAGCGGGAAGCGTCAGCGACCGGCGAGTGGGTGCGCTCGACACCAGCACACACGCGCCACTGGCTCACGCCACGTGCTGCTAACATGCACCAGCGGGAAGCGTCAGCGACCGGCGAGTGGGTGCGCTCGACACCAGCACACAGGCGCCACTGGCTCACGCCACGTGCTGCTAACATGCACCAGCGGGAAGCGTCAGCGACCGGCGAGTGGGTGCGCTCGACACCAGCACACACGCGCCACTGGCTCACGCCACGTGCTGACATGCACCAGCGGGAAGCGTCAGCGACCGGCGTGTGGGTGCGCTCGACACCAGCACACAGGCGCCACTGGCTCACGCCACGTGCTGACATGCACCAGCGGGAAGCGTCAGCGACCGGCGCGTGCCTCATCGTTTACAATCATTACCAACACCAACACCTTGAATCAACCGAATCAGCATCCATCCATGAACCACCGAATCAACCGCCGCCAGTTCCAGGCGATCGCTGCGTCGTCCACCCTCGCGTTTTCCACCGCGGCCCAAGTCCAGCCGGCTCCGCAACCTGCACCGCAAATGGCGTTTCTGTCCGACACGCACATTGACGCGGACACCAACACGGTCGCGCGGGGCATCCGGATGGCGGAGCATTTGGAACAGGTCGTCGGTCAAGTCGTCGACGCACTCCCCTCCGGATCGCACGTCATTGTCAACGGCGACTGCGCGTATCTGAAAGGGCTGCCGGGCGACTACGCCACCTTTGCGAAACTTGTCGCGCCACTGAACAACGCCGGCCTCCAACTGCACGTCACGATGGGCAACCATGATGACCGCGGCCCGCTCTATCAAGCCCTCAGCGATCAGCAATCCAACGACGTCGCGGTCGAGGACAAGCACGTCGATGTGATCCGACTCGGCCAGACCGACGTCGTGCTCTTGGACTCACTCTGGAAAGTCAATCAGGTCACCGGACAGATCGGCGCTGCGCAGCTCGATTGGCTGAAGGAATTCCTGGCCGCCGACACGCAGCGCCCGGTCGTCGTCGTCGGCCACCACAACCTGCAGTTCTCACCACCCGCTGGCGGAAAAGCCTATTCGGGCGTGAAAGACACGGCGGCGTTTACAACATTGTTGCAGCAGCACCCTCGAGTGAAAGCCTACTGCTACGGGCACACGCATCGCTGGGAGAACCGAATGCTTGAGGTCGACGCCGCCCAACTTCATTTGGTCAACCTTCCCGCCGTTGCTTACGTTTTCGATGCAAAGCAACCCAGCGGCTGGGTGTAGGGGACTTTTTCTGATTCTGAGCTGCGGCTGAGAATCAACACACTTGACAGCTCCCATCCAAACAGCGATGAAGAGCTGAAGGTGTCGCTGAAGGTCTAGACGCATCGACCCGCAGGACGTCACGTTTGGAGTGCGATAGGCTTCCAGCCTGTCATTCCTGAATCGACAAGCTGGAAGCCAAGCCCACTGTTCGTCCAGCCGCTCCTCAGTACCACACGCCGTCAACGACCTCCTCGGAAACGCAAAACGCATCATGACGATACGCTGGGGATTGCTGGGGTGCGGCGATATCGCCAGCAAACGGGTTGCCGACGCGATCATCGCCGATGAACGCTCTGAACTGGCGGCCGCCTGCCGGCGAACCGAGCACCTGCTGGAGGATTTTGGAAAACGATTCGACATCCCCACGTTGACGACGTCGGCGAAGCAGTTGTTTGCCCGCGAAGACCTGGATGCCATCTACATCGCCACTCCGGTCTACCGGCATTGCGCCCAGACGATCGCCGCCGCCCAAGCCGGCAAACACGTGCTGGTCGAAAAACCGATGGCGTATTCGCCTGCGGAATGCCAGCGGATGATCACGGCCTGTTCCACCGCCAAAGTCACCTTGGGCGTGGCGTACTACCGGCGTTTTTATCCCGTCGTCTTACGGTTGGCCGAATTGATCGCCGACGGCACCCTGGGGCGTCCGCTTTCGATCCTGGCGACGACGGGCAATCCGACACGATTTGCCACCGAAGACTGGCGCGTCGTCAAAGCCCTCGGTGGCGGCGGCCCGCTGATGGACATCGGCAGCCACCGCTTGGACTTGTTCCTGCAACTCTTCGGCAGACCGCGACACGTCCAAGCGTCCTGCGCCCCTTCGCCGGAACATGACACCGAAGACATGGCATCGCTGCTGATCGAATTCGAGAACCGGTGCCATGGCATGTTGCAATGCTACTTCGGTACCGTCGACACGCCGGACCGTTTGGAAGTGATCGGCACCGACGGTCGAGCAACCACCGAAGACCTCAACGGCGGCGACTTAACGATCATCAACGCGGAAGGTCGCCGAACCGAGTCGCATCCGCCGCACGCCAACTTGCATGCCCCACTGATCAGCGACTTCACCGACGCGATCCTCTCCGGCCGACCGCCGACGGTGACCGGCGAACTCGGCATGGCGACCAACGACATCATGGCCACCGCCTACCGCGAATCGTCGGGCAACCAGCGGTGAAGTCCGTGGAGGTAGGTTGCGTCTGAAGGCTGGACACCAACGGTTGCGGTCCCAACCCTACTCGGGTTCGTATGCCAGGTTGGGCGTCAGCCACTTTTCGATCTCCGCGACCGGCTTGCCCTTGCGTTGCGCGTAGTCTTCGATCTGGTCTTTGGTGACTCGGTCGACGGCGAAGTAACGGGCGTCGGGGTGGGCAAAGTACAATCCGCTGACCGCGGCGCCCGGTGTCATCGCGTACGAACTGGTCAGCTCGACCGTCGTGTTGGCTTCGGCGTCGAGCAGATCGAACAACGTTCGCTTCTCCGTGTGGTCGGGACAGGCCGGGTAGCCGGCTGCCGGACGGATACCGCGATACGCTTCGTCGATCAACTGTTCGGTGGACAACGTTTCTTCGGCACCATACGACCAATCGCGGCGGGCTTGCTGGTGAAGCATCTCCGCGAGCGCCTCGGCACAACGATCGGCGACCGCTTGGACCATGATGGCGTTGTAATCGTCATGCTTGGCTTTGTAACTCGCCGCGAGTTCGGCGGCGCCGATTCCCGCCGTGACGACAAAACCGCCGACGTAATCCTTGCGACCGCTGTCGACCGGGGCGACGTAGTCGGCCAAGCTGCGGAAGTCCTTTTGCCCCTTGCGCTCCCACTGTTGCCTCAAGAAGTGAAAACGCGTCAGCTCGGTCTGACGAGACTCATCGGTGTACAAGATCACGTCGTCACCATCGCTGGCCGCGGGCCAGAACCCGTACACCGCACGAGCCTTCACGCTGCCGTCGGCGATGATTTGATCCAAGATCTTGTTCGCGTCGTCATAGATCTTTTTGGCCTCTTCGCCGACGACCGCGTCGTCAAAGATCTTGGGATACTTGCCTTTCAATTCCCAGGTCATGAAGAACGGTGACCAATCGATGTACTCGCGGATCTCCGCGATCGAGATGTCTTGCAAGACGCGGGTTCCGGTAAACGACGGTTGGTCGATGCGGACGTTTTCCCAATCGGTTGCGAATCGTTTTTCGAGCGCTTCGGCGTACGGCACCAGCTTTTGTTTCCGCTCTTTAAAACTCGCCACCAACTTGACTTGATCTTCCGCGTTCTTGGCGATGAAGGCGTCACGATGCTCATCGCTGAGCAAACGTTCGACGACGCCGACGCTGCGACTGGCATCGACCACGTGCACAACGGGCGATTCGTAGACCGGTGCAATTTTGACGGCCGTGTGTTTGGCGCTGGTGGTCGCCCCGCCGATCAACAACGGAACGCTCATCCCGCGACGTTTCATCTCGCGGGCGACACTGATCATCTCGTCCAAGCTGGGCGTGATCAGCCCGGACAACCCGATGATGTCGGCGTTGTGCTTGACCGCTTCGTCCAGGATGGCGTCGGCGCTGACCATCACGCCCAGATCGATGACTTCAAAGTTATTGCACTGCAACACCACGCCGACAATATTCTTGCCGATGTCGTGGACGTCACCCTTGACCGTCGCGATCAAAAACTTGCCCCGTGCCGAAGCGTTTTCCAGCCCCGCGGCGAGTTTTTCTTCTTCCATGAACGGTTCCAAGTAGGCCACCGCCTTCTTCATCACGCGGGCGGACTTGACGACTTGGGGCAAGAACATCTTGCCTTCGCCGAACAGGTCACCGACGACTTGCATGCCGTCCATCAAGGGACCTTCGATGACTTGCAAACAGCGGTCAAAACTTTGACGCGCTTCTTCGGCGTCCTCTTCGATGAATTTATCGATGCCCTTGATCAAGGCATGCTTCATCCGCTCGGCGACGGGTGCGTCACGCCACGCCAAGTCCTCGCCGGCCTTTTTCATGCCGGTTCCCTTGAACGTTTCGGCCAACTCCAGCAATCGATCGGTCGCATCACTGCGGCGATTGAGCAGCACGTCCTCGACGTGCTCGAGCAGATCCTTGGGGATCTGTTCATAGACTTCCAGCTGGCCGGCATTGACGATGCCCATGTCCAAACCGGCTTCGATGGCATGATACAAAAACGCGCTGTGCATCGCCTCGCGGACGCGGTCGTTGCCGCGGAAGGAAAAGCTGATGTTGCTCACGCCGCCGCTGGTTTTCGCCCCCGGGCATTCCTGTTTGATCCGGCGGATCGCGTTGATAAAGTCGACCGCGTAGTTGTCGTGTTCGGCGATCCCCGTGGCGACGGTTAGAATGTTGGGGTCAAAGATGATGTCTTCGGGCGGAAAGTGGACTTGATCGACCAAGATTTGGTAGGCGCGTTTACAAATCCGCACCTTCTCGTCCTCGGTCGCCGCTTGGCCTTTTTCGTCGAACGCCATCACGACCGCCGCGGCACCGTATTGCCGAACCAGTCTGGCGCGCTCGATGAATTTTTCTTCGCCGTCCTTGAGCGAGATCGAATTGACGATCGCTTTGCCTTGGACGTTTTGCAGCCCCGCTTCGATGACTTCCCACTTGCTGCTGTCGATCATCACGGGCACTGACGCGGTCACGTCGTCACCGGAAATCAACCTCAAGAAACGGACCATCGCTTCGGCACCGTCCAACAGCGCGTCGTCGAAGTTGATGTCGATGATGGTCGCGCCGTTCTCGACTTGCTCACGCGCGACTTCCACTGCGGTGTCGTAGTCTTCGTCGCGGATCAGTCGCGCGAACTTGCGGCTGCCCGTGACATTGGTTCGCTCACCAACCATCGTGAAAGGCACTTCGGGCCGCATCACCATCGGCAACAATCCGGACAAACGGGTGTAGACCGGCCCGGGAGTTTCCTGCTTCGGTTTCAACCCCGCGACACGCTCGGCCATCGCACGGATGTGGTCCGGCGTGGTGCCACAGCAGCCGCCCAAGATGTTGATCCAACCGTTATCGGCAAATTCGCCGACGATGTCCGCCATCGCCTTGGGACCGAGATCGAACTGGCCCATTTCGTTGGGCAACCCGGCGTTGGGGTGACAACTGATCGGAATTCCCGCGACGTGGGACAGGGCTTCGATATGGGGACGCATCACATCCGGGCCCAGGGCACAGTTCATACCGACCGACAACAGTGGAAAATGCTCCAGCGCCGTGAAGAACGCTTCGACCGACTGACCGCTGACGAACGTTCGGCCGCCCTTGTCAAACGTGCCGCTGACCATCACGGGGACGCGGCGTCCACCGGCGTTGAAAAAATCTTGGATCGCGAACAGACAGGATTTCAAGTTCAACGTGTCGATCGCCGTTTCCGGCAGCAGAATGTCGACACCGGCACCCACCAGCGATTCGACCTGGGCGCGGTAACTGGCACGCATCGCTTCAAACGTCGTGGGGCGAAAGGCCGGATCGTCGACCTTGGTGCTGATCGCCAGCTGCATCGTCGTCGGACCGATCGAACCGGCGACGAAACGAGGCTTGTCGGGTGTTCGCTCGGTCCACTCGTCGGCCGCTTTTCGCGCACAGGCGACCGCGGCACGGTTGATTTCATCCACCAGCTCCAGCGGCAGATCAAACTCCACCATGCCCACCGGCGAGGCACCGAAGGAATTGGTTTCGACGATGTCCGACCCGGCCTCATAATAGGCCCGGTGGATGTCCGTGATCTTTTCGGGGTGCGTCAGGCACAGAATGTCGGAAAAATTCTTCAAATCCTTGTGGTGATCGGCAAACCGATCCCCTCGCACGCCCGCTTCATCCAGCCCCAATCGCTGGATCATGGTCCCCATCGCCCCATCGAGCAGCAGAATGCGGTCGCGAACGAGTTCGGACAAGTGATCGGCGGTCGAATTGGCTTGTAGCATCATAAAAATCACTATCGAGTGTGGGCTCTTGAAGCCCGTATTCTCGTGGTCCGGCGGAAATTCACAAGGTGAACCGCGAAAGTCGGCGAGAAGACGACATTCAGCCTTGCCGTAACCGCTCAAGTTTCGCTATTCCGCAAAAGCCTGAAGACAGACACAGAGAAACACCGATGAAGCCTTACCAGGGCCGGTCGGTGGTCCCCAGGTGAAACGGTTCCACGGATGGGCCGATTTCGGGGGTTTTTCTGACTTTCTTGTGCCGAACAGGCGTGGAAACTCGCTGCGGAAAATCACTGATGGATCAGGAACGAGACACGACCAATAACGCCAAACGTTCGCGACCGGGACGCTTTCGGGCCGAGAAATCGCCGAAAGTTGCTCGTCCGAGCAACGCGCCGCAAACGCCAGCCCCTGCCTACAGGGGGGACTTCCAGGAAATCCCCGACCCGACGGCCGAACGCGTGGCCGCCGCGGCTGATCTCCTGCCCACGCTGTTTGAACTGCCCGATCGTACGCCCGAAGGCTTGCAGCGAAAACGCGACGCCGGACGGATCTCGATCCACGACGCCCACAGCGGGCCTCCGGCCAGCCACGTCGACCCACCTTCGGGAAACCACAGCCACCTCAGCCACTCCGGACCGATCTCTCCAGACGACTCGGATTCTGCGATGCCCAGTGGATCTGCGATGCCCGGTGGCGTCGGCCGGCGCTCTGATTCGGATCCTTCCCGGATCGAACCACCACGGGACGGGAGCAAATTGCAGGACGAATCGCGCGTCGCAGCCTACCGCGACGAGTCGATGAATTGGGCCACCGCCAAAGCGTCCTGGGCGACACGTTCGGCCATCGTGATGCTGGTGTTGCTGATGGTCACCCTGGCCTTCTTCTCCGGACGCGGATTCAACAAGACCGGGACGACCGAAGATCCGTCTCGCTTGACCGATGCCGACGCCGAAGACCTGGGTGAAACCATCGTGGTGATCACCGAAGACATGCCGGTGATGGATGACTCGGCAGCCGCAGAACCGCCGCAGACCGATTCGGACAATGCCTCGTCAACGCTGATCGCACAGGAATCCCACGCCGCCGACGTTTCCATCGAAACCGTCGACGCACCAGCCAGCTCGATCGCTGACGCCCCCACACCGGCGAGCATGCTCGGCGAGCCCTCGGCGGTCCTGCCTGGGGAATTCGACGTGGCCGACCAAGACATCCCGCACGCCCCCTCGGCAAGCGAAGTCCCCAACATTCCGCCGAGCTTTGATTCCAATCAATCAGTCGTCGCATTCCGTAGCGGCGAATCGCCGAGTGTTCCACCGACCGCCGCAACCGATATCGATTCCGATCCACTGCCCGCCGGAACACTGCCCGCCGGAATGGAAGACCGGCTGCGGCTGGAAGATGGCCTGCAGTACAGCGACACGCCGTATGCGATCGGTAACTTTTTGGAAATCTTGAAAGCCTGGGAAGACTCCGAACAGCCGTAGGGCCAACCCTTCGTGGTCCGACGCAGCCGAAACGCCAATCTGACCGTGCAGCACCTGCAGCAGCGACCTGTCTGTCCTCCTGATTGAAAACGAACCAAACCATGAAGACCAACCAGACGTTTATCGGCGCCTACACACGCAACCGTCGTCGCGCAGGCTTGCATCCCAACGACGCCCCCACCGGCAATGAGCGAGTCGACAGTGAACGCGTCGATGCAATTGCGGAACCGGTCGCTGAACCGGTTGCTGAACCGGTTGCCAAGGTGCTCGCCGACGAGCCTGTCCGTCAGGTCGTCGAGCCGCCGCACGCGTCGCCGCCGTCTTCACATCTGCCACCGGCACCGGTGGAGGATCACGAAGCACTCGAAAAACTGCTCAGCCAATCGATCACGGTGTCCGACACCTTCGTCGCCGCCAGTGAAGTCTGGATCGATCAGCCCGAAGGTCAAGTCATGCGGATTGATCGTCCGTCGACACCGGACCCAGCGCCGACCCCGATCGAACCTGCCCCGACCGTTGCGTCGGCAGAGCCGGCCGCACAAGCAGAGCCGGCCGTTCACGTTCAGCCGACAGTGCAAGCCGAACCAGCTGCCTGCGCCGATTCCATTGAGCCCACCGCATCGACAGCAGCCGACCCCATCCGGGATACAGCCGACGTTCGAGACGGAAACGTGATCACTCACGAACTCGACGCGTTGGTCGAGGCGGTCGAGCAACAAACCGAAGAAGAATTTTCCTATGACGCGAAAGCTGACACACCCGCTCCGCACCTGACGAACACGATCGCCGACGAATCAACGCCCGCCCGCTGGGCCGGTGCGACTTGGGAAGTCGACGCGTTCGATTTGCCCTCCACCGTCGCGGAACTGTTTTTTGACGAAGCGTTCTTTCGATCGATCGCCGAACACCTCGGCCAATCGGTGCGGGAAGGCCTTCGCAGCGTGCTGGTGACCAGCCTGAGCGCTGGCGAAGGACGTTCGACCGTTGCGATCGGCACTGCCATTGCCGCGGCCGCCACCGGCGTGCGAGTGGCCTTGATCGACATCGATCTGGACACGCCCAGCCAATCGGAACTGTTGCGTCTGGAAGTCGAAACCGATTGGGTTGCCGCGATCCGTCAGGGTGAACGCATCGAAGATGCCGCGATCGCGTCAATCGAAGACGGCGTGACGCTGCTGCCGCTGGTACTATCCGGTCACCGCGGCGTGCCGATCACTCCCACGGAAATCGACCTGCTGCTCGAACAACTCGACGGTTGTTTCGATCTGCTGTTGTTCGACGGCCCCGTTGCCGGTGCCTGGGCGACACCTCAAATCGCTGCCGCAGTCGACTCCAGCCTGATCGTCCGTGACGCCCGCAGAACCAGCCCATCGGAAGTCGCATTGGCCGCCGCTCAGCTCCGCCGCCAAGGCGTCGTAGGCATCGGCGTGGTTGATAATTTCTGCGGGTAGGGGAGAAGTCGGGTGGCAGAAAAGTGACAAGAAAATGAAGTCACCGGCACTCTTTTCCTGTCACCTATTTTCTTGTCTTTCCGTTCTCACTCATTCTTCTCCCATCCCCACGCCCCCTCCTCAACGAGCAATCACTTCGCCGCCGTCGCGGGTGATCAGCTTTTTAAGTAACTCCCGGTCGAGCTTCTCCATCGTGTGCACGCTGCCGTCGGCCATCAGGTAGGTCAGCGGTTCAAAGAACTCCGCCTCTTTCTCCCAGCTCAAATCTTCCGGCTTGGTCCACGGCACGCTTTGCTTTGATTCGATCACCAGCAGCGTGTTACTCGTCCCGTCGAGGAACTCACGCAATCCAACTCCGCCTTCGGTTCCGAGCGCACTGTTGCCGGTGGCATAGCCGAGGTAATTGGTGTGACCGCTGGGTTGGTCCTCCGGTGCGTTTGGGCTGCGATAGACTTCCGGCATCTGATCGAGCAGCTTGAGATTGTTTTCGCTGTTCCAGGGCTCATCAAACTTGTACTGCTCGAACAAGGCGTTCCCATCAATAAAGGGCAAGATGGCGACGCGCCAGCTGAAAGGCTGAATCGTTTGGTTTCGGTCACCCACCGAGCCTTCTCGCAGATTGACCGAGCCGGGAAATTTGCGGTAGACGTCATGGAAATTGTGAAACGCGACGCCGATTTGCTTCAGCTGATTCAGCAAACGGATCTGCGGGGTGTTCTCCGCGGCCTTCATTCTTTTGGGAACGACAAACTGATCGGCGCCTTTTTTCCTCAACTGTTGGATCATCGCCAGCGCCTGGCATCGTCCGATCCTGTGGGCCGCCGCATGTCATCGATCTCGGCAAAGGTTCCCAGTTTCTTGAAACGGTATTCGCGTGGAATGCCTCCTTCGCTCTGAAGTGTTCCCTGAAACGGCATTTCCGGGGTACGGAGGAACGGATCAAACCCGATCACCATCGTGTCTGGATCCGGGAATCGGCACGTCACCGGGATGACATTGCCTGTGCCTTGATCGGCCATAGTCAGGTGCAGCCCGGACTGGTCCTTTTGCAGCCTGGTGATCTTGCCCGCGGAAACCTGCCAATCGGTCTGAGCATCTTTTTTGGTGACCGCATAGTACTCGGCCTGGTCAATGGCAAACAGCATGCCTTCGGGCACCACGCGGTTGGGTACGTCATACGCGGTCAGCAGCCAAAGTCCCGAGAGTGTTTCCAGCACATCGTTCTGCAGGGATCCGATTCGGTCGGCACGTCCTTCGGGCGTTATGGGCTTGGCAGCGTCGGCGGAATCCGCGTCGCCGGCGGCATCGTCTCGCAACACCTCCACCTTGGCCCCATCCAACGGCGCTTGGAACACGGTCCCGTCGGGGAACGTGATTTTGATGAACAATCCCATCAGCAACCCGAGCAACACACCCAGGAACCCCGACGCGATCGCCGTCGTGACGGGAACCGGACGTCGATACCACGGTTTGCGCTGCGTCGTTGTCGACTGCGGCAACGGCTGCGTCTTGGCTTCCGATGCGACGGCATTTTCAACCAGACGGACCAAGTCATGCCCGGTGGACCACGTCGCCAACTTCGCCGCGACCTCGCCGGGTGATTGCGGACGCCTGGCCGGATCCTTGGCCAACATCGAATCGACCAGACGCACGAGCGCCGGCGGACAACTTTGAACCCGATCGGCCAGACTCGGCGGCGCCTCACTGACCTGCGCCGTCATCTTGGCGAACACCGTTTGGTGCGTCTGATCCGCAAAGGGTGCATTACCCGAGAGCAGTTTGAACAGGGTGCAGCCGAGCGAATAGATGTCCGATCGGCAATCCACCTCACGACCGTCGGTCACCTGTTCCGGTGAAACATAGTCCGCCGTCCCGATCGCCTGTCCCGCCGCAGTTAACTCTTGCTCCCGGCCGGATTGGTAGCGTGCCAATCCCAGGTCCAACAACTTCACTTGGCCGTCGCGGCTGATCATGATGTTGGACGGTTTGACATCGCGATGCACAAACCCTTGATCGCTGGTGTACTGCAGCGCCGCGGCGACCTTGCGAATGACCTCGCAGGCATCCGCGACGGCGACCGGACCGTGCTTTGAAACCAGTTCGCCAAGGTCCAGTCCGTCGATGTACTCGGTCACCAAAACCGCCGTCCCGTCCACTTCGCGAGCATCATGCGCGGTGACGATATTGGGGTGGCTCAGCTGGCCGACGGCGCGCATCTCGGAATCAAAACGATCGCGGGTGCGTTGGTCGGCCAAGCGGTGGCCGGACAGCAGTTTCACGGCGACGTGACGACCGAGTTTGTTGTGCCGCGCCAAGAACACCTTGCCCATTCCGCCGCGGCCGAGCAAGCGGACGATTTCGTACTCGCCGATCGTCCGCGGAATGTCCTGCAGCCCGGTGGCGGAAAGTTCATCGGCGGCGGCCAACGCCCCCAAGGCTTTGACCATCGCCAGCTTGCAATCGGGCTCCTCGACAAGGCCTGCCAATGGATCCCTCGCCCGCAGCTCGCTGATCAACGAGTCTTCGGCGTCGTCGACCGTTTCTAGTTCGGCCTGACACGTGGTACAGGAACGCAGGTGTTCGAAAAGTTCGTCATTCTCGGCCTCGGGCAACCGCCCGAGCGAAAAAGCTCTTAATCGTTCGGCCGTCGGGCACTCGGTCACTGTCATCATCGTATTCTCCTCGTGTTTTCAGTCAGGTTCAAGTCATCATCGTGAGAAAGGTCTGCCAGCACGCCGCCCGTCCCAGCGGGACGCGTGAGCGACCGGCGGGCGGTAAAACCACGGTCAACACGCGCCACTGGCTAACGCCACGTGCTGGGATGTCCCCCAGCGGGACGCGTCAGCAACCGGCACGTGGCAAAACCACAACCCACTCGCCAGCTGCCGAACTCCGGCATCCCAGCCACCACTGCCGTCCCATCAGATGAACGCAGACGTCTGACACCAAATTCCGAAAAAGGATTCGGTTACACTTTTCCCTATGAATGCCAATCCCGATGACCGGCGACGTCACGAGCACCCGACGCTATCGGATCCCTTTCTCCAAGGCGTAAAACGGAACGATCCGGTCCAATGGAGCCGGCTGGTCGAGACGTTTGGTCCGATCGTGTATCGCTGGTGCCGCACCTCGGGCATCGCCGAAAGTGACGCGCCGGACGTAGTGCAAGAGGTCTTCGCCTCGGTCGCGCGGGGCATCGACGGATTCGAACGTCAAAAGGAATCCGGCAGCTTTCGCAGCTGGTTGGCCACGATCACGCGAAACCGCGTTCGCGATCACTTTCGAAAGCTCGCCGGCCGGCAACCCGCCGAAGGCGGCACGGAGGCGTTGACACGACTGCAACAGAAAGCGGACTCGTTGGATGAATCGATCGACGGCGACTCGATCAGCAGCCCGCTGGTGCGACAGGTCTTGAAATCGGTCGAAACAGAATTCGAACCGGCGACGTGGAACGCCTTTTGGATGTCGACGATCGAAAATCGGCCCGCATCGCTGGTCGCCGAAACGACCGGGCTTTCTGTCGCGAGCGTCTATCAAGCCAAATCACGTGTCTTGCGCAAATTGAGAAAGCGGTTGAGCGAGTTGCCGTGATCTGCACATCCCATTGCAGCTTCCATTCGAGATAATGGAATTCGTCGACGGCTTGTTGAGTTAATTAGATCGCACCTGGGATTAACCGTTTCGAACAAGCGTTTGGGCGTCTGTCTTAGCCGGTACGGAAATGAGGTAGGAAAATTTCGGAGGTAAGAAAATGATGAGCTGCACCATCCGTACGATCTAGCCAATCTTCCTACCTCCAAAATCTTCCTACCTCCAAAATCTTCCTACCTCCAAAATCTTCCTACCTCCAAAATCTTCCTACCTCTCTCCAGCCTCCATGCCCCCGTCAGCGGCGATTGACATTGCCCCGTTCGTTTTGATAGGGATGATCGCGAAACCCTGCCCCCTCCCATCGTCAATGCGAATTCACCGTGATCCCCGACCGAGCGATTGCCCCGATGCTGGCGATAACCGTCACCGCGCTGACGCAGCTCGGCTGCGCGCTGCCGACCGGGATTCTGCGATCGCGGTGGGCGATGGAGGACCCCGAATACGCTGAAAAATACTGTGACGGGGCGGAAAAGAGTGACGTGCTCGGCAAGCTCAAACAGGCCGCCGACGCGCGATTTCTAGAAGACGCCACCGGCCTGTTCGTCTCCAGCGGCGTCACCAAACGAACCGAAGCCGACCACGGGCTGTTCACGGTCGACATCGGAGCGGAAATGTATGCGACCAGCTTCATGACCGCGCGGGCCTCGTTGATGGGCATGGGAAACGGCGACGATTGGTTCACCGGTCTGGACGCGGGGCTGCGGCTGCAAACACCCAGCCGGCTGGCGCCCTTCGTCGGCGCGGGCGTCTACGCCGGATACGCCAAAGAAGTAGTCTCCGCCGACGACGACTGGATCGACAACGACGATGACGGATTCATCGACGAACACGGCGAAGACGATGAACGCATCTCGGGCTCCCTGGCGGCGATCTATCCCGAAGTCGGCGTTCATTTCTGGTGGACGCCGCGAATCCGTTTCACCAGCTACGGGCGTTACATGGTCACCACCGAAGGACGCGATGCCGATGACTGGCAAGCCGGCTTCGGCCTGGCCCTGTTCACCAACCCCAACCTGCCCTAACCCCCTGGCCTAAGCTTGCCAACAGTGGCGTAAGCTTCCAGCTTGCGTTCCGTGGAATAGACATCCAGTCTATTGAAAGCAGTGGTCCGACAGGCTGGAAGCCTATCCCACTCTCCCCTTCCCGGCCCAAACCGCTGCGACCAGCGTCCCGGTCAACATGCAGCCGAACGTATACGCCGCGGTCGGAATCTGCGCCGGCGAATCGGCGCCCAACAAGGTGGCCGCCAGCATGGTCCCCAACCCCGCGTTTTGCATGCCGACTTCCAACGTCAGCGCGCGGCGCATCGCTTCGGGCATCTTCGCGATTCGCCCGGCGGTGTAGCCGCCCAAATAACCGAGCACGTTCATCACCAGCAGCCCGGCCAGCAGGCTGATCGCAACCTGTGACAAGCGATCGCGGTTACCGGCGACGACCGACGCGATGATCCACAACAAGGCGAATGTTGCCAGCAGCGGTGCGACCGCGACGGCGTGACGTCTGACGCCTTCACTCCGGCACTTGACCCAGTACCCCGCGATCACCGGAACGACCACCGTCAACAACAACGTCACCGCCATCTTTGCCGGTTTGAAAACTTCGGCCCCCGTTTCCAGCCCTGCGACGACGACTAACGCGACCGGAACGGTCACCGGAGAAAGCAACGTGGCCACCGAAGTCAGGCTGACGCTGTAGCTGACGTTACCCCGCGCGGTCATCGTCAAAACATTCGACGCCATCGCTCCCGGGACACAGCCACACAACAACACGCCGTAGGACAACGGACCGTCTAACCCCAAGGTCCGCACCACCAACCACGCCAGCGCAGGCATCACCGTGCACTGGACGGCCACGCCCAGAAACACGGTCAAGGGTCGCTGGCGAAGCTCCGTCAATTCATGCTGCCGGACGACCAGCCCCAAACAGAACATCGTGACGACCACAAGACCCGAAAGCATGCCGGGGGACAATCGAAAGGGATCAAAGGCGGAACCGAAAGCCGGCCAGAAGTAGGCCAGCGCTGAGCTGATCACCAACGCCGTCAGAACACCGGCGCCGCCAAACTTGGATCCTACGTTTGCGTTCGGCATCGAAGGTGGGTTGGGGTTAACGTCGTGCAAAGTTCGCTTCATGAAACCGCATGATCTCCAACCCCTTTTCCGCATAGATCCCGGTGGCCGAGTGCGTCACTCCGGGCACGATCAATACCCGGTGGTCGATTCCCAGACCTTTCAGAAACGTCGTGTATTGCAAGTTGTTCTCGTAATTGAACCCCTTCGTTCCGACGTAGATCATCAGGTTCAACTTGGGCGCGGCCTTGCGTGCGGCATACGCTCGGGCTAAATCCCAGGTGTTGTCCCCCTTGGCAAACCGCAGCGATTCCGATTCGGCGGAATCCGGCGACTCGCTGATGATTTTTTCGGTGGCGTATCCGCCACCTCCGGCGGCAACGCTTGAAAAGAGCTCGGGATAACGTAGCGACAGTCGCATCGTCCCTCGTCCGCCCTGTGAAAACCCTTCCAATCCACGAGCTTGTCGGCTGGCGATCGTTCGATACGTCGCGTCGATGTGCGGAATCAATTCTTTGATGAAAACGTCTGCGCCAACGGCATCCGGTTCTCCCTTGACTCCGATTCGATCCGGCACGTTGTAATGGCTGACCGGCCCGCCGTTGACCAATACATAGATCACCGGCTGGGTGCCATGTTCATTTCGCAATCGAACCCAATACTCAGCCAGTTTAATGCTTTTTGTCTCGTCGCCGGGACGTCCGCCGTGCAAGTAGTAGACAACCGGATAACGCTCGATCCTCGATTCGTAATCCTCCGGCAGCAACACGCAGTAACCGACATCCTGCTTGGCGATGCGACTTGCAAACGTCGCGTGTCGCAAACCCGGCGCGTGTTTCTGCGGCATCGGATTGATCCACTGAAACGGCTTCGGCTGCCGCTTGACCGCTTTCTTGGCTGACCCGACACCGGGATCCTGCTTCGGAACTTGCTGTGCGACCACGATGATGGGCAAGGCGGTGAAAGCCATCCCTAGGAATGCGAAATGAATAACGAACCGCAGCGAAGTTTTAGAATCAGACAGCACGATCAAACGACCTTTCCTCATGGGATGACAACACAACTCTGGGGACCGAGAAGTCCTCAGGCAGGCGAAAGAACCGGCAGCGCTCACTTTCGGTCGGGCAAGCGTTGATCGATTTGATCGATCAGGTTTTCGATCAACGCGTCGGGACGATCGTCCGACGTCGCCAGGTTGACCGTTTCGGCATCCGGATTTCGATGATCATATAGCTCCACAAATCCGTCCTTGTGCACGATCAATCGATGCGTGTCGGTGCGAATGGTTTTGGCGTTATTGCGATACGCGATTGCCGGATGCCCCTCAGCGTCTTCGTTTTCCAACAGCGGCCGAAGCGATCGGCCTTGAACGAACGCTGGGACTCGCACACCCGCCAAGTCACAGAGCGTGGGAAAGACGTCGAGAGTTTCGACGATTCCATCGGTCGGCTTTCCGGCTCGCTTCATCTCGGGATAGCGAATGATCAACGGCGACCGCAACGATTCTTCGAACAAACAATGCTTGCCCCAGATTGCGTGCTCGCCGAGATTCCAGCCGTGATCGCCCCACAGCACGACGATCGTGTTGTCGGCCTGACCCGATTCCTCCAAACGTTTCAGCACTCGTCCGACCTGAGCATCGGCATAGGTCACACAGGCCGCGTAGTGCCGACGGACTTCGGCGGCAAACGCTTCGTCGTCGTTGGGGTTACGTCCCCAGCGGTTGTACTTCATGAATTCGCCGGACGAGTGCCACGTCGTTTTCCCTTGTGGTTTTTCCGGATGCGGAATCGGAGGCAGTTCCGCATCGATGTACGGCTCCATGTACTTGGCCGGCGCCCCGAAAGGCAAATGGGGACGGAGGATTCCGACGGCCAGAAAGAACGGCGGCTGGTCGGCGGCGGTCAGTTGATCCAGCTGACGCAGTGCTTCCTCGACCGAGACTCCGTCGGGGTAAATCGAATCGTCGCCCTCAACCGACTGGAACACGTCCATCTCTTTGGCATTCTTGCGGATCTCCCCATGGGCCAGCCCGTGCATCCATCCGCGCGGGTGCTGCCAAGGGCCGGCCGGCAGCAAATGCCGGTCCCAGGAGTTCGGCATCTCGGGCATCGCTTCGTCATCCCAGTCCGGCCCGCCGCGTCCACCGGGATGATGGGACACCTTGCCGACTGAAACGGTACGGTAACCATGCTTGCGAAACCAAGCCGGCATGCTGGGAGGGACCGCGTCGCCATTCTTTTGCATTCGTTTGGCACGATCAAACAACGCCCCGTTGCTGGACGAACCGTACAAACCCGTCAGCAAGGTGTAGCGTGACGCGCCGCACGTCGGTGATTGGACGTAGTGTCGGTGAAACGCGCGACCTGACGCCGCCAGAGAATCGATGTTGGGAGATTCGATGTACGTTTTGCCGAAACAATTTAATTCCGGTCGTAGATCATCGACGCAGATCAATAGAACATTGGGCCGATCGGCGAACAAGGTCGATGCCGTGATGAGGAAAACGACCAAAGCGGAAATAGAACGGAAGCGGTGCATCGATTTTGGAATTTCGCGTGTGGTGGGAATTCGGAGGCCGTCCATGGTATCCGGAGAGTGGGTCAAAAAATGGGTTGGTCAAAAAATATTAGAAATCGCGCCGCTGACGAAATCACCCTCCTGACAGGAAGGTCGAACGAAAGAGGTCGTCACTCTCATCTTTCGCTCCCCATTTTTTGACCAACACATTTTTTGACCAAAAACCTCTCCCACCGCCCTGACAAGATTTCAAAGCAACAATACGCCTGTTTACATGGCACAGGCGACGATGACAGGCTGTAATAGAGCGTCTCGCTCCCGACCGCCCCCCTCCCCACACGGCTTCGATGAATACCCGCCCCCATTTCTTTTCCCTGCAACTGTGTTGTCTGCTCGTCCTTTGGTCGGCCACGACGAACGTCTCAGCCGAACGGCCCAACGTGTTGATGATCTTGGTCGATGACTTAAAACCGGCGCTGGGATGCTACGGTGACCCGATCGCCAAGACACCGAACCTGGACGCGCTCGCCGGGCGGGGCATGCGATTCGACGCGGCTTACTGCAACCAAGCCGTCTGCGCCCCTTCGCGATTCACCCTGATGCTCGGGTCTCACTCAACGTCGACGGGACTGTACGGTTTGGGCAGCGAACTGCGACAAGTAATGCCCGACGCGGTCACGCTACCGCAACACTTTGCCGCGCACGGCTACCGCACCGAATCGCTCGGCAAGATCTTTCACATCGGTCACGGCAACCACGGCGATCCCGATTCGTTTTCCGTACCGCACTTCAAAGAGAAGGTGATCGAATACGTCGATCCGGAAAGCACCGACGGCGGACAGCTAACACGTGAAGAAGCGTACTTCACCAATCAACAGCTCGACCGGATCAAGTCGCTGCCGCGTGGCGCGGCCTACGAATCACCTGTGGCCGACGACGAAGCCTATGCTGACGGACGTGTTGCGGCCGAAACGATTCGTCGTCTGCGTGCGGCCAAGCAACGCCGTGACGGTGAAGGGACACCGTTTTTCATCGCCGCCGGATTCGCCCGCCCGCACCTGCCCTTCTCCGCACCCCAGCGGTACTGGGACCTGTTTGATCCCGACGAACTTCCGATGCCGGTCAACGAAGCACTGCCAAAAGATTCACCGAGCGTCGCACACAAACGCGGGGGTGAAATCACCAATTACAAACCCGTCCCCGAAGACCGCGATGCCGGGTTTTCCGACGAACTAAAACGCAACCTGATCCACGGCTACTACGCCAGCACCAGTTATGTCGACGCCCAGATCGGCAAGGTCATCGACGCGCTCGATGAATTAAAACTGGCCGACAACACGATCGTTGTGCTTTGGGGTGATCACGGTTTTCACCTCGGCGATCTTGGCATCTGGACCAAGCACACCAACTACGAACAAGCCAATCGGATTCCGATCATCATCATCGCACCGGGGACGACGAAGCCGAAGCAGTCCACCGGCCAGCCCGCCGAGAGCGTCGACATTTACCCGACGCTTGCCGAGTTGGCCGGACTGCCCGGGCCCACCGGCCCCCAATCGATCGACGGTGTCAGCCTGGTACCGGTGCTGAAAAACCCCAATGTTCGCGTGCGGGAACATGCCTTCCACGCCTATCCCAAACGGACGATGGGCCGCGCGATTCGCACCGAACGTTATCGGATGGTCGAATGGAAAACGCTCGGCGCAGACTCCGCCGATGCCGCGTATGAACTTTACGACTATCAAACCGACCCGAACGAAACACAAAACCTGGTAAATTCGAAACCGGACGTTCTGGCTAGATTAAAAGCGATACTGGCAACCTATCCCGAAGCGGTGCGGGAAGACCGCCGTGCGTCATCGCGATCGACTCAAAAGAACCTCCCGGTCTTGAAGACGCCGCCGATCGCGAACCGAAACTTGGTGATCGAAGCGACGATCAAAGGGCCCAAACCTCACGGCGTGGTCGTGGCCCAAGGCGGACGTGAACACGGCTATGCGTTGCATGTCATCAACGGCGAACCCGTCTTTGATGTCCGGCGGTCCGGCACGGTGACACGGCTTAAATCGAATACCAAAGTCAGCGGGCAAACTCGCCTGGTTGCAACGCTCAACGCCCAAACGATCAGCCTGTCGATCAACGGCGGGACGCCGACGACGATGCCCTCACCCGGATTGATTACGGTGCATCCCAAGGACGGAGTGTCGGTCGGTTCGGACGACCAGTCGGCTGCCGGAGACTACGAAACCCCTAACGTTTTCACTGCAACCATTGTCACGTGCAAGATCGCGACCACGACGCCAGGTCACTCGAACTGATCCGCGGAACCACGCAGTACAACCTGCAGCAGACACAAGCTGGAAGCTTACACTGCTTGTTCTTCCGGCGGGCCTAAGCAATCCGGCAAGCTTGTCAAACGCGTCGCCGCCTGCGCTGCTCTACGTTTTTTTAAAAAAATCCACACCAAGCTGTTGCCCCCCCCCCCAGTTCTTTATTGTGGGGACGTTAGCAGTCCGCGCAACCGCGATACAGACTCGAGGCATGGGTGAGGGGCAGGAAGTTGGGGCAACTTAATCGATCGAATCGGGACTGGGACAGAATCGGTTTTCTCCTTGTCTCCCTTGGGCTGCTCCTGAGTGCAGGCCTAAAGGTTTATGCACTCACGTCGGACGACTTCGCGGATCTCCATTTTCAGCTTCCGATTTCCCTACTCTGGATCTCGGTTGTATTCGAGATAGCTTTTGCCACCTTCCTATACTCCAGCGCATCGACGGCTGCTAAACATCTCTCTTGCACAGTCCTTTTTTCGATCGTTGCGGTCATTTCCTTCATCCGCTGGAGCCAGGGACATGTGAATTGCGGGTGCTTTGGGATGGTTACAATCCATCCAGCGATTGCCGGCGTCATCTGTGTGGCGATTGCGGTGATCGCTCTCGTAAGGCTTTCATTATGTGATGGCACGACGCAGGCACTAAGCGAGCTATCGGAGATCTGGTCGCTCCATCAAGCACCGATTTGGTTTACCGTCTGCCTTGCCTGCGTGACTTGGCTGGTGACGGAAAAACGCATCGAAGTTTGGGGCGACCGTTTGCTGAACGGCCCGAAACCGATACTCGCGCATGTTGAAGCGATCGACGAAATCCCCGTTGACACAGAAGTTTTCGTCGACTTCCAACTCCACAACCGATCAGCCAATGATGTCGAAGTCGTCGGCGTCACCTCAAGTTGTTCTTGCATGGGAACGCGCCGGTTCGCGGGTTTCATTCGACCAAATGAGTCCCGGAAGTTCGAAGCGCGATTGGTCAGCAGGACCCCAGGTCCGTTTCACGAACGATTAATGATCTACACCGATTCCAGACGGCAGCCCGTTGTTGCCGTGGATTTTTTCAGCGTTGCGATGGAGAAATAAAATGCGTTCTATCTTTACCGGTTTATCCCTTGGTTTGTTAGTGTTTGCAATGTCTCATTTTGCACATGCCGCGTGTACTGACACGTGTGCGTGGAATCGGGTATGAGATGCTACAAATGGAAGTTATGTCTACGTCTGCTCTGGCGAATGCAGTGGCGTTTCCGGCGAATATGAATGTTATCAGTGCATGCATCCGTACGGTGGTGAAGGCACACCGTGCTATTGTGCCGTAGTCTAATAAACGAGCGTGCACTCAAGTTCTCCATACGCCATAACTGAACGGCGGACATGTTCAGCGGTCGCCATGTTATGGCGTGTGGACCAGTGTTCCATGTCAGCATGGTTTTCAGGTCGTGGGCGAGACGGCGGGTCGATTCGCATCGCGAACCCCAAGGATTACTCGCGCCGCTCACTATTGATCACGTGAATATTTGGCAACACGGAATATTTGCGGAGCACATCGAAGATTCAGAGTGATTTGCGTGAGCGATTCTAATTCGAGGAGAAATGTGAATGTCTATGGTGAATATTAAATTGGTTGGTGGACTCGATTTTTCACATGCACAGTCGACGCGTGGCATTGTGACGGCAGAGGGAAAGAGGCACGAGCGACGATCTCGGAAAGCGCTACTGGCAATCGTTTTATGCTGTTGGTGTGTTCTTGAAAACTCTGTCGCTCGATCACAAGACAATCTTCCGCTTCACGAACGCAAGGTAGATTCGATCACTGTCCAGATGCTGTGGGACCATTGGATCGAAAATCAGCGTGGACTCAGAAACTTACCTCCGATTGCGATCGAGGCCGACGTTGTGCGACGCGGCTTTCAAGAGCAAGGAATTGAGTACAGTCAAGTCACCATCTATGCTGATCGACCGGACTACCTTGTCGAACAGGGTGAACGCATCGCGTTGCCAGCAGGGCTTCAACCGCCATTGCAGCCATTGTATGTAGCGATCGATGAACCCGATGCGTATTCATTTCTCGAGAAAAACCAGCGGAGTGATCGCTACCGGGTCGGTTATGTTTCACCCAATCGACGGGACCCAGCTCCCTTGTTTTTGTTCGATCGAATCCTGGATTTGCCTGTTGCAATCAGCCTGCAAGACCGTCCTTTGAACGAGTTGTGTTCGCATGAGGTTGAATCAAGATCGGACGACTTCATCGAAGTCCGCTTCGAACCGCTGACCGAAGAGGTGCAAAAGGTTGCAGGCCCGCGGGCAGGGGGAATGATGCAACATATGTATGTCAAATTTTCGAAAGACGAACATTGGCTTCCGACGCGGATTGACAGATACCTGAAAGTCGAAGAAGCCCAATATCAAGGATACAGCACGCTGATGCTGGACAACTACCTTGCGTTCAAGGAGATGCTTGTCCCCGGCCGTTTCGGATTTGGAGGCGGCACAGAATCGAGAGACTGGAGCTACGGAACAGATGATCGCTGGAACGTTGAAATTAAATCGATCAGCGAAGTCTCAAGAAAGGATGTGACGGACCGGGCGTCGAAGGAGTTTTGGAATCTTCCTGAACAGCGGTCGAGTTCAGGAATGTTTTATCGAGTGCTTCTTGGAGGCATCACTGTCGCCATCCTCGCGGTTGCAATCGGCATCTCCAAGTTTCGAGGGAGAGCCGCATGACCCCAACGGTTACGACTCGCGCTGCATTGACGCTGATCGAAGTGCTGGTCTGTATCGCAATCGTTGCCGTCGTCGTTGCGATCGCACTTCCTGGCGTTCAAGCGTCACGCGAAGCGAGTCGAAAAACGGCTTGCAGCAATAACCTTCGGCAACTCGCGTTGGGGACTCATCAATTTCACAATACGCATCGCCGGATTCCGACAAACGGATGGGGGTTCCGCTGGATGGGCGAACCGGGACGTGGAACGGAGGAGCAGCAACCAGGTGGATGGGCATTCCAATTGCTTCCGTTTATCGAGCAAACGCAGATCAGTTCATCCATCTCTGGAGTGTCCGGACCACGAAAAGCCGAGCGGCTTGCGAAGATGGCGTCGACACCCGTTTCGATTTTCAGATGCCCCAGTCGTCCGGGTGCTGCAACGATGCCGGTCGCGGCAGAGATCATCTACGTCAATGCGGCCAACGTTGACTTTTCAAATCGCACGGACTACGCGATCAATGAGGGAGACTGGGTCAGCAACTCGGGGCCGGGACCACAGTCAGATTCTCTCGCCGATCTCCGAGCCTACCGATGGATCGATTCGCAAAACGTAACAGGTGTGTCCTGGGAGCGGGGAAGCGCCCGGCTTTCTGACATTTCCGACGGAACCTCCTACACGTATCTGGTCGGAGAGAAAAGAGTGTCGCAACTGGGATATGACACAAGTGCAGACAACGGTTACGACCAGAGCATGTTTAGTGGCGTTGACCTGGACACGACCCGCTGGACGCATCTTGCTCCCGCCGCCGATTCACGTCACATCGAACCACTCGAACGACGATTTGGTGCCGTCCATCATTCGGGTTTTCATATTTCCATGTGTGATACCTCCATCCAGTTTATCAGTTACAACATCGATGAAAAACTCCATCGCGACCATGGAACGCGACGGTAGTGGCGACCCAAACCTCAGGTCTCATCGGCTAGGCTCTGTCCCTAAGGTCGTTTAGGGACAAGGTCGTTTAGGGACAGAGCCTAAACCGAAAGCTCTTTCGAGCTGTGTAGCGGAGAAAATACGAATGGAATAGCCAGCCCAGCCAATTGGTTCTTCCCGACGCAATCGCTCCAACGGCCGTGAATCCATTTCGGCAAATTCGCCTTCTCCGTTAATGATCGAAACTGGCATTTCATAAAGAACATTCGTTGAAATCGCGTACGAAGCTTGGTGATCAACCGTCACGATTTGGTCACTTGATGTCCAAGGCCAGTCGTCGATGGATTCCGAAAGCAGTTCGAACGGATTGTACTGCCCCTCGAAAGCAAGATACGTTCGATCCTTTGCCAAATCAGGGTGAAACTCTCGCCAATGTTCAAGCCACAGCAGATCTTGTCCCCAATCAACATTGCTGCCTAACAAATAGTTCGCACCTTGCCTGGGGCCCCCCGAAAAGCGGTTGAAGAAGCTAATGCAATGCGGGAACACCGTCAAAGACTCAAAGCAATGAAGAGTGACAAGCGTGAGTAGAATCGCGGTAGAGAGCTTGCGGCGTCTTCCTGTTTTAATTCGCTTTGCGTCTGCTTCGTCAGCGCAGTGACCATTCGATACAAAACCACTTAGCCAAATACAAATAAATGGTAAACAAGGCAAAATATACCGCCCGTGCTGGTTCAGGCCCGTCTTTAAACTTGCTGCGACAAAGATGAGGATCGCGGGCGCAAGCAGGATTACACCATCAATGGTCCGCCAACGACTCGCCAACGCCCAGGGCAACGAAACAAGGCTGACCAGCGCCAGCAGCAGGAATCCAACTGGTGCCCGAAGCAGCACAACCCACGCGTAGTAGGTTAGCCAACCCTCGGCTTGGTGTGTCCCACAAAGGTAGTTCGGAAGACGCGGTTGGTCAAAATCTCGTTGCTGCACATCGATCCCGAGCAAATAATTTGCAGGTATGGGAACCGGAACTTCGTGCAAGATCGTCCCCCGAAAGACATTGCCTGAACGGCCTCGCATCAGGTCGTCACCGCCAAGGCTTTGACTGACGAATTCGAATTCACCAAGAGGCTCGAAGGATCGCTCAAACACATACCCAACATGAATGACTAGAACGGAGAGAAGGACGCTCCATGCGATCATCGAAGCGTCCTTAAGACATCGGCCGCTAGAACGATCAGCAATACGCAAGCCGCATACCAACAGCCCTAAAAGAAACCACAATGGAACAAGAATCAGTGCGGTGAACTTCGTCAACAGTGCCACCCCGAGCGTGATGCCCATCCACGTCGCATTTCCCCAGCTTGGTGCGAATATCCATCGCCGAAACAAAAAGCATGCCAATGCGATCATGGTGGCCGATGGAACATCCGGAGTGATCAAACATCCATGCCCAATGACCATCGGAAAAAACGCCCAAAGCGCGGCCGCGATCCGTGCAGCGAATTTTCCGTACAACACGTCGGCCCAGCGGTAGCAAACAACCGTGCCGATTAGCGCGAACGGAAACACCATCCATCGCGCCAACCGCAACAAAGACATCGTATGAACCCCGTTGACGTCGACAAAATCGGCTCCCAGCCGAAACACGGGTCGGCTGCCCGCTCTGTGCGCAAACGGATCGTCATGCATCAATGACGTGTCAGTGTGATGATGCGTCGCTAAAACGGGTGCCGCCGCCAACAGTCGCACCAACGGTGGGTTCACGCGGTACAGATCAAACACTCCCGTTTTCCAGTGTTCGAGGCCCGCAACCAGGTGGCCCGGTTCATCTTGCGTCGGACTTGAGAATACGGCGCAACAGACTAGCATCAAGGTTTGGACAAGTAAGAGAATTCGAAGCACAATGTCGTTCATGTTGCAACCAAGATCTCTGTCGGTAGACCGCTTGCACCTTGATGGAGAAGGTTCCAACATAGCATCGCAGACGAAGGAAATGCTACCGTCGCAAGCGTTGAGTCGAGGAAGTTGACCACTCTCAACCGCCCATCGGCGAACAGATCTCGATCAAGAAACCGTTGTTGTCTCGTACATACGAAACGGTTTGCCCCCAGGGCTTGGTTTTCGGCGGCGACACGGCGACCGCACCGTTTTCGATCGCGCGGTCATAGCCCTCGTGGACATTCTCGGTGGTGAACGCGATCTCGAAAGCTGCCGAAGGACCATCGGGGCGCGTTTCTGCATAGTCGAACCCGTGTGACTTGGCCAAGGCATGGGAGACGAACCCGAGCGTCACGGCACCGCTGTCCAGCTCACCGTACTCCTGGTCACCGTCCTTGTGCATCGATTTGCGAGCAAAACCGAACGCGGCCTCATAGAACGCCAGGGACTGTTCCACATCGGCTACATAAAGCAGCGTGTAACCAAAGTTCATCGAAAGACTCGTGGGTAAAGGAGATCACAGGGGCACGAAAATTCTATAAGATCCAATCCTCTTCTGTGCATCAAAAGGATGGATCATGCCCATTTCATGCCCACTCGCAATCCGCAGCCCTGAAACGGATGATTTCCGCGATTTTGACTACGCGGTCATGCGACACGCGTTTGAGACCCACAAGAACCTCGGACGACTGGCAGATGAATCAATATGCAAGGTCTATTTTGGGCAGCATTTAAAAGAGTCAAGCTTCGAGGTTCACCGAGAGGTCCCGATCGACGTCGCCTACGAAACCTTCCATAAACAGTACCTTCTCGACATGGTGGTCAACCGCTTCGGTGTTTACGAGGTGAAGATGGCCAGTGAACTGACGCTGGAACACGAGATGCAACTCCTAAACTACCTGCTACTGCTTGACCTTTCGCGTGGCAAGCTAATCAACTTTCGCCCACAGTCCGTGCAATACAAATTTGTAAATGCCCCCGCACGAAGAGAAAGCCGCCAGCGTTTTAAGGTGACCGTAGATAGGTGGACCGATCAATCGTGCTTGAGATCGAAAGCACTGGGCTTCCTTCGCGACTGGGGCACCGGCCTCGCGTTGCCACTTTACACTCAGGCGGCAACTCATTTCCTCGGCGGCGAATTTCACGCGATTCGAAATATCCAAATGGATCGCGATGGGTATCCGTTGGGCAGACAAAGATTCCACATGACGAGCGAGAACGAAGCGTTTCGGATAACCGCGCTTGCGAAAGGATTGGGTGAATACGAATCGAACCTTCGCAAATTGCTCCGCCACAGTGCATTGGATGCGATTCATTGGATCAACATTACGCTTTCCGAAGTGAGACTGTTGTCGGTGGAGTAGCGGACGGAGGGTAGGAAAATTTTGGAGGTAAGAAAATTATCAATGACCAAACAAGACACAACTTCACGCCTCCCAAAATCTTCCTACCTCCAAAATCTTCCTACCTCCAAAATCTTCCTACCCCAAAATCTTCCTACCCAAAAATCTTCCTACCCCAAAATCTTCCTACCCCAAAATCTTCCTACCCCAAAATCTTCCTACCCAAAAATCTTCCTACCCAAAAATCTTCCTACCCAAAAATCTTCCTACCCAAAAATCTTCCTACCCCAAAATCTTCCTACCCCAAAATCTTCCTACCTCCAAAATCTTCCTACCTCCAAAATCTTCCTACCTCCAAAATCTTCCTACCTCCAAAATCTTCAATCTTCCTACCTCCAAAATCTTCCTACCTCCAAAATCTTCCTACCTCCAAAATCTTCCTACCTCCAAAATCTTCCTACCTCCAAAATCTTCCTACCTCCAAAATCTTCCTACCCAAAATCTTCCGTCAACAACACCCTCCCTCTCCGCAGCAATCCTCGATCGGCAGCTTCACCGATTTTCCGCCGGCTTTGGTGACCTTCGGCGAGCGGGCGACCTGGCCGCCGGTGCAGTCGTACGGGGCGGCGTTTTGCGGCAGGATTTCCGTTGCCGGTGAAATGCCGAGGAAATCTTGCGCGTAGGGTTCACGCTGCATCTTTTCAAAGGTTTTGCGGCAGACCGCGGCTCGGACGCCGCGGGTGAATTCGTGCCCGTCGTCGTCTTTCACACTGGCATAGGGTCCTCGATACATCACCGCTTCGTTGTGTTCGTAGCAAGGCGTGTCGGGATACTTGTACGCGATCACCGTGACGGACCTGAATTCGATCCCCTCGACAATTTGCCAGGGTTCGCTTTGATAGGCCGGCATTTGCGCGGCTTGAAATCCTGCCCGAGTGAATGCATCGATGAACTCCTTTTCTTGCAGTGCCCCGCTGATACAGCCGCTCCACAAGTGACCGTCCTGCTGCATGTGCACCGGGACCGGCTCATCACTGACGATGTCACTGATCACCGCGCGGCCGCCGGGTCGCAACACACGAAAGATCTCCGCGAACAATTCTCCCTTCTCCGCCGCGTCGACCAGATTCAACACACAGTTGCTGACCACGACATCGACGGAATTGTCGGGGATCATCGGTTGGTTTGATCGCATGTCGGCGACGAACGCTTCAAACCGCTGCAACGCGGCTTCGCTATCGACGGGGTGATTTGACAGGTACTCATCGACGCGATCGCGATCGATCTGCATGTCTTGAATCTTGCCTTTGCAGAACCGGACGTTGTCGTAGCCGATTCGTTCGGCAACGACGGGTTGGCTTTTCCTTGCCAGAGCCAGCATGTCGTCGTTCATGTCGACGCCGATCACGGCGCCGGACTGGCCGACGACTTGTGCGGCGATGAAACAGATCTTTCCGCCGCCACTGCCGAGGTCCAACACCGTCTCGCCTGGACGAACGTATTTGGACGGGTCTCCGCATCCGTAATCACGATCGATCACTTCTTGCGGAATGACTTCCAGATAGCGTTGGTCGTAATCGACCGGACAACACAGTGCGGGTTCACGCGCTTCGGCGGCCGAGGAATAGCGTTGACGAACGGCGGATTCGGTGTTCAAAGTCGACATGGTTGGCGAAGGCTGCTCGCTGAGAAAAAGGAAACGGCTACAACAATGCGCCGCTGCAACTGCTGCCCGCACCGGCGGTACAACCGTAACAGTGATCTGCGGTTGCGATGCGGCGGTTGGCAAACTGGTGCAGCGAATCGGTGTTCCAGATCGTCGGCGGCTCGGTGGAATGCGACCCAACGGCGGAACTGCTCGCGGGCAGGTCGATCATCTGATTGAAGTCACAATCATAGATCGCACCATTCCAGGCGATTGACAACAGCGATCGGCACATCACCGCTTCTGCCGCGGCGGAATTAAAATTTTCCTCCAGCAGATGCATATACTGCTCGAGGCGTTGTTTCTTGGCCAGGAACATCGCGTAGCGTTTGATCGGAATGTTCGTGATCGTCAGCAGCTGATTGAAACGGATGCCATAGCGTGCATGAAGTTCACGTTTGTAATCGGCCTGCAAACTCGCTTGGTCGGGCGGTAGCGACGGGCCGGTGGGGTTGAACACCAGGTCCAGTCGCAGCCGGCTGGAATCGTCACCGTAGCCGAGGTCATTCAACTTTCGCAGTGCGTCGATGCTCTGTCGAAACACGCCATCACCGCGTTGGCCATCGACGTTTTGTTCCAGATAGCACGGCAGCGACGCGACGACATCGACGCCATGGTCTGCCAAGAAGGGCGCGGCCCATTCGTAGCCCGGTTGTTGCAGGATGGTCAGATTGCAGCGATCGATGACCCGAATGCCGCGACCGCGGAATTCCCGGACCAGGTCACAAAAGCTCGGATTCATTTCCGGCGCACCACCGGTCAGATCGACGGTACGGAGGGCGCGACAATCGCGTGACAGTTCCACGACACGGGCCGCCGTCTTGGCATCCATGTTCTCGCGTTTTTTGGTCGGCCCGGCATCGACATGACAGTGCGTGCAGGTTTGGTTGCACAGTTTCCCCAGGTTGATTTGCAATTGTTCCACCGCGATCCGCCGCATCGGCGAGGCTTCGCGGGCGACCCGGGCGGCGAACGGCTGGACAAGATTGGTAGGCAAACCGGTGTTGATGACCGGCAAAAGTGACTTCATGGACGCAGCAATCGAAGGAACGTTGGGACACGGAGAAGAAATGCAAAGATAAGACAATGCTCATGCGGCGTGTGCAACCGCCAGCGGGAATTGCCGCCGAATCCGCCCTCCGATCGAGAACTTTCTGGCCCCGGCCGGCGTAGCAGACGCGAGACAGGTACACCAGGCACCACGACTGAATCGACGAACATTGTCTTTGCCTCGCAAAATCGGGCTCTTCTTGCTCCTCGGATTGCTGATCGCCAAAGTGGTCGGCGTCGTGATGCGTGGCCCCAGCCCGATAGTGCTCGACGCCCGGTTTTACTGGGAATTGGGCGGCTTGGTCGCCGACGGTGATTGGCTGTTGATGCAACGCCCGATCGCCTATCGAACCCCGGCCTACCCGTGGCTGATCGGACTGTTCCGGGCCGTTTCAAGCGATCCGCTGCTCGCCCTGGTTTGCTTCCAGAGTGTGCTGTGGATCGCCACGATCGGATTGATCGCGGCATTGGCGGCGGAGATTTCGCGAAGCCGGCGTGTGGTGTGGGTCGTCGTGGCCCTGGCGATTCCGATGCTCTGTTCGGCCGTGTATGTCACGACGGTGCTGACCGAAACACTGTTCGTCTTTTCAGTCGTCCTGCACTTGTGGACGGTCGCTCGGTTTACCCGCCAGCCGACCGTCGCGGGCGGAGTCTTCGCCGGGCTGACGCTGGGGTTGGCGATTCTGACGCGTCCGGTGGCGATGTTGGTGTGGATCGCCGATGTGATTTACGTGATCACCTGCTGGTACTGGATTGCCAATCCGGCGACGAAGCACCTCTGTCGTCGCCGCGGCTGGATTTGCGTGATGCTGGCCGGCATCGTGACGGTTGCCTGCGTCGGTCCCTGGCTGGCCCGCAATCACGCCCTGTTCGGAAAAGCCATGCTCACCGAATTCGTCGGCCGCAATATCTGGATCGTGACGTTTCAGGACGGCAGCGGCGCCGGATTGGAACTGCCAGACTCCGACGGTGCGGCGCAGCTAAAGACCCAAATGGGAGACAGCGTTTGGGCAACGCTGTCCGACGACCAGAGCTGGCGGCATACCTGGACCGTCTCCAACGCGCTGACCGCGTCGGGAATGGACGACCCCTCGGCGGACCGATTGATGAAGCGGGTGGCCACCGATGCGATCGCGGAGGAACCGCTGCAGTTCGGAAGAAAAACAGTCCGCCGGCTGGTCAACTTTTGGCGAACACGGGCGACGGAGATCCCGGTGCAGCTGGCCGATCTGGCAGCCAACGGTAACGCGACGCGCGAGCAGTTGTCCGAGGAGTTTTATTCCGGACAGCCGGTCTGGGGCGTTAAAGTCCCACCTGTCGATACAGCCCTCCGCCATCGCTGGAGCAATTGGTTGGCCGGCAACACGTTGTTGATGCTCGCGACACTCGCTTCAACGATGCTGTTGATCTGGCGACGCCCCACTCGCGCCGCGGGCCTTTGGCTGGGAGCCATCCTCGGCTATTTTGCCACGATCACCGCGGTGCTGGAAATTCCCGCGTATCGCTACCGAATGATCGTCGAGCCGATTGTCCTGCTGGTGATCGCGCTGGCATTCGTCTCCCTTCTGTTCCCCAACGACGATCCTACCGAAGCGACCCAGTCCGAATGAGCAGTTCAGTAGCAAGCAGGCCGAGTGAAGCAACCACGTCGATCGAACTGTCGGTCGTCATGCCCTGCCTGAATGAAGCCGATACGGTGGGAACATGTGTCGAGAAAGCCGTCCGGGCGATGAAGGAAGCGGGCATCGTGGGCGAAGTCGTCGTCGCCGATAACGGCAGCACCGACGGATCACAGGAATTGGCGATCGAACAAGGGGCGCGAATCGTCGACGTGCCACAGCGAGGATACGGCGCCGCGTTGATGCACGGCATCGAAGCCAGCCGCGGCAAGTACGTCCTGATGGGCGACGCCGACGACAGTTACGACTTTCTGGAAATCCCCAAGTTCATCGATTCGCTACGGCAAGGTCACGATTTGGTCCAAGGCTGCCGACTGCCCCGCGGTGGCGGCCGGGTCCTGCCCGGCGCGATGCCGTTTTTGCATCGCTGGTTCGGCAACCCCGTGCTCAGCTGGCTCGTCCGATTGATGTTTCGCATTCCGATCAACGATATCTATTGCGGGATGCGCGGCTTCACGCGAAAACACTATGACCAGCTCGACCTTCGATCGCCGGGAATGGAATTCGCGACGGAGATGATCATCAAGAGCGGGCTGCACCGCGATTCCCATGGCACATCGTGGAGCCAGGTGCCGATCACGCTTCATCCCGATGGTCGCCAGGCGCACCCGCCGCATTTGCGCACCTTTCGCGACGGTTGGCGAACCCTGCGTTTGTTTTTGGCCTTCAGCCCCACTTGGACGTTCTTCCGCCCCGGATTGGTTCTGTTGATGATCGGGCTGGTCGGCTACGCATTGGCACTGCCGCAAGTCAAAGTGTTCGGCGCGGCGCTGGACGTCCACACATTGCTGGTCGCCAGCCTGTTTGTGTTGATGGGATGGCAGTGCGTGTTGCTGGCGACGCTGGCGAGGATTTTCACCGGACGCGAAGGCATGATGCCGCCCCACGAAAAACTGGAACACGTCACCGTCGAACGTGGACTGGCGTTCGGGATTGCGGCCGGAATCGGCGGAGTGGCGATGATCGGCTTCGTGGTCTGGCGATGGTGGCAACAGGACTTTGGTGCCTTGGATTACCCGTTCACCATGCGGTGGGTCGTTCCGGGTGTGACGCTGGTCGCGATCGGTTTCCAGACCGCCATGGCATCGCTGATGAGCGGCGTGTTGATGATGCAGCGTTCACGCCGGCTCGATCGGCCGATTGCGGGATCGGATAACGATCACCAGACACCGACCGCTTCGCAGCAAGAGACTTTGTCATGAGCGATTCGTCGAGCCCAGACATCATTCGTCACGTCGCCGCGGGCCAGTTGTGCTGTGACCCCGTCTGGGAAGCCGCGTATAAACGATTTGAAACGCCCGAACAGGAGATCGCAAAGTTCATCAAGCGACTGCGGCGATTCGGGTTCGAAACACTGCAGCGCGACTGCCGCATCGTCGAAATCTTTTGCGGCCGCGGCAACGGGCTCGTTGCACTTGAGCGAATGGGGTTCCAAAACCTCGAAGGCGTCGACCTGAGCGACAGCCTGCTGGAAGAGTATCGCGGGCCGGCACAACTGCATCTGGCCGATTGCTTGGACTTGCCGCTGGAATCGGACAGCTATGATGTCGTGATCGTCCAGGGCGGACTGCATCACCTGCCGGACATGCCGACGGACTTGGAGCGATCGCTCGCGGGGGTCCACCGGATTCTGGAACCGTCAGGAAAGTTCTACGTCATTGAACCGTGGAAGACGCCGTTTCTGGTGTTCGCCCACGCAGTGACCGAGTTGTCGTTGATGCGAAAGTTGTATGCCAAAGGCGACGCGTTGGCGATCATGACCGAGCGAGAACGCGTGACGTACGAACAATGGCTGGGGATGCCCGAACTGATCCGCGAGACGTTCCAGCGGCACTTCGAGATCGAATCCTGGAAGACGAGTTGGGGAAAACTTGCCGCCATCGCTGCACCGAGAGTCCATTGAACCGTCCCACCCTGCACCACTGGATCGATGGCCAGCACCACGCGTCGTCGTCCGCCCGAACCTTCGATTCGCTCAACCCCGAAGACGATTCGGTGATTGCCACCGCAACCTGCGGCGACGCCAACGATGTCGCGTTGGCGGTCGATTCAGCCGCCAAGGCGTTTGAGCGCTTTCAAGACCTGGGACCGTCGCAACGTGAAGCGATCTTGTTGCGTGCGGCGGAACTGCTGGAACAGCGATCGGCGGACTTACGCGACCTGCTGATCCGCGAAATCGGCTCGCCCGTCGGCAAGGCTTCGATGGAAATCGGGATCGCGACCCGCGTGTTAAAAGCCAATGCGGCGATGGCCCGGCGGATGACGGGGCGGACTTATTCGAGTGACGTACCGGGCCGTTGGAGTCTGGGGTTTCGCAAACCGCTCGGCGTCGTCGCCTCCATCACCCCGTTCAACGTCCCGCTGATCAAAGGCATCAAACACAGCAGCATGCCCCTGGCGACGGGCAACACGGTCGTCTGGCTCCCGTCGCAGCAGACGCCGATGATTGCCGCCGCCATCACCCAGCTGTACCACGATGCGGGGCTGCCCGCCGGGGCGCTGAACATGGTGCTGGGCAACGGCGCGGAGATCGGCGACGCGCTGGTGTCCGCCCCGCTGATCGCCGCGGTTTGTTTCACCGGCTCTGCGGCGGTCGGACGGCAAGTGCAATCGTTGTGCGGTCGTCACGGAAAACAGGTGTCGCTGGAACTCGGTGGCAAGAACCCGTTGATCGTGCTCGACGACGCGAACCTGGACGCCGCGGTCGGTGCAGCCGTGCGGGGCGGGTTCATCTACCAAGGCCAGATCTGCATGGCGTCCAGCCGCGTGATCGTCGACCAATCGTTGGCCGAAGCGTTCACAGAGCGGTTTGTCGCCGCGGCCGAGTCGCTGGGGATGGGCGAGCTGACGGATCCGAAAACGGTGATCGGGCCGATCATCACGGCGAATGCCCGCCAACGAATACGCGATCACCTGGCTGATGCGGTCGACGGTGGAGCAAGCATCTTGTGCGGGAATCGATGGACAAACCATCGAGTGAACCCCACGATCGTTTCTGGTGTCACTGCTTCCATGAAGCTGTTTCGCGAAGAAACCTTCGGGCCGGTCGTCTCGATCGAGACTGCAAACGACCGCCAGCACGCGTTGGAACTCGCCAATGCCTCCCCCGGCATGCTCTCAGCAGCCGTCTTCACTTCGGATCTCGATGCGGTGATGACTTTCGCAGACTCCTTGGGGACTGCGATGGTTCACGTCAATGACATGACGATCCAGCAAGAACCCGAAGTCCCCTTCGGGGGCGACGGGCCATCCGGCTTCGGCCGCGAAGGCATGGAAACCGGCATCGAAGACTTCACGACCTGGAAATGGGTCACGCTGCGGGGGTGAAGCTTCAGGTTTCAAGTTTCAAGTTTCAGGTTTCAAGTTTGGGATTTGACATAGTGCCTGGAACTTGAAACCCAAACGCCTGGAACTTGAAACTTGAAACCCGCAACTTACAACTTACAACGAACAACGTTACCTTCAGGATATGGAAATCTCACAAGAACTCGCCGACCGTGTGATGCGGTTGGTCGTCTCGCCGGAATACCGGCCGAGCAAACCCAAACAGATCGCGGCAACACTCAATCTGGACGCGGACGAGTACCGGGAACTGCGACGCACGATCAAGCAATTGGTATTGGAAGGTCGTCTGATCTATGCGTCGAATCATTTGATCATCAGCACCGGGGCGATCGGCGGCCCCCTGGATCGGATCCGTGGCGTCTTTCGCATGGCCGCCGGCGGACAATTCGGATTCGTCCGGCCGGGCGACTCCGGCGACGGAGCGGTCAGCGAAGACCTGTTCATTCCGCCGGGACAGACCGGTGGGGCGTTCGAAGGCGACCTGGTCGAAGTCAAAGTCCGACCGAGCCGCCGCGGCGGAAGCGAAGGCAGTGTCAGCCGAATCATCGAGCGATCGCGGCGACAATTCACCGGCACGTTCAACATGGTCGACGGCCGACCGGCGGTTTACCTGGACGGCACACCACACGACGCTCCGGTCTTCATCGGCGACATCCAAGGCTTGCCGATCGAAAAAGACGACAAGGTGTTTGTCGAAGTGGTGACGTTCCCCGGTGAAAACGGCAAGGGTGGCGAAGCGGTCCTGTTGGAACGACTCGGCAGCTCTACCAATCCCGGGATCGACACGCTGACCATCATGCGGCAATACGGATTGCCCGATGAGTTCCCCGAAGCGGTGATCAATGAAGCGCGACAACGGGCCGATGAATTCGACGAAGACAACCCTCCGGCCGATCGGCTGGATCTGACCGGACAATTAACGCTAACGATCGACCCCTACGACGCGCGCGATTTTGACGACGCGATTTCGCTCGTCCGTGAAGACGAAGGGCGCTGGCGATTGTGGGTGCACATCGCCGACGTCGGCTACTTCATCCATCCCGGCGGAAAACTCGACCAGGAAGCGCGTCAACGGGCGACCAGCGTTTACCTGCCCGATCGCGTGATTCCCATGGTGCCGGAAATCATCAGCAATCACCTGGCCAGTCTGCAGCCGGAGAAAGTCCGGTTGGCCAAATCGGTCGAGATCGAAATGACCGAGGACGGCACCGTGATCCACAGCGAAGTTCACAACAGTGTGATCCGCAGTGACATGCGACTGCACTACCGTCTGGTCGATCAATTCCTGGAAGCCCCGGACAAGTATCGCGAGAAATGGGGCGATGCGATTTGTGACATGCTCGGCGACATGCACGCACTGGCCATGATGATCCGCAAGCGGCGTTTTAAACGTGGCGCGATCTCGATGGACATGCCCGAAGTCAAATTGGAACTGGACCGCAGCGGCAAAGTCAAAGGCGCGTACCGGACGGAGAACACCGAAAGCCACCAGTTGATCGAAGAGTTCATGCTGGCGGCCAACCAAGCCGTCGCGACCTGGCTGGACGACGCGGGGCTGAAGTTTTTGCATCGCATCCACCCGCCGCCGGAACGGCGCAAACTGCGCCAGCTGTCCCATTTTGTTCGCGACTTGCGACTGGGAATTGATTCGGTCGAGAGCCGGTTCGAAATTCAAAACGTGCTCGACCGCGTCGCCGGCACGCCGCTGGAAGACGCCGTGAATTTCGCGGTGCTCAAGAGCATGAACAAAGCGGTCTATGGCCCGCAGACCGACGGACACTATGCACTCGACATGCAGCACTACTGTCACTTCACCAGCCCGATTCGGCGTTACCCGGACTTGACGGTGCATCGTTTGATCGACCGACTCCACGCCGGCGAAAAGACTCCGGATGAATCGGTCGGTGCGTTGTTACAACTGGGACACCATTGCAGCGACATGGAACGCAACGCGGCCCAGGCCGAGCGTGAACTGACCGAGCTGAAGCTGCTGCATTACTTGAAAAAACACCTGGGCGACACGATGACCGCCGTCATCAGCCGCGTCTTTGCCGACGGCTTTTTGGCGCGCTGTATCAAACTTCCCGTCGACGGTTACGTCGGCGTCGATCAGCTTCCGTCGGATCAATATCGTTTTGAACGTCGCGGTCAGATGTTGGTCGGTTTCAAGGCGCATCATCGCTATCGACTGGGCGATGAATTGACGGTCAAAATCAGCCGCGTCGACCTGATCCAACGCGAACTATTCTTGGAACCGATTAAGAACCACTCGGTCGGCAAGAGCAACCCCAACGACCGCACCGTGAAAGCCGGCAAGTCCGGCGGGGGCAAATCGACGCACAAAGACAAACGCAAAAAGGAACGCCGCCAAAAGGGCAAACGGAAACGACGCTAGTGCTTTGTTAACTTGACCATCGATTCGACATCCCCATACGATCTCTCACGTGCTCGCAATGATGTCATCCTCGAACTGCCGTTTGCATGTCGAAACGAAATCTGATTCCAAAGCGAAACCAGACGGCGGCGGGCCCCGTCGAAAGCCGCGACCTCGGGTCTTCGGAAATCGTGAACGTCGACCAATCGCCTGACGCTGAACACGTCGCGGAGGCTGATGCAGTCAATACTCCCGATGACACCGGCCCGGCCGACATTGCCGATCCGGCTGACGAAGCGGACGACGGTGATGTGGCCGGAGGCGACGACATCCCTGAGACGAACGAGAGTCGCGATGATGCGTTGCGACGGCTCTCCAATGAACTGGCCTCCCGACTCGACGGCTGCACGGCAGACGCCTGGGGCCTATTTCGACGGTTCCCCAAATCCCCCACTTCAAGCACGTTGTCGGTCTCCAGTCGCCCGCCCGCTGTCAGCGACGGAGAAAAAACGGGCATCGTGATGCAGGGGCCGGTGATCGATGAAGATGAATTGACACTCGGGACCCTGCGGCTTTACCGCCAAACCATGCCTGCGGCCGTACCGATCTTGTCGACATGGCGCGGCCTTTCCGACGAGAACCGCGACAGGATCGAAGCCCTGGGTGTGAACATCGTCGAAAGCGATCCGCCCAAGTGTCGGGGGCCGCAGAACCTCAATCTTCAGATTGCATCGACGGCTCAGGGCATGCGTTACGCCCAGTCGCTCGGATGCACCCATGTGTTGAAAACCCGCACCGACACGCGCGTCCACGCGAGTGACGCCGATCAGTTTTGCCGAGGGCTGCTGATGCAGTTCCCGATCGCCGAGGATGCCGGCCAGGTTGAACGCATTGCGGTCCTCGATTTTGCCACGCGACTGTTCATGCCCTACCACCCGTCCGACATTATGATGTTCGGGCACATCGATGACATGCTCCGTTACTGGAATCCGGAACTGTATGGGGAAAAGGTGACGTCGGGCCACGAAACACAGTTCGGCCGTTTGGTTCGACAGCCGTTGCCGGAGATGATGCTGTGCAAACGTTTCCTTCGATCCACAGGAACCACGCTGCTAGGAACGGTAGCGCACTGGTGGCAGATCCTTGCCCAACGGTTTGTCGTTGTCGATCGCACAAGCATGGATCACTTTTGGATCAAGGAATACGGAAGCGGATACCACCCGAATCAAGCGCAGTGGGATCGCACCAACATGGCGATCTGCCATTTCCCGCAGTGGCTGCAGATGCACCTTGGTTGTGCCGAGCCGGCCGTCGATCTGGAAGACCTGGCACAACAACAGATGTTCGACTTCGTCCACGAAGGCAACTGCCGGCCGCGCGAAGAACAAGTGGCCGCCGCCAACGCGTGACGAACGCCGGACAGAATGCCCTTTCAACGGGAAACCGGATCGGAGCGATCCGTTACAGTTTTCCTGTCGGCATCATCCCATCACACGACACAACGCGGGGGCCAGACGACGCGTGTTTCAGTTTTGCCGACCCTGGAACCGCGTTCCTTATTCGGTACACTTTTGCTTTGGCGGTCACCGCCGAATCCTTCGCGGCGTGTTGTTTCACCCGCGTCCCAGCCGATCATTGACATCTTTGCCCGCTTTCTGAGCGACCACGCCATCACCACCTTTCCGAGTGACGCATGAGTCAGGCCGATACTTCACCACAAACGTACGCGCAAACACCGTTGGGCGACTGGCATCGATCGGCCGGGGCCAAGATGGTCCCGTTTGCCGGTTACGAGATGCCGATTCAATATGAATCGATCGTCAGCGAACACCACGCCTGCCGGAACGCCGCGGCCCTGTTTGACGTCTCCCACATGGGACGACTGCGATTTGACGGCGAGGGCAGCGAAGCGTTGCTGGACCGATTGCTGACGCGGCGTGTGACGGATCTGCCGATCGGCGGCGTTCGTTACGGCATGGTCTGCAATCAGGACGGCGGGATTTTGGACGATGTCCTGGTCTCCCATTTGAAAACGCCCAGCGAATCACGCTACCACCTGCTGGTCGTCAACGCGTCCAACCGGGAAAAAATCGTGGAGTGGATCAAACCCCTCCTCGAGGATTTCCCCCGGGTCACGTTCTCCGACCGCACCGAGCTGACGGCGATGATCGCGGTCCAGGGGCCACTGGCGATGGAGACCTGCAAGCGGCTGTTTTCGTTCGACCCGAGTCGATTGAAGTATTACCAGGCGCGAATCACCGACCAGTTCTCCAAACCCGTCATCGTCAGCCGAACCGGCTACACCGGTGAAGACGGATTCGAATTGGTCGTGCGGGCCGAAGAGGCGACTCGGGTTTGGGAGAACGTGTTGCTGGCCGGTCGCGACGCGGGATTCGTCCCCGCCGGTCTGGGCGCCCGCGACACGCTTCGCATGGAAGCCGCGATGCCGCTGTATGGGCATGAGCTGGATGAAACGGTTGATCCGATCACAGCCGGTTTGAATTTCGCCTGCAATCTCGACGACCGAGACTTCATCGGTCGCGACGCGATCGCGGCGGTGAAATCCGGCGGCCCGCGGCGGGTCCGCATCGGCCTGTTGCCCGGCGGCCGCCGGCCGGCCCGCGAGGGATGCGACGTGCTCTCGACAGACGGACAGGTCATCGGCAAGATCACCAGCGGCGGCCCCTCACCGACGCTCGGTTATCCGATCGCGATGGCGATGGTCGACGCCGAACACGCGACCGCGACGGAGTTTGAGATCGACATTCGAGGCAAACGTTCCCCCGCGACCCGCGTCAAATTGCCGTTTTACCGGCGTGCCAAGAAGTAGGGGCATCTGTCATACTAGTATTCCGTCTCGCCTTAAGATTCGGGTCAACGGTAGTGGACGACGCGAGGAGTCCTCGCAGCTGGCAATCCGAAAGGACTCGTCGCCTCGTCCACTACCCGAAAACCACTCCATAACCACCTCCAAGGGAACCAGCCAAAGTGTCACGCGACAAGAGCAAACTTCTGTACGCCGAGACCCATGAGTGGGTCGACGTTGCCGAAGAAGGCGGTCAAAAGATCGCGACGATCGGAATCTCAGGCTTCGCCATCGAGCAACTCAACGATCTGGTCTACATGGAACTTCCCGAAGTCGGGAAGATGATCGAGGCGGGCGAAGAATTCGGTGAAGTGGAATCCGTCAAAGCGGTCAGCCCGCTGTACAGCCCCGTCGGCGGCGAGGTGATCGAAGTGCATGCCGAGCTGCCGGACAACCTGGATCAACTCAATGACGATCCCTATGACTTCGGCTGGATCGTCAAACTGAAAATTGCGGATGAATCCGCACTGGAAAACCTGATGGATTTCGCGGCCTACGAAAAGCAGTGCGCCGAATCCGGTTGATCCCATGACTGATCCACGCCCCGGACGATTGCTGTTTCATCGCGAGGGCGAATCGGCCTGGAACATGGCGGTGGACCAAGCGATCGCCGAATCCGTCAGCGCCGACGCCCCGTCGGGGTCAGCGCCGACGTACACGCTGCGGTTCTACACCTGGGCCGCACCGACGCTCTCGCTCGGGTACTTTCAATCCAGCGCCGATGCATCGCCACGCTTTGACGCGACCGAGCGGGTCCGGCGCAGCACCGGAGGCGGTGCGATCTTGCATCATCACGAACTGACGTACAGTTTGACGGTGTCCAGTTCAGCGGGTGAACATGGGGCACGAACGGATCTGTACCGTCGCGTCCACGCCGCGATCATCAATGCGCTGCACCGCCACGGGATCGATGCGAGACCCCATTACCTGAACAAAACCCCCGCAGCCAAAACGCTCGCAGCCGGCCCCCGCTCGGCCAGCGACGATCCCTTCCTCTGCTTTCAACGCCGCACCGACGAAGACCTGATCGTCAGCGGGTACAAAGTGCTCGGCAGCGCCCAACGGCGCTTCAAACGCTCGATCCTGCAGCATGGCAGTCTGCTGCTGCGTGCCAGTGAGTATGCCGGCGAATTGCCCGGGCTTGTCGACCTGACCTCCATCGGCCTCGACGCCGAGACACTCTTGACGCGAATCAGCCAAGAATTTGCAGCACTGACGGGAATCGCGTTCGAATCCGACGTGTTAACCGAGACTGAATTGACCCGGGCCGATGAGATCGTGGCGAGCCGCTTCGGCCAATCCGATTGGTGGACCCGTCGTTAAGATCAAGTGAGTTGTCGCGACAATCGCACACGGGCGTCGAGAATACGATATCCTGACCGCCGGAAAGAGAGACGACAGGGTGCGACAGAGGGTTAGCCGAGCAAGATGATCCAGTGCGCGTTTACGCCAACCCCCTTTTGCGGGCGGGTATCAACAAAGCTGCGGTTGAACGCAAAACGACCATTACGGCATTTTCCCCACCTCTGCAACTGTCTACAATACCACCATCCTTGTCGGTCCCAGCCACGCGCTTTCCCGTGGCCCCATCGCTTATCAGCTGCTGACAAGTCAAGTTGCGCAAACCGTGATTCAGCGGAAGTCAAGATAGGAACAGGTGCCGTATGCAAGTAAAGCTGAGGGTCATGACGGGGAGCCACGAGGGGACGGAGATCCCGATCAGCGGTGATAAGTTCTTGATCGGCCGCAGTGAGTCCTGCCAGCTGCGTCCCAAGAGTGATTCGATCAGCCGAAAACATTGCATCTTGGTCATCCGCGACGGCCGGTTGCTGATCCAGGATTTGAAAAGCCGCAATGGTACGTATGTCAATGAAAAACGCTTGCCGAGCGATCGCGCAAAGATCCTCTCCGCCGGCGACTCGCTCAAGATCGGCAAACTGCTCTTTGAAGTCGTCATCGAACACGGACTCAAGGGCGCCAAAAAACCACAAGTCGCCGACGTCGGTGAAGCCGCCGCACGAACGGTCCAAGACAGCGACAGCCGATTCGAAGAAGTCGACGTGACCGGCTGGCTGGACGAAGCTGACCAAATCGACCGTGTCCGCAAGCTTTCCGATCCCGACACACGCCAGTTCCGCATCGATGATCTCAAGCGAGCCGAACAGGAAGAGGACGACGACGATTCGTCTTCCAAGGATCCCTCCAGCGATAGCACGGAGCTTTCGGCCAACGACAGTTCCCTACTGGAACGACTGCGAGAACAGAAGAAAGCCAAGAAAGGCAAAGGCAAACTGCCCGAAGGGCTCAAGAAGTCGATGACGGACAGCTCCAAGGCCGCCGCCGACGACGCACTGAAACGATTCTTCAGCGGACGCTAAACCTTGTCTCCACGCCAGAACCATCGGATGCGTGGCCGACCCGAGCCCGCCGACGTGCAACCTTCGATCGACGGCTGCGGCGGTGCAACCTTCGAATCCAATGCCTCGCTGGCCCGGCGGATCATGGCCCAGGAAAGTGGTGCCTTTGCATTGCTGGTCGAACGCTATCACGATTTTGTCTTCCGCATCTGCTTCGCCATCCTGCGACATCGACAAGACGCCGAAGACGCGACGCAAGACACCTTCAGTCGAGTCGCCAAGTACCGGGACCGCTGGGATCCCCGACGGCCGCTCGAGCCCTGGTTGGCCACCGTCGCCGGCAATCGCTCCCGCAGCCATCTCGCCCGCCGCAAAGTGTACGCGCCGCTGACCGCCGCCGACGAACCGGAATCGCTGGCCACCCGCCACAACCACGCCGCCGATGCGATGCGTGAAGAAATATCGTTGGCCCTCGGAAATCTTCCCGACAGGCAACGCATCGCGTTTGAATCCTTTCATGAGCAATCGATGTCCTACGTCGAAATCGCTCGACAGATGCAATGCCCGATCGGCACCGTGAAGACGCTGGTGCATCGCGCCCGGCTCTCGCTGATCGAACAACTCAGGCAACGAGACGTCGTGCCGGGCAACTCGGTTGGCACCGCGCCGCAGCACAAAGGAGCTTTGAAATGAGATGCACCAGTTTCACGATCGGTTGGATCAGCTCTTGGACGCGCGACAGGATGTCGGCCAAGACGCCTTGCTGTGCGACCATGCCGACCAATGCCAGACCTGTCGCGACAGTCTGCAGATCTGGTGCACGATCGATGCCTTCGTTTCGCCGGAAGAACCCCTTTCGCCTGCTGACGCTGCACCGCCGATGCCCGGTCATCGCGGCGTCCCCATCGCCACGACCGGGAGATGGGCGACCAGGGCATGGGCGACCGCCGCAGTCGTTTTGGTGTATGTGGCGATTGCCGGTCGCTGGCTGTCCAACGATTCCTCCACCGGCACCCCCGAATCGCTGGCGGTCGCATCGGTGATCACCGACGGAACATTCGCTTCCCAAATCCCGGCCTCCCCCGGCGTCGCTGAGCGTGCCCAAGCGACCTCCCTCAACGAACCCTCGCGACCACCGACCGCGGCGATCAGCTTGCCGACCAGTCAGTGGTGGAGCGTCGTCTCGGATGAACCCTGGGTGCACCACACCCTTCCAGCCGTTAACTCCGTTCGAATCGGAGTCGCACCGATCGGTCGTTCGATGAAACAGGCGATTGCCATCCTGATGATCCAGTCCGGCTCGACTACGATCGATGCACCCAACTTGACGCCGACCATCCCATCGGAACCCTTCCAGGAACAGACTTCCACCCTCGATTCTGCGATCGGTTTCGCATCGGTGGTATAGTCACGGCAGTAGCCGGGGGTAGGTGACGCTGTGCGTCCCAACCATGCTCTGACGCACAGCGTCACCTACGACTACGACTCTCACGTGGAAGAACAGGGCAATCGAGTGATGATGCGACTGCAACGATTCCGACTCTCCTCGCTCGTCGGCGCCGTGATTGCGGTTACGGCATTGGGCTCGCTTGCCAACGCCGATCAACGGATCGTGCTCAAAAGTGGAATCGCGTTGGAAGGCCTGTTCGCCGAAATTGCGTCGCTGAACCAAGACCCGTTTCAAGCCGGCGGACGGGGGCAACCCAAATCACGGCCCATTCTGTTAGTCGATGACGGCCTGCGCCGCGTCTACATCCACGAGCGCGGCATGGTCGCCGGTCCGCCGCAAGATGTCCGTGGCATTGAGCGGACCATTGAATTCAAACAATCCGTTCCGCTTGCCGGCAGCGCGATCCAGGGCATCGGCGACATCCTGGGTGTTTCGGATTTCAACGAGTATGGACGACGAACGATCACGATCCGGGGACCGACAGGCGCGGCGATCGACATCGTCCAAGGCATCACGGAATTGAACTCACGCTACGCCAAGGTCGAGGCGCTCACCTCGAGACCTGCGTACGAATGGGACATGCGCGTCGCGACCAGTTCGATCATGTCCGAGACCCTGCAGCGGATCTTTCGACAACGGATCGACCAAACCGATGTCAACGAACGCCTGACCGTGGTCCGCTTCTTCATCGAAGCCGAACGATTTCGCGCCGCCGAAGAAGAACTGACGCGGACGATTCGTGCGTTCCCCGAACTGAAGGACATGAAAACCCAATTGATCGGCATCGTCAATCGACAAGCCAATCAATTGATCGACGAGGCCGCGCTGCGGGCCAGCGTGGGACAAGAAAACTATGCCCGCACGGTCTATCAACGATTTCCGATGAACGCCGTCGGCAGGATCACGCGCGAGAAAGTCAAAATCGCGGCGGAGAAACTGGCCGAATCCGATCAACAAGTCAAAGACCTTGTCGAAGCGTTGCGTACCGATTTGGCCAAACTTCCCGAAGGCCAACGGGATTCGTTGCAAAAGGTGTTCGGCGAAATTGAAAACGGTCTCAGTTCGGCAACCCTGCCCCGCTTGAACGACTACTCGCGATTGCGAGATTCCGAAACCGTGACGTTGGAAGAACGCGTCGCCCTGGCGGTTGCCGGTTGGTTGATGGGTCCTGGATCGGGTGAACAGAACCTGGTCGTCGCATCGTCCCTGGTCCAAGTCCGTGACCTGGTCGCCGAGTACCTGGGACCGGCGGATCTGGCGCGGCGGCCACAGATACTCGAGGAACTGCGAGGCATCGAAGGTTCCCAGATCGAGTATGTCGCGCGATTGCTGCCGCAACTGCTGCCGGTCAAGGAGTGGCCGGACGGGACAGAGGATCCCACGATCCCCGGGATGTTCCGTGTCGGAAACATTGCCGGTGCGGAACAAGAGCAGGATTCGCTGATCGACGAACCCGCATATTTGGTGCAACTGCCGCCGGAGTACGATCCGCATCGCGAGTACCCATGTCTGGTCGTGCTGGCTCCTCCGGGAGCGCCAGCGGAATCGGAGTTGGCCTGGTGGGCGGGTGATTTCGATGCCTCCCAAGGCACGCGGATCGGACACGCAACCCGCAACGGTTACATCGTCGTCGCGCCCCAATGGGGACGGGCGACACAGCGAAGCTACGAGTACACGCCGCGCGAGCACCACGCCGTACTGTCGTCGCTTCGGCATGCGATGCGTTGCGCGTCGATCGATGCCGATCGCGTCTTCCTGGCCGGACACGGCGACGGCGCGACGGCTGCTTGGGACATTGCACTTGCTCATCCCGACCATTGGGCGGGCATGATCAGCATCAACGGAGAACCATCCAAGACGATTCAGCACTACTTTCCCAACGCAGAATACATCCCGCTGTACTTTGTGATGGGTGAAGCCTCCGGTCCCAAGCCACCACTGATCCGCATGGGCGGGGTCTTGGATGACTACATGAATGTGCGAAACGACGCGACCGTCGTGATGTATCGGGGTCGAGGCCGCGAGGATTTTTACGAAGAAATCCCCAAGCTGTTTGAATGGTTGAACGTCGCCACGCACGTGCGGAAGCCCATGCCCGAGAAAATCAATACCGTCACAATGCGCAAGGGCGACCAGTACTTTTGGTGGTTGGAGTTGGGGCCACTGAAACCGCTGGTGGAAATCAATCCGGTGCTGTGGGAGCAGGCCGAACGCAAACGATCGGGAAAAATTGACGCGTCGGTGGGCGGCGGAAACCAAATCCGCGTCGACGGCCCGTCCGACTCCTTCATGCTGTGTCTTCGCCCCGATATGGGGGTCGATCTGAACGAGCAGATCGTGATTCGGCGAGACCGCGACCGGGTGCCCGACTACTACCGATTTGGTGGTGAACTGGAGATGCTGCTCGAAGACACCCGGCGACGAGCCGACCGCAAACGCCCCTTTTGGGCCAGGATTCGAGTGCCCATGAATGACTGACCTAGGGTCTCGATTTACACCCTGCCGGCGTCTTGACGGCGAGACGGGTCACGCGGAGCTAAAAAAACTGGACGAACCTATTCCCGCCACCGACAATATGGCACTAAATCTGTCGAATGGCGTCTGAGAAAAAAGGTCCAAGTTTGGCAGCGAACCGTTACTGGGTTGTTGGGCTCCCTTTAGTAAGGCGTTGAAATCCCGAGCTGCAATCGAAACGCTTGCCGACGCCACATTCCCACCGTCCCTTCAGTCTGCCGCCTGCGATCGGCCCACCAAACGGCCTGTGCGGCGAACTGATTTCCCCATCCTGTGATTTGCATTTTGTCCAAACCGGCTGAATTCGAATTTCTTGCACCACCCGTCGGCGACGCGGACGTGGTGGATGATGTTGTCACCCTGGGACCGGCCGATTTTCAGCGGATCGGTATCCAGCCGACTGAAACTCGGCTCGCCGTGATCCGTCACGCGGCCAGCCGCGCCGCCAAATCCTTGGCCAGGCGACAGCTGAGTGCCCCCAATCCGATGACCGAACAGCAACTCTCGCGAATCGCTGTTTCGACGTATCGGCTGTTGGATCCGCGGCAGCGAATGGATCGTCACTCCCGTGCCCATGTGGGCCGTATCCGTCCCGCCGCCCTGTATCGGGCCGGGCGAGCGGAATTCGCCGATGGACAGATCCTGATCCAATCCTGTGAAGCCTCCGATTCGTCGACCGCGACCCATCACGTCGACGAAGTTTGCCACGGGCGAGCGTTCGCAACGGACGCGGCGGCGTTCCAAGACGTTCGGCCGAAGGCGGCAACGCCTGCATTGACGCTGCGACGTCTTGCCACTCGCCCCAGCCTGATCCTGACGATGATCGTCACCCTGCTATTGACGGCCGGGGCGGTGTGGAATTGGGGACACAATCGAAACGCTGGTCCAGAGCGATCGCTGCCAGCGGCGAACAGTCGCTGAGCGGATTCAGGCCCAGATTCCTTCCCTCGCTTTGCAGGAGTCTACAATCAGACACGAGTGAGGCTCGTTTCTTAACTACAACGGATGATTGTGAATGAACGTCGCGACGGCAGCCCCCACCGCAACGACTTTGAAAGAGTTGATCGACAGCGGATGGGAATCGAAAACGGTCAAGCGTGAGATCCGCGATAACTTCACGCGGATGCTGGCCAGCGGCGAGGAACTGTTTCCCGGAATCGTCGGCTATGACGACACCGTGATCCCGGAAATCAATTTGGCCCTGTTGGCCGGTCACGACATGCTGTTCCTGGGCGAAAAAGGACAGGCCAAAAGCCGCATCATGCGGATGCTGACTCGTTTCTTGGACGAGTGGATCCCCTTCATCGACCATCCCGAGTTGCCCGTTCACGAAGACCCGACCCACCCGGTCACGTCTCTCGGTCGAAAACTGGTCGAAACACTCGATCCGGAAGACATCAAGATTGGCTGGTGGCATCGCGACCACCGCTATTCGGAACGATTGTCGCCGGGCACCAAGTTCGCAGACATCATCGGCGAAATCGATCCGGCGAAACTGACCGGCGGCGTCAGCATGAGCGCCGAAGAAGCCTTGTCGTTCGGGCTGATCCCGCGAATGCACCGCGGCATCTTTGCCATGAATGAGTTGCCCGAACTGGACGACCTGGTTCAAGTCGGCTTGTTCAACATCCTCGAAGAACGGGATGTGCAAATCCGCGGCTTTCCCATCCGATTTGATTTGGACATCATGATCCTGTTCTCCGCCAACCCGTCGACGTACAACCGCAGCGGCAAGGTGATTCCCCAACTGAAAGACCGCATCGGGACGATCGTGCAAACGCACTACCCGACCGAACGTGATCAGGGAATCGACATCCTGCGACAAGAAATCGGCGACGACCTGGAGGGCGAGTATCCGGTCCAAGTGCCGTACTTCATGTTCCAATTGGTCGAAGAGATCACCGAGCAGGCTCGGCGGAGCAAGTTCATCGATCAAGCGTCGGGTGTGTCGGCACGCTTTTCACTGGCCAATTTCCGAATCATGGTCGCCTCGGCACGCCAACGCGGCATCCTGCACAACGAAAGACCGGCCGTTCCGCGAATCAGCGACTTGGGACACCTGTACTCCAGCTCGCTCGGCAAGCTGGAACTGGATCTGATGGGCACCCACCAGATGAGTGAGAAACAGGTTCTCGATGCGGTCGTCGCCAAAGCCGTCCAAGTCATCTTCGGTGAATACGTCGAAAAGCACGGGCTGGGCGAGATCGCCGAAATCTTCCGCAGCGGCGTCCGCGTCGAAGTGGGCGACTTGCTGCCGAGCAGCCATTACGCCGAACGTTTGCAGAGTGTCCCGCCGGCCTGGAATTTGGCGTTCCAGGTCAACGCCAGCGAAAGCGAGGCGGTTCGGGCCAGTTGCGTCGAGTTTGTGTTGGCGGGCCTGTATAGCATGGACCGTATCAGCCGAGCCCAACGTCACGGCAAAATCGAATACGAAGTTTAATCGCATGAACAAACGACTCGGCGGCATCATTCACGCGTACCAAAAGTACGATCCGGCTTCGTTTCCGCCACCGAGCGAGCCACCGCCGGACCTCGTGACACCGGCCTTTGAACAGGCGCTGATGTATGGCGAGTTTCGCGAATTGAGCGAAGAAGAACTCGCCCGTGCGGTGCGTTTGGATCCCAGCCAAATCCAAGGTCTGGGCCCGAGTATCGACTTTCTCAAAGCGATGCTCGAAGAACGCAAACGAAAGATTCTCGAAACCTATGAAGCGAGGTCGGTCCAAAAGAAAGCTCGCAAAGCCTTTCACTCCGCGGCCAAGGACGTGCGGATTCCCAAAAAACTGGCCGAAACCTACCGACAAGCCATCAACCGCGAACAGCCCTACCTGCTCGAATCACTCTGGTATCGCGCCGAAGACCAAGGCGGATCGCTCTCGACGGACTTGTTGAAGGTCGCCGCGCGGATGGGCGACAAACACAACATCGAAGAACTCGCCAGCAAGTATGAGTTCACCGGCAACGAGTCGATGTCGGTTCCCAAAGCCTTGGAAATCAAGGAAGAACTCGAAAAGATCGACGAGCTGCTCAAGCAACTCGAAGAGGCAGCCAAGTCGGCCCAGATCGGGCTGATCGACATGGACATGCTCAGCGAGTTCGCCCAACCAGGCGACATGGAACAGCTCGAAGAGATGCGGCGGCAGGTCGAGAACTTGATCCGCGAAGAAGCCGAGCGCCAGGGGCTGCAACGTGATTCGGCCGGACAGTTTCGTCTGACGCCCCACGCCTACAAGATCTTTCAAGGTCGCCTGCTCGAACGGATCTTCAGCGAACTGGCTCCGTCGCGGTCCGGCCGACATCATGGAAATGTCATCGGTGAAGGTGCGGTGGAATTGCAGCAAACCAAGCCCTACGAGTTCGGCGATTCGGTCGCCAACATGGACATCCCGCAAACGGTCATCAATGCGTTGCTGCGCCAAGGCGACGAGCGACCGTTGCGGCTGCGCGGCGATGACATCGAAATCCACAAGACACGCAATCACCCTAAGTGTGCCACGTGTGTGATCATGGACATGAGCGGTTCGATGCGCTACGACGGCCAATACATGAACGTCAAACGCATGGCGCTCGCGCTGCAGGGATTGATCCAATCGGAATACCCCGGTGATTTCTTGCGGTTCATCGAGATGTACACGTTCGCCAAACTGCGCGCCCCCGGCGAAATCATCAACCTGATGCCCAAACCGGTCACCATTCACGATCCTTGGGTGCGGCTCAAAGCCGATCTCAGTGACCAAAACGTCAGCGAAGCACAAATCCATCCGCACTTCACCAACATCCAACGCTCGTTGCAACTGGCACGGCAAAACCTGGTCAATTGCGACACGCCCAACCGCCAAGTCGTGTTGATCACTGATGGGTTACCCACCGCGCATTGCGAAGACGAATGGCTGTACATGCTGTACCCGCCGGATCCGCGGACCGAGCAAGCCACGATGCGTGAAGCCGCCCTGTGCGCCAAGGAAGGAATCACGATCAACATCTTTCTGGTGCCCAGTTGGTCGCAATCCGAAGAAGACATCCGATTCGCCAACCGGATGGCACAATCCACTTCCGGTCGCGTCTTCTTCACCAGCGGAAACAACCTGGATCGCTTCGTCCTCTGGGACTACGTTCAAAACAAACGCGAAATCATCGCCTAACGTGGCGTAAGCTTCCAGCTTGCGATCGTGGCGTAAGCTTCCAGCTTGCGATCGTGGCGTAAGCTTCCAGCTTGCGATCGTGGCGTAAGCTTCCAGCTTGCGATCGTGGCGTAAGCTTCCAGCTTGCGATCGTCGAGTAAGCTCGCACCAAACGGCTGATCCTCGTTTGATATCAGCCGGTTCGCGCCAGCGTCCGGGCTCCTCCGTTTGGCTTAAGTCCCATCAGCCCTAATGTTGCTAGCAAAGATTGGTGGACCGTGGTTTGACATTGCCGGTCAGTGGGAAAGTTTTGTATTGGAAGTTCTGAATTGCGCTAAAGCCGCAGAGCGAGACGTCGATCTGACGTCACAGAAGATGGCAACACCTTACGAATTGGACCTGCGAGGCACGGATGCACTCGGCGAGACACTTAAACGATAGCCAAATTATCTCCGCTGGTGCGTCGGTGGCTGCTGCCGCCCGCGTTGCCGTGATCGTAACGATCGGTTTGTCCATGTTGGGCTGCCGGAGCGGACGGCCGACGGGTTCCATGGTCCAGGTGACCGAGGATCCGGCGGCGGTTGTGACCCATCTGCCGGCACCGGAACAGCGATTGGCCACGTCGACGACCGGCAAGGAACGGGGACTGGTCAAGGTGGATCGGGGAGCGACGTCGAAAACAGAACTGGCCAGTGCGACGACCAGCAGCGTCACGGAAAAACCAAGACCAACGGCGCCCAAGCCGTCCTCCACCACGACGGCGACTGGTGCGACGACCCGGATGAGCCTGTCGGATGCTTCCCGCACCGACCCCGCACCTGCTGCAGCCCCCACCGAGCCGCCCAAGCGATCGATCGCCGCGGCGACCGCCAAACCCAAGTCGCCGGCATCCCAAGCTCCCTCCGATGAGACCGAAAACGCCAGCGCGACCAACGTCGACGTCTCACCGGCCGGACTCGTCTCGGCTTCCCTGACCGATCTGAGCGCGACCCAAAAAGCCAACAAGCCCAGCACGGAGGAACCGGTCGCCAAAGCCGCGCTGCCGGCTGCCACCGCAGGATCGACCGCGGCGGCCGAAACACTGGTCAATTCTTCTGCGTCCCCACCGCCCCGCACGCGACGACAGCCCTTCAATCAAACCGATCTGCCCAACGACGTGACCGCTGCGATCGAGCAATCGCTTGCTCGACTTCCCGCCCTGCCCGATTCACGGGTCGCGGCCGACGGCTTGGCCCCCGTGCGACTCGGCACCGGCAGGGTTCAATTGGCCCAGCAAGACGCTCCGGCACCGCCCCCAGTCGCCGAACCAGCAGCTGCACCCCACGTCGGCGACCTCGTCGCGGAAGCGCCGAAACCCGCGGTCACCAAACCGCTACCGGAAACGCCTCGGTCGACCGAGACGACGCAGGCGGTTGCCGAAACAAAGCAATCCGAAACGACGCCCCCCACCGGGCCGATGATCGCCGCTGAAGAGGACCCCAGCGTGGTCATGAACGCCAACCAGGTGCTGCCGGCGTCACACGCGAGTGACGATGGCGACGACAACCTGGCATTCGCCGGCCACCAAAAGACGCCGGAGATTGAATCGGTTCCGACGGCCGTTGCGATGCAACAGCTGAGCGAAGCGGAACTTTATCGCGTACTGCTTGACCGGTTGTCTCAGCCGCCTAACGGTGAAAGCCCGACTCAACGCGAGCGACGCGAATTCGTGATGCGTCACCTGATGGTGCTCGCCGGTGACCCCGAAAGCGCGCTCGAATCCACACAAGGATTGAACCCGACCGAGCAACTGTATTTGGAAAATCAGTTGATGGGGTTATGGACGATGATTGATCCCGAAGGCCATCCGTCCTCCGGTCGGCGGATCACCGAAGCGTTACCGAAATTCCGCGAAGCGACGCGTCTGATGGCGACCGCCACCGATTCGTTGACATTGAACAGTTTGGAGTTTTGCACCGAGATTGAATCCTACGGCCAGATCAAACCGTTCGAGGGCAATCGATTCGTCGCCGGCCAGCAAGTGATTCTGTACTGCGAGATCGAAAACTTTGCCGCCGAAGATCTCAACGGCTACTTCCAGACGCGGTTGCAGGGAAGCTATGACATTTACAGCGGCAATGGGACCAAGGTCATCAGCCAACTGTTACCGGTCGACCAACAACAATCACGCAATCGCCTGCGTGACTATTTCGTCGCCTATCAAATGAACCTGCCCAAAGGGTTGCCGCCGGGGACCTATCGATTGCAATTGACGATCGAAGACATCGTCGGAAAGAAATACGGTCAATCGAGCATTCCGTTCGAGATCCGTTAGGATGACGTGAACCGATAGGGTGCCGCGCAAACACAGTCAGGCTTGATGCACTCGTATTCCTTGCCAGCTAAATTTTCGGGTAGTGGACGAGGCGACTTTCCGGTAGTGGACGAGGCGACTTTCCGGTAGTGGACGAGGCGACGAGTCCTCTGCAGTCGGCATATTGGCAAGGACTCGTCGCCTCGTCCACTACCGCCTACCCGAAACGCAAGGCAAGGACTCGTCGCCTCGTCCACTACCGCCTGCACTAGCGTGCCGGGCGTTTGCTTTCGCGGAATTGGTGAAACAGATCGACCAGTGCCCAGTCAAAACTCATGTGGTTGGCTTCGGCGTGGCGAAGGGCGGCGGCGTTGGTTTGGTCGGCCGTCTGCGGCGACGGCACTTCGACGCGAGTCAGGGCGCTGATCAGCGGAGAGACGACGACCAACAGCAACGACAACACGATCGTGACGCGTGCCGTTCGCAGCTGATTGCGTGCTCGTCCGGCCGAGTCCGACGTGTGTTCAAGCAGTTGATCGCGATGCCGACGTCCGGGCAAGATCGACCCGCCCAGCGCGGCGATCTGGCGTTCGATCGCCGCATGATCGTCGCGGAGTGGACACCCTCGTTTGCCATCGTGATGCATCGTCATTGGCCTAGCTCCACGACCGAACGTGAGGAGACAGCCACATCAGCGGATTGGGACTTCGACACGCGTGAAAGTTTTCCGGCCAGTTTTTCGAGCGCGTAGCGATAACGACTGGCGGCCGTCGAAGGCGTGATCTGCAGGACTTCGGCGATCTCGGCGAACGTCAATTGTTCCCAGATTTTCAACACCACGACTTCACTTTGCGTCGCGGGCAGACTTTCCATCGCCTCCCAAACCAATCGATTTTCGTCATCGCGTTCGACGACGTCCGACGTTCGACCGATCAACCGCTCGGCGATCGAACCGATTGCCGACCAACGGCTCCGCGAGCGCAGGATCACCAACGACTCATTGCGGACCATGCGGAGCAGGTAGTGCCAGGGTTGATCGGCGCCGACGAGTAGCTTGGGACGCGTCGCGACCTTCACCATCGTCGTGCTGACCGCGTCTTCGGCGTCGTGCTGACGCCGCGTGATCGACGCGGCAAACCGGACCAATCGATCCGCCGTCAGGTCATACAACTGGGCCATCGCGAGCGTCTGGGCAGACGATTCTCTCCCGACCGCGATCTCGCGGGCCGCTTGGCGAATTCTGGCGTTAAAAGGGGCATCGTTCGGCATGACACTGCCCATGATGCGCTTCGGCAGCAGATTTGTCTAACATTTTTTGAAAATGGGTCGCTGGCTCCTTCTCTGAAACGCAGAAAAGAGGGTGTTAGAGCCCAATACCGCTCAATCGACATTGATGCGCCGCCCGGACGCTGGCGCGAACCGGCTGATGTCCGTTGATGATCAGCCGTTTGGCGCGGGGCCTACGGGCCCTGCGCTGGTCAATACCGTGTCGATCTAGCGGTATTGGGCACGCGGCATGACCCCGACGGGGTCGAGGGGATTGTGGGATGTGCTTCCCGGAGGTGGTGCTGCGTTGACCTCCGGCTACTCGCTGACATCCCTCCGGGATACTCGGTTCGCTGCCGCTCTCCTTTGACACCAAACGGAGTGATGCTTGTTAGCGGCAGGGCGCGGGGCCTACAACAACGTGTCGCCCAAGAACCTGGCCGTCTCGCTCTGGTAAAAATAGTTCAGATGGTGAACGGATTGCGACTGGCCGAAATCCATCAGCCGCGAGCCGGGAATCTTCACCTCCGCGGCCAAATCGATCATCGAGGGTGTATCGACGACCAGATCGTTGGCACCGTCAAACAACACGTCGGCCGCAGCGTCGACCAGTCGTTCTTTGCGAAACATCCGCCAGAATTTCCAGGCCGGATCGCCGGGCTGGAAATCCGATCCCACGGCGTAGTAGCGGTCGGTTTGTGTCGTCGGGGTTTCCAACAGGCGACGCAGTTCGGGATTGTTGCCGACCCGTGACATGCCGAACAAACCGGGGACCATCGCCATCGCCGCATCGGCCACCGGCGTTCGTGCGGCCAGACTGGTGATCGACGTGACCACGCGTAACAGCGCTTCGACGACCGAAAAGACGGGAACGGCCAGTGCGGTCAAACCGGACGTGACTTGCAAAGCCCTGGAAAATTGCGTCAACAGGTGAATCGTCTCACGGATATTCGGCGGTGCGGCGAGCCCCGTTCCCGCCAACGGCGACCCGACAAAAATCGACTTGTCGCAGCGTCGGCCCGTCGGGTCAAAGGTTTCACACCACCACCGCGAAACCAGACCCCCGCGGCTGTGACTGACCAAATGGATCTTCGCGTCACTCTCGCCGATCGCACGCTGTAAATCAAATGCATTCAGGATCGGCCCCACCGAGAGCGTCGGGTGATCGAAGGTGAAGACATTGCCGTGGTAACGACGAAACGCTTGTTCGAGAAACTCGCCGCCCAGTTCGTTCTCTTGATCGAGTAGTCCGGCGATCATGTTGTCACTGTTGCTGAACGTCCCGTGGACGAAGATCAACACGTCTCCGGTCGACGGAAAACTCGCCGGCTGCAACGTTTTGGTTTGACAGTCCAAACGCCGCAGACCTCGATGCGGCGTCAACTTATCATCGCGGCGACTGAGGAATTGCGTGATCTTGGACGGCGGCAAACGCTCGAATTCCAATTCCAACGTTTCAAACGCTTCGCGGGTCTTGATCGACGGCGCGCCGCGAAAGCGACCGAGATCGGGCGGCAGCGAGGTCACGTCTTCCCAGTCCATGATGCCGTCGTCGTCGACCAATTGCAGTCGAACCAGCGGCGGCAACGGGCCAGAGGGCGTGACCGAATGGGTCCGAATCCGAGTCCGATCGGGTCGCCGTTCCAGCGGCCGAACGTGGCTGCTGCCGGCGGTGGCCGAACGCGCGATTTCCAGAAACTTGCCGTCCATGATTTGACCTGTCAGCCGACGTGAGACTCGGAAAAGCGAAGGGGCAGTGGTGTCACACCGTCTTCGGCGCGGGCGCTGACCAAATCGATCATGGCCCGAAAGGCACGACTGCGTTTTTTGTAGAAGTGCTCGCGGCCCTCGTCAATCGCAGCTGCAAAGCCTTTTCCGTGCGTCAACGCCACCGTCTCGATCGGCACCAGTTCGCCCCGATCGACAAACCCTTTGATCTCGGCATAGGTCTTCGGCCCCGACACCCATCGCTGCGATGCATCGTCACGCGGCATCTCGCCGTCTGGCGCCCGCGCCGGCAAGTCTTCGGTCGCAACATCCAAAAATCGTTGATGCGCATGAAAGTCCTTCCAATAGCCGACGAACACATGCCCGTGCAGTAAGAACAAGACGGGATGAACTTCGATCCATTCCAAACACGACGTCATCACAATCGCCAAGTCAACACAGGTCCCGAATCCGCCTCCGATGGTCTCCCCAGGCGTTCGCAACCGCTGAGTGAAATCGGCATACGAAGGTGGCGGATTGATGTAACGCAGCTTGTTGCTCAACAACAACGCCGCCCAGATTGATCGCACCTGTCGGTCCACGCCATCCCAGCAGGCCAGTCCGGACGCAAACCCGTCGTAGCTTTGATAGCCGTCAAAGCCCGCGCCGACCTGGTCTTTCAAACACTGTAAATAACCCTGGGCCACGTCGATCGTTCGCGCGACCGCCGGATCACGTGGCTGAACGAACGAAGGCAGCCAACCGATTTGAGAATCGTCCAACGTCCATTGATCGATCGGCGCCAACCAAACCGAATGCGTGTGGCGGTAGAGCACTTGATCGTGCCAGCGGAGATCGACGAACAAACTGGTCTGGATCCGTTCATTGATCGCGCGAAACAGTTCACCCGTCAACGGCAACGTCACGCGGTCTGCCAAGTCATAGCGATAAGCTTCCATGTCCAAATCCAGCCGCGACCGAAACGGGTACGAATCGACGCCGACGTGCAATTGGACTTCTAATTCCAGATCATTGATCTGCGTGATCGCGTCCGACTCGGAAGGGTCCGGATGTAGCCGCAGCGTCAGTTGGTCAAAGACGCTTTGGCCGTTGTGAAGTGAGGAATAGTTGATCTGATTCTTCGGCCGGACGGAAACCTGAACCAGGTCGCGAATGTGAACCCGCTGCGGATCGGCCGAACGTGGCGCGACGGGCCGTTGGGATGACGGTTGCGTGGTGGTCGCGCCGGTGCCGAAACAGTTTTGTCCGAGTTCACCGGTGGCTTTGGAAACGAGCGAATCGGCCGACCACAACACGATGCTGCTGCCGCGAATCCGTGGCCGATAGGCGGCGATCGATTCCCATCCGCTGCAGAACGCGGCCAACAGATTCCACTGCGAATCGGCGTAAGCACGATAGAAATGCAGAAAGAAAATCTCCGCAACGGCTTCATCAAAGGTGTGTTGAAACCCGATCGCGGATCGGGCACCGGCGTGGATCGTCATCGGGGCTAATCGCGCCGCGGAGTCCCAGCAATGAAAACCGACCAGCAACGGATTGGGTGAACCCCGGTTAAGCAACCGCGCGATGATTTCGGCGCGAACCTCCTTCGCCTCCGCGGATGGATCCGCCAAATAAAGCCCGTCGCGGAGCCCAGACAGGATGCCGCCGAGCCGTTCCCGACCGCTTCGATTGTCAAAGCCGGTCACGTGCACGATGTCCGGCGACACGGCTTCGATTTCCTCACCGAGTTGTCTCTCGGTCGGGTTTTCCAGCACCCCGGTCGTCTCGGCACTCAATGCCCGCAACCCGCCGGTGACCAATTGACGCTGAGCCGAAAAATTGAAGTGCCGCGCGAGCTCCCCCGGCGCCGTTTCGATCACGACCAGGCGTTTGGGCGTCCGCTTGCGTTTGCGACGCCCCGTCTTCAGATGCCGCACGACCAAGATGTCTTCATCGACACGATGCGGTTTGGTGGCCGCGGCCAACACGTACTCCCAAGGCAGAATCCTGGCTTCCCAGAATTCATCCAAGGGGGAATCGGGAACGGAAACCTCCACGATGCCTTTCAATCGCCGCAGATGTTTAGCGGTCACCCCGAGACCGCGAAGCTCACGCTGCAACCGAAGCGTCTGTCGCTGACGGGCCGCCGGATCGTCGGCCCAACGATGTCGCTGGCGAACGACATAGTTCCAACGCATCGCGAACGCCTGCAGGGGCGGTCCGCAGCGGATGCGACACACCTCGGTGTCACTCGTGCGCAAAACGACGTTGGACATCAGCTCTCCTGGTTCCGGACCGATCGTGCGCCACCGCGGCGGCGATCAGTCTTGGAAAAACGGGTTCACCATGCTGCCATCGGCTGCCCGATGAACCGTTTTGGTTCGCGGTCGGGAGGCTGGAACCGGAGTAACCTTGGTCGGCTCGACTGACAACTTCGGCGTGACCGTGGATTCCGAAGTCCGCGTATCGGTCGCCGTCGGCTCCGGTTCAAGGTGGACTTGTTTGATTTCCGGGATCTCCATTTGATCCAGCGTTTCCATCTGCGAGTCGAGCTCCTGCATCTGGGCTTCCATCTCCGCCAGCATCTCCTCGACATCGTGGACTTCGGCTTGGGATCCCTTGTCAGGGTCCGGCACCATCGCCAACAAGGGGATCAGCACAAAGAACAAGATCGCGACAAGTCCGATCACGTTCAGGATGCCATTGACGATCCAGATCCCGAAGGCGCGGAACAGCCCACAGTTTGCGACATGCGCAATCATGTAAAGTGTCACGAACCAGGTCAGTGGGATCGCGATCAGGACGCCGACCTGTCCGAGCAGGTCCTGTGCCGCCACAGCAAGGAAGCCGTTGACGAAATACATCGCCACCAGCCACCCGAAGCAAGCGAAGAATCCCGGCGTCGCGTTACCGATCCAGTGGATCGAAAGTTTTAGAGAGCCGGCCGCCAACGCAAACGTTGTCAGCAAGACTCCCCCAATGATCGCGATGGTGATCGCTCCGAGCGCTAAGAATTGTTCCGGACTAATGGTTTCCATTGTTGCGATTGCTGACGAGTGAACACGGACGGATTTCGATGTGAGGTCGAAAACCGTAGCTCAGCAATGGCACCTCGGGGCGGACGTCACACCCGCCCCGGCGGAGGATGGCAAAAGAGGTTCAACAGGAAACCGGAAGAATCGTCAGGACCGGAATGACGCCGCGCGGACCATGCATCAGCGCGATCCCGCTTAGCCCAGCCGCTCGCTCAAAGCGAAACTCAATTCATCGATCTTGACCCGCGTCTGCTCGAGCGAATCTCGATCGCGGATGGTCACGGTCTTGTCACTGAGCGATTCGCCATCGACGGTGATGCAGAACGGAGTCCCCGCTTCATCCTGTCGTCGGTAACGTCTGCCGACGGCGCCTTTGTCGTCGTAGAACACGTTCATGTGCTGTTTGAGTTCGCCGTAGATCTCTTGAGCGACTTCGGGCATGCCGTCTTTCTTGACCAGCGGGAAAATCGCAGCCTTGATGGGGGCCAGTCGCGGGTGAAGTTTCATCACCGTGCGGGTCTGCATCTGCCCCTTGTCATCGGGCGCTTCATCTTCGGTGTAGGCTTCACAGAGAAACGCCAACACGCCGCGGTCGGCGCCGGCGGACGGTTCGACCACGTGCGGAATGAATTTCTCGTTGGCCGCTTCATCGCGATACGACAGGTCTTTGCCGCTGCCGCGATACTTGGGCTTGCCGTGTTCGTTCAATTCCACCTGCATCGGCTCACCCTCGGGTGAATTGGGATTCAGCTTGCCTTCCATGTGGCTTCGCAAGTCGAAATCGCCACGGTGTGCGATGCCTTCCAGTTCGCCATATTCACCCGGCGGCAAAAACGGAAACGCGTATTCGATATCGGCCGTCCCGACGCTGTAGTGCGCCAGTTCAGCCGGCTCGTGCTCGCGCATGATCAACGAATCGCTCGACAGCCCCAACTCGGTGTACCAGGCCATCCGGCGGTCGCGCCAATAACGGTACCAAGCTTGCGACTGATCCGGCGGACAGAAAAACTCGATCTCCATCTGCTCAAACTCGCGCGATCGGAATGTGAAATTCCGCGGCGTGATTTCGTTGCGAAAACTCTTTCCGATCTGGCCGATGCCGAACGGCACTTTGACGCGCGAGGAATCCAGCACGTTCTTGAAATTGACGAAAATACCTTGAGCGGTCTCCGGACGCAGAAACGTCGTGTCGTCCTCCCCGCCGAGCGCGCCCAAGGTCGTCTTGAACATCAAGTTGAACTCGCGCGGCTCGGTCAGCGTGCCGAGCGTTTTCGCATCGGGGGCCAGCACCGAATCGGTGTCGTCGAGTTTGTCCAACGTCAACGATTCATCGGAAATCGTCAGTTCGTCCGCGTTCTTGGCACGCAGCTTGAAAAACTTCATCGCGCGGCGACGGACCTCATCGAGTTCCTGTTCGACTTCGGCCAACGTGGACACGAAAATCTTCTGGTCGCCCCGCTCGCACCAGCGTCCCCGCACCTGGTCGAATCGATAGCGCTTTTTCGATTCTCGACAATCGACCATGTGATCATGGAACAGATCGTAGTGGCCGCTGCACTTCCAAACCTGGGGGTGCATGATGATCGTGCAATCCAAGCCGACCATTTCAAACGAGGCCGGGGCGCCCGGTGGCGTCACCAGATCGTTGTGGCCGCGGATCATGTCCTGCCACCACGCTTCCTTTAAATTGCGTTTCAGTTCCACCCCCAGCGGACCGTAGTCCCAAAACCCCTGGACGCCGCCATAAATTTCGCTGGATTGGAAGAGGAAGCCACGTCGCTTGCACAGCGACACGATTTTGTCCATCGATTTCATGGTCGGAAGGATCGAAACGTTGGTGAAAGGGGGGAAAGGACTCGAATTGGGAGAATGTACGCGCAACGGGTCAGTTGCGGGAGGTCAGCTTCGTCCCGGTGCCCCGGTTTTGCTGGGGTCTGAGCCGAAAAAGGGTCAAAAAATGGATGGGTCAGACGATCCACGCGGCAGCGTCAGTCGATTCACGAAGTTTCAATGCGACCAAATCAGTTCCACCGGTCGCGATCCCCGACTCAGCCAATCCCCATTTTTTGACCAGCCCATTTTTTTAACCACAGCCCATCCCTGGTTCTGTCTGCCCCGCTCCAGCTGCGTGGCCTTTAGAAAGACGCGGAGAAGATCTTGTCGATTTCCGTGTCGGGGGCCTCATCGTGAAGCATCGAGCCGAATCGCAGGAAATTCTGGTGCAGCTTGAAACAGCGCGTCAGATCATGCTGAATATGGCTGGCCCCTGAATCGCACAAATAGCGATGCAGATAGTCGCGATAGTCGGGATGGGCACAACGTTCGATGATTTTTAGGGCGCGTTGTTTCGGCGCCAGCCCACGCAGGTCGGCCAGCCCTTGCTCGGTGACAATCACTTGAACGGAGTGTTCGCTGTGGTCGATGTGGGTGCACATCGGGACGATCGCCGAAATGCTTCCGCCCTTGGCGACCGATGGACACATGAAGATTGACGTGTAGGCATTGCGGGTGAAGTCGCCGCTGCCGCCGATTCCGTTCATGATCCGCTTGCCGCAGACATGGGTTGAATTGACGTGCGCAAAGATATCGACTTCCAACGCGGTGTTCATCGAAATGATCCCGAGTTGTCGCACCGCGGCGGGATTGTTGGAAATGTCCTGGGGACGGAGCACCAACCGCGAGGAGAAAAAGTCATGCTGCTCGTCAAGCTGTTGCATTTGTTGGGGCGAGAGGACTAGCGCACAGGTACTGGCCCCTTTCAGGCGACCTTGCAACATCAATTCGAATGCCGAGGACTGCAGGACTTCCGTGTACATGGTGAAGTCGGGCAAGTCGGGATGCTCGCCGATGGCTTCCAACACCGCATTGGCGACATTGCCAACCCCGCTTTGAATCGGCAGGAACTCGCGGGGGATCCGGCCACAGGCGATTTCAGCTGCAAAAAACTCAGCGACGTGATGGGCGATGGCCTTGTTGACGTCATTGGCTTGGGTAAAGTCCGTCGCTTCGTCCGGCTCATTCGTTTCGACGATCCCGATCACTTTGTCGGGGTCGACGCGTGCGTAGGGTTTGCCGATCCGCTGCAAGGGATGATCCAGATCGATGGCGGGTCGATAGGGAGGTGTCTTGGGGATCACGATATCGGCCATCTCCGCGATCCGGCGAGACTGCCCGCGATTCAGTTCGATGATGACGTGTTCTGCCGAATGCAAGAAGGCGGGAGAGGCACCGATGGAATTGGTCAGATAGACGCGTCCATCCGCGGTGATCTCGGATGCTTCGATCACCGTAAAATCGATCTTTCCGAAAAAACCGAACAGGGTGAACTGGGGAACGTCGGACAGGTGCATGTCCACGAAGTCCACGTCGCCTCGATTGATTTGATCGCGAAGCGTGCGCGAGGATTGATACGGGGCGCGCCAGCGGATCGCCTCGGCCTGGGCGAGTGCTTCGTCAAGACTGCGGCCGGTGGAAGCCCCCGTCAGCACTCGCAGCGCGTACGGAAGCCCGGCGGCGTGGTCTTGCCGTGCACGGCGGGCCAGCGCTTGAGGCACGGCTTTGGCTGCTCCCGCCGGGGTGAAGCCACTGAATGCCACCATCGCCCCATCGGGGATCAGACCGGCCACCTCGTCAGCGTCCAAGACGGGAAAACCTTCGTAGTCCACTGAAATAGCCCCCATCACAGCATGGTGTCGGAAATCGGCTGGCTCGAACGGATTCCAGGGATGCCTTCGATCGAGCCCGAAAATACACCCACGCCGTTCTCATCACGCGGCGCTCACGGTGCGTGCTTAAAAAGCTAGGCCACGGAGATCCAGTAGATCGGTCGCCTGCGGGTTTGAATCCAATTGGGCGGCGCGAAGGTTCGGAATGTGCCGCTAAGAACTCGCGACGTGAGAACAGAAAACGCCGACGTTTCCGATCGGCGACAGGAGCACTAATACCGCGAGGTGGTCGGATAGGGCAGCGGGGTGGCGATCTGGCTGTTCGCGTTGGTGCGAGCGGCGTCCAGATTGGAATTGATTTGGCGGCTGAGCGCCGCGACACGTTCGGCGATCATCGGTTGAGTGTTATTGAGCGCCAGGGCCCGCTGATAATTCTGCAGGGCTTGGGGCAGATCGCCATCGGTTTCCCGCAACCGCGCCAGCGCCAACCAGGCTCGGGAGTTATTGGCATCCAACTGAACCGCGTCTTCGAGATATTTCAGTGCCGTCTGCGACTCGCCGGCCTCCTCGTACAGTCGCGCTAATTCGACCCGCGGTTCCGATGCCATCGGATTACCGGACGCCCAGTTCTTGATCAAAGCGAACGCGCGGTCGGGACGGCCGGTGTCCATCAGCAACACGGCCAACCCGCGATGGCACTCGATATGGTTGGGATCATGGTCCAGGCATTGGTTGTAGAGCGCTTCGGCGTTGCGAAACAGCGTCTCGTCATTCCGCTGGCTGGCCAAGCGATGCGTCGTGGCGGCCAAGTTGTAATAACCGTCAGGATTGGTCGGATCGTCCGCCACCACCTGCTGAAATTGCTGCAACGCGGCGGTGTACTGCCCCTGTTGATGAAGCTGGGCGCCCAGGACGTTTTTTCCGCTCGCGGTCCAGCTGCAACCGACCGATGTAAGGACTGGCCATACCGCCAGCAAGAAAACCACAGCGGGCGGGCGGGTGAAAAATCGACATCCGCAGCAGGAACCACCGCCTTGATAGGTGGCTTTCTGTTCAGATAGAAGAGTCATTTTACTGCCATCCTGACATGTTGCGACCGCGCCTTCAGGGGGGGATCAACTGAGACCCGTCGGAGGCATGGCGGTCCAAAGAGCGTCGCATTGTGCAGGCAAACCCTATCAACACGCGCTGAAACCACGCAAGAGAGGAACTTTCGTGCCGCAAACCACGTCGAACGGGGCACGTGTAAGCTCGCAATGCCAATCTGCACGGATTAGGACGGTCGTAACAATCGTGGTAGACCGCCCAAACCCCGTGAAAAACGCCTTTTTCATTGCGGTTCGACACGACCTAATTACACTTCGTGCCAGGTACCGCCGCGCAACAGCGCAGATCCCCTAGCTTATCGATTTTGCAACTTTTGACCTAAGACGGGTCAACTCCGACAACCGACGTGTTGTTGCCGGACTCAACCCCACAAGTGCTGCCCCAACAGACTGACTGCCCGCAACCCGGGCATAATGACGAGGCCTCTGGATGACCTTCCGCAAACCATCGCATTCCCTTCGCACTCATCTCAGCCGCAACTCCGGGTTGCACTCCGATGGTACGACGCCGCCGGCCGCCGCTCCTCGCGCAGGCCGTAACCGCCGCAGCGCGAAGCGCCGCGACGAGAAACGCCGGTCGCTCATGGAGAGTTTGGAGACGCGCCAATTGCTGGCCGGTCCCGAACTGATCGGGATTCAGCCCAATGAGGGCGATTTGTTGTTCCACGGTGACACGTTGAACTTTTCGCCCAAGGAGTTGGTCTTCCGATTCGACGACAACACGCGGATCGACGAGAGCACCTTGGATGCGATTCGCATCACGCGTGCAGGCGAGGACCGGACGTTTGAATCGGCGTCGGTGACAAGCGACATGGGAACCGGCGGCACGGCGTTGTTTGAATTCCGCGCCCGTCAATCCGGCAGCCTGGGCAACGGGATCACGCTGAAGTTTACCGAGACCAACCGCGTCGGCACGTCGGCGCCGATCATCACGACCAATGGCCGCACGATCACGATCGACATCAACACCAATCCGTTGCAGCGGACGCTGGCACGGGACTTGGTTTCGGCGATCAATCGCGATCTGAGAACCAACACCAGTAATCCGTTGCGCTCGGGTGATCTGATCGAAGCGATCCAGATCAGCGGGGCATCGGGACAACGCATCGCTTCTTCGGCGAGCGTGCAAAACAAAACGTTGGTGCTCGACGGAGCCAACGCCGCGCAAGCGGTGACCGACTTTGGGACCAACGGTGCAGTCCGTGTGCGACTGATTTCACAGCTTCCCGGCCTGGACGGCCGCGGCACCAACCTGGTGGTCGAACAGCGCAACTTCGGCGGGCCGGCCAATCCGGTCGTCGTCGTCAGCGACCAAACGATTCGCGTCCAGCTCAACAGTTTCTCCGCCGATCCGACGACGGCCGACGAGTTTGTCAACGCGATCAATTCCAACCCGCAAGCCTCGGCTCTGGTCCAGGCCACCGTTCAAGAAGGCAACGGCGCGACGCCGATCGGTCAGCGAACGGTCAACTATTCACCGATCAATCTGAGTGGTGTCAGTGACGTGGTGGTCGAACCCGGGTATGTCGGGTTGGGCGATTCATCACGCGAAGTGATCTTTCGATTTGCCGAACCGCTGCCCGACGACATCTACCAGATCGACGTGTTGGGCACCGGAAATTTCGCGCTGCGTGGCGAAGACGGCGAAGCGTTCCAAGACGGCACCGATCTCACACGGGTGTTCAACATCAATTTGGGACCACAGGTGGTCGCGGTGGTTCCCGAACCGGTCCGTCGCCAACCCAACGGGACGCTCGGCACCGAATCCGGCAAAATCGAAGTCCACTTCAATGACGACGATCTGCTGCAGTCGGCGGCCGTGAACCCCAATTTTTATCAGCTGATCTTCACCCGTGACACCGTCGACAACACCGACGACGTGATCGTTCGGATCAGTCCCACCGCCAGTGCCATCACGAACACCAAGGTGGGAGACGTCTGGACGGTCACCTTGCCCGGCACCGTCAGGTACAGCAACATCACGAATATCGCCACGCTGGACTACAAGCGGGCACTCTCTCGAATTCCGGATCCGGTAAACCCCGGCCAACTGCTGACCGGAAACGCGCGGTTGCGGGTCGGAACGGCAGAAAATTTGCCGATGGCGCCGCAAGAGATCACGCTGCCGATCGGCACCCCGGGTGCCCCCGATGGTGCCGGCGACAGTTTCCTGACGGCGTACGACTTGAACACGACGTGGAGTCTGAGCGGCGCGACGACGACGCGTTCGGCGACGCTGGTCAGCGAGATCCGCAATGAGACACCGTTCGAATTGGACCTGCCTGGACCCGACGTCCCGGGCACGCGGGTCATCCGGGCTGAAGACCCCTCGCGACTCGATCGCGTGGTGCCGTTGGATTACGTCCGTCAGTTCGCCGACACGGTCGATGGGATCACGACGATCGAATACGACTTCGTCGCCAGTTGGTTGGGCGATGACCCCAATCGTCCGGGGATCACCGCGGACACCAATTATTTCAACATCATCAGCGAAGAACAAAAACAACGCGTCCGCGAGGTGATGTCGCTTTACAGCGAGTACCTGGGTGTGGCGTTTGTCGAAGTTTCCGATCGCGATCCCGCCGACATCGGTGGTTTTTCGATCGTCGTCGGTGACTTGTACGGTGGCGATGAACGCGAGGCCAGCGCCCAAGGCGGCTTGGCCGTGGTCACGCGCGATCGCGACGGCGACGGCGTCGATGACCTGGTCGTGATGGACTTCCAAGACTTTGACGAGTCGATCGATGATCAATTCGGCGGCGAGTTCTTCCGCGGGGCAATGTTTGGCGTCGGCCAGTTGCTCGGCTACGGCTATGCCGATGACCTGCCGCAACCGGTCACCCAAAGCACCGGCTTTATTTTCCAACCGGGGACGGACAACGAGCCGGCATTCCCGAGTTACGCGGACATCGTCCACGGCCAGTATCTGTATCGCCCGGACAGCACCGACATCGACATGTATCGCTTCCAGGTCGACCAGACCGGATCGATCGCGATCGAAACCATCGCCGAGCGACTGGGCACCCCCAGCCTGTTGGATACCCAGCTTCGACTGTACGTCGAAGACGCCAACGGACAGTTCGTCGAGATCGCTCAGAACGACGACTACTTCAGCAACGATTCGTTGATCCGAATCGACAACGTCAATCCCGGCAACTACATGATCGGTGTCAGCGCCAAGGGCAACGACACCTACGATCCCGTGATTCCGGGCACCGGCTTCGGCGGCACCAGCCAAGGCAGCTACGAACTGCGCGTGGATTTCACGCCCTCGGCGGTCAGCACGATGGTCGACAACACCGGCATTCCGCTCGACGGTGACGCCGACGGCACACCGGGCGGAACGTTCAACTACTGGTTCAAACCGTCCGATCCCTCCGAAACACTTTACGTCGACAAGGGTAACGTGACGCTGCGTCAGGCCAGCGGGTTCCTGCCGTCGGGCCTGGGTGACCTGGCCTTCATCGAAGCCTTCCAGACGCGGACGATCGGCTATGTCAACAACGCTTACGATGAAATCGATCTGGCGGTTGCCGACGCCAGCCGCATGTCAATCCTGAAACAAAAGGCCTTCAACGGCACCCTGACCGAACTGAACCAGTTGCGTCTGTCGGGCAATCTGAACGACATCCAGCGGGCCGACTCGATCACCCGCTACCTGTCCGAATTGGACCTGACCATCCGCGTGCTCGGCAACGGTGGGCGTGACGGATTGGTGCACACCGCGGGCGACAACTTTAGCTACAACATCGGCGTCAATGACCGCGGATTGGCACTGGAAGACGGCACCAGTTTGAACCTGCCCGCGGGCATTCAAATGATGGTCGACGCCGGCGCGATCCTGAAGTTCAGCAACACCCGATTGGGCGTCGGTAGCGTCGCACCGACGATCGACTTGAGCGGTGCGAACCTGCAAGTGCTCGGAACGCCGACGCTGGTCACCAGCACGGGCTTGCCGGCCCGCGATGAGTCCGGCGGGATCGTTCCGGGCAGCGTCTTCTTCACCAGCATCAATGACGATTCGATCGGCACCGGGAACCAGATCGGCGTCCTGCCGGCGGCTCAACCGGGCGATTGGGGCGGCATCGATTTCCGCGGGGATCTCGACACGGCCGACGAACTGCGGATCAATCCCGAAGACCAAGGGATCTTCAACAACCATATTCAATACGCGGACATTCGCTACGGCGGTAGCGCCGTGCCGATCGGCGGCCGGAGCGTCGTCGTCTCACCGATCGACATGGCGATCACCCGTCCGACGATTATCAACTCGACGATCAGCAACAGCGCCGACGCTGCGATCGCCGCGACCCCGGACACGTTCCGCGAAGATCGATTCACCGATCCGAAGTACCAACAATCCGGACCGTTTACCCCCGACTACACCCGTGTCGGACCGGAGATTCACGGCAACACCGTGATCGACAACAGCATCAACGGTTTGTTCGTTCGTCTGCGGACGCGAAGCGGATCGACACTCGAATCGGTCACCACCAGCACGCGTTTTGACGACAGCGATATCACGCACGTGCTGACCGAAAACCTGGTCATCGCCGGCACCCCGGGCGGCCCGATCCTGCAGTCCGGCGCCCCGTCGTCGTTCCTGGTCCGATTGTCGGCCCGGCCGACCGATGGTGCCGTCCCGGCGGGCACCTACGTTTACCGATTGACCAACGTGACCGACGCCAACTTGGAATCGGCCGCCAGCGACGCGACGGTTTCGATCACGACGACCAGCACCGGTGGAATCCGTTTGCAACAACTGCCGACGGTCGAACCCGGCAGTGCGACCGTGGCGCGGCGTTTGTACCGTGCGACGGTCGTGGGCGGCGTCCCCGGCCCCTTCGAATTGGTCGCCCAGCTCAACGCCAGCAGCACATCGTTCACCGATCGCTTGGCCAACGGTGGCGCGGAAATGCAGGTCACATCCAGCCCGCTCCGCAGCCGTCTCGATGCCAGTCTGGTGATCGATCCATCGACCGTCGTGAAAGTCGACTCGGCTCGGATCGAGGCCCGCTTTGGCGCCAACCTGATTGCCGAAGGCACCTCCGGCAACCCGGTGGTGATCACCAGTTTGGAAGACCAACGCTACGGCGGCGGCGGCACCTTTGATACCAATGACCGCGGCAACGCCGCTGAAATCGCACCCGGCGACTGGGGCGGACTGTACATCGGCCATGGCTCCTCGGCCAGCATCGACAATGCCGTGATCGCCGGCGGCGGCGGAACGACCCGCATCGAAGGCGGCTTTGCCTCGTTCAACGCGATCGAAGTCCATCAGGGCCAACTGCGCCTGACCAACAGCCGGATCGAGCAGAGCGCCGACGGCCGCGGCTCGCTCAACGGCACCCGCGTGGGACGCAGCGACAACGCATCGGGAGCCGTGTTTGTTCGTGCGGCAACCCCGATCATCGTCGACAACGATTTCATCGACAACGAAGCCGCGGCGATCTCGATCGATGTCAACTCGCTCAACGCGCTGGAGGTCTTTGACAGCGGACGTTCGATCGGCTCGATCGACAAGTTTGACATCATCGGCAACAGCGGACCGCTAATCGAAGACAACTCCATCACGCGCAACGCCATCAACGGCTTGGCCGTTCGCGGCGGCCAACTGGTCACCGAAGGCGTGTGGGACGACGTCGACATCGTGCACGTCGTCACCGACACCATCGAAATTCCGAACAAACACATCTACGGCGGTTTGCGGCTGATCAGTGATGCCCGCGGATCGCTGGTCGTCAAACTACAAACGCAGGCAGGCGAAGAGCAAACCAACCCGGCCGGGATCGTCGTCGGCGGATCGTTGCTCACCGCGGCGGATGAATTCCGTGACATCGCCGATCGCATCGGCGGATCGCTGCAATTAATCGGCCACCCCGATTTCCCCGTGATCATGACCGCCCTGTCCGATGACTTCTCGGGCGCCGGGTTCACCATCGACGGCTTCGCACAAGTCGACACCGACAACGACGGCGTGATCAGCGGCGTCGTCACCGGTGACGATAATGGCACCGGCACGGGAACCGGCAGCGCGTTGGTCGGAACACTGCCGACGGGCCCCGAAGTCAACTTGGGCACGACGATCGACAACGACGTCGCGGCGACCATCACCGGCTCGTTCACCGCGACGATCGGTGACGCCAACGAGGTGGTCACCAGTGCCACCACGGTCGAAACACCCACCGGCCAACAACTGCTCAACCAAGACTTCGTCTTCCAGTACAGCACCTACCTGACCAGCGGCGGTACCACCACCGCGCTGGCGGCGACCACGATCACGCAACCGGCGGCCCTGATCGCGAACGACCGCGTGGAAAGCCGCGGCACCTACACCGGCCCCAACGGAGACGTCAACTGGATCGCGACCAGCTATTTCATCAACGGCTCGCCGACGTTGTTCTCTACGCTGGACCTGCAATCCGCCTCACCGCTGGGTGACATTCGAGTGGTCAGTTACTTGGATGAGGACGTCCAAGGGATTTCGGACGACGTGCTGTACACCGTGGGAACGCCCGGGCAAGCCGATTTCCGCGTCTACACCGTCGACGGCCCGCTGCGGATCGGGTTCTCCCATGGAGGCTTCTACACCAACGACGGCGTCAATCAACTCGGCGCGACCTATGAGGGCTGGGCGGCCGACCAGTTCGCCGATCTGCGAACCCAGATCGCCGCCGGCACGCAAACCTACTCCATCCCCGGCGTGATCGACTTGAACGACTTGCCGCAAGGCAACGACCCGATCTTCGGCACGACCTTCGGCCCCAACGACATCACCACAGCCCACTCCTGGGTCCTCGATTCCAACGCGTCGAGCGCCCGCGTGACCAGTTTCTTGGAACTGTTGGCGTCTGACCCGACCGTCGCCCAATCTCCCAACGCGGTCCAGGCCGGCCAGTGGAACGGTGTGACGATCCGCGAAGCCGCCAACGATCGCAACGTCGCCGCCGTGGCCGAACAAGAACCGGTGCGAACGACCGTGTTCGACACCAATTCTTTCCCGGGACAAGCTCAGTTCCTCGGTGAACTTGCCCCCGACGAGCAGTCCGGCGACGAAAACCGACGACTCGGATTCATCGTCGACGGTGCGATCACCACCCGCAACGATGTCGACGTTTACACCTTCATCGCCGAAAGCAACACCGAAGTCTGGTTGGACATCGACCGCACCAGCAGCGGACTCGATACGGTGATCGAGCTGATCGATTTCAACGGCGAGATCCTGGCCGCATCGAACGACTCGCTGTTGGCCGAACGGGACGTCGCGACGGGCATCTACATTTCGCCGCGTCTGGACAGCGATGCGGCCCAACCGCTGACGGTCAACGAAGAACGCATCCCCGTCCAACGGATCACGGTCGATTACGACATCGTCAACGCCACCAGCGGAAACCTGACCTTCGGACTGGCAAATGCACCGGGAACGACGGTCAATGTCGATGCGGCGGATTTCAACGCCGATCCCGCCGGGTCGATCGCAGCGGCTTTCAACAGCACGTTCCAAAGCGAACTCGGATTCGTCACCACGCAGTTGCTCTCGCGAGCTGCGACGGGTGACTTCGTCATCGAAGTCCGCTTCGACGCCGCCTTCTTCACGGCCCTTGAAGTTCCCGAAATCATCGGAACCGCCAACCCGATTTTCCCGGCGATCGGAAGTCTCGGCTTTGAAACTGACGTCTTGGATTCGGTCCTGCAAGACACGTATTCGTTCAACGCCAAAGACGCCGGGATGCGAATCCGTCTCCCGGGCGAATCCGGCACGCTGAACCAGTATCACGTGCGGGTGCGCAGCAGCAACACGCGTGACGGCAGCGACCTAGACACCCTGGTCAACGGAAACGTTCTCGGCGGGCTGACCCAAGGCCGCTACTCGATGCAAATCCGCCTGGGCGAGACCGACGAAAGTCCCGGCACCCAGATCCGATTGACCGACGTCCGTTACGCGACCAACGGCGTGCAAATCATCGGCCAACCGTTGCACTCACCGTTGACCGGCGAAGAAGCCGAGACGACGGCCAGCAACGAAATGGCCTCCGAAGCTCAACGACTCGGCTATTACGGCACCACGGCCGATGTGGGCATCGAAGCCGGCCCGCTGCAGAGCGATCGACTGGCCAAATCCTTTGCCGGCGTCATCGACTCGGCGACCGACGTGGATTGGTATTCGTTTGACATTCAATACGAAAACCTGACGCGCGACGGCGATCCGCTGTACCTGTCCACCGTGATCGACCTGGACTATGCGTCCAACTTCGCCCGCAGCGACATGGCATTGTACGTGTTCAACGCGCTGGGCGATTTGATCTACACCGCCACCGACAGCAACATCGCCAACGACCTGCCGGCATCCAGTTCCAACAACAGTAGCAATGACCTCAGCCGTGGCGGCGCCGGAGTCCAGGATCCGTTCTTGGGCAGCGTCGAACTGATCGAAGGCACCTACTACGTCGCGATCGCCAATCAGACGCAAGTCCCGATCGCGATGGACCAGTTCTTCAACCCGGCCAGCAACAACCCGCTGGTCCGATTGGCACCGATTGATGCGATCGATCGGATTGCCCAAGACGACATGAACGACCGCGTGCTGTTCGACGAAACCTCGATCGTCCCGTATTCGCTCGACGACGTCGTCCTGTACGTCAACACGAATTCCGGACTGCACGTCGTCAACCCCTTCACCGGACAAGACTATGGACAGGTTGGCTCGTTTGGAAGCGAAGACATCTACGACGTGGCGTTTCGCAGCAACGGCGAACTGTTCGCTTACACCGGGTTCGGCAACCGGGTCCGCAGCGACAGCACCTGGTTCTACGTTCAGATCGATACGGGAACCGCGGCGCTGAATCAACTCAGTGCCGGGGCCGGCATCACGACCTACGGCGACGTTCTGTTCGAAGTCAATTCACAGCAGATTTTGGACGGCGTTTCCGACGAAGGGATCTTTGTCGAAGCCATCTCGATCCGCGAGTACAAGAACGTCGAACGCGGCTTGTTCGTCGGCAGCCGCCCGACGTTCAACGGTGCGTCAGGGTTGCAATACCGCGACAACGTGCTGTGGGAATTCAGCCCGCAAACGGGTCTGGCCGTCGGCCCCTCGTTCAACCGTTTCCTGTTCAACTCCGGTGCGGGAACGATCCCGCGTGAAATCGGCCAGATCGACACGACCGCCCCCGCGACGGCGTTTTCGACTCAGCTGGGTGTTCCCGACGTGGTCGAAGTGGTCGGCAGTGGTTTGCTGCAACAACAGCTCTTTGACGGCGATACGTTCACGCTGATCAGTGGCAACACGACGACGTCCTTCGAAATCAACATCGCCGGCAATGTGGCCGTGACCGGATCGCCGGTCCTGGACGGCGATACGATGACGATCGGATCGAACATCTTTGAATTTGACACGGGCCCGCGTCTGCGACTGGCGGGCGTCTCGGCCAACGGCGGACTGGATGTCGGACAAACGTTTACGGTGACCGATTCCAGTAACGTCAGTGCGACCTTTGAGTTCATCAACCAGGGGGACACGCCGAGGCCGGGTAACATCCCGATCACCATCCGTCTGGCCAGTGGGCAAGCCCGCACGTCCGGCCAGATCAACAATGACTTGGCGCTCGCGATCCAGGGCAACCTGACCGGCGTGACGACCACCGTGTTGAATACGGACTTGGCGCTCGACAATGCGACATTCACGTTCGACGGGGCCGGCATGTCGATCGTCGGCGCCAACGGCGTGGCGGCCGGCAACATCGCAATCCCGGTGGACGAGTCCTTCGGTGCGACCGAGGTGCTCAATGCCATCGTGGACACGTTGACCGCCAACGGCATCGCCCACACGGTCGTCGGCCAATCGTTCTCCGTCCCCGGCGCGACCTCGATCAGTGTGAACTCCCAAGCACTCGTCAGCGGCGGCAGCCCCGGCGTGCAAGTCGGACGCACCCCGATCCAATTGGAACTGTCCGATTCCGCCGCCGACGTCGCTCAGAAAGTCGCCGATGCGATCAACAATCTCGGTGGCAATGCCAGCGCGGTCGCGCAAAACCGTAGCGTCACCATCAGCGGCGGATTCATCGGCGGGGCCAGCGGAAATCTGGTGGCCGGCGGCGTCCCCCAAGGCGGAACGATCACCGGTGTCGAAATCGTCGGCAATGATATGTACGCCGTCACCGACGCCGGCGGACTGTTCCGAGTCACCGACGCGGAACTGACCGGCGGCGGCAACCAGTTCCTCAACGGCAACCGCCAGATCGGAACCTACGTCGAAACCGCGACCGACCTGCTGCGTGTCCCCGGCGGCTTCACCGGCCTTCGCGCCGGCCCCAACAGCGTTGACGGCGGCGTGTATTCCAATGTGTTGTTCGGTATCACGCCCAACGGTGACATCTACGCGTTCAACACGGCCGGCGAGTTCCTGCCGTACTTCGCCGGCGGCCGTTCGAGTATCTCGACCGGTATCGCCAACGCCGAAGGCCTGGATTTCAGCACCCTGGATTACAACCTCTGGCACTACACCGGCGCTCGCGGCGGTGATGCCGGGCACGGTGGCGGCACCTCGCTGGCGTTCACCTACGAAACGTCGTTCCAAAACAACTACGCCAGTCAGGCGGAATACCCGACCAACACCGCGCGGATTGACGGTCAAGGGGTCAACAACACCTACAACTTCCCCGGCGGTGCCAAGGGACAGGTTCAAAGCAAGCCGTTCTCGTTGGAAAACTACTCACCGAGCGATGTCCCGGTGCTGTACTTCAACTACCTGATCGAAGCCGACGGCGGTGGCAGCACCGACGCGTTGCGGGTCTACGTCGTCCAACCCGACGGGACCGAACACGCCGTCGCGCTCAACACCACGTTCCGCAACGCGGCCCCGGGTGCGAACGATGAATTCGACGACCCCGATCCCGTCGCGCCCTACAACGACGTGATCGATGTTGACAAGCAACAACTCTTTGACAACACGCCGACGTGGCGTCAGGCACGTGTGCCGTTGGCAGAGTTCGCCGGACAGTCGGGCCTGAGTCTGCGGATTGAGTTCGCGACCGCCGGCCGATTGGATACCGGATCGACATCGATTCGTACCGTCGACGCCTCGGATCTGGTCGAAGGCCAAACGATTCGTGTCAGCGGTGAAACGTTCACCATCAATTTCCCACCGACGCTGATCGCGCCGGCGGGGTCACAAGTCGCCAACGCCTACGCGGCCGATCCGAATACCCGCGCAACGTTTGTGCTCGATGGGCAAACCTACGTGCTCAACGACGGCACCCGCACCGTCGACACGTCGCCGTCGGATCCCAACGATCCCAATTCGGCGCCCAATGAAATCTCGATCGATCTGACCGCCGGACTGACGGGGACGGCAACCGTTGCCGATTTGACGCCCTCGCAAATCGGGGCGTTGATCGAAGCGGCCGTCACGGCGATGCCGCCGGCGACTCTGAATCTGTACGACTTTGTCGTCGACAGCAACTCGGTCGAGTTCGGCGAAGCGGTCGACTTGATCTCCGGTTCCAGTTTGTTCACGATCCGTAACACGTCGGCCAGCGGGGCGAACTTGATCGACGTCCGCGCGGCGATGTCGGCCGGCGAAGTCGCGGTGGCGGTGCAATCCGCGATCCTGGAGCGTTTCGTGCCCAACGCGGTCGGTGCGGCCGGCCCCAACTACATTCCGACGTCCAACGCGATCATCACCCTGCCCGGATTCAGCGTGTCCGATGCCGGGCCGTTCGCCAACACGGCTCAACGATACGCCGACCAATTCGGCGGATCGCCGGTCGGTGGATCGCGTAACAACGATTTCGAAGGCGTCTACCTGGACGATTTCGTCATCGGTTTGGCCGAACGCGGCGAACAGGTCAGCGATCCACGTGGCATCAATGCCCCCTTGGATACCGCGTTCGTCACCGACACGCGTTTCGCCTTCCCCGAACCCGATGATCCACGCAGCAGTCTGGTCACCGGCTCGTATCAGGTCGAAATCCGCGACGCCAGCGAGTACATCGAATCGGAGTCGTCGTCCCAGTTCCGCACGTTCAACAGCAACGACCGCCTGGGTTCGGCGATCTCGATCACCGCAAAAAGTGCGGTTGATCTGGTGGACGGGCAAATGTTCTCGATCACCGACGGCCGCGCCGTCGTCGAATTCGAGTTCGATTCGGACAACTCGGTCACACCGGGCCGCGTGCGCGTTCCGTTCTCGATGACCGTGCCCGATGAAGACACCGGGCTGGACCGTCCGCAAACGGCGACCGAAGTGGCCAAGTCGATCATCGCGGCGATCAACCGCTCAGATGTCCGCAGCGTGTTGACGTTCAGGCGGTGCCGAGCAGCGGATTTGAACGTGAAGTGGTCGCCCAGCCGGGCATCAAACAAATCAATCGAATCGATCCGCGGATCAACCTGGTCGGCAACGTCGTCGTCGCCGACCCGACACGTGCACTCGCCGCGGTCGATCGCTCCGAATTCCGTGGCGACAGCAACCGTGATCGAGACGCTCAAGGCGTGATCATGATCGAGAACAGCCGTTTCTTGTTCAACGAAGAATACGGCATCAACATCCAGCACGACATCTCGGCGACGGTCGCAGGAAACGACACCGATTCGATCGTCCGCTACCCGAGAAACCTGATCGAGCTGAACACCGAGCAATTGGTCCCCGGTGTCGTCGTGCAGAGTAACATCATCGCCTTCAACACCGTCGGCGGCATCAATCTGCAAGGCATTGACAACGCCCTGGACGAGACCGCGTTGGATCCGGTCGCGATTGAGCGGATTGTCAACAACACGATCATCGGCGGAACGATCACGCCCGGCGTCAGCGCCCCCTCAGGAACCTTCGCGGGGATCCTGTTCGAACAAGGCCAGATTTCCTTTGCCGACGCCGTGGTCAACTACTCACCCGATGCGGGCAACGGCGCCCCGACGCTGACTCACCAGACGCCGAACACCGCGTTGGGCGCCCCGGACAGCAGCGGCCGTGGACTCGAGCCGATCGACGGCCAGTTCGCCGTTTCGCTCGGTCTCGGCGGCACGCTGACGCTGCAGTTCGTCGACAACTTCCTGACCGGCAGCGGCGATGCGACCAACGATTTGGTCGTCTTTGAAACCGGCGAGATCGAATCGGTCCTCGTCGAGATCAGCCGCGACGGAATCGATTTCGTCAACGTCGGTATCGTCGGTGGCTTGACCAATCAACTGGACATCGACCGGCACGGATTCGGCCCCAATGACCGATTCGCCTTCGTCCGCCTGACCGACCTGCGTCAAGGCAACACGACCGGCAGCTCGCTCGGAGCGGACATCGATGCGGTCGGTGCGATCAGCTCGGTTCCGGTGGACACCTTCAATCAAGGCGGGATCGGGATCAACATCGTCGGCGGATCCTCTCCGACGGTGCTCAACAATGTGATCGCCAACACCGAAACCGGTATCGAATTGACCGGTGGCAATGACGGCTTCGTGTCCGGTGGGAATTCGTATTATCGAAACACGAACAACACCGGAACGAATGTCACGCTGGGAACCCTGGCCCAAGTGTTGACCGACAGCGAATCGGTCTTCGTCGATCCGGGCAACTTTGCGTTCTCACCGGCTTCGGGCGCTCGCATCATCGACAGCTCGATCGATTCGCTGCCCGATCGATTCAGTTTGTCGACGGTCCGCAACGCCGTCGGCATCGATCCTTCGCCGGTGCTCGCACCGCGGCTGGACGTCAACGGTCAGTTCCGTGTGGACGACCCGAACGTGGAGCCCCCGAGCGGACTCGGCGAAAACGTGTTCAAGGATCGCGGCGGATTCGACCGCGGCGACTTGGAAGGCCCGCGCGTGACGCTGGTCTCGCCGCTGGCCCCCGGAATCGGACTCGACGCCGGACGCGCCACCGTGCTCGGTGCGGCCCCGCAAGCGTTCGAAATTCAACTGATCGATGGCATCGCGCCGGCGGACATCGTTCCCGGCACCGGGATCGACGATCGATCGGTCTCCACCAGTTCACTGGTGCTGCTCAAAGACGGCGTGGCATTGGTCGAAGGCACCCATTATCGATTCGCCTACAACCCCAGCACCAACATCATTCGGCTGACACCGATCGCCGGTGTTTGGGAAGACGATTCGACGTACGTGATCCGAATGATCGACAGCAGCGATGCGATCATCCGCGCCGCCGATGGCGTCGTCTATCCCGACGGCGAAACCGTTTCGGTCATCGACGAACTCAATCAACGCACGGTGTTTGAATACGACTCCGGCATCATCATCGACCTGCTGCCCGGATTGACGCCGGTTGCCGCCGACGGCTTGACGGTGTTCGTCTACGACGGTTCGGTCACGCGTTCCTTCGAGCTGGACGTCAACGGTGCGGTGAGCCCGATTTCGACCCGCGTGCCGATCCCGGCCGCCGGCGTGACCGCCGACTTCGCCACCGCCCTGGCCGCGGCGATCAACGCCGATCCGGTACTCAGCTTCACCGCACGAGCCTCCGGCGAAACCGTCCAACTGGTCGGCGGCACCCCGTTGTCGACCGCCACCAGCACCAGCGGCTTCGTTCAAATCGCAGGCCGAATCGGCACCGCGACCGGCTTCGGGTTCGAAATCCCGCCGATCATCAATAGCAACGTCGCCGACGTCGTCGACGGGCAATCGATCACCGTTCGTCTCGGTGCGGTCAACCAAGTCGTCTTTGAATTCGACAACAACGGATTGCTCAACGACCCCACTGCCACGGCGGTGCCCTTGGCCAACAACGCGTCGCTGGATCAGGTCATCAATGCATTGGTGATCGCGATCGGCGGATCGGGGCTGGGACTGGCACCGACCAACGCCGGGTTCGGACGGATCTTCCTGGGCGGTGACAGCAACTACTCGATCGACGTGACGAACTCCAACGCCACGCAAATCGGCTTGCCCGGTGAAGCTCCGACGGTCCCGATCAATATCCCGATCGATCAGCCGGCCGAAGAGATCGTCAAAATCATCCAAGCCACGATCGACGCCCAGAACCTGCCCGGGATCAGCACCTCGCTGGTCGACGTTCGCGTGTTCCTCGAAGGCACCGGTGGCGTGTCCGGCTTCGGCGCCGTTGACGTCGTCGTGGTCCAGGACCAAGTCGGCAACCTGCTGCAAAGCAACCAAGCCGACGGACGGACGGAATTGACCATCTTTATCGGAACCGGATTCGATTACGGTGACGCGCCGGCACCCTACATCAGCACGATGGCCGATGGCGGCCCGCGGCACCGTGTCGATCCCACACTCAGCCTGGGACAGATCAACACCGCCGATTCGGACGCCGAATTGCCCAACGCCGATGCCGGTGACGATGGTGTGACGCTGCCGTCGGCTTTCCAATCCGGTTTCGAAAGCAACATCAGCATTTTCGTCCGCAACACCGACGCGGGACTGTTGAGCGACAAACCGGTCTATGTGGACGCCTGGTTCGACTGGGACCAAGACGGCCAATTCGAAGTCCAAGAGCGACGTCGATTCGGAACGCCGGGAACGAACCTCACCCCGGTCTTCAACAACGTCTTGACCACGGTCACGGTCGATGTCCCCGCCGATGCGGCGATCGGGCAAACGTACGTCCGATTCCGAATCAGCGAGTCGCCGACGACCGGACCGACCGGAAATGCCACCAGCGGTGAAGTCGAAGATTACGCCATCTTCGTGACCAACAATCCGTACCAAAACCCGGTCGGACGCTATGACGTCAACAACAGCGGCGCTGTCACTCCGCTGGATGCCCTGAACGTCATCAATGCGATCGCCCGTCTGGCCGCCAACACCGGCTTTGTGGATCTGCAAACCACCCCGGTGACAAGTCCCCAGTTCCCCGATGTCAACGGAGACGGAATCCTGTCCCCGAGGGACGCCAATGACGTCATCACCGAACTCGGGCGGCTCGTTTCCGGAGCCAGCGGCGAAGGCGAAGCGACCACGATGAGCTATGTGGCCGCCGCACCCGGCGTGCTGGCCAGCGGACCGACCGCTCTGGGGGATCTGCTGATTCAGCAAAGCGTCACCGACACCGTGCAACCGGCGACGACCGAGGCTTCCGATTCCGACGCCGAATCCGGCCCCGCCGAAGCGACCACGGTCGCCCAGCAGCCCAGCAAGACCAGTGTCTTTGACTCACCGGCGTCGATCGAGCTCGATTCGATCGTCGATGATCTGGTTGCCGATCGGATTCAATCGGGTGACGAAACCTCAGGAGACGAAAACGGTTTGGACCTTTTCTTCGCTTCACTGTGAATGAGTTGAACTTTTCGCCCGCCGGCCGCGTCCAACGGTCGGTGAAAGGGAGTATTTGCGATGCCGGCGACGCCGCTGGCATCGCCGAATCCTGAACTTTCACGGGCGCGTTGCAGCCCGTCCAGCCGATACAACGGTCAGCCTGCGATTGGATCCGCGGGCAAGTCATCCGATGATGGAGAGCGTCCCCGCACGACTCGGGACCGCCAACTAGGATGGGTTCGAATTCCGCAACGGTTCGTTTTTGGTTGCGCCCCTTGTTTTCGACAGGGCCTTCGCAATCCGGCACTCCAGCGCGGGGTAACGCACCCCCACCATCAAATCAAGACTCCGGAACCTGGTGGTCCCGGAGCGAGTTTTCAATTGCCGATGAATCGAGCAACGACGAGACGACCCCGCCGACGACGCCTCGGTTTCCAAAAAGTGGAAGACCGTCGGTTGCTGGCCGGCGACGTGCCCTTCGGTGCCACTCCGATCGACAACGGTGAATTTCTGCTCGGCACCGTCACCGTGACGCCCGTTTTCTTCGAAAGCGATGGGTCGATCGATCCGGAAACCCAAAACTGGTCCGAAACGGAAATCGAAGACACGCTGGCCAAGATTCGCGACAGCGTCAACTGGTGGAGCGACTTGCTGGCGACACAGACGTCGGTTCACTCGCTGGATTTCATCATCGACGACCGCTTCGCCCGCGATCCCGTCGAAACCGGCTACGAACCGATCGACAACGACAGCAATACTTTCAAACGGTACGTCGGCAACTGGCTGACCGATCTGGGCTACGGCGATGCCCCCTCGATTGAACGGGCCGTATCCTTGTTCAACGACTCCCAGCGGCAAGTCCATCAAACCGATTGGGCCTTCACCATGTTCGTCGTCGATTCCTCCGATGACGAAAACGGATTTTTCGAAAACGGTGGTTTCATCGGCGCGTTTGCCTATCCCGGCGGTCTGTTCATGGTGGTCCCCTCGGGGCGTCCGGTTTCCACGTATTCCCACGAGATGGGACACATCTTCTGGGCCCGCGATGAATACCCGGGAGCCGGCAGTTGGACCGACCAGCGGGGCTATTACAACGCACAGAACTTGAACGCAGCGGACAATCCGACGCCGGGATTCGTCCAACAAGACAGCATCATGCGGGGCGGCGTGGTCACCGTGCGGGCGCATGACAACCTGGTTTCCCCGGAATCCACGCTGGCCATGATCGGCTGGCGCGACAGCGACGGTGACGGCATTTTTGATCTCGCCGACGTGCCACTGAACCTGGACGCGATCGGTTCGTTGGATGTCCACTCGGATGTCTATACGATCCGCGGCTCCGCGACCGTCGACACCTTGGCCAACCAGAATTCCGAAGGCACGCAGAGCGATATTACGCTCGCCCGCATCAGCGAATTGCAATACCGGCTCGATGACGGCCCTTGGCAAACCGCCATCGCACCCGATGCGACACACGTCGAATTCGATCTGGAAATCGAGGTTTCCAGCCCCTTCAACCAGATCGCCTGGCGGGCCATCGATACCCACACCGGGATCACCAGCGAAGTGCTCGAAGGTAACATGCTGACACCGGTCTGGTCCGGGATCGGCGGCGGCTTTGCATATGTCGACCAAAACCTAAACGGACAACGCGACTTCGACGAGTCTTTGATCGACGGCACCCAGTTCACGGTGCGTCGCGACGATGGGACCGACCTGTTCAACCGCTCGTTCCAGGCGGCCAATTCGCCCGACGGAGTCGTCACCCCCGTCAGCGGATTGACGCTGACCAGCCTGGGCGCTGACGTCGACGGTCGTGTGGCAGCCTTGGAATCCAGCAGCGACGGTCAAGCCGGCCGTGTCCTGCACTACTACGACACCCAGGCCGATCAATGGACCGACACCTGGAACACAGCCGATCGACTGCAAGTCGCCTTCGCCGGGTCGACCGGCCGCGTTGAAATCGATTTCACCGCACTGGACACCGGCAGTTATGGACTCGAAAGCGGCAGCTACGCGCGTGTCGAGGCGTATGACTCCCAAGGCAATCGCATCGATCGGGTCACCAGCCCCCTGGTGCCGGCCGGCAGCGGTGACACACTGGTCGTCGAAGACTCCCTGGGACGAATCTCGCGCGTCGTCGTGTCCGGACACGCGGAAACCGAAATCTTGATTTCCGGCATCCAGGTCGGACAAGCCGCGCTGGTTTCGGCCGATGACAACGGTGCCTTCTCCGTCGACGGACTCCCCGACGGCAACTACTCCGTCGAGATCGTCACACCGAACTTGATTTACCAGTTCCCGCCTGAACCGGTTGTCTTTCAAATCTCCGCCGGAACGATCGCGCCGCTGGCCATCGCGGCCCAACAGGTCGATAGCCCACGCTACAACCGCTCGCTGCCGGGCGACGTCAATGGCGACCAAGCAATCACCGCTCGCGACGCGCTCGCGATCATCAACGACCTGGCACGGCTGGGCAATCGCGTCTTGACGGCCCAGGAGACGTCCGGCTTCCACATCGACGTCAACAACGACGGACGCGTCTCAGCGATCGACGCGTTGCGAGTGATTAACTTGATCGAACAGGGCATTGCCGGTGAGGGTGAATCTTTTTCTGAAATCTCGGCAACGACACCCCCGATTTCCGCTGCAAACCAAACCGCCGACACAACCCCATCGGCTCAGCCGGTCCAACCGCTCTCAACGGTCGCCGTTGACCGGGTTTTCAGCCCCGAGAATCCGCAACTTGCTTCCTACCAGGGCAACACTCTAAATCGTAAAGATCCGGAAATGTTGAACTGTGCGGGCCAACGGACGTCCGACCAAAGTCTCAGCAACCCGCCATCCGATAGACCCACCGGGGCGGATGTTCACTGGCCCGAGAAAACCGGGGCAAACACGGGTTTTGAGCGTCCTTTGTTGGGTTTTTTGCTTCAAGACGGCGAGATTGAGAGCGGTTTCGCGGTACATCCTTCACCGGAACAACTGTTTTGATCGGATTTACTGGAACTTTGCGGCGCGTCCGCGATCTAAACCGCCGAGCGGATTGGCCCAATTCCCATTCAATCAGAACGTTGATAAAGCGGGAAGGGGAGATAAGATAGGGCCAATATTCAGCCTGGCGAGTTTTTAACCCCTCCAGGCTTCCAATATTTGGGCACTGCGCCCGCAGAACCCAACTCCTCCGATTCGCCACTTGACCGACCCCACAGTCACCGGCAAACCACGTTCTACTTCATCTTTCCGGAATCCCAGATGAAAAGCCTGCGTCAGTTGCTCCGCCGCCGTTTGCACTCCTCCGGTGCCGAACGCCCCCAGAAGCGTCGAGCCACCAAGCATCAACACGGCGGCGAAATGAAACGACGGCTGAGCACTCAAGCACTGGAACAGCGTCAGCTGCTCGCAGGTGACTTCCAAGTTGCCCACAACTATTGGAACAGCTACGACGTCAACCAAGACCTTCAGATCTCGCCCAGCGATGCCTTGAGCGTGATCAACTACCTGGCGGCCACGCACGCCAACGGCGAGCAGGTGGCCGGCGGCACGGCCGACGAATTTGCCGGCCGCAAAGTCGATGTGAACGCCGATGGTAATGTCACCCCCAGCGACGCCTTGAGCGTGATCAACGCGTTGGCACGCGGCGAACAGTTGGGTGAGTTGGTCGAATTCTTGTTGAGCGCCCGCGACGAGGACGACAACTTGCTGCCGACCAACAACGGCGTCGTCCAAGCGCCCGGTGTGGGGATCGACAATTCGTTCTACTTGGAAATCGCCTACGACGACTTGCGTACCTTCGGTGATGACAAGGGAGCGTTCTCCGTCTTTCCCGATTTGGGCGTCAGCCAAGGCGGTATTCTGCAACCGGTGCTGCGTGAGACGCAACAGATCATCATCGGCGAGGAGATCCGTTCGACCTCATCCGGCTTTGTGTCCGTCACCCGTGAAGGCTCGGCCGAGATCGTTGATATCACGTTCGATGACATCGTCAACATCGGCTTTTCCACAGCACTCAGTGACGCGTTGATCAACACGTTTGGGATGACGGCCGGCGATTTTGAAATCACCGAGCCGACCGCGCTCAAGGGCGAAAACGGGCAGGATCTGGGTTTCGAAATCTTCTACAAAGCCGACGCCTTCGGCAACGTCGACATTGCGGACCTGTCCTTCGCCCCCAACTTTGACAACACGGTCCCGATCGAATTCCGCGAATTCGCACCGTTGGAGGCCGACGGCGTGACCCCGAACTCCGCCGCGGTCCGTTTTAACCTGGACGCGCGCAGCCGAACGCTGCCCAACAACCTCGAATTCTACAACCTGCTCAATCGTGGCTCGTTTGACTTGGCGAGCGGATTCACCGACATCGGCGGCGTGGGCGGTGCGTTCCCCAACGGCGTGCGAGACGTCAACGGCGGGGTCATGCCCCCTGTCGTCGATGTGTTCCGGATCGAAGTGTTCTTGAACACGGAACTGTCCGATTCCAACCCGTTGATCATCGACATGAATCCGGGTGAAGGCACCGATCCGTTGACGCTCTACGGCAGCAACGACGTCGTCACCGAAGACTTGATCACCATCGATGACGACGCTCGCGTGACGATCAGCACCGGTGCGGTCGCGGTCAACAATCCGCCCACCGTTTCACCGGTTCCGCTTGAAATCACGCTGTCCGAAGACGACGCCACCACGTCGCCGAGCCTGTTGACCGGTGCCAGCGATGTCGATGGCGACACGTTGTCGGTTAGTGGCTTTACCTTTACCGGTGGAGATCAATCGGGAGTCTCGCTCAGCGGAAATGCCATCACGATCACGCCATCGACTTACAACAGTTTGAAAGTCAATGAGTCGGAAGTGATCACCGCGACGTACAGCATCATCGACGGCCGGGGCGGAAGCGCCAGCCAAACGCTGTCCTTGACGATCAACGGCGTCAACGACGCGCCGGATGCCGGAGCGGATCTGGCCACGACGAACGACGAATTTGATCCCCAATTCAACATCGATCTGCTGCAAAACGCCTCCGACCCCGACGGCGACACGCTCAGCATTTCCAGCATCACCCAGATCGGCAGCGACGACACCTCCGGCGTCACCCCCGATCAGGCCAACAACCAGATCACCGTCAACCCGGCAGCCTATGCGGCACTTGAGGATGGCGAAAGCGTCACCGTGACGTACCAATTCGAAGTTTCCGACGGAAACGGCGGAACGGACACGGCGACCGTTTCGGTCACCATCAACGGCGACACCCCCAACAGTGACCCGGTCGCCGGCGATCCCGTCATGTTGTCGGTCTCCGAAGACGACGCCGACACCACACTCGATCTGCTGACCAACGTGACCGACGTCGACACCGAAGACACCCTGAGTGTCGATGCGGCGACGATCGTGACCACCGGTGACACCTCCGGCTTCACCCTCAACGGCAACGTGCTGTCGATCTCGCCGGCAGTGTACAACGCCCTGGCCGCCACGGACACCGAGACGGTAACCTACAGCTACGACGTCATCGACGGTGAAGGCGGTCGGGCCGCCCATTCGGCGACCATCACGATCGGCGGAGCCAATGATGCTCCCGTCGTCACCGCCGTGGTCAGCACGACGGTCAGCGAAGACGACGCCAGCACCAATGTCGACTTGCTCGCCGGAGCGTCGGATCCCGACAACGGCGACACGGTCTCGGTCGAAGACAGCTCGTTGGTTCTCCGCTCGGGTGATGACAGCGGTATCTCGGCCAACGGCACCAGTGGATTGACCATCGATCCCTCGGCTTACAACAACCTGGCGGCGGGTGAATCGGAAGTCATCATCTACGACTACGACCTGACCGACGGCAATGGTGGCACGACCGCCCAGTCGGCGACGATCACCATCAGCGGTGTCAACGACGCACCCTCGGTGGGCGATCCGCTCACCTTGACCGTCAGCGAAGACGACGCGGCCCAATCCATCGATCTGCTCAGCGGTGCGACCGACCCCGACACCACCGACACGCTGATCGCCCAAAGCCTGGTCTTCAGCAGCAACTCAACCGCCTTCACGTTGGTCAACGACACCTCGTTGACCTTTGATCCGAACTTCTTCAACGGATTGGGCGCAACGGAAAACGAAGTCGTGGTCGTCAACTACGACGTCGCCGATGGCAACGGCGGCACCGCCGCCCAGACCGTCACGGTCACGGTCACCGGGGTCAACGACGCACCGGTCGTCGCCGGGGCAATCGACGAGACGTTCTCCGAAGACGCCGGCACTCAGTCGCTCTCGCTGCTGCTCGGTGCCAGCGACCCCGACACCAATGACGTCCTTTCGATTGACAACGTCACGGTGACCGGTGACGACAGCGGCATCACGCGAACCGGTGCCGATCTGAGCATCAATACCGCCGCCTACGACAGCCTGGAAGAAGGCGAATCGGTGCAAATCCTGTTCACCTATCAGGTCACCGACGGAATCGCCAACGTCAACCAAACGGCGACGATCACCATCACCGGCGGTGCCGACACGCCGATTCCCGGTCCGGACATCAACATCACGCTGGACGAAAATGACGCCAGCCAATCGGTCAACCTGCTTGACGGATCGACCGACCCGAACAATGACCCGCTGTTCATCATCGATGCCAATATCCGCAGCGGTGATTCGAGCGGTGTGACGGTTGATCTCTCGACCAGTCGATTGCTGATCGATCCGTCCGCTTATGTCCATCTGAACAACGGCGAGACCGAAGTCATCATCGTCGATTACCGCGTCAGCGATGACAACGGAAACTCGGCTCCCCGCGTCGCGACGGTTACGATCATCGGCCGAACGCTAGTGCCCTCGTCGATCTCCGGCCAGCTGTTCATCGACCACCTCGAAAACCGCGAAGCCGTCCGCGACGGTGCCGCGCCGATTTACAACGGGGTCAGGGACGCCGGTGAAAAAGCCCTCGCCGGCGTCACCATTCGACTGATCGAAGTCACCTCGTCGGGCGAAACGCAAATCGCAACCGTACTGACCGACATGCAGGGCGCGTACTCGTTCACCGGCGTGCTGCCGGGAACTTACTTCGTCGAATACGACATCCCGGACTCGGTCCATTTCAGCGGTAGCACCCGTGGCCACGTCGTGATCAACGAAGCCGGCGGCGAAACGGCATCCGGCCCCGCACTCAACGCGACCGGCTTGGTCGGTGTTCAACAACGCTTGGACTTGCTGGCCAAGAGCTACATCGCTGCCGGCATCATCGACACCAGCAACTTGACCCAAGGCTTGGCCGGCGGCTCCGTCCAGCTCAACGCCGACGGCAGCATGCAGATGTTGGTCGCCGGTGAAGGCTTCGATCCCGAATTCGCCGAACTCGTCCTCAACGAAGCCCGTGACGCAGCCCTGCTGACGATCATCGATTCCGCGGACGGCAAGGTCAAGTCCGCGCGGTTGACCCTGGACCAATTCGTCGTCACCAGCGACGGACGCGGCGTGCGATTCTTCGGAACGGTGAACGACTTTGACTTCGTCGAAACCAACGAAGAATTGGTCCAAGAGGAATTCGAAGACTATCGCAATGCGATCGACCGAGCGATGGCAGCGGGCATCTGATCCCAGCCCCATCACCGTCCGAAAAACGAAACCGCTGGTGACAATTCACCAGCGGTTTTTCTATGCTTTTGTCTCCTTCAGGGATTTCATTTTTCTGCCCCCGATTTTCCGGTCACTTCTCCACCGTGCACACCATTCGTCTCCGCCGACCTTGGTTGCGATTCTTCGACCCACACTCCCCGCCTGACAAGGTGGATGTCCCCGACACCGCACCGGTGGCGGTGACCGGCGGCGGACAGGTGACCTATCGTCGGGTCTTCAACCGCCCGACAGGGCTGACGCCGACTGAACTGGTCTGGCTGTCGATTCCGCATTACGCGGCGGATTCGATCGAAGTCCGGATCAACGACACGCTGATCGGCCGATCGACCGCCGGCGATCCGATTCGCGTCGACATCACCGCAGATCTACAGACATCCAATCAATTGGCCGTCACGCTCAAACCGAGCGTGTCGGGCCCCGCCGCACTCGACGGCCTGGTAACGCTCCAGATCGAATCGCCGGAATCCTAACCCCGTCTCCGATCAAACCAGCCACCCGACGTCCAGCCCGACCGCTTTGCCCTAGGATGATCGGGGCGTTAGGATGGACACGTTCGCAGCGCGTCCTTTATTTGCTTTTGGTAATCCTTTTCAACGGAGAACCTCGCCATGCCACCCGGTCCAGCGACATCGATTCGCCCCGCCGTGTGTCGCGGCGTGCCTCCGGCCGGCGTCTGGACACTGGCCGTCGTCGTTTTGCTGTCGTCGATGTTTGCGTCGTATCCGCATCCATCCACCGCGGCCGATCGCAACGAGGCCCGCTTTCGTCGGTTGCTGACCGGTCGTCATGACGAAGCGCGTGTCGCGGCGTTGCGTTCGATCCCGAGCGACTTTCAAAGCCGTCTTTACGCGCTGCCGATCATCGTCGACGCCTTGGAAATACTCTGCCAGGACGCCCGTTTCGACCGGGCAGTCAAACAGGGCCAGCCGGAATTGCCCGGCGGCGTGCGATTGATGATCGACTTCATCGGAACAGTCGATCGTCCCGAGGCGACCGAAGCGCTCGTCGACCTGCTCGATTGCGATCGTCTGACCTGGGCGATGGCATCGATTCAAACTCTCTGCAAGAACCAACACCACACCGCGATCGATGACATCGTCGGCCTGATCGGTTCAGAGGCCTTTGATGCCAGTTACGGATTCCGGTTCACACTCGCACGCGGACTGAAGGTGATGAAACATCCCGACGCGTGGGAGGGCCTCGCCAAACTCTTCGAGCGCGTCGATGGACAGTTGGCACATCGACTGGACCAGGAATTCCAACACGTCACGAGCGAAGATTTCGGTGGCGACGAGGAACGCTACCAGGCCTGGCGAGGCCTGGTCGGATTAACCCTCGAACCAGACTCAGCCCAGCCAGACGGCTTGGCCAAGGCGTCCGACATCCTCCGCCAAGAAGGCCAACCGGTACTGCCGATCCCGCAGCAGATGGGATTGCAACCGGCCAAATCGGCCGCCTCCTACGCGCGCGAAAAACGATTGAAGCCGTCGCACTATTACGGTATCAATATTTTTGCCAAGCGATTGCTGTTCGTGATCGATCGCAGCGGCAGCATGAGGACGGTGGTGGGCGGCCATGCCAGGATCCAGCGTGCCAAGATGGAATTGATCACCGCGATCAACGGATTGGACGAACAATGCCAGTTCGGCATCCTGGTGTTTGACAACGACGTCCGTGCCTGGCGTGAAGAACTGGTCGAAGCCGACGAGACGAACAAACGCAATGCGATCCGATTTGTCGAATACTTGTCCGCCGGACGGAGCACCAACACCTATGCCGCGCTGCGTCGATCGCTCAGCTTCGACCCGCAACTCGAAGCCGTCTTTCTGCTGACCGACGGCAAACCGACCTACGGACAAATCGTCAATCCCTCGGCAATCTTGCTGGACATCCTGCGCCGCAATGAAGTCCACAACGTAACGATCAACACGATCGCGATCGCCGTCGAACCGTTGATGGCGACGTTCCTGAGAAACCTGAGCGAACCGAGCAACGGGGAATTCCGGGAGGTCAGGTGAGGCGAGACGGCAGAAGGAGAAGCGGGAAGCCTATCCCACTTGTTTCTCGTTCCCTGCCCCATCGTCTTGCCCCATCGTCTTGCCCCCATCGTCTTGCCCCCATCGTCTTGCCCCGCCGCCTCACCCAGCATTCCGCCTCATTTCTTCTCCACCACCGAACCCTCGATCGTCTCCGGCTCCTTCAACGTCGCGGCCGTCACCAGTTTTTCTCGCTGATGGGTGTGCCACAATTTCAGCGACAGAAACAGGGTGGCGAAGGTGACGACAAACGCGATCACGGTCAGGAACAGCGGTTGCAGATAATTGACCGAGACGTGGGCGATGGCTTCACCACCGGCCTTCATCGTCCGCCCGGCGATGCCGGCCTTGCTGACCACGATCGGGTTTCCCTCGGCATCGAAAACGATTTCATCACCGCCGAGAATACGTTCCGACTCGGCCAGAATGATCGTGGTGGTCGCCGCGGTGAACAGCGTCTTGCCGGGATTGTCCGCGGCGAACCGCCCCATGAAACCGACCATCCGCTCGGCATCATTTCGCAACAGCGACAACACGCCGTTGCGGGGCGTAGTCGGCAGCGCCGCCAGATCATCGGCATGCCGGCCGACGACGATGGCTTGATCGCTCGTCAGTTTGGTCGCCAGTTCCGCCCCGTCATCACCCAGCACGCGGGCGAGCATCCCTCCCACGCCCGGATGTTTCAATTCACTTCGCAGCGCCGAAACGCCGACACGTCCGACGGTCTGGGCCAATTCGCGTCCGGCAGGCCCGGCCGACAGACGCGCCAATGCCGCGCGAACTTGGGACTCGGGCAATTCGTCCAGGGCGGCCAACAGCGGCGCCAGCTCGGGGGCATTGTCCAGCGCCGTGAGCGCTTCGGGGCCATACTTGCTGGCCAACCGACCGACCTGCTCGGCCGCCTCCGGGCCACCTTCCCGCACGGCCGCGGCGCCGACGCGTTCGGCCATTTCACGGCCGCCTTGGCGAGCCAAAAACTCGGTCGCCTCCTCGGTGCCTTCTTTACCAAAGTACTTCAGGATCGCGCGGGCAACCGACGTCCCCGACAGGACGCCCACTGGTGATCCGGCGCAAACGACGGGCGAGGGCGCGATCGTGACCAGGGCGGTCAGGATTCCGATCAACGCAAGTGTCAAACGGCCACTGGCATTCATCACAACGATTCTCCGTCGACAATTTGCTGATAGAAACGATCACGATAGGCGTCGCGCAATTGGTCACACAGTTTGGGCAGGGCATCCTGAAGACCGATCCGCTGCGGCGCGGCGCCGTCGGCTGCTTGGTTTGTTGTCGCATCGCCGCGCGGCGCCCCACCGGAAATCAGGGTCGCGTCCAGATCGTTCAGGTAGATGTGCATTTGCCCGGTTAATTCCGCTTCAAACCGTTCGGTCATCCACCAGTCGATCACCAGACCGATCGCCAACCCGGCCCCGAAACCGACAACGGCACCGACCGGCCCTCCAATCGATCCGCCGCCGGCACCGGTCGCCGAAGCCCCCACCGTCGCGCTCGCACCGGCCGCCGAGCTGATCGCCACCGAGGGTGCGAAGCGGACCAGCAAGCCAGCAACGACCGATCGAGCGGCAAAGGCGCCGACTTCGCCGAGCACCAGCGCCCCGAGCATATTTTCCACACTCGTCGTTCCCTGACCGGCCGCGTAACGGCCCAGATCGGTCGACAATTCTCGAAAAAAGGCGTCGTGTTGTTCCAATTGCACTCCCGGCAAGTCGGACGTCGTCAGCGCCGCCTGGACGCGTGTCAGCATCAACGTCTGGTTGGCGTCGACGTCGCTGCGAAATTGCAGCAACGCGGTGGAGATGTCTTCGAGCAGCGTTTCTTCGGAAAACAAATGCGATTCAAATTTGTCCTGCACGTACGCCTCGACACGGCCATCGCTCGTCCACCAGCCGCCGGGCATGCGCTTGAGCACGCCCAGTCGTGTCGAAATGCTGGTCATGTCTTCGACAAACGGCTCGACCCCCGCATGGTACCGCTGTAAGGTCCGATCGATCCGCTGCAGGCAACGATCGGCGGCCAACCGATTCTGGTCATCGATTTCGGCAATCAATGGAATGACTTCGGCGTCATAGAACTGCGCCCGCGCGACGCGTCGCGCCGTCTGCGAACTCAGTGCGGCATCCCCAGTCGATTCGGAGGGACGCGGCATCGATTGCGGTGATGCCTGTGACGCAATTCGCTCGGCCTGGGGCTGAAGCGTCACGCCCAGTGTGATCAAGGCGACTGCGGTGGCGACCGTCAGCGGCACCTTCAAGGGCGTACGGCTGGGAAGCATCACGGACGCCATGCCTACGATGCCCAGAATTTCCACTTGGACCGTTTGGGAGTCGGCCGCTTGGGATGCACGCCCAAAACGCCCCACTGCTGCGTCTCGCCGACCTTGATATCGGCCACTCTCAACAACGACGCTTCCTTGAGTTTCCGGATCAGTCGATTATTTCTGTCGGTCTGGACCACCTGAACACGATTCTTGAATTGAGCCATCGCCGACATGATCGCGGACAAAGCCTGCCTGGCAGATGTCGGTTCCCCGAAATCTTCGATCACGAACACCGACTCATTTTTGGGACGCCCCACGGTATCCGCGAAACGCCAGCGGTCGCCCTCCTGGTCCCAGCCGTGGTAATCACCAGCCATTGATCTGCCTCAGTCCCAAACGACCCGAAACTCAATTCTCTCAGTCAGTAGCTTACACGAAGAACGGCAGCACAATCAAAGTCGATTCAGCCAAGCAATCAAACAATCGTCCATCCAATACGATCGCTGGCGGCCGACAAAACCTGCATGCCCCCCGGTTGCGGTCAGCAACACGCGTGTTCGATCAGGCCATCGTGCATTGATGAAACAATCCGCCGGGACGATCGGATCGTCCTTTGCCGCCAGAACCAAGGTTTTGACGGGATTGGACGCGGTCACATGCGTCGCCCCACACTGTCGGTAATACTCCAAAGCCCCCTGGAAACCACTCAGCGGAGCGGTCAACCGATCATCCAGCTCGAGCAGCGTTTTGGGGCGACCGAGCGAAGCGATTTTCTGGAAATGCTCGTGCTCGCGGACCGCCGGCGCGATCCGTTCAAACAGGGTGCGGATGAAGTAGTAGTTGTACAACCGTCTGGAGAGCCGTTCCATGTTCTCGCTGCAGCGGACCAAATCGATGGGCGGGGCGACCACCGCGATTCGCTCCAGCCGATCAAACCACTCCGGCTGGGCGTCCAACCCCGCACCGACCCGACCGGCCAGACGCAGCAACTGGTTCCCACCCAATGAGACACCCACCGCGGCCAGCGGTGAATCCGGATGCCGTCGGGCGACAAAATCCAGCGCGGCCAACACGTCTTCGCTGCGGCCGGCGTGACTCAAGCCCCGCGACAAATCCCGCGCCGCGCCGCAACCACGCATGTCCACGCGGTAAACCGTCCACCCCAACCGCACGAACCGGCCGGCCAAACGAATCATGTACGGGGAACCGTGACAACCGCTGAGCCCGTGGAACAACACCACGGTGCGATCTGCCAACGTGCGATCTGCCAACGTGCGATCTGCCAACGGCCCCGTCCAACCGATATCCGATGCAGCCGATGGACCACGATCGACCGCCCTACCATCGACCGCTGCGTTCTCATGCAGCACAATGGCGTCCCCGTCCGGCAACTTCAGCACGTGGTTTGCGTCAGCGACGATCTGTTGCCCCGGTGCCCGAAGCGATGCGAGTGTTTGCAAATGCCCGCCGCGGATCAACAGGTCGGGCTTGAACGGTGGGGGCACAAAGTTTTTCATTTCCCGATCAGTGTAAAGAAACGCGTTGGATTCATGCAAACGATCCGATCCTTCATCTCCATTCCGGTCCCCGCCGCCGTCACCTCGGCCGCCGGAAAGATCATGAAACGGCTCAAACCGCTCGACGACAGCTTCAAATGGGTGCCGATCGAGAACTTTCACTTAACCTTGAAATTTCTCGGCGAAGTCGACAACGTCGAAGTCCCCGCGGTTTGCAAAGCGATTCGTCGCGTGACCGACCACCTCGAACCCTTTGAACTGGGGTTTGCCGGGACCGGCGGTTTTCCCAATGCCGAAAAACCACGTGTCGTCTTCATCGGGGTGGACGACCCCACCGGAAACCTGGTCCAACTAGTCGCCGGTCTGGAAAAGCAACTCGCCGACTTGGGATTCAAACCCGAACCACGCGATTACACACCGCACCTGACCCTCGGACGCACCCGCAGCAATTCCAGGCGGGGCGGCGATGCGTTGGTCGAGGCGATGAAGGATCTGGCCGACATCCAGATCGGCGAAATGGTGGTCGACGAACTTCACCTGATGGCCAGCTTTCTCGACAAGTCCGGGCCGACGTATCAAGTCATGGACACGATCGAGTTGGAATAGCCGTCGTTTGCTGCGCGGCGCCCGGCCGGATTAAACTGGTGGGATGAGCACCGTACCCAACCCCGATGCCTCGCCGCCGGCCACCCCGGCGGTCACCGATCCGCTGGCGAGGAAATCGCCGCCGGCCGATTCGCCCCCTCCCCACCCGCCGCGGAATCTTACCGTCACCGATCGTGTGGCCGACGTGCTGACCGACCTGGGCGGAATTGCCGCCGATCGCCTGCACTCGGGAATCGCCGAACCGGCCGGCCCCGATGAACTACTCGAGGCACACCGGCAAGGCAACTTGTGTGAATTGGTCGACGGCTATCTGGTGGAGCGTGCGATGGGGTATCGAGAGTCACTCCTGGCAATGATGATCGGTCGCTTTATGATCGAGTTTGTTTCGGCGGCCAAACTCGGTGTCGTTTCCGGACCGGACGGATTCTTCCGCTTGTCGCCCTCTTTGATCCGCGGCCCCGACGTCGCGTTCACCTCCTGGGATCGTCTTCCCGACCGCAAGGTTCCCGCCGAAGCCTATCCCGCCGTGATCCCCGACCTGGTCGTTGAAGTGGTCAGCGCGGGCAACACGCGAACAGAGATGACCAACAAACGTCGTGACTACTTCGCACGCGGGGTGAAGTTGATTTGGATGGTCGATCCGGACCAACGCAGCGTTGCCGTGTGGCGATCGATGACCGACTACGTCGTGCGCGATGAAACTCAATCGCTCGACGGGGAAGACGTGATCCCGGGTCTTTCCATTCGCCTGGCCGAAGTCTTTCAAGTGCTCAACGGACCCGATGAAGAACCCCCGGAAGGGAATGAAGGTTCGGTTTAGTTTTCCCAACAGACGTTTCCCGGTTTCATCGCAGCGTTCTAATGACCGTGTCGACTGAAACATCAATCGGAAACGGTTTCAATCCAGTTTCTCTCCCCCCTATCTCCCAGCCCTTCCATGAATCTTGCTACGCGCGCCTCACTGTTCGTCGCCACCGCGCTGTTCACATCCGTGATCGCATCGGCGCATGAAACCAGCGGCGATCACCCCCACGACCACGACACACCACCAAGCGTCTTGACGACGCGGTCGGCGGCGACAGTCATCGCGCCGACGGTCGCCGAAGACGGATTTCAATTCATCGTCTACGGCGACCGAACCGGGGGCGTGCCCGCCGGTTTAAAAGTCCTCGAACAGGCCGTCGCCGATACCAACTTGCTGGACCCCGATTTGGTCATGACCGTCGGAGATTTGATCCAAGGGTACAACGAAACGCCCGAGTGGCTTGAGCAAGCCGACCAATACAAACAGATCATGAATCGTCTGAAGATGCGTTGGTTCCCGGTGGCGGGAAACCACGACATCTACTGGCGCGGCGACAACCCCGCACCCCCGGGACACCATGAATCCAACTACGAAAAACATTTCGGTCCGCTCTGGTATTCCTTCCGCCACAAGAACGCAGGCTTCATCGTGCTGTACAGCGACGAAGGCGACCCGGCGACTAACTTGAAAGCGTTCAACGCCGGGCGTCTGCAGCAGATGAGCCAGCAACAACTCGACTTTCTCGATCAAGCGTTGAAAGACCTCTCCGACCAAGATCATGTGTTTGTGTTCTTGCATCATCCGCGCTGGATCGGCGGCGGCTACACCGGATCCAACTGGGACAGCGTCCATCAACGCTTGGCCGACGCGGGCAATGTCTCCGCCGTCTTCGCCGGACACATCCACAAGATGCGGTACGACGGCGTCAAGGACGGTATCGAGTACTACGCCTTGGCGACCACCGGCGGCCACATCCCCAATGATGTGCCGATCCCCGGTGCGGGCCATCTGCATCACTTCAACGTCGTCACCGTGCGTCCCAAACGCATCACCGTCTCGTCACTGCCGGTCGGCGCGGTGTTTGATCCCAAGCAGTTCACGCCGGAGTTCTTGAAAGAGATTGAACTGGCCAAATCGATTCGACCGAAACAACTTTCCGACGATGTGATGCTCTCGTTCGACGGTTCGGCCAACGGAGCGGTCAAACTGCAACTCAACAACCCCGCCGAGCACCCCGTCGAGTTGACGATCCTGTTGTCCCGCCAATCGCTGGAAAGCCAATGGTCATCGACGCTCGATCACCAACACCTGACGCTGCAATCGGGTGAAACCAAGACCGTGGAATTCGTGATCCGTCGCGGTTCCAACTCCGGCGTCGCAACCAGCAACCCGGCCGTCACGATCGCCAAACGCTACCTCGGTGAAAACGCCGCGGTCGACTTGCCCGAGGCGGAGTTCCCGATCGGGCTGCAATTGAGCGAGGTTCCGGCCGACTTTTTTGACCCGTCGATTAATCAATCACTCCTCGTCAGCGACGAAGCCTCCGCGATCGCGATCCGCGACGATGCCTTCGAGTTGCCCGCCGGTCCCTTCACGATTGAAACCTGGATCAAACCGACACGCCAAGATGGCTTTGACGCGATCGTCGCAAAAACACAAAGCTCTGAGTACGCGTTTTTCTCGGACCACGGAGTCGTCCAATTCGACGTGCACCTGGGCGGCCGCTACGTCTCGGCGATCAGCCAAGACGCTTTACCGCTGAACCAGTGGTCGCACCTGGCCGGCGTCTACGACGGAAACCACGTGATCTTGTACATCAACGGCAAACGGGTTGCATCCAAGCCCGCCAACGGGAAACGCAAACCCAACCAGTTGCCGTTGTTTCTCGGTGCCGATCCCGATCACGGCGGCAATCCGACGCGATCGTTCACTGGCCAACTGGACGAGTTCCGACTGTCGACGGGAGTCCGCTACGATGACGACTTCACGCCAGCGAAGCGACACCAACCCGACGCAACGACCGTGCTGCTGCACCACTTCGATCGCACCGTCGGACCGTTCCTGCTCGATCACAGTGCCTCGGCCGCCAACGGATTGCTGGGCCAAACCAGCAAACTCGTTCCGGTGGAGTAGCACGCATTCCAACCACCCAGTGGGGTAAGCATCCTGCTTGCCTTCCTCGCCGACTCTGCCGGCGAGCTCCGGTGGCAGTGGAGTCGTAGGGCATGCTGTGCATGCCGATTGCAGTGCCTCATTCCATGGCTCCGCCGACGCGGTGCGAAATGCCGTCGCTTGCGGCGTCAAGGATCACCCTGCTCGGTTCGCCAACGGCGATCAACAACATAGCCTGGGGTGAGACCGGATGAGCCCCAGCGAATCCGGGCGTAACCCCAGGTCTGCGATCTACCGAAAACCTCCCCCTTTCGATCGGCCGGCGGCTTCGCCGCCGGCCGATCGAAAGGGGGAGGAGAGGGTTGGGGCTTTCATTCCTGGGGTGGCGGTCACTCCGCTGCGCTCGTTCCCTGACCCCAGGCTAAGTTGTTGATGCCCTTCGGGCAAACGCTGCGGAATGATTTCTGCAGCATATGCATCAGCGTCCGATTCCGCCCGTTCCATGACTCCGCCGACTCAGTGCGGAATGTCGTCGCTTGCGGCGTCCAGGATCACCCTGCTCGGTTCGCCAACGACCGGCATTCACGATTTTCTTTCAATCGATCAGACAAATTCGCGACGCCGGCGCATCAGCCTTTTGCCCTGATGATCCCTTCCGCCGCCGGCAAGCCTTTTCATGTCTGAATCAACCGCTGCGCGACTGCTCTCTCTCAACCAGCAAGCGATCGCCATCCTTGCCCTGAACATTCCGTTGGATTTTGGACTCGGGAGCGAGACGGCGGAACGGCTTCGTGAAATCAACGAACGGTTGCTCGTCGACGTGGGACGCGACCTTTCGCCCGACGCGTTGCTGCAAAAGCATGACTTGCCGGATCGTTATCGGGCGATTGCGAGGATGTTGCTGGCGTCCGACGATCCCGTCCCGGTGTTCGAGTCGATCGCGATCCAACAGCTTGATCGCCAGGCGACGGCTGCCCCACTCCGGCAAGCGATCAAAGAACCACTTGTCGTCGCCGGGCTCGCCTATCTCGGGATGATCATCTTCTGCACGCTCTCGGTGCCGTCGATCGAAACTCAATACACTCAACAGGGGCTGGCCCCCGGCGGTGCGACCGGGTGGTTGATTGCGATCCGTGGTGCCATGCCGTATTGGATCGTCGGCTTTCCGATCCTGATGATTGCGTGCTGGTGGATCTGGCGCAAACTGGTCAACGGTCCGCTGTTGTCACTCTTTCCCGGCGGCACCGCGTACTCGCGTTGGCTCGCGGCCGAATCACAATCGCGGCGATTGGCAGTGCTGATCGCGTCGGGTGTCGACCAAGACACGGCGCTCTCGCTGGCCAGCACCAGTGTTTCCCCGCGCGTCCCGATCCGACCGATCGCCGAAAACATTGTCCGAAACGGATCTCCCCAGTCTCAGTCGCGAGCATTGACCCGCCTGGCCGGTTTTTACCATTTCTTGGCCGGTGATCGTCGCCAAACCTTCGTCACAAAAGTGCCCGCCTTTATCGGGTTGTTGTTCGCCGGACTGATCGTGCTCGGCTATGGCTTGGCCACGTTTCTGCCCTGGATCGCGATCTTGCAAACCGAGGTTGCGATGGAGGTGTTGAACCGATGAAGACTGAATCCACAGGCGACGGTTCACAAGGCGATCGGACACTGATCCCGATGACGTCGCTGTACGAGCGCATCGAACAGGTGCGAAACACCCGCAAGGACTTGCCGGCGCAATTGCGAAACATCGCCCAAGAGATCCCGAGTACCTGGACGCGTAACACACTGCGCCAACTCGCCGCCGCTCTGGAAGACAAGGCGACTCCCGCGCAGCTCGTCGCCCGATTCCCAGAGCATTGCTGGCTGCTCACGCTGCAGTCGTCGGCAGCGACGACCGACGCGCTGACCGCGATGCTCGAACAGTCCGCCTTCCAGCACAGCTTGCGGACCAAAAAGATCCGCACCATCGCCTATCCGCTGATCCTGATGCTGATCGCGATCACCTTGCTGATGGCGGTGATCGTCTTCCTGGTCCCGACTTTTGATGAAATGTACCTGGAGTTCGGCTTACGACTGCCGGCCCCGACCGAAGCGTTGATCAATCTCTCGCGAGGGATCAATGCCCATCCCCTGCTGGCCTTCATTGTGCTGTGCACGTTTCTGTCCGGTGTGGCGGGTCTGTTGTGGGTCTGGATCGGCGACACATCCATCAAACGAAAGCTGTTCGGAACGTCGGTGCACGGCCCGATGATGAGACAATCGCTGGCCAAAGTTGCATTGCAAGTGGCGGAACTGGTCGACGAAGGGATCGAACTGGACCGGGCGCTCAAGATCGCCGCCGAATCCAATGCCGGCGTCGCGATGCGGAGCCTGGTCGGCGACCTTGCGATCCAAGCCGGCCACGACGCGAGCCTGTTGCACCGGACCCGTCCCGCGTTGATCTTTCCGCCCAACTTTCTGTTTGCACTCAACCCCGCCCTACCGTCCGCCCAGCCCGTCCCCGCGCCGCCCAACACCACGATGCTTCGCGAACTGGCCGCCAGCTATCGTGATTTGTCGATTCGTCGCAAGGATTGGGTCGCGTTTATCCTCGGACAGTTCACCGTCATCGGTGTCGGTCTGATGATCGGCTTTCTCGTCCTCGCGTTGTTTTCGCCAATGGTCAGTCTGGTCTCGTCTCTCTCCTCCTGATCGATCACATGTTCAATTTTCTCTCCGGCCTGCTTCAATCGATGCTTCCCAGTGGGCTGGTCGGCAATTCGACGCGCAGCAAACAGAACGCGCTGCTTCGAATTCTGGCACTGTCCCATTCGCAACGTTTGGATCCGAAAACGCTGATTCGGAACTTGGCGGCCGAGCATCCCGGACGCTACGGCAAGAAGCTGATGATGCTTCAACGCTGGATCGCAGCGGACAGTTCGATGAGCGCCGCACTGGCGCACACGCCGGGTGTCTTGGATGAAGACGACACGTTGGCCATTCAATGTGCGATCGAAACCCAGACGCTCGATGAAACGTTTGCGTTCTTGTTGGAACGAAGCGATGACGCGGGCCAAGCCGCAGCCGGTGAAATCATCCGCGGCATGCTCGGCTACGTCCTCGGCGTGCTCTGCTTCGCAATCCTGGTCGCTTCGTTCTTGATGATTTTTATCGTCCCAACCTTCGAGGAGATCTTTGATGAGTTTGCCATGGAATTGCCGCCTCTGATGCTTGCCCTGGTCCATTTTAGCGACACCTTCGCGGCGGTGGTTCCGATCGCATTGCTGGTCGTGTTGGGTGCCTGCATCCTGATGCTCTTTGAAGACGTGCGGCTTGGCATTCGATTGTCCCCGCTGGGACGATTTCTGCCGACGACCGCCGAACGACGATCCGCCGGTCTGCTGCGATTGCTGGCCGTGCCCACCGGGCAAGGCATCTCGCTCGCGCCGACGGTGACCGCCGCGGCCCAGTTCCACCCCGACCGCCGAACCCGAAAGCGTCTGCTCCGCGCCCGCACCGATGCCCAGACCGATGCGGACATCTGGATTCAATTGGCCAACCAAGGTTTGATCCGCAAGAACCAGGCCGACAACATCAACAAAATTCAATCGCCGCCACTCCGCGGTTGGACCCTCGACACGTTGGCCGTCAAACAGCGCCGACATGCCTACCAAAAAGCCGAATCGATGGCCCGCGTGCTGCAACACCTTCCGATCATTGTTCTGGGACTGTTTGTCGGTTGGATCACGATCGCCGTCATGCAAACCCTGACAAGCTTGGTCACTTCACTCGCCTAATCCCCACCCCTTTCCATGCTCCACCCGCTCCACCCACGAATACGTGACCGACGCAACGCCCTCGTGTTGCTCGAAACGCTGATCGCCGCCGGCGTCACGTTGGTGATGCTCTCGGTCGCCGTCCCGATGGTGATCCGTTCGGCACGGATTTGGAAACAAACCCGCCACCAACAGCTTGCCGCCGATGAACTGTCCGGACAACTGGATCGCCTGATCGCGATGCCGGCTGAATCCAGACGCCAAGCGATCGAACAACTGACGGTGTCACCGGCAATCGCAGAGGTTCTGCATGACGCGACGATCGAAGGAACCCTTGTCGACGACGACGACGGTAAACGCATCGAATTGTCGCTCGAATGGACTCGCGCCGGTGACCCGTTGCCGGTCACCCTGGTCGCCTGGATCGATCCCCTACCGACATCCTCCGCGGAATCTTCCCGCCCCAACGAGGCAAACTCAGACGACGCTGAAACTGCCGACGCTGAACCTGCCGAGAACGATCAGGAGGCCGACCAATGAAGTCGCTGACCCGATCCCGAACCGCACGCCGCGGATTCACGCTCCGTGAACTCAGCATCGCAATCGCCATCGGCAGCTCGGTGATGATGGTTGCCGTCGGCTTAGTCCACCAGGCGTTCGATTGGTCGACGCTGGCGCGACATCGACGCTTGGACGACCAGACGTTTTTCCAGCTCAGCCGCCAACTCCGCAACGATCTGCACATCGCCAATCAAGCGGACCTGGATTCCGGCGACACGGCCGGCCAGTCCCTGCGGCTTTCCGTCAACGAAAACGAGGTGGTTTACACCCTCACGGACATGACCGTCACCCGCACCGAGCGTAGCGGTGATGACGTCGTTCGAAACGAAGTCTATCGATTCAAACATCCGCGGACGCTCGTGCTGACGCGATTGGAAACGGACAACCAGATCCAACTGGACGTCAAAACGATCACGCCCTTCGCCGAGTCCGAAACTCCCCTTTGGCGATCGCTGCGGATGTCGATCGGTTTGCGACTACGCCATCAAAACGGAGACATCGCATCATGAGGGTTCAGTCAAGACGCCGACGGCGTGGCGCGTTAATGATCTGTGTCCTCGCCTGCCTGATCGTGGTCGGGTCGCTGATCGGCCTGATCGCCCAAGACGCATTGGCCGCCCGGCGGGAAACCCGAATCCGGTTGCAAATGCATCAAACCCAGCGATTGCTGGATGCCGGAATCCTGCGGGCGGCGATGCAATCGAAACGAAACCGCGACTACAGCGGCGAAACCTGGCAGCCGCGGTTGCGCTTTGCCGGACGCGACGCCGCGGCAACGGTCACGATTTCCATCGACGACGACCAGACAACCGTGACCGCCAAACTCGGAACCGCCCCCAACATCACCTCCCAATCCTACGTTTACTCATCGAGCGAAGTCCAATGAAACGAAACGCATTCACCCTTGTCGAATTACTGGTCGTGATCGCGATCATTGGCGTGCTGGTCGGCCTGCTGTTGCCGGCCGTCCAAGCCGCACGCGAAGCCGCGCGGCGCATGTCCTGCTCCAACAACATGGTGCAGATCGCTCTTTCGGTCCATCATTACGAATTCTCCATGGAACATCTGCCCGACGGCGTGACCGACGATCAAGGCCCGATTCGAAACGAAGAAGGTGCCGGCAATCACATCGGCTGGATGACACGCATCCTGCCCTACATCGAACAGCAAGCCGCGTTTGAGAAACTGGATCTCAGCAAGAGTGCTTACAGCCCTGAAAATGCTGAAGTGCGCAGCTACAGCATCCCGGCCTATCGATGCCCGTCCAATCCAATGATGTTCGGCCGCGATAGGACGAATCCAGTCGGCACCTCGGACTATGCCGGCTGTTATCACGACGTCGAAGCCCCCATCGATGCCGACAACAACGGCATCTTCTTCCTCAACAGCGCTCTCCGCTTCGCCCAGATCACCGACGGGTCAAGCAACACGATCATGGTCGGCGAACACCCCGGCGACCACGACGCCTTGGGCTGGATCACCGGAACCCGCGCGACCTTGCGCAACACCGGGCAATTCGTCGACAGGAGCTACAACGACCTGATGAACCAAGAACTCGGTGCCCTGGAAGTCGGTGGCTATGACAGCTACCACGCCGGCGGAGGAAACTTCGCCATGGCCGATGGTTCGGTCACTTTCCTGACCCACGGCATCGACCCACAGGTCTACCGCTACCTCGGCAACCGTGGCGATGGCGAACTGATTGACGAAACCGATCGCTATTAATCCAAGACACGATCGACCATGCGTCGGCTGTAACCGGTCAGCTTGGGATGCGTCGCGCACCAGCCGCACAAGAAACGATGAAAGTCGGCCCAAGCCCAAGGGAACAGCGACCGCCATTCCTGCTCCAGGTCGTCGGCGGTCGAAGCATCGAGCCGCGAACGCAACACGCCGAAATAGACGTCCAAACATTCCGCTTCACGACGGTCGCATTGCTCGTCGCTTAAACAACTGCCCATCAGGTACGCCAAGTCTTTCATCCCGCAACCGCCGCCGACGTATTGAAAGTCCACTGCGGCCACGTCGTCGTGAGCGTCGCCGAAACAAAAGTTGGCGACTTTGGCGTCCCCGTGCACCAGGGTCTGGAAACGACACGCTGACAAACGGGCATCGATCTTGGCGGCCGCGTTCTTGAGCGGACCGGCTTGCATCGCAGACCATTCCTCCGGCCGGGTTTCCAAATGCCAGTACGTTCCGGTTTCCCACAGCCCGCTCGGCACTCGTCCCAGGAACGTCGCGTGAAAATTCGCCAGCCAACCGAGACACGCATGGAGCTGCGCATCGGTCAGCCGCCCGCAACGACTCGGGAAACCGGCCGCGTCGAGATCTTCCAACACCAAGACTCGGCCGCCTGCGAACGACTCGATCGCATAGCGTGCCGGGACGCGACAACGTGAATCGCACGCGTGGCTCCAATCGCGATACCAATTCGTTTCGACTTCGTAAGACCGCAACTTTCGCGCGTGCGAAACATCGCCGGACCAACCCCGTGGATTGGCCACACCGAAGCCCGGCGGCGCGATGTGTTTGACGATCACCGATGAAGGCACGTTGCCACCGCGCAGCGTCATCCGCAGGATCTGCCCATACCCGCTCCACAGCGATTGGATCGACTCGGTGGCGCTCACGCCATCGGCGCCCATCATTCGACAGACGAACGACTGGAGTTCCTGTTCGTTCATTCCACCGTATGGACGACGACGGAATTGTGCGCATTCTCGGTCACACCGCTGCCGCTGACAAAGACGATGCGATCACCGGTCTTGAGATAGCCCTTGCTTTTCGCCCAATCACACACCTCGGCGCGGATCATCGCGGGATGTTCCATCTGTGACACTTTGCGAGGCTTGATGCCCCAAAACAGGTTGATCCGTCGCAGGGTTGCCGGACAGTCGCTGACGCCCAGGGTCGGAATCAAGCTGCGCGATTTACTTTTGACCCAGGCCGTCCCGCCGCTCTTGGTGGCGATGATGATCATCGCGGCACCGATCGCTTCGGCAATATTGGTCGCCGCGTAGGTGACCGCTGTGGTGATCGGATGCACGCGGTTGCTGATCGCGCGATCGGACATGTCGTGTCGCAGCGATTTCTCGGTGAACTGCATGATGCGACTCATCATTTGCACCGCTTTGACCGGATGATCGCCCACCGCCGTTTCACCGCTCAGCATGCAGGCGTCGGCACCATCCAGAATCGCATTGGCCACGTCGCTCGCTTCGGCTCGCGTCGGTCGCGCGCTGTGGTGCATCGATTCCAACATCTGCGTCGCGACGATGACGGGTTTGATTTTCTCCTTGCAAACATCAATGATCCGCTTTTGCGCCAGCGGGGTTTCGGCGACATCAATTTCGACGCCCAAGTCACCGCGCGCGACCATGATCCCGTCGGCAGCATCGACGATCTCTTCCAGATTCTCCATCGCCTCGGGTTTTTCGATCTTGGCGATTACCAGCGCCTCACAATCGTGCGCCGACAAGACACTCTTGAGCGAGTAGACGTCTTCGGCGGTACGCACAAACGAAAGGCTGATGAAGTCGATCTCGTGATCCGCCGCCCAGATCGCGTTCTTGATGTCCTTGCGTTGCAGTGCCGAGACGGACAATTTGACGCCGGGCAAATTGATCCCCTGTCGGCTACGGACTTCGCCGGCCGCGGTCACTCGACAGACGGCGCGCGAGCGGTCGACTGAAACAACCTCCAACGCCACCAATCCGTCGGCCAACATGACACGATTACCGGGACGCAATTCGTCGATCAGCTTGGGGTAGCTCGCCGTGACTTCGTGTGCCGCCGTGGGCTCGCCCTCACGGAGAAACGTCAGCTCCATCCCGACATCACACTGCAGGGGGTCACAAAACAATTCCCCCAAACGAATCTTGGGACCGGCCAGGTCCAACAGAATTCCAACGGGAGTCCCCGTTTGCTTGGACGCCTGCCGGATCGACACGACTTTCTTCTCGTGATCGGCAATCTCGCCATGAGCGGTATTGATGCGAAAAACGTCCACCCCGGCGGTGATCAACTCGGCAAGCTGCTCGGGCGAATCACAGGCCGGGCCGACGGTGGCGACGATCTTGGTGCAGGACTGATGAAGCGTCGGACTGGGCATGGTCAATGTTGGTGCGTGAGTAGCGTTTCCGTCCGGGAGTGTGACATTTTGTAGCGTCCCAAGCCGAATCTGCAAAGAAAGCGCGCCGCGGGGTCACTGTCGATCACCGTTACTTTGCCTACAATGGGCTGATCGCTTCCATACACCGCGTGGCCGTGACCTCGTCGTTTCCTGACCGCCCTCCCCTTCCCTGCCCTCCCCCACCCTCTTGCCCGAACCACCCCCAACTGCGGACCTCTCGACCGTGCTCGTCACCGGGGGCTCAGCCGGTTTGGGACAGGTCATCGCGGCGACATTCGCCGACGCCGGATACCGGGTCATCCTTGTCGGACGATCGAGCGAGCGACTCGATGCGGCAAAGCAACAACTGGACACGAAACCGGGGCGTAGCATCGTCGCTCTGGCCGGTAACGTCAGCCTTCGGGATGACTGTGAACGAATCGCAAACACCATCGACCATCAATTCGGACGTCTCGATGTGCTGGTCAATTGCGTCGGTGCCAGTGACCGCGGACTGGCCGGCGAGCTGACCGCGGCTCGCTTGCATGAATTGATCGACCAAAACGTCGTCACCACCCTGCTCTGCTGCCAGGCGTTTGCCCCGCTGTTGGATTCGTCACGCGGCAGCATCGTCAACATCGGATCGCTGGCCGGCAAAGTCGGCGCCCGATACCTGGGCGGCTACAACGCGGCCAAACACGCGCTGGCCGGGCTGACGCAACAATTGCGTCTGGAGTGGCGGGACAAGGGGATCCACGTCGCTTTGGTCAGCCCCGGTCCGATTCGCCGTGACGATGCCGGCACACGTTACCGCGATCGCACCGACGCAACGCTCCCGGCAAGCGCCTCCGCCCCCGGTGGGGGAACCAAAGTCAAAGGTCTGCCGCCCGAGACGGTTGCCCGCGCCGTGCTCGCCTGCGCCCAAAAACGGCGAACCGATGTCATCCTGCCGGGCTATCTACGACTGCTGATCGTCTTGGGGAACGCCTCTCCGCGACTGGGAGACTGGCTGCTGCTCAAGTTCACCAGCTGAACTCCTGTATCAGTTTGTGTCCAGCCTTTAGGCGATCCCCGGTCGCTGCGAAGCAGCGAATTGGGTGGCGAAAGCCTGCACACCAACGCGTTTCCGCGGTCGAGCCGACCAGTTCAAGATTGACTTCGTCAGCAGCTTCACTACCCTTTACACTATCCCGCCCGTGCTGCGATCGGCCCCCACCGGTCCCCCGCCAGCATCCTGCCCCCCTCCATAACGCCCGACTCGCACGACACGGGCGTTTCCTACGACTAACGAGTTGCCGAATGAATCGATCACGGCATGCCCGCTTGCTCCCCCCGGGCCCACGCGTCTTTCGCTTCGTCATGGCCGGCCTGCTCGCCAGCCTGCTCCTTTCGATGGCTTCGCTGCCCGCGCAGGAGTTGCCGGCACCGCAACCAGAGCCGGCAGACACGCAACCGGTTAACGATCCGCAGCCGACCTCGGCCGATGCCCCCGAGGCGGAAGTCCGGTTCGCCTTTGCGGGCGTCCCCTGGCGGGAAGTGATTGACTGGATCGCCGATGAAGCCGACCTGGCGTTACACATCGATGGCGTCCCCGCCGGCAGCTTCACCTACAGCGACCCGTCTTCATTCACGCATCAACAGGCGATCGAACGCATCAACTTGTTCCTGCTGCCCCAGGGTTACACCTTGGTGCGAAGTGGAAACCTGCTGTCGGTCATCAACCTCAGCGATCCGCGCAGTCTTCAACAGCTCGACGCGCTGGCAGAATTAATTCGCGCCGACGAGTTGTCCGAACGAAACAACCACGACGTCGTCAAATGCCTGTTCCCGCTCGGCGCCCTCTCGGCCGAGGAGGCGGTGGAAGAATTAGGCGCGATCAAGTTGATGATGACACCGGCGGTCTTCAAAAAGACCAATCAGTTGATGGTCACCGACACGGTCGCAAAATTGAAAAACGTCAAAGCCATCCTGGACTCCTTCGAACCCTCCAAGCTGGACAACGGCACGATCGTCAAAAGTTTTCCGCTGCAGCACGTCGAAGCGGAAGACGTCTTGTTGGTTGCTCGTCCCCACCTGGGGCTGGCCACCGGCGAAATGATCGGGATCGACGTCAGCCTGTCGGCGGACTTGGAAGGCAAGAACATCTTCGTGACCGGTATCGAAGACAAAGTCAAACTGATCGAAAAGCTTGTCGAATCGATCGACGTCCCAACGCCTTCGCTCACCGATTCGGAGACCGATGCAAAGTTCCAGACGCATGTCGTCGCCGGCGGAAATGTCGATCTGGCGTACGACGTGTTGCAAACCCTGCTGGCCGGCAAGGATGTTCGGATCTCCAAGGACAACACCGCCGGTACGATCGTCGCACTCGCACCGCCGTCGATTCAAGAAGAGATTGCGATGACGGTCCAGCAGATGGCCGCCGATGAAGCCCAATTCGAAGTCATCCAGCTCAAGACCGTCGACCCCTACGTGGCGATCGCCCTGATCGAACAGATGCTCGACCTGACACTGGAATTGGATACCCGCGATCGTAGAGACCGCGATCGAGACGAGCAGCCCGTGCAGCCACCGAAAATCGACGCCGACCCGGAGAACCGACGACTGTTTGTTCGCGGCCGCCCCGGACAAATCGCTGAGATCAAACAGATCGTCGAAGGCATCGATCAAAAACAAGACGCGATGGCGTCCAACGAAAGCATCCGCTTGCTCTCCCTGACCGGCAATCATGCCAAGCAATCGCTGATGCTGGCGGCCCGATTCTGGCGACTGCCCAATCCGATCGTCTTCTTTGAATCCGACGAATCGATGAACAACGCCCGGCGGGAACGAGTGGCCTTCGATGCCGACGACCGATCGCCGGACCAACGCGACGACTTTCTGGATGCCCTGGAAAGCAAAACGCCCGCCCAATTCGTGTCGGTCTCCGATCGCGGTCGATTGCTGCAGACGCCATCACCCGACGTCACCAAGGCGGCGATCGAGTGTCAACTGACGACGCGTGGTCTGTTGATCCAGTGCGACGACGTCGACGTCTTGAACCAGTTCCAAGATCACCTGGAAACCCTCGCCGGGCCGGGCACCTCCATGCCCGCCGAGCCGGTCGTGTTCTATCTGAAATTCACCCGCCCTGAAGACGCCATTCGGATGCTGGCCGAATTGCTCGATGGCGGCCAAGCCGTTGCCAGCAGCAGCGACACCCTGGTCAACGCATCGATCGCCTCCCCCAGCAGCTCCTTTCTGGGCAGCCTGGTGACCAACCGCGAAGGCACGATCACCTTGATCGCGGGGACCGCAACGGTGGTCGCCGATTCACGACTGAATCGGTTGATCGTTCAAGGCACCGTGGAGGATGTCGAGCTGATCGAGAACTACCTGCAAATCATTGAAAAAGACAGCAGCATCACTTCGATCGAAACCTACGGCACGTCACACATCATCGACTGGAAAACTCGAAAGCCGTCGAGGTCGAAGCGGCAATCCGACAGGCGTTCGCCGGACGGGTCGCAGCGGCCACCGCAGCTCCCGGTGCTCCCGGCAGCGGTGCGTCCAGAGCCGACGCGGCTCGCAACGAACAGCAGGAATCGGCCAAAGACAAAAAGTCCGACAACAAAAACTCGCCGCCTAAACCCGCGGCGCAACAGGCTCGCGACTTGGAGCCGAAAATGACACTGGCCGTTCACGAGCCCAGCAATTCGCTGATCGTGACCGCACCCGACCCGTTGTTCAAAGAAGTCGAAGCGTTGGTCAAGACGATCGACGTCCGCGGCGAACAAATGATCCAGGTCATCACGCCGAGCAACAGCGAAGTGCTGGAAACCGTGCTGCAAGAGATTTTCCTGGGCCAGTCCGATGGCCGATCCCGATCGACTTCGCGAACGGCACCACGGACGACTTCGTCCCGTTCGCCGTACTCGACCAACGGTAAAAACTAGTGACCCCGAAACGCCCTCCGTTGACGAGTCGAATGATGATCCGTTTCAGTTGCTTCCGTCGTTTCCAGGTCTGGTTCGGGCTCGACCGGACACCAGCCGGCTTGCGCCTGCTCGCCGGTGTGGTGTGCTTGGCCGTGTGGATGGTCGCTACAGGCTTCGGCACCACCACGGTGCTCGCCCAATCCGGTCTGCGGGAATCCCTGGACCTGCTCGACCGAAACGAGAACGGATACATCGAACCCGACGAGATCACGACGCTTTCCAGGCCGTACCTGGAACGCATCGCCGAAGCCCGACGGATGTCCCTGGACCGCCCCAATCGGATCGAAAATTGGCAGGAAGCCGCGCGCATTTACCACGCGCTGAAAAATGGCGTCGCGGGTGAACGGGTCCGCGCCAGCGACGATCGGGCAGTCAAAAGCTTTCGTCCGCGAGACGAAGATCCGGTCGTGCCCGAGTTCGGTCTGCCGCAAGTCAAGTATCCCTATCAATTTCGAGACCTTGAAGAAGCGGACGAAACCCTGGAACGTTACGACCGCGACCGCGACGGCTATCTGAGCCGTTACGAAGCCTCCCGCGCCCGCTGGACACACCGCGATCCGTTCAGCATGGACCTCAACAACGACGATCAACTCAGCCGGCTCGAACTCGCCCAACGGTACGCCCGGCGGCGAATGCTGAGCAACGATTCCAGCGAGCTGATCCAACAACGCCGCCGCACCGGCAGCGGCGTTCGCCCCAGCGAAAAAGAAAGCGAAGACGACCGGCGGCGGCGCGAACGTTCGGAATGGTGGCGAACCGGTGGCGACCGCTTTTGGCTGACCGCCGCCGTGCTGGGACGCTTCGACGACAATCGCAACGGTCGGTTGGAGATGGAAGAGACGGTCGAACTCGGGATTCCCGCCGGTGCTGTCGACGCCGATCAAAACGGCGAACTGTCACGCGACGAATTGTTCGCCTACTTCAGCAACCTGCAGGATCAAACCGGCGATCAAGTCGAAGGCCTGCCCGGCTGGTTCTACGAATTGGATACCAACCGCGACAAACAAGTCGACCTGACCGAGTTCGCGACCGAATTGACCGACGCCCGCGTCGCGGAGTTTGTTGCGTTGGACAGCAATCAAGACGGCCTGCTCGCTCCGCAGGAAGTGATGGCGTCGAAATCGATGATGGGCGGCGTGTTTGAAAATACGGACGCCGAAATTTTGCCACCCAAGAAAACCATCGTTTCAGAAATCGACATCACCGAAAACTTCCTGATCGCCGACCTGAACCTGCAACTGTCGCTGACGCACACCAACGTCTCCAACCTGGACGGCTACCTGACCGGGCCCGACGGAACGCGGATCGAATTGTTCACCGAAATCGGCGGACGCGACGATCACTTCGACCGCACCGTCTTCGACGACCAGGCTTCGACACCGATCGTCAAAGCCCGACCGCCCTTCGAAGGCTCCTTTCAACCGGAAGGCTTGACCAAACGACAGCCCAGCCTCGGTGCCTTCAACGGCAAGACCATTCACGGCGTGTGGCAGCTGACCATCCGCTGCTCGCGCAGCGATCGCTTCGGCATGCTGCACCGCTGGTCACTGATCGTCCGACCGGACGAAGAATCATTGCTCAATCGGCCGGAACTGGCCGCTTCCCTCCCCGCTGCCCCGAACGGCGAAGCGTCCGATCCGGATTCCACACCCGCGTCCTCTGCCCCGGCGTCTCGGCCGGATTCACCATCGACGGCCTACGCCGGACCCGAATTCTCCAAACAGGACTTCTCGATCGGCAAGGAATTTAAACAGCCCGCCGCCGATTTCTGGACGCCCGAACGGAAAGCCGAGTACGCCCAAAAGCTCCGCAAGCCGTCGTCGGAGGAGTGGGGAAAGATGAGCGATAACGACAAACGCAAGTTCATGGCCACCCGCACCGAAGCGATCAAGCAATACAAGAACGCCCTCGCCAAGCCGGTCGGCGAAGCGAAAGATCGCTAATCCCAGCGGGACGCGTGAGATGTAACGTTTAATGTCAAGTGCGTTGAGCGTGATGACGCGTGCTTTTTTTGGGTGGAGCTGACCTCGGCTTAGGCTCAACAGAATGGGGCCGCCCCTTCCGCCCCGCCGGCGCGTCAACCTGGG
>WCIL01000029.1:0-133506 GCA_033042175.1 Phycisphaera sp. RhM
GGCTGCCTTCTCGACTACTTCAGGATTTTTCGAAATCTTTTTGTCGGCATTCTCGGTCATGTAAACTCTCCGTGCCCTCAACTTTGAAAAACTCAAAGTTGTCTCACTCATGTTGGCACTGAGGGTTGGTCGACAACGAATTGCTCAACGCATCGCCGCGCTACGAGTTTTCGATCACTGCCGCCGATGCCGCCGGATTCACCGCCCAAGCCCGGCGGCGAAGTTTCAACGGCGCCGGTAATCCCGTTTTCAACGGAGCCTGGAGCGGTGATTTTCAGATCGACGAAACCGGTCAGATCACCGGAGACGTCGAGGGCAGATTCAATCCCGTTCTCGGCGAAAGCCCTACCATCTCACCCGGGTTTTGAGGCTGGCAGCGATGAGTCAATTCGGACGCCCCCGAGCCGACCGACGCGGATCAACCTACTTGGAAGTCCAAGTGGCGATGGTGCTGCTGTCGATCGGCATCAGCGGCCTGTACAGCCTGTCGGTGATCCAATCACGCCAGACGGCACGGCTGGGACAAATGCTTCCCGCTGACGAAATCGCCTCGATCAATCCCGTCACCGGCGGCAGCCCATCGGAAGCCGCATGGAAAAAGAAATTTGGCGTCTACGCCGACATCACAACCGATGCCGTCGCGGCTCCCGTTCCCAACTACCCGCTCAATGAAGGCTTTCTGCAAATCCGCGACAACGAGGACAGCAGCGGGTTCTACACCTACAGGGCCTGGGGAGGCGACGACTGGGAAGAATACGGCGGACACCCGGGCGATTTTCGGTCCACCGTCCATGAGATCCGAACACCGACCTCCGTCGGATCGTACGCTCTGTTCTCGTTTTATGGCGTTCCTCCAGGCGATTACGAAGTGTTCACCTTCGTGCCGGAAAAGAAGAAAAAGTACCCTGGGCAGTTCGGATCCGCCGTCCCGCACTACGTCTACAATGCCGGCTGGACGGCACCGGTGTACGTCGACCAACGCGAAATCGAACATGACCTCGATTACGCCGGCAAATGGTGGGAACGGTTGGGAGTCTACACGTTCCGCAATAGCACCGTGCATGTGCTGCTCTACGGCTGGCCGCGTTCGGGTGATTGGTTGATCGCTGATGCCGTGATGCTGCGATGTCGTCGGTCGGTCGAAGTCATCACGCCCGTCACGACGACGATCGCTGGCGGCGCCACAGTCACGGTGGAGCTGGATTGATGACAAGCAACTCCCCACCACGCTTTCAACGACGCCGCAACGGCATGAGCTTGTTGGAAGTCACGATCGGGTCCGTGATGGCCGCGATGATCGCCATGGTGGCGGCCGGCGTGACGATGGACATGACTCGCAACATGGCCGACAACATCGCCAGGACCAGAATCGCGGGCGAAGCGAGGCTGGCGATCGAAGCGTTCCGACGCGATTTCGGCGGCAACGATCCGGACAGCCCGACCGGCGATCGAAACCGCTGGCGTCTGGTCGACAGCATGGTCCCCACCGCCGATGAACTGCGGCTTTGTTTCGATTCAGATCTGGACGGATCGGCCGATTGGATTTCACCCGATCGCGTCATCCTCTACTTCGAAACCGACGGACAACTGATTCGTTCGGATTTGGAAAACGGACGGACCAACGTGGTCGCACAGCTGGTCGACTCAGTGAATTTCGAAGTGATCGGCAACGAACTGCGAATCACTCTTGCGTTCCAACTCGGCGCGATCACCGAAACCTATGTCTTCAACACACCCAACATCTAGACCATGACGCATCGACGCCCTCCCAGCCGAAGACGCGGATACGCCATGCTGGTGGTGATGCTGCTGATTCTGACAACCACCGGCATGGCGGCGGTGCATGCGCGACAACTCGCCGCTTCGCTGAGAATTGAACAAGCCAGGCTGCGCAGCGAAGCCCTCTCACGCGGGCCGACGACCGTGCTTGCGATCGCTTGCCAACGGATCGAAACAGGAAACCCCACCGACGGCACCGCCTCGTTTCAATACTCGCACCATGATGGATTCCAGACAGTGCTCTACCGAATCACCTACCAAGCCGTCGGTTCTGACAAATGGACCGTCACCGCCGAGCCCGATCCGGCGGCGGGAACGCTGCCACCCTTGCCCACATCCTTTTAGTTAACGCTGTGAAGCATTTTCCCCTTTGTTTCGTGAAGTTTTAGCGGCAGGGCGCGAGTCTTCCGATTCTTCATCTTTGCCAATACACCGGAGGGCTCGTGCCCCGCCGCTAAAAAATGCTTCACAGCGTCGGGCGGAAAAGGCTACTCCTTGACGCCGTTCTGGCCCCGCCAAGAACGCATCAGCGATCGCAGCGGTGCGGCAAACGCGAAATAACAGAATGCGATCGGCAGCGCCAACCAATGCAACAGAAAGACGCCGCCGACGGCAAACATCGCTTGTCCAATCTGGTGCGTCGTTCGACGCCCCTTGACCCACTGCGCCACCAAGTGCGGATACTGGAACCGAGACACCATCAAGTACGCCAAGACGCCGGCAAGCGCCGGGATGAAGTAGTGCGACGCGACCAGCGCAGCGTTGGCAACGGTCTGGATGTATTCGTGGTAAATCTTGTTGCTCGCCAGATCTTTTAAATCCGGCATGGCGATCGCAAACGCGGCCAACGTTCCCGCAGCCGCCGGGCTGGGCAGCCCTTCGAAGGTTTCATGCGAATCGTCTTCGCCTGTCTCCACGTTGAAACGGGCCAGGCGAATCAAAACGCACAGGGTGAACAGCACCCCGGCGGCCCAGAGAAACCGCTGAGGCAACGCATCGGTGATCCGCCAGATGATCACCGCCGGAGCGGTTCCGAACGTGACCGCGTCACACAAACTATCCAGTTGAGCGCCGAACTCGGTCTCCTGACCGGTCATCCGCGCCGCCGATCCGTCGAGTGCGTCGAACAGCATCCCACCAAAAATCAACATTCCCGACGCAAACAGTTTCTGTTCCAGCGGCCAATCCAACTCCGGGCCGCTGATGGCTACGGCGATGGCCCCCAAACCGCAGACGCCGTTGCCCAGCGTCAGCATGGTCGGCAAGACGGCCAACATCACCTTGCGGCGACGTTTTCGTTTTTGACGTCGAAAATCTTTCCGAGTGAGTGGTTTGCCCGATTCGGGATCCCCTTCCGCATCGATCCCTGCCAAATCGTCGAATTCCTCCGGCGGGTAAAGTTCGCGTTTTAATTCGCTCATGGACATCAAAAGGGGGTTGCTGAAATCGCCGTGCCGCCGGAGTGGATCCAACTGGATCGATCATTGTATGGCAAGGCTCCCCAAGAAAGGAGAGCCTGACAAGATCCCAAGTCGCAAATCTGCTGACTCGATCCGAATCGATGTCTGGCCCGCCTTTCATGGCGAAACGCTGATTCACCCTCCCGCTGGGAGGGTCGCGGAGAAGCGGACCCTGGGCGATGCCCAAGGCTATGGATGTAAATGGCCGTTGGCCGAAGCCATCCACTCAGAACAGATCTGACATGCAAAAGATGTGTAGATAGCAGTGCCCAGGGGGAGAGTGACGAAAACCCTTTGTGATCAGCGACTTAAAAACGGCACGACCTCCACACGGGAGGGTGACACCGAATTCTCAACGACTTCCCAACGGGACGACGAACCGAATCGAAATTCCACCCACCAAAACCACTCGACCAAACAAACCAACAGCCAACAGCCACAGCCACAGCCACAGCCACAGCCAACAGCTAACCACCTACGAACTCGGAATATCGACCTCATCCCATTCCGCGTTCTCGAAAAACGTCAGCCAATTGAGGGCATGCTGCCGCTCTGCGATCACGCCACCCTCAACCCCGGCAGGCGGTTCGGTTTGTCGCGTCGCCGCGTCTCGGGCTGCCCACAACAAGCGAAAGTTCAGGTCCAAGGCATCGAGAATCTCGCCGGACGGTCGCAGCGTCGCCGATTCGATCATTTGACGGGCCGGCATCGCAATCATTTGACGGGCGACTTCTGGGACATCACAAATCGCATCGGGAAACGGAAGCGTCGGGCTCATCCCCAGTGCCCACTGCAGCGTCGCCAACGCTTCATACCGCCAACCGGCCGCGGAGACATCGGGCTCCGACGGCGAAGTGTTTTGCAGAAACGCGGTTTCCCATGGCGACAATGCCTGGAACGCCAACGGTGACTTTTCCCGCAAAGCCTCGATCGGAATCGGTTTGCCGCTGGAGAGTGATTCGGCCCGGACCGCGACGACGAACAGCGCCAACATCCGCCACACGACTTCGTCGGCCGAACGCAGCGTGACTTCCCACTCGCTGATCACCGGCGGCAACGCCTCGGGCGTGTCGATCAATCGGTTTCTCAGCTCGATTTCCGATTGGGCTTTTCGTTGCCGCGCATCGGGCAGAAACGGCAGCTGAGCGTTCAGGTCGGGTTGTTCCGACGACGGATCGTGCAACACCGCGCCGTTGGGGTCACGTATCGTGCGGTCGGGCAAAAACAAAATCGCATTGGACTGCCAGGCCCACGGCGCGATCGCTTCGACGTGTTCCCCGTCCACCTTAAATGCCACCAACATGTTGGTTCGTTGCAAGTGTCGGCAGACGGCATACAACGTCTGGCTGATCTGTCCGTCACCGGATTCGAACAGGTCCTGAACCAACTTCATCAGGTGTTCGACGAACCCCGGCGTCGATTCGTTGCGGACGAAAACCGGCTCGTGGGGAAACTCCGGCTCCGGCGGATCGCGGTGCGTGCAATACGCAAAGATTTCTATGGGCATCTCAACCCAACAACTCTGCGTCGAGTTTCTTCTTACAAGCGCCGATGACGCTTTGCACCAACGCGTCGGCATCGTCGCCGCTCAGTGTCGTCTCGTCACTTTGCAACTGCACCGACAACAGCACCCGCTTGCGGTCCTTGCCGTCCTTTTCCGGATCCCGATAGGTCTCGCGGTAGGTGACCGATTTGAGCTGCTGGCCGACGGCCGACCGGACCACATTCTCCAATTCGTTCCATCGCACCGATTCGGACATCACAAAGTTCAAATCGCGTTCCACCGAAGGAAACATGCTGACGATCTGTTGCTGTGGCACCAATTCGGCGTCCGCAAGCAGCGCGGGGATCGACAGTTCGGCGACGATCACGGGGCCGGGTAACTTCCATTGCTTCAACGTTTTGGGCGCAACCACACCCAAATACCCCAGTGACGTTTCTCCGAGCGACAGGCGGACCAATTGGCCGGCGACAAAACCGGGTGAATCGACCGGCTGGACCGAAAGACCTTGTCGCGCTCCCAGTCGTTCACACAACGACTCGATGACGCCTTTGGCAGAGAAGAAATCGCCGCCGCACACCATCGCGACCGCGTACAGTTCTTCCGGCAAATCCTCGTCCGACTTTCCGGGCAGGTACAGGTGTGCGATTTCAAACAAGTCCGCTTCGATCGATGCCGACGCCCAGTTGTTGGCACGCGCTTCGATCAGGCTCGGCAACAGCGTGCGACGGAGCCGTTTGGCGCCTTTCAGCATCGCCGTTTGGGTGCTCAAAGCCGGTCGCTCGGTCCACGGCGAAAGCGCCTTGTCCAGTTTCGACGTCACCACGCTGGGCGTCATCGCTTCGCTTAACCCCGCAGCGGTCAACACGCCGCGAATCTTTTCGGTCGCCGAGTCGAACGTCCGTTTACTGCTCGGAGCGACCGGGATCGGACTGTCTTCCGGGATCTTGTCATACCCGTGAATCCGAGCGACCTCTTCGATCAAGTCGGCTTCGCGGGTCAAGTCATGACGCCAGGAAGGTGCGCTGAACGCACCGGAACCGGTCGAGATTTTTGCATCACTCTGGCAGCCGAGTGCCGTCAAAATTCGCTCGACGTCGCTGGAGTCGATGGTGATGCCGAGAATGCGTTCCAGTTGCGATAGACGCAACACGATCGGCGGCCGCTTTTCGATTTCCGGTGCGGTGTCGATGATCCCTTCGGCGACGGTGCCGCCGGCGGATTCGACAATCAACTGACACACGCGCCGGCTGGCCCATTCCACGCCGACAGGGTCGACACGACGTTCGAAACGAAACGACGAAGGGCTGTGCAGTTTCAGTTGTCGCGCGGTACGCCGGACCGACAGCGGTGAAAAGATCGCTGATTCGATCACCACGTCCTTGGTCGATTCGGTCACTTCCGAATCTGCGCCACCCATCACCCCGGCGACCGCAGAGGCCGCTCGGGCATCGGCGATCACACACATCGTAGGATCGAGTTCGTATTGTCGGTGGTCGATCGCCGTGATGGATTCTTTCGCCCGCGCCGGCCGCACGATGATCTTCTTGTCGGCGATGTTGGCATAGTCAAACGCATGCAGCGGCTGACCGCATTCCATCAGCACGTAATTGGTCGCGTCGACGACGTTGTTGACCACTCCGATCCCGACGCTGGCCAGCGCGGCCTGCATCCAATCCGGGCTGGGACCGACCTTGACCCCCTGAATCACACGCGCGGTGTAGCGCGGACAGGCCTCGGTGAATTCATTTTCAACACTCAGCAATGACCGGACGTCCGTCTTGCAGGTTTCAAGCGTCGGTGACGGAACACGCAGTTCGGTGTTGTAGAGCACCGAAATCTCACGCGCGACGCCGAGGTGCCCCAAACAATCACCGCGGTTGCTGGTGACTTCCAAGTCGATGCAAACGTCATCGGGCGACAGCGCCGGATTCTCTGACGGCGTTTCAGTCCCCTCGTGATTCAATCCGCTCAGACTGAGCCGCGTTTCCAGCTGTTCACGATCGGCCGGTAGATCGACATAGCGGGAGAGCCATTTCCAGGAAACAAGCATGGTCTGGTTGGGGGTTCCAGGTTTCACGTTCCAAGTCACTCAGGAATCGCAACTTGAAACCTGGAACCTGGAACTCGGAACTGAATTAAAACTGTGACAGAAATCGCATGTCGCCGCTGTACAGATCACGGATATCCTTGATCCCGTGACGACGCATGCACAATCGTTCGACGCCCAGGCCGAACGCGAATCCCGAGACCTCTTCGGGATCGTACCCGACGGCCCGAAAGACGTTGGGATCGACCATCCCGGCGCCACCGAATTCGATCCAGTTGCCGTCCCACAAAAAGTCGACTTCGACGCTGGGCTCGGTGAACGGAAAGAACGACGGCCGAAATCGAATCTCGACGTCGCCGCCAAGGTAGTTGGTCGCGAACACGCGCAATACGGTTTTCAAGTTGGCCATCGTCACCTGCGTGTCGACGAGCAACCCTTCCATCTGATGGAACATCGGAAAGTGAGTCGCGTCGGGATCGTCGGGACGGTAGACGCGGCCCAGCGAGATCACGCGAATCGGCGGCTTGCGGTTGGCCATCACGCGAATCTGAACCGTGCTGGTTTGGCTCCGCAGCAACCGTGTGCCTTCGACGTTCTGTTTCTCCGCCCCCGCCGCCGCGGTCGCCAGATAAAAATTATCCAGCGGATCACGTGCCGGGTGGTCTTCCGGAATATTGAGCGCGACGAAGTTATGGTGCGGGTCTTCGACCTCCGGCCCTTCGGCGGCTTCAAAACCCATCCGCCCCATGATCTCGGTCAGGTGACTGATCGTTTGCGTGATCGGGTGGACGTGCCCGATCGTCGGCCGCACCCCGGGCAACGTCGGATCAAACGTCGGGTCGGCCCCGCTCTCCCCGCCGCCGGAAATCCGCGACTGGGCTTCGGCGACCGCTTTCTCGATCGCCTGTTTGACCTCGTTGAGCCGCATGCCGGCCGACTTGCGGTCGTCGGCCGCGACGCTGCCCATTTGCTTTTGAATGTCTTTCAGTGCGCCTTTCTTTTGGCCCACGTACTTGACCCGCGCAGCCTCGAACGCCTCCGCATCGGAGGCAGCATCAAGGGTCGCGATCGCCTCGGATTGCAGAGAATCGAGGGCGGAGAGAAAGTGTTGCAGAGACATAGCTTGAACGCTTGGCGGAAACCGCGGCCGGAGCCTACGCTGCCAACGCTTCTTTGACCTTGTCGACGACGGCCTTGAAACCGGCTTCGTCGTGAATGGCCATCTCCGACAACGTCTTGCGATCCAACTCAATCCCGGCTTTCTTCAGCCCGTGGATGAACTCGCTGTAACGCAGCCCGTGCAGGCGGGTCGCGGCGTTGAGACGGGTGATCCACAGTCGGCGGAAATCGCGTTTTCGCACGCGGCGATCGCGAAAGGCGTACGCGCCACTGCGGAGCAACGTTTCTTTGACCGAGCGGGTCAACGTTCCGCGTCCACCGACATAGCCTTTGGCGCGTTTGAACAGACGTTTTTTCGATTGCCGACGGGCGGCACCTTTGGTCGCACGCATGGGTGCATTCCTTTCAGATTGTTTTGAATCAGGCCCCGACGTCAAAACGTTGCGTCGATGTTTCGCCTATCCAAATGGGTGAAATTCGGTCGTTAGTTGCTGTAGCCGTTGAGCGAAGCCTGGATGGATTTTTCCATGCAGGTGTCCACCGCGGTGGTCCCGCGAAGGTTTCGTCGACGTTTCTTGGTCAAGCCGTTTGCCAAGTGGCTGGTACCACTTTGGCGGTGCATCGCCTTGCCCGTCGCGGACAAGCGAAAGCGTTTTTTGATACCCTTATGGGTCTTCATCTTGTTGCCCATGATTCCATCATTTGCTGGGGGTCATTTTGTTTTCACGCCACTGTTGCTCACGCTGTCAGTCGACGAAGAACCGCGAAAGGTAGCAACTGAGGCTCGGGTTCGGAAGAGGGTTCGAACCGCGAAAACACCAAAATCACCTGGATTTGACTACTTCACCAGATCCAATTGGGCGTTCATCTGCTCCGTCGCCGCCGCGACAGCGTCATGCCAGCGTGCATCCCCGAACTTATCGGCATATTCAGGCCGGGCATGAGCGAAAATGATGTGCCGCGAGCTGTTGACGACCGCGCCCATCCCCCCCTCGTGAAACCCGACCTTCACGTCGTCGGCGGCTCCGCCCTGGGCCCCGAAACCCGGGATCAGAATCCAGCTGTGGGGCAGCGCCGCCCGCATTTCCGCCAATTCCTGTGGATACGTCGCGCCAACCACCGCCCCCAACGGCCCATACCCTTCGGCGTTTTGGCGGCTCGCGTTCAACTCCGTCAACAACTCGGCCACGCACTCAAACACGGTCTGACCATCCGTTCGGCGGTTCTGCAGCAGCCCGCCGCCGGGATTGGACGTTTTGACGAGCACAAAAATCCCGGCGTCCCGCTGATCACACACATCGACGAAGGGCTCAATGCTATCGCGCCCCAGGTAGGGGCTGACCGTCAACGAATCGCTGCCCCAAGGGCTCTCGGCTCCCAGGTAGGCGTCGGCGTAAGCGGTCGCGGTGCTGCCGATGTCGTTGCGTTTGCCGTCCAATATCACCAGCAAGTTTTTCGATCGAGCATAGGCGACGACCTCCCCCAGCGAGATCATCCCGGCCGGGCCGAGTTGCTCGAAAAAGGCGGCTTGTGGTTTCACACAGGGCACCCGATCGCCGACGACATCAATGATTTCGCAGCAAAACTGGGTGTACGCCGCCGCCCATTCCTCCGGCCGGTCGTTGGCAACGGCATCGCGAAGCGGGGCGGGAAGCGCGGCTTTGCGGGGATCCAGTCCGACACAGGTGACGCTGCGTGTCCGCCGAACCGCGTCGGCCAATCGAGTCGCAAAAGACATGGTGCTGGGGTACTCCGTGGAAAGTGCGGGGGTCGGCCAAGAGTGTGCCCCAAACTCGGCCGACGCGAAACCACCGCTGACAGCCAATGCCACCGCCCACCCCGAACGCACCGAGTGAAAGGAAAAAGGGCACCCTCCCGCGTGCGGGAGGGTCGAGCACAGGGGAGATGCTATAAGGGGAGGGTTTCCGCTCATCACAGCGTGATGCCCCGCCACACCGAACCCTCCATCACCCGGACCTACGGCAGCGGACCTCACCAACGGCAGGATGATTCAATCAGCCGTTTGGCGCGAGCCTACGGGCCTCGGTGCGTTCTCGTGTCGCGTGGTGGCTGAGCCCCGCACTTGCGGCAAATTCTCCCCGCGTACCCCGACTCCATCCACACACCGCCAACAGCTTCGATTTCCGCGGCGAATGACGGAAATCGCCAAACCGCACGCAACGTCTGCGATGCCTCCCAACCCAACAACCCTGTTGGACGCACCAGCAGCACCGCAGCCCCATGCGACCGCACGAGAAAAAGTGCTGGCGCAGCAGTTCTTTCCGGACTAGAAAACAAAAACAGTCTTCGTTACCCTATCGCACCGAAGCGGGATGTGGCTCAGCCTGGTTAGAGCGCTGCACTGGGGGTGCAGAGGTCGCAAGTTCGAATCTTGTCATCCCGACTACCCGAAAACCCCGTAAAACCTAGCGTTTTGCGGGGTTTTGTCGTTTCGGGGTCAGCGTCGTGGGATGGGGCCGAGTGGTCAGCAATGGACCCCAAAGTACCCGAATGCACCGGATTTGGTGCATCCAGTGGTGCATCCGACGAAGACGACTTGTCTATTACGGGCAGCGATGGCAAACGCTCGACGGCCTCCGCGGTGTCCAGGAGCCGGGCGTCCGTGTACGTGTTCATCGTCAAATTGATGTTGCTGTGACGCATCGCCGCTTGCGCCACGCGAGGGGCAACCCCGGCCTTAGAAAGGTGCGTGCCGAATGAGTGACGCAACGCGTGAACGTGGACCACGAAACCATCCTCGTCCTTTTTTGGGATGCCGGCCGACTCAAGGTCGCGATCGAGAATCCGCAAGATTCCAGACGGAACATTGAACACCCGGTCGCCCGGACCGCGTCCCTGGATCCACCCTCGCAAATCGGCAGCCAAGTCAGAGCGCAGCGACACCACCGATCCCTTGCGGCTCTTCTCGTTGCTGTGACGCAGCGAAATGAATGGCACATCACCAAACGAAAGGTCGCGACATTCCAGCGTCCGAAGCTCGTTCGCCCGCAGACCGGTCAAAACCAGCGTCTTGTAAATCAGTGCCCTTTCACGCCCGAGCCGTTGCAATTTCGGGATTCGGTGTTCGGAAATTTTCGCGACCGGCAATCCTTCGTTGGGACCAGTGCGGACGGTCATGGCGTCCAACAGAGGACGCTCGCAAGCTGCGTCCAAGAGGCGAGTCAATTCTTCTTCCGTCAACGCTCGCGCCTTCCGCTTCCGGTCCGCCTGCTCGTTCTTGGTTCCGAAGCCGTCGAAGGGATTCGAGCTGATACGCTTCTCCCCCGTCATCATCGGGCGGTTGCCATCGAGCCGTTTTCCACAGAGCCACCAACCAAACGCGGTCCACAATTTCGAGTGCCAATTGTAGGTTGCCGCCGACATCGACTTGTCTGCGTTCAGGTGCTTTCGAAGCCTCGCAGCGTCCAAGTCCCGCAACAGCCTGAAACGACTACCCGCCGCGTCGGAGTTGAGATAGGTTTCGCTCGTCTTGACGCGTTCGGCGTTCAGCCCCCGTTCTTTCAGCGATGCAATGTAGTCCGCGATGTGAACGGAAAGCGGGACCGCTTGCCAGTCCGCAATTTCAACGTCCGTTGGCGAAAGGATCCCCGCCGCGACTTTGTCAGCTTGGGTCGTCAACTCATTCAGAACAGCCATCGCCGCTTGCTTGTCCCGGCAACCTGTTGCAACTTCTCGCACCACGCCTTCGCCATCGCGGTACTTTGCGGTCCACTTTGACGCAAGAACCTTGATCCGCGGTTCGCCACTCTTCGCACGTGTGAGTTCGGCGGCTTGCAACTTACCGGAACGGTCACGCCACTGCGCGAACTCGACACCCTTGCGAGTGATCGTCTTCGCGTTTGCCGGCACTGCTCTGGTGTAAGTCTTCTTGAAAACTGTCGCCATCGGTCAATTCCCTCATGATTGCTTCCGTGCATGGTATTTAACGACCAAACGTCCACCGGTCGCATGAGCCAGCGCCGCAACGGCGCCGAGGCTTGGTTTCACTGATCCGTCGAAAACGTTCGCCACCGATCCGCGGGGCATTCCGGCTTTCGCTCCCACTTCGGCGTAAGTCATGTCGCCGATGTTTTGTTTGATCTCCGCGACGATCGCCGGCAGATCGATCCCGTACTCGGTTACGTCGATTCGCCTCGCCGTCGGAGACTTTGAGGGGTTCACCGTCCTGGCTGTTTTCTTCGCTCGCTTCTTGGCCATTGGATTCGTTTCGTGCTTGAGAACGTCGTGCGTAGCGTCCGCGGCCGCAAAGCCGGCGTCGCCGGCAGAACAGCCAGTGGAAGGGATACCGCGGCTCAGCGAGGTACGAAAGCCTTACGTTCCGCGTTGACTTGCTTGACGGTTTCGACTTCCGCGATCCCAAACCAAATCGCTTCCGATTCGGGCGACCAGACTTTCACCGAAACGGGGCCGCCGAAATCGCGTTCCGACAATTCAACGTCACGGGTGTCGCGAACGACGATCGACTGCAGGCACGCAGCGTTGCCAATCTTGCCAGTGGGAACGCCGCAGTTGACGACCGGCCGGCCGTTCATTTCGTGGCCGGACAGTTCAACGCCATTGCGGAAGAAATAGGCTCGGGGGCGAGGGCGGTTCGGCATCGTGAAAACTTCGGGCGGCGAGGCGATTGACTTGCAACACCCGAAGTATATAGGACCATAGTTTTTATGGCAAGTGCTGGATGTGATTTTGCAGCAAATACCGCGCAACACATTCACTGAAAGATCGGCTAATCTGATTGGCGACCAAGACGACGGCGACTCCGTGACCACACTTCGCGCTCCCTCCAGCTCTCAGGATTGCGTTTTGGCAAACGAAAATTTCAATATCACGATCAGGCTTCCTCGAAACCCAAAGCTGAAGTTCGGCCTGAAGTCCTTACTCCTGCTTCTCCTTGTCGTTGCCGTAGGACTCGGGGCTCACAAAATGGGGCAGGAATCAGGACGTGAGACGGGATATGGGAGTGGATTCCGCGAGGGCTGGGCCGCGGCAATGTCGGCGAAGCTGGTGAGCGAAAACTATTCGGTATTCGATCTACTGGAAGCGTCCGGCGAGACAATTGGTGGGGAACTTGCAGAACTCGATGAGTTGCTCCAGGAAATTCAACGCGACGTCGATCCAGCTTCATGGAAACGAAATGGCGGCCCGGCCGAAATCAACATTTACCCGCAAAACTTATCGCTGACTGTGAAGCAGACTGCTCGAGGGCATGAATCGCTAAAGTCTTTCCTCGATCGCAAACGCTTGATCCAACGAGGCGAGGTTGAATAGAGCGTGCCGAGAATCCGCTTGCCCACAACCTAGTGTCTCAACAGAGAGCTAGAACGGCCCGGTTTCGCCTTCTGCACTCACTCCTGTTGTCGCGATCAAATACGCCGCTCGCAATTCGCCGGCGGCCTTTTCTAGGTCATCTTCGTTCGGCTCGATCAGGCAACCGATCCAAGGCGAGTCAGGCTTGGCGGCGGAATTTACGATGCGTCCGTGTTGGCCGGCTACCGCTTCCAAAATCATCATCGTGCCCTCCGCACGAGAGTCCGCCAGGAAGACGAACTCCAACGACGGGAGCTGGACCGAATGCCAGCCAATCAACGCGGGTGACGCGGCGGCGAAATCGAGTAGTGCGGCGAGGGTCAATTCGTGATGATTCATTTTCTTAGATGGTTTCGAATGAAAAATGCAGGCTTTCCAACCTGGCGTTTTCACTTCACTGAACTGATGACCGCATATTCGAGAATCGACGGAACTGACAGCCAGGGGGAGGGCTTGGGCAGTCGCGCTAATGCGTCACGCAAATCATAGCAGCCGCGACCAGTGGACGTTGCCGCTGTGAACCATGCGGTCAGCTGGCGAACGCCGATTATCGACTAGTTCAACCATTCGGCCGGCCATTCGATGGATATCGCGAATCAACGCCCGCTCGTCGGCATTGAGTTCACCCACGCCGTCGAGTTCGGTAAGCTCCCAAAGCCCCGCGCATCTTTGTGGACCATTGAAAGACTCTCCTGATTCAGTCCGTTGAATACGGATCGGCAGAACGATTCAAAAAAGAGCGTTTCGCCGTCGGTCGGCGCCCGAATATCGTGGTCCGCTGGTGACGGAGAAAAGACGACATCAAAATCGTCACCGTGCCTTTGTTCGATAATCCAAAACTGGGCGAACGCTCCCCGAGTGCGATGTTTTTTGCAAGGTGCGAGCCCTTTCGCAGGTCGCGGAGGATCGTGCGCAGAGCGTCTTGCCACCTGCGGAAGTCCAGATCTCTTGCTTTGCTATCGCCTTAATCATCTCTTTGCAAAACATGGGTTTGCGGGCCTTTTTTCAAAACCGCAAGGCCGGGTCGATCTGACTAAGCTTCTTTTTCGGTTTCCTCGCCCGCCTCCTTCTTGGCGTTGGCATTACGCGCAGTGGGCGATGCGCTTCCTGGCGGATGCACTGCCTTTCGTGTCGCCATTTTGTTCGCTTTTGGCTGGGCTCCCGGTTATCCCCATTCGCCAACGTCGCCAACAAGGCCAATGGGGCCACACAACTACTTCCGTGCCGAGAGCACATCCAGCCCTGAGTTCGAGTGCTTCCGAAAATTTCTTTGAGGCGTAAAAGCGGCCGAAACCATGCCAAACCGGAGAGTCCCCCAATGGTCCGGCTTGTTGGCGGCGATCGACTCACGCTGGACACCATTGCTCTGATCGAGCGACAGGCAGTGCGTTTTCCGGCTGCCCGGTTGCTGGCTCGACGAAAGAATGCCACACCAGAGATCTTCGTGACAAGTTTACGACTGCTCGAGGCGGAATCTGAGCGTGAGCTGAGCATCTGGAGCAGCCTCTGTTTTCCGTCCCTCTAGATGCACAAATTGTCCTTTTAGTTTGGGCTTAAAGATTTGAAATCCAAGCCGTTCGAGATCGTTCGCAAATCGCTGGACATCGTCGAAACGGCTTTCGGATTCCCACACGTGAATGTGTCCATCGATTTTGAGTACTCTGTTCGCCTCGCGAAGATAGCTGATGAAATTGCTGCCCATCAATGACAGGCAAAATACCGCAACATCCACTGATTCACTATCAAGCGGAGTCTTGCTGATGTCGCATGCGATAACTGAATCGGTTATTGCGACATGATCAAAGCTGTGGACAATATGCCTGTCGCCGACTGCCATACTGACGAACGCTTCTCCGCAACCGAAATCTGCGACAACATAACCCTCTCGGGACTCAAGCCAACGAACAACCTCTTTGAACGGAACGACTGACCAGTTTTCTCTTGCTCTGCGGTAGAGGGTGTGATATTGCTCCCATTCCTCTGGATTCGTTTTGAGCGTTTCCGCAAGATTCGCGCTACTGATCCTGTTCCACCGGCTATTCATTGTGGAGAAGTCGCCGTAGCGAGCCAGACGTCGCTTTGCTCCCGCACCACCTTCCGATAGCGGCACCACGATCATTCTCCGTTCGATGGTCTGTTCATTGCCTGATTCTAAACGCTTCAACCATTCAAGCAAATCCTTTTGAGCTTGTGCGGGAGTCCGTAGATTTCCTTCAGGAACAGATCCGTCAACTGCAGCGTCAGCTATCGATTTTTTGTAGCGGATACGATCAAGCTTCGTCCGGCAATACGACCAACGTTCACCACCTACATCCGCGAAAGTTATTGGTACGACAACTTCTACTTTGGCAGACTGTTGGCCCTGTCGCCAAATTCGACCGATCAGCTGTTCGAATTCGGCATTGGTCCAGGGAAGTGAGTTTACAATCAATCGATCACAAGCATGTTGTAGACCATCAACACCAGTGCCGATAGCGCTTGATCCAATCAAAACATCTAGTTGGCCGTCCTTGAATGGCTGAAGCCCATCCTTTGATTCGCCAGTGTAGAACCCGCATCGAAACCCTTCGTCAGAAATCGCATCATAAAGAACGTGGTCAATCCCACCGATGTAATGTGAATAAAGTAAGCTGCGTCCCGGCCTCTTAACCGCGTCAAGAATTAGTGGGAGCCTCGCCAAAGTGAGGATTTTTTCGATTTCCAACGGTGATGGATTGGTTCCGAGCAAATGGATCTTCTCGAGCAAATCACTGCAATCAATTTCAGGTGTTTCGACCTTCAAGATTGATTCATACTCGGGCAGCCATCGCGTTCCAAGAGTCGCCAGATGCTGATGAAGCCGCATGCAATTCGGTACCGTGGCCTTGGTCGGAAGGTCGTCGTGTTCGATCCCCGTAAGTATTTCGATTAAACTTCGTCCTTCTTGCAGATTGTTGATTACCGGCGTCGCCGATAAGCCAAGCACTCGAAGCCTATCGTTTTTCTTTCCGGCCTCCACAACAAGTGCTTGGAGCAATCGCTTTCGTTGCGACATCTGGTCAGCATAACGTTGCTTTGCGTAGTGAACTTCGTCAATGACAACAAAGTCAATTCGGTTTTTATCAAGGAATCGCTTGAGTCTCCGTTCCGAATCGGGCTGTTGGAATTGTTCGTAATTCATCACTAAGTAGCGTCGCTTTGACTCTGCACTCCAACTCGGGGTCCATGTCTTGAAGGCTACATCGCTGTCGGGAAAGATTCGCTGAATCTCGCCGCGCCATCCCGAAGTTTCGGTGCCTACAACGGCATTCGGGCAGCAAACTATCGAAAGCGAAGCGTCGCATACTCGTGTCGCAAGAACCGCAGAGAGCGTTTTGCCGGCACCTGTCCCCGACCAATTGCCGAACCGATTTCGGTTTCTCACCTCAACAGCGACATGCCGCTGCATTAGATTTGGCGGAGTTGCCTTGCCGTTGATCGTGAAAGCATATCCAGGTGGGGTATCGAGGGAGAGGGCTTCGGCGTACTCGCGACAAAACTCACTCTTTACTCGGTTCGCGTATTCAGTATTTACGGTTGATTTAACCTCGGTCAGGGCCGCATTCTCATCACGAAAAGCGTGACTCCAGATCTTTGCCTTTGCAGACGCGACAAGAAATTCGACTGCTTCGCCATCGGTTGATGCAATCACGGGGCAATCCATCGCATCGAGCGCCGACTTTGCGGACACTCTTGGAAGCTTCGGCTCTAATCGCTCATCGTGGCAACCTTCATTTGAAGTGCCCGATTCGAAAATGGCGTCGTCGTCAGACGACAACAGTGTATCCAGAGACTCCAAATCCAGTTCGTCATCCGAAATGAAATCATCAACTAACGATTCATCACCGGCAACAAACTTGTCCAATTCTTCCTTCGGAAAGCGCCCCGTCGCCAGGGATTTTACGAAACCTTTCGCTCTACCACCTCGATTCAACAATCCACTTTGCTGAAAAATGACATAAAGCTCGGCAGGAGTGAACGCATCGAGGTGCTTTCTTAAAGAACCAACAAAATGTCGAATCTTCTCGAGGTTCCACCGCTCCTGGCATCCCGGGCAGGTGCGAATCATTCTTGTGCGATACACCGGCATGGCTTCAAACTCATGCCCCTTCTCACACCGCCACCAGCGAGGCTTGAATGAGTTTGGACGAACATCAGCAGGTGTTACATTGCCGTTTTTCGAAGGATGCCACTGGGATGCGATCTCGGGATCAACGCTCTCAAGAGAAAGCGACGATTCGTCGAAACTATCGCGGTGCGCCAGCTGCAGATTGTTCGACAATCGCCGAATATCACGGTGCTTGGCAACGATCGAAACAAGTTGAGCCGGGTTATCGAGTGTCTTGCCAAAGCCAGCAGTTTGAAAAAGGTCAAAAAGCTCCTCGCCGTCGATTGTCTTCCTCTCCCCCGCAAGCAAATCTGCTCCCCAATCTGCGATGGCTTGTACGTCCAGGCGGGAGAATCCTAACTTGTCGATATGAATGTACTTTCCACGACCTGTGTTGACGATCTCATAAAGGGGGCTTAGGTAGTTACCAACAAGCACAGATTGATGCCATCTCCGTTTACTTCGTGCCATTATGTAATTGGTGTCAACAGGCACTTTCGCTTTTCGAATGATACTGACGATTTCATCGGCGCGTGCGTAAACACTTCCTGAACGACGGAAAATGCCACCATCGAGCTTTTCAGCATCCGATCCAAGCACCTTTGCCAGTTCATCCGCTGACTGAATCAGGCCCCCTGTATCAATCTTTTCATACGAAATTCCGTTGACGCCAGCGGCAACTAACTGTGATCGCACATATGAGCGAATCCAGTCCGATCCAAGAAGCTGACGGACAGTTTCGGGTGGAAAATGGCGTTCAGCGAAGGGATGCAATCTCCCAGCTGCAGCTTGTAGGTTTAGATCGTTTGATGCACGAGCTATCAAATCTGCGACTGTGTTCAACCTGTAGAATCCTTCCGCGTTTTCAGAGGAAGATATCGATTTCAGCAGTCGGACAATATCGGCAATAGCTTTCTTTGTGAATTGGCTGTAGACATCACCGTCATGCTCGTAGCAGTCAGTATGCGAGGCAGCGATCAACAAACCAACTTCCCAGTCTGAAGTGCATCCGATAGCTGAAGCGATCTCGGAGCGAGTTACATACAATCGATTGTCTAGCATCTGCAGTGCAGGTAAAAGCAAACCTCTTGCTGCATCCTCGAAGCCCGCAATCTTCTTGAGAGAATTCGAAACAATTTGCCGGACGCGTTCTTTTGAAACTCCGTGAATGCAACCAACTTGTTCTAGTGTCTTCCCTCCAAAAAAGTCTTGTAAAACGAAAGTATACCGCGAATCAAGCTGGCTTCGTACACGTGCAATAAACTCATCGCAATTGGCCGGTCGCCCTTGTTCGCCGAAGCGATATCCGCTTAACCCAAGCTTTCCCAAGCGGTTAACTTCGCGCCGAAGTTCGTCAACGATCGCCTGAGTAAATCCGTCAAATTCCCCAACAGACTTCCAATTGTCCTTCTCATCGACAGGGACTTGCGACCGCAGGGCAATGCGATGTACATCGGCGACAGTGCGAGCGTTGCAGCTCGCTAGCAACTTCCGAGTCTTTGGGCGAATTCGCAGCGGTACTTTCTCCCAATCCATCTCTTCGCAGTCAAGAGCTTCATGTTCGCAAATGATCCTCGATCGGTACTGGTGAAGCCCCAAAGACTTCAAGACAGCAACCTCGTTACGAAGGTTGGCTAAAGATGATTCACCAAAATTTTCCTCTTCCAATGCACTGATCCGCCCACGACCGTCAGCCAAGTCAATCGACGCACAGGCGGCAAGCTTCTCAATATCTCGAATTAGCCGAATCCCATGTTTGTCAAGGAAGTCCTGAACACGACTATTTACTTGGAGTGGTACTTCTCGCCAATCTGTTTTGGATGCCGCCTGCCAATGTTCAGTCCTGGAAAAGCGACTACGGAAAAATGCCCGCAAATCTGCCGTCTCTTGAACCGCCTTTCCTTTCAGGTTTGTCCCACCTGCACCCAAGCGGAATTCCGCGATCGTTAGTTCCCCCAATGATCTGTCGGGCATTACCTCGATAGGTACGACTGCCCCCAAAGCACTTTGATCATCGATAGAATTCGACATTAAGACAGTTTCGTACAACTTCCGCAGTGAAATCGCAGCATTTGATTTCTTGCCTCCCCAAAACGGAAGCATGCTCAGGTCGTCCGCCTGTAGGCTCAGAAGTTTCTCAACCGTATCGATGTTTAGGTGGCGAAAGCCCTCTTTAATTAAGCTGGGGACAAAGAGAAGGGGAGATCCCGAATCAATCTCTTCCGCTACTGAACTGCGTGGATTCGTTGGCTTGTAGCTCGTGATGTCTTGAGCATTCGAAATCAAATTTTGGAGCGTTGCGATTTTCTTGGTGCCCACGCCTTTCTCTCGTGCGACGACATTGAGGTCCAATTCGCAAAGATCACCGAGAGAAACGATATCAAATTTGGCAAGAATTTTTTCGACTAGGCCATCTACTTTCAAATGATCGATGACCGGTTGCGAAAGTAGATAGGCGTCCTGTTCGGCTTTCATTGGTATGATGCAACAACGTAACAGTGAACATAACGGGGAATACCCGCCACGGTGACGACGCGAATCTTTCTTATTCTTTGGGTGCCAACACTCCTCGAAATTGCCTAACGGTTCTCGGCAGTAGTATGAGCGTCGGCGAGAGTTGGACCGAAGAATTTTAACGATTTATCGCGGGATCCGACACTGCTGAACGATTTATTGTCTGCTGCGGTCAGGCCAATGACAACTCCGGAGCCATCCGTCGCTTCCAAAACAAACGGACGATTTGCTGCAGTAAAGACCCCAGACTGACTGCGTGCCGAGATCAACTGACGAAAGAGACACGATGTTCAGACCTGGGTTTCGGCACGCGTTCGGAAGGCCTCAGCCAATACTACTCGACACGTTTTTCATCACGCCATGTCCGCACCCGACCAGAGATATCTGTCGGCCAGAACAGCGAGCTCTCGAATCTCGCCGGCTGTGATGGCCCGCCCGGCGTCTTGGTGCCATCTACTCGCCGCGGCTGGCTTGCTCGCTTCTGCGGCCCAATTTCGAATTTCGCCGCGGATGTTCGATCGCCACTCGCTTGCAGAGTAGCCGGTCGGGATTTCGTCGCGGGGAAGATCGCGAAGTCGTAGTAATTCCGCCATCGACGATCCGCCAAACTGCTGGCTTTAGAATTCGGGAAGCGAACCGCCGGCGGCTGACCCCAAGGTATCGGTTGCGGCCAAGCGAGAATCGTCAGGGCTTCGGTCGCCATCCGCCGCAAGCGTCGCGTGAATGATGCGAGACGACAGGTCCCGGAATCGATGGGAAGCGTCTGCCTTTTCATCGGCCGTCGCATTCCCGGAATGATCGCCGCTCGATACTTGCCGAATTCCCGTCTGCTCGGATCTCGACGGACGGAAGTCGCGCGAAAAATCCTTGACTCGGGCGCGGAGTTTACCACCAGGGGGAAGGCGTCGACGAATTCCAGCGACGACGCGACGTAGCGGCTGTGACGCCGACGGGTTCATTTCGCCGGCTCGCTTGGCATCGCGGCGGTCGATTTCTGCAAGTTGCTCGGGAGTGAGGTTCATTTTGTTGGCTCAGTTTGTTGCTTGCTACGGATTTCGAATTTCAAGACATTGACGTATCCGGCTAAGTGGTAATCAGCCTCCCGTTTAAAAAATTCCCCGCCACGGCGGATATGCAGTTCAAGGCTCTGTTCAAACTGCGCCAGAAAAGCTTTCCCAAGAATGCCAGATTTGCTTTCCCATTCGCTTACTAGGGGCAATTGCCCTGGGATGGCGGATTTTTTTCCGTCCGGCGTCGATCGGTCGCGATCAGCCGTGTTTTTTGGCGTCCCCCCTTGGCGGCAATGATTCGTCGCGCCGTCGCAAGCCGGCCGGTCACCACTGCCGCCCTGTTTTTGGTCGCGATCGCGCACCCCGGAAGCCCGTCGATCAGGTGCTCGCTCGCCTTCCGCCTCTGACGAATCAAGCTCGGCTGGGTCGCCCGACTCTCGGTCTCGATCGTTCATGACGTCCAAGACAAGACGCTGCGCTAGCCGTCGAGCGATCGTCGTTTTCGTTTGCCCGCGTCGATGGCAAAGATCGTCGTAAACGTCCTGGTCCCATGGCGTCGGAAACTCCTCGCCTTCATTCCAGTTGATCAGATTGATGACCCATTCTCGTGGATCCGAGCGGGCCGGCGGAAACTCCGAAATGAGGTGCAACATCAGAAACGCGAGCCGTTCGCCGCGATCGCTCGGCAGATCCCGGGCCCTCAGCAACAATCGATCTTTCAGATACCGAATAGCCGCTTCGTGCACTTTCACGACTGTCGATTTTTTCAGGTCCGGCGGTGGAGATAGATCCGGCCAACGGGTTGGCAGTCGTCGATTCGACTGTTTGAGAACAGCCACGGAGGGAACTTGATGGGGACCGCTCGATTTTTTTGAAGTGGATTTTTTTTGCGTGCTCATTTTTTCGCCAAAAATTTGGGGTGCAAGAAATGGCACCGTTTTTCGGTAGCCTTCTGGATTGCCTGTTTGGGATACGAGGGATTTCAATGCCGGCAGTGATTGCGTTTGTGACGCCGTTTTCTCACGACACTGCGGCGGTCACTCCAGACCGGCCGATTCCAGCGTTTCGCCGGGAGCTAAAACCACTTGCCCGTAATCGGGCCCCTCACGCATCTCGCGTTCGAATTCTTCCACGATTTTTCGGGTCGAACTGGGGCCGTCGATGTCCTTCGTTTCTTCGTCGCGCCAATCCAATACATCACGGATCATGCATCGAGCCATCGACTGGGCGATCGTCGCCATGGTTTGCCCGTAACGTCGAGCGAGATCCTCGTAGACGTCCAGATCCCATGGTGTCGGGAGTTCACCTTCGCCGTCCCAATTCCGCAACGCGGACAGCCAGGAATCAGGGCACCATCCACGTGGACGAAAAATGGACGTAAGATGAACGAGGACGAAGGCGATCCGATGGCAATCGTCGTTAGGCAGGTAACGCGACTGTCGTAGACTCCGATCCTTCAACAACCGCTCTGCAGCGTCACAAATGTACATGGCTGCGTTCGGTTCATATTCCGGCAGACGCTCGGCATCCGGCCAATGAGACGGCACTCGGCGAAGATCCTGATTCAGTGCCGCCGGTTCGTTCGCCTCCTCTCGCTTAAGGAATTCGTCGTGTGTGATGATTTCGATTTCTTCTGACATACGTTGCCTCAAATCTTTTGGTAAGGAAAAAATTCGCGGCGCCGTTTTTCGGTAGCCTCCTGGGTTGGGTGAATTAAAACAGTTGAGTGACAGAAGTTATTAATGCATTTCTTGGGTGACCATTTTTTTCGATGCAGAAATTAGCGTTGCTTGATGCGGACGGTTGGACGGATGGACGGATTGTTTCTATCGCAGCCTATTTACGCATTGCACCCCATGCATTCGCCTACTGAAACTGTTTGTTATTTACTGTCGTTTTATCTGTCCATGTGTCCTGAAGAGAAAAAGAAACCGCAAATTCCGGTGTAAAGTAAGGGACGGATGCGAATCCAGACCTGTCCAATACCCGTCCGAACCTCCATGATGTGTCCGAATTTCTAAGGCGCCTCCGATTCGGGACCAAACGCGTCAATTGTCAGCCCAAGAAATCCTCGGCAACGCTTTCCACCTAAAGTGTGTCGATCGGATGAGATTTTGAATTTCTTGTAAACAGCTGCACTCATTTTTTTCGGGCTCATTGCCTGCGCGTCCGAATCTGAGGTGCTGTCCTCCGCCCATCGTCGGTAAGCTGCAACGAGTTGGCTGGTGGGCGTCACTCGACTGCTGGCAGCGTCATAGCTCACAGCGTCAGCGAGAAACACGTCGACGGGGTTTTGGTCGTTTCGGTACCGATCGATCGCGATTTGCATTGCGTCAGTGGTCGTGAACCCTCCCTGGCGGAACAGCCGCCGTAATCCATCGAGAGCCCAATTGAGCATTCCAGGAAGCTCGCCGGATTGGATCCAGTACCACGGTTTGTCCATGCTCAGTATTTTCCTATTCTCTGGCACAATTCGTTCAAACTTAGCCAGCAGCATTCGGCGCCACAGCCCATTCGACGCGTCGCTGAATCCGGGGCGATTATTCCAGATCAGCATGACTTTGGCAGTCGCCTCCACGGACATCGGATCCACGCCCTTGTACTCGACTTGAAATCGCTCGCCCGTCGAAAATTTCTTGAAGAGACCGATATTGAACCTGGCTCGCTCGTTGGTATCGGAGTCGATGTTGAGCGATTTACCTATCGTGTCAGTCAGCGAAAATTGATTCCCTCCGAAGCCATCGAGAGATACGTTTGAAATGTTGTTCACGCCGATGAATGCAGTCAGGGCAGCAGCACACACGCTTTTCCCCGTGCCTCCGTCTCCCTCGAGAACACAAAACCTCTGGAATGGGTTGCCAGCGTAAAGCGTGTACCCCGTCCATTCCTGGATAAGCTTGGCCGTATACTCGTCGACCGCATCGTCAAGATAAGCCTCCCACGTCAGGCATTTCGCATTCGTATCAAAATCGAATTGCAGTTGCAGGCCGGAAAACCAATTCGAGGTATGTTCACTCAAGTCAGTCGGCCCATCAGACCAAATGAATTCCTCCAGATCGATCGCCCCATTTCTTAGCGAGAGAAACTGGCGTTTTCTGGATTCGCCGATCATCGACGGCATTTCAATCGAATTGGACAGGCGACAGAGGGGCTCCATTTCGCCGACGACATTTTTCACGCGGGCATTTGACGCTCGCTTTTTCTTAATTGTTTTTGAGGTGGTTTTTTCATTGGGCTTCCCATCGCTCCCAGACTTGGCCGGTTTGTAGTCCTCTACTTCTTGCTCGGCGTCCGCGATATTAAACAGTTCCTGATTGATCCCTGAACGGATCTTGGTATCAATTTCGTCTTTCATAAGTTTTCGCCAGCACCCCGATCTATACTTCCACCACTGGCCTCTCCAATATGCCAATCGGCCTCCATGTCGCTCTCGAAACCTCTCGACGTTTAGCCTCGCGAGTCTTGCAGGATCGTCCGGCTCTTCGCTCTCCGATAGGTCATCGAGTAACTCATGCAGCTTGGGGACGTCGAGGCCGTGCTTCTTTTGCAATCCCTGGATATAGTCAGCTGATTCACTGAAAGTCAGTCGCTTGATTTGTTTGCCCGATGCAATGGCATCGTCGATTCCCTTGACTTCTTCCCAAGTCTCAACCCGCACATCCGGTGACCACGCCGCGGTTGTGTAGTGCTTCCACATCTCGGTCAGTTTCCGAGAAACGTCAACGTTCTCTTTCGCGTCCATGTCGAAGGCGAGGCGGATTTCTTTTGGTTGCCAGCCCTCGCATAGCGGGATCGTGCACGGCCACGAAGCAACCCCAGGAACGCTTAGCGTGAGGATTCCAGTCCGGCTTGTTGCGGTGTCAGCCTTGATTTCACCTTCGGTGATCCGGATCGTCGAGTAGTCCATTACGCCGCTGCACACGGGTACGTGTGCGGGCAGACCGCCACCACCGGGACCGCCTTTTTTGGCGGAAGAGAGCCAAGTGTACTTTGGGCCATCGCCGGGTTCGTCGGCCCTTAATCGAATTCCAACGATGCGGCCTTTGGGGTCGCGATAGGGGATCGCCAATGAATCCCTAACACTGGCGCCCATTGCGCCGGGGACAGTGTCTCTGAATTTTCGATGTAGCTCGGATTGGCTTAGGTCGGTAGGGAACTCGCGGAGATAGGGAGCAATTCGATTCAGACTAAATCCTGCCGGTAAACTAAAATACTTTCCATCGTCGATCTCCTTGCTTGTCAGCCCGCGAGCGTGCATCGCTTCGCGGTGCTTATCGGACATGCCGAACTCTCCAGCCATGGCCGAATAGACGCAATGTCTCAGATCCGCAATATCGTCAGTTGGGCTGACGTACTTTGCCCTGACTGTCTGTACCGGCTTCCGCGATGCAGATTCTTGGGGGTGTTTTGCTGGCGATCCATGGCTGGGAAGTGACTGAGATTCCTTGCGGCAAAAGTCACCTACGGAATTCAGTGCCGACAGGAAGTCCATCCCAGTCAGCCACTGGATCGTCCCGAATCCGTCGCTTGCGACGCATTGACCGTCGGGGCACTGATTGCAGAAGGCGGCTCCCGATCCATCCCGCGACAGATTGAAACGGTCATGCCCACCGCAGCGAGGACATTCATGATGGCCGCCATCCAGAATGGATGGATCGCATCCAGTAATCGATGCGATAGCATCTGGCCAACGGTCGCGACTTTCGAGTTCTGATCGCAACTCGTTCTTGTCGAACCTCGGAGGAGAGGACTCTGATGTGACCGACCGTATTCTGCTACCGACCGAGACGTGCGATAGGTCGGCTACTGTGACTGCTTCTAAAGTCCTCATTTCGCGGCCCTCCCGCAAGGGAGAAGTCGCGAACAACTTGCTTCGTGTTTTTGTCTTGGTAATATACTCACGTGTGATTTGTGGATGCAGCCTATCCGTTGGCTTGGTTTTTCGGTCGAATGAAAACAATCTGAATCGCACTCGCCTCGAGCCTGGTCGCTCGGGGCTTTTTTTTCGCCTGGCGGCGAATGCATCAAATAAAAAAGCCGGCCATGTGAGCGACCAAAAATCGCATGGGTGGCCGGCGCCGGTTCTCGGTTGCCGAGTTTGGTTTGTCGTGCAGAATTCACGACTTGTGACTGCTATCGACGCTTGCGACGTGATGCGCGAGATCTTGTGGGGCATCCATCCCGTTCCCATTGCTCGATTTCTGCAACCGGAAAACGAAGCAATCGACCGATTCTCACACCCGCCGGGATAAGGCCGGCGTCGCGCTGCCGACGAACGTGTTTAATGGAACAGTTCCAACGAGATGCGAGATCGTCGACCGTCAACATGGTTGGACTAGATGTTTCCGGCTTTCTGCTGGTTGAGGGTATGGTGCTCATGACGCCTTCTTCTTTGATTTCGATCGTACTTAGCTGTCCACCATTGTCACCTGATGGGCACCCTCGAAATCTACAAAGGGACACGTCGTCGTCAACGATTACAGATCGCAGACGTTACCCTCGCCCTAACGGTCTTCAGCCTGATTCGTTGCGAAAACAGGCAAGAAAAAAAACGAAAATCTAGACGCTTTACCTGTCTCGCCTGCGCCACTGCTTTGCGAACTGATATGCGCTACCGCAATTGGTGGGCTGGACGCTTTCTGCGTAATACCACCATTCTGATCGGCCACTTTCATCCGTAGGCTTGATGGCGAATCGCCCAGCATCATCCTCAATCACGCCGTCATCAAATTGCCGTCGGCGCTTTGATCGAGATATTCGCAGCGTAACCAACTTTACGTTCGCGATTTTGGCCGCTCGATACTTATCGACCCAATACCCTTTGCGACGGTTTTCGCTTGTGAACGGAGGATACGGAGTACCGTTAGCTGCAGCCGTTCGCATGGCCGCAGTTGGTCGTGGCCACCTCACCCGATCTACCATTTTTCCACCTTCATTGAGCAAGCGGGCCGATCGGCCTGGCTAGCGGAAGGTGGGCCACCGGCCAGGTCGATCGCGCGGCCGGAGCTACCGGCCTACCCTGAATCGCGGTTGTCACGCCGCGATGTCTTCGAAACACCGATTGACGGTCGGCGTGATGCGGAATTGTGCAGGACGTAGAGCGTGAGTCAATGGCACAGTTCACCGCCACTCGCAGAAGGCCCCTTCCGCCCACTTGGGGGCGAGACGCGAAATCTTTCCGAAATAGCTTGAATTGCTTATTCGTTCGCGAATCGAATCGATTAACCCTATCCGCTGCCGCTCCGATTGCTTGTCCGTCTCCATCGTTTCGCAGGTTGATGTATTTTGGCCTAACCACTCATGAACATCGTCTCGCTCTACAAACCGAAGCGGGGCAAACTGTCGAACGCATGGCCGACAAACCCCGCGAAATGTCCCGGCGCGCATATCGATAGCACAAACCTTGACAGTCTTTATCAGATGCTGGAACGGCTTTCGGCAAATTGAGCAAAGGCCGTGATCCCCATTCGTGTTGGATACAGAATCGAATCGCCAGCCGTTCTCTGCATCTATGGACGTCACGCGGATGCTTTCTAGAATCGGCGGAAGCAATTCCGACATGATTTCTTGCGCGTCAATTAGGTTGGCGTAGTCTTTTGCACCGAACGAGCCGACAGAATCCCAATCTCCGATTGTGGCAGAACGCACCGCTTGCGCTAAACGGAGAATCTGCCGGCTGGGCAGTGGCTTCGTTAGTCGATCAATCTCGCTGTCTAGCAGGTCGACTAGTTGCTGCAATTCGTCTTTGTTCATTTCTGGCATACTTTTGATCCCTTCTTTGTGGTTGAGGTTTTCGGACCGCATCTGCGACACGCATCAGCATCGCAAAAGTCGGCCCTGCAAAGGATTCAAGATTTCGTTGCCTCACCGCGATGCCAAGAAGTAATGATTCTTCCTTCCCCGACGAATAGCCTATTCAATCTAAGAAACTTTGCCGATTATGCCGATTGCTTCATAGGCGATTCGGCGGCGATCGATTCAGTCATCCGATCGTATAGACCAACTCATCGAATCGAGGAAGATCTGGGTTGGGGAAAAAATCGCATCAACCGCAAGTGGAGAAGCTTGTTCATCCGATTGGACGTACAGGAGGGAAAGACTATTGGTCGTATCACGCTACGCGCTCTACAGAAACTCGCAAGGACAGAGCACCCAGAAGAACTCCGTCGAGTATCTGGATATCGCAATTCTGACTCATGCGAAACGCAATGAAGGCAACAAGTTCTTCATTGCGAATGAGTTGCTAGCGTGCCGACTGGGCGAAGCGTTAGGTGTTCCAGTTGCTCTCGGAACTCCCGTTGTTGCCCCCGTTTTTTTCGAAAATCGAAAAGTCGCAGAACGAGAATACTGGGGCTCACTTTCGGTACGAGAATCCCCTCCTCCCGCGGATTGCCAGCTTTTTGTGCAAAACTCCCCCGATATCGCTACGGGAGTGGTCGTATTTGACGCCTGGATCTGCAACATCGACCGGCACGAATTGAATCTCCACTACGATATAATGAGTGGAGAGGTTTTCCTGTTTGATCACGGAGAAGCAATCTGCAACTGCGTTGGTCCAGAGTTTCTGGAGACCAAACGTGACACGCTTGGATTCGAAAATGGGCACGTCATTGCCTTTGAATTGACTTCATTCGACTTCCTCGAAAAATGGCTTGCGCGACTGGGAGCGATTGACATCCAGTTTATCCGGACAACGGTTGATATCCTCGACATGCTTTCGTCGACAGAAAAACGAAAACTGGTTTTGGAATTAGACCGCCGAAAACGTTGTCTGGAAGGACTCTTTCACAAATCACTTGCCGACAAGGCGATCTTCGCCAGTATCGAACCGTCCCTCTTAAATTCAGAGGACACCAATGATCCAATTGACTTCACAATCTAACAGTGCTGCACGCTTTTTCATCTGCCAGTACGTACGAGACCCGTTTCGCCAGGAGCCGCGGAACGTTGGCGTGATAGTTGAATCGCCCGATGGAAAAGCTGGTAGGTTTTGGGGCGACGACGAAGGAGGAAGCGGCTCCATTGACGGCCGCACGTTGACCGTATTTGCAGATCCCGACAACTACCGTAACTGGGTGCACTTCTGGCGGCGCGCTATCGATCGAGATCGACCATCTTTGGAAGAGACGTTGACTCGAGCAAACCGTCAGTCGTTTTCGGTTGTCAATGGCGGCTACGTTGGCGACATCCAAAACGATTCCCCTGACCAGATCGCGAACTTCCTATTCAAGCTGCTCGTTGGCGACCATTCATTTGACGACGCGATTGAATCGAGTATTGAAGAGAAAAAATCAAGCGGGCCGTTGGCCGGAGAGGTCTCACAGGAATTCAGAAAACTGGGGCTCTTTGATTCGCGTCAGTTCAAATACCCGATATTCCGAGATCGCGATCTTTTTGGCAAGACAAAGCCCCATCGCTTTAATTTTGTGCAGCAGAACGGAACAGCCTGCCCGATGGAAGTATTTGATTTTAGCCGATCGAAACCAAAAGCGATTGAACATCACGTGGGCTGGGCGAGATTCGCATTTGACGATCTCGCCGCCGCCGAGGATGGGAAAGTTACCAAACCCATCTCGCTAATCAGCCCTCCGAAAGAGGGGGCTTCCGGAAGCAACGAACTCTTCAAACAATCACTTGATGTTCTAAGTGGAGCTTCCCGCATCGTTGATTGGACAAAACAGAAAGATGAGTTTTTGCGAGAGCGGGTTGAGTACGCAACGGGAACCGGGCTGTTCGCCGGCTAGCATCGGGAAACCTAGGCAATCGGGTCGCTGCCGCAAATCAGCCTTACGAAGCGTTCGATTGATTCACGATCGAGAGTGTCTCGGATCGCTCTAGCGAGATCAGCCAATTGATCCTTTGACCGATCATCTTCGCCACGGTGCATCCATTGGTGCATCAGCTCGGCGAGTTCGCGATTCGCCCCGTGATTTAGCGTGTTTTTTTCCGTCGCCCGTTCACTGGGGGTGCAGAGGTCGCAAGTTCGAATCTTGTCATCCCGACTACCCGAAAACCCCGTAAAAACTAGCGTTTTGCGGGGTTTTGTCGTTTCCGGACTGGTGCTGTTCGATGAGTCCGTATCGTCAGCTTCGAGGACACGCAGTAGGCAGGCGTTGTCTGGGGAGATAGGCCTCTTGCGGCTTCTGAGATGGCAGAAAAATCAGGGGCAGAAAGATGGGCTGATTCGCCAGCGATCGCATTACCCATCGATGCCCGGCGCATCTTTCCGGTGGCACCATTTTTAGCCGCACTTGCTTCAGTCTCACTTTGAGCGCGGCTGCTGTCAGTTTGACGGCAGCGGCGAATTCAGAATGGTTGAAAAATCAGCGGGAAATTTACTTGGGAAAGAGGCAGTTGAATGGCCGTTGCCAACAATTGGTATGCCGTTAGCAATAGGTAGCGCCGGTGATGGATAGTGATTGAGCAACTGAACCACGCAGGGGAACACACGATGATTAAAACGATCGCACTAAACGTTGGCGCGGCAATTGTCGCGTTTTCGCTTGTCGACGCACCCGTCGCCAAAGCGCAATACGCCACCGTCGTCGAAATCACCACTCCGGAGCGAAGAATTCCCCCGCCACCTGAAGTTCGCGGCTACGAGCATCGGGCCAATAATAAGTACTTTGGGTTACGGTCATCGTATTCGAGCATCCGTCAGTACTACTCCAACCCGGTGAAGACGATTCCGCAACAGACAACCCGCGTCATCCGGTATTACGGTGGTGGCTATCCTTACTACCGCGGTTATCCTGCCTATCCATACCAGGTTTACCCACGATATCCGTATAGGTATGGCTACCGGTGGCCTTAACGACGACCGGACCGCTCGCATCGATCTGATCGCGTTGAAGCCGCGATGAAAAAGACCGCTTCACTGGCATGGAAAAGTTCTTTCCAGGCCGCAGCGGAAAACGTACGTCGACGGATGCCGAACGTGTTCGATTTGGTGCCCCCAAACAATTTGGTGCCCCCGAACACTCAAGCCATTTTCTGTCACTAAAAATGCTGGGGTTGAATGGGGGGCGGAACTGCTTGGGGCACCTGAAGCGGCAGAAAAACCAGGGGCAGAAAGATGGGCTGGGACCGTGGGGTGAAGTAGTCAGACAAGAAGATGGGTGACAGGAAAATAGGGCATGGGAAGGTTTGCACGCTAGGAAGCTGAGCCGCGGCTGCGTGTGATTGAGTCGCCCCATTTGAAACCTGCTTCGGCCGTGCCATCTTCGTGTCGTTCCCTCTCCAGGCTCTCCCATTTGTCTGTCACCATTTTTCTGCCATCCCGGTCAGCAGCACTCCATTGACGCGACCTACCGACTAATTTGTCAGCGGTCGCATTGCCGATCGATGCCCAGCGGACCTTGCCGATGGCACCGTTTAGCATTGACCGCAACCGGTGATCATTTTGGATCGACCGAGCCTTACGAAACAGCCAAACGCAAAGAGGCTCTCGCCACAAACAGAGGGCGAGAGCCTCGAAGAGGTTTCGAACGCACCTCACTGCCCACGACCACAGATCGCTCTGGTTCATTCATGCCATGCCCTCCCGGGCGGGACTCGCATCACCACCGCTTCAGGAAGTCGAGCGGGATACAGAGTCACAACAACGCAGAACAAAATCAAAGTCGAATCGTTGCCTGGACACCACATGCCTCCTCACAAATCGGAGACGGGCGCGCTCACAAATATGGATGGATTTTCTGCATTAGCTACCTCATCAGTCGAGGAAGAATCACAGGAAACGAGTACTCTAGTGACCAAGTTACGCTGGAGCCCCGCGCAGGTCAATTAAGTTTTTCGCGACGGCTTTCTGCGTGACGACGAGCATCGGATCATTTGCTGTCACCGGCCATTTTGTCGACAGGGTTCCAGGGTGCACTGCACGCCCCGTTTGTTGGTGGGTAGCACCAAATCAGAACCCTGTTGTGATCCTTCGACGCCGCGGCATTCCCCCCTGTCAGGAACGTAACGCGTCAGCATCGCCACATCGATGTGAGGCGTTCGAACGTAGGGACGCGTCTGATTGTCCGCCGGGAACGCGACAGCACACGACGGATCCCGGGGGGATGTCGGCGAGTAGCCGGAGGTCAGCGCAGCGTCACCTCCGGGAATCCCTTCCCAGAATCCCTTCGGCTCCGGCCGCGGTCGCAGCGAATCCATCCGCCGGCGGTGCCGTCGGCCGCCTTGCAGAAAGACTTGAACGGGTGGCACCAAAATGAAGTATTCTGGCCGGGACTTCCGGCTGAACGATCGTCATGGCAATGTGATTCACGACATTCGTGCATCGCGCAGCATCACCGGTATGACGATGAATGCGAACCCAAACCATTGTGAAAATCACCATGCTGAATCCATTGAGGCAATCGCTTCCCGCCCTCTGCCTGTTGGCGATCTTCTTCGCTGATCAGGCAACCTGCGATGCCCAGGAAACGGAGTCCGACGCAAGCAGTTTCTCGGTCGTGTTGCTCCCCGACACACAGAACTATTCCGAAAAGTATCCAGACACCTACATCACTCAAGCACTTTGGATTCGGCAACAGGTGCGGGAGGACAATATTCGTTTCGTCATCCACTTGGGCGACATCGTGCAAACATCGACGCAAAAACAAGAATGGGAAAATGCAGATCGAGCCATGCGCGTCCTCGATGGCGTCGTGCCCTACAGCATGGTACCAGGCAACCATGACATGGTGGTCAAAACCCGTGACTCAACGCTGTACAACAAGTACTACTCGCCCGAGCGATTTGCGGACCAACCATGGTACGGTGGGCACATGGGTGACACCAACGACAACAACTACTGCTTCTTTGAGGCCGGTGGCATGAAGTTCATGGTTCTGAGCCTGGAATTCGCCCCCCGCGACGAAACCTTAACTGGGCCGCCGAAGTGACAAAACGACACCCGAATCATCGCGTGATCGTCGCAACGCATTGCTACATGCGTCCAGACCAGCGAGACACCGGTTGCGCCACGGCATATAAAATCGATGGCAACAGCGGCGAACAGATTTGGCAGAAATTTGTCCGCAAGCAGCCGAACATCTTTCTCGTCGTCAGCGGTCATGTGCTGGGAGTCGGACTGCAGACCAGCATCAACGATGCCGGTGGCAAGGTCCTCGAAATGCTGACCGATTATCAAGGACTCCCCAACGGCGGTGACGGATGGCTTCGCTCGCTGAAGTTCGTCCCCGCAGAGAACAAGATCCACGTGTGGACCTATTCCCCCGTCTTGGATCAAGAAAACAAAGACCCGAAGGAGACATTCACGCTCGATTACGACATGACAGCGACGGATGCGACCGCTGATTGAGTGGATCGGGGTGCCTTAACGTCGCGCCAAGCTCATGCGGTGGCCATCCCGCATCGACCGAGTTTACGAAACAGCCAAACGCAAAGAGGCTCTCGCCACAAACAGAGGGCGAGAGCCTCGAAGAGGTTTCGAGCGCACCGCACTGCCCACGACCACAAATCACTCTGGTTCGTTCATGCCGTGCCTTTCTGGGCAGGACTCGCATCACCGCCGCTTTAAGAAGTCGAGCAGATACGCAGTCACAAGAATGCAGAACGAGGCCAAAGCCGAGTTGTTGCCTGGACACCCTATGCCTCCTCACAAATCGGAGGCGGGCACGCTCACAAATATGGATAGATGTTCTGCATTAGCTACCTCATCAGTCGAGGAAGAATCACAGGAAACAAGTACTCTAGAGACAAATTTACGCTGGAGCCCCGCACAGGTCAATTAAATTTTCGAAACCACTTTCTGCGGGGGGCCTCTTGCTGCGGGGGACGAGCATTTGAACCTATGGGTTTTTGCCGATTCTTCATCCCTCGCAGAGCGTCGGATGAGGTGACACTGGTGGGTAGCACCAAATCAAACGTCACGAATGAAAAATCAGCTCTCTCGGCCAGCTGGCCGCCGCCGCTATCTGACGGGATGGTTTCAATCGACAGCAAGCACTGGGTCGCATACGCTGGCAGGCAGCTCTATTTCCAATCGATTCACATGAAATCAAAACTCAACGCGTTCATTGCGTTATCACTCGTCGTTGCTAGCTGTTTGATCGGCTGTGGCAAATCCGATTCGCTTAGTGTGTCAAAAACGCCGGCGCCTGGTTCCGCGCCCACCGGCTTGGAATCAGAAACCGACAGTGGGCCACCGAGTGACGTGACGATTGCCTCGTCGGAGTCGCCCAACAAATCAATTCGATTGCTTCGTGCCGAAGGGGCGTTCAATCCATCTGCACACGATCGTCAAAACAGCTTTGAATTTCCGATAGCGGGCAGCATGAATTACCGCGTTAGGATTTCATGCGCCCCGTGGGTTGGCAAAGAATGGTGCATCAATCCGCTGGTCGACATCACCAACCCAAGCGAATCCACGCTATACGTCAAGTACTACTCTGCCTTTTACAACCACGACGGCCAACTCGTCGGATGCTGCAATCAAGATGCCAACCTGGGGCCGTCGGAGACGCCACTGCAGCTAGGCAGCCTTGTCGTTCGAGGGTCCAAAGAACAGCTCCTGACGGCGACAAGATTCCAAATCGTCATTTACGAATCAGACAAACGCATCGGCAGCCAACCGATTGATCAGAAAACGATCGCGTCCTTGGTGGGCCGCTCTGGGAAAGTGATCAGCGAATTGAAGCAGACGAATTCCAGCGTTGCCCGAGCAAGCGACCATGCGGAATTGCGATTACAGGCAGACATTTCTTTTGATGATCCTGTTGGCAAACGTCGCAATACTCACCTGCGGATCGAGGGCGCTGGCGAATACGACGTGTACGTTTCGACGCGGCTACGAAATGTATTGGAGACTAATGTCGGTCGTGCAAACGCAAGGTTTGATCGCTGGGAATCGGACGTTGAGTTCGAGGCGATCAAACGCGTTAAAGGTGTTTCGGCGATTGCCCACGCTGCCTTGCACGATCAATCGGGACGTCTAATTGCTTGCAGCGCTACGTCATCAACACGTCAACTTGCAGCGCCGGAGGACATTCTCTTGTCTGCCGAAAAACTTGACTTGGTTGTCTACGAGTCGGTCAGGGAATAAGTGAAGCAATGGTGGCTTCGAAGGGATTTGATCATTCAGCGCAAAAAGGGGCAGCGGCAATTGTGTTCGGTCATGGGTGATCGAGCCAGTTTTTCTTCGACTAAAAGGACCATCCCGTCAATCGCACGACGCGTCGTTGCTTGGGAGTGATGCGGAAGTGACGTTCCGACAAGCCCCAGTGAGATCAAGGTGCCGATTCTGATCGGACGCGGTTGAACTGCGTGCAGGAAACTCCGAAAGCTGGCGAGAGCTTCTTCGGTGATCATCGACCTCAACAAGTTGTCAATGCACCCGAATGGTTTCAAGGTATTTTCCCGTCGTTCGTGAAACATCAACAGCGGTCGTGATGTCAATGCATTTCGGTTGATGTTACCGGGAAACCGTGACGCCTACCTGCAGGTTCTCGACGAGATCACTTTCCGAGCATCCGCCGATTGCGATGCTACGTCGTGACATACTGCGGTCGAAACAGCACAGTCCAAATAACGCGTCCGGAAACGGTGGGTCTCTGGGCTTCCGCTGATTCTTCATGCTCGCAGTGCGTCTAATGAGGAATGATTGGTAGGTGGCACAAATCGAAACCGCACCAAATCGCCCCCCCAAATCAAAACCCTGCGCTCTGTGGGGGCTTGTGCGATCAGGCTTGTGAGTTGATCATTGCTCCGAATTCTCCACCTGATTGGCATCGCACATGACGCGATTGATTCGCTCACTCCAGGAAATCTTGGCCGATTTTGATGTTGCCGTCCTCGATCAATGGGGCGTGTTGCATGATGGCACGACACCTTATCCACGCGCAGTCGAAGCGATCGGGATGCTGGCCGATCACGGCAAGCAGATGATCGTCGTCTCCAATTCTGGAAAACGCTCTGAACTGAACCGTGCCCGCATGCAGCGAATCGGATTGCCGATCGGTTGCATCGGCGAAGTGGTGACGTCCGGCGAAGCGCTGTGGGACGACATCCAACAGGGACGCCTGACGGTGCACGGCTCGGTCCCCAAGACGTGGTTTCCGATTTGCGCGACGTTCCAGGATGCGATCGACTGGAGTGCCGGCTGTGACTCGATTGAGTTGCGAGACGCCTTGGATGACGGCGTCGATGCGATCTTGCTGATGGGGCTTTCCGAGCAAGCCCGAGAAGATGATTATGACGATGTGTTTGCCAAAGCGATCGCGGACGGAATCCCCGTCGTCTGCTCCAACCCCGACAAGTCGTCGCCGCGCGCCGGTGGATTGATCATTTCACCTGGGCATCTGGCTGATCGGTTTTCCGCGATGGGCGGAGACGTCATCTGGTATGGGAAGCCATACGTCGCGATCTACAACGCAGTCCAACGGGCGTACCCGGACGTCCAACCCCATCGATTCTTGATGGTCGGCGATAGTTTGGAACACGATATCGGTGGCGCACAAAACATCGGATTTGCGTCGGCACTGGTTCGCAGCGGTGTTCACCGAAACGATTTTGGTGAAGCCAACGAAGACCATGAACTGCAGCGCGTCCTCGACCGACTCTCTGCTCGCGCAGGGGTCACCCCGCCAACGTTTTGTCTCGAGTGCTTCGCTTGAGGCCCCCCTCCCTATCGGACTTCACAGCCTTGCGGCGTGTTCTCACGAAGTCTGCTTTCGACCCATTTGGGAAAGACACCGACGTGGAGTCGTTAAACTGGGACGCGAGCAACCTATCGCCCGATGTTGGCGAAGCGACAGCAGGAGATTCCCATGCCAACCAATGATGATCTTTTTCTCGGTATCGACATCGGGACGTCCGGTGTTCGATCGACGGTGATCACCCAAAGCGGTGAACCAGTCGCGACGGCGATCGCTGGCCTGCCAAAGCCCATCGAAATCGATTCACGTCCCTGTCAGGATCCTGAGCTCTGGTGGAACGCGACGTGCAACTGCCTTTCCGATCTCGCGAACCGATTGAAACAGAACGCCAGAAACCTGGCAGACGTTCGCGCGTTGAGCGTCGATGGGACCTCAGGCACCTTGTTGCTTGCTGACGAAAGCCTCACCCCCGTGTCCCCCGGATATCTCTACAACTCCGCCGGATTCAATCGGGAAGCGGAGATGATTGCCGCGCACGCACCACCGGACTCGATCGCCAATGGGCCAGGATCGGCGTTGGCACGGCTGATGTTTCTGCTGGAGCAGACCACATTCCCGCCCGCCCGGTTCATCTTTCACCAAGCCGACTGGATCGCGGCGAAGTTCTTGGGCGGCAGTCAAGTTCAAGGTGGTGGGCTATCGGATGAAACGAACGTGTTGAAGATGGGTTACGACGTGGTCCGTCGCAGGTGGCCCGATTGGATCGAGGATTGCGGTATCCCCACCCGTTTGCTCCCGCACGTCCATCCCGTCGGCGATTGTTTTGGCTCCGTTTCCGATGCGGTGTGCAAACAGTTCGGATTTGCACTCGACGTAAGCGTTGTCGCGGGCACGACCGACAGCAACGCGGCGTTCTTGGCATCCGGTGCCTCCAAGCGAGGTGAAGGAGTGACATCGCTCGGCACAACGTTGGCCATCAAATTGTTGTCGGATCAACCGGTCTTCGATCCAAGTCGCGGCCTTTACAGCCATCGAATCAGGGACATGTGGTTACCAGGCGGCGCCTCCAATACCGGGGGCGGCGTGCTGTTGGACTTCTTCACGCCGGATCAGCTCAGCGAGCTTCAATCCAACCTTGATCCGTCGACGCCAACCGGCTTGGACTACTACCCGCTGTCGAAGCCTGGCGAACGCTTCCCGATCGCCGACCCCAAGCTCGCCCCCCGGCTCACACCGCGTCCCCAAGACGACGCCGTCTTTTTGCAAGGGATGCTCGAAAGCATCGCCGAGATCGAACGTGTCGGCTACGCCGCTTTGCAAGAACGGGGCGCCCCGGCGGTGCACCAGGTTTTTACCGCCGGAGGCGGTGCAGCCAACGATGCCTGGACGCAGATCCGAACGCGCGTCCTGGGTGTGCCCGTGTTAACTGCCGACTCGTCAGATGCCGCCGTGGGTGCGGCGCGAATCGCGGCAGGGTTGATTTAGTGCGTCCAGTGGAATCGTTGGCAAGTGACACTGAACCGACATCCAGAATCAGCGCCCGCAGATGGCAGAAAAATGGAAGGGGAGAATGGGCGACAGGAAAATGGGTGACGAGAAAATGTGGCGCCCGGTGATCCGATCCCGCGTTCCGCGCCACCATGCCATTGCGATTAAAACATCTCAAATACTGCGGTCGGCAGAGAACGGTACCCATAGCGCGAGGAGCGTCCCGATCGGCTTGTCGGTCGCAGGCACCACAACGACTGCCACCGTCAACGCTCAACAAAACCCTCGACATCGCCCCAGACGATCTGCTGATGTTCCGGCCTGTCGATTTAAGCCCGCACGCGTTAGCAAGGGACCACGACAATCGGGCCCCCCGGCAAACTCTGTCCGACGGAGGCTCAGTTTATCAGTCCCCATGCGACGCAGACGAACAGGCGACGAACAGGCGACGCAACCGAACAGAGCGAGCCACGGTGTTGTCGCCTTTCCGACTGTGGGGGGGAGCAATCCGGAACTTGGGCCCCTCTCCCTGGGTCGGTGCAGGCTGTCTGGCTGGAGTGTGGGCGGTACAATGCGGAACCGCGGTTAGGTCCGGCACCTTAATCGATTGCGAGCCTTAAGCCCCTTTTCTGTTCGAGCACGGAGAGAGAGCGATGCCACGCTTCCCGCTGATCCATGAGACCGACGCGCCGGACGAGGTGACGGAGATCTATCGCGACTTCCAGCGGGAGATGCGGTTTCCCGACGTCCCCAACTTCGTTCGCACACTGGGCGCGTCACACTCGACGCTGGCCGGCACTTGGGGCCTACTGACGCACGTCCTTCTGGACGGCCGTCTTCCGAGGTCCACGAAGGAACTGATCTTCGTGGCCATCGCGGTGCAGCGAGAATGCGAGTATTGCAAGGAGGCACATGCCGCGTGTTGTCGAGTCTTGGGGCTTGATGACAACACGATTCGAGCCGTGATGGAAGGGCTCAAGGACGATGCGCCCGAAATTCCCGATCACACGCGGGACATTCTTCGGTTCGCCATCAAATGTGGCGCCACGCCCGAGCAATTAAACAGCGAAGATTTCGCCAGCCTCACGCAGCACGGTCTCGACAACGAGCAGACCTTGGAAGTGATCGCCACCGCCGCGATGGCGGTCTACGCGACCATCATCGCCGAGGCGACGATGCTGGACGTTGACGCCATGTATGCAGAGATGTAGCAAACGTTGGGGTGCAGGGAATCTCCATGCCGGGGGCGAGAGCACGACTGCGGCAGCGACGGCAGCAAGAATCGGGTCAGCATCGTGTTTTCGATACGGCGTGATCGGATCCGATCTGCGCCGCACCTTTCTACCCTCCGTTGCGTCTCGGATTCTTTCGTCTCAGAACCTGGCCAAGGTGGGCGGCTCCAGCTCTTTCTCGTCTCAACTGCTGATTGGCTTGCCGCCCCAGAAGCGATCATCCGCTGGAGACTCGGTCGCCGACGACGATGCGACGCGGTGCTGGCTATCGCTTAAGAAAACCGTATTTGACGATACACCTCATCGCAGACACGCCGTCTCGCCAGCCGATTTTCTTCCCATCTCCATACCATCTCGGGGAATAGCTAATCGACCGTTCCGCAAAGCGTAAGCCCAGACGCGCCCAACGAGCAGAAAGCTCGATTTCAATACCAAATCTTTGTTCGGTCAGTTCGGTAAGAATCGCCTGAAAGTGCTTTCTTGACGCCATCTTGTAACAGGTCTCGACATCACTGAATCGAACACCAATGGCGCAACTGGCCAGGAAGCTAATCAAAGCGTTTCCAGTTTGGTGCCAAAATCCGTAAAGGACTCGGTCGTGATGCCCGTACCGGGTTCCGTAGACGACGTCGGCCTTCCCTTCGAGGATAGGCCCCATGAGTCGATGGAATTCACATGGATCGTACTCAAGATCCGCGTCTTGAATGACGACGACGTCGCCGGTCGCTTGTTCAATTCCAGATCGAATCGCAGCCCCCTTTCCTAAGTTAACGTCATGATGAATCGCCACGACTCCAGTCGATTCACCCAGTGCCGCGACTTTTTCTCGCGTACCATCGCTACTGCCGTCGTCGACCAAAATGATTTGCATCGGGATATGCGTCTGCCGCAGACGTCGCACCACGTTTGCAATGGTATCGCATTCGTTATACACCGGCACGACAACCGACAAACAAAAGTTCGAGGGAATTGCCTTTGTTTTCCCATTCGCTGAATCGATCCGCATTGAAGGATCGCTAACCGATAACATGCTTGACCTCGATACCAAAGGATTGCCGCAAAAGAATCCGACGCAATGTATCCTGGGGGCGGGCATGCGTAGGCCCCCGCACGTGACGCATTCATCGCCGAGACTACGCTGATGCTTGGCGTTTCAACTTGAACGATCCGTTTCCTTCCTGGAGCTTTAGGGCAGCAACTTGGCGAGCGTTTCGATGCCACCATCGACCAGGATGCCGTTGGGATCAATCAGAACGGTCGACCCAAGTTCGCTGAGTCCGAAATTTTTCCACGTCTGATGGCTCGAATCGACGATCACCGGAAACGGCAACGGCTTTCCATCCCATAGGTGTTTGACGAAGGGCTCCAATCGGTCTTCGAGCGCGGCGGTGGTTTCGAGTTCTCGATCCGGGTCAATACAAATGGCGATGATCTCAAACTTGTCTCGATGATCTGAATTCGAACGATAGAATTTGGCGAGATCCGGCAGCTTGTCTTTCAGGCAGGAGGGACACCCAAAAGCCCAGAAAGAAAGCAACAACCATTTGCCGCGAAAGGTCGTTACGGAGACGTCATTGGGCACCCCTGTTGCAAAAGACACGTGCCAGTTGGGAGAATGCTGTCCGAAACGGTGTTTCAAGTCGACCCAATGACCTTGCCGCAAGGACTCCGCTTTGATTTGTTCTGCCGATGGGGCAGCGGGGGAAAGGTGGAGGTTGCCGAGATCAAGCTCTGTCGCATCGCCGTCGACGGTAAACCCGCGAACGTCCTTGAGCGTCAAGTCAAGTGTTTCGCCGCCATCGGTCGATCCATAGCTTCGAATTTCATAGCGACCTTGAGGAACGCGAAATCGAAGGATCCCACCGTAGGAACCACAGGTAATGATTCGTTTGTTGGCAAGGACACGCGTCTCGTTTCCGACCACCGAAACATAACTGTGAGCCCAAACGTTTGGAAGCGTCCGGTCCCACGTATATTTGGCCCGCACCGAGATCAGATCGGTCAACACACACGTCAATGAACGTCCGGCATAATGCGGCGGGATGAGTAGCACACCGCCGGTTCTCTGATTCGGCCCGATCACCATCAATGCCTCACGTGAACCATCAACATCTAACGAGAAGCTACCCGTCGCATCCGTTTGAGTCGAAACCAGATAGGGCGACATCTCGCCCTCGCGTGACCAATACTCACGGATGTCGTTTTCGTCCGCAAAGTCATACCGTGTTCCGTCCGTCTTTGTCCTTGCTCCGTTGGCACTCCAAAACGAACAAACCGTTGCCCCGCCAACCCCCCTTCCCGAGACATCCGTTACCCGGCCCCTGAGCCGCAGTTCCTCCGCGGCCGTCAAACTGGACAACGCTACCAATAGAATTGCGATGGCTAATCCAGATCGCGAGAATCCTCGGGGTCGTTCCCGGTTTGGCAGCCGAATCGGCCGTTCTACGTTGGATGGTCCGCATTCGCACACCAATGTCTTTGCAAGCCCGTTATCCTTCATTTCAACAACTTCATTGGGGTATCTGTGACAAATCAACGTGATAAATCGAATAGCGACCGTCTTCAAACAACTGATCGTAAACCTCTGGACGCGCACGCGCATGTGCTTCAAACTCAAGTCTATTCCAGAGCCCATTGTGCCGCTCGGCAACAAGCACACGAAATCCCTCCACGCCGAGCAGCTCTTCCAGGTCCGTCGCGGTGTTCAGCGGAACTTTATAGACGGGCATGTCTGCGAGCTGGTGAAGACTTCGCTCCCGACGGGAACCAGCAAAAGGATATGTCCGGTGGCCGACCACCAACAGTTCGTCGGCCCCATCCCACAAGTCAGCATTTTCGATCCAACTAAATACCTCAGTTTCGAAGTAAGCATCATATTGCGATGCAAATTGTGAATGCCACCGAATCGAGGACGTCGCCACGAACAGAACAAGTGCACTGATACCCATGGCGACCGAAAACGCAAGTTGACCTCGCGACCATCCTTTCAGCCTCAAACCTCCTAGCATCACGATCAGCAATGAAAGGGCAAACGACGCCGCAAGCGTCGCGTAGTGGTAGTGGCCGAGTAAGATGTCGATCTCAAATCCGGGGCGATAAATTTTTGAACATTGCAGCAACTGAGCGGTAACCAGAAGCGCGGCGACGAAACCCGGAACTCCGCTCAATACCAGACCTCGTCTGGTTGTTACAGTCTCGGTGACCTCGCGTCGTCGCCCCCAATCCGAAACTGCGTTGGAGATTTGTGTCCATGAGAAAATTGTCAAAAGCACAAAAAATGGGAAACCAAGTCTGATCGTAATATAGCCATAGCTGAGGTACGCGAACTTCTTGTTCGGGGAACTTATTGTGAAGGGCGTGATCAAATAGAGTCCAAAACAGAGCAGCAAACAGCCCCCGAACAATGCCGACCCCGCAACCTCTCTCCAACCTTGCTTCCCGCTTCGCTGCATGACGCCAACCAACGCAGAAGGCGTAGCGAGCAAGCCCAGAAATGGGACAACGCCCAATTTCTGGTAAACCTGGTTCATCCATGCCAGCAGAACTTCCAGGCTTATCGAACCGATCAGCGACGTCCCCAAGAGCGTGTCTGTCGACGTGCTCGAATCGTTGCCAAAGATCGCTTTGGGAAACATCGGCTCCCCGGTGTCGAGCCAGTTTCGCAGGTACCATCCGCTGCCAACCGCCAACAGGGTGCACAGTAATACAGCCGCACACGTCGCCTTCTGCCGCACATCAATCCGTGTCAACCCGATCGCTCCGATCATCATCACTGCCCCCCCGATCGCAACGGCAACGGCGTAATATTTAATCCCCAGCATCAGTCCCAGAGCGAGCCCGATCGGCAGATAGGAACGAGCCTTCTTGCGATCGCAGCAGGAAAACAGAAACAGCGCTCCGATCAGCAGCGCCGCAATCGGAATGTCATTCTTATTGTCCAATGCCTGATGAACCACGATGTAGTTGACCGTCACGCCGACGGCGACCAAGTTCGCAAAGAGTCGCGAAGCGTTGAGCTGACGCGATAGCCCATACGCCCCCAGCCCCAAAAACAGAACGGACGCCAGGTTGTTGAAGGCATAGGTGAAGTCTCCGGAAAGGCCGCCGCTGAACCAATACTGCAGTAGTTCGTTTGTCCCGGGGTAGAACCACTTCAGATTGGAGTGCCCGTGGAGTCCGTGTGCGGCGGTCCACTGTCCAACTCTCGGAAGGTGATAGGCAATACTGTCCCATTGCGTCGGGTGCCGGGTCACACTGACGTACAAAGCTCTGAAAACGAATCCGATTGCGATCGCCAGCCAGAACACGGTGAGCGACGTGCGATACCCGACACCGGGTTTCTCGTGTTCGGCAAATTCAGCAGTTCGGAAATTGCGAACCGCATACCATGATGCCAGACTTCCCGAGACCAGCACGGTGCCGATGTAGATCGCCGGGGTCAAGCAGCTTAGCAATCCGAGCAACTGCCCCACTCCACTGATCCACGACCACGTCAAAATCCAGGCCGCGACCGCGGCAGCCAGCAGGGACTTACTGGTAGTGGCGCAGACGCGGTACGCCGCATAGGCGACGCTTGCGGTGGCTGCAGACACAAACAGCAGTGCAATTGAATCACAGACGACTGTCAGTAAGACATCATTCACGATGCAACGCCCGGTTGAACGTCGGGATTCTTGGTGCGGAACGCACCCACGATCACGAATAAAAAGAACCCCGCGACAATCAGAATGATCCATGAAAGAGAAATGCTTGGCAACTCGGGTTCAGGCAACCCGAACGACGTCAACCGAAATCTGTCCACCGGCGGCGGATCGAATGCGAAGCGTTCGATCGATGAAATGATTTCCACGCGCTCACTTGGATCAAGACTGTTTCCGTAATACAGAAGTGTTCGGCCTTGGGGCGTTGGGTAACCCGACTCCGAATGCCCTATGTCATAATGGCATTCACCCGTCACCCTTGCAGAGTCAATCGGACTGACGATCTCTAGATCGAATTTTGTGACGGCATATGAATGCTTCGGATCAAGCCAAACGGTGCCGCTGTTGACATACCGAGGCCGTGAGGACTTGGGTGCTTTCGAAATCGTCAGCTCGATCTGGTCATTGTGCTCAATCACCGAATAATGTTCATTGTTATCAGGGATCAGGCTGAACAAAGGCTGAAACTCCACGTAGGAAGAGACCAAGGCATTGCTGAGATGCCCCTGCAGTTTGGCTAGAACATCATCGGGCGTGGAAATCTTCCTTAATGTCCACTTCTCAGCCTCCTCCTCCTGCTCGACGGCAAATCCGTATTCCGCATTGAACCCCAGTGCCGTCTGCCTCGATTCCTTGGAGATGATCGCCAAAAGACCATCTTCCGACCTCCAATATTCACAGCGCGTCGCCGAGGCCATCTGTCCGTCAGAACGCTCGAAGTATTGGACGACAACATGTAACGGATGGGCATCGAGCAACAATGTATTCTGTTGTTTGATTTGCTCAATCAGTCCCGGCGATTCAAGCTTGTCCGCCCCCTGAACAGATCGATCCTGGCAGATCGTAAACGACAAAATGCCCGAGGCGGTCAACGTGGCAAACGCAACGTGGAATACGCGGTGAACGAAATATCGGCAATAAGGCTGAGACATGCGACTGTTTCGATTTCGATCAATGAGCGGGGAGAAATAAAAAAGATGGCTGACACCACAACCATGCCACCACGCTTGATCGATGATCCGGCACGGCACCACCAGGCGTGCGTCAGCCACCCATCGCTAGCTGGAGCAATAACAGTTAACGGTGTCAGTACAGTCGGTGGCGGCTGTAGTGCAAGTATTCGCTTTGCATTGCGTCGCACTCAACTGGCAATCACCGGATGCGTTGGTGCCGGCACGGAGCGCACCGGCATCAATCGCGAGCGACAGCACAGAAACGACAAACGCAAAGGCAACCACGGAGATCACCTTCTTAATCTCTGAAAACATTGAAATACCCAATTTGAAGTAAGAGTGGCGAACGGAAATTCGCCGGAAACGACAGACCCCTTTCCTCTCAGCGTGGAAAGGGAGAGTTTAAATCCTCCTTAGGGAACGTGGACCAACGGGACAGAGAAACTGCATGCTCTTGAATTGCCCGAATGCGTTTTCTGAAAAAGCGAAAACTGTAAATCGATCATGTGGGAGTCTGTCGGGTTTTTGGTTCGCACGCGCAGGGTGCTGATTCCGTGGGCGGGAACCGCAAACGGGAATTCACCCTCGACATAGAAACCGCAACTTCGCGACGCCCCGATCACCTCAACCGGATCAGCCGTGATATTCCGAATCTTAATGTCCGCCGCCGCCCATGTTGCCTCCCCAGTATCGCAATACGTGCCCGTTGGCGCAGCAACCAAATGCTGACGAGACAACTGCTGCCGTAACGGCGTCGCTGTGGTCGTGAAATAGAATGCGACAAAGGTTGCGATGAACAAGCACGTTCGAACGCCTGTCGTACTGAGGAATGATTGACCGACAGACGCCGTATTGCGTGGTCCAGTTGCGTCAGGAAAAATCAACAACAGGATTGCTGCTGCCAAACTTCCAATCAACTTGACCACCGGGGCCACCGACGGACGTCCGAAACAACCGCAATTTCCGACACCGACGGACAGTTGCCACAGGCTGAACGTCGCGAACAACAAAAAAAGGACTGCTGCGGCCCGCTTGAGACCGGTTCGCTGCATCCCCACCGTTAATTCCAATCCCAAATACACTTCGATCGGGATGATAGCAGCAGCGGCGTGATTCCATGGCGTCGGCACACTGAACTGGCTGCCGAACAGCCACAGCGAATCAAATAACGCCAGCGACTTGGTGACCGAAGCCAGTATCAGGACAAGCCCGATGAGCATCGTCACTCGACTCAGCAAGATGTTCTGCCAGCTCTTCAAATTCATTCTCCCACCTTAAACTTCAGTACAAGCCAAGAGGTACCTGGCCAACGGGTTCATGCCTGCCTTCTCAACCGCGAAGCAGACTTTTCCACGTCGCGATCGCTTCTGACAAAAGGCACTGCGGCCCGAGACTTCGTAATGTCTCCGACACGTGAACTGCCGTTCGTAACATCGTCGTGCGTTGATCCTTAAAACACTCCTGCATCGAGTATCCAAAATCCATCAATTCCTTCCGCGTCAGTAACTCGACCTCTTGGACCTCCGTTCTTGTCAAGTGCTTCGACGCTTTGGAAGAGACGTTGCGGGAGATCGGCTGCAGGGACGTTGCCTTCCAGCTGAGTTCACGGTCAGGAAACGACCGCGTGTCTGTTTCAGGTTGAACCTGAATCATCTTCTCGGCGTAAGGCTCCGTCGGCAGTCGCAGATGGCCGAGGACTTGGCGCACGACACGCTCCGGAGAATCGACCAGATCTTCGTATTTGACTAACAGGACGCGAGAGCCGGCAACGTTCTTTAGCGAAAGCACCGCCCTTTGGTAGCGCCGCCAGATCATCGCGGCACTGAGGTGATTGCATTTAATCCAAGGGGCCTTCATCAGGCTGGCAACGACGTCACGCCCGTCTCGTGTGATTGCGATGTAGCGTGCATCCGGGAACGTGCTCAGGATCCACGCGAATCGCGTGGTATGTTCGGGTGATTTCTCGCCGCACCAAGTCGCCTGTTGTTTTCCGACGCTCGCGGCATAAAGTTTCATCATCAGGTCGAATGCCGTCGGGGTGCTTGTGCGGGTCGATATCGCCCAATCGGGTAACTGAATCCCCAGGTCTTCGTTGATTCGACGCACCGCACGCTCACGCATCCACGTCGGCATTCGATGATAGTAGTAAAAGAGTTTCGTCTCCGGTGGAATCACAATGGAAGGGTGACGATTCAGGATCACCTGCAGCAGAGTCGTCCCTGATCGCGGGCACCCGACGATGAAAAACCGCTGTTTCTGCGCCGGTGCGGATGTACCGCGCGAGCAATGCGTCTCGGATTCGCTCGGCGAGCCGAGACCGTTGCTGCCTGAACGCAGTGACGACGTGGTTGCATGCATAGACCGATCTTCCCTCTTCAATGGCGTCTTCAGTGCTCGGCGATCGATGTGATCAGCTGGTTGCGTGACAACCCGCGTCAGCGGCGCAGGCCTGGATTGCATCAACGAAGGCGCAGCTCGGATCGAGCCCAAAACTGGGATCGCGAGCTTGCGCGGCGAACGCTAGTCACTTTTCGCCCGTGACAAATGCTTAGCGATTTCAAAGAAGGACAGTTTCCCGTCGCGATCGGCGTCGATCTGTTTCAGGTTGTTCTTGGCCAGCTTCCCCAAAGCCGGAACATCGCTCAATTCATCCAACTCGATCGAGTTACTTCGATTGGAGTCGTGTCGAATCAAGAGCCGTCTCGCCTCGCTCGCCGCATCGTCGTCATAGCCCTTTTCCTTGCGTTTCATGCCGAATTTCTTCTCGACCTCGAATTCAGTGACGACCCGATCACCGTTGAGGTCAAAGTAACGAAACTCAACAAGCAGATTCCCCTGTGGCCCGTCGGCTCCGTAGTCTGTCCACAGTATCTTGCCGTCCCGGTCCGCATCCAACCGCAGCATCAGCTTTCTTGCATTCAACTGATCCGACTTGCTCAACCCCAACGATTTACGCCGATGGGCCAACATGACTCCGAGCTCGGTCCGCGACATTTCTCCGTCACGGTCGTTGTCAAACGATGAAGCTTCACCCGCAATACCGGCCTCCTCGAGTTCACCCGCATCGAGTTGCTGATCGGAGTTTTTGTCGAAGCGGTTGACCAATTTGATCGCTCCGCCGTGATCAACACCCATGACCCCGAGCTCTACGCGAAGCCCGCGTTCGAATGCCAGTTGAGCGGCGATCTCCTGTAGTGAAATGACTCCATTCTTATTCCGGTCGTATTCATCGACATCGGCCGGCCATCCGTTGGCAATTTCATCTGGATCAAGCTGACCGTTTCGGTCGCGGTCACGCCTGCGCATTTCCTTGACCGCCAAGTCATAGTCCACCTGAATGATGTCATCCTTGTGTCGGATGAACGCCGCCCTGATTGCCACCTCTAAATGAGTGAGCTTTCCATCTCTGTCGATGTCGTATCGCGTAATCTCATCTCGCCAGGGAAGCTTTTCGGCTTCCTCTTTATCGATCAAGCCGTCCTCGTCCGGATCAAACACCACCATCATTCGAGTAGCGAATTCCAGATCCGGTGGAATAAGGATCAGAGACGTGGCTGAGACTTCCGACTCGTCTGCTGCCCAAGAAAGAGTGGCAGCGAAGAACACCGATATCAACGGTAGCACTACGTTACGTTTCACAGTTTGCCCCTTGTGAAGAACCCGTATGAGTGGTCCCGAATAGATCGAATGCGATAGCGTGGGTCAAGCAAATTCCAATAATTTTTTATCGGTATCAAAACGTGACGCCGAGTTTTTCAATGATCAATGGCGAGGCGTGAGACCAACAAGCTTATTCTCTCAAGCCCCAGGTGCTTTGGATAAACATGTCGTCATCGACATTGTGTGGACCGAATCGACCCTGCGGTCAATCGCGAACGGATGATGCGATGGCGGATTGCAGGCGAGCACATTGCCGACACGAAATCATCGACGACAGGCCGCTTCTGAAACGGACAAACAAGTGACCGGCGTTGTTGAATCCGGGACCCTCTTGTTCGTCTCTCGTGGACCGTTGATCCACGCCATCCAAACGTCAGAAGAGACGAAAAGGCAAAGGGTGGCTATTGGACGTGGATGAGTTCGACGATGAAATGGAGGTGCGCATGAGGAGGGATCGAGCCAGGGGAACCGCCTTTGCCGTAGCCTAGCCTTGAAGGAATCCACAGCTCGATCATGCCCCCCTCGCCGACGAGTTGCAGTCCTTCGGTCCAACCGGCGATGACATTTCGCAAGGGAAATGTCGTCGGTTCCCCTCGTTCGTAAGAGCTGTCGAAGACTTTGCCACTATTGAGCCAACCGCGATAGTTGACCGTCACGGTGTCGTCAGCGGTGGGTTTCTTGCCGCCTGAATTTCTCAGCACCCGATACCTCAATCCGGAATCGGTTGCGGAAAATTCAGGTACGTCACCAGCATCGATCGGCCCAGTCCCCTCTTGAAACTCAGGCTTGTGGAAAAACGTAAGGGATTCCCACGGGGCTGCCGATCCATCGGACGTTGAGAGATCCGCGGTTGCGAGCTGTGAAGCGATGTCCGAACTGCGATTCGCGGTCGAACGGCACCCCAACAGGAGCAACGCACAGCCCAACAAACACCACGACAACCGGCCCTTTATCGCCATACCCACACTCCTGGCTAGCATCCCGCAACGATTCACTACGCCGCTCAAAGGCAATTCTTGCCTCAATTGGTTGAAAGGGAGCCTAGCGAATATTGGCATCGCCGGAAAGTCATTCTTGATGGCGCGGGGTCATACGCGACGACGATCGACCGTCGCTTCGGCCTGGACGCTGGCCGATCCCCGCCGCGCATGCGGTCCAACTCGCATCCGCAGCGGACGATGCACGGCCGCCTAGTCAGTGAACAGGGTCTGATCTGGAGAACAGCAATGGCGTCGGCAGCTGTACTGATGGTTGAGCGGGTGTGCTCCCACGAGCATTAAACCAGCGAAGGGAGTCAACCAGGAGGCGTAATCACTGCACGAGGCGCAATCGTTGCACGAGGAGATGTGCACCCACGCGGGAACATGCCCCAGAGCGGTCAGGATGCACAGAAGGGCGGCAATGGATGGTCGCAACTGCACCGTCAACGGCTATGACAGAAAGGAAGGTGCGGTCCGACCAATGGACACCCTCTCAACGGTTTCCTGCGAGAAATTTCAGCATGGCGGACGGCAGGGGAGATTCGAACGCCATCACCTCACCGGACACCGGATGCTCAAACGCGAGTGATTTCGCATGCAACGCGATTCGGTCGCGAATCCAATGATGATGCGATGCCTGCTTGGTCTTGTAGCGTGGATCAGCGAGAACAGGATGACCGGCGTCCGCAAAGTGGATTCGAATCTGATTTCGTTTGCCAGTCTCCAATTTCACTTCGACATGCGTCGTGTTCGCCATTCGCCGCAGCACACGGTAATGTGTGATTGCAAGCTCAGTCTGATGCGACGCCGGTGCAACGTACCGGTCGAGATTTTTGCCCGTCGCCAAATGCGAACGAAACGTCCCCTCATCGTCTGCCATCACCCCTGCCACAATCGCCGCGTAGACCCGCTCAGGCTTTCGCTGCTTGAACTGTTCGATCATTTTTTTTGCGATGGATTCTTGCTTACCGAATACCAGCAGCCCGCTCACCGCTCGGTCCAACCGATGAACGACATATGCGTCCCGATTTCCACGCGAATGAGTCAGGTAAAGGGTCAAACGTTCGACGAGGGTGTTGCGTTCATGATTGTCTGTCGGCACGGTCAAGGTTCCCGCTGCCTTATCGACGACGATCAAGTGCTTGTCCTCGTAGACGACCCTAAACGTACGATCGTCCCAGGGCTTCTTCTTCTCTTTGTAGCGTTGATGTGGATCGAGGGAAATTGAAACAACATCGCCGGCGGCAACCGTTTGCCCTGCGTCTCCACAGATCACTCCGTTGACCGAGACGCAGCCATGATCGACCATGCCGCGGACTTGGCTTCGCGAGGTATCGCACAATTCTCGAGCAATCAGATCCACACGACCCGCGTGCTCTGGGGTCACGGTCATCGAAACTATCTTCTGGGCCATCGTTAAAAATACCTGATTTGAGATCGCCCAGATTCGCGGCACACCTTCTCGAACCGGTACATGCCAGAATTCGGCCCACGGGAAAGTCGCACGGCACATTGGTCGTTGAGGGCGACGACACACGCCGCGCGTCGAGCATTGATCCGCTGTGAATTGCTTCACGATGTCGTATCAACCTGGAATCCACAATCCTCCGCGTGGAAGAACTCAGCTGACGCTACAGATTAAGGGGCCTGCAGCTCCCGTTACACCAGAAAAGCGGGCAGCGTGGTTGGCAAGGGGGCAAAGCGACACGCCGACAGGTGGTCGCACCACGAGAACGCTGCCATCGCAAGAATCACCACGCCAAGCCGAGCCGGTGCGTCTCACCGATCCGCTTTTTTGACGGCCCGATTGCACGCGACGATGTCATACGTGGACGGTTCCCGCCTTTCCAACCGCCCATTGCGCAACCTCGATCTGAAACCGCCCCCAAAATGGGACGATAGAAGGGTAGCGGAGACGCCGGATGCCTTCTTGGTCTGCTGCCGGCGGGGTTCAAACACTCATTAGCAACCGACCAACCTGCGAGCGACTCGGCCGTTCGACTCAATCGTCCCACACTTCGTGTGTGTAGCGATCACCGAACAGATGCCTAAAAACTCTTGCGGGGCCAAAGGTGCTGTACTGATCAAACAGGTGCGATCCCTTGTAATCCCAGATCGCACAATCGCATTCGTCGCAGCGGAAATCCCAACGGTCGATGACTTTCCCATCTGCGCTCGCCGCGCCATTCGGCGGAAACCCCAGGGTCTCCGTAATCGACTCCCAATCCACAGCGATCGAACCGGTGCGATGAGAGCCCCGGCACCAATCCAATTTCTCAATCTTGAACATAAGAGGAGTCCCCTTGAGGCCAAGTCAAGCGCAGAGAACCAGCCGCAATCGAAAAGCATGGGCGATACTGGATTCGAACCAGTGACCTCTGCCGTGTGAAAGCAGCGCTCTAACCAACTGAGCCAATCGCCCGGGCCGTCGTGGACGGTCTGGGGAAAACAATACCCTGCCAATTTGACACCTGCAAGGCCGGCGGGTTCGCAATTCGGCAAGATTTTTGGTCGGTTGTGGATCGAACCAAGCGACGCTCGAAGAGGTCGTTCCCTGTCGCCCCGACTCGGCACCCGCGGTCGCGAAGCCGGATCGCAATCGGGCACTCGCAATCGCGCAGACTGCGGGGGATGCCGGACCCGCTAGACGTCCGAGTGCCGCGTCTCTTGAAGTGTTGTCGATCCTCGATTGCGCGCTTCGTCGACTGTTCCCCGACTTCGCATCCGCTATCCATCGCAAAGAACACCCACGGATAGCAGCGCGAACCCACGGATGATAGGGTGCGGAAAATCCGTGGGTTCGCGCTGCCATCGGTGGGTCCAGTCATCGTTTCATCGTTCCGCAAGTGACAGCCTGACCTTTTTCCACGGCACCAATTTTCGGGTAGTGGACGAGGCGACGAGTCCTCTGCAGTCGGCGTATTGGCAGGGACTCGTCGCCTCGTCTACTGCCGACTACCTGAAGGGAAGGACTCGTCGCCTCGTCCACTACTAACTACCTGAAGGGAAGGACTCGTCGCCTCGTCCACTACTAACTACCTGAAGGGAAGGACTCGTCGCCTCGTCCACTACTAACTACCTGAAGGCAAGGACTCGTCGCCTCGTCCACTGCCGACTAGGCCAGACGCAAGCGAGCGAGCGTGGCACGCGCTTCTCCGCCGCTGACGTCGGGGGTGAGCTTCAGTTCGAGCGCGGTGACGTTGCTCAAATCCACTCGGTATTCTTCCGATTCCTGTGTCGCCCCTTGGGGGCTGAAGTTCCATTGTTGGCGGACGAGCTCGCGGTAGGACTGCCCGCCGTCGGAGGACCAGCTTAGGACGAATTGCTGAGTCCGCACGGTCAGCGGCTCGACGAATTCCAGTGCAATCCGCTGGATGCGTTGGGGACTGGTGAAGACCAGCCGGATGGTCTGTTCGCCAGGCTCCGCGGCGCGCCACAGCGAACCGCGTCCGGGCAGCAACGCGGACTCAATCGGATGTGCGGGGGCTTCCGAAGTGACTTCGACGTCGGCCAGCGTCGCCAAATCCAGCCATCCGCCCTCGGGAAGCTCAGCGGCTTGTTGCTCGGCGTTGGAGATGATCCGCTTCTTCATGGGACTGGTTCCGCCGTCGAGTAGCGTTGCGTTGATTGCACTGCAATGTATTGGAAGGAAGGCAGCATACACCAACGGCATCGGGGCCGGTGGGAATCTGCCAATGGAGGCGCAGGGCATGCATGAAATGAGCGTCTGTCGCGCGAGCGTATGGGGCTCGACTACCAAGAATCCGCACCGAGGCCCGTAGGCTCGCGCCAAACGGCTGATTTAATTTTCAAGGCCGTGACGCCACCGGCAATCGCCATGCCAGCTTCTCCCGGCCTCAGCAGAGCCATCCATCGTTCGACCTCCCCTTATAGCATCTCCCCTGTGCTCGCTTCGCTCGACCCTCCTGCCAGGAGGGTGACTTTGACGACTGGGCGGCCTTTTCCGCTGGGGATCGTCGGTGCGTCGCCCGCTCAGGTGCGGCGTTGCGGAGTGGGACTGTAACGGTTGCGCCGGTTGGAGGGTGGGACGGGGGTGGGATGACAACCGTTGAATCGGTTCGCAGGGGAGTGGTGGTGCGGTTCGGCCGATTGTAAGAATGAATCCAATTTTGTCCGATACAGGGTCTCACCGTCATTCGCCGTGTTTCGCTCCTCCGTCCAGACGTTCCATCTCGTTCGCTTGGCCGTGGCACGCGCCACCGGTTGGGTGTGGCATTGGACGGGCAGCGTGGGCGAACTGTTTTTCGACCGCTTCGGTCGCCTGTCGGCAATTGCATCGGTCTTGTGGGCGTCGTTGGCACTGGCAAGTCATCCCCGATCGTGGACGTACCCGGTCCGCAATGTGTTTTCCAAGCAGGTGCTGTTCACAGCCGTCGACGCGATCCCCGCGGCGCTTCGATTCGGGGGCGCGGTGGGGGTGTTGTTGATCGTCCAAGCGGCGATGTGGATCGATGCCGCCGGCGTCTCCACCGACGTCATCGCGCCGATCTTGTGGCGTTCGATTGTCCGCGAGATCGCGCCGATGTTGGCGTGTTTGGTGGTGATCGGCCGCAGCGGCATCGCGATCAGCACGGAGCTGGCGACGATGCGGGCCAACGGCGAGGTCGAAGTGATCGACTCGTTGGGAATCGACCCGATGACGTTCCTGGTGATGCCGCGCGTCCTGGCGGTGATGATCAGCGTCTTTTGCCTGGCGATCATCACGGCGGTGACGATGGTCGTGACGGGCTATGCGGTGGGGTACATGATGGATGCAATTCACACCGGTTGGAACGAGTTCTATGGCGAGATCGCCAGCAACTTTGAGCTCAGTGACCTGACGTTTTTCCTTTCCAAAACCATGGTCGCCGGAGGGTTCGCCGGAGCGATTTGTTGTTTGGAAGGCATCAATGCACGGGGATCGATGACGGATGTCCCTCGGATCGCCAGCCGCGCGGGGATCCGAGCGTTGACGGCCGTCTTTGCGGTTTCCGCGATTCTGTCGATCCTGTTCTACAATAAGATCCTCGTCTTTCAATTTGGATAGTCCCGTGACCGGCAACGCCCCCACGACCGAAACCCCGCCACCGCAATGGGAGCTGGCTGCGCCGATCCTGGAATTCCATCAGGTGAGTTTTAAGGGAACTGGTGAGACGTCGATTCGCATGAACAAGTTCTCGGCAACGATTCGATCGGGCGAGTTGGTCGAAGTGGAATTGGAGCGGCAGCACAATCCCCGCGACCTGGTTTCAATGATGCTGGGATTGAATCCACCGGATGCGGGTGAGGTGTTGTACAGCCAGCAAGATTGGTTGGGGATCGACTACGCGCGTCACTTTCAAATGCGAAGCGAAATCGGGCGTGTGTTTGCGGGTTCGGCGTGGATCCAAAGTCTGACGCTGCGGGACAACATCCACTTGGCGATGCGGCATCATGGGGTCACCGAGACCGACGCGGAAGAAAAAGTGGAACATTGGATTCAAAGGCTGTCGGGCCATCAGCTCGCCAAGGTGAAATGGGCCATGAAAAAGCGACCCTCGGTCGTCGAGCCGTCGGTGCTGGCCTTGTGCCAGTTGATTCGCGCGATGGCCAATCACCCCCGACTGTTGATTTTGGAACGCCCACTTCGCTTCATGCTGGAATCGTTGTACGACAACTTTGTCTCGGCGATCGATGACCTGCGTGCCTCGGGAACCGCGGTCTTGTTCTTCGCCGGTGATCGAGATGAATACCGATTGGAATTTCGCAGCCCGGTGATCAGCTGGCGGATCATCAACGGGACGATGAACACCAACGGGAGACGTCGACCATGAACGAACCGTTTCGCCTCAGGTACGTCAATCAAATCGTCGGCGTGTTCTTGATCGTGGTCTTTCTGCTGTCGATCGTGATTTCGGTCCGCTTCACCAGCGATCTGGCGGTCAAAAAGGAGCTGTTCTTTATCCACGTCCCTGAAAACATGGCTGCCCAACTGCGGAACGGCACCGAAGTGATCATCTTGGGTGAAACCGTTGGCCAAGTCGACGGGTTGGAATACATCGTCGATGACGATTTGGTCCGCGTGACGCTGGCGATCAATGCCAAATACAGTGATCTGATCACAACCGATAGCGCGGTAACGCTGGACCGTAAGTACGGCGTCGGACCAGCCGTGGTTCGCATCCGACGCAATCGCCCCGAAGGCCAAACGGATCCGCCACAACGGCTCTTGCCCGGTCAAACGATCACCCGGATCCTAAAACAGGACGACCAGGTTGATCGGATGGCCAGCAACATCGAGGCGGCCGGCAACTCGGTCGACAGCGCCGCCAAGAAATTGCAGCAGTCGCTTACCGAAAACATCGATCCGGCCTTTGGAAGCAGCGAGGAAACGTTCGAATCTCTCAAGCTGACCAGCGACGCGATCCGTCCGGAAGCTGTCGAAACGTTCGCCCAGCTCCGCGAGACGACCGAGAATCTTGAAGCCGAATTGACCCGACTGGCGCGGCGTGTCGATCAACTCGTCGATGGTGACATCCGCCAAACCATCCTGCGGATCCAGGACTCTGCGACCGCCGCGTCGGAGGCCGCCGAGAGCGTCAAAAAGCTGGCCGCTAACATCGATGCCAAAAGCGACCAAACCAACGATGACATTGCGACCACACTGGAGACGCTACGTGAGACGGCACTGCTGATTCAACGGTTGACCACCGAAACGCGTGACGTCGTGAGAATCGTCCGCAGCGAAGCCGAAGCGCTGCCCGGAACGACCGAGCGCGTCAACGACACCGTCGAGGACACACAGGACTTGGTCGGTGACATTCAAGACCATTGGCTGCTGAGACGTTATCGCGAAAACAAAGCGCCGACCAAACAACTCTCTCCGTCCTCGGTTCGCGGCGGAGGCGTTCGCTGATGAGCGTTCGGGCGATGGTTCCCAGAATTTGGTTCACCCTGGTGTGGCTGTCGATGGCAGTGATCATGGCAGGCTGCGCCAGCGGCCCCCAAGAAATCGTCGGCAAGGATTCCAAACTGCATCGCTACGTCGATGACGGCCGGGAGGCGTACAACGAAGGCGACCTGGAAGAGGCCGAAAAGAAGTATCGCCAAGCATTGATGCGGGCCTGGGCGATCGATGATCCCTATGAGTCAGGCACGGTGGCGTACAACCTGGCCGCTTGTTTGACCAGTCAGGCCGAGTACTTGGAAGCGTCGGACTGGCTGGTCGACGCGCGTGTGGAACTGTGTCGCGCCGGAGCATCGACCGGCAACACCTGGTTGTTGTCGGCGGAAATCGCGATCACGCAATCTCGATTCCAAGATGCCGATCGGTTCGTCAGCTACGCCGCGATGACATGCCCTCCCTGTGACATCGTCGACACGTGCTGTCTGTGTGGGCCGTCCGGCAATTGCGCCGATGCCCCCTGCCGCGACTGTTGCGTGGTGCGACTTCCCGTCGTCGGCGATAAACTGAGCGAACGACAGCAAGATGATCGCTGCCGCAGCGGCTATGAAGCACGCATCGAATTGGCGCGTGCTCGTCTGGCAGCCAAACAATTGGATTTGGGCGGGGCGAAATCGCATTTGGCGCGGGCCTGCGAGCTATCGATCGAGTCGTGTGACCTGTCGTTGCACGCCGATCGGCATGACGTCGCGGCGCTGGTGCACGATCTGGAAGCCAATTTCTTACAGGCCGGCGCGCACCGGGACCGCGAAGTCCACCTGTTACGCTGCATCGGTCACTACCGCGAGATCCCGAACGTGCTCGATGCCGCGGCGCAATCCTATCGCTCGGCCGAACGACTGGATTTGGCGGTCGACCGAATCATCCGCTCGGCGCGGATTCGTCTGGCCCGTGGCGACCTCGAATCGGCGTGGCAGCGAATCCGTCACGCCGGCGATCTGGCGACGGTGTGCGGCTGCGAAGCGGTAGAAATCCGGCTCAGTTTGACCGCGAAACTGATTCGCGAGTTGCTCGCAGACAAGACCGAGTTGCTCGGGGAGGAGGCCGCGGGTGAAGAAGATCCGAGTGATGAAGACGCAGGTGATGACGCACCGGACGATGACTCAGGAATCCCCCCCGACGGTTCGCCACTGAGCCTGGATCCGCCGCAGCAAGCGGCGAGCCGTCCACTTGATCAACTCAGTGATTGGATCCATGCGAGCGGCTTGGTCGACTTGGTCGATTGAAGATCGAGTGTCGAGTTTGGGGAGGGGCGCGCGGTGTTCGGATTCGATCCGCGCGGGTGAGCCGTGTGTCTCGCTGCGGAGCAGCGAGCGGGATGCGCCTGAAGGCTGGACACCAACGTGCTCCACTCGCACACTTCGGCGTGCGGAATCGCACTGGTGGGCGTCGAAGAGGCGTATCCCCGCACCGGCAGTCCGCCTGCCGCACGTTCGCCCATCGGCACTACGTTTGCAGTGACTTGCATCGCAAGATGAAACGCCGCAACAGGGGAACAAGCGATGAGATCTCGCCACAGCCGAGAGACACCGACGAAAGATTTTCAACAGCGTAAATTTTTTAACGAGGTGGAGGATGCGATTGTCGATCGTCTTCATGCCGAAGCCCACAGCGAAGGAGCACGCGACGACTTGGCGCGTCACACGGGAATTTCGGATGCGTCGCTGTTGAGCGAACTGACGGAACTGGGATTCACCACGCGGACGTTGATCGCCTTGCGGTTGATCCCGCTTGTTCTGGTCGCTTGGGCCGATCACCGCGTTGACAGCGGTGAGCGACAAGCGGTGTTGGACGCGGCCTCGACGCTCGGGATCCGACCGGAGAGCGAAGCCTACATGATGCTGGATCATTGGTTGCGTGAGGTTCCGCCTCGTGAGAGCGTTGATGCGTGGAAGCGGTACATGCGTGATGCGATGGGCCGATTGAGTCAACGTGCCCGAGCGAAATTAGCCGCATTCTTTCGAGCACAGATGACGGCGATCGCCAAAGCATCCGGCGGTCAGTTCGGATTCGGAAAGGTGTCCGGCAAGGAACGCCAAGTGATTGACGGGTTCATGAACACGCTGTGTCACTAGACCTTCGTCGTGTAGGACGTCAGTGCCTTCATGTAGTTGGCGCGTTTGAGTCCCTCGGGGTTGGAGCAATTGTCCATGCTCATGCTGCCCTTGAGTTGTTCGACCGAAAAGTAGCCGTTCTCGTCCATCCACTGAACCAACTCGTTGCGCAGGACTGGTAGGTGATCGATTCCATGCTTCAGTAAGGTGGAGGCGATCATCACGGCATCGGCTCCGACCAGCAACGCTTTGGCGGTATCGAGTCCCGAGTGCACGCCGCCGGTGGCCGCGAGCGACGCTTGGATCCGGTCTCTGAGAATCGCGATCCAACGCAGGGCCAGACGCAATTCTTCGGGCTGGCTGAGTTGTAGTGCGGGTACAAACTCAAGCGTCTCCAGATCAATATCCGGCGAGAGGAATCGGTTGAACAGCACCAATCCCGCGGCTCCCGATTCAACGAGGTCACTGCCGAAGGTGCCTGGCGAGGAAAAGAACGGCCCCATTTTGACGGCCAACGGGATTCGCAATTGTTCGCGGACCGACAGAACCAATTCGCGGTAGTGTCGTTCGACGTCGGAGGAGGAAACACTGGGGTCGGTGGGCACCAAATAGATGTTCAATTCCAGCGCATCGGCGCCAGCTTGCTCCATCAATTCGCCGTAGTATTTCCAACCGCCGCTGCTGAATCCGTTCAAGCTGGCGATGACGGGGATGCAAAGACTCTCCTTGGCGTCGCGGATCAGTTGCAAGTATTCTTCCGGCCCGGTGTTGTAGCGTTCCAGATCGGGAAAGAAACTTAGCGATTCAGCCATCGAATCCGATTGAAAGGCGTTCAACTGTTCGAACTGCTCTCGTTCGTGTTCGATTTGCTCTTCGAACAGTGACGGCAGCACCACAGCTGCGGCGCCGGCCCGCTCCAAATGCAGCAGCGATTCGACGCTGCCGGTGAGCGGACTGGCCGAGGCGATGAAGGGATTCTTGAGATCAAGCCCCAGATAGCTGGTGGAAAGGTCGATGGTGGTCATGGAAAGGAATCCCTGCGTCGGGTCGGTCTTTGGTTGAATGGGTTGGTGGTCAAACGTGTGAGTCGTTCACGGCTTGAATGACAGGCTGGAAGCCTATCCCACTTCTGTAACTCGGGTGTTTAAACGTCGGTTTGTTGCAGGTCGGGATTGTCTCGCTCGACGCCGGCCAATTGTTGGTAATAGTGCCAGGTGTCGTCGATATCTTTCTGGGCGAGCTCCATCAATTCACGCGCTCGTTCCGGTTTAGATCGGGCGAGCATGGCGAACCGAGCTTCCTGCATCGCAACCTCCTTGAACGGCTTGGAAGGTTTGCGGCTGTCGAGGTGGAAGGGGTGCTCGCCGGCGTGGGCGTCACGGGGGTCGTAGCGATACAACGGCCAGAACCCGCTGCGGACCAAGTCGCGTTGATGGGTCATCGCGGTGGACATGTCGATTCCGTGCGCGATGCAGTGGCTGTAGGCGAGCAGCAGTGACGGGCCGTCGTAGGATTCCGCTTCCTGGACCGCACGAAGCGTTTGGGCGGGGTTGGCCCCCATCGCAATCTGAGCGACATAGACGCTGCCGTAGGCGACGGCCATCGCACCCAGGTCTTTGCGATGGACGTTGCGGCCGTCGGCGGCAAACTTGGCCGTCGCGGCGCGCGGCGTCGCCTTGGACGCTTGCCCGCCGGTATTGGAATAAACGCCGGTATCGAGCACGATGATGTTGACGTTGCGTCCGGAGGCGAGCACGTGGTCCAGCCCGCCATAGCCGATGTCGTACGCCCAACCGTCACCGCCGACGATCCACACACTTCGCTCGACCAGCGAATCGGCGATTGCGGCCAATTCCGACGCCGGTTGAGAACCGAGAGAAGCCAATCGTAGTTTCAGTTGCTCGATTCGATTACGTTGATCCTGGATCTCCGCTTCGCCGCGTTGCGTGGAATCAAGGATGGCGTTGGCCAACGTTCCATCGACTTGGTCACTCAATTGGGTGAGCAAGGCGCGGGCGCGTTCACGTTTGCCATCCAGCCCCAATCGCATTCCCAATCCGAATTCGGCGTTGTCTTCGAACAGCGAATTGGACCACGCCGGGCCTCGCCCTTGCGGATTGGTCGACCAAGGCGTGGTGGGCAGGTTACCGCCATAAATCGACGAGCAACCGGTCGCGTTGGCGACAACCATTCGGTCGCCGAACAGCTGCGACAACAATTTCAAATACGGCGTCTCGCCGCAGCCACCGCAGGCACCGGAGTACTCGAACAGAGGCAGCATCAGCTGAGCGTCCTTGACCTTGGTCGTGTTCAACGTCGTCCGGTCGGGATCGGGAAGCTGGTCAAAGAACTCGAATCGCTCGCGTTCGCGCTCAAGATGTTCGCTCTTGGGCAGCATGTCGATCGCCTTGTGCTTGACGACCTCCTTGCTCTTGGCCGGGCAGACGTCGACGCAGACGCCACAACCGGTGCAGTCCTCGGGGGCAACCTGGATCGTCAGTGCCGCCAGCCCGTTGCTGCCGTCGGCCATCCGCACGGGAAACGCATCCGGTGCCTGGTCGAGCAAGGCCTCATCGAATCGTTTCGTACGAATCGCCGCGTGTGGGCAAACCATCGCGCAGAGGCCGCATTCGATGCACAGGTCCGCATCCCAAATCGGGATCTGGTCGGCAATGTTTCGCTTTTCGTACTGCGCCGTTCCGGTCGGGAAGGTTCCGTCGACGGGCAGGGCACTGACCGGCAACAGGTCTCCCCTGCCGGCGATCATCATGCCGGTGACACGCTGGACGAAGTCGGGCGAATCGAGGGGCACCGGCGGCAGCAAGTGCACCGTGCTGGACGGCTTGTCGGGCACCGTGACTTTTTGGATCGATGCGGTCGAAGCGGCGATTGCGGCGAGGTTTCGCTGGACGACGACCGGACCACGTTTGCCGTACGTTTTGCGTACCGCTTCCTGCATGTGCTCCATCGCCTCGTCCATCGGCAGGACGCCCGACAGGGCAAAGAAGCACGTCTGCATGACGGTGTTGATCCGCCCGCCCAGTTCGTTTTCTCTGGCAATCGTGCCCGCATCGATGACGTAAAACTGCAGGTTCTTGTCGATGATCTGCCGTTGAATTTCCTCCGGCAGATGATCCCACACGGCTTCGGCATCGTAGGGACAATTGAGCAGGAACGTCGCACCGGGTGCCGCGATTTCCAACACGTCGCGTTGCTGCAAGAAATTGAATTGATGGCAGGCGACAAAGTTGGCTTGACGAATCAGGTACGTCGATTCGATCGGCTCGGGACTGAAACGCAAATGCGAAACCGTCACCGCACCGGCCTTCTTGGAATCGTAGACAAAGTACCCTTGCGTGTGCAGCGGAGTGTTTTCGCCGAGGATCTTGACCGTGTTTTTGTTCGCACCCACCGTCCCGTCGCTGCCGAGACCGTAGAACACGGCGCGGGTGACGTGCTCGGGTTCGTCGTAGTCCGCTTCGTCCCACGCCAAGCTTTGCAGCGTCACGTCGTCGTGGATTCCGATCGTGAAGTGTTGTTTCGGCGCGTCAACGGTCAATTCTCTCACAACCGCCATGGCCATCGCGGGAGTGAACTCTTTGCTGGACAGACCGTAGCGTCCGCCGATGACTCGGGGGATCGGAACCGAACGACTCCACCAGGCCTGGGTGACGGCCGTGACGACATCTTGGTAGAGCGGTTCCCCGACGGCCCCCGGTTCTTTGGTGCGATCGAGTACCGCAATCTGCTTGACCGAATCGGGCAACACGTCGATGAACCGATCCACATCGAAGGGTCGGAATGCCCGGACCTTCAACAGACCGACCCGACCGCCGTTGCGGTTGAGTGCGTTGACGGCTTCTTCGGCCGCACCGCATCCCGAACCCATCATCACCAGAATTTGCTCGGCATCGGCCGCACCGACGTAGTCGAACAACTTGTACTGTCGGCCGGTCAGTTCGGCAAAGCGGTCCATTTCCTGCTGCAGGATATCCGGCATGGCGTCATAAAACGGATTGACCGCTTCGCGAGCCTGGAAGAAGACGTCCGGGTTTTGTGCCGTCCCACGCAGCACCGGCCGGTCGGGATCCAGACTGCGTTCACGGTGCTGCAGCACCAAGTCGGTATCGATCATTTGTTCGATCGTGGCCGGATCGATCAATTGGATCTTGTTGATTTCGTGCGAGGTTCGAAAACCGTCAAAGAAGTGAAGCAGCGGAATACGGGCGCGCAGCGTGGCCGCCTGGGCGACTAAGGCCAAGTCGTGTGCTTCTTGGACCGACGACGAGGCCAACAATCCGTATCCGGTCGTGCGTGCGGCCATCACATCGCTATGGTCGCCGAAGATCGACAAGGCGTGGGTGGCGAGGCTGCGTGCGGCGACATGGATCACCGACGGTGTCAATTCCCCGGCGATCTTGAACATGTTGGGCAGCATCAACATCAGACCTTGCGACGCCGTGAAGGTGGTCGTCAGCGCGCCGGTTTGGAGTGAACCGTGCAGCGCACCGGCCGCGCCCCCCTCGCTTTGCATTTCGACGACTTGCGGGATCGTGGACCACGCATTGGGAAGGCCGGCTGCCGACCAGCCGTCGGCGAATTCTCCCATCGGCGTCGCCGGCGTGATGGGATAGATGGCGATGACTTCGTTGGTTGCGTAGGCGACTCTTGCAACCGCTTCGTTACCGTCCAGGGTGGCGAACTTGTCTTGCACTTCGGAAGCTCCTGCTGATGCATAAAAATGAACAGGAGTCCAAAGAGCAAATGCCGGGCCGCGAGAAAGGCGCGCGGCTGAGCACACTTGTGACGGACCCGATCATTCGTCCAACCAGATGAACGGTGGGCTTCCCCCGTATCGACATGACACAAGGGTTTCCGAAGGGGTGGGCTTCGGTGGCACACATCAGGGCAGGAGGGCACGGAACTCACGACCAACCAACACGCGCGCGACCCGGGCGCGAACGGGCTGATGGCGCACGGTGATCGCTGGTATCCCTCTGGGATGTCGGTTTAGTTTCTGACGGTTATGGCACCCTTCTCCCCCACAAATCGACAAACAAGTTAGTTAACGATTTGTGGGGGAGAAGGGCTGGGGATGAGGGGGCTGGGTATCGATCTTTTAGCCATCTCACCGGACAAAGAACATACGGTTGGGCGGTTGAACTTGATACCATTGCGGCCCCTATGTGTTGCCCCTCACCCCCAACCCCGCTCCCCAAAAAACGCTCGACGCTTCGCGTCTTTGGCGTTTTTTGGGGAGAGGGGAGCCAGTGTATTTAATAGAGATCCGACAGTAATAAAATCGGCATCCCCCCCGGGATACTCGGGTCGCTGGCGCTCTCCGTTGACAGCAAACGGATTGTTTTTTGTTAGCGGTAGTGCGCGGGCCGGCTGACATCAAACGATGATCAACCGTTTCGCGCGAGCCTACGGGCCCAAACGAGTGAAAACGACGTTTCAAAGCGTCGAGGACGTGGGGGCTTCCTTGCGAACCAGTTCACCAATCTCTTCGAATTCCTCGCTGAGCAGACTGAGAACATCGTCCAGCGTAACCAACCCGATCAACTGGCCGGCGTCGTCGACGACGGGAAGCCGGCGGTGGGCGCCGCGGCGCATGATCGCGATCGCCGCCTCGATCGGCGTGTTCTCGGTCACGCTTTCAGGCAACTTGCTCATCACCACCTCCAGTTCCGTCATGGTGGGATCGAGCCCCTTGGCAACGACGCAGAGCGCCAAGTCGCGATCGGTCACGATTCCGATCGGGCTTTGGTTTTGATCGAGAACGACCAGCGTTCCGACGTTCCGTGTTTTCATCCGGATCGCGGCGGCTTGTGCACTTTCATCCGGTGCAGCGACATCTACCGAGCGTGTGCAAATACGTCCCACTGACATAGCGATTCCCCTGTGCTTGGTGTCTTCAGCCGGATCAAACGCACAAACAACGTTCCGCTCGCCCTACCAGCTCCGGGTGGCTGAATGGACTCCAGGCCGGCATGCCCAGTGGTGCAAGTTGGGGGCCAATCGCTGTGGGAGAAGCATCCTGCTTGCCAAAGGGCAACCGGGGATCGCAAGCTGGAAGCTTACGCCACGGGCTTAGTCGACGAAGCCGATCAGTTCGGCATTGGACTGGCCTTCACTGAGTTTTTTCAGCGCACGACTTTCGATTTGACGCACGCGCTCTCGCGAGACGTTAAACACCTGAGACACTTCGGTGAGCGTGTATTCGTGACCATCGCCGAGGCCGAACCGCATCTTCAAGATCTCTCGCTCTCGCCAGCTGAGGCGTTCCTCAAGAATCCGATGCAGCCGTTGGTGCAGCATCCGCAGGTCCGTGTTCCGATCCGGCCGCTCCACGCTACTGGCTTCGACCAGATCACCCAGTTCACCGTTGTCATCCAGACCGATCGGTTGCTGCAGACTGGCCAGATTCTGACTGGCCCGCAGAATCGTCTCGGCCTGCTCGGACGAGGTTTCGGCCGCGGCGGCGATTTCGTCCCCCGACGGCACACGCCCCAGTTCATGACGCAAATCGTTGTCGATCCGCTTCATGCGGGTGATTTCTGGATTCACGTGGGCCGGAACCCGAATCGTTCGCCCTTGGTCACTGATCGCGCGGGTGATCGCCTGACGAATCCACCACGTCGCGTAGGTACAAAACTTGAACCCGCGTTGGTGCTCAAATTTTTCGACCGCGCGGATCAGTCCCGCGTTGCCTTCTTGGATCAAATCCAAGAACGCCAGACCACGATTGCGATACTTTTTGGCGATCGAGACGACGAGCCGAAGGTTCGATTCGCACAATTCGTTTTTGGCAGAATTGAATTGCGTCTGGGCGCTGCGAATCTTGGCCACCTGTTGCGACAATCCCTCCGGCGTCTGTTGGACACTTGCAAGGATCTCCGACAATTCCGCCCGCGACTGGGCATCACCGCGATCGGCCAGTTGCTTCACGCGACGCTCCAGGGCGAACAATTTTCCGGTCTGGCTGCTCAGAAATTCGATCCGCAACCCCAACTCTTGACCAGTTGGATCGCGCGTCGACGACGGTTGCCGATCTTGGCCCACAACGCATCGCGGCGACGACGGCTGGAGGTGCTGATCGCCTGTTCGTAGTCGTGTCGATTGAGTCGCAGCAGGGCTTCCAGAGTGCGCAGATTATGGGGCATCCGACCCTCGATTTGATCTTTCTCCAGGTGATCGCTGACCGCGACCTGGATGAAACGATCGAAGCGAACCTCGCCCCGGTGAACCTGGGCCAGCAAGTCGATCGCGTCGCGGAGCACAAAGTCCGCCTCGAGCAGTTGGGCACGCAGTCGTTTGCGGTGCTGATCGATTCGGATCGCCACTTCAGCCTCCTGCTCCCTGGACAGCAATCCGACCCGTTGAATTCGCACCAGATACGACTCGACGGCATCGTCCAAAGATTTCGCCGAATCGTCACCTCTTCCGGCGGCCTGTGACCGCGGGGTCGGTGCGGAGTTTCCCCGGCGAGTCGTCGCAGCGGCCTGAGAGGGCGACGAATCGTGGCGAAAAACGGCGGTGGTTTGCGAACGTGCAAACGCATCAGAAGGCGTTTCGGAAAACGCATCGAACGTTGCACGACGGTTGTCAATAGACATCGTGCGGTTAGCTGCCGACGGGGAATCGGGTGGGAGGGCATCGCCGCAAAACGGTCGCATTGTGGCGATGGATCGGAAGAGAACCACAGGGAGTCCGAAGCGGATCGTGGTCGAATGAATAGTAGCGCCCGAGGAGGCTGGGGCAAGTTAGCGTGTCGCGTTTCGTTCATCGCGGACTGTCGCTTGCCTGGTCAAGGACGGCTGACACCTGGGCATCCACAGGCTCGTGATGCACGTCGTTCAAAAGCGTTTGGCACTGGAAAGGGCTTCGAAACCGCTGACGACGTCCAACAGTTCTTCCGTAATCGCGGTCTGTCGAATCTGGTTGAACGCGCGTGTCAAATCGTCCAGCCGATCCTGGATACTTCGTTCGGCCACTTGCATGGCCGCGATGCGACTGGCGTTCTCGCTGGAGAGGGATTCGGCACACGACCGGTAGAGCGAAACGAACAGATACTGGCGGGTGATGCAGGAGAGCAATCGGCGGCGCTCCATCGTGAAGGTCGGCAAGGAAGGTGACTGCCAACGCTGGTGACTCCAGCGGCGATACCGCTCGGCCCCGATCGGCAACAACTCCAACCGGTTCGGCAGACTCGCGGCCCCCACCGTTCGACGGTTGTAAAAAACCAGCAAACGAGAGACCTCCGCTTGCTCGCGCCAATGCTCGACCGTTAACAAAAGGTCTTGGACCAGCGGCGTGATCTCGGAAACCGAGGCCGGAACGCTCAGGGTTCGGTCGGGCGCCAGCCCCATCTCCTTCAAATGCCCCTCCACCCTCGTGCCCACCGCCAACACTTTCCACGGCAGCCGGACTGTTTGCCCGGAATCCGATCCGGTGCGTCTTTGATCGGCGGCAGATTGTTCGTGGTCGGCCAAGACGGTCGTCGCGATGCGTTCGTTGAACTGACCACACATTCCCTGATCGGTGCCAAACACGATGGCGGCGGTACGCGTCGACCGCTGGGGATCGGCGGCGAACAACAGATCGCCGTGTCCGGTGTTTCGCAAGACGATTTGAAAGCCCATTTCGACAGTCTGGTTGTACTGGGACAACGCGTGTGCGGCTCGTTCGTATTGGCGGATACTGACGGCCGCCAACGTCTTCATCGTCTTGACCACCGACTGCATGTCGGTCGCCGTTTCGATCTTTGCCCGCAGATGTTCCAGCGTGTTCATGGACCGACCTTTGCGGCCTCGGAGATCGCCCGGTGCACGAACTCCTTGAGCTGTTGAAAATCCTGATCGCCGAGTTTTTCACCTGCCGAAATCCGCTCGCACAGCCCCGGACATTCTTCCAGCAGGGTGCGATGGATCATCCGTTCCGCCTGGCGGATGTGATCGACCGGCAGCGAATCGAACGCGCCGGAGGTCAGTGCCACCATCGATCCGATCTGCTGAGGCACCGACAGCAATTCGTGCCGTGCTTGCTTGAGGACTTCGCGGACGCGCAAACCGCGGTCCAGCGTGGCCCGCGTGTCCTTATCCAGTTGGCTGCTAAAGCGGGCGAATTTCTCCAATTCTTCGAATTGCGAGTACGCCAGTCGCAGGTCGCCGGCGACGCGACGATATGCCGGAAACTGCGTCTTGCCTCCGACCCGCGAGACCGACCGCCCCACGTCGACCGCGGGCAACACGCCGAGGTGAAACAGTTTCGGAGACAGATAAAGTTGTCCGTCGGTGATCGAAATCAGATTGGTCGGAATGTAGCCGGACACGTTCTGCGCCTCGGTTTCGATGATCGGCAGCGCGGTCAACGATCCGCCGCCGAAGTCTGCTCGCAGGTGCGTCGATCGTTCCAGCAGCCGCGAGTGCACGAAAAAGATGTCACCGGGAAACGCTTCACGCCCCGGGGGACGACGCAGCAGCAACGAAACGTGACGGTAGGCCCTGGCATGGGAGGTCAAATCATCGTAAACGATCAGCACATCGTGTCCCTGGTGCATGAAGGATTCGCCGATCGTTGTCGCGGCATAGGGTGCGATGAATTGAACACCCGGCGACGCGTCATCGGCACCGATCACCACAATCGAATGCTCCATCGCGTCATGGGCGCGGAGGGTCGCGATGACCCGCGCAACGTTTGTGCTTCGTTGTCCGATGCTGCAATAAACACAAATCACGCCGCTAGTTCGCTGGTTGATGATCGTGTCCACCGCGATCGACGTCTTTCCCGTCTGACGGTCGCCCAAAACCAGTTGCCGTTGACCGCGACCGATCGGAATCAAGCCGTCGATGACCTTCATGCCCGTCTGCAGAGGAACCGAGACGGCCGCGCGGTTCATGATTCCCGGCGCGGGTCGTTCACAAGGCATCCGCTGCAGCCCGGTGAGACGATGGCCGCCATCCAAGGGTCGGCCGAGCGGATCGATCACCCGACCGATTAACTCCGCTCCCACGGGCGTGTCCAGCACGCGACCGGTGCGCTCGACCGTTGTCCCGGACTGCAACGATTCGCCTTCATCCAACAACACACAACCGACACGATGACGGTCCAGATTGAAGGCAAAACCGTATCGATTGCCGGCAAACCGCAGCAATTCGTCGGATTGAGCATTCGGCAATCCGTCGACGGTCGCGATCCCCCGGCTGACTTCGACCACGGTACCCGATTCACGCAGATCGACCCTGGCGTCGCGATCGGAGACCACTTGTTTGAACGAGATCGCGGTCTCGCGAATCAGATCACGAAACGCGGTCATCGAGGTGGCATCCGTCGAAGTGCTGTCGTTCATCGGTTCATCCAGTGTGGAAAGCCATCGGTCGTTTCGATCGCGGGCCCGCAGGCTCGCGCCAAGCGGCTAATGCTCGATGGACATCAGCCGGTTCGCGGCAGCGTCCGGGCGCGCGACTGCTCGCCAATTCTCCGCCATCGGGCTCAAGCCGCACGGTTGGCGCGAACAGTTGAATCCTCATCTAAGCGTCCCTCCCCAATCGCGTGGCGAAATCCGCATTGATCCCTCGCACGAAGTCGTCCACGTTCCACTGGATGCTGTAGCCACCGGCGTCGACTTGAATGCCGCAAATCAACTCCGTCGATTGCTGAAACTCGATGTCGCCTCGATAGCCGAGCGTCTCGCGGACGACCGCGCTCAGCCGATCGCGGACGTCGTCCGGCAATTCAAACGCGCTCCGAATGCGAACCTGGGTCGCATCGTCGGTAAGCAGTGTCCTGATTTCATCGCGGCGCGTCTCGTCCATCTGCTTGATCCGGCTGATAAACTTTTCAACCACGCGAGTTTCCAATGCTGTATCGGCCAATTCCATCAGCGTGTGGCGGGCGGAATGCATGGCCATCTCCCCGAATTGCTCACGCACCTCATCGACCGACTCGGACTGCTCTCGTTTCAATCCATCCAACCACTGGCTGCGTTTCAGTTCAACGTCGTCACGCGCTTCCCTGGTCAAACGCTCTCGGTGTTCGTCCGATTCCCGCCGCGCGTCTTGAAGCATGGTTTCGCGCTGCTGCTGGAACTCGGTCTGCTTTTGGTGGTACGACGCGACGGTCTGTTCCGCTTCGGCGAGTTTGCCTTGCGCCTCATTCCAGCGCTGAGAAATTTTCGCTTCACGCTGATGCATCGCCGCGATAATCGGTCCGTACAACAGCCACCGCAACAACCCGACCAGAATCAGGAAGTTGATGATCTGTGCGATAAAGGTAAACCAATCGATGGACATGACCGGCTACTGGGTGAAATGGTTCCAAAACGGATTGGCGAACAGCAGAATCATGGCGACGACAAAGCAGTAGATCGCGGTGGATTCGATCATGGCCAAACCGACGAACAAGGTTCGGGTGATCGTGTTGGACGAATCGGGTTGCTGAGCGATCGCACTGAGGGCTTGGGAGACCGCGCGGCCTTCGCCGAGCGCCGGCCCGATCGAACCAATGGCGATCGTCAGTCCCGCGATGACGATTGATCCAAGTGCGATCAACCCCAGGTTGTCGATGCCACCGTGGGCTGTGCCACCGACAACCGATTCGGACGGTGACCCGTCAGGTTCGGTCAGGCTGGACGATTGCTCAGTGATGCCTTGCGCTTGGGCGGAGTGCTGGCAGACAGCGACGCAACCGACGATCAGGACCGCCGCCAACAAGAAAACGGGAATGCGATGACTATTCATGGTGCTCTCCGACGATTGGGTAGCCTTGGGAATTTTCGTTCGTTTCCGCGTCAGCCGCTTTCGACGACGGCTCGCGCTGGTGATAAACGGTAGTGGCCGAAGCGATGTAAACCATCGCCAAGACCGCAAAGATGTATGCTTGGATCAATCCCGTCAGCAGCCCCAACACCTGCATCAAGATCGGGACGAACAGCGGAACAAATCCGATCAAGATCGCCGCGATCACGGTGCCGCTCATCATGTTGCCGTACAGTCGAACGGCCAACGCGAGCGTGCGGGAAAATTCGCCGATGATGTTGAAGGGCAACATCAACAGGGTCGGGCGAAGGTAGTGTTGTAAATAGGCCCGAGGTCCCTGAACCGCGATCCCATAGATCGGAACCGCGATGAACACACACGTCGCCAGTGCCGCGGTCGTCGACAACGACGCCGTCGGCGGTTGATACCCCGGTACGATGCTGAGCAGATTGGCGACGCAGATAAACAGAAACAACGTACCGACAAAGGCCAAGTACTGCCCCGGATCGCGACCGCTGACCTCGCGAATTTGATCCCGCATCCCACCGACAATCACTTCCAACACGTTTTGGAATTTGGGGACCGTGGTGTCGGTGGACAATCGACGCGTCACCCACCACGATCCGGTCACCAACAGTGCCATCACGCACCAGGTGAAGACGATCGTGGCGTTCAATTTGACCATCGGCCAAACGTCGGATTGCCACAGCACCCATTGGTCGACCGAAATCTGCACCCCGTTCATGGTCTGCTCCGCCAGACGTTCGTCTGTTCGTACGTCTGTTCGTACGTCTGTTCGGACGCTTGGACGGTCGTCTGGACGGCCATCGCCAAGCTGGGTTCCCGCCCCAGAAATCGCAGCAGCGCGATCCGCGTGATCAGGAACCCCAACAAACACGCCGCGAACGTCTGCCAGACTCCATAGACGGCGAAACCGTAGAACACCAGCAGCGCGATCACCATCCGGGTCGTCAAACTGGCGAAGTAAATCGCCAGCGGTCGCTGCGAGGTCGACAGACAGCGGAGCGTCCACCACAGGCCGCCGAAGTAAAAGACCGCCAAAACGGCCCCCAAGCCGGCAGCCAAGATGATTTCGATGGATTCAAACATGATCGCCTCTCTTCAATGCCTCACTTCGTTTTGACTCTCGCGGGAAATCCAACGCCAAGCGTTCATACACCCCAGCGCGACGCCCAACACCAATAACATCAAGGTCCACGAGAACCGGCTCGGAAACCTGTGATCGATCCAAACCCCCAACGCGATCCCGGCCAGCGCGGGCAGCGTGACCGACCAGCCGACCAAGCCGAATGTTCCCAAGCCGAACCAAATCGTTCGATGCACTTCCGCACGCGCCTTCAGCTTTCGTTGTTCCCGGGTCGACACGTCTCGTTCCAGATCACTGCGAAATCCACCCGGCGACGTCTGCTGCGACTCGGCCCCGCTCGCCGTAATGTTCTTCGTGTCGCTCGGCGTGTTACCCGGCCGGTCGTGATCGGAACCGCTCATCGCACCTCTCCGCTCAGTTCCAAAAAGCCGCGCAAGAAACTCGCTTCCAACTTGGCCACCGCCGCGTGCGTCGCCCGCTCGCGGTCGTCGATCGATTCGAATTGTTCGTGGACGGTGCGTTGCAGTTTCCCCAAGTCCCCGCCGCGGACCGCTTGGCGAACGGAAACCAACACCGTCTGACCTTTCTTGACCAACAATCCCTCGCCGACGGCGACAAAGTGCTCGTTCCCGTCACTGTCTTCGAAGGCGAGCAATCCGGGCACGAGCGCCGAGAGAAAATCGACATGGCGGGGCAGCAAACAAAAGCATCCGTTCTCCGCTTCGGCGATGACCTTCACCACGGACTGGTCCGTCAAGACTTCGTTGGGCGTTTGGATTTTTAGCTGCATCATCGATCAGCGTCCCGGACTTGGTCGATCGTCCCGATCATGTAGAGCGAACGTTCGGGAACGTCGTGAAATTCGTCGTCCAAGATTCGGGTGCACCCTTTCAAGGTGTCCTGAATCGGCACGGTCTTGCCTTTGGCGCCGGTGAATTGCTCGGTGGTGATGAAGGGCTGAGTGAGAAACCGTTCGATCCTCCGGGCGCGATTGACGGTGCGGCGGTCGTCTCGCGAAAGTTCTTCCATGCCGAGCATCGCGATGATGTCTTTTAATTCCTCGTAGTTGGCCAGCGTTCGGCGGACATCACTGGCGACCTGGTAGTGGTTTTCGCCGACGATTTGCGGCAGCAACATTTCCGAGGTCGATTGCAGCGGATCGATCGCCGGGTACAGGCCTTCGGAAGCGCGTTTACGGCTCAGCACGACCGTCGCGGACAAGTGCGAGAACGCATGCACGGCCGAGGGATCGGTAAAATCGTCCGCCGGCACGTACACCGCTTGCACCGATGTGATCGCCCCCGACGCAGTGGAACAAATCCGTTCCTCCAACTCCGCCAGATCGGTCGCCAGCGAGGGCTGGTAGCCGACACGCGACGGCAGCTGTCCCATCAACCCGGAGACTTCCATGCCGGCTTGAATGAACCGGAAAATGTTGTCGATCAACAGCAGGACGTCCTGCCGCGCGTCGTCACGAAAGTATTCCGCCAGCGTCAATGCGGCATGACCGACGCGGAAGCGCGCCCCCGGTGGTTCGTTCATTTGACCGAACACCATGATCGTGTTGTCACGCACCCCGGCTGCGCCCATTTCCCGGTACAACTCCTCGGCTTCGCGACATCGTTCCCCGATACCACAAAACAGACTGACGCCGGAGTGTTTGGAGACCACGTTGTGGATCAACTCGGTGATCAAGACGGTTTTGCCGACCCCCGCACCACCGAACAACCCCGCCTTGCCGCCGCGTTCGAGTGGCGAGAGCAGGTCGATCGCCTTGATCCCGGTTTCGAAGACTTCGGATTGCGTCGCGCGGCTGGCGATCGCCGGCGGCGTCTGGTGAATGCTTCGACGCGGAAGCTCGTCCAGCGGTTCGTCGTCATCGATCGGCTGACCAAACACGTTGAGTGCCCGACCGAGCAACCTCTTTCCCACCGGCACGTCGAGCGGTTTGCCCAAATCACGGATGGCGACGCCGCGTGACAGGCCCTGAGTGGAATTGAACGCGATCCCGCGGACCGTGTGCGGATCAAGTTGTGCGGCGACTTCCACCACGATTTCGCCCTCGGCACCGGTTCTCAGTTCGTGGTTGATCGCCGGAAGCACGTCGTCAAAGTGTGCGTCTATGACACTGCCTCGCACCGAAACGACACGGCCCAGGTTGACCGGACGGTTCCGTTTCGTCTCGTTAGATGCAGTCGTAAACATGTTTCACCGCATAAGGGACAGCGCTGGCGGACGAGGCGTTTTCGGCGCCCCGTCGCGACACCTTGCTGGAGGCAAATGCTGTGCCGCGGTGAAACAGCAACGCAACCGCTGTGCGTCACCGCGCGATCAACCGGTGACGATGAACCTGTGGTTCATGATCTTGTGGACGTCGACGGGGAACCGCTCTCGGTCGCTGGAGCGATTCCATTGGTGGTAGAAATCGTCGAGGGCGCGAAGGATATCGCGGCGGCTGATGATCCCCAGCAGATGTTGATCTTCATCGACCACGGGCAGATGGCGGAATTGATGACTCATGAAAATCGACGTCAACGCGAACACGTCGGTATCGGGTCCGACGCACGTGGGATGTTTCTTCATGATCGTGGTGGCGGTCTGCGTCGGGCTGGGATTGCCGTAGAACATCTCGTTGGCGAGAAACTCCAAACAATCGCCTTCGGAGATGAAACCCAGCAGCTGCTTCACATTGCCGTCGTGTTTGACCACGGGGGCGTTGGAGATCTTGTGTTTCAATAAGAATGCCACAATGTCCCCCAACATCATCTCGGGCTGAACGCATTGGACATGCGTGTTCATGATATCGCGGGCCGTCGGAGTCGTTTCGGTATGCATCGGAGCTCTCACGGTTGATGAGTCGGTTGGGAACACGGCGAAACACGGAGGCAATTGGTGTGCCAATCGGCCTGCTGTGCGGTTCGAGCAGACCCCGGCGGGGGGCGAGAGACACCGGGTCTCGCGTTACGACATCACCGCCGAGACCAACCCGCTCCCGTTGGCGCGCTGTTTGCTAACGATCATTGGCAACGCCAAATTGGCATGCGCGTCCGGCAACGCCTGAAGGCTGGACACCAACATGCGCTGGTGTGCAGGCTTTAGCCGCCCCGTCTTGCTGCTTCGCAGCGCGTGAGGAGACGCCTGAAGGCTGGACACCAACGTGCGCTCTATCCCTTGTGACTTCAGCCTCGCCCCGACGTTGCGTTTTTCCCCACTGAGCAGAATTGATGAGCGAAGCAACGAAATCGAAACGTCCGTGGTTGGTCGCCGTGTGGCCTGGGATGGGGCACGTGGCGATCAGCGCGGGATACTATCTGATGGCCAAACTGGGCATGCAGTATTTGGGCGAGTTCGCGTCCAACGGTTTATTTGATGTCGATTATGCGATCATCAAATCGGGAATCGTGCAAAAAACGCAGCGGCCGCGGAGCCGTTTTTTCGTCTGGAAGGCCCCGGAAGGCAAACGTGATATCATCGTCTTCATCGGCGAAGCCCAGCCGCCGCTCGGCAAATTTGAATTCTGCGAAAAGCTGATCGACTTCGCCCGCGACCAAGGTGTCGAACGCGTGTTTACCTTCGCCGCGATGGCGACGGACATGCATCCCGAACACGAATCACGCCTGTTCGGGGCCGCCACCGATCCACTGACGCTGAAGGAACTCGATCGCCCCGAAGTGCGTTATTTGGAAGAAGGCCACATCGGCGGACTCAACGGCGTGCTGCTTGCCGCCGCCGCCGACAAGGGAATGGAAGGCGTTTGCCTGCTCGGCGAAATGCCACACATGTTCGCCCAGTTGCCGTTCCCCAAGGCGTCACTTGCGGTGCTGGAGGTGTTTGCCGAGATGGCAGAAGTCCCACTGGATTTCACCGAGCTGAAAGAACAAGCCCACGCCATCGAACAACAACTCGGTGAATTGCTGGCCAAGTTCAAGGAGAAGATGGAAGCCAACGAGTCCGGCGCGTCCGAATCATTCGAGCCCCCGCAAGACAGTGACGAAGAACTCGCCGAAGCGGACCAGAAACGGATCGAAACCATGTTCGCCCAAGCCGCCGATGACCGTTCGAAGGCATACGAACTGAAGAATGAACTCGATCGGCTGGGCGTGTTTGATCGGTTCGAAGATCGTTTTCTGGACCTGTTCAAGCGAACGGAATAGTGGTTGCATCTCAGCACGTGGCGTGAGCCAGTGTCGCGTGAAGTAGCTGGCGCAACCACCACACGCGCGCTCGCTGTCGCGCGCTCGCTGGGGTTGGCCTCGCTGCGTGGGAACGGCTTCCCACGCAGAAACACGATCTGTCGGCTTAAGATGGCGGTGTGAACTTGGGCGCCGCCGGCTCGGAAGGCTCCTCGTCGTCGTCGGGTTCGACCTTCGACGATTCGTAAGGATTGAGCGCCTTGGTCGCTTCGTACTCGGCGGCGCGGAACTCTCGCTGGACCTCATTGAGGCGACTGCGGAATTCACGATAGATGCCGCCCGCTTTGCGAGCCACGTCGGGAAGATTGCCGCCGAACAAGACGACTGCGATCACCCCGATCACCATCATTTCAAAGGGACTGAGCCCGAACATTTCTATTCGTCCGATTTTTTGTCGGACAATTCATCGTCGTCGGCCGACTCGTTCATGCCACGCTTGAACTCGTTGGCGCTCTTGCCCAGGTTCCGCATCAAACCGGGCAGTTTCGCTCCGCCGAACAACAACAGCGCCAAGAACAACACGATCAACATTTCCGGCATACCGGGAAATCCGATCGCGTACAGACCGATCGCGTCCAGACCGCTTACAACTCCACATACAGACATCGTTTCGCTCCAATAGAGGCTTGAGAATCAAAAACCCTCACGCACAAGTGCGGCGAAAGCGGGTCGGTCGGTTGGGCTTGTCCGGGTCACAAAGCGAGCTTTGCCAGAATTCCGGGGCCATCAACCACCTCCAGGACCGTCGTGTCGGGGGCGGGCGTGGGATCCACGGGGCGAATTCCCACTGCCGCATTTTATTAGATCCCGGCCGCGAGTCAAAGCCCGGGTGAGGCGCGGGGGGGAAAAGGTGCGATTTCAAGCCTCGTTCTCGGGCTCCGCCTGGGAACGGCGAATCAGGTAAGAAGATTTTGGGGTAAGAAAATGGTGAAATCCTCTAGCCCTCCGATGGAGCAAATTTTCCTACCTCTAAAATCTTCCTACCTCTCCACCCGGCTACGGTGTCCTGTCACGTCGGTGGGAGTCAGGAGAGGGGTGGCAGAATGGTTCGGGGCAGAAGGATGAGGTGTACGAAGGCGAACGTGAACGATCATCCGTCGTTGCCGCCGCCATGCTCCCTCCGGTTGTTGCTACGCTGTCACCCAATGGATCCCGAAAATTGCTCGCTCAAGGTGCCTCCAATGCGTTTTGTTTCTGTTGTACTTGGACTGTGTTTGGCCGCCGCGTTGATCTTGACTTCCCCCGCCCGCGCCGCCGAGTCGGACATGGAGCGATTGCAGGGGGACTGGACGGCCGAAGTGGAAACTGATAGCGGAAAGAAAAAGGCGACGCTGACCGTCGCGGGCAAGAAAATCCGCTTCGACGGCCCCGACGGCCGCGAATGGTATGAAGGCACCTTTGACATCGACGAAAAAGCCAAACCCAAACGGATCTCCGTGCTGATCGACGATTGCCCGATCGACGAGTTCAAGAAGCAAACCGTCGAAGGCATCTACACGCTGGACGCCGACAGCTGGACCGTCTGTGCGACCGCCCCAGGCGCCCCCGAAGGCCCCTCGGGATTCGACGACGAAAAAGCCCGGACGATCGAGTTTAAGAGGGATAAATAAACGCGTCGTTCTTGACGGGCCTCAGGAGGCCCAGGTCGCGTCATCTGAGCGTCTCTTTGGCTTGATCGATCGCATCGCGGAGATTCTTCGGCGGCTGGCCGGCTTGCTCCGTCCACGCGGTTTCGAACGCTGCGATTACTTCCGACGCTCTCTTCGTTGATTCGAAGTGTTCCGCAAAATACGGAATCGCTAACGCGTACCAACCGGGCCGTGTGATCCTGGTTCCGGTTTGCTGAAGCGATCGGTGAATTTTGTCGAGCAATACTTCGGGAACGGTCTCCTTGAATCGTTCGAATGCAATTCGTTCCAGCGGCGACAATTCCCAGCGGGTCTGATACTGTGCGTCGGACGGGAAGACGAGCTGCCTAACGAGGAATTCCCAACACTCCGGCGTGCCGAACGCGCCGTCTTTTTCGGCAACCTCAATTGCAGCGACCAATACAAATTTTGACAGCCCAACCTGCGGATATGTCGCCATCGCACCACCGGTCCGGTTGAGTGTCGCTCTGGTAGAATTGACCTGCTCCACGACGTAACGTTTGAGCGTCTCGTTGTCGGCGATCGATTCGCCCAAAGCCACCGCCAAGACGAGTGCCGAGTCCTTGGCCAGATCCAACGCGTGGCGATGCTCCATCACGTCATGATTCAATTCCCCGCCGTCCTCCGGCTGCGCCTCGGAAACCGCAAGAAGCTTTGCTTGAAGTTGTTGCACTAAAGGTTTTAGCATCTCCAGGCTAGGTGCTTTTGCGATCGCCCCATCGTCCGCATTCGTTTCAGCCACCCCCGTCGACCAGTCGCCCCCGCGTTGTTGATTCAGAAAACTATTCAACGCCCACAGCGAGGCCATTTGGCTGTTGGCGTTCCCGCCGGACAACTCCTGGATGACGACCGTCATGCCCGGATCGGGGAAATAACGCGTGAACGTGTTCAGGAACAGGCTCATGAATTGGTGTGAGGGATTCGAATCGTGATCACCGCCGGCAACGATTCCTCCAAGACGCCGGGCCAGACGCATCGTTCGCTCGGCGGCGGCCAACCGCGTTTCGATGTCCGCCTCTCGCGAGAGTGTTTCGACGGCCCGCATGGCTTCCCCGAGTGACGCGACATCGCGTTCACGCTCCAAAGCCTCCATCCAACTGGCCAGGTCACGGCCTTGAAAGAGCGTCGCGGCCGCGGCGGCCGGAGCCTGATACTCGGAAGCGAAGTTATCCGGCATCCCAACGTCTTCTCCGTTTCCGATGTCGGACTCATCCATACCGTTGGGATCGGTCGTGTTTCCAGGAACAAACTGCGTTTCCCAAGGGCTGCGTTCCGCTTCCGGAATCGCCAGGATCACGCTGGTCAATTCCTCCGTGGCCTCCTGGGAGAGTCCAATTCCCAGACTTTGGGGCAATGCAATCACGACCTCCCGTGTCATCCTCGCAGCGGTTTTCTGTTGATCGCCCGACAAGTCGGACCAGGCGTCGGGTGTCGCCAGGCTCAGACAGCACCGAATCAACTTGCCGGTGGTGAACTTGGAGATGGTTCCGCTGGGACCGTATCCGCCCATGCCTCCCATGCCGCCCCCGTACATGCCAGCCATACCGGAAGAATTGACATGTCGGTGCAGGCAGGTGATCACTGCGGCGCGACTGTGCACGTTGCCTTCAACCAATTCTTGGACCGCGTTTTCATACCAAACATCGAGCGAGGGCTCGGCAAAAACTTCGGTCAAACACCACATAAAATGCTCCGACGGGGTGATCGTTTGGTCCGTCATCCCGGGGAGCGGCGGCAGTTTTCGGCTCAGCCCGCCGAACTCGCGAGCGCGCACCAGCAACGCATCGACAACCACTTGACTTTCCGAAGTATTCGCCATCCCCCGCCGCGATAATTCCTGCAATCCACCGATCGCTGCATAAATGGCTTCACCGAGTGGCTCCATTTCAGTTTCGGTTCGGATCTGTTCGATCCAATGCGAAAGCGCTTTGCCACCGAACGTGGCGATCTCCATCGGCGAGACGATCCCGGATACTTCGACAGATCCCTTTGGTGCTGGGGAAACGCCAGGCACTCGTGCGGCATGCGGTGGGATGCCCGGGGCCGGATCTTCGGCGCGCACCGAATCGAAATTCGGCGTTGCGGTCTCTGCCAGAGACTGGCCGCTCGGTTCGCTTCGTTTGACGACGTCGATCGACTGCCCTGTCCCACGACCGATCGTGACGACTTCGTCGCTGAGCGCGAGCGCGTCACCTCCACCGACGATCTCCACCTGATAGGTGCCCTTGTGCAGCGTCTTTCGATTGTCCTTTCCCGATTCGATCGTCAGTTGATCGACCACGTCGTCACCTTGCTTGACCAAAACGGTCAATCCGTCGTGCTCGGAATGGATAACCAAATCACCACGATCGGTCTGGATCTTGATCACGATCGCGGCGGCAATCAAACACAGCGCCGCGGCAGCCCCCATCAACCAATGTTTGATTCTGCCTCGATCTTTGGAACCGCCGGAATTGACAATCGACGGCAACAAGGTGCTGCGCGGCAGATCGTCGGCGGAGTGTTTCCGAATCGCGTCACGCAGCAGACGTTTCAAATGACTCGGTTTCGCCATCGATTCCAATTGCCGAGCAACCTCCATCGCCGATGCCGGTCGCTTGGCCGGATCACGCGCCAACATGCCGGCGACAAAGCTGACGACGTCACGATCGACGCCACTTCGGATGGTGTCGAGCGGCTTGGCATCGCTACTGGTGATCGCCAACACCTGCGCGGCCAAGCCGCGTGCGGAGCGGTGTGGCGGGTGGCCGGCGATCAATCGGTACAGGGTCGCACCGAGTGAATAGATGTCCGATTGCGGACGCACGTCCCGGCTATCGGCCAGTTGCTCCGGCGCCATGTAAGGCATCGTCCCCATCACGTGACCGACGGTGGTCAGACGGTCGTCTTTGGCGAGCGGGTCATCGCCGTCGAGCACCAGACCGAGATCCAATAGTTTGATGGTTCCGGATTGAGTCAGCATCAAGTTGGACGGTTTGATATCGCGGTGGACCAATCCGTTGTCGTGGATGTGAGCCAACCCGAGCGCGGCCTGGCGGACGATTTCGCAGGCGTCGGCAACGTTCAGTTGACCGATGCGCCCGGCCACGCGGCCGATGTCCAGCCCGTCCAGATACTCCATCACCAAATAGTGCCAGCCCGATTCGTGTCCGGCATCGGTGGCGGACACGATGTGGGGGTGTTCCAGCGACGCGATCGTCGTCATCTCGCGATCAAAGCGGTCCAACCATCCCGCTTGGGTGACGCGTTCGGGCGGCAGCAATTTGATCGCACAGCGGCGTTTGAGCCGTTGATGTTCGGCCAAGTAGACGGCCCCCATTCCGCCGCTGCCGATTAATTCCAATAGCCGGTAGGGGCCGAGCATCTCAAACGGGGGCGGTGGAGCGACGGTCGCGGGAACGAGCGCCGACGATTGCTGCAACAGTTGCTGAAGCGCGACCTGGCACGCAGTTTCGTTCTGCAGTCCCGCCCGAGCCGCGTCCTCGCCGGACGTTGATTCGCCGATCGCTTGCAGTCCGCCATCGAATTGTTCCACCGCCGTGCGACAGGTTTCACAGGTGTCCAGATGCGAAATCGCCGAATCAAACTGCTCCGGGGACAATTCCCCTTCGAGCACTTGTCGCAATTCGTCAGGTTCCAAGCAGTTACGTCTCATGGCGATCATCGATGGGCTCCCGTCGGTGGTGCATTTTTCGGCGAGACTCCCCCGCCGCTACACCCTGACAACGGAGCGATTGGACAGTGTTTTGCGAAAAGCGTTTTTTTGGTGGGGCGTGTGGGGAAACGGGGTCAAGAAATGGGTTGGTCAAAAAATGAAGACAACGTCCTTGGCATGCACCGCATGCCCTACGCCGCTGACGCTCCCATTTTTTGACCAAAATCTTCCTACCCACAAAATCTTCCTACCCACAAAATCTTCCTACCCACAAAATCTTCCTACCCACAAAATCTTCCTACCCACAAAATCTTCCTACCCACAAAATCTTCCTACCCACAAAATCTTCCTCCCCACAAAATCTTCCTCCCCACTTCACTCCAACCCCTTCATCTCCAACTGCAGCCGCTGCAACACCCTGGCCCGGGCTTTATAAACCGCCCATTTCGAAACGCCCATCTCGTCGGCGACGTCCAGCGGCGGGCGCCCGATCACGGCGGTCTCCCAAAACATTTGCCACGTCCGCTGGTCAAAGCACTGGCGCAGCAACTCGATCATCCGGCGGCGGGCATCGAGCGAATCGGCTTGCGCGGTCGTCGGTGGATCATCGCCATCGATCGCCTGGGCGTCGGCAATCTGCATCAAGGCCAGATTGGCGGCCGTGCCGCCGGCAGCCCGTTCCTCGGCGGCGATCCGCGCCCGGTCGCGGATCTTGTTGCGCGAGATGGTCCACAGCCAGCCGCGAAAGGTAGCACCGTCGCGCCCGCCGTCGAACCGAGAAAGCGCCTTGGCGACCGACGCAAACGTGTCTTGCATCACATCGGCGGCATCGGCCGCTTGGCAACCACACCGCCTGGCCCATCCATAGACGATCGGGCCATAGACCTGTGCCAATTGTTTCCAACTCTCTGCATCTCCGTCCCGCGCACGGGCCAACAGAGACGCAGAGGTCGACGGTTCATCGCGAAAGTGTGTCGAATGCATGTGCCCATTGTAGCTGCCGCGGATGGGCTGATGCGAAGCGGACCTTGGGCGATGCCCAAGGCTATGGATGTAAACGGCCGTTGGCCGAAACCATTCACTCAGAACAAATCTGACATGCAAAAGATGTGTCGATACCAATGCCCTTCAGGAGGGTGACGTTAAAAAAATAACCCTCCCGTGTGCGAGAGGGTTACTTAGGAATCGACACAAACTTCTCGTGGGAGAAGATTGTTGGGACCGAGCGAACCGGCTACGGCAGCACGATCGTCTGCAGCGCCAACGTCCCTTTGACGTCGACGATTGCGACGGCATGGCCGGCATCGAACTTGTCCATCTGCTTGACGCCGGAGAGCGACTCGATCGTTTCATAGGGTTGGCCCGCAGTCCCGCCGCCCCGAACCGGTTCGGTCAGACCTTGGTTTTCCCCGATGCCTTCGGTGCTGATTTTCATCATGCCGCGAGCGGAGTTGTTCATCAGGATCGAAGTCTTGCCGTTCTTTTCGTAGACGACCATGTCCAAGGGCTGGTTACGATTACCGAGTTCGGCGACGGTGGTGCCGCGAACCTTCTCCGAGCCGTCAAGTGCATTGACGGGAAAGCGAACCAACGGCGTACAGGTGAAACCGGCCAACAGACTCGGCTCCCCGTCGACGACCATCGGCAAGAAGGTTTGGATCGTCGCATCTTCGACACGGCCATGGGCGGCATGGAAAATGTCGACGCTGGTCGTCACGGTGTTTTCCGCGAACGGGAAGGGGAATTCGATCACGCGAGAGGGTGAGTCGCCGGCCGACAGACCCGTCACCATGACTTTTCCTTCGAAGAACGCGACGTCGGTGATCGACGAATCGCGGGCGTTCCGCGTGCGTCCTCGCCGCGTGACGTCTTTGTCTTCCGGCGGATTGGGCAATTCCTTGGATGCGTGATGGACCTTGTCCAAGTTGACTTTCGTGATCTCGCTTTGACCATCAACCTTCACCAAGTGAACCCGACCACCGGCGACGATGCTCAAGAACACGTTTCCCGTGTCCGGATTCACCGCCAACTCCCCAATTTCAAGATCACCTTCCAATCCCAACGACGACTTGATCGCGGCTTGCAGGTCAGCGATCGACGGGCCGCTGGTGCGGGTGCCGGCGTCTTCGGTGGCGATGGCGTAGACCGTCGCGGCTTTGGGATCACCGACCAACAGCACACCGGAAGTGGCGAAGGTCATCGGACCCACCGACTGAAGCTCGACGGGCCCGAGTGTCATGCCGGTTGGAGCAGCGATAACAGCCGACGTGGCCAACAAAACCGCGAAACAGCAAGCGGACAACGCTCGTCCGAATGGTAAAACGGTGGGCATGTTAGAATCCTTGTTGAAAAAGGGGAGGGAGACTGCACCGGAAGCACCCTTACCATAACGGATCCACCGAGACGAATACACAAAGAGGAATGACCAGATGGCAAAGACAGATCAAAATCGTTGCGTCCCCTTGGGACAGAACCGAACGGTTAGCCGCCGAGATGCCATCGCTGCGGGGCTGGCGACCACCGGAATGGCCTTCGCCACGTCGACAAATGCACAGGATGCCGCCAGTCCACCGGCCGCGTCGGTCAAAGACGATCGAAAATCGTCGCCCAAACGCTATCGGGCCAAGAAGTCGATCAACCAGTGGGCCTTCCCCTATCCCGACCGGATGTCACTTCGCGAATGCATGCAACTTGCCAAAGACGCCGGATTCGACGGGATCGAATTGAACTACGACCTCGACAATGACCTCTCCCCCAAAGCTTCGCAGAAAGACCTGGTCGGCATTCGCAATCTGGCGGATGAAATCGGGATCGAGATCAGCGGCCTGTGTTCGTTCCTGTTTTGGCCCTATCCCCTGTCCAGCCTGGATGCGTCCAAGCGAAACCGTGGCATCGAACTGGCCGGGTTGATGGCCGACGCGGCGGCAACGATGAAGGTCGAGAACTTGCTGGTCGTCCCCGGCGCCGTTCACATCCCCTGGCGCGACGACCACACCCCCGTGCCCAACGACAAATGCGAAGCGTTGGCGCGGGAGGCCGTTGGTTCATTGGTCAAGGGAGCCGAAAAGAAAGGTGTGTCGCTGAACATGGAGAACATTTTCTTCAACGGCTTTTTGATGACGCCGATGGAAATGAACGACTTCGTGGACGGGTTCGGCAGCGAGAACGTTCAGGTCCACTACGACACCGGCAACATCTCCATGTTCCAACACGCCGAGCATTGGGTACCAATCCTGGGTCAGCGGACCAAGAACATTCATTTCAAAGAATTCACGAAGAAAGGAACCGACTACTCGTTGGAAACCTTCCGCCCGCTGTTAGACGGCACCACCAACTGGCCCGCGGTGATGGATGAACTCGAGAAGATTGACTATGAAGGTTACGTGACGTTTGAGTACTTTCACCCCTATCCGCATTACCCCGAAGCGTTGATCTATCAAACGTCCGATTCGCTCGATCGGATCTTGGGAAGAATCTAGGCGGGTATTGGATCGTCATTCGCTGCGGAGCAGCGAACCACGGCGGCTGAAGCCTGCACACCAGCGCGCTACAAGATCATTTCCCCCCCGTCGGTCGCTGACGTCGGGCTTCCGAACGTGGTCGTGTACTCCTGGTCCGCATCGACTCCCAACAAGTTCATCAGCGTGTACATCAGATCGGCCACGCTGTTGGGGTTCTCGCTGTGCTCCATTCCGTCCTTTCCGGTCGATCCGATCACCCGTCCGCCGATGTCTCGCCCGGCCAGCGTCACCGGAATGGATCTCGGGTAGTGATCCCGTCCGTTCTGCCCGTTGATGATCGGCGTGCGTCCGAATTCGCCCATCCATAGGATCAGTGTGTCGTCCCAAAGTCCATTGGACTTCAGGTCATCGATCAGCGCGATCCAAGCCGGTTCGAGTTGTTGGCACAAACGCTTGACGGCGGGGACGTTGCCGACGTGTGTATCCCAACCGGGCATTTGAACCTCGACGTATCGCACACCGGCTTCCAGCATTCGCCGAGCCGCCAAGACGTTGCGTCCGAAATCACTTTCGCCGTAACGACTGCGCGTCGTGGCGTCTTCCGTTGATACATCGAGTGCATCGGCAAACGACGACTTCAACAACCGTCGCACCGAATCAATTTGTTCGGTCCGTTGCCGCAGCAAGACGCTCCCTTTGCTTTGGTCGGACCGCTGATTCAGTTCTGCGAGCAAATCGAGACGATCGCTACGGCGGTGAACACTTCGGATTGTCTCGATCGTTCGTCCCAAATCGTTCACGACGAAGGGTCCGTGACTGGTCCCCAGAAACGCCGGACCGTAGACCTGACCGCCAAGGGTGACGAACCCGGGCACGTCCGTTGCCGGGCGACTCGATGAGACGAATGATCCGAGTGCCGGACGCGGGAACGAATCGATTCGCTCGTATCCGGTATGCAACAGATGGGACGCTCGGTCGTGTTCCCCTTGCGTCGAACCGACCGACCGAATCACACACAAATCGTCGGCATATCGGGCAAGTCCCGAGAGCGTTTCACTGATCTGCATCCCGGGAACACGTGTCGAAACCGACCGCAACGGTCCGCCCGTCTCCGTTCCGGGTTTCGGGTCGAACGTTTCCATCTGACTCGGTCCGCCCTGCATCCAAAGTGTGATGCAACGCTGAAACGGAGCGGGCTTTCCCGAATCCCGCGCCGCGCTGGCGGACTGTGCAACCAGATGCCCCAGCCACGCCGAAATCCCAGCGGCAGATCCGGCCCGCAGACACTGACGACGATCGAAACGATTTGAAACCAACATGCTTCACCTTGAAATAGAGATCATCCACCCTCATTCCTGGGCTCACGCCAGGGAACGCACTTCACGCGAGGCTCCCGCCTCGCATGCTCGGAGGCGGAGCCTCCGGCCCATCCCGTTCCAAGGCAGAGCCTTGGAACGAGTCGGGGATCGCAAGCTGGAAGCTTACGCCACTGCCATCAATGACTGAACACAAAATCGTTAGCGTGTAACAACACATACAGTAGATCGCTGCCGGGCACGTCGGCAAAGCGTTGACGTTCCCAATCATCCGGCCGTCGCGACAGTGCCGAGCGAAAGATGGAATCGAGGTCACCGCTCGGCGGCGAAGTGTCAGCGGCGAGTTCTTGCAGCAGGCCCTGACTGGTACGTTGCAACGCCAGCGGATCAGTCGCTCCCGTCTCGGCTTCGGATCGCCCCATGAACTCCACCGCCATCGTGTTCAGGCGTTGCGGCGAGGGCAGGTCACGATTCATCACTGTCGCATACGACGCAATCAACTGCTCCGGCAGCAGTGGGCGGGGCGCTCTGGCGGCAAATAACTCGATCACTTCAGCCGGATCTGTCGCGTCGGCTGTCGGCGCGGTGCGGGCATAGGCGTCACTGGCAGCGATGGTTCGAATCAGATCGCGCATGTCAAACCCGTTAGCGAGCAACTGGTCGGCCAACGCCTGATGAAGTTCGGGGACACTCGGCGGATGAGTCTGGCTGAGGCCATCGACCGGGTCCACAATGCCGCGGCCGATCAGCAATTGCCAAACCCGATTGCCCATCGCTCTGGCAAACGGCTGGCACCGGACGGTCATCAGCGCCAGCTCCCGTCGCCAAGCCGCCGTGCGCGGTCGCGATCCGGTCAGAAACCGAGGCCCATCCTCGCCAGCCCCCGACTTGGCTCCGGTGTCGTCGACACGAATCCCACCGGAAACCTCACGCACGGAGATGGTTTGAAAGAACCGCCGCATCGCGATGTAGTCGTCTTGCGTCCAACGATCAAACGGATGGTCATGGCAACGGGCGCAATCCAATTGGACGCCCAGAAAGATCCGCGAAACCGGCGTCACGGGGTCTTCACGATTCCCCACCAAAAAGTTGACGTGACCATCCAGCGTCGTGACCCCTTCGGCGGAAATCAGATCAAACGCGATTTGGTCGAGCGGCTTTTTCTGTTCCAATTGTGTTTGCAACCAGCGCCGCAACGATTCGCGATCGACTTGCCGCGTCTCGCCACGTCCGATCAAAAGCGTCGTCCACAGCTGCGACCAGTAGCGAGAGAACTCGTCCGATTGAAGCATCCGGTCGAGCGCCGCGGGGCGGTCAATCGAAGCCTCGAACCGGTCCAGTTCGCCGACGGTCGGAACGCGTCCGATCAGATCCAGACTGATGCGTCGCAAGTAGGTGGCGTCGTCACAGGTTTCGGTCGGCGAGATCCCTGCCTGGCGGTGAGCCCTGGCCAAGATCGCGTCGATCGGAGCATCGGTCGGCGGCGGCGTTGCCGCGACTTGGCTGGCAAGCACCGTCGCAAGCCCCGCGAGGGCCAGCACTGCAATGTTGATGATTCGAGGGACTTTCATGAGGCGTTTCTATCGGCAGTGAATCGGTGGGAGACGACTGGCACCCTCGGCGTGTGACGTGAGCCATAACGGGGGCGCTGGCGGAGCCGGCGAGGATGGCAAGCAGGATGCTTACCCCACTTTGTTGCTTTTTCCTTAGAAGTCGTCCTTTTTCAGTTCTTGCTCCAACTGCTTGGCTCGCTCGGCCAACTGCCCGACCACTTCGACCCGCTCGGGATGCACGGTCAATTGATTCGTCGATTCATCGACCACGAAGAACTCTTTGGACAGCAGTTTTATCGCATCGAGCTGCGATTGCTCGGCCGAGCGACGGATCTCTGTCAGCAGCAGCATCCGCCCCGGCCCATCGAGCGATTCGGCCAACTCTCGGTCGGCCATCCTTTCGCGGACGTCATCGATTCTGCGCAAGTAGCGTCGGATGGTGCGGCAGGCCGCCAGCAGCTCGCCGGCGCGCTGGTTGACTTGATCGGCCGCATCGTCACGGACACGCAATCGGTCCGCACCGGCCGGCTCCATCACTTGCGAAACCATTCCTTCAACCTGTTTTCCCAGGTCAAATTCCGCATACGGGACATCGACGGCGACTTGGTAAGCGATCACACCCGTTGCGATCTGTGTGGCGAAGCGTTGGGTCAGCGGATCGGAGGTGTCCAGATCGACGGCGATCCTGGCGAGACGATCTCGCACGGCGTCGATTCGTTTTCCGGCCCGGTCGGCAAACTCGAGCAGTTCCTGCAAATTTTGCCACGCTTCTTCGTTTTCGATCACCAATCCATCAGCCGTGTCGCGTGAGATCTTTTCCAGTTTGTCGAACAGGTCGTCCACCGCTGCGGTTGCCGACTGCGTGTGTTCCTTGGTCAGGTGCAAGGCGACGACGGCGGCCATCGCGGGATCGTGCAATTTCGCGACCAAGCGTTCGTGACGTTCGTCCGGTGTGGCGAACTCGCCGGCGAAATCGGGCAGCTCGCGTTTCAGTTTTTCAAACACCGTGGTCGCTAACTCGAACCGTTCCATCTGTCGCCGTCCGTCGCCACCGAGCGTCGGAATGACCACCAGCTTATCTCCACGACGAACCAGAACCTTTTCGAGTGCTTTGCCAAGAAACAGTTCGATCGGATCGCTGCGTCCGTCAAATTCGTCCAACATGATCGCGTAGGCGACATGCTCGTCGGTCAGCATGCGGCGAGCCATCTGATTGACTTCGCCAGAATCCTCCAGACGGTCGGCAATCCCCTTCATGCGCCCGTTCATCGACTCGAGCACGTCCCCCAACTGCTGCGAGCGCTGCACCCAAGCATCCGCCGTCACGCGACTGCCCGTGCGCAGGGCCAGGGTTCCATCGGGAGCGACTTCAAAGTGTTTTTCAATAAAACGAGGAATCGCCTCGGCGCGAATCGACTCGCGGTACTTGCCTTTCAACAAATCGATCACCCCGGCGAACGCGACTTGTCCGGATTCGCTGGCAAGCAACTGATTTAAGTCCGACGACGCTTTGTCATCCGGATTCAAACGCTGTCGCAACGTTTGGATCAAGTCCTTGGAATCCGATGACAGCACTTGCAACGTCGTCGACGTCTCGGCGGCCCCCGATTCGCCCTGACCATCGGCATCCGCCGCGACCAAACGGAATTGCACCGCCGAGAGGGTGAACAGGCCGGCGGCGAGCAACCCCAATACAAGACGTTTCATGACAGACTCTCTGGAGGATGAAGAAGAATTGAGAAGACGTGTGACGCGTTCGGTCAGCGGCGGAGCCGCCATCGACTGCACACCCAATCCGCGAACGATCGGGGTGGGATTCAACGTGGCGTTTTCAAGAAACTCCACCAGCTGCACCAAACTGGCGGCAAGTCCCCGGGCGGCAGCCGGATCGGTTCGCGTCAGTGATTCATCGCACGCCCATTCGGCGGATTCTTCATAACGACGCAGGCACCACCACGCCGCCGGGTTCCACCAGTGCAACATCACGGCAATCCGGGCAACGGCTTGCCGCCAAACGTCACGACGACACAAGTGAGCCAGTTCGTGCAACAGCACCCCACGTCGCTGGTCGGCGGAAAGTGAACGCCAATATTGTTCGGGGACCACCAAGGCGTATCCGCGAGGTCGACGCACCAGCATCGGTCCCGCCGAACCGGAGACGACCATCTGGGGTGCCTGATAGCCGCGACCCGAACAAAGCGCTTGCCACTCGGCTTGCCAAGGTTCCGGCGCTGGTTGTAGTTGATCGACCAATCGACACAGCTTGGCATAACGCAACAGACTGCCGATCACGATACAGACAATCCCCAGCATCCAAATCAGAAACGCGACCGAGACGCCAAGCTCCGTCCATGAGGTCACCCAAGGGGCGTGATCCGTCTGCCCGGAGGACAACACGGTCGATCGCAACGCAAACTTACCTTGTGACCGATCGCGCTGACGCAACGGCGTGTTTCCGACCACCGCATCACTGCCCGACAGAGTGAATTCAACAACGTCGTGGACGGCAAATTGCGTCGCACCGACGGGGGGGCTCTGCAACCAAGGCAGCTCGACGGGCACCCGAAACAGCATCAGCCCCTGCAGCAGTGCGCAGAACAACAGGCACTGTCGCAGCCGCGGCGTCACGACGTCAAAGCGACGCAGCATGAAGGCTGCCAAACCGCACGCGATGGTTAACATGACCGATGCTGTCACCAGACAATGCAAGAGCGTGATCATCACCGTTTGCCTCCCGACTGGCCCTGGGAACTGCGTTTCGAGTCAGCCTTGCCAGAGCCAGGATTCTGTTCGGCGTCGCGAATCAGACGTTTGAGTTCCTGCAATTCGTCGCGGCTGATTTCACGGTCCTGCATCAGCTGGGCGACCAGCGGAACAACACTGCCGCCGGAGAGTTTTGAAATCAGCTGATCCAGATGGCCCGCCTGGGCTTGCGCCCGCTCGATCGCCGCGGCGTACTCCGCCGGCCGCCCCGACTTGGACGCCAAGCCCTTGTCCACCAAACGATTCAATCGCGTTTGCATGGTGGTGTAACCGACCGCCTCGGCGCCGAAACGCTCATGGGCCTGGGCCAGCGTCAGCGGCCCTTCACGCCACAACAAATCCATCAGGTCCAGCTCGCCGCTGGACAGACGCAGGTTTGATTTCATCCGCAAAACACCGAGCGAAAAGCAAAGGTCAGAATCGCATTTACGACCACGGTCGTATCTTTTACGACAAACGTCATAAAGTCAAGCGAGAATTGCGAATTTCCCAAAGTGGGGTAAGCATCTTGCTTGCCTCCTCGCAAGCTTCCAGCTTGCCGCCCCGGTCAGGCCCCGGTTTGCACGACGGGCTGGGTGTGACGATCGCTGCAGAGCACGACCAGCAAATTCGAAACGAGTGCCGCCCGCTGGGCCGCATCGAGTTCGACGATGTTGTCTCGCTTGAGATGCTCCAGCGCCATCTCCACCATCCCGACGGCACCATCGACGATTTTGGTGCGGGCCGCGACGACGGCGCTGGCTTGTTGGCGCTGCAACATCGCTGCAGCGATTTCGGGTGCGTAGGCCAAGTGACTGATGCGGGCTTCCAAGACCTGGACGCCGGCCTTCTCTAATCGATCCTGGATGTCGTCGCGCAACCGGTCACAGATTTCATCGGTGCTGCCTCGCAAGGACTGCTCGTCGTCCCGACTGTCATAGGGATAGCGTGTTGCCAAACTGCGGAGCGCGGCCTCGCTTTGAACTTCGACAAAGTTTTCGAAGTCGTCGACCTCGAACAAAGCTTCCGCCGTATCGACGACTTTCCAAACGACGACCGCAGAGATTTCGATCGGGTTCCCGTCGCGGTCGTTGACCTTGGACGGCTTCCCTGCTGACCGCGTCTTGGGCTGCGTCACGACGCCTTCTTTATTCTTGGTTTCCGGTTTGGTCGACGAACCGGTTTCGAAGTTGCGGATCCGCAAACTGACCTTTTTCTTTGTATAAAACGGGTTGACCCAAACGAAGCCAGATCGCTTGACTGTCCCTTTGTATTGGCCGAACAGCAGCAGCACGCGCGAGTTGTTCGGGGCGATCGCCATCAGCCCGAACATCGCGACAATCCCCGCGATCAACATCAACACGCCTGTTGCAATCAAGGTCGGCCCGTTGGGGCCGCCGCTCGCTCCGGCGACGATGCAGAATGGAGCCGAGACGATCAAGAGAATGCTAATTCCCAGCGGTCCCCAGCCAGAAAGCGCGTCGATGACCGTTTCATGGTGAGGGACGCTGTCGGGCGACGTGGGTTGAGACATGGTCGACGCTCTTTTCTCGGGTGAATGGGTGATCGCTCAGGTTCGTTATAGACCAGTACCGAGAGGAACGGTTTTAGGGCGCAAAGAAACCGCCGGCGTAGCGTTTTCCGGCGGGGTTACAATTTTCACCTCCACGACCGATCTGCATTATGATTGAGGGCAATCACGGCGCAAGCAATCCACTCCGCTGCCCCGCCCAAGTCTTCTCCTCGAACGGAAATCCCGAATGAGCCAATCGGCCGACGAGCCCCCTGATCCCCAAACACCGACACCGGCGAATTCGGTTCCCGCCAATCCCACCCAACCGAATCAGGTATCCTCCGGCGAACAGCGGAAGGACACGATCGCACAATTCGTCACGACGATCCGCAATCCCGAAGCACAAGTCGGCCAGCACATCATCCAAGCGTTGCAGCACGATGACACGGTCGCCGTGCTGACCACCGTCGCGCTCGGCGCGGACGGCCAGCAACGGGTGATTTCGGTGGCGCTGAATCCACAGCGGATGGCGCAGGTCCAAGAGATACTGACGGCCGCCGAAATGGAACGCGAAGACGAAGAACCCTGCTTCGGATTCCATTGTTTGGTCAAGCCGAAGCGTTGACGCGGATCTCGTTCCCAGGTTCTGCCCCGGAACGCCATGCCCCGGAGGCTCCCGCCGTCCAGTCGGCGCTGCGGAGCCTGCGGCTCGGGGATCGCAAGCTGGAAGCTTACGCCACTGTCTTCTGGTCGGGGTCAGCGCCCCGGCCAGTTTTCCCACCAGGCCTGGAACAGACGCAATTGATTGAGCGCGTACTGTTCTTGTGACGGGCTCAAGCGATCTGACGGGAGCGCCGGTCGACGGTAGATCGGGTCAATCGTCTCCGCGGCGATCAATCGATAGTAGAGCGTCAGGTCGGGGCCTTCGTCATATTTTGACAACACCGCCAAGGCTTCATCCAACTCCTTGGCGTACCGTCGGGCTTCAAAATCGCCGCCCGCGGCGCGACGGCAGAGATCGACCAGGTGAAGCACTTCGCTGGGCAAACAGTTTCCGATTCCGGTGATCGCGCCCTGCGCACCACATCGCAAGAATCCGAAATAAACTTGCGTGTCGACGCCGACCAACAGCAATCCTCCGTCATCGGACGAGGTGATGTGTTCGGCCGCATAGCTGAGCGATTCGGCGCCACCAAATTCCTTGAACCCGACCAGGTTCGGATGCGTCTTGCGAAGCTGTCCATAAAGTCCGGCTTTGGTTTGATAACCGTAATAGGGACTGTTGTAGATGACCGCCGGCAATTGGGGTGCGGCGGACAAGACCCGGCCGAAATGGTCTTCCTGTGCGGCTTCGGAAATGCCGCGTGAGAGCAAGCGTGGGATCACCATCAAACCGGCCGCGCCGACTTCGGCAGCGTGTGCGGCGTGCTCGGCCGCGATGATCGGACTCTGCGCCCCGGTCCCCACAACGACCTTCAATCCGGCGGCGACCAATCGGGCGACACCTTCACGGCGTTGCTCGTCCGTCATCAGCGGCCAATCCCCCATCGATCCGCAATACACGACGCCGGTCATGCCGGCGGCGACCAGATTGGAAGCGTGCAGGACCATGGCATCGAAGTCGGGTCGACCGTCATCGCCGATGGGCGTCATGATTGCCGGCAGGCAACCGCGAAACACACTGTCATCAATGGTGGTGGCCGCTTGAGTTTCTGTCGTCATCTGTTTGGTCTGTTCGTGGTTAGAGGTCGCGGATGGATGGGAACGGTCAAGGACGCGTCGGGGTCAAAAAACGGAATTGAATCGGCCGTCTCAGCGGTCGTCTGGTTTTAAAAACGCTCCAGGCGATAGGGCGTCGGGTCAAGGTGCGGCTCGTTTCCGAGCACCAATTCGGCGGCCAACTGTCCCGTCGCGGGCCCGGTCGCCATGCCGATCATCCCGTTGCCGGCGGCGACAAACGCGTTGGCCGCGCGGGGCGAACGACCGATGCACGGCAATCCGTCGGGCATCATCGGTCGCCATCCTGACCAAGGCGTCTCAGTTGCCCGCGGCAATTCAACCCGCAGGTGTTCTCGCGCCGAGCGTTTGAGCAACTCGATCCGGGACAGCGGAATCGAACGATCAAATCCGGTCAACTGCATCGTCGAACCGATCCGAAAGGAACTTCCCAGCGGGGTGACGGCGACGTGATCGTCTTCGAAAATCAATGGCGTTTTGGGCATGCCGGTCGCGTCGTCAAAGGTCACCGAGTAGCCCTTGCCGGGAATCACGGGGATCCGACAACCGAGCGGGCGTCCCCACTTCGACGCTTCGGCGCCGGTCGCCAACACAAAGGCATCAGCCGACAACCGGTCTCCCCGCGTTGTCTGAACCGACGTCAACGCCCCGCCGTCGACGTGCAACGATTCGATTTCCGTCTGCTCACGAAACACACCGCCGGATGCTTCAATCCCCTCACGCAACTGATCCAACAAGGCACTCGGGCAAAGATGCGCGTCGTCTGGGAAATGCCAACCACCGGCCAGCGAATCACGCAGTGTCGGTTCCAGCTGCAAAATGGCGTCTCCGTCATACCGATCCAGACGCAATCCGAAATCGCGTCGCAACTGGGACGCCGACTCCTCGTAGGCTTCGAAATCACGGACCGATCGATACACCAACAACAAGCCGCGTTCCTGCCATCGCAGTCGCGCCGCGTGTCGAGAGGCGAACGATTGGTATTGCGCCCGAGACGAATTCAACAGCGCATGCCGGGCGTTGGACGCGCTGCGAAAATCAGCCGCGTTGCAATGTTTGGCGAACCGTAGCAACCACCGCCACAGCTCCGGATCCCAGCGCGGCGTGATCGACAACGCCCCGCCGAACTTCGCCATCATCCGCAAACCATTCGTGACCGCGCCGGGGGCACACAGCGGATGGACATGACCGGGACAGATGTAACCGCAATTGCCCGACGAAGCCCCGCTGCCGATCCGGTCGCGTTCCAGCACCGTCACGGCGCAGCCCGCGCGTGCCAGATGCCAGGCCGTCCAGCATCCGATGACGCCTCCGCCGATAATGATCACGTCCGATCGAGCACTCATCGGCCTGGCCCTCCGATGCCCAGACGCAACGCGTCCTCGGGATCAAAGATCTGACGTGTTTCCGCGATCACGTGGGCCCGGCCCCGGATCGTCACATGGACGCCGCCCGAATCGTTTTCATACGACGCGACGAACCGGCTTCCGGTGATCGACTCCTGAATCCATTGCACGCCGGGATGCAACAATCCGCGTGCCGCCAGACAAGCCAATTTTGCAGACGTGCCCGTGCCACAAGGCGAACGATCGTAGTGCCCACCGGGGCACAAGACAAAGTTTCGACAACCGACGTCTTCCGCCGCTTGCGGGCCGTCGGCCGCGGTGGAAAGCGGGCAATAGAGTTCGACATGATCGATCACCGCGCCGTCTTCACCACAGACGCCGTGCTGGTCCAATGCAGCGCGAATCCGCTGACTCCGGTCCATCAACTCCGAGATCGTCGCCGAGTGGACCGCTTCGTCATGCGTCAGAAAAAACCAATTCCCGCCGTAGGCGATATCCCCCACCACGCGGTGTCCGTCCCGACACGTCAATGCGACGTCCTGGCGGTAACAGCGGCTGGGGACTCCGGTAAAACGAACGCATCGATTTTGCTCCAGCGTGGCTTGGACCGATCCCGCGGGCGTGGCAAACCGAGACGTTCCCGGGCCAATCAAATCGCGATAGCGGAGTGCTTCGATGACTCCGATCAAACCGTGCCCGCACATCCCCAGGTATCCGACGTTGTTGAAAAACACGATGCATCCAGGGCAAGCGGCATCCTCTCCCGGCGGCGTCACGACGGCACCAACGGCGTACTCGGTTCCACGCGGCTCGCTGGTCAACGTTTTCCGGATCCAATCGAACGGTCCACGCAGTTGCTGCAGTTGTTGCGCCGCCGATTGCCCTAACAGCCCGATGTCGGCGGCGAACAGCACTCTGGTGATCTCACCGCCTGTGTGGGTGTCTAGAACGGGAAAGGAATCGGGCATAGGCTGAATCATTGCAGGACCGACGTGGCGGCCACGGGGTGGTAAAAGCCATCGTCTTTCACAGGACCGTGTGGGTGGCAGCCACTATAGTACGTCGCGGGACCGCCAGATTGACATCACCAGTCTGCGAGAATGAAAATTGCGCACACTTGACCTAACACCGCTGAACGATGTCCGTCTGGAATTGGCCGGCCGGCTCGCCGATCCGTTCTTGAGCGAGGCTCTTTTTGACCATTTGACAGACATCGTTTACTTCGTGAAAGACCGTCGGGGGCGATATGTGGTCGTCAACGAGACGCTGGTGCAACGCAGTGGTGCCAAGCAAAAAAGCGAGTTGATCGGAAAAACGTCTGAAGAAGTTTTTCGCGATCCGATCGGCAACCGCTTCTTGGCGCAAGACCTGACCGTCATCAAAACGGAGCAGCCGTTGGTCGACGAACTGGAACGCCACGCCTATCCGTCGGGCGACACCGGCTGGTGTCTGACCACCAAATTGGCGCTCAAGGGAACCGACGGAACCGTTGTCGGATTGGTCGGGATCTCACGCGACCTGCAGTCACCCGGCGAGGACGCGAGTGACCTGAACCGGCTGGCTCGAATCGTGGGGCACATCAAGCAGCATCTGGGCACACCGTTGCGCAACTCCGAGCTGGCCGAGCGGGAGAACATGTCGACCTACCAGCTCGATCGACGATGCCGCCAGGTCTACCGAATCCCACCGTCACAGCTGATCTTGCAGTTGCGAATGGGCGCCGCAGCGACCAAGCTACGTCAGACGGAAGACCCGATTGTTGCCATCGCACTGGCGGTCGGCTATTCCGACCAAAGCGCCTTCACACGACAGTTCCGCCGCACCTTCGGTGTCTCGCCCGGCAAGTTTCGCGTCCAACAAGCAAACTGATGAAGTACTTAGCCATCGCCTTGACCGCCACGCTGCTGCTGGCAGTTGATGTCCCATTCCACGACGCACATGCCGACGACGCGGTCTCGCGTCCGTCAAATGAAACGCTTCGCGCGTTGATGGACCAAGTCTGGGAATTTGAACTCGACGAATACCCGTTGCTGGCCACCGATGTCGGTGACCTGCGCGGACAAGACCGACTGGCCCGCAACACCCCCGCCGACCTCCAACGCCGTCAGCTGGCCCGCGCCGGATTCCTCAAGTCCCTCGACGCCATCGATCTAACCTCGCTCGACGCGGAAGATCAAGTCGACGTGGACTTGTTGCGTCGCAAGCTGGAAACCGAACAAACGGATTACCAGCTGGGGCTGCACTTGATGCCGATCAACAACCGCGAAGGTTTCCATATCGGTTTGCCCGAGTTGCCGCGACAAATGAATCCCGATTCGCGCCAGGACATGGAAAACTACATCGCGCGGCTCAATCAGTTTCCACGCTACGTTGCCGAACAAATCGCGCTGTTGCGTCAAGGCATCGATGCCGGTTTGACTCAGCCGGCCATCATCATGCGAGACAGCGTCCGGCAGGCCCAGGCCCACGTCGTGGACGACCCCGAAGAGTCGCTGTTCCTGACCAACCTGGCCGAGGAATCGATCGCCAAGTTATCCGAGAAGGACTGGGACGAGCTGCGTCCCAAAGTTGTCAATGCGATCCGGCACAGTGTCATTCCTGCCTACCGTGACTTTGCCGAGTTCCTGAAAACGACCTACGTTCCGGCATGCCGAGGAAGCATCGCGGCTCGATCGTTGCCCGGCGGCCAAGCGTTGTACCAGGCACAAATCCGAAAGTTCACAACGCTGGAGATGACACCCGACGAGTTGCATCAGACCGGGATTCGTGAAAATGCCCGGATCCGATCGCAGATGGAAGCGATCAAAGACCGGGTCAAGTTTGACGGTGACCTGCAAGCGTTCTTAAAACACCTCCGCACCGATCCCAAGTTCTATCCCAAGACCAAGGAAGAACTGCTCAAGGAAGTCGCTTACATCTTGAAGCAAGCCGACGGGCGGCTTCCCAATCTGTTCGGCAAGCTTCCCCGCACACCGTACGGGATTCGCGAAGTCCCCGACTATGTCGCGCCGCAAACCACATCGGCGTATTATTGGCCGCCCGCGACCGACGGCACCCGTGGCGGGTTTTACTACGTCAACACGTACAATCTGTCGGCCCGCCCGCTTTATCAACTCGAGGCCCTCTCGTTTCACGAAGCGGTGCCCGGTCACCATTTACAACTGGCCCTTCAAGCGGAATTGGAGGGACTGCATCCGATCCGCAAGCAGAGCAATTTCACCGCGTTCATCGAAGGCTGGGCACTCTACAGCGAAAAGCTGGGCGGTGAACTCGGATTCTATAAAGATCCCTACCAGGAATTCGGCCGGCTGAGCATGGAAGCCTGGCGGGCGAGTCGATTGGTCGTCGATACCGGCATCCATGCCAAGGGCTGGACGCGGCAACAGGCGATCACGTACATGCAAGAAAACACGGCGCTGTCGGAGCACAACATCGTTGCCGAAGTCGATCGCTACATCGGCTGGCCGGGACAAGCGTTGGGATACAAGGTCGGCGAGCTGTTCATCACGGAACTACGAGAACGTGCCGAAAAGCAGCTCGGCGAAGCGTTTGACGTCCGCCAATTTCACGACGCCGTGCTGAGTTCCGGTTCGATTCCCTTGCCGGTGCTGAAACGCAAGATCGAGCGGTTTATCGAGCAGGCTGCTCGGTGACTCGGAAAGGTCGCTCGGCAACATCGTCACCTCTGGGTCACCAAACCGACCCCCACGATCGCAACACCCATACCGACGAAGTGCCCCATTGAGACGGTTCGTGCAAGACACCGATCGCCAAGCACATCGTCAGGATCGGCCCTGCGCTGCCGATGACCGCCGTTCGCGTCGCACCGATTCGCATGATCGCCTCGTTGATCATGAAACTGGGGATCAGCGTGCAGACGATTGCCAACACAAATCCATATCCTAAGACGGCGGGCCGGGCGGATGTCAGCTGCGCGACGTCGCCTTCGGCCAAGAAATGGATCGCGACGAATACCGTCGATCCGATCATCGCCAGACTGGTGAATTGCCGACTCCCCATCGATTGCATGATGGGTTTGGCCAACAGAATATAGATCGCGTAACTGATCGCGGATCCGCTGACCAGAATCACGCCCCACGTGACGTGCGTGCCGCCGCTGAGCAATCGCTCCTGACTGTACATCATCGCGATACCGCCGTAACACAACACGATCGACAGGATAATCCGCCGATTGAGCACTTCGCCTAGGAACAACCAAGCCAGGACGGCGACGATTGCGGGATACACGAACAAGGTCAACCGTTCTAACTGGGCGGTAATGTATTGCAGCCCGCTCAGATCCAGATAGGAAGCAAGATAGTAGCCGAGAAAGCCCAAGGTGATCGCTTGTATGAAAAGCTTTGGGCGGATCGGTTTGGCACCCGAAGACCTGCGAACCTGCCAAAACACGGCGAGATAAAACGGTAGCGCGAATGCGAGACGGAGCATCAGCAACATTGTCGGCTCCGCCCCCTCGGCGTAAGCCAGCTTGATAAAGATCGATTTCAACGCAAACAAAAACGTGCCGATGATCGCGAGTAGAATCCCCGTCGTAAATTGGCTCGGCCGGTCGTCTGGAAAATCACTCGCGGATCCAACAGGATCGTCGTCATCAGAGGCGTTCAAGGCACGATTCGCATGGCGGGGGCGTTGATCGAACACGGTGGACATCGAATGTCCGCTGGGATCGACAAGCCAGCGACGCCAAAGGTTCACCTCAACACCGGCGAATCGAAAACCGCGCCGCTGGCCATCCACCCCACCTCAATCACGCGATCAAATCCCGCACGATCCGTCCGTGGACATCGGTCAGACGGAAATCACGGCCGGCGTGGCGGAACGTCAGCTTTTCGTGGTTGATGCCCAACTGGTGCAAAACGGTCGCGTGCAAATCGTGGACTTCGACGGGATCTTCGACCGTGTATTTTCCGATCTCGTCGGTCGCACCATGCACGTGACCGCCCTTGAACCCGCCGCCAGCCAACCACACGCTGAAACAATCGCGATGGTGACCGCGTCCGTTCTTTCCTTCCTTCGTCGGCGTCCGCCCAAACTCGGTCGCCCACAACACGATCGTGTCCTTCAACATGCCCCGCTGACGCAGATCCGTAATCAACGCCGCGGTGGGCTGGTCGACGTTGCGGGCCAGATCCGCATGCTCCTTCATCTCGCCATGTGAATCCCAGTTCGGTCGCGATCCGGTGTCGATCAATTCGATGAAGCGAACGCCGCGTTCGGCCAATCGACGGGCGACCAAACATTGCCAGGCGAAATCCGCTCCCGGACCTTTGATTTTGCGGTCCAGTCCGTACAGCCGCCGAACGTGTTCCGGTTCCTGCTGGACATCAAACGCCTCGGGCGCCGCTTGCTGCATCTGAAACGCCGTCTCGAACGACTTGATCCGTGCGGCCAACGCGCTGTCGTGTGGACGCTGATGGGCATGGCGCTCGTTGAATTGATCCACCAGATCGAATTCCAAATCTTGCAACTGTCCCGTCTTGCCCGGCGGATTCAGGTTGGCGATCGGGTTTTTCCCCGGCAACACGCGTGTGCCCTGATGGAACGCCGGCAGAAAATCACTGGCGTAAACCTGTGTGCCGCCGTAGGGCAAATGGGGCGCGATGACGATGAAACTGGGCAGGTTCTGATTGACCGTCCCGAGTCCATAACTGATCCAAGACCCCATACTCGGCCGGGCAAAGGTCGGCGATCCGGTGTGCATCCCCAGCGTGGCTTCGGAGTGGTCAAAGTGTGACGCTTTCATCGACCGGATCAGACAGATTTCGTCCATCACGTCACGGACATGCGGAAAGATGTCACTGACCAGCGTGCCGCATTTCTGATTCGGCTTGGCACCGAATAGATTGCCCATCAATCGATCTTTACCGCTGCCGTCACGACCACCGGTGGTCGGTTTGGGATCGAACGTGTCGATGTGCGAAACGCCGCCGGTGGCATAAATGAAGATCACGTTCTTTGCGGTCGGACGATGGTGCGTCGCCTTGGGGCCGAGCGGATCGGACTGCTCGGCCAACAATTGCGACACGATTCCCGGCATCATCAACGAACCGCCGACCATCGATCGAATCATCGTTCGCCGATTCAGATTTGAATTCAACATCACTGGGGACCCGAGACAAAGGAAGGTGTGTGGCGTTAATCCAGGTACAAGAATTCGTTCAATCGGAACAAGCTGCGGACCAGACTGGCCCACGCCTGGCGTTTTTGATCGTCGCCGTCACCGACGCGACCGGCGACCTTTTCCAAGTGCGTCAGCATCAGCTGCGTTTCGTCGCTTGTCGGGGGACGACACAAGACGGTGCGGAAGGCAAATTCGACTCGCGATTTCGTGTCGCCCGGCTGTTTCAGCACCGCGTCGGCAAACCGTGTCGATTGCTCATGCAAAAACTGGTCATTGGCGAAATACAACGCCTGCAGCGCGGTGATCGACTGGTCACGCCGACTGGTACAGGCGTTCGGATCGGGGCCGTCGAAGGTCTGAAAGTACGCCCCGGCCGTCAAACGTTTCGTCATCAAATAGACGCTGCGTTTGTTGCTGGGGTAGTCGTCGTTGAAGGGGTGGTGTTGGGTGTATTTCCATTGATCGCGAGGTGGAAAAGGGTATGGCTCGGATTGCGGCGTCAAATCGAGCGAGCCGGCGATCATCAGCACGGTGTCGCGAATCGATTCGGCGTCCAAGCGTTGTCGATTGAACCGCCAGTGCAATTGATTGTTCGGATCGTCCGCCAGATTCTCCGGCACGCTGGCACTGGACAGTGCGTAGGTGCGAGACGTCATGATGCGTCGATGAAGATGTTTGAGCGACCAACCGTTGTTGATGAAATCGGTGGCCAGCCAATCGAGCAACTGGGGATGCGTCGGCGATTCACCACGCAGTCCAAAATCACTGGTGCTGGGAACAATCCCCGTGCCGAAGTGTCGCTGCCAAACCCGATTGACGATCACACGGGCGGTCAACGGGTTTTCCGGATGGGTGATCCACTGTGCCAACTGTTTGCGGCCGCTGGTGGATTGGGCCAGATCGGGATCAAGCTTCCAGCCGCCAAGGATTTCGGGAAACCCTCGAGGGACTTCGGCGCCCGGACGTGTGGGCTCTCCCTTGATCTGAATCCGCGCGTCCACCGCAGCGGCATCCGCGACGGCGTAGGCACTGGGAATTTCCGGCAAGTGTCGCAGGTGTTCGGCAAGCTTTTCGCCCGCCTTGCGAGCTTTGATCAGCATGCCGTCCAACTCGTCCTGCATCTTTCGCTGCTGTTCCAGCGTGCTTTCTTTCTCACGCCGGGCATTGTCTTCTGCTTTCGCTTCGCAACGATCCAGATGCCGTTGCAGCTCGGCGACCAGCTTGTCCGTTTCGGGTTGAAACTTGCCCAGCCTTGCTTGCGTTTCGGCTTCGTCAAGCAAACTGACAAAGTCGCGTTGTGTTTGAAACAGTTCGATTCCGGGGAACGGATACCGCGTGCTGGCAAAGATTCCATACAACGCGTAATAGTCGCGGGTGCTGACGGGGTCGAATTTGTGGTCATGACAACGGGCACACGCCAGGGTCAGCCCCATCATGGTGCGACCGACGTTGTCGATCGTGTCTTCGATCGTCAAATGCCAGGGATAACGTTCGACCAAGGATCCGAATCGTCGGGCCATCGCCAAGTAACCGGTCGCAATCGTCTGGCGGTTACGCTCGGCAAGCGACGATGCGGGCAGCAGATCGCCGGCGATCTGCTCGGCGACAAACTGATCGTACGGCAGGTCATCGTTCAACGAATCGATGATGTAGTTGCGATACAAATACGCTTGCGGAATCGGAAAATCGGAATTGTCTCCGGCGGTATCGGCGTAGCGCACCCAATCCATCCAGTGCCTGCCCCAACGCTGACCATAAGCCGGCCGCCCCAGCAGCTCGTCGACAAGTTCCGCCATTGCATCGGCTGTGCCGACGGCAGCGACGCGATCGGCGAACGCATCGACTTCCTCGATCGTCGGCGGCAAACCGGTCAGCCCATACGTCGCCCTGCGGACCAATACGATCGGCGGAGCGTCATCGACGACCGCCAACCCCGCCGCTTCACGCCGTGCTTGAATCAATCGATCCAGATCGCCGCGTGGCCAACTGGGGTCGTCGACGGGCGGCGGTGAAACTGAGTGAATCGGCTGGAACGCCCAGTGATCACTCTCCAGCGGCGGTTCGGCGGACGGTTCATTCGCTTCCGTCCAAGCTGCCCCCGATTGAATCCAACGTTCCAGCTGATTGATTTCTGCGTCGGACAATCGATCACCTTCGGGAGGCATTCGGTCGTCTTCGTCGCTCGATTTCACCCGCGCCAACAGCCCGCTTTCACCAGGCTTTCCGGGAACGATCGCTGCCGTGCCCGAATCCGCTTCGGCCAGCGCGTCGCTGGATCGATCCAGTCGCAGCCCGCCGTTTTGCTCCTCCGGCCCATGACAATCGATGCAGTGCCGCTGAAATAGAGGTTGGATCTGACCTGAAAAATCAACGCGTGGGTCGGCAAATGCCGGTATCACGCTCAGGCCGATCATGCCGGCTAGAAAAAGACGAATCATGGAATCACAATCGTCCCAAGAGGCGAGGCGGGGGGGGAGGGAGGCGGAAGCCCCATTATTTTAACGCAATCCCGCCGAACTCAACTGGCTCCACTGATTTTTCTCGCCAATGCTTTCCCCGCCGAGATCACCGGGGCGATCCCGACACCGCCGAGCGCGTTGCTGACCAGGTGCAGGTGGGGGATCTGGTCCATCGCCCGCTGGATCGTTTCGACACGCTTGAGATGGCCGACATGATACTGGGGCATCGCGTTGTTCCAACGCACGACGCGGGCGAGCGTTTCCGTTCCCGTCATGCCGACCAGGTCGGCAAGCTCACCGCGGACCATTTCGATGATCTCAGCGTCGGATTGCTCCAGCAATTCAGGCTGCAGTGCACCGCCGACAAATACGCGAATGATCGTATGATCGTCGGGGCAGCGGATCGGATACTTGTGACTGGCGAAGCTGACCGCCAAGATCTTTCGGTTTTCGATTTTGGGAACCACGAAACCAAACTGGTCAGGCAGTCGCGCGATCTGGGACTTCGGCACGCACAGGACGACGATCGCCGTCGACGCTGACTCGATCGATGACAAAGCCTCGGCGGCGGATTCGCCGGCCGTCTGGATGGCGTTCCCGGTCACGGTGCGGAGCAGCCGCGCCGACACGGCCGCGGGCGTGGCCAAGACGACTTCGTCAAACGATTCGGCGCCCCGGTCGGAATGGATTTCCCAATGGCTCGTTTGACAGTGGCTTGCTTGACCATCGTTCCAGCGCAAGGCATTGATCGGCGTTTCGGTCTGAATCGACTGCTCTCCGATCGCCACCGCAAGCGTGTCGATCAATTGCTTCATCCCGCCGGGAAAGCCACGGAATTTCTCGTACCTCGCCCCGGCGCTGTTCCGTTCGGTCCGATCTTTGTTTTCACGCCGCCGGGCGAGCGTCGCCTGGGCCAAGGAGCCGTGTTTTTGGACCATCGCGACCATCGGAGCCATCGTCGCCTTCATGCTCAGTTTTTCGATGTCGGCGGTATAGATCCCGGCGACCAGCGGCCCGACCAGCCGATCGAGCACCTCGGCGCCCATGCGATGTCGGACGAATTCCGCGACGCTGATGTCATCGGTCGCATCGTCCGCGCCCGGCTGACTGTTGACAAACCGTTCGGCCAAAAAACGCAGCTTCCCGGGGACCGACAACAAGGGTGTGGTGACCATTTGCCAAAGCTTGGTCGCCCGCATCAAGACAAAGCCATCGGGGATCGGCACCAGCTTGCCGCGGTGCACGATCATCGCGCCGGCACGCATGGTGTCGGGAACGATCAACTGGTCTTCGACGCCCAGATCCCGACACAACTCGATGGCGGCCGGCGGCTCGGTGGCAAACATGTCGGCACCATGATCGATCACAAAGCAGCCGTGTTGGTCTGTTTCGATCCGCTCGGTGTCGATCACTCCGCCAAGCCGCGACGACGACTCGTAAAGCTTGACGATCGCGTCGGGCGAGAAACGTTTTAAATAATACGCGGTGGCGAGTCCGGACAGGCCACCGCCGATCACCGCAATCCGTTGAGCAGCCGAGCATGACCTCGACTCCGACTTATCTTCCATCACCGTCCCGTTCCATCATCACTTCCTTAAAACCCGTCCGTCGGCATTTCCATCTCCATCTCCATCTCCATGTCCATGTCCATGTCCATCTCCATGTCCATCTCCATGTCCATCTCCATGTCCATTTCCATTTCCATTTCCATGTCGTAGTCGCTGCCGTACTCATTGTAGCCGCCTCCGTAGGGATTCATCCCGCGACGATTTCCGATGCCGAAGGACTGCATCTGGGCGACCAGGGGAGCGGCCATGGCGAACCAGCCATCCATCGCCGAATGAAACTCACGTGCCGACTCGGCCGCCAGGGCCGGTTGCAGGATCGGGTCCAACATCATCGGCACCATTTGTGCGGGGCCGCCGGCCAGCAGCGAACCGTCGGCGGTCCCCGCCAACGCGTCTTCCCACGTCTTCATCGCTTCGGCCCATTTTTCGGCCTCTGAATCGGCCGGCAACCACATGCCATCGACGGTGATGAAGTTCACCGTCTGCTTGGTCTCACCATTGGTGATTTCCACGGTCGCTTTCCCGTCTTTTTCCTCTTTGACTTCATACGAAGACGATTCGATTCCCAACGTCTGCATCTGTTCGTTCATCGCGGCGATGTGTGGTGCCAGCCGCGTATCCAACTCAACTAGCCAGGTCCGCAAGGGGGTGGTTGCGAGTTCGTCGAGTTTCAATTGGTCGGGATCCAGGCCGTCGCGAATCAGCCCGCCAATCGATAGCAACACCGATTTCAGCGTGTCCCGCGCGTCGGCATCGATCGCCTGCAGTCGCGGATGAGAAAAGAACCAGCGTTGGCGAGTCACCACGAGATCCCCGACCGAGTGAACCGAACCGAGAATCTGACGCATGCCTTGCATGTCCAGCTTGGCAACGCTGGCACGCAACAGACGTTCCAGGTCGTTCTGATAATTTAATGGCAGCGAGTCGAACGCGGCGATCAGCCCGTGGCCGTTTTTATTCTGTTGGTCCAGCCATTCGAGCTGGGCGAGCAGTCCACCCGATGAGCTGAGTCGTTGGTAAGGCGGCGGGGTCGGAGGGGCGGGCAGCGGCGTCGGCGCCGGTGCGGCGGCCTCCTTGGCATCGGCCAAAATTTGTTGTCGCATCTCGGCCCGACGTCGGCTCTGCTCTTCCCCCAACCGCCGAGCCTGGATGCGGCTGTCGGCGATCAGGTTGTCGACGCTGACGGTGACCCGCCGCGGACCGGGCAATTCCAACACCACGTTGTTGCCCCACAGCCCGATGAATTCCGCCTCGACCGTGCTGGAGCCGTCCAAGCTGGTCCAGCGTTCGGCTGCTGCGCCGGGGTTGCTGGAACCGATCAATCCGCTGGTGACGGTGAAAAGGACTGCGATTCCGGGCCAAACGATCACGCGTCGGAGCGCAACCTTGGCGTGGCGGCGAAAATCGATGCTGAGTGGCATTTTGAAAAGTCTCACGACTTTGAGGAGGCGAAACAAGAACGCGGGGCGGTGGGCGACGCAGGGCCCGAGAGTTCAGTATATTGCGAGAGCGGTTTGAATACTGCGGCATTTTTTCAGGGTTTGCGATTTTGCAGCCCTGCATCGTACCCCCGGAGAAACACGTGCCGGACTCGGGAAACCCATCAGAAATGGACTTCGACACGCTGCGAAAGCGGCATTACAACGCGACCATCATCGATCGAATCGATTGCCACGAGAATCTAACTCGATTTCGGATCCGCCCCGACGACGGCGTCCCGGATTTCCAAGCCGGTCAATACGTCACGCTCGGGCTCGGCAACTGGGAACCGCGTCTGGAAGGCACCCAGCAGGAAAACCTGCCGGAAAAAAAACTCACCCGCGTGGTCAAACGCGCCTATTCGATCTCCTGCCCGCTGCTCGATGACGTTCACCAGCTGGCACCGATTGATGCGGTCGACTACATGGAATTCTACGTCGTCCTGGTCCGGGAGGCGGACGGCCCCGGCAAAGCCCCACCGGCGCTGACGCCACGACTTTTCTGTCTGGGCAAGGGGGATCGGATCGCGATCGGAAAAAAAATCGTCGGCACGTACACGCTCGGCCAGATTCGCCCCGACGCCACCGTGTTGATGCTGTCGACCGGAACCGGAGAGGCACCGCACAACGCCATGACCGCGACGTTGCTCGATGCCGGACACCACGGCCGCATCATCAATGCCTGCTGTGTCCGCTACCGACGTGATTTGGCGTACCACGCACAACATCGTTTACTGATGGATCAATTTCCCAATTATCGCTACCTGCCCTGCACCACTCGCGAAGACATTAATTTGGATCCCAGTTTGCCCGGCTATGTCGGCAAGCAATACATCCAAGAATTTTTCACCAGCGGTCAACTTGCCGCGGCCGCCGACGACCCTCTTTCGCCAACCAACACGCATGTCTTTTTGTGTGGCAACCCGGACATGATCGGTTACGTTCCGCCGGGAGCCCCCACACCCGAAAAGCCGGGCATGTTGCCGTTGCTCGAAGCAGCGGGTTTTCGTCACGAAATCCACGGCCAAGGTCCCGGCAGAATTCATTTCGAAAAATATTGGTAGCCGCTGGAACCTTTCCCGCGTCCGTCGCGTGCGTTAGAACGGTGGAACAATGATCTGCAGTCGAACCCCATCCCCCATTCCTATTCCCCAATCGTCATGACTTCTCACTCCGACTACCCGATGGACCTGTCAAAAAATACGATCGCACTGATTCTTGGCGGCGGTCGCGGAACGCGACTCTTTCCGCTGACCAAGATTCGTGCCAAACCCGCGGTCCCGCTGGCGGGCAAGTACCGACTGATCGACATCCCAATTTCCAATTGCATCAACAGCGGACTGCGTCGCGTTTTCGTGTTGACCCAATTCCTTTCGGTCAGCCTGCACCGCCACCTCCGCCAAACCTATCGCTTCGATCAATTCACCGGCGGTTTCGTCGAACTGCTGGCCGCACAGCAAACCGTCGATGCCGGAACCGATTGGTACCAGGGAACCGCCGACGCCGTTCGCAAGAATCTGCGTTACATCGACCAGCCCGAGATCGAACACATCCTGATCCTGTCCGGCGACCAACTGTACCGGATGGATTTTCGCGACATGATGAAGTCCCACATCGATTCCGGAGCCGATGCGACCATCGCCGGAATCCCGGTCGACCGTAAAGACGCCGCCGCACTGGGAATCATGCAACTCGACGACGACGGTCGTGTGACCGGTTTCGTCGAGAAACCCCAAACGGAAGAGGAACTGGCCAAGGTTCGCATGGATCCCGCTTGGATCGATGCCCGTGGGATCCCCAGCAAGGGACGTGATTGCCTGGCCAGCATGGGCCTGTATATTTTCAAGAAAGAGGTCATGGTGGACCTGCTGCACGGCAACGATCACTCGGACTTCGGCAAAGAAGTTTTTCCCGCGGCCATCGACAAACGCAAAGTCCAAGTGCACCTGTTTGACGGCTACTGGGAAGACATCGGAACGATCCGCGCGTTTTACGAAGCCAACCTTTCGCTGGCCAGCAAGTCGCCGCCGTTCCAGCTCGGCAGCGTCGACGCCCCGATCTACAGCCGCCCGCGTTTCCTGCCGCCCACGGTCGTCGGCGACAACGTCACCATCCGTGGCAGCCTGATCGCCGACGGTTGCCACATCGGACACAACGTCACCATTGAGCACAGCGTGATCGGGCTTCGCACCAAGATCGGGGACAACGTCACGATCAAAAACAGCGTCGTCATGGGCGCCGATTACATCGAAGACCCCGACAGCTTGACCCCGGGCCAAATCCCGGTCGGCATCGGCGACAACAGCGTTATCAGCGGCGCGATTCTGGACAAGAACTCGCGCGTCGGAACCGACGTCACCATCACGAATGCCGAAAACGTCGATTCACTTGGCGAGGACGAACCCTTGCAAGTCCGCGACGGAATCTCGATCGTCATCAAGAACGGATCCGTTCTCAACGGAACCAAGTTCTAGACCGATTGCCACGCGTAGACGGATTCTCACCCACGGTGCGGCTTGCCGTGCAAGCGAGCCGCATACGCATCAAGTGAACAAGTAACCCTCCCGTGTGCGGAAGGGTCGAGCGCAGCAAGGGGCGGGTTTCCGCAGCCACGCAGCCACCGATACCAACAACGACGCCATCGCACCCTCCCCGCGTCGTCGCGAAGTCCTCCGCGACCCTCCCAAGGCATTGGTATCTACACATCATTTGCATGTTAGATCGGTTTTGAGTGGATGGTCTCGGCCAACGGCCGTTTACATCCATAGCCTTGGGCATCGCCCAAGGTCCTCAAACGAGAGGGATTGGCCAACGGCCATGCACAAATGCCTCGTCAAACGCGAAGGTTGTGCGTCGCCGTTGGCCAAATTCCGCCTCAATGCGAACTGGCAATCCAATTGTGTGTCTGTTCGTAAATCGTTTCATAGAAAAACGGCACGATCCCCAACACCACCATCAGCACGGTGGAGACGCCCAGTGCCGTCACGATCGACACTGACGCACAAAGGGGGGGATCGTTCTCAAATCCCGGCTCGATATACATCTGCCGCACGATCCGCAGATAGTAGTACAGCGAAATGGTCGAATTGACCGCGGCCACGGCGACCAACCAATGAAATCCCGCCTTGGATGCCACGCTGAATAAGAAGAACTTGCCGACGAACCCCGACAGCGGTGGGATCCCCGCCAAGCTGAACAGCCCCAGCATCATCACCAACGCGATCCACGGATTCGTTCGCGATAGCCCGCGGTAATCCTCAATTTCTTCGCGGCCGGTTTCGTTCAAATAGAAAACCAGCACACCGAAAACGACCATGTTGGTGACCACATAGACCAACATGTAATACACCATGCTCGGGGCGCCGTTGTGGGCCAAGAACCCCATGATCAGATAACCCGCCTGCGAAATCGCACTGAACGCCATGAAGCGTTTGACGTTGGTTTGCACCACGGCCACCAGATTGCCCAAGGTCATCGTCACCGCCGCCAACACCGCTAGCGCCATCGAGACGTCCAACAGAACATTCCCCAGCACGCGGTAGAACAACTGGAACATGAACGCCAATCCGGCCGCCTTGGACGCCACCGACAAGTACGCCGCCACCGGAAGTGGCGCACCGCGATACACGTCGGCCGCCCACATGTGAAACGGCACGAGCGTCAGCTTGAATCCGACCCCGACCACCACCATCGCGATCGCCAGCTTCGTGGCCGGCCCAAAACTCAAATTGTCGCCCATGGTGAACAGGTCCACCGAGCCGGAAAGGCCGTACAGCAGACCGAGTCCGAACAACACCGCGGCGGACGACGTCGCGCCTAGAATGATGTACTTCAACCCCGCTTCGCACGACAACGGATCGTTGCGCCGCCAAGCGACCAGGGCGAACAACGGAATCGTCGCCAGTTCCAAACAGACATACAGATTGATCAAATTGGTCGCCGAAATCAGGAACATCGATCCGACCAGATTGAACAACACCACCGTGTAAAACTCGCCCCGATGAATCAGCTCACGGTCGTGCCCCGGCACGATCTTAAATCGGCCGTTGAGCAGATCGGCCGACAGCAAGACCGTCAACAGCCCCGCTAACAAGAACGAGACTTTGAACCATCCGGCCACGCCGTCAAAGAGAAACTGGCCGTCCAAGAACTTGCCGTCGCCTTGAATCATCAGATAAACGACAGCGACCAGTGCGGTGCTCAGCCCCAACAAGCACACCGGGGTCTGCAGGGCTCGATGCCGCCGCGGCAGAAACATTTCCATGCCGAGCACCGCGAACGCGGTGACGACGACAATGATTTCCGGTTGGATATACATGGGATCAAATGGAGTGGTGTCGCCGGAGGTCCTAAAAACGATTCGCGATCGGAAGGATCGCATGCTCAATCAGATCGATCAGCACGGGCGGGTACATCCCAACGATCGCTAACGTTGCGACCAAAATGCCGGTGCACAGTTTTTCGGGGATCGTCGCATCCTGGATCTGGCTGAACTCTGGCTTGGTCAACGGCCCTTGAAACACACGGCTCAGCCCGCGCAACACATACACGGCCGTGACCACAATCGAGGATGTGGCGAGCAATGTGCAGATTCGCATCGTTGTCGCATCGACCCAGCGGTTGCCAAAAAAGCCGCCTAGAAAAACCGTTGACTCGGCGACGAAACCGGACAACCCCGGCAGCCCCAGCGACGCCAACCCGGCGATATAAAAACTGGTCGCCAACCAGGGGATCCGTTTGGAAAGCCCTCCCATCTGCGTCAAATCACGCGTCTTGGAGCGGCCATAGACCATTCCGATCAGCCCAAAGAACAACCCCGTCATGATTCCGTGACTAAACATCTGGATCACGGCGCCTTTGAATCCCATCAAATTCAACGAGCAAAGGCCGAACAAGACGAAGCCGCAGTGGCTGACCGACGAATAGGCCGTGAAATACTTTAAATCGGTTTGCCGGATCGCCGCGTACGCTCCGTACACGATGTTGATCGTCGTCAGCACCAGAAAGAAAAGCGCCCACTGCTTTGCCCCCTCGGGCATCAGGTACACGGCGACTCTCAACACGCCGTAACCGCCCAATTTCATCAATACCCCGGCGTGCAACATCGACACAGCCGTCGGCGCCGATGCGTGACCGTCGGGCGACCAGGTATGAAACGGGAACAGCGCGCCCAGCACTCCGAACCCGACGAACACGCACGGAAATACCCACTGTTGTAAGTCACGCGAATAATCGACCATCGCCAACTTGTTCAAGTCAAACGTCTGCGATCCGGCCGCGTGGTACAGCGCCAGCATTCCAACCAAGACCAACGCCGAGCCGACCATCAGCATCAACGTCAATTTCATCGCAGAATACTCTTTCCGCCCCGTCCCCCACACGCCGATCAACAGATACATCGGCAACACGGCCACTTCGTAGAACAGGAAGAACAGGAACAGATCGACGCTGATGAACACGCCAAAAACGCCCGTGACCAACACCAACAGAAACGCGTAGAACTCTCGCGAGCGTTCCTTGACCTCCCAGCTGGCCAGCACGCCGGTGAAAATGATGATCGCCGTCAACACGATCATCGCCATCGCGATCCCGTCCACGCCGACGTGGTACTCGATCCCCATGCTCTTGAACCAGGGAATCGATTGCTCGAACTCCATTTGCGAAATCGTCAACACCGATGCATCGCCGCCACGCTGCTGCACCACCTGCATGTACGACGCGCTCATCACCAACGACAGCGCAAGGACCACTCCTGTGCCAATCAGCGCAACCCAACGCCGCACGTACCATTTGGAATCGGGGGTCGCAACGACGGCCAGCGCCGTCGCAAACGGAATCAAGATCAGCAGACTTAACCAACTCATCCGAGCCTTTTTCCTTGCTCAACAGCGCTATCGTTGAACGAGCCACAAAAACAACAGGATCACAATCGTCCCGTTGATCATCCAAATCCCGTATGTCTGAACCTGCCCGGTTTGCAGAACGTTCAACCGAGCCCCGAACCAACGCACCACCGCCGCTGATAAATTCATCGCCGCATCGACCACATGGCGATCGAACCAAGCCGCCGGCGCCGCGATGAATCGAAAAATCATCTTCGTCACCAACAGATAGACTTCATCGATGTAGAACTTGTTCTGAACCAGACGATAAATGCCGCCCATCGATTCAGCCATCGTCTGTGCCCGATTCGTCTGCCCCCGGTAGAGCCAAAATGCGGCCCCGATCCCGACCACCGCGGCCGCCACCGATAACCCCATCACCAACAGGTGAGCGTGGAGCTCGACACCGGGCAAGACAAACTGCGAGACGGCAATCCAGCCGCCGCAAACGGACATCACCCCGAGCACCACCAACGGGATCGTCATGATCGGCGGGGACTCGTGAGCCTTCGCCGCGCCGTCGGACTTGTGTGCCCCCAGGAACGTCAAAATGTAAACGCGAAACATGTAGAAGGCGGTCAACGCAGCCACGAACAGCCCCACCCCAAAAATCAGATGATGCTCCCCGTCCAACGCGGCACCCAAAATTTCATCCTTTGAAAAGAACCCGGCCAGCGGCGGCACACCGGCGATCGCGATCGTGGCAATCAAGAACGTCGCATGGGTCAACGGCATCTTCTTTCGCAGCCCTCCCATGTCCGCCACGTCGTTGCTGTGGACGGCGTGGATCACCGAACCGGCCCCCAGGAACAGCAGCGCCTTAAAGAACGCATGTGTGAACAAATGAAACATCGCGGCGCCCAGCCCCGCTGGATGCTCCGCCGACGCGACGCCCAGCGCCAGCATCATGTAGCCGATCTGGCTGAGCGTTGAGAACGCGAGCACCCGTTTGATGTCCGTCTGCGTGCACGCGATCAACGCGGCAAACAGGCACGTGAAGCAACCGACGGCGGCGACGACGTCGAGCGCGTCTCCCGAAGCCGCGAAACCGGGGAATAGCCTGGCCACCAAATAAACGCCGGCGACCACCATCGTCGCCGCATGGATCAGTGCCGAGACGGGCGTCGGCCCGGCCATCGCATCGGGCAACCAAACATGCAGCGGAAACATTGCGCTTTTCCCCGCCGCACCGATGAACACCAACAACATCGCAATGGTCAGCAGATCGAGCCCAAAAACCCCGGGCTGAGCTTTCAGATGGGCGAGCACCGGCTCCGAGTTGATCGTCGCGAAATCCAACGCCTGCGTCGCGGCCGCCGATTGGACCGCGGTGGCGGAGACGCCGCCCCATTCCGATTCGACGATCCACTGGTGGACGAAAAAACCGAGCACCAAAATCCCCGCCAAGAAGAACAGATCGGCAAATCGGGTGACGATAAACGCCTTCTTCGACGCCGCGATCGCTTCGGGCAACGTGTAATAAAATCCGATCAGCAGGAAGGAACTCACACCGACCAGTTCCCAAAACACGTACATCTGCAACAGGTTCGGCGCCAGCACCAGCCCCAACATGCTGAACGTGAACAAACTCAGAAACACGAAGTACCGTGAATACCCTTCATCGCCCGCCATGTAGCCGATCGAATAAACGTGAACCAGCAGGCTGACGCTCGTCACGACGAACAGCAACAACAGCGAAATCGGATCGATCAGCGTCCCCAGTGAAACGACCAAATGATCCTGGTACCGAAGCCATTCGATACTCCACGTCACCGCTGACGCACCCGCTTCGGCCGAACTGAGGTACGAGAGGCCCAGTCCGCACGTCAGCAGAAACGCCGTCCCGATCGCGACCGATCCGATGATCCCGGCGACACGAGCATTCGGGCCGGTGGCAAACCAACCGATCAACAGGATGGAGATCAACGGCAAAGCCGGAATCATCCAGGCATTTTCGAATAGGAATCCGGTCACGACGTGCTGTTCCCCTGATCGCAAATGTGGTTGGCCTGCGTCACATCCAACGTATGCCGGTGTCGATAAAAGGAAACAAAGATCGCCAACGCGACCACCGCCTCGGCCGCAGCAGCGGCAATGATGAACAACACCAGCACCTGACCGTCGACATCGTCCGACGCGACAAAACGATTGAAAATCAGAATATTGAGGATCGCCGAATTCAACGTCATTTCGATCGACAACAAAACACCGACGGCATTACGTCGCGTAAAAATGCCGTACAGGCCGATCGAAAACAGCAGCGCCGAAAGCGTCAGCCAATGCGTGATCGTGGGAGTTGGAAACATGTGGAAAGCCCGACGGCGGAATATTTTGAGCGGCAATCGTTGTTAGGTATCTTCTGGATCATGTTTGCGAGCGATCACGATGCCGCCGATCAGTGCGGCCAACAGCAACAATGAGATCACTTCGAACGGCACGATGTATCCGTCGCGTTCGTTGCTCAATAACTTGCGGCCGATGGCGTGGACATCTTCATGGGACACGGCCAAGCCTTCCGCAGTCGCGGGCGGAAAGTCCGTGTTTAAATAGACCGACAGCGTGACCCCAAAAAACGCCGTCGCCACGATTCCTCCCATCACACGGCGGGCGACGCTCGGCCGTTGCTCAAACGTACTCCCTTCGCTGGTCATCATGATCGCGAACAGCAGCAGCACGACGATGCCGCCGATAAAGACCAACACTTGAATCCCGGCGATAAACTCGAATCCCAGCACCAGGATCAGCCCGGCACTCGACCCCAGCACACCGATCAGGCAGACCGCTGATCGCAGCAGACGCCGTCCGAGCACGACCCCCAGCGCCAACGCAATCGATGTTACCGCAAAGAAGTAAAAGAAAAGGGTCGCGACTGTCCCGTCATACATCGGTCGGTTTCTCTACGTCCAACTTGGGAATTCCGTCCATTTCGCCGCCGCACATCGGAACCGGGCCCTGATACTTTTTCATCGGCTTCATTTGCGCCTTGGCCAGTTCGTCATCCTCGAGCTTGTCAAGCTGACCGGCGGTCGGCCCGGCGTATTCGTTTAGGTTGAACACCAGCAGACGCCGGTCGAACACCGACGACTCAAAATCGCCGGTCATTTCCAGCGTGTCGAACGGACAAACGAGGACACAGATATTACAGAACGTGCACGTGTCCTGCCGCCAGATGAATTGATCCAGCGCCGGCTTGCCGGTCGCCTCGTTCTTTTTGTCCTTGGTGATGATAATCGATGCGTTCGGGCAAAGGCGTTCACAGATCTGGCACGCGGTGCAACCGTGCTCGCCTTCCTCGTTATGAATCAACGACAGTCGACCACGATACCGCTCGAACATCTCGAGCGTCTCGCGGTTTTCAGGGTACTGTTGCGTCACCACCGTTGACGGACGGCGGAAGTAACTGAGCGTCGTCAGCAAGCCCCGCGCGATGCCCTTGAATGACAACCACAGAATCGAACGCAGACCGCGTTTTTGCCCCATGATCGACGGGCGCGGAGCGACACACTCTGATTTCAGTTCACCGAAATCGATCGGTGGGCATTCGGTTTCCGTCGGAACCGGTGTCGTGGTCGCCATGGCTAGCCGTCATTCATGTCGCGGAAGGAAAAAAATACAGTTCGGTCAGCACAACCGTTGCCGCCAAAATGAGATTGGCAAAGCCGATCGGCAACAGCACCTTCCACTCCAGTCGCATCAGTTGATCCATCCGAAGTCTTGGAAAGGTCCAGCGAAACCACATCAAAATGAATATCAACGTCGCACATTTGCTGCCGAACCAAAACATCGGGGAGATCACCGGAGGCAGCAGGTCCATCACGCTGTTGAAGCCCTCGTAGTTCCCGACATGGAACGGCAACCAACCGCCGAAGAAAAAGGTCACCGCCAGCGCCGAGAAAACGAACAGGTTGGCGAATTCGGCGAGAAAGAAAAACGAAAATCGCAAGCCGCTGTACTCGGTGTGATAGCCACCGGTCAATTCGCTCTCACCCTCGGGCAAATCGAAGGGCGTCCGATTCAGTTCCGCTGTCGACGCGATCACATACAGACAAAACGCCACGATCGCGACGCCATGCCCTCTCCAAATCCACCATCCTTGTTGTTGACTTTCAATGATCTCTGAAACCTTCAAGGTGCCCGAAAACAGGACCACCACCAACAGCGCGATGGTCAGCGAGACCTCGTAAGAAATCATCTGCGCGCCGGCTCGCATCGCCCCCAACAGCGACCACTTGTTGTTGCTGCTCCAGCCACCCATCAGAATTCCCATCACGCCCAAACCGCTGACCGCCGCGATGTAGACCACCCCCACATTCATGTCGACGACCTGAACGCCCGGCGCCAGCGGGACGATCGCCAGCAACAAGATCGTCGCGGTGATGCTGAAGATCGGTGCGCCGATGAAGATCACCTTGTCGCCATCGCCGGGCTCGATCCCCTCTTTAAACAATAGCTTGATGCCATCGGCCAGCGACTGAAGCACGCCGTGCGGACCGACCCGCATCGGTCCCAATCGACACTGAAAGTGACCGGCGACCTTGCGCTCGATGTAGCTCATCACCAATCCCAACACGGAAACGGCGGTGAGCACGGCGACCAACCCGATCACGATGTACATCACCGCACCCCAGACGCCCGACTCCAGTGCCCGACTGGCACGGTCGGCCAACGACATCGCCGGCGCGGCAAACGCCTCGCTCGTTGGAACGGACAGCGTCAGCGAAAGTGGATTCAACAAAGCATCTGCCACGGCGATGGGTTTCTCCTTATCGATCGATGTCTGGGATCACCAGATCCAGAGAGGACATGGCTCCGATCAACGAGGCGATGTAGTCGCCCTTGATCATTGGTTCGAGACACCACAGATTGTTGAAGTTCGGAGAGCGATAGTGCAACCGATACGGCTCGTCCTTCTTGTCCGACGCGATGAACACGCCCAAGACCCCTCGCGCCGTTTCCAGCTGGCTATAGTAGCGACCTTCCGGAATCTTGATCTTGGAATTCAGTTTCTTGACCAGGAAATCGCCCGGCGGAATGTTATCGAGCAGCTGCTCGACGATGTTCAGCGACTGACGCATCTCCTCCACCCGCACCCAGTAGCGGTCCCAGCTGTCACCGATCGTGCCCACGGGAACCTCAAAGTCCGCCTGATCGTAGACGCCGTAGGGGTGGTCTTTCCGCAAGTCGAACGCGACGCCCGACCCACGCAGCACCGGCCCGGTGGCTCCGTATTGAACCGCCGTCTGCGCCGACAGAATGCCGACGTTGCGAAGACGTTCTTGGATGATGACGTTGTTGGTCAACAAATCATCGTATTCGTCCAACTTGGGGCGGAAGTACTTGATGAATTCCTTGACGCGATGGACAAAATTCGGGTGGATGTCGGCCATCAACCCACCGGGCAGCACATAGTTCATCGTCAGCCGGGCGCCGACCGTCTCTTCCATCACATCGTTGAGGACCTCGCGATCGCGGATCCCGTACAGGAACGGCGTGAACGCCCCCAGATCCATCCCCAACACGCCCCACCACAATTGATGGCTCTGAATTCGTTCCAACTCGGCAAAGATCGTGCGGATGTATTGAATCCGTGAATTGACCTCGATCCCCGCCGCTTCTTCAACCGCCTTGGACACCGCCCAGTTGTTCATGATCGACGACAGGTAATCCATCCGGTCGGTCAGATGGACACAATTCATGTAGTTCATGTGCTCGGAGATTTTCTCGATGCTGCGGTGGATGTAACCGAGCACGGGAATACACCGAAGCACCCGTTCGCCGTCCAGCTTCAACACCAGCCGCAACACGCCGTGGGTCGACGGGTGTTGGGGTCCCATGTTGACGAAATACTCTTGGGTATCCGGCGAACGGTCGTCGCCGCTGGCCTGCTCCACGAGTTCCTTCAGTGACGAAACTTCTACGGTCATCTTGGCCTGTCGAGCATAAAGTCGTCCTGGTAGTCCTTGCGCAAGGGAAACCCGACCCAATCGTCTTCCAGGAACAGTCTCCTGAGATCCGGATGATCGTCGTACAACACGCCGAACAGGTCGTAGACCTCTCGTTCCTGCCACTCCGCAACCGGGTGCACGCGACAGAGCGTCGGCACACGGGGATCCTCCCGCGGGACCAACACGCTGACGGATAGGAAATGTTTGTGCTTGAAGGAGTAGAGTTGATAGATCAGCTCGAACTGTCCGCGGTCGATCCAATCGACCGCCACGTGATCGAGCAATTGGGCAAACGCAAACGGGGGCTCGTCGCGGAGACGGCGAACGATCGCCGGCAAGGCAGTCGCCTCGACGACAACCGCCGCACGGTCGGCGTTGGCGTCCAAGGGGCTGACGGCCGAGTCGAGTTCGCAAACAGCCGCTTGCAGGGCTTCACGTTCCATCAGCCGCCCCGCTTTCGTTCGCCCCGCCCGTGCCGGAGCTTTGTTCGTTCAATCCGCTCGGCCACTTGAGTTTGTCAACGGCATGCTGGACGTCGACCACGTTCTCCTGGACGAGCAACTCCTTCATCTCCCCCTGGATATCTTCCAACGTGATCCCTTCGGGCAGCGCGCTGATGACGGGTTTGCGACGAACCCCGGGCTCGCGAATCGTCTCGCCTTCCTTGATCATTTTCTGCAACGTCAACAAGCCATGGAACAACTGCTCGGGACGCGGGGGACAACCGGGAACGTAAACGTCGACGGGAATGATCTCGTCGGCCCCCCGCACGGTCGTGTAGGAATGATAGATGAACGGGCCGCCGGAAATCGTGCAGGCGCCCGTCGCGATCACGTACCTCGGCTCCGCCATCTGCTCGTACAACGTCCGCAACCGCGGAGCCATCCGTTTGACGATCGTGCCCGCCAGAATCAACAAATCGGCTTGCCGCGGAGACGGTCGCGCGACCTCGGCACCGAATCGAGCCAAATCGTGTCGCGGTCCTCCCGTGGCCATCAACATCTCGATCGCACAGCAACTCGTGCCGAACGTCAATGGCCACAGGCTGCTGGCACGGGCCCAGTTGATGATCTCGTCAAACCGGGTCACCAAGACGTTGCCGCCGGGCACCTTTTCCAATGCACCGGGAAGCTTGTCCGTTACGATTCCCATTCCAGAACCCCCTTTTTCCAGGCATATGCCAGTCCGACGACCAGAACAAGAACAAACATCACGACCTCGATCAGCCCGATCAATCCGAGTTCGCGAAGCACCACGGCCCAAGGAAACAAAAACGCCGCTTCAACATCGAACACCAAAAACAGGATCGCAAACAAGTAGTAGGCGACGTTGAAATTGATCGACGACGTTCCGATCGTTTCCTCACCACATTCATACGGTGACTGTTTCACCTTGGTCGGGTTTCGCGGTGCCAACAAGTAGGACGCAAAGATACCGCCAAGTACCATCGCGATCCCCAGCACGACGAACAGAAAGACAAATAGATAGTCCATGTCTGGCAATTGCACTCGGCAACCAAAGTGGAACGACAACAAGACCGACGATGTCCGCATCCAAGCCGTTGGACGGCTCTCAGTGAAGTGACGCCCGCCCTTATCTTACCCGTTCCCGAGTGGAGAATCTACAGACCGCCGAGATCGAGGGACAGGACCAACTGCTACCACTGTCCCGTTTCCAAATACTCGTGCATCGACCGCGCCGCCACCCGACCGGCGCCCATCGCCAAGATCACCGTGGCGGCACCGCTGACGATGTCGCCGCCGGCGAACACGCCGCGTTTGTTGGTCCGCAACGTCTCTTCATCGGCAACGATGTAGCCCCATTTGTTGGTCGCCATGTCCGGTGTGGTCGACTGCACCAACGGATTGGCACCGGTGCCAATGGCGACGACCGCCATGTCGATCGGCATCACAAATTCAGAGCCTTCGATCGGGACCGGACGCCGACGCCCCGATTCGTCCGCTTCGCCGAGTTCCATCTTGACCAATTTGACTCCGGTCAAGTTGCCTTCCTCGTTGCCGAGGAACTCCAGCGGGTTGTGCAGGTTCATGAACTGCACGCCTTCGTCCTTGGCATGGTGCACCTCTTCACCCCGGGCCGGCATTTCCTGCTCGCTGCGGCGGTAGATGATGTAGGCGTTCTTGGCGCCCAGCCGCAACGCCGACCGAACCGAATCCATCGCCGTATTGCCGCCGCCGACGATCGCCACGTTGCGGCCGCGGCAATCATAAATCGGTGAATCGTATTGATCGGGATCGTAGGCCTTCATCAGGTTCACCCGCGTCAAAAACTCGTTCGCCGAGTAGACGCCGGCCAACTGTTCACCGGGAATGTTCATGAACTTCGGCAGCCCCGCCCCGGTGGCGATGAACACCGCATCGTAGCCTTCTTCGTTGAACAGCTCGTCGATGGTGACCGTCTTGCCGATGACGACGTTGGTTTGAAAGTCGATGCCCATCGCCCGCATGTTCTCGACTTCTTGCCGAACGATTTCCTTGGGCAAACGAAACTCGGGGATGCCATAGATCAACACGCCGCCGATTTCGTGAAGCGCTTCAAACACGGTCACCTCATGGCCTTTCAACGACAGGTCGCCGGCGCAGCTCAATCCCGCCGGCCCGCTGCCGACGATCGCAACTTTCTTGCCCGTCAGCGGTGCGCGTTCGGGAAGCCCCACTTGCCCCGTCTGGCGTTCGTAATCGGCCACAAATCGTTCGATGTGCCCGATCGCTAACGAATTAAAACGCCTGGCCAACACGCAAGCGCCCTCGCATTGATTCTCCTGGGGACAAACACGCCCGGTGACCGCCGGCAACACGTTGTCTTCACGCAGCTTGGCGGCGGCAGACAGGTACTCACCCTCGCGCACCAAATCGACGACTTCACGGATCTGCACGCCCACCGGACAGCCGTGCGTGCACTTCGGATCGGCACAGGTCAAACAACGCTGCGACTCGCGCTGCGCGATCGCTTCGGTCAGGCCCAAGTTGACTTCTTTAAAGTTATGCGCCCGCTCGCAAGCCTCCTGTTCGGGCATCACCTGGCGAGGAATTTTGGTGCGCTCTTTGGGAGGAAGTTTATCAACCATTGATCAGAATCTGTCGGGTGCGTAGATGACGTGTGACCTTTGACTTTCAAACCGTCCGTGGACCGACTTCCGGAAACTGCTGTTCCATGTGGCAATGGTGAGCTTCCTCCAAGTCGCCAGTCGGATCGGCCTGGAATGCTTCCAGCGATTCCCGTTCGCGATCACGGTACATCTTGTTACGCTGGATCAGATTGGTGAAATCGACTTGATGCGCGTCAAACTCCGGTCCATCGACACAGGCGAATTTGCATTCCTTGCCGACGTACACCCGACAGCCGCCGCACATGCCGGTGCCATCGACCATGATCGGATTCAAACTGACGATGGTCGGAATTTGATGCGGGCGAGTGACTTCGGCGACCGCCCGCATCATCGGGATCGGACCGATGGCCAACAGGTGATCGATCGTTCGCCCCTGATCGATCAACGCTTGCAACTTTTGTGTGACGAAGCCGTGCTCACCGTAGCTGCCGTCGTCGGTCATCAAATAAAGTTCGTCGCTGGTCGCGCGAACCTCATCTTCCAATATCAACAACGACTGATTGCGGGCACCGACGATCGTGATCACGTGGTTGCCGGCCTGTTTCATCGCAACCGCGGTGGGGTAGGCGATGGCTGTCCCCACGCCGCCACCGATGACGACGACCGTACCGAACTTCTTGATCTCCGACGGCTCGCCCAAGGGGCCGACGACGTCCAAGATCCAATCGCCGGCTTCGAGCTGATTGAGCAGTCGCGTCGTCTTGCCGACACCCTGAACGATGATCGTGATCGTCCCCTCTTCGACGTCCGAGTCGGCTATCGTCAACGGGATTCGTTCGCCGTGCTCGTGGATGCGGACGATCACAAACTGCCCCGCCTGACGCTTGCGGGCAATTCGAGGCGCTTCGACACGGAACAGCTTGACATCGCCAGAGAGAAAGCGAGATTCTTTGATGGGAAACATGGCGGGCGTGATGTGGAGTGCGACCCTGTACGCTGGGCGGATCGGCCGCCGGCACGTGAATTGGAAACACCTGATCCGATGAACGGGCGGTCTTTCGTGCAAGCACGACTCGTGCTGCCTGCCGCTCGGCTGCCGCAAATACCATGCCTGCCGCTGACGTTCGTTTCCCGAAACGCTCACGCTGGCAGTAAAACGGACGCGACCGATGTGAAGAATGCCGGCAGATCCGGCCAGTCACCCCATTGTCACCCGCGGCAGACAATGTGCCCCACAGAAGCGCAATGCATGGTCGCGTGAGCTATATCGCACACACCTGTCGGGCTGACTGCACGAACGAAGCCATGCGGCATCAATCCGACAGGCAACAATTCGCGCTGCTCAATCCAACCGCTCGGACCGCATCTTGGTTGTGGCGCTGAGTGTCACTCCGTTTAAAAACGAGCCGTTGATCCAACCGATCTCGTTGTAGCCGACCTCCACTTTCACCGTGATCTGCTCATTGTCAAACGCGGCACTGGGGTCTGGATCCACCGTCACATCCGACGGCGAAACGCTGACTGATGCATCGGACAAAAATTCGACGACCTTCTGCTTGACCGAATCGGTGGTCGCATCCGGCAGGGCGGCCTCTCGAGCGCCCTCTCGCGATGCATTGGTCAGTAGTTGCTGGACCATCATCCCACGACCGAATTCGATGATCCCTAACACCAGGAGGATCAAAAATGGCGCTACCAACGCGAACTCTACCGCGGCGGCCCCTCTTCGTTTGCTTCGAATTGCGTTCATTCAATCAAACCTTATTGCACGATCACTGGCGGAGAGTAAATGTCTTGGCTGGTCCCACTGACCCCAGGAGCCGCTTGAACAACGCCTTTGAACGTCACGTTGGCCGGTTGAACGCTGACGTATTTGTTTCCTCCGGTCAGATTGACGGCGACGATCCGGACACCGACAAACTTCACGATCACGAACTTTGCATTGTTGCCATTGCCCGAAACGTCACGATAGATGGGAATGATGACCGGCTTTCCGGCAATCGACTCGAGATCATCCTTCACGCTGGCACTCAAGCCGGGATCGCCGTCGAGGATCAATTCTCCGGAATCACCCAACGCCAGCGAACCGCCGTGATAATCGAGGTCGGATTTTGAAAGTCCGTCACGAATTTGCCCGGCGAGATGTTTGGTGGAATTGGAAGACTGGCCGATATTGACCGTTCCAAAGTTTCCCGAACTCGAAGTCCTCGTTGGGAACAAGACGACTTCAGGAATGCCGTCGGGGGTGGCATCGATCGATTGGCTCACCGCGTCGTATCCCCAATCATCGGCACCCTTACGTACTTGATGCTCCCAATAGTCTTCGTCAATCGTGATCGGCAGAAACGGAACATTGTCACCGGACCCGGGGACCTTGAATCCGCCAACGTTCTTGATGATTGCTGCGGTGGCCTCGGCGCGCAGCATCATGCTCGAATAGCCGAGGACATTTGCAAAGAATAGACCGACCTCCCCGTTCCGGTCGGCCGTTTGGCTGACTTTGACACGCACCGCGTTGTATTGTTCGGGATCGTCATACGTCATCGGGCCGCGTGGATTACTGAAATCGATCCTGCCCACGACGATATCTCCGTCCAAATCGGCGTTGAACGTATTCCGGTGTACGGTCACTTTTCGATCAAGCACCGGATTGTCTTCGACGTACTGCTTGGCAGTGCGTCGCGTGTCGGTGATGATGCGATAGGCATTGCCGTCACTGCGATATTCTAGGACCGCAGCGTGCGCGGCAGCATCGGCCGCCCGTTGCAGGTCCGATTGCGCCACCATCAACACGCCCAGGTCAACGGCGCACGCAACCATCCCCAGTACGACGACCAGCAGCACCGCGACCAGTACGGCGACGGCACCACGCCGGCGCCGGATTCGATTCGATTTCGTCATTGGACACTTGGAGTACGTTGACACCCCCAGCATCACGGGTAGCCTGGCGGTCTCTCCGTTGGAGAGATCCATAGCTTTGCGTCCCGGCCTCACGACCGGTTTGCCTTTATCTGCGACTGGAATTGTGGCGAATTGGACTAGTAAACTGCTCGAACCCTATGTCATTGCCGGACAGACGCAAATTCAGAATTGCCTCCGGGACGCGAACTGGCTGACTTTAGGGATCTCCCTCGCGCCGGAGCAGTCAGACGACCGAGAAGTCAGTACGTCAGTTGGTCCGAAAACGCGTCGTCGGACGGACCGGATGTGTCACCCGGTCGGCGATGAGATGTTTAGCCGAGGAAGACCGATTCCTCGGCGGATTTCCACCACCGCCGAACGGGAGACACCGCCATGACCAAGTACTTTGTCCAATCAGGAACACTTCGCACCACCGTCCAAGCCGAATCGTCGCGCAAGGCGGCGCTGTGGGCGGTCCATCAAGCCATGCAGCAAGTCTTGCCGGTGGACGACACCGATGGCAAAACGGCTCAATCGAAAATGGAGTCGGCGGCGACCGGAGGGATTCGCGTGATGGATGAGATCGTCCGCGTCAGCGAACTCGGTTTCGACCGCGCGGACGCGCCGGTGCTTTGCACGATGGACGTTGTCCGCCAATGGAATGATATGTTTGCGGCGCTGGACCGCTTGCAACGGATGCTGCACGAAGGCGCCGTGGCGGCGTGACCCTGCCGTCAGCCGACTCGTTCGGCGATCACGCGCAGTTGTGCCCCAGCGTCGGTGAGAGAATCGTCTTGAAAGGTTCCCTCAAACGCATCTTCGTCGTCGATCTCATCGAATTCAATGTAGACCTCTTCCTCGGCCGCCTCTTGAATCGGAGCCTTTTGCGGCGCGGGCGCCGGCCTGTCGACGCGCCGCACTTCGCGTCTTTGAGAGGAAGCCATCGGGACATATTGCGATTCCAGCGCCGCGCAGGCCAAGGCTTCGCGCGTCTGACGTCTCACACGGTCCCGCCGTTCTTCCTGCGACGCGTCGGGAAACAAACCGCGGCACGGACGGTTCATAAGGGTCGCCACCAGTAGCGTCAGCGCAGCCACGATCCCAAGCAGCGGGATTTCATAGGTCGCCCCGACAACCACCGTGATCGACAACACGAACGCAAGCAGAGCTTTGAACAAATAATCCGATGCCGACGCCGCCAGCGCAACCGCCCAGTGTGATGCCGTTGCACGAGATGCTTTCGTCTGCGATGAACCTACGCGCGCCGACTGACTGGCCGTGTGGATGAATAGATGAAGCAACTTTGCGAAGAATCGAAGCACGGCAAACGCGATCACCAACATCGGAAGCGGGAACGTGGCGACACCCGAGTGATCCGGAAAATAGAGAAACAAGAACACCGCCGCGACGCACAACACGGCGATCGTCCCGCGAATGACAAGCCGCAATTGATGTGATGCTTCGAACGCCGCGACTGCAGCTGACACCGCGCGTGATTCGGACACCACCAGCGGTTTACCGTGGATCTCTGTCGATGCCTCTCCACTGATCACTTGGGGGCCGACTTCAACGCCGCGGGACCTGTCGAGGTCACACGCCGGTTCGGTTTGACTAACCATGCCCATGATAGCCAAGCTCCAGTTCTTGTAAGACTGGGCGGTCGATCCCCTCGTCATGAAGCTCCTTGCTATCGCAACCTTCGGTCGCGAGCTACTTCATGATGCACCAAAGAGTGAGAGGGATCATCCGCTCATCGATTCGATCTGTTCTCCCTGCTGACGATGTCTGCACCTCCGTTATAGCCGGCCGGCACAGGGTGTCGAGTGAATTCAGCAGGGAACATTGATCAATTCATTGCCAGCGCCCGATAAGCCATCAATTTGATGAACAGCACCACACCATCATGGTGGGGGCCTGTAATGAAGCTGACGGCGCGCGGGCGATCACTCAATCCTCATCGGCGCTGACCGCAGTCTTTCCGCCCGCCCGCCAACGCAAGAAGGCATCCAGAAAACCTTGCAGTTCGCTGCCGTCGATGACGCTATTAAAATTGCCGACGTAATGTCCGGTCCTGGCGTCTTTGACGCGTTGGTCGGGGTGCAAAAAGTAGTTGCGAATCTGGCTGCCGAAACCGGTCCTGGCCTGGGTGCCATACTTCGCCGCCGTTTCCGCTTCGCGCCGCTCCTCTTCCAAGCGGGCCATTTTGGCGCGGAGCATCTTCCATGCGTTGGCCTTGTTCTGGTGCTGGCTGCGTTCGCTTTGGCACTGCACCACCGTATTGGTGGGGATGTGAGTGAGACGAATGGCGCTGTCGGTTTTGTTGACGTGCTGGCCACCGGCACCGCTGGCGCGAAAGGTGTCGGTCCGAACGTCCTTCTCTTCGATTTCGACCTCAATGGAATCATCGATTTCAGGTGCGACGCTGACCGCAGCAAAACTGGTCTGCCGCTTGCCTTCACTGTTGAACGGGCTGATGCGAACCAAGCGGTGCATGCCCTCCTCGCCTTTCAGATAGCCATAGGCCATCGGCCCACGGATGGCGATCGAGGCGCTGTTGATGCCGGCTTCTTCGTTTTCGTGTCGATCCAGCAATTGGATCTTGTAGTCTTGGTTGACCGCCCAAGCGGAGTACATCCGCAACATGATGTCGGCCCAGTCGTTGGCGTCGGTCCCGCCGTCGCGGGCGTTGATGGTCAGAATCGCTCCGGCGCTGTCGTTGGGACCATCGAGCAGGGCTTTCAGCTCCAAATCATCCAGAATGTTTTCCAAGCGAGAAAGCTCCTGACTGACTTCGGCCGCAACCGATTCGTCCTCGTCCGCCATCTCCATCAAGACACTTAAGTCCTCGACGCTGCTGGACAATTCGTTCATCGGGCCGACAATGGCCTTGAGGGCCTTGAGCTGGCCGACCGTTTTTTGAGCCGACTCGTTGTCGTCCCAAAAGCCCGGCTGACCCATCTTGGCTTCGATTTTTTTGATCTGCCCCGCCTTGCCGCGATGGTCCAGGGACTCGGCGAGCAGTTTCAGGCGTTTTTCGATTTTTTCACTGCGCTGAACCAGTTCCGCGTCCATCAGTGATCACATCCTTTTCGCCGATCACGACGAATACTTGACATTGAGAAGACTTTCCAGAGAGGTTGAAAACTATACATGGCACGCGTGGTCCTGGCGATGAGTGGGGGAGTCGATTCGAGTGTGGCGGCACATCTGTTGCTAGAGGCCGGACACGAGGTGATCGGCGTGTTCATGCGCCACGGCGAGGAGTCCAGCGAAGTCTGCAAGGTCCAGCGCGGCGCGGAGTCATCCGTCCCGGCGGGCCAAGCTTCAGCCCCGTCGCTGCCCGTCCTGGGGGGCCTGGCGGCCGGGCGTGCCGACCACAAACAGGGCTGCTGCACCGCCAGTGATGCCGCCGACGCCAAACGTGTTGCCGCTAAATTCGGCATCCCCTTCTACGCACTGGATCTGCAAGCCGATTTCCGACGCATCGTCGATTACTTTGTCGATGACTACTTGAATGGACGCACACCGAATCCTTGCGTGAAATGCAATCATTGGATTAAGTTCGGCCGCCTGTTCGACTACGCCGCGGGTGTCGAAGCTGACTTTCTCGCCACCGGGCACTACGCCAGGATGATCGACGGCCAGTTGCACCGCGGATTGGACGGCCACAAAGATCAGTCTTACGCGCTGTTCGGAATTGGCAAGAGCCGTTTGCCACGAATGTTGTTGCCGGTCGGCGATTACGAAAAAACCGAAATCCGCAAGATCGCCGAAAGCCTCCAACTGGGCGTCGCCGGGAAACGCGATAGCCAGGAAATCTGCTTTGTCACCCAAGGCCATCACAGCGATTTTGTCAAAGCCCGTCGCCCCGAATTGGTCGGCACCACGGCCGGAGACTTCGTCACCACCGACGGCCGGGTCGTCGGCACGCACGACGGCTATGAAGCGTTCACCATCGGCCAACGAAAGGGACTTGGGATCGCCTTGGGCACACCCCATTTCGTGATCCGGATCGACCCCAAAACGAATCAAGTGGTGCTCGGCGAGAAGGAATCGCTGGCGTGCGGGCAGCTTTCGGCCGGGGATGCAAATTGGTTGGTCGCGCCGGAATCGCTCAGCCGCCTGGCCACGTCCGAACCCGGGACCAACGGGCTGTCGGTCCAAATCCGCTACAACGGATCCCCCCAACCGGCCTCGGTCGAAGTCGACCCGGGATCGCCGGATCGATTCACCGTTCACTTCGATCATCCCGTCGACGCCGTCGCGCCCGGCCAAGCCGCCGTCGTCTACCACGGCACCCAAGTCCTCGGAGGCGGCTGGATCGAGTGACGCCCAAACGCGACGCATCTCCAAGAGCCACCCTCCTGGCAGCTTTGGTATCGACACACCTTTTGCATGTCAGATCTGTTCAGAATGGATGGCTTCGGCCAACGGCCATGCACAAATGCCTCGCTCTCGACAACTCGACAAAACCTGTTCCTTCGCGAGAATGTCTCAAATGGACGCCGAACACGCGTCCCCCTTCAACGACATCAGCACGGCGATCGGCGGAATCATGGCGAAGAAGAAATCAGGTGAATCGGCAGCCTCCAAGGACGAACCTCGACCCCAAGTCGACTTCGAATCGGCGCTCGCGGAAGTCGAAAGCGTCGTCGAAATGCTCGAAGGCGGCGAGCTCGGACTGTCCGAATCACTTGTCCAGTACGAACGCGGCATCGAAAAAATCAAGCTTTGCCACCAAGTTCTGCAGCAGGCGGAAAAACGCATCGCGGTGCTGACCAGCGTCGATGAAGACGGGACGGCGTCGGTCGAACCGGTGGACACCGGAGAGGGAACCAGAAACCCCGCTAGCAGCGGCCGCTCCGCATCGGGCCGAAAGCCGGCCAGAAAGTCGCGTGGGCCGGTCAGCGACGTGGACGAAAACGAGGGGCTTTTTTAAGCTGTACAGTGTGGGGATAATTACTGTTCACCCCTTTTCGCCCTAGTGTCAGCCTTGCCCGCCTCTCCGATCGAACAAACCGACGCGCAAGATACCGAGCCTGGAATCCATCAAGCACTCGGTGACCTGCTGCCCTCCATCGAACAATCGCTTCAGGCGGCGTGCCAATTCGGCAGCGGTTGCCCGGATCGGCTGGCCGATGCGATTCGCTATGCCGTGCTGGCCCCCGGCAAACGGCTCCGCCCGGCACTGGTCTTGATGGCCGCCGAAGCCTGTGGAGGGTCGATCGAAGCGGCGATGCCCGGTGCGGTCGCCGTGGAAATGATCCATGCCTACTCGCTGATTCACGACGATTTGCCCGCGATGGACGACGACGATCTCCGCCGCGGACGGCCGACTGTCCACATCGCCTTTGACGAAGCCACCGCGATTTTAGCCGGAGACGCGTTGCAGCCCCTGGCGATTGCGCACCTGTGCCGCAATGTGACGGATCTGCAACGACGCGTCCTGGCCGTCGAGTTGCTGGCCAATGCCGCCGGCCCCGAACAGCTCGTCGGCGGCCAAGCCGATGACCTGGCCGCCGAGTCGGGGCAACTGCCCGCCGATGTCGCCGCCGAACTGGAATCGGGCGGGCTGCAAGGATCTGCCCAGCAGCAGCCCAGTGAACCGAGGATTCCCCCCCCGCGTAGCCCAGAGGCATGCCCCGGACTCGCGTTCCTGGAATCGATTCACCGCCGCAAAACGGGTGCCCTGTTTACCGCGTCGCTTCAACTGGGAGCCGTCTTGTGCGGCGCCAGCGATCGACAATCCCAGGCCCTGACCGACTTTGCGGCCGATCTCGGATTAGCATTTCAGGTGGTCGACGACTTGCTGGACCACACCGCTGACGAATCCAACCTCGGAAAACGCGTCGGAAAAGACAGCGATCGCGGAAAACTGACGTACCCCGGACTGCTGGGGCTCCCCAACGCACAAGCCTTCGCCAGCGACTTGATCCGATCCGCAAAATCGCACCTGACCGTTTTAGGTCCGCCGGCATGGCGGTTAGAGTGTCTGGCGGATTACGTTCTCGCTCGCACCCACTGATTTCAAGCAATCACCTTGATGCGGTAACCACGGATTGACCCGCTCGACCGACATCTCAAAAGGAAGCCAAATTGAACGACCCAAAACATCCCCTGCTGGCAAGCTTGAAAGACGCGACGGGGCTGCGAGATTTCTCGCCCCAGCAATTGGAGTCGGCCGCTGACGAAATCCGTGACGTGCTCTGCAACCTGCTGGCAACCCGGACGGCGCACTTTGCGTCCAACCTGGGCGTCGTCGAACTCTGCCTGGCGCTGCACTGCGAATTCGACTTTCGCACCGACCGCCTGATCTGGGACACCGGTCACCAGATCTACCCGCACAAACTGGTCACCGGCCGCTACCACAGCTTTCCCTCGATTCGCACGCAGGGCGGCTTGATGGGATACCCGAACCCGCAGGAAAGCGAGTACGACTTGTTCATGACCGGCCACGCCGGCTGCAGCGTCAGCACCGCGGTCGGACTGCGCAGCGGTGACTTGATGGTCGGCCAACCCGACCGCCGGACGGTCGCGGTGATCGGCGACGGGGCCTTCCCCAGCGGCATCGTGTTCGAAGCGCTCAACAACGCCGGCCACCTGGAAGACGATCTGACGATCGTGCTCAACGACAACAAGATGTCGATTTGCCATCGTGTCGGCGCCGTCGCCGGGTACCTCGATCGCTTGCGAAGCAATCCGTATTACACCGGCTTAAAAAGCGAAGTCGGCAAACTGCTGGAACAGATCCCAATGTTCGGCGATCCGGCCGAACGGTTTCTGGCCCAGTTGAAGGAAGGCGTCAAAGCCGGCCTGGTCGGCGGCATGCTGTTCGAAGAATTAAACATCCGCTACGTCGGGCCGATCGACGGGCACGACATCGCGCTGGTCCGCAAGTACTTGGCGATGGTCCGCGAGATGAAAGGCCCGGTCCTGCTGCACGTGGTCACCGAAAAAGGCCATGGATACAAACCCGCCGCCGCCGATCCGGTGTTCTTCCACACCCCGCCGGCGTTCGAAGATCGGGACGGCAAGCCGGTGCCCCGGCACAGCGATGGCCGCCCCCGTTCACCGTGCACGCCCGCGATGCGATCAGTGCCGCGATGGCCGCCGACGAAAAGGTCTCCGTGATCACCGCGGCGATGTGCCAAGGCAACAAACTGGAACCGGTTCGCGAAAAGTTCCCCAAACAGTTCTTCGATGTCGGCATCTGTGAATCGCACGCGGTCGCATTTGCCGCCGGTCAGTGCAAGGCCGGCGCCCGGCCGATCGTCGATATCTACAGCACGTTTTTGCAACGCAGCTACGATCAGATATTCCAAGAGGTCTCGTTACAAGATCTGCCGGTCGTCTTCATGCTCGATCGCGCCGGATTGACCGGACCGGACGGACCGACGCACCACGGCGTCTATGACGTCGGCTACATGCGTCTGTTCCCTAACATCGTCGTGATGGCTCCCGGATACGCCGAAGAACTGGGCATGATGCTTCGCTTCGCACTCGATCACGATCACCCCTGCGGCATCCGCTACCCCAAAGCTTCGGCACTTCAGCGCGACCAAGCCGCCCCCGAGATCGAACTCGGCAAAAGCGAAATCATTCGCCACGGCGATGACGGAACGATCGTCGCCTTCGGTGCGATGCTGGAAAATGCACTCGCCGCGGCCGAGATGCTCGAAGGCGAACTGGATCTGCGTGTCGTCAACGCGCGATTTGCCAAACCGATCGACGAAGAGATGGTCAAACAGACGATCGAAACAGGAAAATTCGTCCTCACGGTGGAAGAAAACGCGGTGATGGGTGGCTTCGGGTCGGCGTTCCTGGAATCCGCCGTCGCTCAGCGGCTGGACACGCGCGGCGTCCAGACCCTCGGGCTCCCCGATCGCTTCGTCGAGCACGGGGACCGCAACGAACTGCTGCACCAATGCGGTCTCAGCCCCGAAGCGATCGCCGAACGATGTCGACAAGCGGCACCGGCGACGTCAACCTTCGCCTGAGCAAGTCGGTCGAGCGCGGGACAGGCTTCCGGACTGTCGATTCCGGAACGACAGGATGGAAACCGATCCCACGAGGCCTTCGCCCATTGCTATGCTAGGCAACCCATGACGCTCAACCCCGCCGAACCGCGCTCCAACAACCGAACCTGGCCCAACGGCGACCGAAACGTGCCGCGTGTGGTGATCATCGGTGCCCCGGATCGCGAACGTGTCCGCAGCGAAGCGATTCGTTTGCGGCCTCTGATCGCCCAGCACGCCGAGATCGTCGCCGAAGACTTTCATTTCGAATACGGCTTCGATGACCCCGACATCGACCTGGTCATCGTGCTCGGTGGCGACGGTTCCATCTTGCAAACCGCCCGGCAACTCGCCGGAAAGAAAATTCCCGTGCTGGGCATCAACTGCGGAAACCTCGGCTTCCTGGCCGCACTTTCGCCGGACGATTTCTTGGAGGTCTGGCCCCGCGTCTGCTGCGGTGCCTTCGAAGTCGTCGATCACTTGATGCTCGAGGTCAGTCTGATTCGAGACGGCCAGACCATCTGCCAGCAGCTTGTCTTGAACGAGGTCGCGGTCCTCGGCGGACCGCCGTACCAGATCCTGGGAATCGATCTGTTTGCCGATGGGAACCTGGCGACACGGTATCGCTGCGACGGCCTGATCCTAGCGACGCCGGTCGGTTCGACCGCACACAATTTGTCCGCCGGAGGACCGATCCTGCGACGCAACCTGCACGCCGTGGTGATTTCGCCGATCAGCCCCCACACGTTGACCTATCGGCCGCTGGTCGATTCGGCAGACACCGTGTTCGAGCTGACCGTCAGCGAGCCGAACGCATCGACCAGTGTCGTCGTGGACGGGCGAATCCTCAGCCAGCTCCTGCCGGGCGACCGCGTCCAGGTCCAGCGTTCCGACAGCACGTTCGAAATGCTCTCGGTCCCCGGTCAAAACGACTACCGCACCCTGCGTGAAAAACTCGGCTGGGGCGGCTCGCTGTAGCCGTCGCCCCAACCACGCCCGCCGGGGACAGACCCCACGAGTCTTTCTCATTTTTTGACCAACCCATTTTTTGACCAACGACTCCGCTGCTGTTTCCCAAAAGGCGTGAAGCGGAGCTGGGGCGTAACCACAGAACGCTGCGTTTTGCTTGGGTGATCAGGTCAAAATATTTGCTTGTCAAAAAATAGGAGAGGCAGTCGGGGACAGACCCCGGAGAGGCAGTCGGGGACAGACCCCGGAGGAGAGGCAATCGGGGACAGACCCCGGAGAGGCAGTCGGGGACAGACCCCGGAGAGGCAATCGGGGACAGACCCCGGAGAGGCAATCGGGGACAGCCCCCGGAGAGGCAGTCGGGGACAGACCCCGGGGCGGCGGGCGATCGCTGATGGGCTGGCTGGGCCGCTGGTTTGGGCGCATAAAAAAGCCCTTCGATGGAAATCCATCGAAGGGCTTTTTAAAAAATGGCGAGACCTACTTTCACGCTGGTGGGCACTATCATCGGCTCGGAAAGCTTAACTGCTGTGTTCGGGATGGGAA
>WCIL01000030.1:0-132028 GCA_033042175.1 Phycisphaera sp. RhM
TTGCGGACCGCTTCAGCTTTCTGGGCTGCGGTAAAGGAACGGCGTTTTCGGGTCATCGGAATCCTCCTCAAGTGGTGAAATTAACTCACCGGAGGCAAAATTCCAATTCCATGAGAGGCAAGACAGCGTAGTGGACGACGCGAGGAGTCCCGCGATTAGTTGTCTTGTTCAATTATTAGAATTGTCGGTGGACTCGTCGCCTCGTCCACTACGTGGTGATTCGTTCATTGACTGTTGACAGGTGTTGACTAGGAATGGATTGATGCACGAAGCGTAGTGGACGACGCGAGGAGTCCCGCGATTAGTTGTCTTGTTCAATTATTAGAATTGTCGGTGGACTCGTCGCCTCGTCCACTACGTGGTGATTCGTTCATTGATTGTTGACAGGTGTTGACTAGGAATGGATTGATGCACGAAGCGTAGTGGACGAGGCGACGAGTCCCGCGATTAGTTGTCTTGTTCAATTATTAGAATTGTCGGTGGACTCGTCGCCTCGTCCACTACCGCCTAACCGAAACGCAACGGGACCCCTTTTCCGCTCCGACAGAGCACTAGATCGGCGGAAGCGTGCGGACCTGGGCATCGACCGGCAGCGCGATGTCTTGAAGCGGTAAGAACTGTGCCTCGTCGGGGTTGTACGCAAACACCTCTCCGGTTTCGAACTTGTAGACCCAACCGTGCAGCTTCAATTGCCCGCGTCCGATCGCGGCGGCAACCGACGGGTGCGTCCGCAGACTTTCCAGTTGGACCAACACGTTCTCTTCGACGGTCAATGTCAGCCTCTTTTCCGGTTCGGTCAGGTGGCCATAGTTCTCTTGGACGATCCGCCGCGTCGCTTCGGCATGCTCCAGGTACGCTTTGACCGCGGGTAGCTGTTCGATCGACTGCGGGTCCAACAGCCCCGCCATCGCTCCGCAATGGGAGTGCCCGCAGATCACAATGTCGCGGACTTTCAAAACGCTGACCGCGTATTCGATCGTCGCCGCTTCGCCACCGTGAACGCTGCCGTAGGGAGGCACAATGTTGCCCGCGGTCCGCTGAATGAAAAGCTCGCCGGGGCGGGTTTGCGTCAACCGACTCGGATCGATCCGCGAATCCGAACAGGTCACGAACAACGCCAGCGGGCTTTGTCCTTCGACCAACGTCTCGAACAACTGCTGGTCTTGGCTGAATAGTTCACGCTGAAATCTGTGAATTCCATCGACTAGTTTTTGCATCGTCAAAATCCTGGTTGCGGAATTGGATTGACCGCCTGAAAAGGTACTCGAGAAGCCGGCGACCGAGTTTATCAAAGATGGCTCGGTCCTGTCGTCTGTAATCCTATCGGAATCAATTCGCTTGTCGCCTGTAAGATTTTCGGCCCCGGGGTGAACTATGTTTGAGTCAGCCCCCTGCTGAGCTGCCATCGTTCCATCGGCGAAACACGAATCGCGAAACTTTGCGGTCCGTCGCGGGTTGGAATACTACCGTCGCTCGTCTCTGTTCCTGCTCGCTTGCCCCGGGAGAAATTCGGTGTTTTTCCAGCGAATTTTGCGATCTGTCCTTTTCTTTGTAAGCGCAACCTCGCTGGTGGGGGTGGCTGGTTTTGCCGCCGCTGCCGACGACGTTGCCGCCACACCGCTGACGCCCGAGCAATCGAAGTTTTTTGAAACCAAGATCCGACCCGTGCTGGTCCGCGAGTGCTACGGCTGTCACAGCAAGCAAGCCGGACAGAGCAAGGGGGGGCTCCGGTTAGACACCCAGGCGGCGATGATCGAGGGTGGCGACAGCGGCCCGGCGATCGTGCCCGGCGACCTGGACGCAAGTCTGTTTTTCGGCGCGATCACGCACACCGATTTCGTGATGCCGCCGAAGCGAAAATTGACCGATGCCGAGATCGCCGATTTTCGAACGTGGATCCTCGACGGCGCGCCCGATCCCCGTGTCATCACACCGGTCGAAACGCCCGCGCAGACGATCGACGAAGAGATGATCGCCCAAGCCAAGCGGACCTTTTGGGCCTATCAAGCACCGCGACGCAGCCAACCGCCAGAACCGGACACCGCCTCAACGCACGCCGCCGCCTGGTCGAACACGACAATCGATCGTTTCCTGGCGAAAGGACTCGACGACGCCGGATTGCAGCCCGCCGCGGACGCAGCGGCCCCGATCATCTTGCGACGGCTGTGCTTTGATCTGATCGGTTTACCGCCCACCCCCGAGCAACTCGAGTGGTTCACCGCGGCCTACGACCAGAACCCCGACGCCGCGGTCGCCCGCGTCGTGGATCGATTGTTGGATTCGCATCAGTTCGGCGAGCATTGGGGACGTCACTGGTTGGACGTCGTCCGCTACGGCGAATCGACCGGACGTGAAGTCAACATGACGTACCCGAACGCTTGGCGCTACCGCGACTACGTCATCGATTCGGTCAACGCCGACAAACCGTACGACGAGTTTGTCCAAGAACAAATTGCTGGCGATCTGTTGCCCGCAGCCGATGACAACGAATGGGCCGAGCACTTGGTGGCGACCGGCTTCCTGGCGATCGGCACCAAGAACGTCAACGAGCAGAGCGGCGCCCAATTTGCCGCCGATTTGGCCGACGAACAGATCGATGCCACCACGCGGGTGTTCCTCGGAACCTCGGTCGCCTGTGCCCGTTGTCACGATCACAAATTCGATCCGATCCGCCAATCCGATTATTACGCGATGGCCGGGATCTTTCGCAGCACCAAAACGTTCTTCGGCACACCGCCGTCGCAATACGGCAGCTTCGGCGGTCCGCAGCAACGACGCATGAGCAGCTTGATCTTGTTGCCGACCGACGATCCCGATCCGGCCGGTCGATCTTACTCCCCCGAAGAACTTCAACAGTTGCACCAGGACATCCGTGATCGACAAGCCGAACTCGTCGGACTTCGCCGCGGCGAAAGTGCGACGAGCACCCGCCCGGGCGCCTCGCTCCAACAGATGCGGATTCGCCTGACCAACGAACTCGGTACGCTGTCGGCCAAGCTGGGAGTCGTCGACGAAAACGGACGACCGCGAAGCTATTGCATGGGCGTCCAAGACGCGGACACCGTGGGCGACGCGCCTTTGTTGGTTCGCGGCGAAATCGATCAGCCGGCCGGACGAATCAAACGCGGGTTGCCCGCCGCACTCAGCGACGTGTCGTTTTCACCCAAGCCCGAAACCAGCGGACGATTGGAATTGGCACGCTGGATCGGCAGCGACGACAACACCTTGGCCGCACGCGTGATGGTCAACCGCATTTGGCAACACGTCATCGGCCAGGGCATCGTGCCGACGACCGAAGATTTCGGGATGACCGGAACGGCCCCCTCGCATCCCGAATTGCTCGATCATCTGGCGATCGAATTTATCGAGTCGGACTGGTCGGTCAAAACCATGATCCGTCAAATGATGCTGACGCGGGCCTATCGGATGCAAAGCACCTTTGACGTCGCCAGCCACGAAGCGGACCCGGACAACCGGCTGCTTTGGCGGGCCAATGTGAAACGGCTGAACGCCGAATCACTCCGCGACGCCATGCTTGTGATCGCCGGAGAGCTGGAAACCGAGCGGCCGACGGGATCCAGGGTTGCCCAAGCCGGTTACAGCCGTGTCCGCGACGGACAACTCGGCGATCCCCGCGATGCCATCCGCCGTACCATACAAACCACCTTGACCGGGCAAACCACATTGACCAGCCGTCGCGGCGGACTGGCGCCGATCTTTGATCGCATTCGAAACGGCAATCCCCGCGAACAAGCGCTGGCCCGAAACCAGCTGCGCTCGGCCATCGGCAACCAACGGATGGCGGAACTCGCCGCCACTGCCTATGACGAAGGTTCACTGGACAGTGTCTCGGACAATCACCGCAGTGTTTATCTGCCCGTGGTGCGTGACTTCGTGCCGCGATCGTTGGACGTGTTTGACTTTGCCGACCCCAGCATGGTGATCGGCACCCGCGAAACATCCAACACGCCCAATCAGGCGCTCTACATGTTGAACAATCCGCTCACGATCCGGCTCAGCGAAGCCTTTGCCGAACGGCTGCTCCAGGATGGGCGATCGACCAAAGACCGTGTCGAAATGGCGTTCGTCTTGGCATACGGACGCTCGCCGACGGCCGCTGAACGCACCGCATCGCATCGCTTTCTCAGTTCGTCGGGCCTGTTGCCCAAATCGGCGCTCGCCGCGTTTTGTCAGTCGCTCTTCGCGGCCGCCGAGTTTCGATACCTGAATTAGGTCCCATGGGATAGGCTTCCAGCCTGTCAGGGGAAATGCATCGACAGGCTGGAAGCCTGTCCCACTTGTCAATCACCTCGGAAATTCAATGTACACACGTCGCGATCTACTCAAACACACCTCGGCCGGGTTCGGTTACTTGGCGCTGGCGGGGCTGGCGTCGCTTTCCCGTTCGTCCGCCCTCGGGGCGGGGGCGGACGTCGCGGCCAACCCGTTGTCGCCCAAGCCGCCGCACTTTCCGGCGAAAGCGAAACGCGTGATCTTCTTGTGCATGCAAGGCGGTCCGTCACACGTCGATACCTTCGACTACAAACCGGCCTTGGCGTCCGACGATGGGAAACGCGGCAAGTACGGTGGCGCGCTGCTCAAGTCACCGTGGCAGTTTCGTCAACGCGGTGAAAGCGGATTGTGGATCTCGGATCTGTTTCCCGAAGTCGCCAAACACGCCGATGAGATGTGTTTGATTCGGTCGATGCATTGCGATCAACCGGTGCACCCGGGCGCGATGACGCAGATGCACACCGGAACGGCGCAGTTCGTTCGACCGTCGTTGGGCGCCTGGACGCTTTACGGTCTGGGTACCGAAAACGAAAGCCTGCCCGGATTCGTCTCGCTCAGTCCACCCGCGGGAAGCTCACGCAACTACAGCAGCGCGTTCTTGCCGGCGATCTATGGCGGCACCAAAGTCGGCGGATCGGGCGGTCGCTTTGCCCAAGCGGCGCGGTTCAATGCCGGAGGCGGCCAGGCGGTGCCGGACATCAGCAACCCGAAACGAACGACCGATCAACAGCGCCGACAACTCGACTTCATCCAATCGCTCAATCGCAGCCAGATGCCGGCCGGTGACGGGGCGAACGTCGAAGGGGTGATCCAGTCCTATGAGTTGGCGTTTCGAATGCAAGACGCGATGCCGGAACTAATGGATCTGTCGGGCGAGGATCAGCGCACGATTTCGATGTACGGCGCCGATTCTGACCCGACGAGGACGTTCGGGCGACAATGCTTGCTGGCCCGCCGCTTTGCCGAAGCCGGGGTGCGGTTCATCGAAGTCACGCACGGCAATTGGGACCAGCACGCCCGTTTGACCGAAGACCATGCCGCGCGGGCCGAGGCCTGCGATCAACCGATCGCGGCGCTGTTGGCTGATTTGAAACAACGCGACATGCTCAAAGACACGTTGGTGATGTGGGGCGGCGAGTTCGGACGGACGCCGTCGGCCCAAAATGGAAACGGCCGCAACCACAACAACAAGGGTTACACGTTGTGGATGGCCGGCGGCGGCACCAAGGGCGGTTTCAGCTACGGTGCGACCGACGAACACGGATTCGAAGCGGTCGAAAACCCGTGCCATGTCCATGACTGGCACGCCACCGTGTTGCACTTGCTAGGTCTGGACCACACGCGACTGACCTATCGCTATGCCGGACGCGATTTCCGATTGACCGACGTTTACGGGAACGTGGCGACGGACATCATCGCGTAAGTCACGCGCTGGTGTGCAGGCTTCAGCCGCCCATTTCGCTGCTCCGCAGCGAGGGGGCGATCACCCCGACTTGCCAAGTCGCATGCCTGCCGGTCAGACTACGGACCGCGTTTGATCACACCCGCATCCATCCTCCTCGCGAATTCGCTTGCGTCATGGACGGCATCACCGAGCCCGTCGTTTTGGTCCTCGGGCATCCCATTGCCGGAAACCCGGCCCAATTTGCGCTCGAGCGAGCCTTCGCGTCGATGGATGTCGGCTGGCGGGTCTTCTCCTGTGACGTCCCCCCGGACCGCATCGACGAGGCGATCGCGGGGGCCGAGGTGCTTGGCTTTCGCGGATTGCTGCTGGACCAAAATCTGGTCACCCGGCTGGACGAGGGGGGTGAGCGGTCCGATCTGTACTGGCGGGGAAACCCCTCGGAGAGTCGATGGCACACCGAAAATGTTCTTGCGACGTGGCTGGAAACCGAAATTCGCCAGCACTTCGAATCGCTGGAAACGGAAATCGGACCGCTACTTTGGATCGGAACGCCCGATCCGAGTTTCCCCTCCAAGATCGCTTCGGAACAGTCACACTCTCCGATCGCCTGGGCGTCGACCGAGGCGATCGAGCACGCACGATTGATCGCGATCGCCGAAACGGTCGACGTGTCCCAGTGGCCTCGCTGCCAGAACGCGACGCTGGTGGTGGATTTTGCCAACCCGGAAAACGACCTCGATCAAATCCGCTCGCTCGGCTACACCGTCCTCGGCCGCGAACAAGCGCGGATCGGCATCCTGCTCGAATCCATCCAGCGCTGGACGGGAAAGCAACCGATGCTCGACGTGTTGACCGAAGCGATCGAAGAGTACCTGGCGGTCTGATCTGATGACGAACCACAACATGACAAACAGCAATGTTGGGGCGCTCGTCCGGGCCGCACGGGAGCTTTCTGATTCGGTCGACCTGCTTTCCTTCGCCGAGCCGGTCACCCACGTCTACAATCCGCTCGCCTACGCTTGGAAATCTCACCAAGCCTATCTGGCGCGGGTCAGCGAGGACGTCAAGGTTGTCCTGTTGGGGATGAACCCGGGACCCTGGGGAATGGCTCAAACGGGAGTCCCATTTGGTGAAGTCGCCGCGGTGCGCGACTGGATGCAGATTGACGAGCCGGTCGGCAAACCCCCGATCGAACATGAAAAACGCCCGGTCGACGGATTCCAATGCCAGCGAAGCGAAGTCAGCGGGCGTCGCTTGTGGGGCCTGTTTCAAGAGCGGTTCAAAACGCCGGACGCCTTCTTTCACGACCACTTTGTGCTCAATTACTGCCCGCTGGTTTTCATGGAAGAATCGGCCCGCAATCGCACCCCCGACAAATTGCTGCCGGAAGAACGTGAACGGCTCACTGCGATCTGCGATGCGCACTTATTGACCGTGATCCGCACGCTGGACCCGGATCACCTGGTCGGTGTCGGCGTCTATGCCGAAGCCTGTCTCAAGCGGGTCGTCCAGGTCGAAGGCTGCCGCGCGAACGTGACTCGCATCCTGCACCCCAGCCCCGCCTCGCCGGCATCGAACAACAATTGGGCGGGCAAGGTGACCAAGCAATTGGAAAAAGCCGGGGTCTGGTAGCCGCTGTGGCTAGTCTTCCGCGGCACCACATTGTTGACGTTCGAATCGTAGCGGAAGCCGCCAACGGTTTTTTGATTCAATCGGATCACACGTGAGATTAGCCGTATCGCGCGAGCGTACGGGCCTCAAACGCACCAATAGGACGCACCAAGGCCCGTAGGCCCGCGCCTAATACCGCTCAATCGACAAGGTTTTGACCAGCGCAGGGCCCGTAGGCTCGCGCCAAACGGCTGATCATCAATTGATATCAGCCGGTTCGCGCCAGCGCGAGCGGCGCCCCTCAATGTCGATTGAGTCGCTGTTCCCAATTCAACGCATCGTGTGACCCGAGGCTGAACCTGTTGCCCGGCTTTGGTTACATTACTGCCGACGTGCCTTTCCATCCTCTTTCACCGACGATCACCGCCGAGCTGACCTTCGTGAGCCAATCCGCCGACGAATCGACCGAAACGGTCGCTGATGCCCTTCGAAACGACCCCCGTCTCGCCCAGGCCAAACGTTTGGTCGCCGAAGCGATCGATGATCATGCCGGTCGATTGTCGGTGCGTCCCTCGGCCGAATCCTTGAAATCCAGCTTCGCCGACCTGATCGACCGGTTGTCGGCCGTTCGCGGCGGACCACCGATCTGGCCCTACCTGTCCTCCGGTCTCGGCCGCGGTCCGTACGTGGAACTGGCCGACGGCAGCGTCAAATTGGATTTTATTTGCGGCATCGGTGTCCATGGCGCCGGCCACAGTGACCCCGGGATGGTCGCCGCGGCGATCGATGCGGCGGTCGAAGACACGGTGATGCAAGGCAACTTGCAACAGAATCCGGCCAGCGTCGTGATGATGGAAAAGCTGACGGCCTTGGCCCAGGCTTCCGGTGCGGAGCTGCCGCACTGCCTGCTGTCGACCAGCGGTGCGATGGCCAATGAGAACGCGTTGAAGATTGCGATGCATCACAAGACACCCGCCGATCGCGTCCTGGCGTTCGACAATGCCTTTGCCGGACGCACCTTTGCGATGGCGACCCTGACCGACCGACCGAACTATCGCATGGGATTGCCGCTCACGTTCCCGGTCGACTACTTGCCCTTTCGTGATCCCGCCAATCCCGAGCGAAGCACGCGCTGGGCGGTCGATGAACTGCATCGATTGTTGAAACGTCATCCCGGACGCTATGCTGCGTTCTGGGCCGAGCCGATCGCCGGTGAAGGCGGCTATTACCCCGGCAGCCACGAGTTCTTTACCGCGCTCTGTCAGCCGCTCAAGGACGCCGGCGTGCCGATCATCTTTGATGAAGTCCAAAGCTTCTCCAGGACCAGTCGCCCTTTTGCGTTCCAGCACTACGGGCTCGACGCGTTCGCCGACATCGTCACCGTCGGAAAGATCACACAGGTCTGCGCGACGCTGTATAGCAGCGAAATGAAACCGACCGGCCCGATCCTCAGCCAGACCTTCACCGGAGCGACCGCGTCGATCGCCACCGGGATCGAAATGCTCAATCGCCTTGAAAGCAACAATTGTTTCGGCCCCTCGGGCCAGAACATGCAATTGGCGTCCTCGTTTCAAGACGGTCTGGCAAGCCTGGCGACAAAGTATCCCGACTTGGTCCGCGGCCCGTATGGCGAAGGCATGATGGTGGCATTCACCCCCGGCGATGGCAGTTTCGATTTCGCCAAGAAGTTGATGATGCACCTGTTCGACATCGGTTTGCTGGGGTTCGTCTGCGGTGGCGATCCGACGCGCATCCGGTTTCTGCCGCCACCGGCAACGACGACCCAAGCACACATTGATCACGCGATCGAGCTGCTCGACCAGGGACTTGCCACGCTGCCGTAGCGCTCCGTCAACGTTTAAATTGAGGGTACCGCGTGCACAGTCAAATAAACCTGTTCTCGAAACAACGTTCCGTCCGCGTCGGCAAATCCCATTTCGACGTGAACTTGGTCGCACGTCGTCAGGTCGGGTGTGACCAACGTCACCGTGCGTTTGTCATCGGACAACTCGATCGCATCAATGGTCAACGTATCACGGCCTTTTTCGCCGGGACGCAAGATCGAGAACTGATCTGAACCGTACTTTTTGGACCACAGGTAGTTCCACATTTGGGCGTCCCACGAATCCGGATCACCCGCTTCGGCTGAAACCTCGAAATTGAACGTTAGCTCGATCCCATTGGGAACCACGCGGACGCGATCAATGATTCGGGCTTGCCGTCCGGTGAAGCGGAGGCGTTGCAGGCATCCGTCTTTGCCACCGTTGGGGCCTTGCCACCCGGACAATCCGGTGCCGTACATTTGCCCGTCCTTCGGATTGACTCTCAGCCGCATCACGCCGGCGTCCCATTGGTGCGGCAGGCTGATGATGGACGCTTGCGTTTGACCGTCGATTTCTTGCAACGACAGGTAGTACAGCCATCCTTTGCCAAAGGACGAGTGGATCAGCCGTCCGGCCAACGGTCCCCAACGCTCATCGCCGGCCCAGACTTGACCGCCGCACGAGTTGTCCAGCTCTTGTGGCATCCAGATCAATGGCTCGTCAAAGGTGTCGGGTAATTCGCCCCCGTGACGCCCACGCAGCCATTGATCCTGCTGCGTGTTGATCGGCATGTTGCCGAAGAAACCGTTCGGTTTGACCAATGAGATTTTGCCGGCGGGCATCCAGGGTCCCTGGTTATCGCTGACGGTGAAACGATCATCGGCCAGCTTGCCCATGCCGTTGGGCGTGCGGAGCCCCCAAGCGACGACGTCTGCTGTCCCGCCTTCGGGTGGGATTTTCATGATCGTCCCGGGGCGACGATGCTGCGTGTATTGGCCCGCTTTGGCGAAGTAAAAATTGCCTTCGGAATCGGTTTGCAAATCGAAGTTGTAAGCGTGGAACATGGAAGAAACGTCATCGTCGATCCAGAACGCCTCGACGAAATCGGCTTCGTCATTGGCATCGTAGTCGTGGAGTCGCTTGATGCCGTCGCGGCAGGTGACATAGATCGTGTCCGCGATGACGCGAACGCCAAACGGTTCGAACAATCCGGCGGCGAACCGCTTCCACGTCACTTTCTGTAGCGTTTCATCGATCCCGTCGACCAAGTAGACGTCTCCTCCATGGGTGGTGACCACGGCGCGGCCATCGGACATGAAATCCACCGCGCTCGTTCTCAGCCAGGCGTTCCAGGGGTTTTCAAATGGAATGGGAATCGTGTCGAGCGCGTAACCGTTGATCGATTCACCGAGCGCACCGGAGAACGTCAAACGTTGGGGCCAACGCGTCGGACCGCCGGCGGTCAACTCCACGGGATCCAACACCGCTTGGTTTGCCGACGCGGCGACGAAGTCACGCACGCTGTTGACCTGATCCGAATCGATCCCGGCGCGGCTCAATCGAAACACTCGCGCCGCGTCGCTGGGGGGAATCGCCAGCACCATTCGCCGATTGTCCAATTCCCATCGGAACCCATCGGTCTGACCGCTCACTGCCGCGACCGCGGACTTCGATTGCTGCTGCGGTTCGTCGTCAGTTTTGACCGAGGATGCTTCGTCGCCCGCCGCCCAGCTCCAAAGTGTGCCTTCGTCATCGGGGTGTCGACCCAGCGATTTGATTTGATCCTCGCTGAGGACACGGTCATAGACGGCTGCCCAAGCAATCTCGCCGTCCAGATCACCGCCAAAATTGGTCGCGGTCGCGCCGAGCTTCAACACGTGCCCGTCGACCGGTCCGCGACGAAACGCCGCGCGGCTGGCCTCCAGATTTCCATCGACATAAAGCTTCGTGTCTTGCTCGCCGACGACCAGCGCGGCGTGGTGCCAACGACTGTCGGCCACCATCGACTGACCCGTGATCGCGCCGACCCAACCGATGTCGAAGACCAGTCGGTTGCCGCGGATGAACAGCGTCTTGCCGTCCGGAACCCACTTTCCCGTGGCGGGACTGGAGGCGATCAGCGTGCCACCGCCGCGGGCGCGGAATCGGATCGCGATCGTTCGACCCGGCGTGCCCAAATCAAGCGATTTCGCCTTCTCCGACGGCACGACGTGCATTGCCCGGTTGTCGTTGGCACGACTTTCCAGCGGCTTTTCCATGGCCACCGGAAACGCAATCAGACTGCCGCTGGGTGCCGACGAGGAGGGTACCAAATGGCCGGCGACGTCGAACCCGACGCCGCCACCGGCTGACGACTTCCCGACGCACAAACGCAGCGGTCGGTCGCCCGCGGCGATGTGGAAAGTGTGCTCGACCACGGCGATCTCACCGACTCGTTTGCTGGTCAGTGTCTCCAACACGTCGCGACCCCCGATCGCGTAGCTCAGAATCGCCTGATCGCCGTGCAAGTAATGCCCCTTGTAGCTCGCCAGTTCGCTTCGCACCGGTCCCCGTGGCGGTTTGTCAGTCGCGGAGAGTTCGAAGCTGCCGCCCAACTCCCAAGCGTACGTGCCCAGACCGGGAAGGGGCGTCCCGACCGGGCGGGGCATCTGCTCGCCGCGTTGACGGTAATGCTGGGTCTCGGACAAGTCCAGAAAACCGTCGCGCCAGACCCCGCCGAGTCGAAAGCGATGCAGGTCGTAGTTCACCGTGACGCGATGGGGCAAGCGAAAGGTCAGCGCATGGTTGATCGACGCGCCGAGCTGTGAAGCGAGCACGGGGCCGAAGTCGCGGTCGCCATCGATCAGGAATTCGCCGCTCTCGCTGCCCTCGGGAAGTTGGTCTAAGTACGCTTGATCGAGGGCGACGTAGTCCGGATTGCCGCTCCGCATGAACCGCTCGCGAATGAAATGAATCACCTGGTAACGTTCTTTCGGCGACAGGTGCTGCATCGCCGCCATCAAGCCGTTGCCGCGCGTTAACGTGACCAGCATGCTCAGCGGATCGGAACCGTACTTCAACGTTTCGCTCCCGAAGGCGCGTGCGGTCGCCAATGTCGGTTGGTTGCCGTCGGCCCCGTGACAGTTCACGCAATGGTTGAGATAGATCCGCTCGCCCACTCGCAAATCCTGCGGCCCCAGTCGGCTCAGTATTCCGGCGTGATCCAAGTTCTGGGTATCGTCTTTGACAGTCAATTGATCCGCTGACGGTTTCAGCTCCGACGCCCGTTGCGGTCCGCCGCGGGCTACTTCGGCGACGTACCGCACCAAGTCATAAAACTCTCGTTCTTCACGCAGCGCCGCGACCAATCCGTCCGGCATCAATGAGACATCTTGTTTCTTGATCGATGCGATGTCGTCCGCCGCAAGGACAAGGTTGCGGTGCAGATCGGTGGCGTCTCGCAGTACGATGCCGGGACCATCGTGCGGAACCCGCAGCCCCGTTAACACGTCGCCGTCGGTGGTCAACACCGCTAACGTCTCGTAACCCGCTTTGATTTTCCGCGACGGGTAAAGAATGGATTCGATGATGAACTCGTCGGTGACATCCGTTCGATTCGTTGCCAGTGCCGGCCCCAGCGGCGATCGATCGGGATCGTCACTGTGGCACTTGGAACAGGCCGCCGCCGACTTGTAGAACACCAGCGCCCCACGCCGTGCGTCCCCGCGACGTTCGACTCGTTTCACCAGCAGCTGCGGATCCATCGCCTTGAGCTGGGTTTCTAACGACTGCGATGCTAAAGCCTGCGATTTGACTGCCTGCGATTTGACTGCCTGCGATCGCATCGACTCGTCGTTCTGTGCGTCCGCCGTCTGCGGGGCAGCAGCGAGGATCAGGGTCAGGAAGATGGGGGCGGTGCGAATCATCTGATGGACGTATCCCTAAAAACAAAAAAACGGATCCGGACAGTGTACACGTGTTGGTAGCGTGCGGCTTTTGAACGCGTGACCACGCCCTCGTCCGACCGAATCGCTCTCACACACCGCCCCCACAGGATGTTAAACTCTGGTTCTCCTTCAACCCGTTTCCTCTTGGCGGTAACTTGCTTGAACGACAAGACGAAAGCTCGGCCGATGACGGTCGACGATCTGCAAGATTTATACGGTGAGTTGCGCGGCAGCCGCTCTGCGCCGGCGATCATGGACGCGCGAGCTTTTTTTCTCGAGCGACAGTGGGCCGACTCGCACACAAAACTGAACGAAGCCTACGAAAAATACCGCGAAAGCCGGCAACGGATCCTTCGTCAGGATCCCGAAAAGGAAGTCGATGCCAAAACCAAAGATCGTGATCGACAGGTCAGGCGTCTGCAGCGAAAGCAGGACAAGGCGCGCGAGATCATTCAAAAATTCGAAACGTATCTCCCGCAATTAGAACGGCTGGCTGAAAAAGAAAAGGCCAAGGAGGAGAGCAAGGCTGCGACGCCCACGGTCTCCCCCTCCGAGCAAAACGACGACGTCGCGACCGACGTTCAAGAAACGCCGCCGGTGGCGCAGGATCGCCAAATCGTCAGCAAGGACGCCATCGACGAAGCATTCCTGAATCAGTTTTCCGTTCTGATCGGTGACCGACAGCTCGAGTTTGTCAGTGGCCGGTTCGATTTTCAACCGCTAACCGATCCCCAGGATGTCATCTCTGACGCCATCTATCTGCTTCGCAAGGGCGATCGCTGCATGATGATTCACGCCGAGACCCTGCCCGATGATTCGGGTTCCGATGACAACGCGAAATTGTTGTGTGTCGACATCGCCAAGGCCAAGAATCGTGTCGAGCTTTCGCCCAACGCCATGGTCCGGCTCAGCCAAAAACGAAAGCTCGTCCTCCTCCTGACCAAAGTGGGCTGATGCCCCAAACTAGGAAATAACCCTACCCGGCTGGGAGGGTCGAGCACAGGTCAGATGCGACAAGGGGAGGGTCGAACGGTGACTCGCGGTGTTCACCCACTGCGAGCCACCGTCGAAACGAATTGTTTAAGAACACTTCTCGCTAATCGCCACAAAACCGATTCCGGAAATTCAGTTCCGCCTGACAGATTCAGAGATTTCCCTGCAACCGATCAGCGTCGTTCATCGCGATGAGAGGGGCAAGAAGGTTGGTCAAAAAATGAGAAACGAGAAACAGCACACGAATCAATCTGCCTTCTCCTGGCGGAATGCTTCATTTTTTGACCAACAAATGTTTTGACCCATTCCACGTCGTCCAGCGGGCGTCTTGAATCAAATTTGATGGAGTTCAGCGTGAAGTGTCTGTTTAAGCTTCGTATTCAATGGACACCTAATCCGTCCACGGCGACCGTTCAAACACAACGTCGTCCGAGACCCGCGGATCACCGGTCTGTTTCAGCTGCGACATCAGTCGCTCATGCAACGCTTCCCGGGTCGCACGATGGTTCACGTCCGTTGCCAAGTTGACCATGCAATGCGGGTCGGCTTGGATGTCGTACAGTTCCTTCTCGGGACGTTTTCCCACCGCGTATTGAAACGACTCGGGATCCTGATCGCGATGCATCACCACCCAGGCTTTGGTGGGGCTGGCATCGAGATCGCCAAACGCGCTGAACGTGTTCTCTCGCAGCAACTCCAGCGACGGCATCGGACCGTCTGGTCTGCCGTATCCTGCCGCATCACCCATCGGCCAACGGTCGGGCTCGAAATTGATGATGTACAAGTACCGATCGGTGCGAATGGCTCGTTGCGGGTATGGTTTATTGCCCTCGCGTGCTTTGGCGACGTGCCGTTCGCGACCGGTGAAGACGGCATCACGCGTCGGGTCGACCTGTCCGCCTTGTTCACTCGCAAAGATGTTCAGCAATGATTTCGCCGTCATCGCTTCCGGAACACGCTCGCCCGCAGCTTCCAAGAACGTCGGTGCCAGGTCGGGCAGCGAGACGAAGTCGTCGACAACGCGACCGGGATGCTTGATACCTTGGGGCCAACGGATCGCCAGCGGAACACTGGTCCCCAAATCGTACAGATTGCACTTGCCACGGGTGACGCCTGGAATCCCGTGGTCGCCGCTGACCACCACGATCGTGTTGTCCAGTTGTCCGATGCGGCGCAGTTCTTCCAGGATCACACCCAGCGATGCATCAAACGCCTGGGCTTCTCCCAGGTAATCGGCAAAGTCTTCGCGGACGACGTCGACGTCGGGCAGATACGGCGGCAGCTTTCCCTTCAAGTCGTCCGGGTCGATTCCCCACAGTGTCTTGCCGCTACCGGCGATCCACTTTCGGTGACAGTTTGTCGGCCCGAACCAATAGCAAAACGGTGCGTCTCCATCGACCGCGCCGTCACCGTCGGCGTCCAAGAAAGAACGAACATTGTTGCGGACTTCATCCAGCAACGCCGCCTTTCCCGCTTCATGGTCTTTCGCCTTCATCGCGTTTTGCGAAAACCCATTGAATTTGCGGCCGTGTTTGTTGAATGAAGTGCGTTCGGCACCGTGGGGCGCATCGCGGGGTGAACCCGGCGACCAGACCTTGTAGGTGTGACCGATGCGATAACCGGATTGTTCCAGGATCAGTGGATAGGCGGGGTTGGAAAAGTCCCAGATCGCACCCTGCAAGATCGACGCCCGACCGCAGCGCCAAAAGTGCTGACCGGAAAGCAGCGAGCTGCGACAAGGGGTGCATGACGGCGCACTGACATAAGCCCTGGTAAACAGGATGCCTTCGGAGGCGATTGCGTCGAAGTGGGGTGTCGAGATGACATCGGACGGGCCACCGGGCTGAAGCTTGGCGTAGGTGCTGGCATATTTACCCCAGTCGTCGGCAAACGCCATCACGATATTCGGCCGTTCGGCGGCGCCGCATGACGGCGTACCGCACGACAGGGTGATGCACGCGATGGCCGTCGCCAGAGCGAAGCGAATGATTCGATACATATTGCAGGTTCCTTGAAAGCCTGAGGGAATCATGGTGCACCCAGATAGAGTCTCTCTGGAAGATCGGCGGTGGTGCGTCGTGGCCGGGAGAGCGTTCGTCGCTGGCTGAATCAGTCTTTTAGGAATAAATCGGAAAGCTCGAGCGGTAGCGTTGGAGCGAAGGTCGGAGTCACGGTTGAATGATGATCATAACGATCAATCTTTCGGTAGCTGCCATCAACCGGATCCGTGTGCCGATGAAGCGTCCGGCCTTCAACGTCGATGACCCAGTATTCTCGAATCCCGTTGCGGGCGTACAGTCGAGATTTTTCGCCAAGGTCGTACGTCAAACTGGAATCAGCGACTTCCACTAACAGAAAGACATCATCAGCTGTCGGTCGATTGCGCCCGTAGCGCTTAGGAGCGAGGAGTGAAAAGTCTGGTTCCGGCACACTATCGCCGACCCGCAAACCCGATTGGCAGCGAATTCGGCACTCTTTGTTTGCCGCAAGTCCGGCCGCCCAGGTAAGCAAAAACTCAATGTAATCATCGTGCACCGGACCGGCAGGACTCATTTCTCGCAGTTCTCCTCCAATGAATTCGATCTTGCGATCGAGACCAGCAAACGCGCCTCGCGCAATCATTTGCTCGTACTCAGGAACAGACAGTTTCAACGTCGCACTCATTTTGGTTTCCTACGAAGACTCTCACCATTGTAACATCGCTTCGATGCTCGATTTCAACAGGACTCTGGATTTCGCTATTCACCAGCCGCACGATCATCCACCGCAAGCGGGCTGTTGATTTAAGGAACGCATGGGTTAGCAAAGGGCCACGCGGCGCCCTCGCTGATGCGTCGGGCTAAGATCATCGCGCTGAATGCAGTACATCAACTAAATCGACCGCCCGCGAGGGAAAGCGGCTAAAATTGAATTTGACAAGACCCACTGCCTTTGGCCGACTGAGTGAACTTCCGACATGCCTTGGCCGACGACACGCGGAATGCGGAACCTGATCGGCGCCGAAGCCGATTTGGTGCGGGGGGCGATCGGGATGATGGTCGATCATCTCGTCGCCGAGCTGCGCGACGGCGAGCAAGCGTGGAAATATGGCGTGGAGTGGTTTGATCAGTGGGATGCCGGCCAGCGACTGTGGTTGCTCGAGCGGGTCACATCGGCGCTGCTGGGCCGTGAAACCATCGAGCCGTCTGCGGCGATGTTTGATGCCGCGGCTGATGTCATTTTCTATGAAGTTAATGATTTAGTACGAATGGAGATCGGACAGGATGCGGCCGACGAGACGAACCGCTCCTGGCGACAGAGTGTGATCGATGCGTTGCAATGCCAAACCGATCGCCTATCCATCCTCGCCGCCGATAGTGTCGATCAACAGGCTTGGCAAACCACAATCACCCAAATTGCCGATGCGATCTTGGGGATTCGGCTCTATCAGCGGGCGGAATACTTTCGCGACGCCGACTACGAGAAGACCAAGTCGTTCCTACGTGATCGAGGATTACCCGAAGACTATCTCACCGGTATCCCACCGCTCCGTACGATCGATCAAACGCAGCGGTCAATCGATCTGATTCAAGCGTACGTGTTTGCGTGACCTGGAGGTGTACCGCAATCGGCACGTTTAAGTTATTCATGAGTTCAAGGCGATCGAATCGACGTGGTGGCACAGGCCGTTGAACTTAATCGAATTGCTTTCCGCTTCGACGGTTGACGAGCGGTTTTGGTCGGTGGGGGTTGCGGAGGACCTTGCAACCGGAAGGCTGACGCCAGCATCTAAGATCCTTTGGCCACAGGTCGTCAGCGTTTTGGTGCAGCAGTCGTCTTGATCTCTCGTGGCCCACCGAGTGATCTGCAGGCGCATGGCTCCCTCGTCACTCGCGTCATGTGGTCAGAGCGTGTTTTTCTTTTACTGAAAGACAAAACCGATCGAACGCACGACGCACCAATCCTTGGGAGTCGAGCGCCTTGGGATGTTTGAAGTGCACCAATGAGATCAAAACGCGGCGTGCACCGCGGCGCCGCTGAACTGCGTGCCAAAGACTCCTATCGGGATACTCGGTTCGCTCACACTTTCATGCCGCTCGTAGTTCCATCACCCGGATCGGGTGTTCGGGGTCGTCTTTCATTTCCAGCTTGTGTTCGGTGTAGGTCCAAGGACGCTTGCCGATCCACTCGCTGAACTCATTGGCGATGATGCGGTACGGATCACTCAACAGGACCACGCCGCCGGGAGCCAAATGATCCAGCAAGCATTGCTCCAGCTCCGGCCACAATTGACGCAGGTAGGTGACGTCACTTCCTAAGATGATCGGAAATTTTCTGTCCAGTCGATCGATTCCAAACCTCAATCGACGGATCTCACAGCGGTCCGCGATCGGGTGACTGCTCAGCCGGACCAGATGCAGGGGGTCTTCCACTCCATCGGTCAGCGTCACTTGAGCACCGCGGAGCGCCGCGGAGATGCCGGCATGCCCGGTACCGCAGCCCAATTCCAACACCGATTGACCAACCAGTTGCAGAGTCTCTAAAAAACGGTCCAAACCCGACGCTGCCCGCCAAGTGGCCGCCCAAAACGGGTCGATGACGCCGGTTTCACCCTCATCTTGCCGTTTGCAAGCATCGATCAGCATCGCATCGGGGTCGGCTGCGACCGCCAGCGGCCAGGTTTTGCCCGCGATCGACGTGTCTTCCCAGCGCCAATCGAGCACTCCGTTGGCGGTGGCGATCAGTTCGGCGGGCAGTTCCGCGGGGTGGATTTCTGTTGATTCGGTGTGTGTCATGGCCGCAATTTAACATGACCGTGTTTTCCTGCGCCCCATCCGCAAACATTTCGCTCCCAACTACACTTCGTTTCCTCCAGCCACCGTTCCCGCCCATCTCGAGAGTCGATTGTCTGCTTCCGCCCCGTCTGATTCTCCCCCCTCCGATACCCGCTTCGGCCTCGCCGTCTGGGTCACCGCCGCCTGCTTCCTTGGGCTGTGTACCAGCTACGGATGGGCGAGTCTGGCTCCCGCGTCGGTTGCCGCTAACCTGACACTTGCGGTGTTTCAAATCACAATGATTTCGATCGTGATTTGGCAAGCGTGCGATCCGTTCGCCGACGCCGCACAGTATTTGGGCGAACAGTGGCGGATTCCCAGCAGTGTTCGCGGCGCGACATTGGACGCCGTTGCCAGTTCGCTGCCCGAGCTCTTCACCGGATTTTTCTTCGTCCTGTATGCCATGAACGCTTCGGTCTTGGCCCCGCCGGGGGAACCCGGTCTACACGCCGGCGAGGGTTTTGGGGCGACGATCGCGACCTGTGCCGGCTCGGCGGTCTACAACATGATCTTGATCCCCGCGTTTTGCGGCATCGCCATCGCGTTGACTCGCCACCGGAAACCGATCATCGAAATCCATCGCACCGTGATCACCCGCGACGGGTTGTGGTTTCTGGTCTGTGAAATCGTGCTAGTCGTGTTTCTATTCAGCAAACAACTCTCCTGGCATCTGGCCGCGATCTTGCTCGCCCTCTACGGGGTGTATTTGGTCTGGCTGTGGATCGATGCCCGCAAGTATCGGATTGCCCGATCGGTGGCGATCGAGACGCTTCAATCGATCGACAAGCCCAGCGATCAACAGATTCAATCCGCCCTGACCGATCATGGGATCAACGCGACGCCGAGTCTGATCGACTATGTCGCTCGCGAGCTGCGGGGTGAGAGCGATGACGAGGAAGGTGACGACGAAGTCGACTCGGCCGGCATGTTGTTCGGGCGGATCCAAATCCCGCTTCGCCCGTCGATCTCCTACAGCCTGTTGGTCGGCTCCACCGCGATCACCGCGATCGCCTGTTACTGGCTGGTGGAAGTCACCGTGTCGATCGCCACCACGCTGGACATTCCCGTGTTCTTTGTCGCCGTGATTGTTGCCGCGGCGGCCAGCAGTGTTCCCGACACGTTGCTGTCCATCGGAGCGGCCAAGCGTGGCGATGACGACGGTGCGGTCAGCAACGCGTTCGGATCCAACATCTTTGACATCTGCATCTGTCTGTCGCTGCCGCTGATCGCCGGCATCTTTCTCAACAACGGCCAACCGATCGACTTGCTGATCGACGGCAAGCCGATGCCCGGTTTATTCGGTCTGCAGGTCTTGCTGCTGTCCTTGACCGTGATCACGCTGGCGATTCTGTCACACCGGTTACAACTGACGCTGCGCAAGTCGCTGGTCTTGGTCGGGTTGTACCTGGTGTTTATCGGCTACGCGGTGTTGGGCTCGCTGGGGTTTTAACCCGATCACAAACTGGAAGCGTACGCCACTAACGGGTCAGCACGGCGAATCGGATGTCGCTGATCTTGGCGTCGGGCAACTGTTTAGCGATGTGCTTGATGATCGATCGTTTTTGAAACGTCAATTCCTGGATCGTGACCGAGTCTTTGGCAAAGACTTTGAGCACGCCGCGATTGAGTTTGCCGACGGTGACTTCGGCCGCCAGATCGTTGCCGACGGCCGCCGCTATCGCTTCGTGGAACCGATCGGTGGCCGCGATTTGTGCGTACCCGCGTCGCGAGATCAATTGACCGACTAGCGAGCCGATCGATTGAACGCGGGGTTTCGGCGGATCCGGCGGTCTGTTCATCGGTGACGTCTAAACTGCCGCCTCGGCTTTTTCACTGATCATCGTTTCCAGCTTGCGGATGTCGGCGGCAAAGCGACGGATCCCTTCGGCCGTTTTCTCGGTCGCCATGGCATCCTCGTTCAATTCAAACCGAAACGTGTTCTCATCCATGGCGACCTTTTCGATGTCGCTCTGCTTGGCCGACGCTTCGTCGAGTTTCTTTTCGATCGGGTCGGTCGACGCTTGCAGTTCCGCCAACAGATTGGGGCTGATCGTCAACAGGTCACACCCGGCCAATTCGATGATCTGGCCGACGTTGCGGAAGCTGGCGCCCATGACTTCCGTTTTGTAATCGAATTTCTTGTAGTACTCATAGATCTGCCCGACCGACTGGACGCCTGGGTCATCGGCACCGCTGTATTCCTGTCCGGTCGACTTCTTGTACCAATCGTAGATACGACCGACGAACGGCGAGATCAACTGCACCTTGGCTTCGGCACAGGCGATCGCTTGAGGCAGCGAGAACAGCAACGTCAAGTTGCAATGAATGCCTTCTTTCTCCAGCACCTCGGCCGCCCGAATGCCTTCCCACGTCGACGCGATCTTGATCAGCACCCGGTCTCGCTCAATCCCTTCGCCGGCATACTGGTCGATCAGCCGCTTGGCCAACTCGATGGTGCCCTGGGTATCGAACGACAGTCGTGCATCGACTTCGGTCGACACCCGCCCCGGAACGATCTGCAAAATTTCCTTGCCGAACAGGATCAGGACGCGATTGAGAATGCTGTCGATGCGTTCTTGCCCGCTGAGCGATCCACCGGCGTGTTCGTCGATCGCTTGTTCGATCAGGTGAGCGTATTGCGGTTGGCCCGAAGCGGCCAGGATCAGCGACGGGTTGGTGGTGGCGTCCTGCGGCGCGAACTCCCGCATCGATTCGAAATCACCCGTGTCGGCGACCACTTTGGTGAACTGTTTGAGTTGATCGAGCTGACTGGCCGGATTTGAAACGTCGTTCACGAGCGCTGTTCCCCTGAGTGGAATGGTCTTGATCCGTTAGATGATGATTCTGTCATCGGTAGCCTAGCATGGCCGCGTTGGGAGGACCAAACCGAATTCGTTCCCCATCCCCGCCGTTCGGGGGCAACGGCCGATCCTGCCCCCCAAAGGGTGTTTTATCGATCTCGTGACATCGGCATGATCACGTACGAATAGCCATCGTCGGTGGTCATCAAGGCCGGCGACGCTCCGGATTCGATCTCGATTTGAAAACTCTGCTCGCGGTCGAGCACCTTGCAAAAATCAGCCAGGTAACGGTGGTCCATCGTCAGCGTGATCGGTTCGCCGTCGTAGGCGATCGGCAATTCGATTTGCGATTGCCCGACATCCTTGGTGCTCGCTTCCAGTTTCAACGTTCCGTCGCCGAAGGTGAAATCGATGCCGCGGCTTTCTTGATCGGTCACGATCGCCGCCTGCCGCAGCGCCGCGAACACCGGACCGACGGTCAGATCCAGTTGAACCGCGTCGTCGCGTTTGGGGATCACTTGCCGCCACGTCGGATAACGCCCTTCCACGAGCCGTGAATAGATCACCGCCGTTTTGGTTCGCAGCAACAAATCGCTTTGCCGCGCCGCGACATCCACCGTGTCTTCGTTTTCGTCGACCGCCCGTTCCATCAATTGAATCGCCCGCGTCGGCACGATCGTGCTGGTGCCGCTGGTCTCGTGCCCGCCGATCGATTCGCCTTCGCCCTGCATGCTGGCCAGTCGGCGTCCGTCAGTTCCCACCGCCGTGACCGAATTGCCACTCATCTCCAACAGCACACCCCCAAGGGCGAATCGGCTGTTGTCGGTGTCGGTGGCGAAGACGGTTCGACGCACCATCGAACGGAAAAACCGCGTCGAGATCACGTGGTATTTCTCTTCTTCGAATGACACCACCGGCGGAAACTCGTCCGGGTTGCTGCCGGGCAACCGAAACTTGCTCCGCGCCCCGCTGACCTGAATCCCCGAATCATCGGTCTGCAGCGTCAACGTCTCATCATTGCTTTCCCGCAGGATCGCCATCATACGTTGCACCGGCAGCAGCGCGGTGCCTTCGGTTTCGATCTCCACCCCTTCCTCGACTTCCAATCGGATCCCGACTTCCATATCGGTCGCGGTCAGTGTGAGCTTGCCGCCCGACGCGGTGATTTTCACGTTCTGCAAGATCTCCTTGGGAGACCGAGCCGGGGCGACACTGGCCGCCAGTGAAAAGGCATTCGTCAGGGGTTCACGCGAGCAAGATATCTTCATGGATGCAAAGCAATCGGCTGGAGGAGCGATTTACAGGCTCCATGTTTTAACCCAATCCGTCGGTTTCGGCAGCATGGCACCACGAGCCGTCCGCGTTTCATCCGATGGGTTTTTATTCTGGTTAGATGTATTTATTTATCGTCGTTATCGTAATCTTTCCGAAGATGCCGTCAGTGGATCCCATTTGGCAGCAATAAGTACCTTCGCCAGAACCACTTACGCGACACAGGGGTTAGTGGAAAAGCCGTCGGAAATGTGTCGGTCCGATGTCGGGGAAGTCGCCGGTTGCTGACAGTGCCCGACAGCGTGGTAGGTAGGGATCGATTGGATCAACGATTCGGTCATCCGGGTACCGACGGGGCACCAACGCGTTTTCCACGTCCCAGCGGCTAAGAAAAATCGAGAAAGAGGGCCGGAATCGGGGCGCAAGTGCCGCACAGTTCCCAAAGTCACCCACCCAGTCAGGGAGGGGCAAGCGCAGCGAGGGGAAGGTTGCAGGCTGGCTGTCGCACGTGGGCATCGGGTGCTTTCGATCGATGTATTGTTTGAAGAGCACAGCGACAGAGAACACCCACGGATGGCAGCGCGAACCCACGGATAAAATGCAGCCCGGTGATCCGCGGGTTCGCGCTGCTATCCGTGGGCTCATTCCTATCCAGCTCTGGGGCCAGACCACGACACACTGAAATCCACTCGAAGACGAAGGTCGCCAGACCCTACGCGGCCAGCTTTTCGGTGGCTTCGACCATCATGCGACTCAGGTCGGCGTCCTGTTGGAGCAACGTTTCGGTCTTGCGGATCGCGTGCAGAACCGTCGAATGATCTCGGCCGCCGAAGTACTCGCCGATCTTGTCCAAACTGGACGAGGTGAATTGGCGGGCCAGCAACATCGCCAACGATCGGGCACGGACGACGGATTGCTTTCGCGAACCGCTTCGCAGGTCTTTGGTGCGATGCCCCCAGATTCGGGCCACGGTACGGGTGATCTTTCCCAAATCGATTTCGCTGCGTTGGCCCGCCGCGTTGATCGCCGATTGAACCGCCACGACATCGGCCGCGGATTGATTCATGCGACAATACAAATCGACTTGCTTGATGGCGGAGTCGAGTGCCAACACGGAAATGTCGGTCCGTAGCCCGGCATCGAGCAATCCGATCAAGTCGTCGGACAGTTCCAGCCCGCGAAGCAAGGCGAGTTCGCGAAGGATCGTCAAACGCGATTGGCCGGTCGGGTAAGCGACCGGGATGGTCAACCCGATCACGCACCGACTGGCCAATTGGGGGCGGATCGCGCGAGTTTCCGAAGGCAGCCGTTTGCTGGTGAAAATCGTCGGCTTTCCCGCCGCAATCCGGCGTTCGATGCGAATCGACAATTCATCTTGAGCGGCCATCTTTGCGGCGATCGAATCCAGATCATCGATCACCAGGATCGCGGCGTCGTCGAGCGACTCACGAAGCGGCGGCAAATCGTCCGCCGAAACCGCTTCGGCATACTCGCGGGCAAAGTCCGACGCCAAGAAATACTTGACGGTCGTGGCGTCACCACCGAGTGAAAGCGAGGCGGCGATGCGAGCGGCCAAATGCAACGCCAACGTCGTCTTGCCGCATCCCGATGGACCGATCAACAAGACCGGTTGCGACATCGCGATCGTCGGTTCCGACTGAGCCACATAGGTCGCCAATCGGTTCTCGTCACCGCTGATGAAGAACGACAGCGACGCCGCCGCACGGCTCCGCGCCAGCTTCGCATCACGCGACCGTTGGCGCAACAACGGGCGCTCCAACGGAAACGTTTCGATCTTCGGGGTGGCGGGAGACAGGTTCACGGGAACAAATCGGATGGCGGTATCGAGTTCACGTCCACCCCTATTTTACCCCAAACGAGACTTTTTCAAGTCAGTTTTCCACTTAGTTTTCCACAAAGTCTTAAGATCTTAACCTATTGTAAACACGGCAGATACGATCGGCTGCATCGGCGATTTCTTCATCGGTGGAAAACCGACTCAGGCTGAACCGGATCGCACTCTCGACCGCCCAATCGGGGCACCCCATCGCCAGCAAAACGTGGCTCGGAGGGCTGCTTCCGCTGCTGCAGGCCGATCCGCTGCTGCAGGCCACCCCGGCGAAGTCCAACGCCATCAGCATCGACTGCCGATCGGTCCCGGCAAAGGAAACGCAACTCGTTCCTGGCAAACGCTTTTCGTTCTCCCCGTGGATCAGCAACCCGGCGCACTCGCGACGCAACGTCGCTTCGAACTGATCGCGTCGACTGACCATCTGCTGACACACCGCCGACTGTTTTTCCACAGCGATTTGGAGCGCTTTGGCCATCCCCAAAATCAGCGCGACCGGCTCGGTGCCCGGCCGGGTGACGAGCTGTTGCTCCCCACCGAACAGCAGGGGGCGGAGCTTGATTCCGGCGTCGATCCACAGGGCACCCACACCCGCCGGACCGTGAAATTTGTGCGGGGTGACGGTGATCGCGGCGGCGGGGATCTCGTTGACGGTGGCGGGAAGTTTGCCGATCGATTGGGTTGCGTCGACGTGCAACAATGCACCCGCCTGGCGACAGACCTCGGCAACCTCGGCGATCGGCTGGACCACGCCGGTCTCATTGTTGGCCGACATCACCGACACGACGGCCTGGTCGGCGTCCAGCTCGGCAAGAGTCTGCTGCAAGGCGTCGATGCGGACGACGCCATTGGCCGTGACCGGCAGAACATGCACCTGGCGACCAGACTTCTTCGCCTGCTCGGCAAACGCGATCACGCTGGCGTGCTCGATGCTGCTGACGATCAGCGGCGAATCGGGTGCGGCCAGACCGGCCAATGCCAGGTTGTTGGACTCGGTGCCGCCGCTGGTGGTGATCAGCCGCGCTCCGCCGGGCAGCGACAGATCGCTTCCCAAACAGGCCCCGATCCGCAGGATGGCGTCGTCCAGCCGATCGCTGCTGGAACGTCCGATGGCATGTTGGCTGGACGGATTGGCCGGGCCACGCTGGAATTCAGCGGCGATCACTTCGGTGACTTGCGGGTCGATCGCCGTGGTCGCGTTGTTATCAAGATAAATCATTCACCCGCCGCTGCTGCGAAGGTCAGCCAGTTCTGGGGAGGAGGGATAATCGCGGATCGCTTCGGCCAACAATTCGTCGGCCAACACACCGCGGTCGGCATCGCGAAGGTCCTTCACCAAGCCCACATATTGGCCGACCAGCCAGCGATCGATCGCCGCGGTCATCTCGGCGGCGTTGTCCTTGCCTGGCAAGGTGCGGGCCAGTTGGAACAGTTCGGGAATCAGCACATACAGTTCCCGCTCGGCGAGCTGCTGGACGGTCGGCCAAAGGACCGCTGCCCGATTGGGATGGTCGTTGTTCCAGCCGACCCAAAACAGGTTGCCCGAATCTTGAATCTGCATTTGATCGGACAGCAGACCGGCGACGGCGGGAGTCGCCGTGGGACCACGACTGAGACTGACCAGGTGCCACCGGGTCGGCTTCTTTCCCCTCGGAATGGTGATCCAACCCTTGGCACGAAGCTGCCGCTGGACGGCTCCGGTTGTGTTCTTCCGGGTGATCGGCGTGATCTGGATGTGGAAAAACGGGATCTCGTAGAACGCGAAGTCACGCGTCTGGAAATGGCTGGGCGCAAATTCGGTCCCCGAGACATTGCCCTTGATCGCGACGACGGCGCCGACCAAGAATAGGCTGAGAATCGTGCACACGATGATCAGCGAGCGACGGGAGCCCCGGCGAGCACGGCTCGAAGGGCGGGGCGAATTGGATGAAGAGACCGACGTGGACACGATGCCAACCATTGGGGATGTTTGGGCAAACCATCAAAGTACCGCATCCGCCATTTTATGCCATGTCTCGACCCACGTCCCTTCACCATTCACTGCGAAAGGTCTCCGTAGGCGTCGTCGTCGGTCGCCCCCACACCGGCTCGCTGCCAGCCTATCCGGGGCCGCCCAAGGCGGTGCGACGCCCCTACGCGGTACTTTTGCCGACTTCACCAGGGCCGGAATCCAGGCCGGCGGGGGAACGAAGCGACGACGACCCGGCCGACGAGGGTGACCCCACGATTCGCCGGATGCGGTTGGAAGCCGTTTTGTTGCTCGCTAAAACCCCGTTGACCAGTCGCAAACTGGCCCAATTGGCTCACTTGGCGGATGGTACCGAGACTCGTACACTTGTCCGCCGCCTGAATCAAATCTACGACAACCTGGGGCGATCGATACGGATCGAGCAGGTGGCCGGGGGTTTTCGAATGTTAACCCGCGCCGCTTATGCCCCTTGGTTGGCCCGACTGGGACATTTACCTTCAGCGGTTCGGTTATCATCGCCGATGATGGAGACGCTGGCCGTTGTCGCGTATCGCGGTCCAGTTTCACGCGCCGATATCGAAGCAATTCGCGGTGTGGCCTGTGGTGAGTTGTTGCGGCAGCTGATGGAACGCGATTTAATTCGAATCTCCGGGCGAAGCGAAGAGCTCGGACGTCCCTACCTTTACGATACAACAAAGCAATTTTTACAACTTTTTGGACTTCCCTCCGGCGACGCGCTGCCGCCGATCAACTGGGAACCGTTACAAGAAGATGAAGAATTTGACCCAGAATCAATTGATCCAGAACACTCGACCTAAGCAGTTTCGACATCTACGAAGGAGTCAGTCGTGAGCCTTGTTGCTTTCGCATCGGTCACCCCAACCAACCGTTCCGCGTCATTCCCAGTGTCACCGACAAGTCATCACGCCGATGATCTGTCGCTGCTGTTCTCCGTCGATCCGGTCATCGATGGCCTGCTCGCTGGTATGAACGGCCCGTTCGCCGTGATCGAGGATGAAGAAGACGATCTGTACGAAGGCGACCATGACTTCGACGATGAGGACGATGGCTGGGACGAACTCGACGATGATGACGACGACGACGAGGAGGATGACGACGAAGACGACGAGGAAGACGATGACTGGGAGGAAGTCGACGACGAAGACGACGACGAGGATGACTTCGCCGATGACGAAGAAGACGCCGACGACTTCGACGACGACGACGAAGCCGATGACTGGGACGACGACGAGGACGACGACGATTGGGAAGAGGGCGGAGACGACGAGGAGGAGTGGGATTGAGCGGTGACGCTCAGTCTCCCAGCCGGAACAACTCTCGCAGGGCTTTGACCAATCCCTTTTGATGCCCCTCGGCGGCATCCTCTTTCAACGACGACAGTGGTGGATGCAGCAGTTTGTTGATCAAACGATCGAGCGATTTTTCGATCTCTTTCTGCATCGCCGGCTCGCCACCCAACGCACGCAATTTGGGCAACAATCGCTCCAGCTCGTCCCGCTTGATCTGCTGTGCGTGCTCCCGCAACCGTTTGATCACCGGGCCGGTCGCACGATGATTCAAATCGACCAATAGCCGCTGCGTCTCCTCGGTAATGATCCGCTGCGCCTTGGGCCATTCCTTCTCCCGCTCGTGCCGATTCCGCTGACAGGCCGCCTGCAAATCGTCGATCTGGTACAGGTACAGGTTGGGAAAATCATCCAGTGCGGGGTCGAAATCGCGTGGGACGGCCAGGTCCAACACCAGCAGCACGCGGTCACGCCGCTGCGGACGAAGCTTGTCGTATTGTTCGTAGGTCAGAATCGGATCGGTGGCCGCCGTCGTGCCGACCAACAAGTCGGCTTGGACGACTTGTTCCAGCAAGGTCTCCCAGGGGGCATACCGAATCGAAAACGTATCGGCCAGTGTCTGGGCACGTTCCAGCGAGCGGTTCAACACCACGATGTCGTCGGCGCCGGCTTGGATCAGGTAACGCAGCGTCTCTTCACCCATCTCGCCGGCACCGCAAATCAGCACCCGCTTGCCGACCAGCGAATCGAACACCTCGGGAACCACTTCGCCCACCGCCACGCTGGGCACACTCACCCGACGCCGGTGGATTTCCGTCTCCGTTTGCACCCGTTTGGCCGCGTGATTGGCCGCCTGAAACACCGCGTGGGTGAGCGGTCCGGCCGACCCCGATTGGCAGGCTAAATCGTAAGCCTGTTTGACTTGCGAGAGGATTTGCGATTCGCCGATCACCATGCTGTCCAAACTCGACGCCACCGTGAACAGGTGCTCGACCGCGTCGTGCCCGCTGCGATAAATCATCTGCTCGACCACTTCGTCGGCCGGCAGCTGATGTTGTTCGGCGAGAAAACGGATCACGGCTTCCCGGTCCAGCTCGAACTCTTCGTCGGTCGTCGTGTACAACTCGGTTCGATTGCAGGTGCTCAACAGCACCAGTTCGCCTTTGGGATAACGCCGGCGAAATTCATTCAAGGCCGAATCGATTTGATTGCCGGAAAACGCGACCCGTTCGCGAAATTCGACGGCCGCGTCATGATGGCTACAGCCAATCATCTGCAGCTTCATCAGCTCACCCCGTGGGAACTGAGGATCACGCCGACGAGTGCCAGGACCAGAAAGCCCAGACTGGCCAAGGTCATGTAAAACGCTTTCCGCCCCCGGCTGGCCGGCGAATAGAGATACTCAATGGCCGTGGCGGCCAATAACCACAGAAACAGCACCAGCGACAGCAAGATGCCGCTGTCGGTCCAATTGAATTGTTCGTTCTGGTTCAAATTCATGATCGCCCCGGCCACGACCCCGATCGCCACCGCGGCGGTGCTGATCAGCAGCGTCCGCCGGTTGGCCCGATCCAGCGTCTCCAGCGTCGGCAACCGAAACATCCGCGAGCCGGCGCGTTTGTGTTTCAGTCGCCAGGATTGCACCAGATACATCACGCCGGCCAAAAAACCGACCAGCACCGCACCGGTCCCGACCATCATCGCCACCCCGTGAATCGAACGCCACGCGTTGGCCGTTTCCGTCCGTGAAAAACGCTCCCAACCGCCGACCCAGATCCCCAGCCCGATCGTCAACAAAATCAGCGGCAAAAAAAAGAAGCTGATGATCGTGTCGCTGCGGCGGACGTAGGCGATGAAAAAACAAATCGCCAGTCCCAGGGCCAACAACAGTGACCATTCCGCCCAGCTGGACAGCAACCCGCGGCCGTCTTCGACCGGCAGATCGATCGCCCGCAAGAACAGGTAACTGACATGGGTGAACAACCCCAGACCCATCATCGTCAGCACCGCCGGCATCCGAAAGCGGAATTGACCGAAAAATCGTGTCAGCTCCAGCAGCAACGCCACCAAGTAACTGGTGAAAAAACAGGTGATAGAAATCTGGTGAAGGATTCCCAACACGGGCGAAGTGGCTCCAAAAGCGGTCCCGACAATACAACGACTCAGCCTGTCATGGTACACATCGCCGTGAAAATGGCCAGAGTCAACCGCCGACCGGAGGATCCCTCGGGAGCACTGGATGCCTCGCGTGCACCAGGATCTAGCGGGGACACCGTGCGATTGGCCGGCGTTACCAGGGGCTGACCAGCCACTTGCGGATGTCCAGCTGACCGGAGCCATACAGTCGCACCCGAATGGCACCCTCGCGGGCCGTGATGTGAACGCCGCTTCCGGTCACCGACAACATCGCTTCCACCTCGGTCCGCGCCGCCCGACGGCTGCCGCTGACGATCGTCTGCCGCGGACGAGCCCAGGCCAACACCACGTCCGCATCCATCGACAAACTGCCATGGTGCGGCGCCATCAAGACACCGCCCGCCGGCGGCCGGGGACGTGAAACCAGCGACTCGGTTCCCGGTGGCTCCAAATCACCCGGCAGAATCAACGCCCTGCCGCTATGATCGATCCGCAACACCAAACTGTTCGCGTTGTCACTGCCGACAATCCCCGCCCGCGGAGGATGCAACACCGACATGCCCGCTCGGTCGACCCATGCGTCCCGATCGTCGGCGGAAACTTCGCGCACCGCGATCCGGTGTCGCCGCACCGCCGAGCGGACGTCCGCCAGCGCCGCGTCGCGGCCCTTGAGCATCCCCGGCGGCGTGATCAAGACGTCCACCGAAAACCGGTCCAGGATCGCCGGCAACGCGTTGTAATGATCCGCGTCGGCATGGGACAGAAACACGCCATCCAATCTCGTCACGCCCAGTGACCAAAGCGCCGTGTCGATGTCGCGGCTGGTGCCCAAACGGTTGCCCATCCGGCCGCAATCGTACAACCAAATTTTTCCCTCGGGCGTCCTCACGATCACACTCGTTCCATGCCCCACATCGATGAATGTGGCTTCTAACGTGTTCGGCGGCAGCGCCGCCACCCGCGTCGAAACCCAAAACATCACCACGCCCCAAACCAGCACCCAGCCGCAACGAAACCATCTCGCCCGACGCGATCGCCAGATCAACGATGCCGCCATCACGACGTAAAACAACGCCACACCGATCCCCGGCGGCGACGGCAACCAGGCATGCCCGCGCGGCCAACCCGCCGTCCACTCGATGACCCACCACATGTAACGCAGTGCGAGGTGACAAACCGTTCCGGGGACCGCACCCAACCACGAATGAACCGGATCGACGATCACCGTCAACACGCCCGCCGGTAACGCCACCATCAACCCCGCCCAAACCAACACGTTGGTCAACACGCTGACCAACGAGACCAAATGGAACTGCGACCACACCAACGGCAAACTGACGGCCGTCACACATCCGCTCAACCAAGCCATCTGGCCAAAGAACCGCGCCACCGTTTTCAGATTTCGCACCCATGAACTCGATGACGCGTCGACCATCGATTGAAACCCCGCCTCACGCTGTAATTCCAATTCCGAACGCATCGATCCCGGCACGATCGGTCGACCGGCCAACATCAACGTGATCACCGCCAAAAACGACAGATGAACCCCGACCGAAAAGACGTTCATCGGATTCACCACGATCAACACCATCGCCGCCACGCCCAAGGTGTTGAGCGGTTGGGAGGTCCGCCGGACACAGGTCGATAACAGCAACATTGAAATCAGGATCGCCGCACGCATCACCGGTGGCCTGCCGCCGGTCACGGCGACGTACAACGCACTGATCGCCACAATCACCACAAAGCGACTGACCGGTTGCAGCCCCACCGCCGAAACGATCCAAGTCGCTACCAGCACCAGGATCGCCAGGTGCATGCCGCTGACCGAAAGCAAATGAGCCGTGCCGGTCGCCAACAAGGCGTCACGGGTTTTCGGATCCACAAATTCCCGCTGCCCGATCACCAAGGCGACCGCCAGCGGTCCGGTTTGATCGTCCGTGTGGCTGAGCAACGACTCGCGGCCCCGTGTCGCGATCGATGCGACCGCCGACGCGATTGGATTGGACGAGGTTTCCAACAGCGTGATCGATCCCGCGTTCTTGGTCTCGATTCGTGCATGAAGCCCACGTCGTCGATAGGCAGGTCGAAGATCCGGTTCACCGGGATTGGTCGGACCTTCAAAGGGATGCAACCATCCATAAATCTCCATCCGGTCGCCGGGCCGCAACTGGCTCAAGTCCCCGTCAACGTAAACCAACACCTTGCCGTCGGTGGCCTCAAACCCGTCTTCAACACGCCGCTGCTGCAGGTCGACGGTCAGTTGACTTTGCCAGGGAGATTCGTCCGCGCCGCGGCGGCCAAAGGAAACGGGGTTTCGCCGCAACGAGACCGTTCGATCCAACATTCCCCGAACAACGATCGGCTGCGCGGATTGATCGACCAAGGGAAGGATCGACGCGCTGCGAAACGAAGCTTCGCTCCACGCGTGCAAGGTTCCAAAGCAGCTCGTCCACAACACCGCGTTGCAGGCCCAGGTGATGACTCTCGCCAAACCCTTGACACCGGGCCGCGACGGTCGGAACACGCGATGAACCAGTTCCGGCAGCAACCCCGCGACCACCCGATCAACAACCAACGTGTCACGCTGGTCCAAAACGTTTCGTACCACCACGCATCGCAGATCACACCGAGGGTTGCGAAGAAGCTGGCGAAGACAAACGGAAACCGATGAAGGCTCGACGCCACGCGGCCGCGGGGCTCGAACACGTCCCGCTCCAACCGCTGGCGCAGCAGCCATCGTCCCCGCAGCAATCGTCGCCTCCAAGCCGCTTCCACCCCGATTCGCTCCCATTAGCGTGCTTGCCAAAACCGTTAGAATAGGCAAGTCGTGACCGGTAATGAAGTAGTCCGACACCCCCCGTGAAAAACTTTACATCGCCACGCCACTCCACTCGGGCCATCCACCGCCATGAATCATCCCTCGCGAGCGATCACGTCCATCACCTTGCTGTTAATTGCTGTTTCCACTTTGAACGCACAAGTCACACCCACCACGCTGAAATACCCCGTCACCCAACAGTCCGATGTCCGCGATTCCTATCACGGCATCGAAGTTGCCGATCCCTATCGCTGGCTCGAAGACACCGAGAGTGCGGAAACCGAAGCCTGGGTCACGGCACAAAACGAAGTCACGCAGGCGTACCTGAAATCGCTGCCGCATCGCGAAGCAATGCGGCAACGGCTGGAGAAATTGTGGAACTACGAACGCTACACCATTCCCCGTCGTCGCGGCGATCGCTACTTCTATTCCCACAACGACGGGCTGCAAAACCAAAGCGTTCTCTACAAGGCCGATTCGCTCTCGACTGAACGTCAGGTATTGATCGACCCGAACAAACTCAGTGACGACGGCACGGTCGCACTGGCGGGAACGGTGATCACCCGTGACGGATCCCTGGTCGCGTATGGATTGGCCGACGGGGGCAGCGATTGGCGGACCTGGAAAGTCCGTGATGTCGCGACCGGCAACGACCTGGACGATGTGATCGATTGGGTCAAGTTCAGCTCGGTCGCATGGCTGAGCGACAACAGTGGTTTCTTCTACGCCCGTTACGACGAACCCGATGCCGGATCCGAACTGACCGGCACGAACGAAAACCAACGGTTGCACTTTCATCGCCTGGGGACCGACCAGAGCGAAGACCCGTTGATCCTGCAGCGGCCCGATCATCCCAAATGGGGTTTCTCTCCCGTCGTCACCGATGACGGGCGATACCTGGTGATCCAAAACTGGAAAGGCAGCGAGCCGAAAGCGCAAATCTTCGTCAAAGATCTCCGCGAGCCGGATTCAGAAGTCACGCCGCTGATCACCGGATTCGACTTCGAATACGACTTCATCGCCTCGGTCGGTGACACGATGTATTTCTTGACCGATCACCAGGCCCCGCGGCGACGCGTGATCGCCGTCGATGTCACGACGCCGGAACGCGAGCACTGGAAACAGGTGATCGGCGAGTCGAGTGACGTGATCGAATCGGTGAGTTTGTTCGGCGAAACGTTTTACGTCGATGCCCTCCGCGATGCCCGCAGCCACGTCAGCCGGTACGCGATCGACGGATCACCGCTCGGCGATTTTGATCTGCCCGGTGTCGGAACCGTCAGCGGGTTCGGCGGTCGCCAAGACGCCACCGAAACGTTCTTTCGTTTCACCAATTACGTCACACCAGGGGCGATCTATCGAGTCGACTTGACCGAACCGTCGCCCGACAAAGCGACGTCGCTGTGGCGGCAAAGCGAAATCGACATGGACCTGGATGCGTTCATCACCGAACAGGTGTTCTGCGAAAGTAAAGACGGCACGAAGATTCCGATCATCATCACCCGCCGCAAAGACAGCAAACTGGACGGGACCAACCAGACGCTGCTGTATGCCTACGGCGGATTCAATGTTTCACTGACGCCCTTGTTCTCGCCGGCCAATGCGGCTTGGGTCGACGCCGGAGGCATCTACGCGGTGGCGAACCTGCGCGGCGGCGGAGAATACGGACGCGAGTGGCACGAATCGGGCATGCGGCTGAACAAGCAGAACGTCTTCGATGACTTCATCGCCTCGGCCGAACATTTGATCGACGCCGGATACACGACCAGCAGTCGATTGGGCATTCGTGGCGGCAGCAACGGCGGTTTGCTGGTCGGCGCCGTGATGACTCAGCGGCCAGACTTGTTCGGTGCCTGCTTGCCGGCCGTCGGCGTGCTGGACATGCTTCGTTACCACAAGTTCACGATCGGATGGGCCTGGGTCACCGAGTATGGCAGCAGCGACGAAGCGGACCAGATCGAGAACCTGTTGTCTTACTCGCCGCTGCATAATCTGAAACCGGGCATCTGTTATCCGGCAACGTTGATCACCACCGCCGATCGTGACGACCGCGTCGTCCCCGGCCACAGTTTCAAATTCGCCGCGGCACTGCAAGCCGCCCAGGGTTGTGATCATCCCACGTTGATCCGCATCGAAACCCGAGCCGGACACGGGGCGGGCACGCCGGTCAGCAAACAGATCGACCAGTACGCCGACTTGTGGGCCTTCTTGAAAGCAAACTTGAAGTGACATTGCCGCCGGCAAGGTGCATTTGGTATCGGCAACCGTGGGATAGGCTTCCAGCCTGTCATTTCAGCATCGACAGGCTGCAAGCCTATCCCACTACCTCTCCCACGACCAAAAACGCACCAATGGATTGCCCGCGGACACCCAGCGAATCGCTCCGGTTTGTTTACACGATCAACCGCGACTTCATCCCGTTCGCCTTGGTGAGCATGCTGTCGGTCATCGAGTCTCAGACACAGCCCAATGTGTTTCCACCCAGTGCGTTTCACATCGTGCATGACGGCGATCTAGACGAAATCGATCAAGCCAAGATGCGACGATTGATCAACGCGAAGGGTGCATCGGTGGACTTTCATCGCGTCGGCGACGACTTTCCCCGCCAGTTCGCCGAACATTCCAGCTGGGACGTCTCTGTCCTGTTTCGTCTCGCACTGCCCCAGATTCTGCCGACCGACATCGATCGCGTGCTCTATTTGGACGGGGACACGCTGGTGCGCCGGCCCCTGGACGAACTCTTCCAACTCGACTTGGGGCAGTCCGGATTGGCCGCGGTTCCCGAAGCCCACCCGGCCGTCCAGCGACTCGGTTTGTCGCTCGATTCGACCTACCTCAACAGCGGCGTGTTGGCCATCGACCTGTCCACGTGGCGCAGCAACCGGACCGGCGAAACGATGTTGGACAGGGTGATGAAAGATCCCGATCGCTGGGTCTATCCCGACCAGGATATCTTGGCCGTGCAGTTTGCCGACGGCTGGACCCGATTGGCACCGGAATACAACGTCACGCACCGCTTCTTTGCCGGTCCCTCGTCGTTGCCGCTGCCGACGACGGATCCGCACATCATTCATTTCACCGGCCAGGGTCTGAAACCTTGGCAGACATCGCGTCCGCATCCCTATGCCGATGAGTTTTGGGCGATCGCGGAAGTCGTTCGCGATGCCGGATTCGAACTTCCCGATCGTCCGCAAAAGAAACGTCGCTGGTACCAACGCGGTCCGATCGCAGCTTATCGAAACCAGCGTCGCCGGGTGCGTCAGCAGCGTCGTCAACGGGCGGAGGCCGAGCGGCATTCGCGACGAGCGATGTTGCAAACACGCGACCGCGAAATGGTGATGCAATTTGCCAGTGAAATGACGGTTCGACGCGGCCCGTTTGCCGGACTGTGTTATCCCGAAGCCTATTCACACGGCAGCACGCTCGCGCCGAAGTTGTTGGGAACCTATGAAGCCGAATTGCAACCGATTCTCGAACGCTTGCTCAGCAAGGACTACCCGGTGATCGTCGATGTCGGCGGCGCCGAAGGGTACTATGCGATCGGTTGTGCGCTGCGTTGGACGGACGCGAAAGTAATCGCTTATGAATTGCAACGCGAAGCCCGCGCGGCGATCGCCGAGATGGCCGCCGCCAACGGTGTGGAGAATCGCGTGGCAATCCAAGCCGAGTGCATGTTCGGCGACCTGTATGGAAAACGCGGCTTGGTGATCTGTGACATCGAAGGCGGCGAAGCGGACTTGTTGGTCAACGATCATGCCGCGGAAGCCTTCGCCGATTCGGATTTCATCATTGAAACGCACGAGATGTTTCGAGCGGGGATCTGCGAACGATTGTACGATCAGTTTGCCAGCACGCATCACGTGACCGTGATCGATGCGGTGTTGGACGACCAGCGTCCCCAACATTGGTCGCTTCCCGAGTTGGCCAACTTGAGCGAACCACGGCAAGCCCAAGTGATCGGCGAACGCCGCGTTGGCCCGATGCAATGGCTCGTCTGTGAATCCCGAAACGATTTCCCCGAGCGCCAAACGACCACCGCCCGCGCCGCGTAAAAAAGGGTCAGAAGCATTTAAAGTAGAATGTTGGTGTTTAGCCTTTAGGCGATTCCCGGTCGCTGCTCTGCAGCGACAGAGGGCGGCTAAAGCCTGCACACCAACATGTATGCCCGTGCCATTGGGGTCTGGAGCGTTTTTACATCCGGGCGCTGACGGGCGCGGCAATCACTCTGTCAGCCTCGCTGGGCTTTTGGAGCTCGCCGCGAATCCGTCCGGGGCGTGTTTTACGTTCCCACGTTCCACCGTCGCAACAAGCCCAACAGCGTTTTGCTGGTCGGGGTCAATCGCGTTCGATTGTATTGATCGCCCAACTTGCGAATCGCTTCCGCTTGAGTCGGATAGGGGTGGATGACGCTGGCGATCTTTCCCAGTCCCACTTCATTGACCATCGCCAACGTGATCTCGGAGATCATGTCGCCTGCGTTCTTGGCGACGATTGTTGCCCCGACAATTTGACCTGTGCCTTTCTTGGTATGGACTTTCACAAAACCTTCTTCTTCGCCTTCCAGGATCGCGCGGTCCACGTCACTGAAATGCTGGACGTAGGTGTCGATTTCAATTCCCGTTTGCTCGGCGTCGTGGCCGTACAGCCCCACATGGGCGATTTCAGGTGACGTGTAGGTGGCCCAAGGAATGACCAAGTCGCTGGCCTTCTTTTTGCCAAACGGCCCGACGGCAAACAAGGCATTCTGGATCACGATCCGGGCCATGAAATCGGCCGCGTGCGTGAATTGATACTTCGAACACACATCGCCCGCGGCGTAGATCTTCGGATGAGTCGTTTGTAGGTGGTCGTTCACCCGGACGCCTTTGGAATCAAATTCAACACCGACCGCGTCCAGGTTCAATTGTTCCACGTTCGGTGCGCGACCGACGGCGACCAGCAACCGATCGATCGGCTCGTCGTAGTGCTGGTCATGCGAATCGACCGTCAGCCGGAGTGTTTCGTCTTGCCGGAGCTTTAACTGACGACCACAACACAACAGTTTTACCCCGTCACGCAGCATCGCTTGTTGAACGATCTCGGCCGCGTCACGATCTTCTTTGGTCAGGATGCCATGCTCGGATTCGACCAACAACACCTCCGACCCCAGCTGGGCGAATGATTGCGCCATCTCGCATCCGATCGGGCCGGCACCGATGATTCCCAATCGTCGCGGAAGCTCGGTCAGCGAGAACACCGACTCGTTGGTCAGGTAGTCGATTTGATCGAGTCCATCGATCGGCGGCGCCGCGGCTCTGGCACCGGTCGCGATGACCGCCCGCTTGTACTGCAGCTTGGTGCCGGCGACGTCGATGGTTTCGGAGTCGACGAAACTGGCTTGGCCGAAATAGACATCAACTCCCAGATCGCGAAAACGGTCCGCCGCATCGTTACGGCTGATGCCGGCCCGCAGTCGACGCATCCGCTGCATCACCCCCGCAAAATCGACTTCCGCTCCGCCGGGCACGTCGACGCCGTAGTTCGAGGCCTGCTTCACCGTGGCGGCAATCCGCGCCGAACTGATCACGCCCTTGGATGGAACGCAACCGACGTTCAAACAATCGCCGCCCATCAGGTCGCGTTCGATCAGCGCCACACGGGCACCCAAACCCGCGGCGCCGGCGGCGGTCACCAGACCGGCGGTTCCGGCACCGATGACAACCAGATGATAAGGAGTCTCGGGTGCCGGATTGACCCAGGTCGGCGGATGAACGTTCGCTTCAAGCTGTTGATTGTGCTGGTCGCGCGGTAGAAGTGCGTTCATGCTGTCGGTGTTCCAGGCTTGCGTGACGGATCGGTGATCAGACGGCTCGCAGCACGTTCACACGATACACGCGCTCGCTTCCAAATCCCATCATAGTGGACTGCGCCTGCGGACCGCCAAGGGACGCCGACAGCGAACACACCGTCAACGCAATCGATCGCAGGCTTCCGTCAAATCCCGCAACCGCCGGCAGGCCGACGCGGACAGCATCGATGGGGTCGCGCGCCAGCTCCAATTCCCCAGCGTCGTTCCCGGCACGTTCATGCGAGCTTCCGCGCCCAAGCCCAACAGATCCTGCAGCGGCGCGATCGCCAGGTTCGCCGTCGAGGACCAGGTCAGACGCAGCAGTTCGGCGGCAGCGGCTTCAGCGTCCAGACCGGGTTTCTCCAGGACGCTGCAAACCGTTTCCTGCTCGTCATCGGTGAGCGATTCGAACCATCCCCGCGTCGTGTTGTTGTCGTGCGTCCCGGTGTACACCACGGTGTTGGGCACGTGGTTTTCCGGCAGATAGGGATTGTCCGGCGTGCCGTCAAACGCGAACTGCAAAACACGCGTTCCCGGCAGATCAAACTGGTCACGCAGCTCGTTGACGTCCGGCGTGATCAGCCCCAAATCCTCGGCGATCAACGGCAGTGCCCCCAGATCCGTTTGCAGGGCGCGAAAGAAATCGGCACCCGGACCAAGCTCCCATTCACCGCTGAGTGCCGTCTCCGCGCCGGCGGGCACGTGCCAGGCAGCCGCGAATCCGCGGAAATGATCCAGGCGAACCAGATCCACTTGAGTCAACAGCGCGCGGATGCGTTGGATGTACCAGCGGTAACCGGTGGCTCGTAGCGCCGCCCAGTCATAGACCGGGTTTCCCCACAGCTGGCCATCGGCGCTGAAGTAATCCGGCGGGACTCCGGCGACGAAATGCGGCCGACGCTCTTCGTCCAGCAAGAACATTTCCGGATTGGCCCACACGTCGCTCGAATCGGCCGACACAAAGAACGGCAGGTCACCGATCAATCGCACACCCTTGGCATGGGCATAGGCTTTCAATTGGGCGATCTGGCGGAACACCAAGAACTGGCTGAATCGAACCTGATCGATTTCGTCCGCCAGATCGCGGCCGGATTGGGCCAACGCGTCGGCGTCACGATGGACCAGTTCGCGCGGCCATTGCAGGTAGTGTTCGCCGTACCGATCACGCAGCGCGCAGAACATCGCGAAATCGTCCAGCCAGTGCGACGCAGCCAGACAGAATTGTTGGTAAGCCGGTCGCAACTCGGCGTCGCCGGCGCCGCCGCGAAAGTTGGTCCAGACCGTCGTCAGCAACCGCTGCTTGAACGCGATGACGGAATCGTAGTCGACGCACGTTTCCGAGTCGCTCGCGGCGGAATGGGACTCGTCGGCCAGTTCGTCGGCCTGCAACAGACCCTCGGCGACCAGATCGTCGGGACTGATCATCAGCCAGTTTCCGGCGAACGACGACAGCGACGAATACGGGGAGTAACCACACCCGATCGGTCCCAGCGGCAAGACTTGCCAACAAGATTGCCCGGCGTCGTGAAGCCAGTCGATCCAAGCCCGCGACTGCGGCCCCAGGTCGCCGATGCCGTAACGTGATGGCAGCGACGTGACGTGCAACAAGACGCCCGCGGCGCGATCATGGAGAGAAAACACGGGGTTTGGCTGGCACTCGTCAGTCATGCGGGTCCCTTTGATTGGCCGTCATCATCACGTGGACGAGCCGAACGGGGCCGGCCGATGGGTTGGGGCCGGCCAGTGGGTTGAGGCCGGCCAGTGGGTTGAGGCGTGCGTTCTGTTGCGGCAACACACTCGCCGCAGACATCGAGCAACAGACCGGGCGGCGACCGATCAGTCAAGCCGGTCATCCGGCTATCGCGGTTGAACCCACGCTGCCATGCCCGAGCGCCGGTTTCACCCTCGAATCACGCGACAAGACACGAATGCTCTGGCCACATTCAATCTCGACGAATGCACTTCAGCAATTTCACCGGGCTAACCATCGAGAAGAAGACCCACCGATAGCAGCGCGAACCCGCGGATTTTCTGCACCCTGTCATCCGTGGGTTCGCGCTGCCATCCGTGGGCCCAGTCATCCTTTCAGCGCTCCCCAAGTTTACAGCCCGACCTTGGTTCGCTTGTCAAACGCAACCCTCAATTCAGATCTGCACAGAGCATTACGCGCGAATCGCATCCACGGCTCTCGCGTCGCGTTTCTGGGGGCCGAGACGATCCTTGCAGCCCATCGCGGTCAGCATCGTGTTGTAGACGTCGACACCCTCGGCACCGACGTCCAGGATTTGGCCGGTTTTGAAACGCCCCCCGGCTCCGCTGATCGCATGGAACACGCCCGACAGTTCGCGTTTGACGTCGTTGTGACGTCCGTCGCCGGACTCGGTGGAAATCGTGATCAGTGAGTTTTCCAGAATCGTTTTGCCGTTGGCGTCCACTGAATCCTCGGTATCGAGTCGGCTGAGGAAGTAGGCGACCTCGCGCATTTTCAGGTGGGCGTGGGCGCGCAGCGCTTCGTTCTTTTTGTTCTCATTGAACTGATGCCACCACTCGTGACTACAGCCCGCCGAACCGGATTTCTTGTGTTGCCCTTCGTCGTCGAATTGAAAGACCTTGCGGCCGTCGTATTCGTAGTCGCCTTTCAAACGAATGCGTTCGCCGGCGGCTAAAAAGGTCAACGCGCCGAAGCGGGTGCGATCGGTTTGGATGGCCAAGGCGTACAGATCGGCCATCAGACGCCATTCCGACGACAATTCCTCCAGCGTGATATCGATGCCTTCGCCACCCGGATCGGCCGACCCGCCGTGTAGCAACTGCGACGGCGGCGGCAACGGGGGCGCGCCGGCGACTTTGCCCTTCATCGCGTACGCCCGCTGTTCGAATTCACGAATCCGGTCCAAGTGCTCGGCGATGCGCGCCTTGGAAGTGGAACCCAGCGGCGAGTTGGCGCCGGTGTAGAACTTGTACTGGTCGACGACCGTATCCAGCACGCTTCGTTTCAAACGGGCACGGCGTTTGTCGGGGTCCCCGTCGACCGCACCGATGGTGCCGAACACGCGCTCGAACAGGTCGCGCGGTTTTTCCTGCATCGTCGCGGCAACCGTCCCGTCGGCGTTGTAACTGTGAACGTACCGACCGATCCGGCTGCGGCGAAAGAACGTTCCGGCGACCAGCGTGGGCACCATGCCGGCCGGCATGCCGTCGCGGTAGTGATTGCGACGGATCACCTGATCGATCGACGCGCCACCCGCTTTCGCTTCACCATCGGGCGGTTCGGCGGTAAACGCCGCGGTTGCGCCGTCGTAGTGCGCATTGATGCCTTTCTCGTCGGCACGCAACTGATCGACGCCACGCATGATCAGCAATTTCTTGCTCAACGGTTTCAGTGGCTCCAGCACTCCGTCGAAACCTTCTTTCTGCAGCGGGGCCGGGATGCCGAGTCCGAAGAACACATTGAACGCCCGCACCGGAACATCCGTCTGCTCGGCTGCCATCGCCTTCGTCAGCGTCATCTCCTCCAACAACGGCAACCCGATCGTGACCGCTCCGGCGCCTTTGACCGCGACGCCCTTGAGCATGGTGCGGCGGTCGATTCGTTTCCTGTGCATCAGCCTATACTCCCGAAATTAATTTGTTTGGTTTCTACTCGGTCGCTTCGGTTCTGGCCCGCTGAACCAGATCGCTCATGACAATTGCGGTGATCAAGTCGGCGTAGGTTCCACCGGCTTGTTGTGCCGTCTGGTGAATCTTGCCGACAGTCGCGGCATCTTCGGCGACCAGCGGTCTGCCGAGCGCGAACTGGGTCACTTTCCAGGTCAAACTTTGCTGCACGCGCTCGCTGGTCGCCAGCAGATCCATCAATTCCTTCGATGTCTGGTACGCGACCGGTTTTGCCGTGCCTGGAAACAGGACTTCACCGTCGTCGCGCAGCGTGTTGCCATGCTCGTCTTTGTCGTGGTACACACCGATGCCGTCGAATTTTTCCAGCCCGAATGCCAGCGGTTCGAACCGGGTATGGCAAACACCGCACTTGTTATCCGCGATGCGAATTTCCGCGATCCCTCGTTGGGTCAGACCCGTTTTGGTCGGCGGCGGGACGGTGTTGACGCACGGCGGGGGCGCGTTGATCGTGCCTCGCAACAAATCGTTCAACACAAACAAACCGCGCGCAACCATCGAAGCTTCATCACCGCCGATCGTCAATACGCTCGCTTGAGTGAGCAAGCCGCCACGATTGGGGACCTTCGCCAGATCGTATCGAGCGATCTGGCTGTCGGTGTTGTTGCCAGTCGGTTTAAGTCCGTAATGCCGCGCTAGCGCCGGTGTTGCGAACGTGACTTGAGTGTTCAACAAATCCGATAGCGGCCGATTCTGGGTCCAAACCACCTCTTTGAAATAGGCGAGTGTTTCCTGTTGCATGTCCGCAGCGAGCTGGGCATTCCAGTTCGGAAACTTCTTGGCATTGGGCCGCAGGTTGGCCAAGCGTCCCAGGTTCAGCCACTGTGAAACAAACTCTTCGGAACGCTCGATCGTACGCGGATCCTTGAGCATGCGTTTGACATGAGCTTCGACCACGTTGCGGTCCGTCAATTCGCCCTTCTCGGCCGCGCGCAGCAAGTCCTCGTCCGGCGGCGCTCCCCACAGGATGTAGCTCATCCGGGAGGCGAGTTCATAGTCATCGACCAGCCGCGAACTGCCGTCGCCGTGCTGGTACTCGATGCGGTACACGAACCGGGGCGATTGCAGCATGGCTTGGATGATGTAGCCGATCGCTTCCTTGAAATCACCGCCGGCGCTGGCGACCGTCGTCGCGATGCCGCTGTACTTGTTGATCTCGTTGGAATCCAGTGGCCCACGCAGTAACCATTTGCCCATCGCGGCGACGTGATCGCGCATCGTGTCGTCGGTCGAAAGCTTTCGACTCTTGGAGAACCGCCCGGCGAACTCGAGGATGTCCATCCGGCTGACGATGATTTCGGCCAACTTGCTGTAGGCTTCGACATGCTTCAAATCGATGTTCAAGTTGTAGGCGGTATTGTTGAAGCCGTCGGCACGCAAGTCGGGGGGCAGAATTTGCCGGGCGTCGATTGCAATGTCGACGCCGACCGCGCTGCGTACCGTGGCGATGTACTCGCTGACGGTCAGTCGCTGCAACCAAACTTCGCCCGCATGGCCTTCGTTCAGATAGACCGCCGGATCAATTGCCTCGACCGGCCACGCCGCGCCGGAGTCGATCCACTTTCGCAGCGAGTCTTTTTCTTCGGTGGACAGCGGTGGACGATCCTTCGGCATCTCATCCGAGGAGACCAATTCCCAGAGCAGACTTTGCGACGCGTTTCCCGGTACAACCGCCTTGCCGCTTTCACCCCCGGTCACGGCGGACGCCTTGTGAGACAGATCCAGTTCGCCCTTTTTGATCGCCGCGTCATGGCATTCGAGGCAATGTTTTGCAAACAGCGGCGCGACGTGTCGGTCGAACAGCAGGGTCTCGGTTTTGGCAACGTTGCCGGCGGAGGACGGCGCACGCCCGGCACGACTTCCCGCCGCGAAATTCTGTCGGACGTCTTTGTCCGAAAGCGCCCGATCGTAAACAGCCACCAGGTGCAACTCGCCCAGCCAGGGTCGGTCCTTCGTCGCTTCATTGGCCAGAAACAATCGCTGTCGATGGTCCCAGTTGCGGAAGTTGCCTTTGACCGTCTTGCCGGCCACGCGTTTGCCGTCGAGATAAATCGTTGTCTTGCCGCCGGACTCACGGGTGAACACGACATGGGTCAACTCGGTTTGTAAGGATCGCTTGGGACTGCTCGTTGAGGGAAGTCCATTGTGATCACTGCCGGTCGCTCGTAGCCGAACGTCGTAGAAATCCTTGTCTTGTCCAAGCGTCAGATTGCGTTGGCTGGTGTCCGCGGAGATCGAAACGATTCGTGCCGGGCCGGATTGGGATCGATTGGCAGGTTTCAGCCAGATTTCGACGCTGATCGCATTGGACTTTTTGACGGCATCGATGATCTTCGTGGCGGGTTGCGTTGACGCGATCGACGAAGATGATTCGACCACCAACACCCCACCGGAACGTTGCACGCGACTGGATCGATCGATCACCAAATTCAACGGCTGTCCGACGCCGCTGCGATCGACAATCGTTTGCCCGTCGTCTTCACTGAAGTCGTATCGAACCAGCAAGCCACGCTCGATGCGATCGACGGCAAGAGAGACGGGCGCAATCACCGCCAGCACCACCCATGTCAACAGGATCCGAAATCGCACGAGATGCCTCATTGGGTTTTGTCGAACGCACCCCGAAAGTGGGTGCGAACTATCCGGCAGTATAGCGTCACCGCGGCGATCCGCGTCGAGAAGTCAGCAAAGACGCCCCGACCCTGGCTCGCAACGCGGTGAACCATTTTTTAGCGGTAGGGCGCGAGCCCTCCGGTCAGTCACCGCGTTTTCGACACTGCCACCGGACGGCTCGCGCCGTTCCGCTACCACCTTCGACGCCAAAGTGCGCGGCATGACCCCGACGGGGTCAAAGCCAGCAGCCGGAGGTGAGCGAAGCGATACCTCCGGAAATCCGGTCCCCCGCCTGACGCGACCCCGAAGGGTGTCGAAGCAATTGACGTTAGAGCCCTCGCACCCGGCCAGCCCGCACGCTCAAGCTCACCAACCAGTTCCTTCAAAAGGGCGCATTGCTGCTCCGCCGGCAGATTGATTCGCTGCGACCCCGTCCGGGGTCGAGAGGATTTTGGGGCGTGCTTTCCGGAGATGGCGCTGCGCTGACCTCCGGCTACTCGCTGACATCCCTCCGGGATACTCGGTTCGCTGCCGCTCTCCTTTGACACCAAACGGAGTGATGCTTGTTAGCGGCAGGGCTCGCGACCAATACCGCTTAAATCGAGATTGTTGCGCCGCCCGGACGCTGGCGCGAACCGGCTGATGTCATACGATGATCAGCCGTTTGGCGCGGGGCCTACGGGTCCCCTCACACGGCACCCTCCATCCAAACGTCGCCGGAGCACTAGGCGGCCTGGGACGCTCGAATCGTTTTGAGTTTGCGACGGATTCGGCGGATGGGCGAGTGCAAGTTGCGACGCAGAAAACTGCCCAGTACGACCAGATCGGGGCGACTGGAGTAAGCGGGCATCAGCTTCTTGGCATTTCCCTGAAAGTGGATCGCGTGCATCCCGACCAACTGCCCGGTTGCGGTGTCGGTCGCGTACGGCAGACCGTCTCGATTGGCGAATCCGGGTTGTGTAGCTTGGCTTGACGGTTCGCCAGATGGAGATGCTCGCCGCTGCCATAATGAACAAATACGATGGGGCGTTGCATATTGAGTCACTCTTAGCCCAAGTGAAGACGGAGACAGACTCCGCCAGGCGCGACGCAGCCGTGGCGACCTCGCCACCCGAGCGATCCTAAGGGGCTACTTCCCCCCCGGCAAGAGCAGTCCGAATCGTGGCGTGCTGGCAAGAAACCTGCCAAGCCGGCAAATTTTTTCCGAGCGAGGCAAGCTGATGCTGGCCCTACACCGTTTGCTTGCATTTGCAGCCGACACGCAAGGGCAGCGAACAAGGACCTCCACAACGCTAATGCGGGTTGTTTGCAAAAACTTTCTCGAAAATAGAAAAATTGGCTCAACATTTGCCAAGAGAAAGATTTCGATTCGGCCCAGTGCCCCCCGCACTCGGCGACCTCCCACGTCTTCTGCAAGGATGGCCCCATGTTAGTTCTTTCTCGCAAGGTCGGCGAAACGATCCAAATCGGATCCGACATCATCATCAAGGTATCAAGCCTCTCCGGCGGTCGGGTGCGAATCGGAATCGAAGCGCCCCGCGACGTGTCCATCCAGCGGGGCGAGCTGCGTCCCTTGATCGAGCCGGTTGCTTCGCCGCTGCAACCGACGCCCGCCTGTGGTGATTTAAACGCACAGGCGTCCTAACGCATTCCCCGGATCGGGAATGAAGGCCATGACGGTCGTGAAACTCGTGGCGAGTTCCGGGTTGCGTGGTGGTCGGTCGTTGCAATTTGCCGATTCACTCTCGCAGCACGAGGACCGGACAGTGCGCCAGCCGCACGACACGTTCGGCGGTGGAACCGATCAGCAACCGTTTCACACCGGTGCGGCCGTGGGAGGGCAGGACGATCAAACCGAATGTGTGGTGTTCGGCAAACTCGGTGATTCCGTGAGCGGCTTCGTTGACCGCGGTGTCAAAATTCAATCCTTGATGGCGGTCGTCATTGAACTCGTTTTTCAGCGACTGGAGCGCGTTCTTTTCATGTTGGTCGTCGATCTCGCTGGCCAAATCGACATCGGGTACCCCCAACACGCGACCGGCGCCCAGTTCCAGCCCCATGTCGCCGGAATACCCATACAGTGGCGACGGATCAACGACGTGTAAGACGGTGACGTTCTCATTCTTGCCCGCGATCTTGATCGCCGTTTCCACGGCCGCCCGAGAGAACTCGGAGAAATCGTAGGGTGCCAGGATTTTCGTGTTTTCAAAATAATTCATGGTCGGGCGCTCGTAGAATTCCTTGTATTCCTTCTGTTGTCCTACCGGAAAGTTTACCCTTTGCCATCGACGAAGCGTTTCCTTACGCAGCGCAAAACGGTTCAGCTGCGGACGATCAGCCGATGCAACTCGGCGGCGTTGTCGGCCGCGAGAATGCGTTCGCGCTGAGATTCCGTGCCGATCAGCCGTGCGATGTACGAGAGACAGGCTAAGTGCTCATCGGGTTGGCCGGCGGGGCTGAGCAGCATGAACACGATTTCGATCGGCAGATCAGTCAGCGGGCAGAGCAATTGATTCTCCGGGCGCGCGACCATCAACGTCGCGCGATCCACGGCACTGGACCAGGTGTGTGGCAACGCGATCCCATGACCGAGCAGGCTGGTGTAGTCCTCCTCACGCCGCCAGATCTCGACCAGCATCTGATCCGGGTCGATGCCGGGAAGTTGATGTCGCAGGTGGTACAGCATCTCGCGATAGAGTTCGCGGAGATCGGTTTGCGCGGAGAAGATGACGTTCTCTCGGGTCAGCGGCAGGACACTTGTTTCTTGTTCCCCGCGGGGATCGTACACCAGCCATTCGACGTCGTCGTCATCCAACTCGCGAGCGTCTCCGGGCACCACGACGCCATTGCGCACCGTCATCAAGATGTTCTCGGGTTCTGGCAACGCATCGGTCGCGCGCAGCCGGATATCCAGCGGCGGCGGTTCGCTGTTGGGGTGCATCCAATGGTTCAGTGGCAATTCGGTCCAGACCCGCTGGCCGACCAACAGGTGTTCGTTGTTCGCCGTTTGGTAGCCGGACTTCTCCCAGCGAAACAGCGTTGCCTCTTCCAGCAATTCTGACCAGCGGCGACACAACATCCGGTTGAGATCGGCGTTTGCCGTCAGCGCCAGCAGATTCCCGCATCGGTAGAACGCGGCATACTTCTCCGGAGCCACTTGCATCGCGTCTTCGTTGATGGCGATCAATCCGTCACGTTCGGCCGCTCGAACCTCGCGGGCGTTGGTGTCGATCAACACGACATCCACGCCGTGCCGGCTAAAGAACCTCGCGACCTGACGCCCCAGCGCGTGAGCCCCGACGATGATCCAGCCGGTCGGCACCGGACGGACAACACCCAGCCAACGCCCGACCGATCCGGCCGTGAACCCTTGCACCACGACCGTTCCGGCGATGACCGAATACGTGAACGACTCAAGGAAGACCGCGTTTTCGATCCCGCGACGACGCAATTCCAGCGCGAACAGTGACGCCATCGATGCGGCCACAATTCCGCGGGGGGCGATCCAACACAGAAACAGTTTTTCTTTCAACGTCAGGATGCTTTGACTCGTCGATAGAAAGATGTTCAGCGGCCTGACGATCAGCATGATCCCGATGACGGCGAGGATCAGATTCCAGCCAAACTCGACGAACGCACGCAGTTCCAGATTGGCCGCCAGCAGCACGAACAACAGCCCGATCGCGAAATCTTTCAGCTCGATTTTGTAACTGACGATCTCACGCAACTGCGGCGTCTTGCGGCTGCCCAGGACCAGACCGGCGACCGTCACGCTCAGCAATCCGCTTTCACCGATCGCCAGATCGGCCATCGCAAAGTTCAACATCGCCATCGCGAGAACGAAGATGTTGGTTTGCCCCTTGCTGATCCATTGGCGTCGCAACAAGAAGTCCATCAGGAAACCGAACGCGACCCCGAATACCACGCCGACGGCAAACCGCAACAGAAAGTCTTTGACGACCAACTGCTGCGTGCCATCGGTACTCACATAGAACTCGAAACTCAATAACGCCAGGAACACGCCGATCGGATCGATCAGAACGCCCTCCCAGTGAAGAATGTGATGCAGTTTGGGCTGAACACGGATCCGATGCAGCAGCGGGCCGATCACGGTGGGCCCGGTCACGATCACCAGGCTGGCCGCGAGCGCGCAGAAGGCGATGTCAAATCCAAAGATCAACCGCAACAGGACCGCCGTTCCGATCCAGGTGACGAACACACCGATCGTCAAGACGCGGCAGATTTCCTGACTGACGGTCCGGTACCCGCGCAAGTCGAGCGTCAAGCCGCCTTCGAACAGGATGATCGCGACCGCCAGCGAGACGATCGTACGAAGTCCGTCACCGAGTGCACTGGGATGAATCAGCCCCAACACCTCGGGACCGGCCACGATCCCGCCGAGGAGCAGCAACACGATCGGGGAGGTCCGCAAGTAGGACGCCACCGTGAACAGGCACACGCCCAGCGCAGCGGCCAGCGTGAAGCTCGTCAAGATTTCGTTGGTATGCATCCAGCTTCCTGCGCCCCACCCTGATCTCGATTCCGACGCATCTGCTCAAAACCACGTCTGGGCGAGACGACAGCCTGGGATGCGGCGTCGACTTTGCCGCTACACGTTTGCTTGATGTGAGGCTTGCGAGTCGACCGCATGATCCGTCATGAAATCAATTTCGCCGGTTTTTACATCATAGAGCGCACCGATGACCATGGCCTCGCCGTTGTCGACCGCTCGGCGGATGGCATCGCTGCGGGCAATGATTTCACCAACCGTTCGTTGCACGTTCTTCCGCGCAACCGAGTCGATACAGGCGTCCTTGGCCTCCGGCGTCATGCTGCTGATGCCACGACACTCGTCGGGATCGATGCATTGCTGGATCTCCGACACGATGGCGTGCAGGTGACCACAACCACTCGCCTGCTCGACATCCGCCCTGTCCTCAAACAATTCCACCGACGACGTGACCGCGCCGCAGCGGGTATGACCGAGCACAACGATCAGTTTCGCGCCGGCAACCGCGACGCCATATTCCATGCTTCCCAGCGACTTCGTGCCGATGATGTTTCCGGCCACCCGCACGCTAAAGATGTCGCCGATGCCGAGATCAAACACGAGTTCGGCGGGAACCCGCGAGTCGATGCAGCTGAGCACCACCGCCAACGGGCTTTGCCCCGTCGCCGTCGCCCCCACCTGACGACCGAAATCGCGAGTGATGCGGTGTCCCGTGCGAAAACGCTCGTTGCCGTCGCGCAGAATCTTCAGCACCTGATCCGGCGTGATGCGACTTTGCAGCTCTCGTGTCGAATAGTCGGCGAATTGAATGTCGTCCCGCAACTCGTACTTGTCTCGAAAGCCGCGCAGACTGACGCTGACCCCGCGGGCGGGGCCGATGTTGTCCTTGAAATCACGAATCAGACTCAGGATGTCGGGGTCGATGTAATCCGAACCCGACGCGTCGATCAATAGCTTGGTGCCGCGGGCTGCACTGTTGAACAATTTGTCCAACGCGGCACGGTTCAAAAAGCTGACTTGATCGGCCAATTCGATGTGCAGGATGTCGCCATCGAGATGGGTCTCGACCACCCGGCGGATCGGCCGACGCAGGTTGCTGTTGAGGATGAACAACACGCTGATCATCAGCCCGATCAGAATGCCGATCAGCAAGTCCGTCAGCACGATGGCCAAGACCGTCGAGATGAACGGGATGAATTGATACCGACCCTCCTTCCACATCTGCGCGAACAGTTGCGGGCTGGCGAGTTTGAAACCCGTCACCAACAGAATCGCCGCCAACGCGCTCAGCGGGATCATGTTCAAATAAACCGGGAACAAACCGACGCAAACCAACAGCAAGATGCCGTGGAAGATCGTCGACAACTTCGACTTGGCTCCCGAGTTGACGTTCACGCTACTGCGGATGATCACCGACGTGACCGGAATCCCACCGATCAATCCGGCCGCCACGTTGCCGCACCCCTGCGCCAATAACTCACGACTGGGCGGAGAACTACGGCGTTGGGTGTCGAGCTTGTCGGTCGCTTCCAAGTTCAGCAACGATTCCAGCGAGGCGACGATCGCGATCGTGATGCCGCCGATGTATACCGCGGGGTTGGCCCATTGCGTGAAATCGGGCGTCCGCAAAAAACTGCCGAAGTCCGAAAAGCTTTCCGCCACCGGAATCTGGACCAAGTGCGTCACATCGATCGTCCAGGCGCCGCCGAACCCGGCAAACAGAGCTTGCAGTGCGACGCCCACCAACACCACTACCAACGGCCCCGGGACGATCGAGTTCTTCAGCGGTTTCGTCCGGTCCCAAATCAACAGCAGGGCGAGCGAGAGTAGTCCGACCACGGCGGCACCAAAATGCAAATCACCGGCGATCAACGTGTAAAGTTCGGAGAACGTGTTTTGCTCATCCGGCTGCGAGAACGACATCTCCCCTTCCGGATCGGTATCGTGACCGAACAGGTGGGGAATCTGTTTCAAAATCAGGATCACCCCGATCGCAGCCAACAGCCCCTTGATCACGCTGGAGGGGAAAAACGCTGAAAGCGCCCCGGCCTTGGCGATGCCCAACCCGATTTGGATCACCCCGCCGACGACGACCGCAAGCAAGAACGCATCGAAGGTGCCCAGATTCGCGATCTGGGCCGACACCACCGCCGTCAATCCGGCCGCCGGGCCGCTGACGCTGGTGTGCGATCCGCTCAGCGATCCGACGACGATCCCGCCAACGATCCCAGCGATCAGACCGGAAAACAACGGCGCACCGGACGCCAGCGCGATCCCCAGGCACAACGGAAGTGCCACCAAAAACACCACAATCGACGCCGTGAAGTCACGGAGAAGATTGGTCGGGGCGAGTATCGAGTTGGATGAGTCATCCATAGTCCAGTTGTTCTCCATCGATCTTGAAACGAATCTTTCGCGTAATCGTGCGACGTGCGCACGTCGAAGCGGGTTTTCGCTTAGCAAAGGTCGGGCCAACTCGCTCGGGCTGGTCCAAAGGCACCCTGGAATCTCACTCCAATCCTACTGAATTTCCTCCTCACGTGCAGTCCGATCATCGATTTAACGCTCGATCACTTCGCGGAATCGGTCTAATGTTAATTCAAACTGTCGAATTTCAGTCGCGCTGACTGTTTTTCGCCGCCGGCTGGCTGAATGGTGCGCCGAACTGTCCGCCGAACTGCCCACCCCACAAACCGCGCCAGGAAACGCTATCGGGGTCGCGGTCGGTGATCGCAGACGAACGGATCGGAAACCCCCAACCGGCTCGGCACCAAAAAAGCGACGCAAACAAACGATCCAATGCATCCCGGGCACAGCGTTTGCCAACAGGCGATCGGACGTGTCGCGTGTACAGCAGGAACAAACCCTCCCCGGGTCTTCTTCAGCCACTCCCTCGACGTCACCCCACCAACCGACCGCGCCCGAATTCCCGACGCTCTGGCTGAATTCCATGCACATCACGAGACCAATTCCATGAAGCTGCGCGACAAGATTGGTTGCTTTCTGCCGATCACCGGATGCATCCTGTTGTGTCTGGGCATTTCGGGCGCGTGGTACGTCATTGAAATCCAAAAACAGAATTCACGCCTGCTGGACATCAACGTTGCCAGTATTCGCTGCGCCGAAGAATTGGAATTGATCGCTCGTGAGATGCGACATGAACTGGATCGCTTTCTATTGACGATGGACCGCAACTACCTGGTCAGGGCGGCGGAAAAACAGGACAAGGCTAACGTGTGGCTGTCCAAGGCGCGTCAACTTTCTGCAACCGACCAGGAGCGAACATTTGTCGCCGATCTTGAGCATCGACTGGAAAAGTACTTTGAACAACTGCATCGGTTGATCGATGACCCGGACAGGGAGATTGCCTCCGAGGTGGTCGATCAGTTAGAGGAAAAAACGCTTTCCGAGCAAATCTTGGTCGCCGCCCACAACTATTTGAAGTTCAACGAGTCGGAGCTGGAACAAAGCAACCAAGAAAACCAACGTCTGGCCCAAAAGCTGGCCATGGTGATGGTGTTCTTGGGCATCTGCGGCGCGATCGCCGGATTGGAAGCCGGCTACGGTGTCGCCCAAGCCATCAACCGGACCATGTTTATGCTGTCGGTCCCGATCCGCGATGTGGCAGGCAAGCTCGAAACCGTCGTCGGACCGGTCGAAGTCTCCGCGGACCCCAGCCTGCGCGATTTGCAACTGGTGCTCGAGACCGTTTCGTCGCGTGTCGGTTCGGTCGTCGAACAGTTGCACCAACGGCATCAAGAAATCGTCCGGGCGGATCAGTTGGCGGCGGTCGGAAAACTGGCGGCCGGTCTGGCACACGAATTGCGCAACCCGTTGATGTGCATGAAGACCCTGGTGCAATCCGCCCGACGCAACCCCGATTCGGGCAGCTTGAATGCCACCGACATCGCCGTCCTGGATGAGGAGATCACGCGGGTCGATAGTCTGCTGCAAACGTTCCTCGATTTCGCTCGGCCCTCGGAACCGCAGTTCTGTCTGGTCGAGCTTTCACCGATCGTGCATCAAACCGTGGACCTGGTGGCAAGCCGCGCCGAGACACGGAACATTCGTATCGACTGTCACCTTCCCTGCGCATCCGCTCAGGTTCGCGGTGACGCCATGCAGTTGCGACAGGTGTTACTCAATTTGCTGCTCAACGCCTTGGATGCGGTGCCCACTGAAGGCAGGATTACCGTTACGGTGGAACGGATCGGCCGCGACGATGTTCCGCACGCGACGCCGAATCGGTCGACCGAATGGGTATGCTTGAGCGTCGCCGACGATGGTTGCGGAATGCCCGCCGACCAGCGCGACCGAGACCGCATGTTCGAGCCGTTTTTCAGCACCAAAGATCCAGGTCTGGGGCTCGGTTTAGCGATCTCCCAACGCATCATCGACGCTCACGAAGGTCAGTTGCTGGCCGAAGATCGCCCCCAAGGCGGCACGGTCGTCAAGGTGATCCTGCCGCTGCCATCGGCCGACTCGAAAGCCCGCTTCAACGGACAGTGTTAACCCTTTCCCACCTTGGAATCGAATGTGCCGAAATTAATCATCATTGATGACGAACCCAACCTCCGCTACTCGCTCAAGAAAAGTCTCGAAACAGACAGCTTGGAAGTGGTGACCGCTGCGACCGCCGAAAGCGGCATCGCGGCCGTTCGCGAGCATCAACCCGATGCCGTCATTTTGGACGTGCGGTTGCCCGACATGTCCGGGTTGGACGCGTTCAGCATCATCCACGAACTCGATGCCCGAGTCCCCGTGATCATCATCACCGCGTATTCGACGACCGAGACCGCGATCGATGCGATGAAGCGGGGCGCATTCGAATACCTGCTCAAACCCGTCGAGTTTGAAAAGTTACTGACAACCGTTCAAAACGCCATCGACGTCAGCTTGATGAGTCGCACCCCGGCCCAGTTCGGTATCGATTCAGACGGCGATACCTCCGCCGATCAAATCGTCGGTCGGTCTCAGGCGATGCAGGAAGTCTACAAGTTGATCGGCCAAGTCGCCCCGCAAGATGTCAACGCACTGATCCTGGGCGAAAGCGGAACCGGCAAAGAAATGGTCGCCCGCGCGATCTACCAACACAGCCGCCGAGCCGAACGACCGTTCATGGCCATCAACTGCGCCGCCCTGCCCGAAAACTTACTCGAAAGCGAACTGTTCGGACACGAGCGCGGTTCCTTCACCGGTGCCGACAAACGCCGCATCGGAAAGTTCGAACAGGTCAACGGCGGAACCATCTTCTTGGACGAAATCGGCGACATGACTCCGGCGACCCAAGCCAAGGTGCTGCGGTTGCTGCAAGACGGCAGTTTTGAACGCGTCGGCAACAACGAAACGATCCGCGTCGACGTCCGAATCATCGCGGCGACCAACCGCAACTTGCTTCAGATGGTCAGAGAAGGCACGTTTCGCGAAGACCTGTACTACCGGATGAGCGTCTTCATGATCCAATTGCCGCCGCTGCGTGAACGGCCCGAAGACATCCCCGTGCTGGCCGAACACTTTATTCATCTGCTCAACCGAGACATGCAAAAACAGATCCGTTCGATCGCACCCGACGCGATGCAGCGGCTGAAACACTACCGCTGGCCGGGCAACGTCCGTGAACTGCAAAGTGCGATGAAGCACGCCTTGGTGCGAAACGTCGGTGAAGTGCTGACGGTCTCCTCCCTGCCGGATACCTGCCGTGACATCCGACCGACCGGTTCAGAAAAACATCGGTCGGAGCTGGATGTCGAGAACATTCGCAACTTCATCCATGACCTGCTGTCCCACGACCAGCCGAACGTCTACCAAGAATTGCACAGCGAAATCGACCGCATCCTGCTTCCCGAGGTGCTCAACCACGCCGACGGAAATCAGGCCCACGCCAGCGAACTGCTGGGCATCGCCCGCAGCACCCTGCGAACCAAGATCACCGATCTGGGACTGACCTTCGAAAAACGGCTCAAGGCGGATTCGGACACCCGCTGAGGCAACGCCGTGAAGCATTGACTCCCCGCGTTTGGGGACGGTTTAGCGGCAGGGCGGGATTTCAGGGTGGTATTGAGCTGCAACCGGACGGCTCGCGGGCTGTCGGTTTAGTCGATGTGCCGAAATCAACGCGATGACGTTAGCCCGACGCGTGAGCGAGGGGCGCCGCGTGGCCCCTTGCTAACGCATGCGGGCTTAAACCGACAGCCCGCTCGCGCCGTTCCGCTAACACGTCCCCCGATTGTGATTAAAATCGGGCCATGAATCTCGACGCCCTCATCACCTTTCTGGAGTCTTCCCCGACCGCCCGATTGCTCAAGGCGGATCTCGGTGCGTTCGTGGTTTACTTTTTGCGACAAGCGTTCAAATCGAACACGCAAGAGTCCGCGATCTCGTTTTCCCACGACGAGCTGGCCAGCCGATTGCAGGTCTTCCAAGACGAACTCCGCGACGAGGAACGCGCCGTCTTGCTCGGCTCGCCCGATCGATACTTGCGCGAGTGGTCCGATGCCGGCTGGCTGCGACGCTTCTTGCCCGCCGACTCCACCGGCCCCCACTACCAACTCACCCGCTACAGCGAAGACGCCATCCGGTTTCTCGATTCCATGCTCCATCGTGACGCTCGGTTGGTGGGCACCGAGAGCCGGTTGCGATTGGTCATCGACACTCTGGTCGATCTGGTTCGCGGCGCCTCGCCGGACCCCGATCGGCGTTTGAACGACCTGCTCGCCCAGCGGCAGCGGATCGACGACGAGATCGCTTCGATTCGCGGTGGCGGCGAAGTGGAAACCTATCACCCGGCACAGATCCGCGAACGGTTCTACACCGCCGTCGATCTGCTCAAGACGCTGCAAAGTGATTTTCGCGCCGTCGAAGATCGATTCGAAGCGATCGGCCGTCAAGTGCAGCGCGAGGCGATGAAAGACGATCGTCGTCGCGGAGAGATCTTGGCCACCGCACTCGATGCCGAAGACCTGATCAAACAGCAAGACGAAGGGGTCAGCTTTGACGCCTTCGTCGCGTTCCTGTTCGCCCCGCAAGCCCAAGCGAAACTGCGCGAAACGATCGCCGAAGTCACTCGCCTGGATGCCATCGCCGACCAGCGGGCGGCGCTCCAGCACGTTCGCGCCATGGTGCCGTCGCTGTTGGCCGAAGCCGACAACGTGCTGCGGCAAACCGGACGCCTCTCTCAAACCCTGCGACGATTGCTGGACGACCAATCCGCCGGACACCGCAAACGAACCGCCGAAGTGTTACGGGACATTCGCACGCTGGCGTCGCGACTGAAACACGACGTCGTCCAGTCCGGCCAGGAACCACCCGAAACGCTCGGCCTGAACGTCGAAACGTCGATCGGATTAGGCTCCCCGCTGACACGCCCATTCTGGACCCCGCCCCAAGTCTTTGACGTCGCCCCCGAAACTCACGTCGTCGATTTCGAAACGGCCCGGCGCGAAGCCAAAAAACTGGCCCTTCTGCAGCGACTGGAATGGGATCGGATGCGCGACACGATCGCCCACGCCACCGGAAATTCGCCCTCGGTCCGACTTTCCGAACTGCTGAAAATCCGCCCGTTACAAGTCGGCATCATCGAACTGGTCGGCTGGATCCAAATCGCGCACGAAGACGGGCATCGCATCGATCGCGACGCAACCGAAACCATCGACGTGACCACGAAAGACGCCATCACGGGGAAAGAGCACTCGTTGTGCGTGGTCATTCCGCGGGTCATATTTCACCGCACACGTGAGAAAGCCACGGCGCCGATTCGAACGAAACGACCGCGATGATGAACCAATCCAAACACGAATCCTTGGACCCCGACTCGCTGCCGCCTCCGGTCCCCTGGGCGCCCGCCGCCGTCCGATTGCTGCAAGGCATCGTCTATCACGATGACGCCGGCGACACCTGGGAACGGATCCTGTCCGGTGTCACGCCCCTGAGCGATTACTTCGCCCGGATCGGATTGATGTTGATCGTCAACGAAGAAGATGGCATGGCGTACCTGCGGCAGATCGAACCCGAAGTCTTGCCGCCGGATTATCCGTCCATTCCCAAACTGTTCCGCAGCATCCGGTTGAGCTTCGAGGCCTCGTTGCTGTGCGTGCTGCTTCGCGACGAGCTGCGCCGCTTTGAAGAAGAAATCCATCGCGACGACCGCTGCGTCATCTCCCAGGCTTCGCTGTTGGAAATTTGGCAATCGCTTGTCCCCGGCAACGACGACGCCGTTCGCGCCAATCGCAACCTGGGCGGCCAGCTGCGCAAACTGGAGGAACTGAAGTACGTCAGGCGTTTCGAGAAACAACCGCCCAGCTGGGAGATCCGCCGCATCCTCAAAGCGAGGTTGCCGCTGGCGGAACTGGAACGGCTGCGGACGGATCTGACCGCGGAACTGAAACGCCGCGAAGAACAGTCTGCGGGCGCGGAATCGGACGACGCCTTGGAGGCGACCGATGACTGAATCCACGTCGCGGCCACGCCCCGTGTCGCTCTTTGACATCTGCGAGGACACCGCCGAAACGCCGCGACCAAGCGGCTTTCGGCTGTCCACGTTCGAAGTCTTCAACTGGGGGACCTTCGATGGCCAAGTCCATTCGTTCAAGCCCCACGGTGCCACGTCGCTGCTGGTCGGTGAAAACGGCGCCGGCAAATCGACGCTCGTCGACGCGATGCTGACGCTGCTGGTTCGTCCCGGTGTTCGCAACTACAACGTCGCCGCGGGGGCCACCAAAAAAGAACGCGACGAACGGACGTACATTCGCGGCGCCTACGACCGTACCGCCGGCCGTGACGAGAAACCTCAAATCCAATACCTTCGCGATGGAAGCGGGTTTTACACCGCGCTGTTGGCGACCTTTGCCAGCGGCAGCTCGGGTAAACAGTTCACACTCTGTCAGGTCATGTACCTGACCGCCTCGGGTGATCGAAAAATCTACTACGCATTCGACACCCAAGCCCGCAGCATCGCCGGTGATCTGGGCGAATTGAAGTCCGGCAGCGATATCAAGTCCGCCCTCTCCGACCGTGGATTCCAAGTCACCGAAAGCTACAAACAGTACCACGGCTGGTTTCAACGACAGGTCAAGTTCCGCCCCAAGGCGATGGACATCTTCAATCAAACCGTTGCGGTCAAAGATGTCCAACGCCTCGATCAGTTCATTCGTGACCACATGCTGGAAAAGAAACCTTGGAACGACAAGGTTTCCAGTCTGTTGCAGCACTTCGCCGAACTCAGCGAAGCACACCGCGCGCTCGTTCAAGTGCGTCAACAATCCGAGTTGTTGATGCCCATCATCAAGACCGGTCGCCGTTATCGAACCGCCAACGATCAACTGCAACAAGCTCGCGACCAACACGAGTCCGCGCCGTTGTTTTTCGACACTGCGATCGCCGACTTGCTAAGCCCGCTGTGTGAACAATGGAAACTGCGGATCGAACATCTGGACCAAGAAATCGCGCTGCTCGACGCGTCGCTCAACGCCAGACGCAGCGATTCGGCACGGCTGGAACACGAGATCGCACACAGCGGCGGAGCCCGGTTGCAACGACTGCCGGACTTGATCGCCGCGGAGGAACAGCAGGCGAAATCGAAACGAGAAAAACGTCTGATTTTCGAAGCAAAACTGAAACAAGCCGGAATTCAGATCGCCATCAACAGCACCCAGCAGCTTGAAAAGGCGCACCAACACATTTCGCAGACCCGTCAAACGCTGGTGGAACGTCGGCAGACGGCCACCGAACAATTAAGTCGCTGCGATTACGAACTGGGTGTCCTGCGGAATCAACTGGGGGACGATGTATCGGAGCTGGAATCGCTGCGGCGCCGCAAGGGCAACTTGCCCGACGCGTTCATCGAAGTCCGTGCGGCGATTTGTGCCGCCTTCAAATTATCTCCCTCGGATCTTCCCTTTGCGGCAGAGTTGATCACCGTGAACCCCGAGCACGCCCGCTGGGAAGCGTCGATCGAACAGGTCCTGCATTCCTTCGCGCGGACTCTCTTGGTACCGGACGATCTGTACGCCAAAGTTTCAGGTTACGTCGACGCCGAACGTCTGACCGATGGCCGCGGTCGCGGGCTGCGATTGACCTATGACCGCGTCGCACCGACGGCATCGCCCGCCGCCCCGGTTGTTGATGAATTGTCATTGCCGGAAATGTTGCACTACCGCGATGACCATCCGCTGGCGTCTTATGTCCGCGGTGAAATTCTGCATCGCTTCGATCACCTCGCCTGCGAAACGATCGCGGAATTTCAAATGGCCAACCGACGGGCGATGACCATCCATCGACACGTCAAACAAAACCATCGCCAACACGCCAAAGACGATCGCAGTCGCCAAGACGACCGCCGACACTTCGTCCTCGGCTGGGACAACCGCGTCAAACGGGAAGCCCTGGAACAATCGATTCGCGACCTGCAGACACAAATCGCAACACTGCAGTCACAGATCACGTCGCTTCGCCGAACCAGCGATCAAGCCACGTCACTACTGACCGTTCTCGACGAACTGGCGGTAATGACGGATTTCGACGCGATGGACGATCACCGCCACGAGTTCGATGCCTCGCAGTTGCGGCTGGAAAAGGAAAAACTGGAAGCGTCCAACGATCGAGTCAAAGAACTGAAAGCCAAGTTGGCTGACGTGAAAGCCGAGATCGAGGGGCTGGAGTCGGACCGTGATCGCAACTTCGACGAACGATCCAAAACACAGCATCAGCTTGACAACGGCAACCGCACGCTGCAATCGGTCGAGGCCGGACTAGCCGCGGCCCGTGACGACGGCAGCCTTGACCGCGCACAACTACACTTCGACGGAATCAACTCGCAACTGGGCGACCGAAAGCTGACCATCGAAAACATGGGACGGTTGCCGACCGAAGTCACTCATCAACTTTCCGCTCAGGTCAGCGATCGAGAAAAACGTGTCAGCCCCATTCGCGACGATCTGACCCGGGCGATGGGTCGATTGCTGACAAAGTTCCCGGTCTTTGAGTCCGAATTAAGCCCGACACCGCAGTCGTTGCCCGATTTCGAGACGCTGCAGCAACGAATCATCCAAGACGATTTACCCAGGCATGAACGCCGCTTTCGCCAACGTTTGAAAGAAAAAGTGTTGCAGGAAATCGGCTTGCTGCACGGTTCACTGGAAGACGAACGCGAAGAGATTCGCAGCAAGATCGAGGTCCTCAACGAAGCCCTGCGACGACTCGACTGGCGACCGGGAACCTACATGCGGCTGGAACCGAGTGAAACCACCGATGCGGAAATCCGTGACTTCCGCCGCGATTTGGCCGGCTGCTTGGAAGGCACTTTGGGCGGAACCGACGACGCCAACGAAGCCACGTTCAATCGTATCGAAAAACTCGTCGGACGATTGCGAGACGACGCCAACCTGCGCTGGCGCGAAAAGGTCATCGACGTACGAAATTGGTTCAAGTTCGCCGCCCGCGAGTACGATGCCGCCAGCGGAGATCCCGGCAGTTACTACGACGGCGGCACCGGCCAATCCGGTGGTGAAAAAGGTAAGCTGGCGTTTTTGGTGTTGGTCGCCGCGATCGCCTACCAATACGACCTACGGCCCGATGATCCCGACAGCGATCGTTTTCATTTTGTCATGGTCGACGAAATGTTCTCCCGCAGCGACGACACGCGGGCCAAGTACGCGCTGAACTTGTTCGCCCGCTTCGGGTTGCAATTGGCAATTGTCGCACCCTTGGATGCCAAGGCCAAGATCACCGAAAGCTATGTCGGGATGTACGGACACATCATCAAAGACCCCGACACCAACCGCAGTGAACTGATCAGCTTGACGGCCGAACAATACCGGGCCGTCCAGGGCGAGGAAAAGACAAACGGATGATCACGCCCGAAGCGATCGCCGACAAAGCGAAACGGATTTACCCCAAGGCGGTCAAGGCGTGGTTGTCGGGTCAGCTGGACGCGTTCTTTCCGCATCGTGTGCCGGCGAACCTTTCCCTTCCAAAGGATCACGCCGCCGCAATCGAACAAGTCGACCGACTGCGTCAAGCATCGAAAGACATCACCGGCGAGGGTTACACCGTCCAATTCGAATCGCGTCGTAGCCGAACGCATGGGCTGAATCAATTTCCCACCGCGATCGTGATTGATTCAATGCAGGATCTGGTCCGCTTGGCCGGATGTTCGCCGCAGTGGACCACGCTCTGTCGGGCAACCGAAACCCTTCGCCGCCGCAAGCCGGAACTGGCGCTCTGGCTGATGCAGCGCAGCAATTGGAAGCAGTTGTTGGAGCTCGCAGACGATTTGGAAGAGTTGTTGGACATCGTGGACTATTTCCAATCGCATCCGCGTCCGGATTGTTTCGCCCGCGAATTGCCGCTGGCGGTGTCCACCAAACTGCTGGAAACCCATCGGCGTCGACTGACAACGTGGCTGGATCTGGTCATGCCACCGCACACCATCGACCATCGCTACGGCTACGACGCGTTTGAACCGCGCTACGGATTGCGCTACGCTCGCCCGCATTTCTTGCTTCGAATTCTCGATGACACGCTGCAATCCGATCTCGGTCTGCCGTTTGACGAACTGTCGCTGCCCGCGGAGTCGCTTTCGCAGTTGCCGGTGACAAAAGCGAGAATTCTGATCGTCGAAAACAAAATCAATCTGCTGTCGTTGCCAAAGATGCAACGCGGCGTGGCGTTGGGTGGCCTGGGCAACGGAGTGACTCAATTGGCAGACGTCCGATGGCTTCATCAGAATCCTGTGTTTTACTGGGGAGACATCGACGCCGATGGGTTTGTCATCTTGGACCGATTACGGCAAGCGTTGCCCGGCGTGCAAAGCCTGTTGATGGACGCAACTGTGTTCGATCAGTTCCAGGACTTGGCCACGGACGGCAATGGTTCGCAGGCGATCGAACTGCTCCATCTAAGCGACGACGAACGAGAGTGTTACGAGAGGGTTTGCCGAACCAATCGACGGATCGAACAAGAACACCTGCCGATGGAACGGCTGGTGGAACTGCTTCAATGGTAGGGTGGGTCAGTTAAACGCGGGCCATCATGTCCATCGCCTCCGTCGCGTTTGTCCAGCCCCCCGAACGTTCGCTCTCACAGCGAAACGCGGTCGTGCAGGTTTGGAAGTCACCCTCCCTGGCAGGGAGGGTCGAGCGGAGCGGGGGGAGGGGCGACGGTCACCGGTGAACAATCGCCCGCCGCAAAGAACCCAGTCAGCCCGCCGCAAAGAACCCAGTCAGGCCGTGCGCACCTTCCATCCGACCGGCTTGTCACACGCCTATCCTATCGATGTACTACTCCCTTCCAACTTATCCCTCTGGTTCTGCCGTGGCGGAAATGGACGTTCGTGACAAACTTGCGATTCTCGCCGACGCGGCCAAATACGATGCTTCCTGCGCCAGCAGCGGCTCCAAGTCCGCTCGGGCCGGCAGCAAGATCGGCAGCACCGAGGGGATGGGCATCTGCCACAGCTACACGCCGGACGGTCGATGCATCTCGTTGCTGAAAGTTTTGCTGACGAACTATTGCATTTACGATTGTCAATATTGCGTCAATCGAATCTCCAGCGACACGCCGCGGGCTCGATTCTCCGTCGACGAAGTGGTCTCGTTGACGATCGAGTTTTACAAACGCAACTACATCGAAGGACTGTTCCTCAGTTCCGGCATCATCCAGACGTCCGATTACACGATGGAGCAACTGATATCGGTCGCCAAGAAGTTGCGAACGGAAGAACATTACGGCGGATACATCCATCTGAAAACCATCCCCAACGCGTCGCAGGCACTGATTCAAGAAGCCGGCCTCTGGGCTGACCGGTTGAGCGTCAATATCGAACTGCCGACCGAGGGCGACCTTCAAAAACTTGCCCCGGAGAAGAAGAAACCACAAATCGTCGACGCCATGCAGGGGATTCGACAAAAGATCGACGAAACCAAAGACGATCAGAATGCGGGGCTTCATCCGCCGAACTTTGCACCGGCCGGACAAAGCACCCAGATGATCGTCGGAGCGACAGACACGCCCGACGTCGAAATCCTGAAGACGGCTTCACAGCTCTACGATGGACAGAACCTCCGACGGGTCTATTACTCGGCCTACAGCCCCATCCCCCACGCCGATGCCCGGTTGCCCGGTCAATCACCCCCGCTGGTCCGCGAACATCGTCTTTATCAAGCCGATTGGCTGATGCGGTTTTATGGTTTCGATGCGAGTGAGATTGTCGCCGAGGCCGATCAGAATCTTTCGCTCGATATCGATCCGAAACTGGCCTGGGCTCTGGCCAATCGGCATTTCTTTCCGGTCGATATCAATCGTGCCAGCCGCGAAGAGCTGTTGCGGATTCCCGGCATCGGCGCCCGCAGCGTCAAACGGATCTTGGGCATTCGCCGGCACAAGCACTTGCGCAGCGAAGACCTAAAGAAACTTCGCGTTGCTTGGAACCGGGCCAAGTACTTTGTGTTGACCGCGGACCACAATCCCGAGCTGGCCAATTTGGACAAAGCCGATCTCCGCAAGCGAGCGCAACCGAAACCCAAACAGCTGATGTTGTTCGACACCCGCCAATCCGCACTGTCCGGCGAGGTCTAAGTTCACGTCATGCGGTTTGTGAAGGTCCAGACGTTCGACCAGTGGCGGACCGAAGCGCGGCGGTTGCTCCTCTCCGATGTGCCGCCGGAGCAGGTGGCGTGGATGGCCGACGAGGAGCAACTTTCCTTGTTCGATTCAAACGGGGATGCGGAACGTCCCGCGACACAGGCCGCCTTCACCGTCCCCAAAGCGTTTTTGGATTTGGCCAAGACCGTCGCCTGTCATCGCATAGGGACGCGTTGGTCGTTGCTCTACCGGACCTTGTGGCGGCTGATGCATGGTGAACGTCACCTGTTGCAGATCACAACCGACCAGGACGTTGACACATTGATGACGATGCGGAAAGCGGTCACGCGAGACGTCCACAAGATGAAGGCGTTCGTGCGGTTTCGCAAAGTGATTGATTCGGACGGACGCGAGGTTTATGTCGCGTGGCACCGGCCCGATCACCGCATCGTCCGCTTAGCTGCCCCGTTCTTCAGCCGCAGATTCAGCGGCATGAATTGGTCGATCCTCACGCCTGACGAATCGGTCACGTGGGACCAGACGTCACTGCAGTACGGCCCCGGTGTCCCCGTCAGCGACGCTCCCGATGATGATGCGTTGGAAGAGCTTTGGAAAACGTACTACGCATCGATCTTCAACCCAGCTCGCGTGAAAGTCGACACGATGAAACGCGAGATGCCGGTGCGTCATTGGCCGACGCTGCCGGAAACGTCGCTGATCGCCGATTTGTTGCACACTGCTCCCGAGCGGGTGGCTGCGATGGTGACTCAAAACGAGGGCTTTGCGGAAACGGCCATGCATTACATGCCCGAGCGAATCGACTTGGAATCGTTGCGCGCTGCGGTGGTCGGCTGTCACGCGTGTGATCTCCACCAACACGCGACACAACCCGTGTTCGGCGAGGGGCCACCGGATGCCAGAATCGTATTGGTGGGCGAGCAGCCAGGGGATCGAGAAGATCTGGACGGCCGCCCCTTCGTCGGTCCGGCCGGCAAGCTGCTCGATGATGCATTGAGCCAAGCCGGGATCCGCCGCAGTGACGTTTATCTGACCAATGTCGTCAAGCATTTCAAATTCACCGAACCGACGACGTCCCGCGGTAAACGTCGACTGCATCAAAAGCCCAACGCACGCGAAGTGTTTGCCTGTCGGCCTTGGTTGGAAGCGGAATTGACGCTGATCCAACCCGTTGCGCTTCTCTGTTTAGGAGCAACGCCATCGCAAGCACTGTTTGGACGCGACTTTCAAGTCTCCAAGCACCGCGGCGAGATCCGCGCGACCGATTGGTGCGATCGCACGTGGCCACTTGGCATCCCGCGGCGATCCTCCGCATGCCCGACCAACGCCGCCGAACCGAAATGCAACAACAACTCATCGCCGACCTAACTCGCCTCCAACCCGCCCGCCCCCCCACCTAACAACCCACCGGGGACAGTCCCCGCCTCACAAACCCACCAACAACCCACCGGGGACAGACCCCAAATCACCCCGGGGACAGACCCCAAATCACCGAACAATGCCCGGGGTCCGTCCCCGCAAGATCTCACGGGGTCCGTCCCCCGCAAGATCTCACCCGCTTATTCATCATTTTTTACTTGACTCCCCGGAGCCATTCGGGTGGAATGGGTGTAGTTAGGCAGAGTATCACGATTACTCGTTAGTTTCGCTGCGAATGGTTGAGAAAGATCCTCAATCCCGCAGCAGTCTCCTGAAACGAGTTGGGGTGACTCTGCGATGGCAAGATCCAGTCGTTGCGAAGTGGTGGATCCGAGCGAAGTTCAAGTCTTTCACGTCATCAGCCGAACCACGCGCGCTTGCTGGCTCTTCGGCGAGGATGCGATCTCTGGAAAGAACTACGACCACCGTAAAGTCTGGATCGAAGAGTACCTCCAACGTTTCGCAGCGTGCTTTGCGATCGACTTACTGTCCTTCGCCATTCTTTCCAACCACTTCCACCTCGTGCTGCGATCCCGCGCTGACATCGTGAAGACGTGGGACGACACCGAAGTGGCCCGGCGCTGGCTGATGATTTGCCCCGAGCGACGAGACGACCTGGGCAATCCGATGGCGCCGTCAGCGTCGGAACTGGATCGCATTCGGAAATGCCCCAAGAGGCTTGCTGAGATCCGCGAGCGGCTGAGCAACATTTCCTGGTGGATGCGTCTGTTGAATCAGCGAATCGCTCAACGTGCCCACATGGAAGACGACACGAGGGGGCATTTCTTCGAAGGACGCTTCAAGGCGGTGCCCTTGGTCGATGAAGAGGCTGTTTTGGCCTGTTCTGTCTATGTCGATCTGAATCTGATCCGAGCGTGCCTCGCGGAGACGATTGAGCTGAGTGACCATACGTCGGCACAACGGCGGATCGAATCGGTCGAGGCTTCACAGCAGGCTCCACCGGACGAATCGAACGCGTCGGTAGATGACAACACACCAACCGCCGTTCCGCAAACTCGCCGTGCGGACGCCTTTCTTGCACCCGTGGATCTTCACGAGGCAACCGCTCCAGTTGGACCGCAGCCGAGCAAAACGAACGCCCGCTGTAGCGATAAAGGCTTCCTGGCGATGAGTGAGGAAGCTTACTTGGAAGTATTGGACTGGAGCGCTCGCCAGTTGGCTGCGGGCAAGCGGGGCTGCACCCCGAAAGACTATCCACCAATTCTGGAGCGTCTTGGTTTATCGCCGACGCTTTGGCTGTCGCTCGTCGCAAACTTCGGCAGCCTATTTTCCACCATCGCCGGCCGGCCGGATCATCTCGATACCAAGCGAACCAAGCAGACAGGGCGTCGTTTCTACGTACCCAAGCAAGCCCGCGACCTATTCAGCCAAGCGGCTTAGCGAGTCGTTCCCCCAACGATCCCTTCCAAAGAACGGAAACCACGCTGCTTCGCGTCACTCGGGAGATGCACACGGTGTCCGCGGTGGGCGACGCGAACGCGGTGAGTCACCAAATGACTTGCTCCACTCCGTTGAGGAGCATCTTCGCATTTTGTCCCACGTCGAAGTTTGCCGTGCTGCCTCAGTCGGTCGCGACCACGTAGCGATTACAACTTTAGCGTTGCCGCAAACTTTTTGCATTCTCTGGCCGTCGCTAGCAACGACCGAAGACAGGCCCTGGGTGAATGGGGACAGGCCCTGGGTGAATGGGGACAGGCCCTGGGTGAATGGGGACAGGCCCTGGGTGAATGGGGACAGGCCCTGGGTGAATGGGGACAGGCCCTGGGGTTGGGGGCGGTAAAACGGGGAGAATGGGACAAACTGGGGTGGTGTCGTGTAGACGGCCGTGGGCGCGAACGCCAGATTAGGCGTGTAGTGAAATGGGGATCTTGGACGCGAAACGATGCAATGAATGGTTCGTCGTCGTTGCGTTCACGTTGCGTTCACGTGGCGTACATGTCGTGTCCCCATCGCTTCTCCATGGAGAGACCAGGTGATCTTTGACCCCAATGAATCGCATCAATTGACCGGCACGCATGCGGCGTTGTATCGCGAGTCGCTCGGCGTGATGCTGGATGTTTTCCGCGAGGCTCTGTTTGACGGGAGCGAGGACTACGTGTCGATCTGGTCCTTCGGCGTCACCTTGTTTGATGAATTGCATTGGCAACAGCAATTGAGTTTGTTGCTTTCGGTTTCCCGCTGTGCCTTGAACGGATCCGGCGATCCAGAGCAGTGGAGCGCGTTGGAAAAAGCGTCGTTCTACGCCGTCTATCGAAATGTCCTTTCCTATCTCGAAATTGAACGTGACCTGGAGAGGATGGACGCGTCGGAAATGGAGTACACGCTCGGTGAGGACGAGCTGGATTTGGAGGATGGCGACGACGAGTACGACGACTACGACGAAGGCGGTGACGAAGGAGAGGAGGACGAACCGAGTTGGCAGGAACTGATTACCGCAGCCTACCAGGAAAAGTGTCTTCGGGAGGGCCTGACACCTGAGGAAATCGAAGCGTACTTGCGATTCACTCCCGACGGCGATGGTGATCTGCAGCACTGGTTCAGCTTGCTGGAAAGTCTTGCCGATCAAACGTTGGACGACCGAGACTTTGAGATGGCGGCGACGTTGATGGATGCCGATCCCGAAATCGCGACGGTCATCAAAACCCAACTCGGGATCCAGCCGGACTACTTCATCGCCACCGCCGACGAACCGTCGAGCGAAGCGGTCAATGAGATGTTTCAAGAATTGGCCCGGCTTGCCGGAGTCTCTGTAGCCGGTGACCGCGACGATGACGTCGCCCCGTTCTAACCCGATATAAAACGAACGCGTGGGTCGGTCATCAAAACGCAATCGGATTGCGTCGGAAATCAATCGCGACGCAATCCGATCGTTTGTTCGAGGCAGTCCAGGCGACTGCTTAGCAGTTCTGTTCAGTCCGACCGCTCAGCTCTACTTTCGTTCAGTTTTCGCTCGAGACGCCAGCCTTGGATTCCCATTTCAGCTCCGTTGCCAGGCGAACTTGCGCGGCTTCGATGGCTGTCATCAATTGCTCGGCCAGCAGGTTGATGTCCTTGTCTTTGCTCACCAGTTCTCCGCCAGATTCCTGACCTTGGAGCGGGGCCACGGTTTCGGTTTCGAGTTCACCGAGTTCGATTTCGCCTTGTTCGGCGACGGCACGCAGGTAGGTTTGGGCGACGGTCAGGTGCCGGAGTGATTGTCCGACGTCGTAGCGGTACTGATCACGGTCGCGTTCGATCCGGGCCGATCGGATCTCTTTTTCTTCCGCGGCCAGTTCGGCGGAAACCGGTTTCTTGTTGGGCTGGTACTTGGACGTATTACGCTCCGTGTAGTCTTTCGTGGCACGAATCAGGTGCGACTTGGCGATCGCCAGTTCGCCCATGGTTGCGAGCACTTGAATCTCTCGCGGGGTCGGCGGCGTTTCGTTATCTTGCAGACTGACTGACACTTCGTCGAATTTGTCGGCGATCGTCATGATTCTCGATTCCTCACGGACCATGGCAGCGGACGCGGCCAGCTTGAGCCACGCGGAGCATTTGTCGAGCGTATCGGCCAGCGCCGCGTTGTCTGTCGAAGCGGCTTGATTGCGCACCTCCGTCAGATTCTCCAATGCCTCGTAGCAGAGCGGCCAGTAGGCACTGTTGGACACGATCACCCAGCCACGCAAGTTTTCGGGGCGTTCGTCTCGAATCGTCGGTCGATCGGCTTGCTTGACAGCCGGTTCGTCGGCACCGGAATTGCCAGCCAGAACACCAAAACCAGCCACCAAAGCAGCGAACGCAAGGGTCATCTTCATTGCTCAACGTCTCATGGGAAAGAGAGAAGGGGATTGAGCTTCGAACAACTCAGCTCATTGGTCTCTCCGCTATCGCAAGCATTGGGCCAATTCGGTGGGGCGTGATAGAAAATGCGAGAAAAGGCATTTTTGGAGTCGAATGCCGGATCACACCCCACAATCAGTCACGGTTCTCGCAATGCGCTGGAAAAAGATTTTCCAGTGCGTCTAAAACATCTTTCCGAAACGGCCGGTGCACGAGACCCTAACCCCAGGCTTGGCGAAGCACGCGGACAAAGTTGCCGTGGAAGATCGCGGCACGATCTGATTCGCTGTAGCCTCGTCCGGCCAGCAGGCTTTCGAGTTTCTGCAGGTCGGCGATCGTATCGACATCACGGGGGCATTGTTCGGTTCCAAAGCCCCCGTCCAAGTCACTGCCCAGCCCACAGTGATTGGCGTTGCCGGCCAATTGGCAAACGTGGTCGATGTGGTTGGCGATGTCTTCGAGTGTGATGTTCATGTCTTTGGGATGAGATTGCCCCCGAACGAATCCGGGCACGACCATCCAAACATCAAGCGCCGCCCCCAGCACGCCGCCGCGATCGATCACCGCTTTGATTTGATCGTCGCTGAACTGCCGCGGATCGTCGACCAAGGCGCGGCACATCTGATGGCTGGCCCAAATCGACCCGCCGAACACATCCAGGGCTTCCCAAAAGCAGGTGTCGTTGAGGTGTGTGGCATCGAGGACGATGCCCAGTTGGTCCATCCGGCGAATCAATTCGCGGCCCTCGTGCGGCAGACCTCCTTCGACGTCATGCCCCATCGAATAGCGGCCGATCCCGTAGTGCGATGGTCCCAGCGCCCGCAATCCGTACTCCCAAGCCCGATCCAAATGATCCAGGGTGACGATCGAATCGGCGCCTTCCAGGGACAGAATGTACCCGACCGGCGCGTTGGCTTTGGCCGCGGCGGTCGGATCGGCCCAGCGTTTGAGATGGCTTTCCAAACCTTGAAGATCCCGGATTTGGAACATCTCGTTCTGTTCTTCCATCTCTCGGTACCAGGCGAGTTGCCCCTGAGTCATCGCCCAAGCCTGGGATGGCGATTCCCAATTGGCGACGAACGAGCGAGGTTTCATGCAGCCGGCGATCTGGGTGGCGACACAGAGTCCGATTCCGCCGCGGCGCATGTCGCTGAGCGAAACCACGCCGGCCGCTTGACCTTTTCTCAGCGGCGGCAAGTTCCGTTCGGCGTCTCGGATCTCGGACACCGGTCGCCGCAGGTCCCGATTCCATTCAATCGCGTTCATGCTGAGATCGAGGTGGGCATCAAAAATCAAGTTCATCGTTCGTCCGGGCGGAGCAGGGGAGGGGAGAGGTGAAAGGGAGGTTCGAAGGCACAACGCCGAGGCTAATCAAACGCGGAGTTAAGAACCGCTGAATTACGAATCCGATGGGATCGCTTCGGAATCTGATCGGCGGACCTGCCGAGTCGCATCGGTCCCGAGCACGGCGATCGCGGCCAGAAAGTACATGCCCGCGCAGGTCAAGAACACATAGGTTTCGCCGCTGCCGGAGGCTTCGCCGAGTGTCATCAACCGTGGCACCACGATCGAACTGGCCGCGGCGCCGAAGTTGCCCCACATGTTCCCCCAGCCGAACACGGCGGCGGTGTTTCGCCCGCCCACATCTTGCATGAACGCCCAGACCGTCGGGTTGCCGATGTCGGTCATCAGCGACACCATCGCGCAGCATGCCACCACCCACCAGACCGACTGGTAGCTCAAACAGCCGAGGTAGGCAAACCCGGCCAGACAACACGTTACCGCCAGCGGCACAATCCGGCCCCAACGGTGACCCAAACGCACGACGGCGTGATTGCCCAGCCAGCCGCCGATCAACTGTCCGGGAATGGCGATCGCCAGCACTCCGGTCACCATCAGCGAACCGAGCAACGCTTCAACACCGCGTTCTTCTTTCAAAAACGTCGGCAGCCAGGTGATCAAGAAAGCCCAACCGAACACCAAGCAGAACTGGGCCAGGGAATTGAGCCACAGCGAACGACTTTGAATGATCGCCAGCATCATCGGTCCGATGTCACGTAGGTTCGTTGTCGCCGCGGCCGTTTCGGCGGCCGTTTGATCTGCGCGGCCGATCAGTTCCAGTTCCGCATCATTGACCCCCGCGTGCTCCTCCGGCCGGTTTCGAACGATCACGTAATAGGCAACCGCGACGATCAGTCCGACGACGCAATACAGATACAGCACGTACCGCCAGCTGCTGAGCTGGTAAACAAGAAACGTGGTCAGGAACGGGGCCAGCGTTCCGCCGAGTCGCCCGCCGATCGAGACGAAGGAACTGGCTTGGGCACGGGCGCGAAAGTGAAACCAATTGCGGATCACGCCACTGCTGGTCGCGTACGCGCCCGCTTGGGCGACACCGAAGGCCAGCCGCGCGACCAACAAGGCACCCAGCGTCGCCCCCATGCCCGACCATCCGGTCAACAGCGACCACGCGAGGATGTAAAACGTCAGCATGATCCGTCCGCCGAACCGATCGCTGGCCCAACCCGAAGGCACTTGAAAGAGCGCGTAGGCAAAAAAGAAAGCGCCCAACACCTCGCCGATTTGTTCTCGTGAGGCTCCCTTGAAATCGTTCAGGAATGAATCACTCTTGACGATTTCGCCAAGGCAGACACGGTCCAGATACAGCATGAACGCCATCAACACGCTGACGGCGATGATCCGTTTTCGCACCGACGTGGGCTGAATCTCGACGTGGGTTGAATCGGGGGGGGAATCCATGTGTTTCTGCCTGAGAGAGCATCGTGCGAGTAAGCCGGCGGGATCGGCCAGAAGCCAATCTCCTGGGCGTTGTTCAAATGGTGATCCGTCTGGTCCTTGCCACGACGGGCCAGGGCTCGGCGGCGCGGCCCTTTTCGACGCACCAGACTTCCGCGTGCAAGGCGACCGTCGGGCAGATGTGGGTGGGAACGCCATACAGCACGGAGCCGACGGGATAATCGTCCGCACGATCGGTCCTCAGCACCAAGTGTTCTTCGCTGTGCCCCACGGCTTCGGCATCGTCGAGTCCAAAAAACGTGACCCGCGGAGGCGGCATTTCCGACGCAACCGCTTTGTAGCCCAGGTCGATGCAAAGGAGTCCTGGGGCGGGCCGACTGATCACGCGGGCCAGCAACACGGCGGCCTGGTCGACATCCATCGGCGGCGTGAAAGTCGGCTGACCGGCGTCCCACAGCACCGACGTTCCCGCGCTGACTTCGATGTCTTGCTCGGCGGCCAAGATCCTGGACGAAACCGTGCCGCAGCCGACGACTTTGGGGACCGCCAAGCCTTCGGCCAGAAGTTTCCGTCGCAAGTCCCACACGGGCTCAAACGCGGCGGCAACCTGTCGCCGAACCAGCGCCTCGTCGGTGTCATGGATGTGTCCGTCGTAGGCGTGCAGCCCAGCCGGATGAAGCCCCTTGGCGGCGGCAAGGAAGCGGTACAACGCAACGGCATCGACGTTGGGGCGAATGCCGGTCCGATTCATCCCGATATTCAGATCGATCAGCACGTCAACGCTGACTCGTCGGCGCTGGGCGGCGTCGGAGAGCGACTGGGCGATCCGGGTGTCGTCGACGATCGTCGAAAACCGAGTTTGGGGAAACGCAGCGACGAGTTCCACCAGCCGCCGGATGTTGGGCCCGACGGGCTGATAAGCGATGAGCACATCGCGTCCGCCGGCCGCCGCGGTCATCTCCGCCTCGGCGATCGTGGAGGTTTTGAATTTGCCGATCCCGGCCTCCAGCTTCATCTGAATGATCTGTGGCAACTTGTGCGTCTTAACGTGTGGTCGCAAACGATCGGCGCCAGCCCAGGCAATCATGCGTTGAAGGTTGGCCCGCACGCGATCGGGATAGATCAGCAGGGACGGGGAGGGAATTTCGTCGGCGTTGTCGAGTTCGTACCAGGACGGCATCAATTCGTTTTCAGGGATAACCGGAGGGTGGGGTGGGGTGGGGTGGCCGTCATTCGCGGTGAAGCAGAACTTTGGCGGCGGGAGCCCGGAGTATAACGACGACGACGCGTCGTGGGTTGTAATGATTTACAATGGAATGCGGATCATCCTCCCTCCCCATGCATCCCACCGCTTCCGATCACGTTGAAACAGCACGCCCTCCCCCGCCCCGCCATGAGTTTCCTCAAGCTCCCGCCTGTCGTTCTGGTCGGATTCTTGATCACGACTTCGTTAGCGTCGGCCGTTGCTGCCGAGCCCGCAGCGAAGCATTCGGTCGACTTTGCCAAGGACGTCTACCCGATCTTGCAGCGGTCTTGCTTTGAATGTCATGGAGCGGAAAAGCAGGAAGCCGGTTTGCGGTTGGATCGCCGCAACGATCTTATCGAGTCGGGTTCGGTGGAGCCGGGAAGTCCGCAAGAGAGTGAACTGTTGCGACGTGTGGTCTTACCGCGGGGGCACGACGAAATCATGCCGGCGATCGGCGATCCGTTGTCCGCATCACAGGTCGACGCGCTGCGTCGCTGGATCGCCGCCGGAGCGGTTTGGCCGGAAACGTTCGTCGCAGCCCAGCACTGGGCCTACCTCACCCCGCGCCGTCCCGCCTTGCCAGACGTTCGCGACACCGGGTGGCCGCAATCGCCGATCGACCATTTTGTGCTCCACCGACTTGAAGCGGAGAACCTGACTCCATCGCCGCAGGCTCGGCCGGAAAAACTGATCCGTCGGTTGTTCTTGGATCTCATCGGATTGCCGCCGACGCCCGGCGAGGTCGAAGCGTTCGTTCGCGATCCGAGCCGTCGGCATTACGAGTCGATCGTCGATTCCTTGCTCAGTCGTCCACAGTTCGGCGAACGCTGGGCACGTCCCTGGTTGGACTTGGCACGCTATGCCGATTCCCATGGATTTCAACGCGACAACTTTCGCGACATCTGGGCCTATCGCGATTGGGTCATCAACGCGCTCAACGACGACATGCCATTTGATCAGTTCACCATCGAACAAGTCGCCGGCGACCTGTTACCCGCCGCGACGGCGACACAAAAAATCGCGACGGGGTTCCACCGCTGCACGCCGACCAACGTCGAAGCCGGATCGCTGCCCGAAGAAACTCGTATTGAACAAGTCATCGACCGGGTCAACACGACCGGCGCCGTTTGGTTGGGGACGACCCTGGAGTGCTGCCAGTGTCATGATCACAAGTACGATCCGTTTACAACGGAGGAGTACTACCAGCTGTTGGCCTATTTCAACAACACGGCGCAGGAAGCCGACCGGGCCAACCCCAACCAACCTTCGTCGATCAAGTTTCAGGGGCCCAGCATGCCTTTGGAAGATCCGCCGCGCGATCAACAACGCCTAGCGCTTCAGCGACAACTTGATGACGTCAAAGGCCAACAACAGCAACGCCGTGAGGAACTGTCCGCCGGTCTAGACGAATGGGGCGAGGGGCTTTCCGAGTTGATTGCCCAATCGCCGCAGGCACACACGCTCGAGGTCATCGAGTTTGAATCCGAAGGCTCGACCGATTCGTATGAGCGCCTCGATGATGGTTCGATCTTGCTGCAGGGCGGTGACCCGCCGGACAAGGACCAGTACAGGGTTCTGGCGACGGCCAAGGTGCCTCGCGTCACCGCGATTCGCTTGGACGTGCTGCTCGACGAGTCACTTCCCGATTCTGGGCCGGGGCGGAACGAGCGCCGTAATTTTGTCTTGAACGATTTTCGGGTGGAGCGTGTTGCAAGCGCTGGGGCCGACGCTGGGGCCGATACGGTGGATCGAAACCAGAGGCTTTCCTTCTCGGCGGCGAAGGCGAGTTTTTCGCAAAAGAATTATCCCGTCGCCGGTGCGATCGATGACGATCCCAAGAGTGGCTGGGCGATTTCGCCGCAACAGGGTAAACCGCACTGGGCCACGTTTGTGCTGGACGAGCCGATCGAGCTTGCCACCGATCGACCACTGGCGATCACGATGACGCAACACTTCGGCCGAGCGCTGACCATCGGCCGCTTCAAGCTTTCGGTCGTGACCGGAGACGTTGACGCCGAAGCCGTTCCCGAAGCGATCGCCCGGGCGGCGCGAACGTCACCGGCCGACTGGTCGGACAAGCAACGAAAAACGCTGGTTCAATACCGGGTCGAACGGGACAATGCATTCAATGCACTCGACAAGCAGATCGCTCAGCTGCAAAAGCAGATCAACCAGCTGGCGCCCGACACGACGTTGGTGATGATGGAACTGGACCAACCGCGAATGTCCGCGGTGTTTGAGCGGGGCGATTATCGCACGCCGGGCGATCCGGTACGGCCCGGCACGCCGGCGGTCTTGCACCCTTGCCCCGACGGGCCGGAGAACCGTCTGACGCTGGCACGCTGGTTGGTTTCACGCGACAATCCGCTCGTGGCTCGCGTGACCGTCAATCGTTGGTGGATGGAACTTTTCGGCGCCGGCATTGTCACCACACCGGAAGATTTCGGCATCAAGGGAGAACCGCCCACGCACCCTCAGCTGCTGGACTGGTTGGCGATCGAGTTGATGGACAAGGGATGGTCGATGAAACGTTTGCTCAAGACCCTCGTCACGTCGGCGACCTATCAGCAATCGTCCAACGTTCGCTACGAACTTCGCAACGTCGACCCGGAGAACCGTCTGCTGGCGCGTGGGCCGCGGTTTCGAATGGATGCCGAGATGATTCGCGACAACGCGTTGGCGATCTCCGGCTTGATAAGTTTACGTCAACACGGTCCATCGATTCGCCCCTACCAACCCGACGGTGTGTGGTCCAAGGTCGGCGGCGAGGCGTACGACTATGAAGTCAGCCCGGGCGGCGAGCGACATCGGCGAGGCATCTACGTCGTCGTCAAACGCGGCTCGCCGTATCCCAGTTTCATTAACTTCGACGCCACCGCGCGTTTGGCCTGCACCGTCAAGCGTTCTCGGACCAACACACCGTTGCAAGCGTTAACCTTGCTGAACGATCCGGTTTATGTCGAAGCGGCCCAAGCCCTGTCGTCAAGAATCGCGTCCGAAAGGGGCGGCGCATCGATCGACGACCAAATCGAGTTTGCCTTTCAGTTGTGCACGGCGCGGCAACCCAACGCCAGTGAGTTGGCGACGCTTCGTCATCTGTATCGTCAGCAATCGGATTCTGCCGATCCGATGTACGGCGTCGCCACCGCGCTGCTGAATTTGCATGAAACCATCACCAAAGACTGAGTCTTCAGATGACCCTATTACCTTCCGCAACGAATCGTCATCGCATGTCGCCTCACCACGTAGATGCCGGTTCCCAGGCTGACCAAGCCAACCGATGCGACAGCGATGACGTCGTCCGGTTTGACCGGCGCGGGTTTCTCGGTACCGGTGGAATCGGATTCGGCTCGATCGCGCTGGCGTCACTGCTGAGTGAAGATTCGTTCGCCGCAACCGCCGGGCCGCACTTTGCGCCCCGTGCCAAGCATGTGATTTATCTGCACATGATCGGGGCGCCGTCGCAGTTGGATTTATTTCAGGAAAAGCCCGAACTGGTCAAACGCCACAACCAGCCTTGCCCGCCGGAGGTCACCAAGGGACGCGACTTTGCGTTCATCGGCAAGACGTCCACGCTCGCCGGTTCGCCATGGAGGTTTGGCCGGCAGGGTCAGTGCGGTCACACGATGAGCGAGTTGTGGCCGCACCTCAGTCAGGTCGCGGACGAATTGGCGTTCATCCATTCGATGCACACCGATGAAATCAACCACGCCCCGGCGCAGATGTTTTTGCACTCCGGGTTCGGTCGCGGCGGGCGACCCAGTTTTGGTTCGTGGGTCAGCTACGGACTCGGCTCGGAAAACAAAGATCTGCCCGGATACGTGGTGATGCTCAGCGGGCCGGCCGGCGGGGCGGGCACCAGCATGTGGTCGCCTGGCTTTTTACCGAGCATCTATCAGGGCATTCAATTTCGTTCCAAGGGCGATCCGGTGTTGTTCCTTTCCAACCCCGAAGGCCGTTCGATGCAGGAGCGCCGCCAGGTCTTGGACGCCTTGGAGGAACTCAACGAGCAGCAACGCTTGGCGACCGGAGACGAGGAGATCGCGACGCGGATCAGCCAGTACGAGATGTCGTATCGGATGCAAATGTCGGTCCCCGAACTGATGAGTCTGGACGGGGAGACGGCGGAGACGTTGTCGCTGTATGGTGCCGAGCCGGGCAACGCGTCGTTTGCCAACAACTGCTTGTTGGCCAGGCGGTTGGTCGAGCGAGGCGTTCGACTGATCGAGCTTTACGATTCCGATTGGGACCATCATGGCAACATCGAAAAGCGTCTGCCGGAGAAATGTCGGCAGACCGATCGCCCGATTGCTGCATTGATCGGTGATCTCAAGCGACGCGGTTTGCTCAACGACACCTTGATCATTTGGGGATCAGAGTTCGGGCGTACACCACTAAACCAGGGCAGCAACAAGGGTCAGGGGCTGTCCGGCCGGGACCACCACAAGGACGCGTTCACGTGTTGGCTGGCCGGTGGCGGCGTCAAGGGAGGCGTCCGCTATGGCAAGACCGATGAATTCGGCATGGATGTGGTCCAGGACGGCGTGCACGTTCACGACCTCAATGCCACCGTGTTGCACCTGTTGGGGCTCGATCACGAGCGGCTGACCTATCGTTACCAGGGGCGAGAGTTCCGCCTGACCGATGTGGAAGGGCGCATCGTCCGCGAACTGCTGGCGTAGGTCCGTTTGGACGCGGTCGCCCGGGGAGCTTGAGCCGGCGGCATGCCAATAACCTGCAAATCTTATGCGAAACTTTCGGGGGGCAATCGGATTCAACTCTTAGAGCGCTAGCGTTCGCCTTTGGGCTCAGCAAGTTTGTTTCTAGATCGAGGAATCCGATGGACCGCTCAGTGATTGGCTTTCATTTTGCGTGGCTTGGCCTGCTCGCGGCTCTGATGGGGGCCGGGCCGGCGGCAGGAACGGTGCGGGCGGAGTCGGGCGACAGTTCAAAGACGAGAGGGTTCATCTTTTTGGAGGGGCAGTATTTGTCGTTGCCCTATCAGTTCGACTTTGATGGGGATGCGTTGACGGTCAACGGTCGCGAAATCGACGCAGCTGCGTACGACTTGTCCGACTACCAGGAACGGCAGCGAGAACGCGAGCGTGATGGGCGTTACGGCCGGCGGCGACCGCGTTGGGAACGTGAGGCTCGGGTGACACCCGGTGAACCAACGCTTCAGCGAGTCAATTATTCTGAAGATGCTTGGCGTTTCCGCGAACCTGCCGAATCATCACCTAAGGACCTCTATCGAGAATTCTTTGAGGACATTCAGTCGGTCGACTTCGGCATGGTCGTCGTCCTCTATTCGGGAGCGCGGCCGCTGATGCTTTATCCCGAACTGGGAGGGATGGATTTGCTCCGCGCGTTGCGTGCCTCCGCCGGCCCGGCAGCCATGACGCAAATTTCCAGCCGTGCAGCGCCGACCGATGCGAGTCTGGGGCGTTTGCTGACGGATTTTCGACCGACTCCGGAATTCAGCGAGCGTGTTGAGGCGCAGTTAAAGAAACTCGATCAAGCGGAGGCTGATGGCGAGCGAGTGGCCGCAGCGACCCATTGGATCTCCAAGATTTCTTACCCGCTGACCGTGTTCGCGATGGCGGTGGTGGTGCTCGGCTTCGGCCACTTGCTGTCCAACCGCCCTCAGATCGAGACGACGGGAACGGATCCGACCGACTGGTCCAAGCATCGCAAGGTGGTGGGGCAATCGTTGTTGATTGTCGCGTTGCTGTCGGCGGTGGATTTGATTTGGACGTTGGGGACAGCGAACGCGGGGTTGATGCGTGAGCTCAATCCATTGGGCAGCGGGATGATCGCCGAACCGGTTCGCTTGTTTTTGTTCAAGGCGACCGTCACGGGGATGTCGATCGGCATTCTGTATCGGCTGCATCGACGGCCGGTCGCCCAGGTGGCGTCGTGGTGGTGTTGTTTGCTGCTGACGCTGTTGACGGCCCGCTGGGTGATGTTCCAGTCGATGTTTCTGTAGCCGGGCTGTTTCCCCAACGGGGCTGACGGTTAGCGGGGCCCGGAATTTCACCGCATTTGTGCGGCAGAAATAGCGGCGCCGCCTCGGGGCAGGGCGGGGCCGTCGGGTTCAAAATTTCGTCAATTTTCTCACTTGGCCCAAAAAACAGCGGCGGGGGGCTGGTGGGGACCGGCGGTGAGTGTCGCTAAGTTGTTTTCTCATAGAGGTTTGCGTTAAAAACGAAAGTCCCAGCACAATCCGGGCCAGTCGAGCGGGTTGGGCTTTCGTAAAAGTCGCCGTTGTGATATTCTCCCACATCGAGCCTAGGTTCCAGCCGTCTATATCCGTGTCGATGGCCCAATTTTATCCGCGTTGATCGTCAGGGATGCCCGCCCGTGCGTTCTGTGATTGTATCAAAACCGCGGACCACTATTGGTCAGATTGTTTTGGCGAACGCGTTTCCCGCAACCGAATTGATGATTCCTGTTTCTGCCGTGTCGCGGCGGGGACCGGTCTTGGCGATCGCTGTTTGTGGATATAGCGACTCTGGGTCCTGGCTTCAACGTTTCCGGCCCAATTCTTTCCAGCGACCCAATGTCCGCCAATCCGATTCGCCACGTCAATCGGAAAATCGAACCTTTCGGGGTCTTTGTGTTGTCGCAGCAGCAGTGCTTGTAGCAGTTCGGTCGAAACCCATTCGATAGCCGTCCGAGATCATGGATCTCAAGTCCAGCAGGAGCTTTCTTTACCGATGGCAGTTACGTCCCAGCGTCGTCTGATCCCCACAACCGTACGTCACTTTGGAACCGATCTGGGCGGCTTTGAGCTGCCTGATCTGACCGCCTTGCAGACGGCTTCCTACAAGGAATTCTTGCAAGAAGACGTCAACTCACTTGCTCGCGAAGACAAAGGGCTTGAAAGCGTCCTGCGAGAAATTTTCCCGATCGCCAGTTACGACGGGAACATCACGCTTGAGTACTTGCGTTACGAGCTGGGCAAACCTCGCTACACCAGCCAGGAATGTCGGCAGTTGCGTCTGACTTACGGGATGCCGCTTCGGATTTGGCTGCGGCTGAATCGCGAAGAGCCCCATGAGGAAGAAGTGTACTTGGGCGACATGCCGATCATGATGGGCGGCGGCGAGTTCATCATCAACGGTGCCGAGCGCGTCGTCGTCAGCCAGCTTCACCGATCGCCGGGTGTCGATTTTGTCTGGGATACGGACACGACGACCGACCGTAAATTGCCTTCGTGCCGGGTGATCCCCGAACGCGGCAGTTGGGTGGAATTCAACGTGACGAAAAAAGACGCGTTGACCGTCCGCATCGACCAGAGCGGAAAGTTCGCGGCGACGACGTTGTTGCGCGCGATGGATCCGAAGTATTCGACCGACGCCGACATCCTGCAAGCGTTCTACCCGACCCGCACCGAGAAGCTCTCCAGCGTCAAGAGCGCCGCGAAGATCGAAGGCAAGATCGCGGTCGACGATGTGGTCTTCCCCAGCGGTTCCGAACGGGCCGGTGAAATCATCATCGAAGCCGCCCACCGGATCACCAAAGAGATCGCCGAAGCGATTTGCGTCGCCGGTGTGACCAGCATCCAGTGCATGGATGCCCCCAAGGTTCCGGTGATCTTCAACACGCTGATGGAAGACAACACCGCCAGCCACGAAGAAGCGTTGTTGCGAATTTACCAACGGCTTCGTCCCGGCAACCCGCCGCAACTGGAAAAGGCGCGCGTGCTGTTCGAAGAGAAATTCTACGACGACAACCGCTACCGTCTCGGCAAAGTCGGCCGGTTCCGTTTGAATCGAAAGCTCGGCTTGGGCGTCAGCGAGTCGGTGATGACGCTGCGACCGGACGACATCATCGAATCGATTCGCTACCTGATCGAACTGTTCGACCCGGACAGCGATGCCGAAATCGACGATATCGATCACCTGGGCAACCGCCGACTGCGAACGATCGACGAACTCGCCTGCGAAGAACTCCGCAAAGGATTCTTGAAACTGCGCCGCACGGTGCAGGAGCGGATGAGCGTCAAAGATGCCCAGGACATGACGCCGCGATCCCTGATCAACCCCAAGAGCGTCTCCGCGGCGATCGACTATTTCTTCGGCCGCGGCGAGCTGTCCCAGGTCGTTGACCAGACCAACCCGCTCAGTCAGCTGACGCACGAGCGACGGCTGTCGGCACTCGGCCCGGGCGGTTTGAACCGTAAACGAGCCGGTTTCGAAGTCCGCGACGTGCACATTTCGCACTACGGACGGATCTGCCCGATTGAGACTCCTGAAGGCACGAACATCGGTCTGATCAGCTCGTTGGCGATCTACGCCGGCGTCGATGATTACGGATTTTTGATCACCCCCTATCGCTGTGTCAAAGAAGGCGTGGTGACCGACGAAGTGGTGTGGTTGCGTGCCGACGAGGAAAACGAAGCCTATGTGGCTCCGGCCGACACCGAGGTCAAAGACAAGGCGTTGGTCCCCGGACCGAACTTGATCGCCCGGGTCCGGAGTGACTTCAAGATCGTCCAGCCCAATCAGGTCAACTACATGGACGTCGCGCCGAGCCAAATGGTGGGCGTTTCGGCCGGATTGATTCCGTTCCTCGAGCATGACGATGCCAACCGCGCGTTGATGGGTTCGAACATGCAGCGACAAGCCGTTCCGTTGCTGGTCGCCGAGCCTCCGATCGTCGGCACCGGGATGGAACGCCAGGTCGCACGCAACAGTGCGATGGTGGTGCGTGCCCGCCGCGCCGGCAAAGTCACCTATGTCGATTCCAGCCGGATCGAAATCGGCAGCGATCACTACGAGCTGAAGAAGTACCAGGGGCTCAACGAACGCACCTGTCAAAACCAAAAGCCGTTGGTGCGACTGGGCGATGACGTCACCCAAGGTCAGATCATCGCCGATGGTGCTGCGACCCGTGACGGAGAGCTGGCACTGGGGCGAAACGTCCTGGTCGGCTTCATGTCGTTTGATGGGTTCAACTACGAAGACGCGATCATCATCAGCGAAGAACTGGTGCGGAACGACACCTACACGTCGATCCACATCGAAGACTTTGACGTCGAAATTCGCGAAACCAAACTCGGCCGCGAAGAGTTCACGCGTGACATCCCCAACGTCAGCGAAAAGGCACTTCGCAACCTTGACGAAAACGGGATCGTCCAAGTCGGGACGTACGTCAAACCGGGCGACATCCTGGTCGGCAAGGTCAGCCCGAAAAGCAAGACCGAATTGACGCCGGAAGAGAAGTTGCTGCACGCGATCTTTGGTCGCGCCGGTGAAGACGTCAAGAACGACTCGTTGGAGGTTCCCTCGGGGATCGAAGGCATTGTGATTGACACCCACAAGTTCTCCCGACGCATGAGTCTGTCCGAAGACGAGCGGAAGGAGTTCGAGCGTGAATTGAAGGAGGTCGAGGCGGCCGGTAACGCGGAAATCGCCAGCACCTTTGAATCGCTGGTCCGTGACCTGGAAGAAGCCGCCGGTGCGAAGCTGAAAGATTCCACCGGGACGCCATTGGCCGACGGTCAGGATCCGAAGTTCGTCGCCGAACGTGCGATCGCGTTCCGACTCGATCACATCATGGATCAGGTCAAGGGCGAGGACAAACAGGAAGCAGTCCAGAAGGTTTACGACACCCAGTGGTCCAACGTCGAAGTGGCGATCGATCTTCGCGACCGAAAGCTCAACAGCATGAAGCGGGGTGACGAACTTCGCAGCGGCGTGCTGCAGATGGCCAAGGTCTACATCGCCACCAAGCGAGTGATCAGCGTCGGTGACAAGATGGCCGGTCGACACGGAAACAAGGGTGTCATCGCCAAGATCTTGCCGGTCGCCGACATGCCGTTCTTGCCCGACGGAACGCCGCTACAGATCCTGCTCAATCCGCTGGGCGTTCCCAGCCGGATGAACGTGGGCCAGATTCTCGAAACGCACCTGGGATGGGCCGGGGCGAAGTTGGGCTTCCAGTCCATCACGCCGGTCTTCAACGGTGCCAGCGAAGAAGACATCAACGAGGCCCTGGACGAAGCGGGATTGCCGCGTCACGGGAAAGTCCGCCTGAGCGATGGACGCACCGGCGAACCGATGGAGCAGGAGACCACGGTCGGCTACATCTACATGCTGAAACTGCACCACCTGGTCGACGACAAGGTCCACGCGCGAAGCACCGGTCCTTATTCGTTGATCACCCAGCAACCGCTCGGCGGAAAGGCACGCTTCGGCGGCCAGCGCTTCGGCGAGATGGAAGTTTGGGCTTTGGAAGCTTACGGTGCCGCGTACATCCTGCAGGAGCTGTTGACCGTCAAGAGCGACGACGTGGAAGGCCGCACCAAGATTTACGAATCGATGGTCAAGGGAGAGAACACGCTGGAAGCCGGCACGCCGGCCAGCTTCGACGTCTTGACCAACGAGATCCGTGGATTGGCGCTGAACATGCAACTTGAAAAGAGACCGATTTAGAGCCCTGCGAACAGCTGGCTGCGTCCACCGCGCAGTCAGCTCGGCCGTCACGGCGGACGGGTCGATTGCGACCGGTCTGCGGCGACGGCTCGGCGGCCCATCCTGTCGCCGCCCGCCTACTCAATCGCCGCAACCGCACCAACTGGTTGCGGCCACCTTCAACACAAATCAATAGCTAACTGCTAACCGCTAACTGCTAAAGGCTTTCATATCATGTCGATTGGCGAAACCAGCAACTACGATCGCATCAACGATTACGCGTCGGTCCGAATCTCTTTGGCCCGTCCGCAGGACATCAAGAGCTGGTCGTTTGGTGAAGTCAAAAAACCGGAAACGATCAACTACCGGACCTATCGCCCCGAAAAAGACGGGCTGTTCTGCGAGCGGATCTTCGGCCCCGAAAAGGACTGGGAATGCGCCTGCGGCAAGTACCGGGGCATGAAATACAAGGGCATGATTTGCGACCGTTGTGGCGTCAAAGTCACGCACAGTCGCGTTCGCCGCAAACGGATGGGCCACATCGATCTGGCCGCCCCGGTCGTGCACATCTGGTTCTTCAAAGCGATGCCGTCGCGGCTGGGCAACCTGCTCAACATGAAGACCAGCTCGCTCGAGAAAGTGATCTATTTCCAGGACTACGTGGTCGTCGACCCGGGCCAAACCGATCTGGAACATCAGCAATTGCTGACCGAAGAGGAATTCCGCGCCGCACGCCAACAGTACGGACCGGGAACCTTCGAAGCCGACATGGGTGCCGAAGCGGTTCGCAAGCTGCTCAACCAGTTGGACCTGGTTCAATTGTCCGAGCAATTGCGGATCGAGCTGGACGAAACCGGCAGCAAGCAAAAGAAAAAGGACCTGACGAACCGCTTGAAGATCGTCGAATCGATCCGCGACAGCGACAACCGTCCCGAGTGGATGGTGCTGGACGTGATTCCGGTCATTCCTCCGGACCTGCGGCCATTGGTGCTGCTGGACAGCGGCAACTTTGCGACCAGCGATTTGAATGACCTGTATCGGCGGATCATCAACCGCAACAACCGGCTGCGAAAGTTGGTCGATCTGAATGCGCCCGAGGTGATCATTCGCAACGAAAAGCGAATGCTGCAACAATCCGTCGACGCGTTGTTTGACAACAACCGTTGCAAGCGTCCGGTGCTGGGTTCGTCCAACCGGCCGCTGAAATCGTTGACCGACATGATCAAGGGAAAACAAGGTCGTTTCCGCGAAAACTTGCTCGGCAAGCGAGTCGATTATTCGGCACGGAGTGTGATCGTGGTCGGCCCGCGACTGAAATTGCACCAATGTGGTCTGCCCAAAAAGATCGCGTTGGAACTGTACCAGCCCTTCATCATCCGCCGCTTGAAAGAGCTCGGTCACGCCGACACGATCAAGTCGGCCAAGAAGATGTTGGAACGAAAGGACGAAGAGGTCTGGGATATCTTGGAACAGGTCATCACCAACCACCCCGTCCTGCTCAACCGAGCCCCGACGCTGCACCGGATGGGGATCCAGGCGTTCGAGCCGACGTTGGTCGAAGGCAACGCGATCAACTTGCACCCGTTAGTTTGCAAAGGCTTCAACGCCGACTTTGACGGTGACCAGATGGCCGTCCACCTGCCGCTTTCAATCGAAGCTCAGGTCGAAGCCCACACGTTGATGATGAGTACGAACAACGTGTTCGCACCGTCCAACGGGAAACCGATCATGAGTCCATCGCAGGACATCGTGATGGGTTGCTACTACATGACGTGCGAGTTGCCCGATCGCAAGGGCGAAGGCATGACGTTCGCCGGTTACGATGAAGTCGAATTCGCGTACGCCCAGGGCATCGTCGACTTGCACGCCAAGATCAAGATGCGTCTGCCCAAGCACCAACGTCTGAAAACGGAAAACGGCGACGCCAAATACGGCGCGATCATCGAGACCACGCCGGGACGCGTTCGGTTTAACGAAATGCTGCCCGACGGCATGGATTTCTACAACCGCGCGATGCGCAGCGGCGACTTGGCCAGCGCCATCAGCGACTGTTATCAACGACTCGGTCGTCGCCCGACGATCCACCTGCTCGATGACATGATGCAGATGGGGTTCCGCGAATCGACCCGCAGCGGTCTGTCCTTTGCAACCGATGACTTGGTCACGCCAGAATCCAAAGTCGGCTTCATCAAGGAAGCGGAAAAAGAGGTCATGCGTCTGAAGAAGGCGTACGACCGCGGTCAAATGGCCGACGACGAACGCTACAACATGGTGCTCGACGAATGGACCAAGGCGCGGGAATTGATCACGACCGACATGATGGCCGCGATGGAATCCGACGTGCGAAAGGGCGGATGGTACATCAATCCCGTCTTCTTGATGAGTCACTCCGGTGCTCGTGGTGGTATCGCCCAGATTCGTCAGTTGGCCGGGATGCGTGGTCTGATGGCCAAGCCGACCGGGGAGATCATCGAGACGCCGATTAAAGCAAACTTCCGCGAAGGCCTGTCGGTGTTGGAATACTTCAGTTCCACGCACGGTGCCCGAAAGGGTCTGGCCGACACGGCACTGAAGACCGCCGACAGCGGTTACCTGACTCGGAAACTGGCTGACGTCGCGCAGAACGTCGTCATCACCATGGACGATTGCGGCACCACCCAAGGGATCACCAAGGGCGTCGTATATCGCGGTGAAAAAGTCGAAGTCCGGTTGTCCGATTCGATCAACGGACGCGTCAGCCGCAAGTCGATCGTCAACCCGGTGACGGACGAAGTCGTCGTCGGCGAAAGCGAAATGATCACGCCCGAAATCGCTCGCAAGATCGAGCAGATGGGCTTGGAAAAACTGCAAGTCCGTTCGCCGATGACCTGCGACGCACCGCTGGGTGTTTGCCGCCGCTGTTACGGAATGGACATGTCGACCGGTGCCATGGTCGAAGAGGGCATGGCGGTGGGCATCATCGCCGCACAATCGATCGGCGAGCCCGGCACCCAATTGACGATGCGGACCTTCCACATCGGTGGTTCGGTCAGCAAGGCGATGCAGGAATCCGACATCAAGAGCAAGAAGGCCGGTGAGGTTCGGTTGACGCGGATCCGTGCGGTCGAAAACGCCGAAGGTCGCAAGGTCGTTCTGACGCGTAACGGTGAAATCGCACTGGTCGATGACCGCGGGCGTGAGTTCGAAAGCTATCCGATTCCGACCGGGTCGATGCTGATGGTCGAAGACGGCCAGAAGGTTAAACCCGGCGAAACGCTTTGCGAGTGGAACCCGTACTCGGTACCGATCCTGTCGGAAGTCTCCGGTAAAGTCCGCTTTGAAGACATCGTCGAAGGCGAGACGGTTCGAACGGAGAAAGAAGCCAGCGGTAAGATGCGAATGGTCGTCGTCGATCACAAGGGTGACTTGCACCCCCAGATCGTCGTCGAAGACAACACCGGCAAGGCGTTGAACGTTCAATTCCTGCCGGAAAAAGCGACCATTTCGGTCGTCGACGGGCAGGACATCGTGCCCGGTAACGTGCTCGCCGAAATGCCGCGTGACAGCGGTGGTGTTTCCGACATCACCGGCGGTCTGCCGCGTGTCACCGAGATCTTCGAGGCTCGCAAGCCGAAGGATCCGGCGATCATCGCCGAGGTCGACGGTGAAGTCGAAATCATGCCCGAAAAGAAACGCGGCAAGACGACCGTGGTCGTTCGCAGCGAGTCGGGCATCGAACGCGAACACTTGATCCCGACCGGCAAGCACTTCCTGGTGCACACCGGCGACATGGTCAAAGCCGGCCAGTCGATCGTCGATGGACCGCTGGTGCCGCACGACATCCTGCGGGTCTCCGGTGAAGAAGCGGTGCAACAGTACCTGTTGCACGAAATCCAACAGGTCTACCAATCGCAGAAGGTCGAGATCAACGACAAGCACTGTGAGATCATCATCGCTCGCATGTTGCGTAAGGTGAAAGTCGAATCGCCCGGTGACACCAGCCTGTTGCCCGGATTGGTGATCGACCGATTCCAGTTCCGTCACGCCAACCAAGAGCTGTCCAAGTGCATCAAGATCGCCAACGCCGGCGACAGTGATTACACCGAAGGCACGATCATTCCGAAGGATTTGTTCGAAGAAACCAACGCCAAGATCGAAGCCGAGGGCGGCACCCCGATGAAGGGCAAGCGGCCCAAGAAGGCGACCGCCAGTACGCAGTTGCTGGGGATCACCAAGGCGGCCGTCCAGTCGAACTCGTTCATCTCAGCGGCATCGTTCCAGGAAACCACCAAGGTGTTGACCGAGGCCGCGTTGGCGGGCAAGGTCGACAAGCTGGTCGGACTGAAGGAAAACGTCATCCTGGGACACCTGATTCCCGCCGGTACCGGTTTCCGCTTGTTCCAAGAATCGGAAGTCAACTACCGACGCGAAGCACTCGAAGCCTTGGCCGAAGCACCCGTGCAAAGCCTGGAAGAGCAGTTCCCGCTGTTGGAAGCGGGCGACGAGGTCCTCGGGCCGGGCGCTCCGGTCGATCAAGCGTCAAGCGACGCCGAAGCGGCGATGCAACAATTGATGAACGATCCGACGCCTGCGACCGATTCGGACGCAAGCGGTCAACCGCCGGTTTCCGACGGTGACGGGGAAACGGTTTTGGGCGAGTAGAGACCGCCCCGAACGGGACCAATCAAACCTGTCGTGTTCTGATGTGGGAGAGGCTTTCGGCCTGTCTTGAATCGGAACCGACAGGCTGGAACTCTTCCCCAGCTATTTTCCGTCTGATCTGTCTCAGCATTGACCCTTTTTCAGGCGGCCGACTATTCTGCCGCCCATGAAATCCAAGCGTCAACTCTTTGCAACGTTCTGCAAAATTGCGATCCCGCTGGGGATCATCGTTTTCCTGCTGTACCGAGTCGAACCGCAACAGTGGGAAACGCTCTCGCAGCACGACAAGAACTACCCGCTGCTGGTGGGCGCGTTATTGGTCGCTGTTGCCGCAATCAGTCTCTCGTTCGTTCGTTGGTGTTTGCTCGTTCGCTGCCAGGGGATCGAGCTGACGATTTTGGAAGCGTTCCGTTTGGGCGCGATCTGTTTTCTGCTGAATTTTGTTTCCGCCGGTAGCGTCGGCGGCGACCTGTTCAAAGCGATTTTCTTGGCCAAGCGTCGGCCTGGCCGTCGCGTTCAAGCCGTCGCGTCGGTGTTGGTCGATCGTGGAGTCGGGCTGTATGGCCTGCTCTTGCTGGCTTCGATCGCGTTCTTTTTTCAGCCCGCTGGTGATGCGTCCGCGCTCGGCGGTGAGGAGATGCATCAACTGAAACTGGGGACGGCGATCTTGGTCGGTGTCGGCACCGCCGTGTTGGCGGGATTGGTGTTTGGCGGACGAATCGTCGATCGCTTGGTCCGCTGGGGCGAGACGCTGCCCTTGGTCGGCGTGGTGATTCACCGAATCGGCCCACCGCTGCGAATGTTTCATGATCACCCGGTCGCGTTTGGGATTTCGATTCTGATGAGTGTCGGCGTGCACGGCATGCTGACACTCAGCATGTACTTGATCGCGCGCGGGCTCTATCCGTCGGTTCCCTCGCTGGGCGATCACTTCATCATCGTGCCGATCGGGATGTTGGCCTCGGCGCTGCCGCTGACGCCCGCCGGGATCGGGGTGTTCGAGGCCGCGATCGAGTGGCTCTACAAATTAATTCCCTCCGAGCCGACCGACGCATCGGGAACGTTGATCGCGCTGGTGTTTGAAATGGTCAAAGTGATCATCGCGATCATCGGCACGGTGTTCTACTGGACCGCGGGCGCTGAGGTGAAAGAGAGTTTGGAAGAAGCCGAGCACGCCGAGGAAAGCGGCGAGCACTTGGAATAGCTCCATGATCGACCGGAGGGCTCGCGCCCTACCGCTAAAAAAAGCTTCGTCGTGTTGCCGGTAGGGGGGAAGCCAGTAGCCAGTCGTGCCTTGTCGCACCACCGGAAACACTGCATCAACCATCGGTTTGTGTCTACAATTCAGGGATGAGAACTTCAAGCATTGTCATCGCTGCGGTGACGTTATTGATCCTGGTCGACGCCCCTGCCGCCGACCCGGCTCCGGCTTCGATTGATTTTTCCCGCGAGATCTTGCCGGTTCTATCGGACAAGTGTTTCGTCTGTCACGGACCCGATACCGACGAAGACGTTGCGTTGCGTTTGGATTCGTACGAGGCCGCAACCAGCGATCTTGGCGGATACCGGGCGATCGATCCGGATGATCCGGCGTCGAGCGAACTGGTGCTGCGGATCTTGTCCGAAGATGATCCGATGCCGCCGGCGGAGGCGGAAAAGCAGCTGACCGATGCCGAAAAACGATTGCTCGCCCAGTGGGTCGCGCAAGGCGGTGAGTATTCCCAGCACTGGGCCTTCATCCCGCCCAAAAAACGTCTGCCGGCGTTGCCCGATGACGGCGATCCCCAGGCGGAGATCAATCCCATCGATTGGTTTGTGGCGGCGAAACAACGCGGCCGTTCGATCGACTTTGCCCCCGAAGCCGCGCCGGAAACACTCGCCCGGCGGGCCTCATTGACGCTCTGCGGGTTGCCGCCCGAACCGGAGGAGCTGGCGGAGTTCTTGAGGGATCGCCGAGCGGACGCGTATGAGCGTTATGTCGATCGATTGCTGAACAAATCCAGCTTCGGAGAACACCAGGCGCGGCATTGGCTCGACGCGGTGCGTTACGGTGACACCCACGGTTTGCATTTGGACAACCGTCGCGGCGTCTATCCCTATCGCGATTGGGTCGTGTCGTCGCTCAATGCCAATTTGCCGCTGGACGATTTCATCACGTGGCAATTGGCGGGCGATTTGCTGCCCGATCCCGGCATGGAACAACTGGTCGCGACCGGTTATGTCCGGATGAATCCGACCAGCGGCGAAGGCGGTGCGATCGAAGCGGAGTACCAAGCGAAGAACAACTTTGACCGAACCGAGAATCTGGGGGCGGTGTTGTTGGGCATGACGCTCACCTGTGCCCGTTGCCACACGCACAAGTACGACCCGGTGCCGCAGACGGAGTATTACCGTTTGATGGCGTTTTTTAATAGTACGTCCGAGCCGGCGCTGGATCGAAATAAATACGACTACGGGCCGACCGCCAAAGCGCCGAGCGACCAAAGTCAATGGGCGCGATGGCGACTGCTTAATGACCGACTGGAGCAATTGATCCACTCCGCGACGGACGAACTCGCCAATGTGGCGGTCGTGGCGGACGGGAACGCATGGACCGATGCGATCGATCGAGAAAAACTGGAATCGTTGGCCGACCCCGACAGCCCGTTTTCGTCGTTGAGTGTGCACACCGAGGCGACGTTGCTGCGTTTGGAACTCGAATCATTGGAGCAAGGTTTTACAACCACGCTCGTCGCCGAAGACCTGCCGACACCTCGTCCGACCCACGTCCTCAGCCGTGGCGAGTACAACCGCCCCATCGGCGATCCGGTTGAGCCCGGCGTCCTGACGGCGATGGGGGATTTTCCCGAGGGCGCCCCACGCAATCGGTTGGGGCTGGCCCACTGGTTGACTTCGCCGAATCATCCGACCGTCGCGCGGGTGTTGATCAACCGTGTTTGGCAAAATACTTTTGGACACGGGTTGGTGCGAACCCCCGAAGACTTTGGTCTGCAGGGCGCCTACCCGACGCACCCCGATCTGCTGGACTGGCTTGCCGTGGAACTGCAGGAGAGTGGTTGGGATCTCAAGCACATGTTGCGGATGATGGTGACCAGCCGAACCTTTCGTCAAAGTTCGGCTTGGCGGGAGGACGTCGATGATCCGGAAAACCGACTTTGGTCACGCGGGCCGAGCTACCGATTGGACGCCGAAGTGATCCGCGACATCGGCCTTTGGTCCGGCAACTTACTCGATCCGCTGATGGGCGGCGAAGGCGTCAAGCCGTACCAGCCGGCCGGGATGTGGCAGGCGTTGGCGCATCCGGCCAGCAATACCAAGAAATACGAACGCGATCACGGGCAACGGCTTTATCGCCGCAGCTTGTACGTGTATTGGAAACGCACCAGTCCGCATCCGATGATGACTTTGTTTGACGCCCCGGACCGAGAAACGAGTTGCGTCCGTCGCTCACGAACCAGCACGGCATTGCAGTCGTTGGCGCTGCTCAATGAAACCCAGCGGATCGAAATGGCTCGCATGTTGGGCCAGCGATTGATGCTGCAGCGGAGTGACGTGTCGTCGCGGATGGATCTGCTGTTCCGTCTGCTCGCCAGTCGCGGGCCGTCGCAGACCGAAGCGGAAGCGTTCGAAGAATTGTTGCAGAAAATGCTTCAGCGGTATCGCGGCAACGTGGATGACGCCCGAGCCTTGCTCTCCATCGGCGATATCGCCAGAGACGAATCATTAGACCTCGCCGAACACGCCGCCTGGACCCAAGTCGCGTTGACCCTGTTGGCCAGCGACCTGGCGATCATTTTGTACTAAACGAGATTGACCGATGAACTTTCTTGAAACGCTGCACCGGCAGCAACTGGCGACGACGCGGCGGCAGCTTTTCGGCCGCACGGCACTCGGGTTGGGAACCGCTTCGATGGCGGGGCTGCTCGGTGACGAGTTGTCGGCTGCGGGAACCAGCACATCGACGCTCGGCGGCGGGCTTCATCATCTGCCCAAAGCGAAACGGGTGATCTATCTGTTCATGAGCGGCGGACCGAGCCAACATGACCTTTGGGATTACAAACCCAAACTGGCCGACATGTTTGGCGAACAATTGCCCGCCGAAGTCCGTGACGGCCAACGCATCACGGGAATGACCGCCAATCAAAAAAGTGGATTGCCGCTCTGCCCCAGCAAGTACAAATTCACCAAGCACGACAACAACCAGGACGGGGTCTGGATCAGCGAACTGTTGCCGCACACGGCCAAGGTCGCGAGAGAATTGTGTGTCGTGCACAGCACGTTTACCGAGGCGATCAATCATGATCCGGCGGTCACGTACATTCAAACGGGCAGCCAGATCGCGGGACGTCCCAGTTTGGGTGCCTGGTTGAGTTACGGCCTGGGCAGCATGAATGAAGATCTGCCGCATTACGTGGTGATGCATGCGCATTCAAAACACGCCGAACAAAGTCTGTTCAATCGTCTGTGGGGACCGGGTTTCTTACCGGCCGATCATCAAGGCATGTTACTGCGCAGCGGCGGCGATCCGGTGTTGTACCTGAGCAATCCACCCGGGGTGACGTCGACCGACCGACGTGACCAACTCGATGCGTTGGCGGCGATCAACCAAGAACAGCACCGACATTTCGGCAACCCCGAGATTTTGGCACGCATCAAGCAACACGAGATGGCGTACCGAATGCAAACGTCGGTCCCCGAGCTGATGGATTTCTCCAGTGAGTCCGAGTCGACCTTCAAGCTTTACGGCGAGGAGGCTCGGACGCCGGGAACGTTCGCGGCGTGTTGCCTCAACGCACGCCGTTTGGCCGAACGGGGCGTCCGCAATATCCAGATCTTCCATCGCGGTTGGGACGCCCACAATCGGTTGCCGACCGAACATGAATCCCAATGCAAAGACATCGACCAGGGGTGTGCCGCGCTGGTGCACGATCTGCGACAACGCGGCATGCTGGACGATACGTTAGTGATCTGGGGCGGCGAATTCGGACGCACCGTGTACTGTCAGGGCAACCTGACGCGAGAAAACTACGGGCGTGACCATCATCCCCGTTGCTTCACCGTTTGGATGGCCGGCGGAGGAGTCAAGGCGGGGATCACGTACGGCCGCACCGATGAATACGGTTACAACATCGTCAACGCCGACGGCAGCCCGATGATCCCGCGTCCCGAAAAGGAGCATTGGACTCCCGGGACGATGCACATCCACGACCTCAACGCGACGATCTTGCACCTGCTAGGCATCGACCATCGCAAGCTGACCTACCGTTACCAGGGCCGCGATTTTCGGCTGACGGACGTGGATGGTCACGTCATGCACGACTTGATCGCGTGATTCACTTGGCGAAGCGGTAAATGCACTCGCCGCGAGGGCTTTCGGTGAAGAAATAGATCTCACCGTTTTGATCTTCGCCGAAACCCAACACCTGGACGCCTTCGGGGATCACTTGCTCGTTGGCGGTCGCACGCTTGGTTTCCGGGTCAAAGGACAATGCCCAGACCACGCCGGTGACGTAGTCGGCGTAGAGGTACTTGCCGGCCAGTTCGGGAAGGCGTGCGTTGCGATACACACGGCCGCCGGTGATCGAACGGCCGATGCGGTGATCGTATTGCCAGACCGGATCGATCGGGTCACTGACGCCGGCGACCGCGGCACGGTTGCCAAAGCTGTTGGTGCCTTCCCGGTTGCTCCAGCCATAGTTGCCGCCTTTGGTGACGACGTTGACTTCTTCCCAAAGTTCTTGTCCCACATCGCCCATCCACAGGTCACCTGTTTGGCGGTCGAAGGCCAGACGCCACGGATTGCGAATACCGAAGGCGTAGATCTCGGGCCGGGCATTGGCAGTGTTGACGAACGGGTTGTCGCTGGGAATGCCGTAGCCCTTGTCGCCGGAACGATTGTCGACGTCGATTCGCAGGATGGAACCGAGCAGCATTGACAGGTTCTGGCCGGCCGCCTTGGGGTCGTTGCGATCGCCACCGTCACCGAGCCCGATGTACAGGTAACCGTCGGGACCGAACTCGATGCTGCCGCCGTTGTGATTCTTGTACGGCTGGGGGATCTCCATCACGATCCGTTCGGTCGCGGCATCGGCCTTGTTCGGATTGTCCTTGGACATCGTGAACTCGCTGACGACGGATCGATCGTTATCGGCATCGGAGTAATAAACGTAGAATTTTTGGTTGTTCTTGAAATCGGGGTGCATGGCCAAGCCGAGCAGTCCCTGTTCGTTGCCGCCACTGTTCTTCCAATCGGCGACTTCGCTTCGCATGTCGAGCACGAGATGCGACTTGACGGTTTCGGGATCGTTTTTGAAGGTCCAGATCTCACCGTACTGCGACGCGATGAACACGCGGTTGCTGTCGTCCCGCGGGTAGGTCAGTTCCAGGATCCGCAGCGGGCGAATCTTGCCGTCGTCATCGACCGCTTCCCATTGATCGAGTTTCAGATTGGGGAACGCGAGTTCGCTCTTCAAATCGAGCTTGCCGTCGATCGGCTGTGGAACGCTGCCGTCGGGATTGATGCGACGCACCTTGATGTTGCGAAACGCGACTTGATCGCCATGGTCTTGCAAACAGATGTGTCCCTCGCCGGCTTTGCCGAACTCCGGGAACTTGGCGAACTTGCTTTCCGAGACGCGTCGGTTCCAGTCGTTGTTTCCGATTTTGAAGGTGTAGTATCGCACGCCGTTGAGGCAGACTTCGCAGCCTTGGGGGGCGATTCTCAAATAGATTTGATTCCACTGGCCGGCCGGTCGTGAGGCGTCGACGGGCGTCTGGTCGGCAGCCCAGCGCGGCGGCGTCGGCTTATACAGCTGATACAGCCAACCCGCCTTCTGTGGGTCGTGTCCGCCGACGTTGTCTTGGATCTGAATTTCCGGTCCGCTGTGCCACGGTCTGGGGTTGTCTTCGGTGACATGAAACATCAGCCCGCTGTTGCCTTCGGGGCTGATCTTGTAATCGATCAACAATTCAAATGCGTCGTACTTCTCTTTGGTGATGATGTCGCCGGCACCTTTGTCGGCGCGGACCAGGGTTCCGTCGACGACTTTCCAGCCTTCGCCGAGCGCGTCTTTTTGGTAGTTGCGCCAAGCGTCGGCGGACTTTCCATCGAACAGCAATTTCCAGCCGCTACGTTTTTCGGCCTCGCTCAGCTGATTCGCATCGTTCTGTGCAAACGCGGAATGGGGGACGCCGACCATGCAGGTCACGGCAAAGGCGGCGGCGCACTTGCCGACAAATTTCAGAAGGAACATGCAAAGATACCGATCAGGGATAAAAGGGCAGGGGAGGGGAGGAAGGCGACCGCCAGCGGTGGTTGGGCCGGATTGATTCGTGGCGACCATTATTTCCCGAAAGAACACCGCCAACAACAACCGAGTCCGTGAATTTGTCAACTCTCTCGCGGCCAGCGAGCCCATTGCCGGGTCGCCGAAACGATTGCGTGGCCGATTTTCTCGAGTTCGCTCGCGGAAATCACCAGCGGCGGTGTCGTGTAGATGCAGTCTCCGAACGGGCGAATCAAGACGCCTTGGCGGACAAACAGGTCCCGCAGACGATCGACGTGATCGAGCGAATCGACCTGGACGACCCCGATCGCGCCCTTGACGCGGACGTCGACGACCCGGTCGATCTGGCGACAAGGCGCCAACAGTTCGCTCAGTCCCGCTTCGATCGTTCGCGCCTGGTCCAGCCTCGGTTCCCGCTGAAATAAATCCAGCGAAGCCCCCGCGGCGGCACAGGCCAGGGGGTTGGCCATGAAGGTCGGCCCATGCATCAACGCTTTGGACGCGTCGTCCGACCAAAACGCATCGAACACCCGTTCGGTTGCCACCGTCGCCGCCATCCCGATCATACCGGCCGAAAGCGCCTTCCCCAGACAGATCACATCCGGAACGATGTCGGCCTGTTCGATCGCGAACAGGGTTCCGGTGCGTCCAAACCCGGTCGCCAATTCATCGGCGATCAGCAAGACATCGTTGTCGCGACAGCACCGGGCGATCCGACGCAGCACCTCGGGTGAGTGAAAACGCATGCCGCCGGCGCCTTGCACCAGCGGTTCGATGAACACGCCCGCCAAGCAATCTCGGTTTTGCTCCAGCAGCGATTTGAACCGTTGCATCGACTCGTCATCGCGGGGGATGTCGACGTTCAATTGTTGCAACAACGCACCTTCAAATCGCGCGTGCATGCTGCGTTCGGGATCACACAGCGACATCGCGCCGGTGGTGTCACCATGGTAGGCGTTTGCAAACGACAAGAACCGGGTGCGACCCCGCTGGCCGCGATTGCGATGGAACTGGATCGCGATCTTCATGGCCACTTCGACCGCGACGGATCCGGAATCACAAAAGAACACGCGGTTGAGGTCACCGGGAAGCAGGGCGGCCAGACGCTGGGCAAGCGTCAACGCCGGTTCGTGGTTGATCCCGCCGAACATCACGTGCGGCATTCTGTCGAGTTGTCGATGCATCGCATCGACCACGTGCGGGTGGTTGTATCCGTGACAGGCCGACCACCAAGACGCCAGGCCGTCGATCAATCGTCGCCCATCACTCAAGTGCAAGTAGACGCCTTCGGTACGCTCGACCGCCAGCGGCAACGGTGCCGTCTTCATTTGGCAATACGGCATCCAAAGATGTTCGTAACCCTGCTGCTGCCAATCGGGAATGTCGCCGGCGTTGGAAGCGATGGAAAGGACCTCGCCAGATGATTGTGTGGAAGACATTTAAGTTTTATGGTGGGATTGGCTTCCAGCCTGTCAGGTTGCGTGCTTGACAGGCTGGAAGCCTATCCCACGGGGTCTATCGTAGGGAGGCGAGCCTATCATCGTCATCGTCGTCGGACAAGAAGTCGCTGGCGATGGCGGCGTCGGCCGATTCCGCTTCGGCGGTGGATCCCCCGCCGTCGGTAGCGTCCTCGCGGACGAACAGACGTGCCAGGTCGTTGATCACATGCAAGGCGTCTCGGGCGGAGATCAGACCGTCGGCATTGGTGTCCAGTCGTCGCATCGAACGCAATCGCTGCTGGCCGTCTTCACCTTCGACGCGCGTCGTGAGTGTCGGAAGGTCATCGACCAGCACACTGCCGTACACCCCTAAGAAATTGATCACCCGCAGGGCGTCTGACGGCGTCACTGCGCCGCTGGCGTCGGTGTCGGTCGGTTCAATCCCATCGATGTTCAACGTCAACGAGCCGAAGTCCACTTCCAACGGTGAGACTTCGTCGTTCCGGCCCCGCAACAGCAGTTCCGCGCCAAGCGATTCGGCCGGGTCGAGTTGCAGGGTGACTTGACCACCGGCGATCGCGCGAACGCCGAATCGAACCACACCCTGAGCGTCATTGCCGGGGTGCTTGATCAAGGCTTCCAAGGCGCTGAATTCATCGATGCCCCCCGCCGTGATCGGTTCGCCGATCCGATCGAATTTGCCCAACAGAATCAGCTCGCCGGTCAATTCCAATTGGCTCACCGGCAGGGGCAGGTCGAAGGCGACGGCAAACACACCGAAGCCGAATTCTCGCAGGTCCCGCGCAGTGACTTCGACGAAGAACTCATCACCTGATTGAATCGATTCGACGGTGTTGCCGTCGACGTCCACCGCACGCATGCTCAATTCCATGACGCGCCGGAGTGGTTGACTGCTGAGCCGGACAACGTCGTCTTGGAAATTCGCCGCGTAGCGATAACGCTGGTCGCCGACACGCACGTCGACGAGGATTCCAATTGCCCGCCGAGCGGATTTTCGATTCCCGAGGCGGGATCGCTGGGCATGGGTTGACTGGTGAATCGACGCACGGCACCGATTTGCAGGTCCGACGCGTTGACATCCAGGTCCTCGGCGGCTCGGGCGATGACGCGTTGGACGGCTTGCTCGACGTCATCGTCGTCATAGCGGAACAGTGTCAACGTGACCTTCGCCGATGCCCGTTGGGAACCTTGCTGAAGGACGTAGCGGAATTCGAACGTCCCCTCGCTGCCCAACGCCTCTTCGGTCAGTCGCAGCACGTTGCCGCCGGTCGCGATCACCACTCCGGCAGGCGCGTCGTTCAATTCCACAATCTGGGCGTTCCCCAGATAGCCGAGAATCTGGTCGTTTTCCAACACGTTCAAGTAGCGATCGCGCGCGTCGGAATTGCGTCGAAAGACATCATCGACCGCCGTCGGGGCGGGCAGCGGATCGCCGAGCGGTGTGGCGATCGGTTCGTCGAGGCTGTCCCAGCGATATTCAATCAACTGATCGATCTGACGCAGCAGCAAACGGTTTTCGTCGGCGTCGATCTCGACGACGTGGTCCAGATCGATCGTCGCTTGATGATCGAATTGCCCGGAGCCATCGATGCGGCCGACGATCAGTTGTCGTGCTTCGTGCGGCGCCAAAAACGGCCCGAGTCCGATCAAGGTGGGACGCGGCGACGAGGGAGTGAAGATCGCCAACGCCGAATGATCCGTAACGGTCTGCGCGACGACCGAGTGGTCGTCCAGGGACAGCGTCAGCAGTTCGACCTCGCTTCGCGACAACCTCTCGGCCGGATCCGTGCTTGTGGTGTAGGACCGGCGAACAATCGCAAACGTTTCCGGGGAGAGTTCTTTGACGCTGGTGATCCCGGGATACGTTTGATCGGGGATGCCGGGCAATTCGATGCGCGTGACTCGGTTCTCGGCATCGACGTCAATCGACTGATCCGTGTCGACGACGATCAGCGCGTTTCGTCCGTCGGCGACGACAACCGCCCGCTGGCCGATGTCTGCGATCGTTCGTCGGTCGCGGGTCGCAATGTCAACGGATTGAAAAAGTTTTGGCTGGTCCTCGGACAGGTCGATCAGCGCGACGCTGTATCCGGCTTGGGGACCATCAACGACCGCGGGAAAGACAAGGTTGTGTTGTCCAAAGACGACCGCGGTCAATCCGTCGGCGGAGATTTCGGTTCGCAGATTAAAATCAGCGGACAGCTTCAACGATGCGATCCTTTCAATGCCATCTCCCACCATTCGGTAACGGACCAAATGATGGCTCAGATCGGTCGGAGCAATCCACGTCGCGTCGCCCATTAAGGAGCGTTCGGCATCGGGCTCGCTGCCGCGGGTTTGTTCAATGACCAGGATGTCATTGCCGACGAGCATCTCGTCCATCACTGCAGTGGGCAGCTCGCCCCTGGCGATCCGAGACAGTGAACTGCCGCTGGCGTCAAACACCGTCACGGCGTGTGTGAACGATGGCGGCGAGTCAAATTGCGGAGTGAATTGGGGTGGTTGGAAAGTGGAGACAAACAACCGGTCGTCACGCCGCGCGACGCTTGCGAACAGCCCGTCCAGCCGAATCGTGTTCCGATCCGTCGTGTCATTTCGAGCCACCGTCAACACGACGGTGTCCGCGGCACCGGTACCGCTCGGAATGCCGCGGGTCGAGGAGCCGACGACGATCACCAACTGGTCGGTCAGCAACACCTGGCGGGGCGTGAACTGCAACTCAATCGAAGCGGATGCTTCCAGGCTTCCGTCGTCCTGGCGATCAAACAGGTGCAGCGTCGCGGGGGGCAATTCGTTCGCGGCACCGGCGTAGAGATTTGTGCGAACAGCGGCCACCAACCCTCCGTCTTGCTCCAGCAAATTGGCGCCGCCGGCTGGAAGAATCAATGGTGCATCGATCTCGGCGCCGGGGAAGAGCGGGGCGGGCAAAAATTGCGGCGGGGACGCAGGGGCGAAGCCGATGCCTGCAGGGGGGGTGTAGGGGAAAACGTCAATCGCGTTGCCGGACACGGGAGCAATGTCGCCGCTGGTTGGCTCGATCGGGTCGCTGACCAGGCAGACATCGCCGGCGAGCAACCGGCGGCGTTCGAGGGGTTCGACGAAGACGCATCGCGATTTCATGGCGGAATCCGAAGAAAACGGACTTTTGACAGGTGCTACGAGTGTTCAGATGAGCGGAAGCGGCAAATGGTTCCGCCGGAATACTCTAATCAAACGCGGCCTGATCAGCCGCCGTTTGTCACTCGCTGAGCCCTAAAATCAGCGTCGGCGGATCCGACGAATCGCTTTCTTTGGACGCGAAGGTCAACTGTTCGTTACCCGAGGATCCGGTCACGATCAGGGTGACGGAGCGATGATTGGCCTCGGCGACGAATTTGGCCAGCAAGTCGCTGGAAATCGACAGCGACTTGTCCTCCGGGCGGATCGTTTTTTCGGCCAGTAAGGGGATGTTCTGCAGGTCTTGGGATGAAAACGAATTGTTCCAGACGATCTTCGTTTCCGGCCACAAGTCGCTGATTTCATTGCTGAAACCGTAGACCCGAATGGTCACGTCCGCTTTGCGTTCGGCCGATGTGAGGCTGAGCTGTAATTCCGCAGTCACAACGGGAAGCGGTTCGGGTTCTTTGCCCCTGCCACGGTTGCGATTGACCGGCTGGCCCCCGCCCTGGTTCCCACGCAGCGACAGGATCGGGAATCGCATGTAGGTGTGCTCGACCTGGATGTTGCGTCGAGTTTCGATCGACAGCACCGCTTTCTCCCCGAGTGGATCGTTGTATCCGCCGCCACGTTTGACCGTGGCGTCCGCCCCACCCGGGTCGGACGTTTTGAGCGCGACCGTTCGTGTGGATTTCGGCGGCGGTGGTGTTTTCGGTTCGGGGGCCGGTGGCGTCGGTTTGGGCGGAGTCGATGAGACGTTCGCGGGATCGGGTTTGGGTTGCTCGCTCGGCGTTGCCATCGCAGACTCGCCGTTTGCGGGGGAGCTCTTGGTGGCGGCCGCCAGATTTTCGGACGGCCGCACCGTCAACACGACGCGGTCCAACATGCCGCGTTTTCGCGCGGAGTTCTTGTTGGAGATTGTCAATTCGACGAACGGGCGTTTGCCGGCGACGGCTGAGTCCACGGCGTATTCGAGGAGCACCTTTTTCTGTTTTCCGCCGGCCCACCGGTCATCGCTGGAGAATGCCGTCAATTGGTAGCGGGTCGGCGGACCCGAGTTGCCTTTGAATCCCAACACGACTTGGTAATCGGTTTTCCCCGGGCCATCCCCACCCGCATTCAAGCTGATTCGAAAGGCGTCACCGTCCTTGGTGGTGTGTTGCAGTGCGTCACTGGTCAGAACGAGCTCGCTTTTGGGGCCTGCGAAGGCGTAGGTCCTGGCATCTTCATTGCGGGCGTTTGGGTTTCGATTCCATCCCCCTTGGTTTCCGGAACGCGTTGCCGTCCAGCCCGGCAGTTCCAGCTTTCCCGAGCTGGGATCGCCTTGCTCGAAGGACCCGTTGTTCTGCTTGTTGCCCAACAGCCATTTGAATCCTTTACCGCCGACGGCGCCCACCGTTTTCGCGCTGACTTTGGTTATCGGTGGAGATGCATTCGGCGTCGGGCTGCCCGATGGGTTTTGCGGTGGTTTGGATTGCGGCGACTTTTGTGATTGTGGTTTGGGCGGTTGGATTGGCTGTTTTGCGGAAGGCGCTGAGTCGGGATCTGTCTTTGGGGCGGCGATGTAGGCCGCTTCTTGCTGTTGTTGGCGTGCGATCGCGCTGGAATCACTGATGTAGACGATCATGGGGATCAGCACCAACAACAGCACCGCAACGACACCCACGGTGATCCAAATGATTTTTGAATTGGAAGTCGCCGTCTCGGCACCCGCGTTGGCTTTGGACTTCGTGGTTGCTGCGGCAAACGTACCCGATCCTTGGCCGCCGGCAGCCAGCGGACCTTGGGGGACCGTGACGGCCGGGTGGGCACCGGAGGACGACACGCCGGCGGCCAGGGGAGTCGCGGCGGGAAGCACATCGGGAAGGGTTTCAAAGGGATTCGGCGGCGCTTCCTCGGACATGCCCAGTTCGATCCCGTCGAGGCCGCCCTGGTTCTTTTTATTGACTGCTTGTTCCAGCCCCAGTTGAAGCTGATTGATCGCCTGAGCCACCTCGGATTTCTTTTCGCATTCGATTTCCACTTCATCGAGCGCGTTTTCCAGGGCTGCGGCGCTGGGGTAGCGATCGCGCGGCTCCTTGGCCATCAACCGATGGATCAGGTCCGCCAGCGGCTGGGGGATCTTGTCGTTCCGTTCGGTCAGCGGTTTGGGGGCGTGGGCCAGGATGGCGATCAGCTGCTCGGCGACCGATTTCGTTTTCAGCGGCAACGCGCCGGTGGCCATTTCGTACAGCACGACCCCGGTGGAATACAAATCGCTTCGATCGTCCAGCGGTTCGCTGCGCGCTTGTTCGGGTGACAGGTAGCCCGGGGTTCCGACGACCGCACCTCGGCCGGAAAGCTGATCGACGGGGGTGGAGGCAAGGGCCAAGCCGAAGTCCAGGATCTTGATTCGGTTGGTCTTGGTGTCCAGCCAGATGTTGGCCGGTTTGATGTCGCGGTGAACGATGCCCTGCTTGTGGGCGGCGTCGAGTCCGCGGGCGATGTCGCGGGCATACGCGATGATCTGGTGGTAATCGGGTTCGCCGTGACGTTCCCTGAAATTCTCCAGCGTCGCCCCTTGGAGCAACTCCATCGCCATGTACGGCGTGCCCTTGTGTTCGCCGACTTCAAAAATCGTGGCCACGTTGTCGTGGTGGACGGCCGCCATGGCCCGGGCTTCGCTGATGAAACGTTTTCGGCTGCCCGGCGTGCTGGCGATTTTCTGATTCATCACCTTCAGCGCGACCTGCCGCTTCAGCCGAATGTCTTCGGCCAAAAACACGAATCCCATGCCGCCCTTGCCGAGTTCACGCAGTACCCGATAGTGACCGAGCGTGCCGAGATGTTCCTCCGAATCCTTCGGCGGATCCAGGAACTCGTGTTGGATGCCGGACGACGTCATCGCTAGAAAATACGGCCAAGGGGGTGAACGGAATCAGATGAGGAGCGTCTTGATTGCTGGAGACAGCTTGATCGCTGGCGACAGCACCCGACGCGGGACTCCAAGTATATCACGTTTGCTTGCGCGGATTGAATTCATACCGGAAAGTGGCCGGCACGTCGGACGGTGAGCCTCGGCTGTTGCGTGACGCAGCAACAACGGTTCCATCAGACGCGCCCCCCTGCGCCGCGGTGGGGTGGACCAACCGAGAGACCGGTCTGCCCAAGCTGCCTGTTCTCTAAAAAAGGTGTCGGACACCTTTTTGGCGGGTGGCGATCCGCCATTTTCCTCGTTTGTCGTCCCAGGTATGCTGCCGTGGTTCATTCGTCGAAGGTGTCCCCCTGCGGCGCCTCCATGACAGGCCATCCTCTTTCGTTTTGAGGGGCCGCCGATTTCCTGAACTCTCAGACTGAAACACAATGAGCCAATCGACTCCTGGCCCCGTTTCCCCCGCCTCGGCCGCTTCCGATGCCGCCCCCTTGGCCCCCGTGCTGGTGCGTTTGCCCGACGGGACGACCCATCAGCATCCCGGCCACACCACACCGATGGAGATCGCCAGTGGGATCAGCGAAGGGTTGGCACGCAGCGTTGTGGCGGCGGAGGTCGACGGGCGAATCGTCGACGCGGACCGGCCGCTGGGTGAATTGGCGTCCGGGGAAGCTGTCCAAGAAAAGGCTGCCGACGGGACGCTGTCGCTGCGATTGTTGACCAATCGTGACGGTGAATCGCTCGATGTATTGCGGCACTCGGCGGCCCACGTCATGGCCCGGGCCGTCATGCGGCTCTACAAGGGTGTTTCGTTGGCGTTTGGGCCGACCACCGAAGGCGGTTTCTATTACGACTTCGATCTGGATGTCCCGATCAGCGAGGACGATTTTCCAAAGATCGAAGCCGAAATGAAGGCGATCATCAAACAGAAGGAGCCGTTCGAACGTTTCGTCCTGGATCGTGACGAAGCCCGCAAGCTGTGCGATGACCTGGATCAAGATCTGAAGGTCGAACACATCGATACCGGCTTGGCCGACCAGTCGACGGTCAGTTTCTATCGTCAGGGCGAGTTCGTCGACCTCTGTCGCGGTCCCCACATCCCCGACGCGGGCAAGATCAAAGCGATCAAATTGATGAGCGTCGCCGGATCCCACTGGAAAGGCGACACGTCCAATCGACCCCTGCAGCGGCTTTATGGGACCGCGTTCTTCGACAAAAAAGAACTGAAGGCCTATTTGGAACAGATCGAAGAAGCCAAACGCCGCGACCACCGGGTGCTGGGCAAGCAGCACGGCCTGTTCGCGATCAACCCCGAAGTCGGCCAGGGATTGTGCCTGTGGTTGCCCAAGGGGGCCCGCGTCCGCGTGACCTTGGAAGACTTCCTGCGCCGCGAACTGCTCAGCCGTGGCTACGATCCGGTTTACAGCCCGCACATCGGACGCGTCGAACTGTATGAGACCAGCGGTCACTTTCCGTATTACCGCGACAGCCAATTTGCACCATTGTTCGGCAGCGAAGTCGGCGCGCTGCTCGATGCCTGGGCCAACCGGCTGGAAGCGGGCACCATCGATGCCGACGGCGAAGACAAGCTGATGGCGGCCGCCGAAGTGCTGGGCGTGGAGCTGCCCGATTACAAGCCGTCGATGTCCGCCGAACAGAAACGCGAGGTGCTGCACCAATGGCAATTGGTCAACGAGCGGTACCTGCTCAAGCCGATGAACTGCCCGCATCACTGCCAGATCTTCAAAGCCCAGTCACGTTCCTATCGACAATTGCCGATGCGGCTGTTCGAGTTCGGGACCGTCTATCGACACGAGCAAACCGGCGAGCTAAACGGAATGCTGCGGGTCCGCGGATTGACCCAAGACGACGCGCATATCTTCTGCACCGAGGACCAAGTCGAAGAGGAGTTTCGGGCCACGATCGAGCTGACGAAGTTTGTGCTCAAAGCGGTCGGCTTGGACGACTATCGCGTCCAACTCTCCTTGCGTGATCCGGACAGCAGCAAGTACGTCGGCAGCGAACAGCAATGGGACACCGCAGAAAACTCGCTCCGCGGCGTCTTGGAACACAGCGGAATGGAATTCAACGAAGAGCCGGGCGAAGCCGCGTTTTATGGTCCCAAAGCAGACTTCATGGTGCGTGATTGCATCGGGCGTTCCTGGCAACTGGGGACCGTTCAGCTGGACTACAATCTGCCCGAACGGTTCAAGCTGGAATACAACGGCAAGGACAATGCAGCCCATCGCCCCGTGATGATCCACCGCGCCCCGTTCGGGTCCTTGGAACGGTTCACCGGCATGCTGATCGAGCATTTTGCCGGTGCGTTCCCGATGTGGCTCTCGCCCGAACAGATTCGCGTCTTGCCGCTGAGCGACAAGTCGATCGACTACGCCGTGCAGGTCGCCAAGCAGTTCGACGAGGCGGGATTAAAGGTCACCGTCGACTCGACCGGCGGCAAGGTGCAAGCCAAGATCCGCAACGCGCAGCTTGACCTGGTCAACTACATGGCCGTTGTCGGGCCGAAGGAAGCCGAAACGGGGCAGGTCGCGCTGCGCGATCGAATCGACGGTGACTTGGGATCGATGCCGACCGCCCAGGCGATCGCCAGGCTGGCCGACGAAGTCAAGAACCGAACCGTTCGCCAGGCAGTGACGGCGTCGTAGTGCTTTGTGTCATGTTGCGTTTCGGGTAAGTGGTAGTGGGCGAGGCGACGAGTCCTTGCCAATATGCCGACCGCAGAGGACTCGTCGCTTCGTCCACTACCCGAATATTGAGCTGGGGCGGACTACTAGTGATCCGTCAAGATTTCATTTCGCCGCGGAAAAGGGGGCAGGTACCAAAAATGCGAAGCACCCGTTGGGCCATTTGGTTTTTGGTACCTGACCCCTTTTTTCTGCTCGACAAACGCAACCCTAGGTTGATGTCTGGGCGGAGCGCTACGGGCAACAGACATCCAGGATCCGCCGCATTTCTGCGACGGCTTCTTTCATCCCGACCATCACGGCGCGACTGACGATGGAGTGGCCGATGTTCAATTCGATCATGCCGGGAAGTTTGGCGACCGGTCGCACGTTGGTGTAATTGAGCCCGTGTCCGGCGTGCAGTCGCAGCCCCGATTCGATCGCCACTTGGCCGGCCGCCCGCAGTCGATCGAGTTCGTCGTTGATGGCGCCGCGCTGGGCCAGCGCGTAGGGGCCGGTGTGCAGTTCGACCGCATCGGCGCCCAGTTTGGCCGCCGCGGCGACTTGATCGGTGTCGGGGTCGACGAACAGGCTGGTCAGGATGTCTTGGTCCTTCAGCCGCTCGATCGCGGCGGCAATGCGCCCGTCGTCCGCGGCGACGTTCAGCCCGCCTTCGGTCGTCACTTCCTGGCGGCTTTCGGGAACCAGTAACGCCCAATCGGGACAGACTCGCAGGGCGATGGCCAGCACGTCGTCGGCACACGCCAGTTCCAGATTCGTCTTGACCGTCACGGTCTGCATCAGCACTTCGACGTCGCGGTCTTGGATGTGCCGGCGATCTTCGCGGAGGTGAAACGTGATGCCGTCGGCGCCGCCTTGTTCGGCCAGTGCGGCGGCGATGGCCGGGTCGGGTTCATAGGTGCGGCGAGCTTGTCGCACCGTGGCGACGTGGTCAATGTTGACGCCAAGTTCGATCATGGATGACGTATCGTGGTGGGAGCGGAGGGAGCTATGCGCCCGGCTGACGCTCAGCCGGACTCCTCTTCACGATAATAGGTTCGCAGCGCTTTGGGCAGCGGATCAATCGCCAGTTGGTCTTCCAGGTATCCCTTCGATTTGGCGTCGCGAAGCACTTCGGCTACATCGGCGTAATCTCCGCCGATTGACACGATTCCCTTGACCAGTCCACGAACCGTGGCCGGGGCGAGTGTGCGTCGGTCCTCTTGGCCGACCTGAAAGCGGCTGATTCTCAATTTACCCGGGTCGTTGGATTCCGGTTTGACGATCAGCGCGTTGGGGCCCAGGATCGCGCCCCGAATACGGACCGGCGCGGGGGTGCCGAAGACCACGATCTCGGCCTCCTCGCGGGTCGAGACCACGACCACGGGCGGGGCGAGTGAGTCGATTTCATAATAGCGCAACGCTGTGCCGAGTTTTTCGGGGGTCAGGGCGAGCCCGGCATCGGCCCGGGATCGCAACGCGGCAAACGAGCCATAGCGGCTCTCGATACTCGGTTGATTGAACAGCCCCGCCAGGGCTTCCACGACTTCCGGGTGATCGAGCCCCTTGAGGGCAGCCAAGGCCGGGTAGCGGAAGGCTGATTCATTGGCGATTGCGTCGGCCAGCGGGCCGATCGCGTCCTGGCGGTCCAAGTAGGCGAGTGCTTCGGCGGCATAAAAACGCAGCTCCGGATTGTCGTTCTTCAGTCCGGCGGTCAGCGTCGGGATCGCGCTCTCTCCCAAGGCCTCTAATTGCAACGCGGCATCGGCGGCCGTCGCCGGGTCGCTGAGTAGTGACGCCAGTTTCTTCAGCCGCGGTTGGCTGTTGCCTTGGCGCTCGTCGATCGCGATCGCACGGACCACCGCGACGTAGCGACCAAGAGATCCCTCGTAACGCGGGTGCACTTCCAGTTCGATGTAGTCGTCCTCGACCGCTTTGGCCACTCCTCGCCGCGTCGTGCCATCGAAGAAGAAGAAACGCCGATTGATCGCTTCGGCAATCTCGCTGGATACTTTGACGTGCTGGAACTCGGGCCGCAGGACCAGGCCCATGTTGCGGGTCTTTTGGACCGTGCCGCCGGACAGTACCAGGGCTTGGGTTTTCATCCGTTTGTCCGCGCTGCCCTGAAACGCCGCACGCGTCAAGATCGGGCCTGTCCCCATCGCCAGGACGTCGCCTTTGCGGACGCGGCCCTGGATCACCTGTTGCAGACGCATTCGGGTGTCCAGCAACCAGCCGCCGTGCAGGTCGGTCGCGTTGCTGCCGGCCGGCGAGTCGATCCGCAGATCGATTGTGTCGCCGCGTTTCGCACCGGCCGGGACCGTCGCGTACACGCGGACGATCGAATTGGATTCCAGTTCCAGGATTTCGTTGGGGCTTTTCACATCATTGCGCCGCATCTCTTCGATCAGTTGATCGCGGTACGGCGAGGGGTCGGCTGGCCCGCCGGTTCCGGCCAACGAGTTCACCAGGCCGACACCTGAGATCTCGATCGGATTCAGGCCCCGTGGGGCGGCGGCTTCGCGAATCAGCTCGGGGGGTTCCGGGGCCTGCAGCAGTTTGGCCACTCCGTTTTCTTCCGAGGATGAGCCGCGTCCCAGGAACGAGGTGCAGCCGGTCAACGCTCCGCCCAGGATCAGCGTGGTCGACGCGCGCAGCAGCAGGCCGCGGCGGTCGATCGCGGTGGGCGCGGCTACAGCGGTCTCGTCGTTGCGTTTCAGTTCGGGCGTCCTGCCTGACATGGTTGTTTCCGGTGGAGGGGGGCCATTCTGTGCGAAAATGGGTCGAGGATTGGCTATAGCGGAAATCGGGCCAAGGAAGCAAGCCGAGTGCCGCGACCACCGCTGGCAAGGTGTTCATCACCACCCACCACCCCACACACCCCACCACCCCACGATCCCCCTTCCTCTCCCTGTTTCCTGACGCCCCATCTCCCTGTTTCTCATCTCCCTCTCTCTTTGTCTCCTTGTCTCCCCCTCGCCATCCACCGAGTACTTTCCAAACGCCTCACCCGGTGCCCCCTCGTTTGGCCATTCTCGGTCTCAGATGCGGTCGCGGGCTGGCCGAGGCCGTGGCCCGCGGCACGGCTTGCCGAGCGTCTTGTCGGCGTTCACCGGCGGATTTTGCGAGGGCGAAACGTGGCAGAAAGCAAACTGCCGCTGTGGCCGTCCACATCGGACCGATCCGGCCTGTTTTTCCACAAAAGTCCCAAGCCCGATCGGAGTGGACACTTGGTCAATGGGCGTTCTATCGGTGCTGAAAAACCGTGCAATCGCCGCGGGGTCGGCTGCCGCGGCGTTGCTGAAAAAGTGTGCAAGGCCGCTTTGCTGTCGTAAAGTCTTTTGACAGCAACCTTTGTGACGGAGCGTTTGACCGCCTGCCAGGATCGGCACAGCCACCCACGGCGGGCGAGTTCGTGCCCGTCGGCCGGGTCTCGTTCTCGATCGTTCGCAAAGGAATCACGCCTGATGAGCCAGCCCAATTCGAAGGAAATCAACCCGCAGGTCGAAACGGAGGATCGGGGCGGACCGGGGGAGGGGCTTCGTTATGCGAGCGATCCCGGTCCCGACCAGGTCGCCGAGTTCCCCACGTTGGAGCTGACGAAGCCGGACCCGGAGGCCGACTATGACGACCGCTGTCGGCAGGCCCTCCTTTTGGCGGAAGAGGCCTTCGCGGCGACCGGCAGTTGGGTCGTTTTCTTTCGCGAGATCCTGGGCGTCGATGGAGTGGTCAAGCAGTTGTTTTCCGACGCCGAAGAGTTCAAGCGTTTCATCGCGGGGCCTGAATTTGCCACCTTGCATGAAATGCTCGCCGCGATCCGCAGCCAAGATCAGTCGAAGTCCGACGCCGCCGAGCCTGAGCGAATGATCACCATCCGGATTCCCCGTTCGCTGCACGAATCGCTGCAAGAGGAGTCCAAGGCTTGCGGTTTGAGTATCAACAAACTGTCGATCAGCAAGTTGCTGTTGCCGGCCAATCCGCGCTTTGTCCCGGAGCAGCAGGGCAGACGGCGGGGGCGTCGCCCGGGGCCCCAGGGCCGTCGCTCCAAGTCATCCACCCCGGATGCCGCTCCGCAAGCCGAACGCTCCAATGCATCGCCCCCATCGGAGCCCCGGATCTTGGAAGGTCGCCGCGCCGTCCACAGCTGGGTTGATCGTTCTCCCCATGGCTCCCTCGGCCAACGCTGAGGTTTTCTCGGTCAGCTCCAGCCGAAGTGGGCATGGATTGCTAGCGGTATTGGGCTCGCGGGCTGTCGGTTTAGTCGATGTGCCGAATTCAACGCGATGATGTTAGCCCGATGCGTGAGCAAGGGGCGCGTGTGGCCCCTTGCTAACGCATGCGGGCATAAACCGACAGCCCGCTCGGGTCGTTCGGATACCACCTTCGACGCCAACGTGCGCGGCATGACCCCGGCGGGGTCAAAGCCAGTCGCCGGAGGTGAGCGCAGCGACACCTCCGGAAATCCGGTCCCCCGTCAGATGCGACCCCGAAGGCTGTCGAAGCAAATGACGTCGGCGCCCTCGGACTCGGCTAGCCCGCGCGCCCAAACTCCCCAATCAACTCCTTTACGAAAGCGGACTGCTGCACCACCGGCGGATTGATTCGCTGCGACCCCGTCCGGGGTCGAGGGGATTTTGAGGCGTGCTTCCCGGAGGTGGCGCTGCGCTGACCTCCGGCTACTCGCTGAAATCCCTTCGGGAGACTCGGTTCGCTGCCGCCTTCCCTTTGACACCAAATGGAGTGATGCTTGTCAGCGGCAGGGCTTGGGCCGTTCCGCTCACTCCTGTCGTGTCGAAGTAATTGGCTCAAGAAGCGGAGGTCTGAAGGACCAGCACATCTGAAACCTGAAACCTGAAATCTGAAATCTGCGAATCGGGAGCCTGGCGTCTACCGGGTGCCCAGCGGGCCACACGCGCAGAAAGGGGTTCGCTACAATCACGCCACCCCCTGCTGGTCCCGCTCGTCTTCTCACTGGCAATCCGTCGCATGCCGATCCGTCTGTTCTTGATTCTTGGCGCGTTCCTGGTCTCGGTGTTGATGTGGGTGGATCGGGCCTGTATTTCGGCGGCCAAGGACGACATGGCGAGCGACTTGGGGTTTTCCGATCAGCAAATGGGCTGGGTGATGGCGGCGTTTTCGCTCGGCTATGCACTGTTCCAGGTCCCCAGCGGCAAGTTGGCTGACCGTTTCGGGCCTCGAGTCGTGATGACGGTGGTCTGTCTGTGTTGGTCGCTCTTCACGGCGCTGACCGGCGTGGTCCGGGGGATCTACGCGATGATCGGGCTGCGGTTTCTGTTCGGACTTGGTGAGGCCGGTGGTTATCCGACGTTGGCGCGGGCGTTCACGAATTGGTTGCCGATGAACGAGCGCGGGATCACCAACTCGATCAGCTTTTCCGGTGGTCGGCTGGGGGCGGCGCTGGCGATGCCCGGGGTGGTTTGGTTGATCGGCGCGCTGGGTGGTTGGCAGCAGACGTTTTGGTTTTTCGGCGCGGTCGGGATCGGGTTTGCCGTGGTGTGGTTCGCGCTGTTTCGCGATCGGCCCGAAGATCACTTTGCGGTTTCCCCCGCCGAGCGCGATCACATCATCGAAGCCCGCCGACCGAGAAAGTCTGGCTCCGAAGCCGTCAATGCGGTCGCCGACGTCCCGATCACGTTCGGCAACATGTTGCAGTCGCCGAACATGCTGATGTTGATGGTCCAATATGTCGCCCACAACTTCACGTTTTTCTTCACCGTGACCTGGTTCTTTCCGTACTTGAAGGAGAGTTACCAGTTGACCAGCGAGCAGGCCGGTTGGTACGCGATGTCACCGTTGTTGTGCGGCGTGTTGGGAAACTGGCTGGCGGGCTTCACCGTGGATCGTTTGTACAGCCAGGGGCGATGGCAGCTGTCGCGTCGTCTGCCTGCGGCCGTCGGGTTCCTGCTGGCCGCGATCGGCATGAGTCTGTGCGTGAACATGACGACGCCGTTTTGGGCCGTGGTGTGCATGTGCATCGCGATCTTCGGCAGCGACATGATCCTCAGCCCTTCCTGGTCCACTTGCATGGACATCGGCGGCGCGAGCGCGGGGGCGGTTTCGGGGGCGATGAACATGGTCGGCAACCTGGGGGCGTTCTTCACGGCGTTGTCGTTTCCCTATTTGAAGGACGCGTTGGGGTCACACCAGCCGTTTTTCTATGTCGCAGCGGGATTGAATGTGTTGGCGATCTTCTTATGGTTTCGAATTCGGCCGGATCGAAGCATTGCCGAAGAGCGACTGGGGTACGACCCAGGTTCTGGTGATTGATCGCGTGCCGCTGCTCTCGCTCAAAATCACCGACGTTGGTACCGAGCGGATCGCGACGGCGTCCGGGCCCTGCTCCATCTTTTTAGGTAGAACGTAGCCACATGAGTCAATCTGATGGACCGAAATTACGAGGCGCGGTGGTTGGCGCCGGCTACTTCAGTCAATTTCATTTCGATTCGTGGAAGCGGATCCCCGGCGTCGATTTGGTCGCGGTTTGTGATTCCAATCCGGCGGCTGCCGAGCGGGCGGCCAAGACCTATGGGGTCGACGCGGTTTTCACCGATCACGCGAACATGCTGGCCGAAGTCGCATTGGATTTCGTGGACATCGTCACGCGTCCGGACACGCATTTGAGGCTGGTCGGTGATTTTGCCGCCGCCGGCGTGGCGATCATTTGCCAAAAGCCGCTGGCGCCGACCGTCGCCGAAGGCCGCCAGATTGTCGACGTTGCGTGTGCCGCGGGCGTTCGGTTCATGGTGCACGAGAATTTTCGATTCCAGCCCTGGTACCGTGAGATCAAGGAGCTGTTGGAGAGCGGTGTCGTCGGGCACAAGATACACACTCTCACGCAGCGGAATCGCATGGGCGACGGCTGGGGGGACGATGCCTATTTGGCGCGTCAGCCGTACTTTCAAACGATGAAGCAGTTTTTGATTTTCGAAGCCGGCATTCACACGATCGACACGTTTCGCTACCTGGCCGGCGAAATCGATCGCGTCTGGTGCATGCATCGAAAACTCAACCCGGTGATCGCCGGCGAAGATACCGCGATCGGCATTTTTCAGTTTGCCCGCAGCGGCGTCGGCGTCTATGACGCCAATCGCTACAACGAGTCGACTGCGGACGATCCGCGTTACACCTTCGGCGAGCTGTTGGTGGAGTGTGACGGCGGAACGATTCGCTTGTACGATGACGCACGGCTGACGATCCAGCCACTCGGGCAGCCGGAAACGCCACACCCCTATCAACCCAGTCGGCACGGATTTGCCGGCGACTGCGTCCATCAAACGCAATTGCATTTTGTGCGTGGGTTGCGATCCGGTGATGCTTTCGAAACCGACGGGCCTAGTTATCTGAAAAGCATCGCGGTTCAGGAAGCGATGTACCGCAGTGCCGAAACGATGATGTGGGAGACACCGTCCGAATGAGGATCCTTGATTTGACGTTGCGATTGGAAAAAGGGATGCGCGGCGTCGATTACGAAACCAAGTACACGGTTGCCAAAGACGGTTGGAACGCGCGGACGTTGCATCTGTATTCGCACTGTGGGACCCACATGGATTCCCCGTATCACTTTGAGGCAGGCGAGCAAACGATCGACCAGATTCCGATCGCGGATTGCATCGGCAAAGCGTGGGTAGTCGGGCTCGACGGTCTGGCCGACCGGACACCGATCACGGTGCAGCACCTGGGCCCGCTGGCCGACCAGGTACAGCCCGGTGATGCGTTGTTGCTGCGGACGCTGTGGAGCCGTCATGTCACCGATCCCGACCACTACCGCGACCACTTTCCGCCGATCAGCCCCGAACTGGCCCGCTGGATGGTGGACCGACGTGTTCGGATGGTCGGGGTCGAGCCGCCGTCGGTGGCCGATGTCAACGACTTGGCCGCGGTGACCGAGATTCATCAGATTCTGCTCGGTGCGGGCATCATCATCGTCGAAGGGTTAACGGGCCTGGATCAATTGACCGAGCCGACGTGCATTTTCGGTGCGATGCCGTTGAAGGTCGCCGGAGGTGACGGGGCACCGTGTCGTGCATTTGCGATTTTGGGGGCGTCGTGGTGAGTGACCTTTTGACCAAGCTTCCGCCGCCGCGCCGCGATGACATGATGCCCCGAATTCGCCAACTCGCTGAAGCGTCCGGTGCCTGCGTGGTGGTGTTGGACGATGATCCGACCGGGACGCAAACGGTCTACCAAACGCCGGTGCTGACCACTTGGGATGTGCCCTCACTGGCCGACCAACTGCGCCGTGGCGACGCGATGTTCTACGTGTTGACGAACTCGAGGGCGTTGCCCGAGCGTGAAGCCGTTGAATTGGCGCGCTGTCTCGGCCGCAACCTGCGTGAAGCGGCGGCGAGCGTCCGGAGGGAGGTGACGGTGATCAGCCGGAGTGATTCCACGCTGCGGGGCCATTACCCGGCCGAAGTCGACGCGGTCGCCGAGGCGCTCGGGCATCCTGATGCGGTTCATGTCATCATGCCGTTTTTTCTTCAGGGCGGACGTTTGACGATTGGTGACACGCACTACGTGGCCGAAGGCGATTCGTTGGTGCCGGCGGCGGACACGCCGTTTGCCCAAGACGCGACGTTCGGATTTCGTCATTCGAACTTGCGTGACTGGGTGGTGGAAAAGACCGGGGCGGCGGTTGAGCAGGCTTCGTTGCATTCGGTGTCTCTCGAGGAGCTTCGTGAAGGTGACTTGCAGCAGCTCGCGGCGCGGATTGCCGCCTTGCCGTCGGGAAGCGTCTTGATCGTCAATGCGGTCGACATCGCCGATGCCCGCGCGTTCGCGATTGCCGCGCGTTTGGCGGAACGCTCGGGGGCGGAATTGATCTACCGCACCGCCGCGAGTTTTGTCCAAGCCTATGCGGGGCTGGAGGAGAAACCGCTGTTGCGCGGCGACCAGATGATTGCCTCGGCCCACTCGGCAGGTCTGATCGTCGTCGGTTCGTACGTTCCCAAAACGACGACGCAGCTGTATCGTTTGCTCGCCGGCGAAGACGCACCCCAAGCGGTGGTGTTGGATGTCGGGCGGCTGTTGTCGGATCAGGCCGCTGAGCATTTGGCCGACGTGATCCAGCACGTCAACACGCGACTTGCCCGAGGGCAGGACGTCGTGCTGCACACCTCGCGCGGATTGGTCACCGGGGCCGACGGCGAATCAAGTTTGCGAATCGGTACCGCGGTTTCCAAGGCGGTCGTCGATGTCGTCCGCGCGGTCGATGTTCCGCTGCGTTTTCTGATCGCCAAGGGAGGCATCACTTCGAGCGACGTGGCGACCAAGGGATTGGAAGTCAAACGCGCGATGGTGCTGGGACAGATCTTGCCGGGCATTCCGGTCTGGAGCTTAGGCCCGGAAAGTCGTCGACCCGAATTGCCCTACGTCGTTTTTCCCGGCAACGTCGGCGGCGACGAGGCGCTGGCCGATGCCTACAAGAAGCTGCGACAGAAATGATGGGGAACAGACAGAGCCTAGCGAGCGAGGTGGGTTGCCATCACAGAGGCCGCCGTTTCGACGCGGTAGATCCTCGCTCCCAAGCCGACTTGGTCATAGCCCGACTCGATCGCCGAGCGGACTTCTTCGTCGCTGAACCCTCCTTCGGGACCGACCAGGACCGTGGCGGAGGTTGCCGCATCGATCTCCGCAGCGAGTGATTGGATCGGGCGGCCATCGGGGTGCGCGATCCAGCGAACGCCTGTGTGCGGCTCGGCGAGAAATGCTTCCATCGACGTCGGTGCATCGATCTGCATCAAGACATTCCGCTCGCACTGTTTACTCGATTCGATCACGATCCTTCGCAATTTGGTCAATAGCGAATCGGTGGGTGGGCGTTGAGTGCGTTGGCAGACGAGCGGCGTCACGCGATGGACTCCGAGTTCGGTCAAACGCTCGATCATTTCTTTACAGCGTTCGGGCTTGGGCAGCGCGATCCCCAAATGGGTTCGGCACTTCGGTTCGCGATCGATCGCCACCGCGGCGGCGGCTTCGACGGCGCACTTGCGTTTGTCGATCGAAACGATGGTTGATTCGGATTCGTGCCCGCAACCGTCGAACAAGGTGATCACGTCACCGACTTTGGCACGCATCACGCGGGCCGCGTGACTCGCCTCCTCGTCACTCAATGGGACGAGTCCACCACTCGGAGGCAAATCCGGTGCGTAATAACGACGTGTCATGGAGGATTACTTGAACCGGTAGATCGCTTCGGCGGTGCGCACGATCAGCGAGTTGTCGACGACGGCGGGGCTGGCCATGATCTGTCCGTCCAGTTGGTTCTCCGCCAGAACTTCGCTGTCGCGACCGGCGCTGATCACCGTCACCGTTCCTTCGTGTGACCCCAGGTAGATGCGGTCGCCGACGAGCAGCGGGGACGCACTGTATTTGCCGCCGATACGTTTTTTCCAGACTTCATCACCGCTCTCGGCTTCAAAGCAGCTGGCGATCCCGTTGTCTTCCATCACGTAGATCAGCCCGTCATACAGGATCGGTGAGGGTTTGGCCGGAATCCCTTTCATCACCGTCCAGGCAACGTGGGTGTTGGTGACGTCGCCGGATCCATCGACCTTGACCGCCCACAGTTGGGGTTTGCCAAAGCCGGTCGAAAAGTAAACGACGCCGTCGGCATAGACCGGGCGGGGGACGACCGAAAACCCTTTGCCGTGACGCAATTTCCAGATTTCGTTTCCGGTTGCCGGTTCATAAGCGACCATCCACTGCGATCCCATGCAAATCAATTGATCGCGTCCGAGTCGGTCGGTGATCTTGATCGGCGTGCAATACGCTTTCTTCTGGTCGCCGGTGGGGGCATCCATTTCCGGTCGATCGGTCTCCCACAGGGTTTCGCCGGTGAACTTGTCGAGTGCCGTGACGTATTGACGCTCGATTCCGTCTTGGATCAGGATCAATCGCTGTCCGTCGATGAACGGCGAACTGCCCGGGCCGACGGAGTGATCGAGCGGCAGCTGGCGTTGCCACTCGATTTGGCGGCTGTCGCGATTGACGCAGAACGTGCCGTAGGTTCCGAAGTGGCAGTAGATGTTCGGCCCGTCGATCACCGGAGTCGGCGAGGCATAGCTGTTGAGCGAGTGGATCGGATCGGGGGTTTCAATTTCGGTCAAATCAATTTCAGCGAGTTGCCGACCGGATTCCAAATCGAGGGCGAACAATTTCAGCCGGATCGCCTTGGCCACGGCGAGCTGGTTGAATTTTTTTTCCTCGATGCCCGCGGCGCGAAGCAATTCGAGGCGTTCTGCTTCACTGGGGAACACTTCGATCGCCGTCGTCGCCCAAACCACCCCGTCGGCGATCACTGGCGACGACCAAGCCTTGCCGGGAAGTTCCGTTTTCCAAGCCAGGTTTTCTTTCTCGCCGAAGGTCAGTGGCGTGTGTTGATCGGTGACGATGCCGTCGCCACCCGGGCCGCGAAACTGGGGCCAGGGGGAGTCGGCGTGGGACGACGACAGGACGAGCGATAAACAGGCGGCGAGGATGCAAAGGCGAGCGTGCATGGGCGGGACTGCAATGGCGGTGCGGTCGAATGGGAAGGATCTGGCGGTTGGCCAGAATCGAAGTATAGCCAGAATCAGCGTTCGCGTCTCTCGGCCGGCCGATGAACCACCGATGGCACACCGTATCCACAGCGAGCAGGCGGGTTAAGATCGGTGGCTACGCGTTCCCATCGGTGGATTTACGGTTCTCCGTGGATCGTGCCGCCGGATCGGTCCTCCGCATGTCGGTTTCGATTGAGCTAGAATCCGTCGCCAAGCTCACCGAAACCTCCCGCCCACCTCCCCCCCCCAAGGTTCTTTCTCGTGAACGTCACCCGTCGCACTGCCCTGGCCCTCGCCGCGTCCGCATCGCTCTCTTTTGCCCGTGCTTGCCAAGCGGCCCAGACGGCGTTTCGATTTCGTTACGCACTCGCCTCTTGCATGTACGGCTACGCGCCGCTGGCAGAGATTTTGCCGGAGGCCAAGAAGATCGGAGCGACCGGCATCGACATTTGGCCCAAGGTGCATGGAAACCAGCGGGAGCAACTGGACGAACTCGGCGAAGACCGCTTCGCCGGTATGCTCCGCGATCACGACTTGGAACTTTCCTGCATCACGCAGTACAAGCTGGGACCGTTTGGAATCGACGACGAAATTCGACTCGCCTCGCGGTTGGGTTGCAAGCTGATCGTGACGGGCGGCTCGGGGCCAAGGAACTTGACGGGCCCGGCGCTAAAGGAGGCGATCGCAGCATTTTTGAAAAAGTTGACGCCGACCATCAATCTTGCCCGTGACCACGGTGTGCGGATCGCGATTGAGAATCACGAGAACAACTTGATCCACGACGCCGATTCGCTGCGTTATCTGGTGGACTTGGCGCCGTCGGACGCAATCGGCGTCGCGTTCGCCCCGTACCATTTGCCGCAAGACAACGAGGTGCTGTGTCGATTGCTACGCGACCTGGGCGATTCGGTTGCCGTGTTTTATGCCTGGCAGCACGGCATGGGATGCAAAACGAAACTGCCCAAGGAGCAGGAGTTGTTGCAGATGCCTGGCCGCGGTGAATTGGACTTCGGGCCGATCGTCAAAACGCTCGCGGAAATGCAATTCGATGGCTGGACCGAGATCTTCATGCACCCGGTTCCGCGGGGGATTCCGATTCTGGAAACAACCGAGGCGGTGACCGCGGAGATCAATCGGTCACGCAGGTATTTAGAGCAGCGGCTTGCGGCAGGTTAGCCCTTCGTTGGCGCCGGCAGACGACGTATAGACCCAACGCGGCGAAGATCGACAGTGAGCTAGGCTCGGGTGTCGTCACTGCACCAGGCGGAGACGGGGTAGGGGGCGAAGGTAACGAAGGGGCCGCCGTGCTCGCGAAAGTGGTCAACGTCGCAGGACCGACCTGCTCCACGCTTGAAAAGGAAAATGGAAACCGTTGCAACAACGCTCCGCCGACGTGGATAAAACCTGCCCCGGCCGAAACAACCTCAGTCCGGAAGCTATAGGTGGGCGACATAATTCCCCACCCGGCGAGCGAAACGGTTAGGCCTCCGGAAGTTGTCAGGCCCCCTGTCGGGATCGTGCCCGGATCCACGAACAAGTTCGGGCCTCCGGGGATGAAGATGCCAGGCCCGTCGAAATTAAAATCGGTCGGATTGGCAAAGGTGTCGGACAATTGGAGCGTAGTCATCCACAGTGACAGATTGGATGGATCAAAACCGTCCAACTTCACCGTCACGTCCAGCACTTGTCCGACTTCCAGGCTGGTCGGGTCTGCACCCGCAATGTCGATCTGCGACGTGATCAGGCCTGCCGAGGTACGACTGCCATTGAACGCGAACAGGGCCAAAAGGACGGTGAGAAATGCAAATGCGGCGGGTCGAAACAGTGTCGGCATGGGGTGGGCTCTAGTTGTCATTTCAAGTGTGGACGGTCCTCGGACGAATCCCCGAATGATCGATGGTCGACCAGGGGACTCCCATCGGGACTGGCCCACACCCAACGCACAGCCCGTGCCAACAAGCACATGGCGAGGCAATCACAAGAGTGACTGGACGGGGTACCAATGCTGGGGTGGGGATTCTCGTCAGTCTAAAGGTGGAGCACCTTTGGCCGGCCGAGTGCTCCGTGTCACGTTGCGTTTCGGGTAGGCGGTAGTGGACGAGGCGACGAGTCCGCTGGCTAACGTAGTGGACGAGGCGACGAGTCCCCTGGCTAACGTAGTGGACGAGGCGACGAGTCCTCGCCAACATGCCCCCTGCAGAGGATATGTCCAATACAGCGGACTCGTCGCCTCGTCCACTACGATTGAGCTGAGGCGGAATCTTAGTGCGCTTCCAACCAGTTCGATCCGGTTCCCATTTCGACGACGATGGGAACGGTCATCGGTAGTGCGGTTTTCATGGCGTTCTCGATGACCGGCAGCACGTCATCCTGTTCGGCTTTCCATAAGTCAAACACCAGTTCGTCATGCACCGTCAGCAGCATCTTGGTATGGAAACCGCCTTCGCGCAGCGCCCGGTGCACTTTGACCATTGCCAGTTTCAGCATGTCCGCCGCGGTGCCTTGGATGGGGCTGTTCATCGCCAAGCGTTCGGCTGCCGAGGCGCTGCCACGTGAATTGCTGGTGATGTCTCGGACGTAACGCCGGCGTCCGGTCTTTGTCACCACATAGCCGTGTTCTTTGGCAAACGCGATCGTCTCATCGATGTAGCGTTGGACGCCGGGGTATTTTTCGAAGTAGTTCTTGATCAATTCGCTCGCTTCGGCGCGGGGGATGTTTAACCGTTGCTGCAACCCGAACGCACTGATGCCATAGATGATGCCGAAGTTGACGGTTTTGGCTTTGGCACGCATCTCCCGCGTCACTTCATCCGGTTCAACCTTATAAACCTTGGATGCCGTCACGGTGTGAATGTCTTCACCGCCCGCGAACGCGGCGATCATCGATTCGTCGCCGCTCAGTTCCGCCATGATCCTCAGTTCAATTTGTGAGTAGTCGGCCGACAGGATCAGATGGTCTTCGTCGCGGGGGACGAAGGCGGCACGGATTTCGCGTCCGCGTTCCTTCCGCACCGGGATCGTCTGCAGGTTCGGATCGTTGGACTGCATGCGTCCGGTTGCCGTCCATGTCTGGCTGTAGTGCGTGTGCAGTCGCCCGGTTTCGGGGTTGACCGCCGCGGGCAACTGGTCCACGTACGTCGATTTCAGTTTGCGAGCGTTGCGATAATCCAGCACATCGCGGACGATTTCATGTTTCCCCGACAGCCGTTCCAGCTCGGCTTCACGGGTGGAATATTGCCCGGTCGCGGTCTTCTTCGGGTTGTCTTCCAGTTGCAGCTCTTCGAACAAGACGACGCCCAATTGTTTGGGGGAGTCGACATTGAATTCGTGGCCGACGGCAGAAAAAATCCTCGCCTGCAAGTCATCGATTTCGGCTTGCAAGACGTCGGAGTATTTCGCCAGTGAGTCCGTGTCCAGCGCGATGCCGTTGTATTCCATGTCGACCAAGACAGGGACCAGCGGGCATTCGACTTCGTCGCAGACTTGTTGCACGCCGCGCTCGATCGCCATCGGCTGCAGGATCTTGGCGATTTGCAGGGTGACGTCGGCGTCTTCGCAGGCGTACTCGGCCAGTTGTTCCAGCGGAACATCCGCCATGTTTTTCTGCTCGTCGCCTTTGGGACCGATCAGGTCCGACGTCGGAATCGGTTTGTAGTTCAAGTACAACTCCGACAGCGAGTCCAGCCCGTGTCGCATCTCCGGCTCGGTCATCGTGTGGACCAGCATGGTGTCGACCAACGGCGCGCGGACCTCGATGCCATTCCACTTCAGCAGCGAGATGTCGTACTTCAGGTTGTGCCCGATTTTCGTGATCGATTCGTCGGCAAACAAATCGGCGAACTCGGCCAGCATCATCGACCGCTCGTCGGGGTCTTCGGGACAGACGACGTAGTATGCTTCATGCGGTTTGATACTGATCGCGATGCCCAGCGGGACGGCGGTGCGTGGATCCAGTCCGGTGGTTTCGGTGTCGAAGCAGAACGCTTTTGTTTCGGTCAGTTGTTTGATCAGCTTGGTACGTTCTTGCTTGGTCGTCAGCGTGTGGTAGGTGTGTGCGACTTCGTGGATCGATGTTTCGTCCGACGGTTCATCAAACAGAGATTGTTGGATTTGCGTTTCGCGTTTCTCGCGGGCCACGGCGGATCGCGCCGAGGCGACCGAGAACGACTTTCCAAAAATTCGCTTGCCGATCGTCTCGAATTCCAATTCGGTCAACAGCTCGCGCAGTTTTTTGTCGTCACGTTTTTGACGGGCCAATGCATTGATGTCGATCTCGGTCGGCACATCCAACAGGATGGTGACCAGGCGTTTGGACAGCAGGGCGAGTTCGGCGTTTTCCTGGACCCGCTCCTTCTGTTTGCCCTTGAGTTTGTCGGCGTTTTCAAGCACGCCTTCGATGCTGCCGTATTCGGCGATCAGCTTCTTGGCGGTCTTGGGGCCGATGCCGGGGATGCCGGGAATGTTGTCACTGGAGTCGCCCATCAGCCCCAGCACGTCGATGACTTGTTCGACACGCTGGATCTCCCATTGCTCGCAGACTTCCTTGACCCCCAGGATTTCCGACTCGCCGCCTTTTCGTCCCGGTTTGTAGACGTGGATCTGGTCGGTGACCAATTGGTGATAGTCTTTGTCGGGCGTGACCATCCAGGTTTCAAAGCCTTGGTCGGACGCTTGATGCGCCAGGGTGCCGATCACATCGTCGGCTTCGTAGCCGGGCATGCGGATCGTTTTGATATTCAAGGCGTCAAACAGTCTGTCGATCCAGGGTAGTTGGCTGGCCAGGTCTTCCGGCATCGCATCGCGTTGGGCCTTGTACTCCGGGTAATCGATGTGCCGTTGAGTGGGATCGGAGGTGTCGAAGGCGCAGGCGATGTGTGTCGGTTCCTCTTTGGTCAGGATGTCGGTGATGGCGTTGAGCATCCCGAACACGGCGGAAGTGCATTGGCCGCCGGAAGTGAATCGCGGGCTGCGGATCAGCGCGAAATGGGCGCGGTAGGTCAACGCCATGCCGTCGAGCAGAAACAGCTTCTTGGTCGGCGAGAAGAGGTTGGGAGTTTCGTCGGCCATGCGAAAGTCTTTGGTGAGAATAGCGTGGGAAAGGTGAGAATGTACGCTGGTGTGGCGTCGTTCGATAGATCGTGGTCACGCCGCCGAGCGACGGAGAACTCGTGGGGAAAGTAGGACGCATGCGACAGATAAGACCCATGAGTCCCATTTGTCACATTGGTCCTATTGTCATCCAGGATTTCACCTCTGCGGCAAAGCCCCGTGGAACGAGCGGATCTTTCAGAAACCTGCCGTGGCGTCATCCGTCGGCGTGCATCGCAGGGGGCAATTTGCTAGAGTAACGCCACTCGTCGTTTTCTGCGCCTGGACGGTCGTCCGTTTTGGGCCGATGTTTTTGGAGCTGAATGGGCGAAGTGAAAACGGATCGCCTCGACTGACTTTTCTCTACCAGGAATTGCTATGGGATTGTTTGACAGGTTGCGCCACGAACTGATCGACATCATTGAGTGGATCGACGACTCCAATCATACGTTGGTTTGGCGGTTTCCCAGGTACAACAACGAAATCAAGAACGGCGCACAGTTGATCGTGCGTCCGGGCCAAATGGCGGTTTTGGTCAGCGGCGGCGAGATCGCCGATACGTATGGTCCCGGGCACTACGAGCTCGAAACCAAAAACATGCCGATCCTGTCGACGTTACAGGGTTGGAAATACGGCTTCGAAAGCCCTTTCAAAGCCGAAGTGTATTTCGTCAGCACGCGGCAGATCACCGATCTGAAATGGGGAACGCCAAATCCCGTGATGTTGCGAGATCCCGAGTTTGGTCCGATCCGAATTCGTGCTTTCGGCACCTACGCCTTGCAAGCGGTCGAGCCGAAAGCATTATTGCGGGAGATCGTTGGAACCGACGACGATTTTCAATCCGATGAGATCACCGATTTGATGCGTTCGATGATCACTTCGGCGTTCACGCAGGCTCTGGCGGATCTGCAGATTCCCGCACTCGATCTGGCGTCGCGCTATCGGGAACTCGGCGACACCATTCGGGCACGCGTGGTCGAACAGATTGATGACGAGTACGGGTTGGATTGCCCGCAGTTGTTCGTCGTCAACATTTCGTTGCCCGAAGCGGTCGAAAAGGCGCTCGACACGCGGACCAGCATGGGCGTGATCGGCGACATGAACAAGTTCCAGCAATACCAGATGGGCAACGCCATGACGGCGGCGGCAGAAAACTCCTCCGGCGGTGGCGCCGCCGAAGGTTTGGGGTTAGGGATGGGCATGGCGATGGCCGGTCGCATGATGGGCGGCGCGATGGGAGCGACTCCCGCAGCCGGCCCCGCGGCGGCACCCCCGCCTCCTCCGGCAGCCTGGCACGTCGCCGTCGCCGGGCAAACAAAAGGCCCTTTCTCCCTCGCACAGCTTTCCAGCGGTATCGCATCGGGCGAAGTCACCAAGGACACCATGGTGTGGACCGCGGGGATGGAAGCTTGGTCGGCCGCCGCAACCGTGCCTGCTTTGGCTGGGCTGTTCGTTTCCCAAGCACCACCTCCGCCACCACCGCCAATGTGACCTTTTGCACGTTCCTAGACGGACTCTGGGAACGAGGGTGTGCACCACTGGCGATCAATTCAAAAGGACTGCATTTCAAGTGGACGAACCACCGCAACGATCGGGGCCGCTCGCCGGATTCACCGGGGGGACGGAATGGATGATCGATGCCTCGGGCTGCGCGGCCGATGCGTTGCGAGATCTCTCGCGGGTCCAATCGATATGTCAACGCGTCGTCGCGGATTTAGGCTTGACGATCGTCGGCCAGCCCACCTTTCACACCTTCCCCGGCCCCGGCGGTGTGACGGCGCTGTATCTGCTGAGCGAATCTCATTTGGCCTGCCACACCTATCCCGAACACGAATTCGCCACGTTCAATTTGTATTGTTGCCGTCGGCGACCCGCTTGGCCTTGGCGACAGGAACTGGAACGAATGTTTGAAGCCCGCGATGTCGTGGTGCGGCAGTTGAATCGTGATCTTCGATTGACGCGGAAGGAATCGCTGCGATGAAACGCCTGAACACGAACTGCCCGGCCTGTGGCGGACCGGTGGAATTCACCACGGGGTCCTCGCTGGTTACGGTGTGTGAGTTCTGTCACACGGCGGTGGGGCGCGCCGATCGGGACATCAAGGACTACGGCAAAGTCGCCGAGGTCGGTGATCCGGCTTCGGGGTTGGCTCGCGGGATCACCGGCAAGTGGAACAAGAAATCATTCACAATCACCGGACGGGTGCGTTACCGTCACTCCGGCGGCGGGTCGTGGGACGAATGGTACTTGGCGTTCCCCGGTGATCGATGGGGTTGGCTGGCCGAGGCCCAAGGGAAGTTTTCGTTGACGATGCAGCGAAAGTTGACCGACAAGTCTCGTTTGCCGGATTACGACGGCATTCAGCTGGAGCAGAAGATCACGCTCAAGGGTGTCGAGCTGACAGTCCGCGAAAAGGGCGTCGCGGTGGCCGAGGGTGCCGAAGGGGAACTGCCTTGGGAATTCCACCCGGGGGCAGACCACCTGTACGTGGATTTGTACGGTGCGAACAAAGCGGTCGCGACGTTTGAGTACGGCGACGGCAGCGACGATGCGGAGCAGTCGGCGTATCTGGGCAGCGAAGTCACACTCGAAGAGCTTGGCATCAGACTCGATTCGTTGGACCCCGACGCCGGCAAGGTCCGTGTGGATTCGCTGCAATTGAATTGCCCCAAGTGCGGCGGGACACTAGCGCTCCGAGCTCCCGATGAAACACTGCGGGTCGCTTGCCCGAACTGCACATCGATCTTGGACGCCAAAGACGGAAAACTGGCGTTGTTGCAAACGCTGCATCAGAAGAAAGTCAAGCCGCTGATACCGCTCGGCAGCGTCGGCGATTTCGGCGGCAAAAAATACACCGTCATCGGGTTCATGGAACGCTACGCCAAGTACGCCGGCCGAACGTATCCGTGGACCGAGTATCTGTTGTACAACCGCGAAACCGGATTTCGTTGGCTGGTCTGCAACGACAACCATTGGTCGCTCGTCGCCCCCGTTGACGAGCCGCCCACCTCGATCGGCGATTCTGCGACGTACGACGGCGAAACCTTCAAAATCTACGACCGGGGCACGGCTTACGTCCGTTACGTGTTGGGCGAGTTCTACTGGAAAGTCACCGTCGGCGAGCAGGTCTACACGTCCGACTACATTGCGCCGCCGCGGATGCTGTCGTGGGAGCGCAGCGGCTATGGAAAGTCGCAAGAAGTCACGATTTCCGAGGGACACTACATCACCGCCGAAGAGCTTGAGCAAACGTTTGGCGTCACGGATTTGCCACGTCCCTGGGGCGTCGGGGTGATTCAGCCGCGGCCGACACCGGGGGCCAGGTTTTGGCTCGCTTGGTTGGGATTCTTGTTCTATCTGTTTTTCGCTTATGCCGTGATCGGTCGGGGCAAAGCCGACGGATGGCTCTTGTTCTATGCCTTGGTAGGCGTCACGCTGGTCCCGGCCGTTGTGATGGCGTATTTGCACAACTTTGAAGTTCGGCGCTGGAAAGACAGCGATTTCAGCCCTTACGCATCCTCGGATGATTAAATGAAAAAGACAGTGATGGTCGTGTATCTCAGCATGGGGTTCGTGATTTGCGGTTGGTTCACCGCCGCGGCCGCATTCAGCTGGAGGGCGCCCAATTTCGGGATCGCCAAGGCGCTTGAAAGTAGCGGTTCTGGCGGTGGCGGTTACTACGGCGGCGGTCGCTCGTTCGGTGGTTCATGGGGAGGAGGGAAATAACATGGAGATGACTTCGATGAAAGTTTTTGATTTAGCGATGCCGTTGGCGCAAGACGTGCAAGACATGACGGTCAGCCCGATGCAGTTATTGGGCGCCCATCTGATTGCCGCCGTTGTCTTCTCGCTCGTCGGGGTCGTGGTGCTCGGCTTGTGTCTGTTGTTGATGGAGAAGCTTACCCCGTTTTCGATCGTTCATGAGATCGGCGAAGAGCACAATCAGGCCCTGGCGACGATCGTCGCTGCGCTCGTGTTGGGCGTCTCGATTATCATCGCCGCTGCGATTCTGGGATGATCGATCGCACGCCGAACTACTTGCTCTATTTGAACGTGCTGGTCATCGCGACGTGCGGGTTGATCTACGAGCTGTTGGCCGGCACGTTGGCGAGTTATCTGCTGGGCGACAGCGTGACCCAGTTTTCGTTGGTGATCGGCGTCTACTTGTCGGCGCTCGGTGTCGGATCGTGGCTGTCTCGCTACGTGGAAAACCGAGTGGCGCGGACCTTTATCGAGATCGAAATCGCCTTGGCGTTGTTGGGCGGTCTGTCGGCGCCGTTGCTGTTCGTCGCGTTCGCCCAGATCACCTGGTTCCGGATCTCGTTGTTCGGATCGGTGTTCGCCATCGGAACGCTGGTCGGGCTGGAACTGCCGCTGTTGATGCGGATTTTGCGCGAGCACTTGGACTTTCGTGAACTCGTCGCGCGGGTGTTGACGTTTGACTACATCGGCGCGTTGCTGGCGTCGGTTTTGTTTCCCGTATTGCTGGTGCCGCGTTTGGGGTTGGTCCGGACCTCGTTGCTGTTCGGAATCTTGAATGCCGTCGTCGGCGTTTGGGGGACGTATTTGTTGCGGCCGCTGCTTTCTAGTCGCGGGCTCGGCGCGCTGCGGGGGCGCGGATTCTTGGTGATCGGGTTGTTGGTGGTGGCGTTCATCAAAGCCGACACGCTGACCGATTGGACCGAAGAGGCGATTTTGGAGAACCCGATCGTCTATTCAACGCAGTCGGATTTTCAACGGATCGTGGTGACGCAGCGACAGGGCCATTTCCAATTGCACCTCAACGGTCACCTGCAATTCAACTCCAAGGATGAGTATCGCTATCACGAATCATTGGTGCACCCGGCGTTGACGATGGTCGATGACGCCGAGCAGGTTTTGGTGCTCGGGGGCGGAGACGGATTGGCGGTTCGCGAGATCCTTCGCTACGACAAAGTGAAAGCCGTCACGCTGGTGGATTTGGATCCGGCGATGACCCGCCTGGCCACTGATTTTCCGCCTTTGGCTGAGCTGAACGAACACGCCTTGGCGGACCCGCGGGTGACCGTCGTCAATCGAGATGCGTTCGTGTGGGCAGGCGAGGGTGCAACAAAATTTGATGTGGCGGTGATCGATTTTCCCGATCCCGGCTCGTACTCGGTCGGGAAGTTGTACACGACGCGGTTCTTTCAATTGCTGCGGCGCCGTCTCACCGATTCGGCGATCGTGTCGATTCAGTGCACGTCGCCGCTGGTGGCTCCGAAGTCGTATTGGTGCATCTTGAACACGATGCAAGAGGCCGGATTTGACGTGCGTCCTTATCACGCCGCAGTGCCCTCGTTCGGCGTTTGGGGGTTCGCGTTGGCGGGGATGCAGCCGTTGTTGGCTGACAGCGATGGCGGGTTTTTGATTCGCCATCCGCTGCCGGAGGGATTGCGTTTTTTGGATTCAAAAACCATGGTCGCGATGTTTCAGATGCCAGCCGACTTGGTGCCCACCGAAACGACCGTCAATCGCTTGAACGATCAGGTGTTGGTTCGGTATTACGAGCAGGAATGGGGGGCGATGTGAGTGATGCACAGGCCGATTGCCCGACTCGTTGGACACGTCGCGAGTTGCTGGCCTACCTTGCCGGCGTGCCGCTGACCGGCTTGGTGGGTTGCGGTCTGCGCGATCGGTTGTCGTTTGACGGGCAGTTGCTCAGTCCCGATTATTCGATCCCACACCGGTTGCGAGATGGCTGGCGACCGCCCGAGGCGACTGGACCGCCAGAGGTGCATCGTGTGGTGATCGTCGGTGGCGGCATCGCGGGCTTGTCGGCAGCCTGGCAATTGCAGCGTCGCGGGATAGAAGATTTCGTGGTCTTGGAGTTGGAGGATCAGCCTGGGGGGACGTCGCTAAGCGGAGAACGGGCAGGCTTTCGGTTTCCTTGGGGGGCCCACTACGTCCCGGCCCCGATGAAAGAAAACGAACCATTGGTCGAGCTGTTTCGGGAGTTGGGGGCGGTCGTCGCGGTGGCGGAGGATGGCGAGCCTGTTTTTGCCGAAGATGCGCTCTGTCGAGAGCCCGAGGAACGCGTGTTTTTTCAGGGGCGTTGGATCGAAGGGCTGTATCCACATGTCGGCGCGAGCGACGAAGATCTCGCGCAGCTGGAACGCTTTCGCCAGACCATGCGAGATTGGTCGGCGCGGCGGGATCAAGCCGGGCGACGGATGTTTGCGATTCCGATGTCGCGCGGATCCGACGAGGAGGTCGTCCGCACGCTCGACACGATTTCGATGGAACAGTGGATGCAATCGCAGGAATTTACTTCGCAGCGTCTTCGCTGGCTGGTCGATTACGCTTGCCGCGATGACTATGGTTTGACGATTGGCCAAACCAGTGCCTGGGCCGGCGTGTTCTATTTTGCGTCGCGGCTGCGGCCGGACAGTGCGGAGTCGCAGCCGGTGATCACTTGGCCCGAGGGCAACGGACGGATCGTTCGGTGTCTGGCCGATCGGTGCGGCCGACGTCTCCGCGGCGGGCATGTCGTCACGGCGATCCGCGATGCCGGCGACGCGGGCGTTCAGATTCGTGCGTTTGACACGCGATCGTCGACGGCGGTGGATTTCGTTGCCGAAGACGTGGTTTTTGCCGCGCCGCATTTTTTGGCACCCCACCTCCTCGTCGACTGGAAAGCCAGCGGACGGACTTTGACGTCGTTCCGCTACGGCGGCTGGGTGGTCGCCAACGTCTTTTTGGATGCCAGGCCCCAGCAATCCGGTCGCGAGATGAGCTGGGACAACGTCATCTATGACAGTCGATCACTCGGTTACGTCACGTCGACCCATCAGACCGGCAGCGACCACGGGGCGACGGTGTTGACGTGGTACCAGCCGATGTTGGACGAGGATCCACGAGTGTCGCGGGCGGAGTTGATGCGACTTTCGTGGCGTGACTGGGCGAGTGTGGTCGTTTCGGATCTGCGCAAAGCCCATCCGGATATCAATTCCTTGATCCGGCGAATCGACGTCATGCGTTGGGGGCACGCGATGATTCAGCCGCGCTTGGGGTTTGTCTGGGGCGACCAGCGGCGGGCGGCGGCCGAGTCACTGGGACGCATCCACTTTGCCGGCACCGATTTGAGCGGTGTCGCGCTGATGGAAGAAGCGTTTGATCGCGGCGTGCAGGCCGGTGATCGATGCCTGCGCTCGTCCCTGGGATAGACTTCCAGCCTGTCGAGCTCGTGGGATAGGCATTCGATGCCCTTCATGTCGGGAGGTAGCCGGCGCCGCCCTGATTCTCGATGATAATGCCGCGGCGAAACGAATGCTTCTGTTCGGCCGCACCAACACACCAGGCCAAACGGGCGGGAAACGATGACATCTCAGTTGATTTTGATGAGGCACGCAAAGAGCGATCACGACGACCCGGCGCTATCGGACCACGATCGACCGCTTGCCAAACGTGGCCGCCGTGACACACCCAGGATGGCCGATTGGCTCGCCGAGCAGGGCTGCGTTCCGGACGTGATCCTCTGCTCTTCGTCGGTTCGGACGCGAGAGACCGCCGAGTTGTTGCTGGATCATTGGGACAAGAAGCCTGTGGTGGTTTCCTGTGAGGATTTGTACTTGTCCAGCCCCAACACGATGCTGGAAATCATCGGCAGCGGACACCGTGATGCGGCCAGCGTGATGGTGCTGGCGCATAACCCAGGAACTGCCATGTTGGTGTCGATGTTGGCTAATCAGTCGCTGGAAATGGTGACAGCGGCGGTGGCGATTTTTGACGTGGATGATTGGTCCGCGCTGGGGCAGGCGAACTTGTCCGACCACGCACCGCTCTCGCACCTGACGAAACATTTGGCTACACAATGCAGTTGCAAACTCACGCACTTTGCCAGCCCCAAGACCATTTGACTTTGAATCTTGATGAACGGATTCGCCGCCTGGCTGATTTTCGCGATGGCGCTCGTCGGCCACGGTGGGTTGCACATTGCGATCTACAATCGGGTCAACTGTCTCGGCTGGCCTCGGAAGACGATCAAGCGGATCGTGAAGTTCTTTCTGTTCACGACGTTTGCGATTCCCACGGCCGTTTTGTTTTTCCAGTTCGATTCGGTCGCGGAAATCCTGTTGCGCGGCGGTAGTTGGAATCGACTCGGCCCGGTCACGTTCGCGTACGGCGTCGTCTGTTTGGCGACCTGGATCGTGTTCGGGGTGCCGTGGTTGTTGTGGCGCCCGATCTTTCGGCTGGAGTGGGTCGATGCGCCGCGAAAGGTGAAGGTCGTCGACGTTTCTCGTGTCGTGGAGCATCCGCTGCCGATGACACGCAAAGCCCGTTGGGAAGCTTGTCTTCCCTTCAACCAGATCTTGATTTGGCCATCGAAGAGGTGGAGTTGCCGGTCGTCGGATTGCCCGCGGCGCTGGATGGTTACCGGATCGCGCATTTGAGTGACATTCATTTGACCGGCGAAATTCATCCCAGCTACGTTCGATTTGCGATTGAACAGGCGACGCGATTCCGTCCCGGTTTGATCGCTTTGACTGGGGATATCATCGACACGCAGCCGTGCATTGATTGGTTGGTCGAGATCTTTTCACCGGCGGAAGCCGTCGACGGGTGCTACTTCATTCTGGGCAATCACGACACGCGCGTGGTCGATTCTTGGGAGACACGCAACGCCATGGACCGCGCCGGATGGATCGATCTGGGCAGCCAAGCGATGCGGCGCAATCTTCGTGGGGTTTCCTGTCGCGTGATTGGCAATGAGCATCCCTGGTTCGAGCGGCCGGAGCTGGAACCATGTGACGCGCAGTTCCGATTGCTGCTCAGCCATAGCCCAGACCAATTCACGTGGGCGCGATGCAACGGAATTGAATTGATGCTCGCCGGCCATACGCATGGCGGGCAAGGGCGGTTACCGCTTGCCGGGCCGATCCTCAGTCCCAGCTACCACGGCAGCCGCTATGCGTCCGGCGATTTCTATCGCGCGCCGACCACGATGCACGTTACTCGGGGGCTGGGCGGAGTCCACTTATGGCGGATCAATTGTCGCCCGGAACTGTCGTTGTTGACGTTGCGAACGGTCTGAAATCGCAGCGTTTTCATTGTTGAAAACCTGTTTGTGTTTTTTTCTTGCAAAACGTTCCATGAGCCGTTGACGTGGGAACGTCTGGCCGCCACAATCCCCGCCCACGTCAGACGCAACGCCGCTTCAAAAGGCTAGCAAAGACGTGCAACTGATCATTGACAATTTGGTGGTGAAACTTCTGTTGAGTTCAGCATTTGCGAGATCGCTTTGCTGCAGAAGAGTGGGGTAGGCTTCCAGCTTGCCATTCTTCTTTTGCGGCAGCAAAATGGCGA
>WCIL01000031.1:0-130655 GCA_033042175.1 Phycisphaera sp. RhM
TGGGGGGGATCATCAGGTGTCCCGTGTGGCCGCTTTTGAGCGCCATCACTTGCCAGCCGACGACGGAGGTGTCACCGCCGCTGGAGTCTCGTTTTCCGTACCGCCAGCCGCCGTCGCGGCACTGCGCCAGAGCGATGAAGTTGAGCGCCGCTTGGGCCGGTCCGGCCAAGTCGGGGTCGCCGGTCATCGCGTAGGCTTCGCACAGCGTGATCGCGGCCAGCCCGTGGTCGTACATGTTGCCGCCACCGGTGTAATCGATGTAGGGCAGGCCATTCTCTTTGCCGGGTTTGCCGTTTTGAATCAGGAATTTCAAACCGCCCATCACGACGTTTTTGAATTCACCTTGCAGGTGCGTCTGGCCGGCTCCCATGAAGGGCAGCAGTGCAAGCGAGGTGGCGGCGTTGAGTTGTTTGGCACGACTGGCCTTGGTGCAGCCATTGCCGCAGGCGCCGCGACAGACCAATTCGTGTTGGAAGGTCCAAGCCCCCGCGGTCGGTCCGCTTTTGATTTGGTGCCGGGAGAACCATTTGAGCGCCTCGGTCACTGCCGCTTCACTGCTGTCGGTGCCGCCATACTTTCGCAGCAGTTTCTCCTTCATCTCGGAGCTTCGGCTGCCCATCGGCTTCATGCTCATCGCGTTCATCGACTGCAGCGTCGCCGCGGCCGGTGCCATTTCGGCGGCAAAGTCACTCATGTCCAACGGCACCGCGGCGATGTCCAGCACGGGCACTTCCATCGCGACCGGCTCGACCATCTCCACCGGGTCGGTGATTTCCACCTCTTCGGTTTCTTCTTCGGCTTCTTCAATCTCGCCCGGATCGAATTCCTCGATCGACAGTTCTTCGATCTCCGGCCCGTCGTCGCCTCCGCTGGACGCCGTCAACACGTTGACGATCTGGATCGGATCGGCGATCGAGACCAAGCCCAAGATCAACAGAATCAGCGCGTGGACTAGTGTGCTCACCGCCCAGGCGGGCATCGCTTGGAAAAATAGAAAACGGTGATTGGTCCCGACCGCTTCCTCCTCGTCCTCAGATTCCTCCGCATCAACCAGATCCGCGTTCAGCACCGCGTCCGAGATCGAACTCTCGTCGGTGTTCGGGCCCTTTGCGTCGTCGTCGCCTAATGCCTCATCGGGATTGGCTGCAGTGCTCACGAAAGCAATTCCTGAAGTCGTACGGAGGGGATAAATCGGAGAAGAACCAGGGGTCACAGCGGCCAGAAATTGCCGACTGCCTGCCCTAAAGTATAAGCGAAAGAGGGATAATCCGGCGCAACGGAAATCCACAATCTGCGAACGCAATCGTCGCGAGTTTGTACCCACGGTCGGTTCGTACCCCATGAATGGCCTGAAATGGTTGGGTCGGCTAGTTTGGGGGGCTACTGGTCCTCAGCGAGTTTTTTTTCTCGCATCTCCACCCGCAACGGTTCGAAGTCGGCGATCCGTTTCAGGAAGGCGGGCAACGCATTGCGAAACCGTTCGGCGAGTCGAACTTGCTGATTTCCGTCTTGTTTTCCGATCCAGCCCTGGTCCAAATCGATGATGACCTTGGCATCGGGAAACCGCTTCGCCTCGGGGTCGGAGAACCACAGCGTCATGCACGATGACTCGTTCAGACGCGATCGGATCGGTGCTTCCCGCACGGAATCCCAGACGTAACTGCGGTCATCGAGCAGCAAGTGTCGCAGATGCCCGAGCCCCGGCATGCCGGTCAAACGCAGCGGTTGGGTCTCTGACGCCGGTTGATCGGGCTGGGAAATCAGATGGATTTCCGCAGCCAATTGAAACGCCTCGATCACCTCCGGCCCCCAGAATTGTGTGCTCTGCTCCAGCCGTGTCCGCCGTGCCCAGATGCTCAGTGCAGCCCCCCCGATCCCGAACAGTACGACGGCGACGCCGAGCAGGATCCCCCGCCGCGTGAACGCGGCACGGGGGTCGTTGAACTTGTCGGCGTGTCGGTCGCTATGGTCGTCGGTTGGAGAGGTCATCGGTTAAACTGCCGGAAATTGATGGGGGAGATCGAAATCGAATCGCTCGCCGAGTCCACTTGGATGACAACACAATGAATTCAGACCTTGCCACCGATCAGGGTGAAAGCACCGTTTTAGTCGACTTGGGTGATCGTAGTTATCCAATTCACATTTCCACAGGGGCAACCGGGCGGATTGCCGCGGCGTTTGAAAAAACACTCGGTGACACCAGCCACGCGCTGCTGATCCACGATGCCGCCGTCGAGCTTTGGGCAGAGACTTTGGCCGCGCAAATCCGCAGTGACACCCTGCGGGTGGACATGGCGTCGGTGCCGTCGGGCGAGCCCAGTAAATCGATCGCCCGGTACGAAGAACTGTTGGACTGGATGCTTGAGCGGGGCGCGGACCGACGCAGTGTGGTGATCGCCGTCGGCGGCGGAGTGATCGGAGATCTGGCGGGATTCGTCGCCGCCTCGTTCGCCCGCGGCATCCGTTTCGTGCAAGTCCCCACAACCTTGCTGGCGATGGTCGACAGCAGCGTCGGCGGCAAGACGGGGATCAACCTGTCGGGGGCAAAGAACATGGTCGGCGCGTTTTGGCAACCCGAGCTGGTTTGGATTGACACACTGGCGATGAAGACCTTGCCCGATCGCAGCTACCTGAGCGGATTGGCCGAAGTCATCAAGTATGGCGTGATCGATGACGCCGCGTTCTTTGACTATCTGGAATCCAACGCGGCGGCGCTGGTCGATCGTGATCCCGACGTGTTGCGGTATGCGATCCGGCAAAGTTGTCTGTCCAAGGCACGTGTGGTCGGCGAAGACGAACGCGAAACCAGCGGCCGACGGGCGATCTTGAATTACGGACACACCTTCGCCCACGCCATCGAGGCCACCGCCGGCTATGGGGCCTTGCTGCACGGTGAAGCCGTCTCGATCGGAATGCAAATGGCCGCGTCGCTGGCGATCCAGTTGAACCTCTGCGAGCCCGGCGTGCTGGAACGTCAAACGCAGCTGTTGCAGGCTTGTCAGTTGCCGATCACGTTTCCCGCAGCCGACGTCGCAGCCATGCTGCCGGTCATGATGCGCGACAAGAAAGTTGCCCACGGCAAGCTGCGATTCATTCTGCCGACCAAGATCGGACACGTCGAATTGGTCGGTGACGTCGATCCCGCCGAAGTCGAAACGGCGATCCGGGCGCATCGTTGAGTGGGTGAAGAAGGTAGGAAGATTTTGGAGGTAGGAAGATTTTGGAGGTAGGAAGATGAGTGCATTTTGCCTCCCAGGATCAGAAACAATTTTCCTACCTCCAAAATTTTCTTACCTTAAAACCTCCGCTGCCGTCCGGCGGCAGGCACTCGCATAAGACGATCCGAATAAATTCAAATGGTTCAGTTGGTGGTACAGCATGTAGATCGCCACCCGCCGTCGCCAGCCATCCGCCATCGGCCACTCGTCCTGGTACGCCTGTTCAAACGCGCCAGGACAGCTGCCAAACCACTTGATCATGCCCCATTCGGCCTCGCGACATCCGCGGTACACGGCGGGGTCGATCAACACCGGCTGTCCCGCGTCGTCGAACAGGTAGTTCCCGCTCCACAGGTCACCGTGTAGCAACGAGGTTTGTTCGCTGCGCCCGGCCAACAGGTCGTCCATCCGGGTGATGATCCGATCGCAGTCGGACTTCAACTGCGCATCGGCGAGCCCCTGGTCGGTGGCCCACTTGATCTGGAAACCGATCCGCCGGGTGGCGAAAAATTCCGCCCACGAGTCACAGGCTCCGTTGGGCTGCTTTGCCGAGCCGAGATAGTTGTCCTCGGGCCAACCGAAATGCTCGCCCGCGGTGGCTCGATGCAGTTTGGCCAATTGCCGCCCGAAATCGGAAAACCGTTCCGGCGACGATCCCGATGGATCGATAGGAATGAATTCCATCGCCAAAAACGCTTGATCGCCGACGACATCGACGGCCAGACCCTGCGGGACGCGGATCACGTCGGCTTCGGCTAATGCCTGTAATCCACGGAATTCACAGCGAAAATTCGAAACCATGTCCGCTGCATTGCGTTTGATCACAAGCCGTGTCGGTGGTTTGATCGGGCCATGCTGGAAGGATTTTTGCCAAGACGTCACGTCGTCACAGCGAATCGTCACGACCGACACTTCGCTGATGCATCCGCCACCGAGCGACCGCTGATCGATCACTTCCAACGACACGTCCAATAATTGGGAGAGCGACTCTGCGAGCATGATGCGAGTTGGCGGTTTCCGACAAAAAGAATGAAACCTGGCGGTGTCCTGACCGGTATTCTAACCAGGGAGCTGTCAGCCGTTTGCCGCGAGGCTCACCGGCCCACCCCCCACGATCGAATCTCAAAACGCCCTTGAACCGCCATTTCAGAATGAAGATGCAGCGACGTCAACCGAATGTAAACCTAATCGTGTCGGCCGCCTCGTGTTTCGGCCTGTTGGTCGGATCGTGGATCGCACCGGCAACCGCTGATGAGCCCGTTGCCGCTTCGGCGTTCGGCACGCAACTGACTCGCATCGATCTGGACGACTATCGCGGCCGGCGCTGGCAGCTGGAGGATTTTCAGTCCGATTCCATCCTGGTCGTCGCGTTTCTCGGCACCGAATGTCCGTTGGCCAAGCTCTACGCGGTGCGTTTGCAATCGATGCACGACGAGCTGTCTGGTGCCGGCGTTGGGATCATCGGCGTGATGAGCAACCGACACGATTCCCTGCTGGACATCGGCTCGTTCGCCCAGCGACAAAGCTTGACGTTTCCGATCGTGAAAGACGCCGGCGGGCGTTTGGCCGACCAGCTCGGCGCCAAACGGACACCGGAAGTGTTTGTGTTTGATGCCAAGCGACGGCTTCACTATCGCGGCCGTGTCGATGATCAATATGGCATCGGCTATGTCCGTGACGAACCGCGTCGCCACGATCTGCGTGCGGCGCTCGATGAGTTGATTGCCGGGGAACCGGTTTCGGTTCCCAGAACCGAGGCGGTGGGTTGCATCATCGGCCGAAAGAAGACGGTTCCGAGCGATGCATCGGTGACCTACGGCGGCCAGGTCGCGGCGATCCTGAATCGCCACTGTGTCGAGTGTCATCGCGAGGGCGAGATCGCTCCGTTTGCGTTGACCGACTACGAAGAGGTCGCCGGCTGGGCGGACATGATTGCCGAGGTCGTACGCGATCAACGCATGCCGCCCTGGCACGCGGACCCCGCCCACGGTCACTTTGCCAACGCCAGGCTGATGAGCGACGAAGAAAAACAGCTGCTCTTTGATTGGGCCGAGGCCGGTGCACCGGCCGGGGACTTGAGCGATCTGCCGGTGCCGCCGGCGAAGGTGGCCGGTTGGCAATTGCCACGCGAGCCCGACTTGGTCTTCAACGTCAGCCCTGAACCGTTCGAGGTGCCCGCCGAAGGCGCCGTGCGTTACCAATACTTTCGCGCCGATCCGAAACTGGATCGTGACGTATGGATCGAAGCGGCTGAATTGAAGCCGGGCAACCGCAGCGTCGTTCACCACATCCTTGCGTTTGCCGTCCCCAAAGGACAACGCCGTGGCCTGGATGGCGCGAGAGGATTTTTGGTCGGTTATGTTCCCGGTGCCCGCGTCGAACCCTGGCCGGCCGGTCACGCCAAACGCATTCCCGCCGGCAGCGAGTTGATCTTTCAAGTGCACTACACGCCGATCGGAACGGTGGCGATCGATCAAAGTGAACTGGGGATCTGTATCAAGGAGGACGCGGCGGTCACGCACGAGATCGTGACGACCAGTGCGGTCCAGTCGAGGTTTTCGATTCCGCCGGGAAAGGCCGATCATCCGGTTGCCGCCTCAAGTCCCAAGTTTCCCGCCGGTGCGAAATTGTTGAGCATGAGTCCGCACATGCATGTCCGTGGCAAATCGTTTGAGTACACGATTGAATCCAGCGGCGAGCGTGTGCTGTCGATCCCGCATTACGATTTCAACTGGCAAACCACCTATGTGCTCGAGCAGCCCTTGCCGCTGAAAGAAGGCGACCGGATGCTATGCCGTGGGACGTTTGATAACAGTGCAGCCAACCTCAACAATCCTGATCCGACGGACACGGTGACTTGGGGGGATCAGACGTGGGACGAGATGATGATCGGTTATTATCATCTGTCCGTCCCGCGCGACGGCGCGGCATCTGGCCCCACGGCGGCGGAGCTTCGTCGTGCTGCGGTCCAGCGCGCCGTTCGTTTGGCGACGTTTGATCGGATCGACCGCGACAAGGATGGAAAGTTGACCAAGGCACAGACGCCGCGAAATCTGCACCAGGTCTTTGAGGAGCTGGACGCCGATGGTGACGGAGTCCTGACCCGTCAAGAAGCCGAAACGAAGTGATCCCATTGGCTGGTTCTTGACGATTCACCGATTATGGTGAAATGACAATCTTCGCTGGTCGATCGGTCATCTCGCGGCATGATTGGCGGCGGAGCGTGCGGAAACGCAATTCCCGCCGGGGGGGCGGATCACAGGCACGGTCCGGGCGTTTACAATTCGTCAGGGTCGTTTGTCGTCAGCGACCCCACGATCCTGGGTTTAGCAGCAACGAAAAGTGGAACCGGCCGATTGGGCGTTCAGCGAGAATTTCAAGAGTCCGAACTGATCGATCGGGCACTCGCAGGTGACCGATCGGCGTTTGCCGAATTGGTGCGTCAGAACCAAGACCGTTTGTTCGCCTCGATGTTGCAGGTGACCGGTTCGCCCGAAGAGGCCGAAGAGGCGTCGCAAGAAGCCTTCATCCGTGCGTTCGTCAAACTGGACACGTTCCAACGCAATAGCCAGTTCTTCACGTGGGTCTATCGGATCGCGTTCAACAGCGCGTTGACGCTGCGGCGAAAAAAGAAAGCCCGCGTCTCGCTCGATCAGCTCCGTGAAGACAACGGGATGGAAATGCGCGGCGATGACGAAGGCGTCGACGAGCCGATGTTGCGTGACGAGCGCGTGTCCCTGGTCCGCCGCGCGATCGACACCTTGACCGAAGAGCATCGAAAGATCTTGGTGCTCCGCGAGATGGATGAGTTTGCCTACGAAGAGATCGCCGAAATCTTGGAGATCTCGATCGGGACCGTCCGCAGTCGCCTCAGCCGGGCGCGACGCCAATTGAAACTTGCGATCGAGTCGATCGAGAAGGCCGAGTGACGACGGCCGGCGGGACGCGTTCGCGAGCGGCGAGTGATGTTGGTGTTTCGGTCACGTGCCACTGGCGGACGCCACGTGCTGGGATCGGTGCGTCGTGCAGGATTTCAGCGGGACGCGTGAGCGAGCGGCGAGTGATGTTGGTGTTTCGGTCACGTGCCACTGGCTGACGCCACGTGCTGGGATCGGTGCGTCGTGCAGGATTTCAGCGGGACGCGTGAGCGAGCGGCGCGTGATGTTGGTGTTTCAGTCACGTGCCACTGGCTGACGCCACGTGCTGGGATCGATGCGTCGTGCAGGATTTCAGCGGGACGCGTTCGCGAGCGGCGCGTGTTGTTGGTGTTTCAGTCACGTGCCACTGGCGGACGCCACGTGCCTGGGATCGGACGTGGCTATTTCACCAGGTAGCTGGCGGTGTAATACGCCTGGGGATGCAACAACGGTTTTCCCGCGGCGTTTTTGATCTTGTCGCACAGGAACTCGTGGACGTGGCCCCGTTGCAGACCGTCGACGACCAGCCGCACCTTCAAACCATCTTCGGAAACGGTCGCCGATCGAATCGTCGGTTGCGTGTGGTCGACCTCGGGACTGCCGTATTGCGAACGGTACTCATACGTGTAGGTTTGCAGTTGATAGGTCGCCGGGTCGGTTACCGAATCGGGGTCGACCGGCTCGGTGAATTCGAGTTCAAAGCCATCGGGTTGCAAGCGGATGGCGAGGATTTCGAAAGGCGTCTTGCCCGTCCAGTCCAACCGCTCGATGGCAAACGGCCGCGTGCCGACCGATCCCCAACCGCGGTTCGTGCCGCCCACGAACAGCGAACCATTGGGCGTCATTTCGACTCCCACGTTCCCCGACGCGAATCCGGAACGAAACGGAAAACAAACGCCTTGCACGTGTCCGTCGACCTCTTCCAAGAACACACGCATGATGGTGCTGGCCGATTGGTCGGCGACGAACAGCTGGTTTTGAAACGGGCCGAACTTGCCGCCGGTGGTGTCGCAGGCGATGCCCGAAGCGCTTTTCCCCATCTTGTTATACGGAAACAGAACCGTCGGCATGTCCAATTCGGCGATCCGATCGGCTTCGATGTGCAGTCGCGAACCGCTTTCCGGCTCGACCGGTTTCGGCCCCATCGTCGATTCGGCATCGGCATACCATTTAAATCCACCGGGATGGCCGACGAATTTTCCTTGCCGCAGCGGTTTCAACGCACAGGTTCCATTCCACGGACCCTGGTTGTCGGTGTAGTACCAGCGGCCTTGGGCATCGGCGGCGATACCGGCCGGTGAACGCACGCCGCTGGTCATCGGCAACGTTTTGCCGTCGGGCGTGATCTTCATCGCCCAACCGCGAAAGGGAACGTCACTGTTGAATGATCCGGTCAAACACAGCGTGACGGCCATGTTGCCGTCTTCGTCGAACTTGGATCCGAAGGCGTACTCGTGATAATCGGTGGACACGCCCCAGCCGTCGGCGACGGTTTCAAAAACGTCTGCGGCGCCGTCGCCGTTTTCATCGCGCATCCGAGTGACTTCACAGCGTTGGGTCGCGTACAACCAGCCCTCCCGCCAGGCCAGACTGAGCGGTTCATGCAACCCGCGCGCGAAGAACGAAAACTGGTCGGGGCCGACCGTTTCGGCGAGTGGATCGGCGATGCGAAAGATGTCGCCGCGTCGGCTGCAAACCGCCATCGAACCATCCGGCATCAGCTGGAAACCGCAAGCCTCGATGACTTCACCGATCGGAGTCCCGAAGGTTGTGATGGTGTAGTAGTCGGATTCTTTGGCCGATTGTGCCGAGGCAATCGTCGCCACCGAAAGCAACGCGGCAATGGCCAGTGGCAGGAGAAACTTCATGGAGAGAACGGGTTGGTTGGTGAGGGATGGGTTGGAGGCGGGGCGTTTTACCACTGAATGATCTGCGTGACGGTGATGGTGTCTTTCACCGGCAACTGGGCGCGTAATTCGCTTCGGCCGTCGACTGAAATGATCTCGCACTCGGCACCGTCGATGGACAGTTTGACCGGTCCCACTTGGTACAGGTTGTCGCCGGTGGTTTCAATCGTGGCCGCCTGGGCGATCCGCCAGACCCATCCCCGCGACCGATCGTCAGAGGAACGCGTGATGGTCAGTTGTCGCTCGAATCCGCCGGGGCCGAGTGGCCGAATCGAATCGGTCACTTGGGCGTCGTCGATGGAATACAGGAACGTCGGGTTGCCGCCTTCATCCAATCGATAACCGCCGAACCGATAACCGAGTTCGCGACCCGATACACTGGGCCACGCCATGTCGATCGAATCACCGCGTGCCAACGGCGTCCAGGGTTCGAGTGGATGGATCGAATCGCCGGCCGGGGTGGTGCGGCCCTGTCCGCGTCCGGTCCAGTGCCGAGCCGCATCGATGAACTCGTGCTTCCAAACCGAATTCAGTCCCATGCGTTCGGCGTCCCAGATCAAGTTGACTTCGCCGGGAAAACCGACGGCGATGCCGCGACCGGACACGCCTTCGAAAAAGTTGCGATAAATCCTCGGGCGCTCACTGGCCGTCAATAGGATCGCGCCGACCCTCAGTCCGGTCGGTTCTTTGGCGGATGTCCCGGCGGCTAGATAGGACCACATTGCGGCGACTTGTTTGCCCGGATCGCCGTGGTACAGACTGGTGAACGAACTCTTGCCTTCGGGAAAACTGTTGGGCATTCGCGTGCCCGGCCGGTACTTCGTCGGATCTTGCAGGTAACGGTTGAACCAGTCGGCTCGCAGGCGTTTGGGCATCGCCAACAAGTCGATCACGCCGATGCCGCCGCCTTTGATGTCGTTGTAGGAGTGACACTTGATGCAGGAAAGTCCGGTGGCTCCGACGAGTTTCCGTCCGTTGTTGATTTTGGCTTGGCCCGCCGACTCAGACGGCGCGGGGTCGGTGTCGCCGGAATCCTGTCGATCCAATCGCACCAGACTCTGGTGCAGCAGATCCAAGTTGCCGGCGCCGAAGCCTGGCATGCGGGTCAGCATGTAGGGGCGTTCGTTGGCTCCGGCGGCAAACAGATCGGTCAGATAGTCCGACTTCAACTTGTCGCCGACTCCATCGAGCGGCGGCGGCAAACGACTCTCCCAACCCATTTCGGCCGTCGTCGTTTGGAACGAGGCATCGCGTGCGACTTCGGGACCGCCGAACTCACCGCGCTGATGACAGGCGTAGCAGTTCAGCCCGGCCATCGTCAGATGCACGAGGTCGGCGTCGGTGATCGAATAGGCCGTGGATTGAACATTTTTTCGCAGCCCGATCGCGTGTCGGATCGCCAGCCGTTGCCGCGGTGACAGGTGGAAATCGACCGCGGGCCTGGAGACCGAGTTGGCGAGACAGCCACGGTCCGTTCGTACGTCAGACAGTTTTGGGGCTTGGCTGGCGGCGGGGCGTGTCGATTGAAACTCATGGCACGAGGCGCATCCGACCGACTGAAACAATTGTCGGCCGTTCTCGACGGAATTCGGATCCGGGCGGAACTCACTGGCCAACAACGGACCGGAGTCTTCTTTGCCGTCGGTGATGACTTCGCGGAGTGGCACCCGGCCGAGCAACGGGTCCTCGACAAACGCTTCCAGTCCGACGCCTCCGGCATTGTTGAACCATTCGATTCGCAGCGGATAGGTTCCCGCGGCCAGTTCAAAGGTGGCGCGTTTGGTCACGACCGGATGGATCCCATCGTTGTCGAGTTGGTGCGGGCCGATGATCAGCCGCGAGCCGTCGTCGCTGGCGATTGAGAACTGGTACTGGCCGGCCGCGGCGATCCGAATCTGTGCTTCGAACACCATTGCGGTGTGCAACGGATCGCCGTCGTGTTTGAGCTGCAGGTCCGAAACCAGATCTTCCGAGACCGGGGTCAAGGCATCAAAATCGGGCAGTCGTTCCCACTGGCCTTTGTAAATTCGGCGACGGAATTTGGCATCGTTTGCCCGCTCGGTGACCTTGCGAGTGAGATAGCTGGCGATCGCAAAGGCATCGCCCATCGAGCCGACCAGCGAAGGCATGCGGGCGCCTTTGCGGACGGCATGGGGCTGGGCGATCAGCTTGGCAAGTGAGTCGACGGTGTACTTCACATCGACTTGACCGAGCGGAACGGTCGTGGCCATCGGCGTCTTGGTGCCGTCAAAGGCGGCGTGGCAAGCGACGCAGCCGACGCTGTGATAAAGTTTGTTGCCGCGTTTGACGGCACTCGGTTTGGCGGGGCGATCGGTGAGATCCGAGGAGGTGTCGGCCAGCAACAGGTAACTTGCAATCGAGGATGCGGCGGAGTGACGTTGCTGGGCGTTGAGTCCCATCCAGGGATCGGGCATCGTCGTCCCGGTCTTCGTCTTGTGGGGATCGGCGATCATGTCGACCAGGGCATCGGGGCGCAGTCGCTCGCGCACGTCCGACAGCACGGGTCCTTTCTTGATCGGCAACACGCCTTCGGCACCTTCGTGACAGGAGGCGCATCCGAGCGTGCTGATCAACAGTTCGCCGCCGAGACCTTGAGGGTCCTCGCGGCCGGCGAAGAACCGTTCAAAGCCGGGAACGATCGGCCGCGTCGCTTCACGGGCCGCGTCGCGTGGGACCAACCAGATGTTGCGAAACCGAACCGGGTTGCCGTGGTCCTGCAACACGATCGGTCCGTCGTCGGGGCCTTCGCGGAACTTTGCCGCGGTGGTGCTGTTGGGAACGGCGACATCGTTTTGCACGGTGATGCCGTTGAGCCGAACCGTCATCCGCGCGTCGGAGATTTTGGTTTCTCCCTGGTACCGCGCGGCGGTGAAATCGACGTCGTAGGTTTGCCATTGCATGGGCGGCAAACAGGCGTTGAAGTCGGGGGCCTTCACACCGTAAATGCCACCGGTTTCGTTCGCCGCGCCGGAGAGACCAAACGAATCGAGAATCTGGGTCTCGTAGCGACCTTGGTGGTACACCCCGCTGTTGCCGCGCGCCTGACCGCTCGCCTCGGGCATCCAGGGTGTGCGGAATTCAAGGTGCAACGTGTAGTCGCGAAATGTGTGCTTGGTTTCGGTGCCTTGCTGCAGCAGTCCCTCCTCGGACAGGACTCCGCCGTCCCAATGGGCCAGCGATTCCTGGGAACCATCGAACAAGACGATGGCGTCTGGCGGCGGGGTGGCGCCGAGCGAAGGCGGTGTGCGCTCGACGCGTTTGAGTTCCAAGGATTCGGCCAAGTCCGCGACCGTGTCTTCGTCGCCGTCCAGGCGGCGCGGTGGATTGCCCGCGCCGGTGATGCGATCGAGTGCAACGTCGTAGACGATGATTTCGAACTCGCCGTCGCCCACCGCGATGACTTGCATGCTGCGGTTTTCGCCGGAATATTCACCCTGGACGGTGAAGTCGGGGCCGGTCCGGTGGTCCTGGGATGACGGGGAGTCTTGGGATCGGGCCGGCAAAACGCTGACGGCAACAAGACAAACGAGTGTCACGCATGAAGACGCAAAACGCGAAGACGCAAAACGCATGGACGGTCGACGGTGGGAAGATGATCGAAGGCTGGACTGGATTGCGTCACAGCATACACGAACCGATCAATGATGGTACGGGATGATCTCGCGCCCGTTGACCGACGCTTGAGCGCGATGAATCTGCAAATCCAAGTTGTAGTCCATCAGCGTGACACGGCCGTCGGCGAATGCCACATTCCAACCGCTGTGATGCGTCGCGCCGAAATCATGGCACTCCAAACAATTGGCCCGCGAATCCATTTTGGGCGATCGTGCCGCGTAGCGGACATACGAGTGGGAGGAGATGGGGACGTTGTGGTAGCCCGCGATCGGAGAGCGGTCACCAAACCCGTCTCCGGTCTCCAACTTGTTCAGGTCCATCGCCTTCTCGCCGACCAGGTAGGTGTTGCTCAGCCCGTCGAAGATGGTGTTGAATCGCGTCCGCCGTCCGAGCACCCAGATGCCGTCGTGGGTCAACTTGATCGCGGGGGCTTCGCGGCTGTTGGGCGTCGCGCTGTGATCGATGACGGCCGAGCCGCCGTTCATGGCGTAATCGTTGCGCGCCCCCGCGTCGCCGTAACGAAGACTGTACGGTTCGTGCAGCGGGTACGGCTCGGCATCGCGGCGCGAAGGGCAATGCAACGTTTCGACGGGAACCCGGACCAGTGATTGAATGCGATCCGACGGCGTCACGGCCATGGATCGAGCGAGTGGTTGGATCTTCGTCGCCAGCTGCGGTTCTTCCAGATAAAGCAACACCTGTGTGATCCACGTCCCTCCGCCCAGATTCGTTCGGAAACGATTCTCCCGCTGGGTGATCAGAAAGCCGGGACGCTCACCCCCGTAGCCCGGTAACGACTTGAAGGCCGATTCGTAATTGTGGCACGCCAAGGCCACTTGTTTCAGCCGATTCTGGCACTGCATCACGCGGGCGGCTTCGCGAGCCGCCTGGACGGCCGGCAACAGCAGGCCCACCAAGATCCCGATGATCGCGATCACCACCAGCAGCTCGACCAGGGTAAACGCGTGGCGCGACGCGAGGTTGCGACTCGGGTGGGGCGCAAAATGGTTGGGATCAGAAGCCGGCATCGCAACAAACCTGACGGAGTACGGCTGACGAGCATCTCACGAAGAGGCCTTCGTTATAGGCGATCGCTCAACTGCTTGGCAAAACCTTTTTGAGGTTTGGCATGTTTCCGGCGTTCAGGTTCGGACCCAAAACGACAGGGTGTCGGCCAATTGTTCGCCGTCAAGGTACTCGTGCGCCAGCAATTCGTCGGAGACCGCGGCAATCGCCGCCCAGCACAGATCGTCGCTCAGGTGGTGGTGCAACCACACCAGGATCGTTTCCAAGAGTTTTGTGCGGCGGCTCGGGTCCCGGATCAATGGTTCGCTACGTTGCCAGGCCCACGCCCAGTCGTGTTGCCACGGACCGAAGGTGGCCGGGTGAAGTTTTTCGCCGCGATAAATCATCTCGGCGACGGGACCGGCGAGAATGGTCAACACTTCACGTTGAACTTGCCAGTCGCTGTCGGCGACGACACGTCCCCAATTGACGTGGCAGTCACCAAATCGTTCCGGCAGCCACTCGTCCGCTTCACCGTACAGCCCGACCGATTCGATTTCCCCGCCGAGGACATAGCCCACGACCGCATGGCCCGCTTCGTGGTAGGCGGTCAACGTTTCGTCGTCGTGCATGGTGAATGGGAGAGGGGGTTGGCAGGGAAATGGGCGAGAGCAGACAAGAAAATGAGTGACAGGAAAATGCCGCTACCTGATCCTTTCAAATCTCAAATCTCCTGACTCTAACGTTTTCTATGCTTACCCGCGATGAAGCCCGACGGGCTGGCACAATGCTCGCCGGTGGTGTCAGCCACCGGAATGGAAAGACCTCGATCACGGAGGCCTGAAAGGCCGGCACAATCGGTCTCATGAGCTGCGGGTATTGCTAAAAGCTGGGGAATTGCGTCGGCCCGCTGGGCCTCAGAGATTCCGTGTAACCATCTCCGGTGGCTCACGCCACCGGCATTCACTCTGCCGGCCCTCCGGGCCTAACAGACTTCGCCTGTCCGGCGAAACGCGCTACATCGAAAACGTTAGAGTCAGCAAATCTCAAATCTGAGATCGGCAACCTGAAACCTGAAACCTGAAACCTGAAACCTGAAACCTAGAACTTTCAACCTCAACCCGATACCTTACTCGCATGGCTGATTTGATTGCACAGGGACCGCAGAATTATCATCGCTGGCGCCGGGAGATCCCCGATGCGACGACGTGTAGCGATTTGGTGATCGGTCGCAGCGATGCGGATTGGAATGTGCCTTGGGATCCGATGATCTCTCGCGCCCATGTCCGTGTGATTCCGCAGGCCAATGGGCGGATCGAGATCATGGCTGTCCCCTCGGCCCGCAATCCGGTCTATCACCAGGGGCGTCACGCGGTTCGCTTTGTGCTGGTCCCCGGCGACCACTTTGTGATCGGCAAGACGACGTTCACCTTGGCGGCGGCGACGAGCAACCGTTCGCCGGAGCGAGTTCGGGATCCGGCCGGTGACGATGCAATGGACGTCACCGAAAACGTGTTTGACCACGTGGCGCTGCGTCGCAAGCACTTCCGCGACATCAACGCACGGATCGATGTGTTGACGCGGCTACCGGACTTGATTGCCAGCAGCGACAGTGATCAAGAGTTGCTCGTCCGCGTAACGAGTGTCTTGCTGCAATCGACGCCTTCGGCCGAAGCGGTTTCGATCTTGTCCGCTGCGGAGTTGAAGACCGATCCGGACGCCCCGATCGAAGTGCTGCACTATGACAACCGCAGCGCAACGCTTGGCGGTTCACCGATCAGCCGACGACTGGTCAAGCGTTCGATCGAAAAGCGGGAAAGCATCTTGAACGTTTGGGCTGGAACAGATTCCCAGTACACCACCAGTGCGTTCACGGCGCGGGAAGACGTGGATTGGGCGTACTGCGTCCCGCTGCGAACCGAGGCCTGTCGCGGTTGGGTGATTTACATCACGGGAAAACTTCCCGACACCGGGATGGCCGGCTCGGGGAAGCCGATGGACGTTTCCGAACAACTTCACGACGACGTCAAATTTGCCGAGTTGGTCGGGACCACGATGGCCAGTCTGCAACAGAGTCGACAGTTGCAGCGTCGTCAGGCAGCGATGCGCAACTTTTTTGCGCCGGTCGTGATGCGGGCGCTTGCCAGCGGCGACACCGCCAGGGTGCTGAAACCGCGCGAGGCTGACCTGACGGTGATGTTTTGTGACCTCCGCGGATTTTCACGGCGCAGCGAACAAGACTCGCAAAACCTGCTGCAGTTGTTATCCGATGTCAGCGACGCGCTGGGCGTGATGACCAAGCACATCCTCGGATACGACGGGGTGATCGGAGATTTTCATGGGGATGCGGCGATGGGTTTTTGGGGATGGCCGCTGGCGCAGGAACATTCCGTTCTCCAAGCGGCCAGCGCCGCCCTGGCGATTCAAGCCGAATACCATCATTCGGACCTGGGATTCCGTTGTGGAATCGGGTTGGCTCACGGTCGTGCCGTCGCCGGCCAGATCGGTACCAAGGACCAGGTCAAGGTGACGGCGTTTGGGCCCGTCGTGAATCTATCCAGTCGACTGGAGTCGATGTCCAAGCGATTCGGGGCCGAGATCATCCTGGACGAAGCGACGCGGGCGGGGCTGTTGGCATCAGGACACGACCAATTCAAGCTGCGTCGATTGGCCAAGGTCCGTCCCGCCGGGTTCGCGTCACCGGTGGAAATCTCGGAATTGATCGGAGAGGCGGCGATCGGGACACACCAGGTCACCGATGCGTTGATTGCGGATTACGAAGCCGCACTGGATCTGTTTGCCGCCGGTGACCTGGACGCGGCGCTGAAACAATTTCGTTCCCTGCCGACCTGGGACGGACCGACACAGATGATGATCAAACAGATCCTCTCGGGGGACAGCGACGGCAAGGTGATCGACCTGCCGAAATGATCCCGTGATCATCCGCGAGATCGCGAATCCATTCAGTCGGGTGGTCGTCGGCGCGTTGTGTTGTCAAGTTACGCGGCGAGGCGTGCCGACAATCACGCTGGATTTTTATCACTTTGCCACCGCCGCGAAATGACTGCTTACGAATTGATTGACGATCTGTTTGCTTACAACCGCTGGGCCAACGCGAAAATCGCCACGCTCTGTCAGGGGCTGCGTGACGCACAACTCGACGCAAAACGTGAACTCGGTTTTGGCACCCTGCGCGGCACCCTGTTCCACCTGTTGACGGCCGAGCGTGTCTGGATGGAGCGTTGGACGGGAGCCCCGTGGCGGCCGTTTCCGACCGATCCGGACGGCATGTCGTTGGACGAGTTTTCCGCCGGATTGGCGGAAGTCGCCGCACAGCGGCGGTCGCTGATCGAAATCCATCGCGCCACACGCTGGCGCGAACCAATCACGTATCTGGACAGCAAGAAAACCGAGTTCACACATTCGCTTTTTGATCTGCTGCTTCATGTCGCCAACCACGGCGTCCACCATCGCGCCCAAGCTCTGTATTTCTTGAAACAATACGATCGCACGGCTCCCGCCGGTCTGGATTACATCTTTTATCGATTAGCGGCCACGACGGTGGAGCAGTCGCCCGAATCCGTCCAGCAGCTGCAAACGTTCGGGTTGGACGTCGCGACGATTCAGACACCGGATCCCCGCTACGATGCCGCCCTGATCGAACGGCTTTTCCAGTACCAGGACTGGGCGAACAACGAAATCCTGTCCTTTTGTGACACCGTCGAAGTCGCCGCGCTCGATCGCGATTTTCAGATGGGATGCGGATCGATTCGGAAGTCGTTGCTGCACCTGATGAATGCCGATCGTTGGTGGGTGGAGAACTGGAATGGCCGCCAGCGACCGTTTCCCCAATCCGCACCCGACACACCGTTGGTGGCGATCCGAAAGGCCTGGGCAAAAGTCGCCAAGCAGCGAAACGAGTTCCTGGCCGGCGTCGATTCGACCGCCGCGATGGAAGTCGTCACGATCGAGCCCGACGGACCGCCGACGGCATTTCGCGTTGGCGAATCGGCACTGCACTTGGCGCTACACGGAACACACCACCGAGCCCAGGTGATCAACATGTTACGACGCTCCGGGGGACGCATCCGGAATCTCGACATGCTGTATTGGCCGGCGCTCTCGTCGCGCTGACACGTCAACGATTGGACTGTTGCCACAGCCATTGGATGGCCCGGCCGATTTCGTTTTCGTGTTCGTCCGTTGCGATGCCGTCATGGTCCAAACCCTCCATGACCACCAACTGTTTCGGTCCCGGCAGCGCGTCAAACACTTCCATTTGCAAGGACGGTGGAACCAATTGATCCCGCTCGGATTGCAGCATCACCGTCGGGACATGGGCCAGGGGCGCCGTCAGCGACAGATTCATCTCCGCCGGAACGCTCTCGGCGATCGCGTCGGTCAGATGCCCCAGCGGATAGCGCCGCGCGACGCGTTTGACGGTTTGGATCAGCGGCGGCGGATTGCGCAGGATCAACCCCTGGATCTGAACGTTCGCTTGTGACGCCACATAGGTTGCCGTCGCACAACCGAGCGAATTGCCGACCAACCAAATCCGCGGTCGTCGGGCCGGCAAACCGCTGGTGACCAGGGACCAAAACCGCGACGCGCGGCGGGCGATATTGGCCAGCGTGGGGCGACCGCTGGTGGCGCCGTAACCGGGCGCGTTCCAGCTGCAAAGCTTGACCGTCGCTTCGGGAAGCAATCGGCACGGCCAATCCGACGCCCGCTCCGCACGGCCCGCCGTCCCGGGAAATTTCAGGATCATCAAGTCCAGCGGTTGATGGTCCGGTGACAGCTCGGCGGTTGTTCCATCGCCCCGCGAACGGCGGTACTCGACAAAATACTCGTCTGTGACACGATCGACGGTCAACAGCACCCGTTCCTTGGGCGCATAGACCAACTCGTTTCGCGACGGACGCAAAACGAAACGATCCAACAGATGGCGACGGAACGAACGAATCATGCCAGCATCTTGGTCGTCGCGTCGGTCGTTGTCTAGCTCACATCGGACCGGGCGCGTTGACCTGGTCGGCCGAACGGTCTTCCCCCGGCGTCGTCGCGCCTTTGGCATCGATCGAATCCTTGCCGAGCGGTTTGCCGGTCTCGCGATCGAAGGTGTCCGGCGAAAGTTTTTTCGGCACGCTGTCCCCGGTCGCTTCCATCCACTTGTCTAACACCGCCAAGAGCTGCGTTTTGGTTTCCGCGTGTTCGGGCTGGGCTGCCAAGTTATTCAGCTGATGAGGGTCGGTCGTCACGTTGTACAGTTCCACGCTCGGACGCGGAGACAAGAACACGTCGGCTTGGGCGTCGCTCAACTGGCCCGACGCGCGGAGCGCACGCAGTTGCTGGTGCGAATCGCTGCGGACCGAGTCCGCCGGACCCTGCCATGCCAGGTAGGGCCGTTGGTTGAAGATCAACAGATGGTCCCCGTCGCGCACGCTACGGCCAAACGCCTCGTAATCGTGCCAGTTGTGCTCCGAAAACGCATACCGGCGAATCGAGGCTGTGGCTTGTTCGAACAGCGGCGACATCGATGCACCCTGCATCGTCTCGGGGGTCTCGCAGCCCGCCGCGGACAGCACCGTCGGCGCCAAGTCGATCACGCTGACCAGTTGATCGCTGGCGCCGGTCCACTTGATCCCCTTTGGCCAATGGGCCACCAGAGCCGTCTTCATTCCGGAATCGTGCAGCCGGGTTTTGGCGCGTGGGAACGGCCGCCCGTTGTCAGCCAACACGTAAATCAGTGTGTCGTCCAATACCCCCTGGCGACGCAGCTCGTCGACGACGACACCGATGCGATAATCGAATCGGGTGACTTCGTTGTAGTACGACGCCAGGTCCTGACGTGTCTTGGGGTCATCGGACAAAAACGGCGGCACCACCACATCCTCGGGGCGGTGTTTCGCGCCGTACTCGTCCGGCTTCCATTGTTGATCGGCGTCCCAGCCGCGGTGCGCATCATAGGACGCAAACCAAAAGAAGAACGGTTGGTCTTTGGGTCGCTGACGTGTCACGCTCAACCAGTTTGCCGAACCACTCGTGTCCCCTTTCGTCTTGCCCGTGTCGACGTGGTCAAACGCATCCGGTCGCGGCGACTGGCCTGGGCCCGGCGCGGTCGATTTCATGTGGTGCTTGCCAGACAGCGCCGTGTAGTACCCGGACTGTTTCAAGATTTCGGGAAACCATGGCAACTGTAACGAGATCGGTTGGTGCAGTTCCGCGGCCTTGCCGTTGTTGTGTGGATAACGCCCCGTGATGATGCTGCTGCGCGAGGGGCTGCAACTGCTGGCGGTCAGGTAGGCGTGGTCAAAACGGATGCCGGCGTCGGCGAGCGCGTCGATGTTCGGCGTGCGGGCGGCAGGATTGCCATAGCATCCGTAGTCATTCCAACTGACGTCGTCGGCGATAAACAAAATGACGTTGGGCCGATCCGCGGCCAGCGACAGCGAGGCGTGAAGCAGTGCGATGCAGGCGAACGAAAGTCGTACGCTGCACCGAAAGAGGTTTGATAGCATTTTCAGCCTGTTGGCAAACAGTGAAAAAAGGGATTCAAATGGCTCCCTAGCTTAATCGGTGCTCGAAATCGATGTGTTGCGCGATAAGATTTTGCCAGAGCACTAACGGCGGGGGAGTCACGCGGATGATCGAAACCCTTGACGATCGTTTACAGCGGTTTGAAATCAACGCCGCTGTGAAGGCGGCGGCTGATGTGGACACGCTGCGCGGTCGGACCTGGCTGGCATTGACCTCCAGCCACCTCGGCACGTCGACGCGACTGCATGCCGAGGTGTGTCGTTACATCAGCCGATCGATGATCGAGGCGCGGCAAGCCGGGTACGTCTTGCTGGTCGCGGCGGGATCGGCGATCGAATCCTGGGCCGTCCGCGCTGCGGATCTTTTTTCGGTACCGGTGATCGGTGTGTTCGTCAATGATTCGGTGACGTCCAATCGGTCAGCGGGATTGCAGCGGCGGATCGAGGTTCGCGGCGACCGAATGCTCAGTCGCGATTGGGTCGTCGTCGCCTTGGCCGATCGTGTGGATTGTGTGTTCATCCGTCGCAAGGGCAACGTCGAACGGTCGCTGCGACTGCGTCTGGGACAAGAGCATCGGCCCACCGTTCGCGTGGCCGTTCACGATGGTTCGGTCGACAAGTCCGCTCAACGCGCCGCGCGAGACTTGATGGGCTGCGGTGCCGTCGGTTGGTACTGTCGTCGGAGCGCGACCGAATGTGTTTCCGATCAGTGGAGTTGCGATTCGCAATGCGGTGCCTCTGGGCGACTCTCGGCGGCGTGCCGATCGCCGCAGTGGGCAACGTCGCGTGGCCAGTGGCTGGTTCACTGCACGCGGGTCAGCCAAGGTCCCTGGCCGGGACAAACCGAGCGACAGCACCGCGACGGTTTGTTGTTGGGCGACACCACCTTGGCAACCATCGCCAAACGCACGCCGCTGGACTCCTTGCAGCGAATCGTTCGCATGCGTCGCATGGTCGGATCGGCGATCGCAAGCGATCGGTCCTGGCCGGTGGTTTGTTTTTCCGAGGAGTCACTCGAGCGGTTGCTTTCACGGCGAAGTTATCGCCCGCATCTGCACCGCTGGGATTACGAGCCGTATGGCGTTGCGATCCGCAAGTCGGCTGCGATCACCGCGGGGGCCCAACCGGTGGTCTACGGCAGCGCCGAGCGGCGTAAGACGATTGCAGAAACAGACCGGTTCCGATTTCAATCCGTCGGCACGACGTACGATTGGACTCGGGAACGTGAATGGCGGTTTGCCGGCGATGTCGATTTGGATCGATTTGATCGCCGTGACGTGCGGGTCTTTGTCGCCGACCAGACAGACGTCAGTCGTGTCGCCGGGCCTTTCGACGTCAGCGTCGTGGGGCAGTTTGTTCGATCGACGGGAAGCACATCAACGCATGCCTGAGATTCGACACCAAGTTTGTGGGTGATTGACGTGGTCGGAATCGTCTCGGCGGATTTCGAATTGCCGGCGCCGATGCCGGGCGTCGATGTCGGGCATCGGCTTCGCGTCGTTGGTTCAACCGGTCAAAGGCGTCTTTGCCGCGGCACCCTAAGTTTAAAAGTTGACGCACCACTGGGCTCTGTCCCTTCCATCTTCAGTACCGGCAGTCGGCCGCGGACGTCGATTTGGGAACGGATCGATGCGGGCGTGTTGTCGGCCGGTCGCGGGCGGTTCTCGGGCAACAGTGCCGGTGCGTGATACAGAGAGCCTTGGCGGGTGCCGCGGCGGGCGAATTCGGCTTCGATTTGAAGCTTCAGCGTTGACTTTTCCAGGCACCACTGCGGGGCGATCAGGTACTTGGGTGGCGCATCACCGCTGATTCGTTCGACGATCGTCGTGGGGGGGATGCGTTCCAGAAAGTCGACGACGGTGTTTACGTAAGTGTCCTGTTGCATCATCTGAATTTTACCGCTGGCAACTTCTTCCCCCAGCGGTGTGCCTTGGACGGCATACAGGTTGTGCAGTTTGATCGCATCGAAACCGAGTCGCGCCACTTCGTCGGCGGTCTGCATCATCATCTCGTGGGTTTCGCCGGGGATCCCCAGAATGATGTGGACGCAACACTCGAAGCCTTGTCCGCGACTGCGATCGATGGCGTTGATCAGGTGATCGTGGGTGTGGGCGCGATTCATCCAGTCGAGTCCCGGCTGATGCATCGTTTGCATCCCGAACTCCAACGAAACGTAGTGATCTTGGGCCAGCTGGCGAGTCAACCCGATGACACTCTCGGGAACACAATCGGGGCGGGTTCCGATCGCCAGGCCGACGATATCGGGGTGCCAGCGGAGCGCCATCCGAAAGACTTCTTCGAGTTGGTCGACCGGGGCGTACGTGTTGGTCGCGGGCTGGAAATACGCTAAAAAACCGGCCACCTGCTTGTAGCGTCGCCGCACGCTGGTGATGCCGCCCTCCAATTGCTCGCTGACGCGTTTCAGCCGTACCCGGCGCGAGGGGCTGAACGAGCGGTTGTCGCAGAAATTGCAACCGCCGCGGGCGACCGCGCCGTCCACGTTGGGGCAGGTGAAGCCGGCGTCGATGCTGACCCGCTGGACCCGCCCGCCGAAACGGCGACGCAGGGCGGCGCCGAACGCGTTGAAGGGTAGACCTTCGCGTTGCCAGGCCAAACGATCGTTACAATGAGAATTTGTCAAAGGAGTCCGTTGCCAAACAATGGTACTGGATCGATAGTAGTAGGTGGCGGGAACCCCGCCCGTTATCATTTGATTTGTTCTGATCCCTACCAGTCTACCGCGACAGACAGTTCCGCCACATCCCGCGAGGACGACGGTGAATTATTACGACGACGACGAAGACCTAGATTTTGCCGGCCCCTACGGACAGTTGACGCCCGTCGGCGGCGGCGACCCGATTCCGTTGATCAAAGATCGCCTGACCATCGGCCGACGATCCGAATGCGACGTCCAGCTGAAGTTCAATAATGTCTCCGGCCAGCATTGCCGGCTCTCCCTGGAACACGGCTATTGGTTCATCCGCGACATGAACAGCCGCAACGGTGTGAAAGTCGACGGCCGACCGGTCATCCGCAAACGGCTCGATCCGAAGTGCAAGTTGTCGATCGCACGCCATGAGTACCTGGTCGAATACGATCCGCAGACGCTCGGCGCCTACGGGCCCCCGCCGGCCGATGACGAGTACTTGGACGAATTGATGCGGAGCTCGCTGATGGACCGCGCCGGGCTCAGCAAACGGGACACCAAGCGCCCGTTCGGCAACAAGGATCCCGAGTAGAAGGGCATCGCTGGCCGACATGGGAGGCGGAAACGCTCAGTTCACGGCAGGTGTTGGTCTCCAGCCTTAAGGCGTTTCTACGGATGCCGTCAGGCAACGCGCGTTTCCGTCAGCCGCTTTGCGGCTGCGGGGAGAGCGGCTAAAGCCTGGACACCAACACTCCGCTGATCAGCTACGGCGTCATCTGTTGCGTTTCGGTCACGTCGACATCCGCGGCGCGTTTGGAAGTGTCGCGTTGGGAGGATTCGCGTTCGGTCGCTGACGCCTCCGGCTCGTCATGATCTCGGCGATGTCTGCGATGGACCCGATCATCGCCGACGCGGCGGACAAAGATCCAAAGCGTGCCGCTGACCACCAGGATCGAAAGCATCGCCGCAGCCCCCTCCCAATGCAGCGTTTGCTCCATCGCCGCGACCGGCGCGAACACTTTGCTGAGCCGGTATTGCACCAGCACCAGCAGATCGGCCTGGTTGTCGCCGCCGGAACCAAACTTACCTTCACCGGGCACCGCGACCGGCTGCATTGCCGCGATCCAGTGCCCCCCGTAGGCCTGGGCGTCTTCCGCGACGGCCACGGGGTCTTGGTAGTCGACATCGCCGCCGCGCAACAGATCGTCCATCTTTTCCGCATCGACCTTGAACGGGTCACCTGCGTTGCGCATGCCGGCCCGGTGTCGGGCCTCCAGGAACGGGTGTTGCAAGATCGTTCCCCGCACCTTGCCTTCACGGGCCTCGACGAGCACGGCGACTTGGTTGGCACCCTCGTCGCCTTGCAGCAATTCGAAATCACCCAAGTTGACCGTGGCCACGAACACGGCGTCGGGTTCGCCGGACCGGTCGCCGGACAAGTAGACGGGCCCGCTGATCGCGACTTTCCACAATCCCGTCGCGGTCGATTGGAAAGCGGCCGACAGGTGCATGTGATCGAGTGGTTTGATCGAGTCGATCGGCGTGTCTCGGGGCAGATCATTCTTGAGGGCGTGGAAATACGTCCGGTAGGCATAGTTGCGTCCGGCACTGTTTTGTTCGCGCGCGACGGGGTTGTCATAAGCGATCGCGAAAATCGTCCCCGATCGGTCGGTCACAAACATCGTCGCCAACCGCGGGACCCGCGAATCTTCCGCTTCATCGGTGTATTGTTCCAAGCGTTTGTCGAGATACTTATCCAACGCGATGCGGGCGGGCAGGTCCAGCAGGCTGTCGCGCGTCTCGACCATCTTCAACGCCAAGGCGCTGGTGCCCTGGTCAGCGATGATTTTTAGATTGCGACTGACCACGGGGTCATCGAGTGCGGCGGCGAGCGTGGCGCGAAAATCAGGCTCGTTGATCTCGTCACGGCAGAGCCGGAAATAGCGTTCCAGTTCGCTTTCGAGTGTTCGCGCGGCAAATTTTGCCGCCAGCTCGTTGCTGCTGAACGCTTCTTTGCGCAACGCCAGCTTCGTTTCTTCGCTGGCGCGATTGATGGTGCGGATCGCGTAAATACTGGTCACGACCAACAGCAGAATCGGCCCCAGAATCCCCAGCACCATCAGCGGCCGTTTCGCACGCAGTTCGTCTCGGCGATCCAAACGGTCCAAAATTTCTTGAACGTTGGTGAAGCGGTCGTCGGGATTGGCCGCCAAACAGCAACTGACGATCCGTGACAATTCGCGGTCGACGCCGGCGCGTTGGATGTGCCGAACCGGCGGCGAGGCTTTTTGGATCGACTCGCGGTATCGCTGCAACCGCTTGGGCAGCGACCCGGCGGTGTCCAGCTGTTCGATGATCGAATCTTCGCGGTACGGAGGGCCGCCGGTCAGCATCCGGTACATGATCGCGCCGACGGCGTAGACGTCCCATGCGCTGCTGGGTGAGGATTCCAGGTCGGCCTGTTCGGGGGCCATGTAGAACAGCGTGCCCAACGAAGGCGATTGGTCGTGGGTCATTCGGCTCTGGCCGAAATCAGCCAGACGGGGCTCGTGGTCTTCGCCCAGCAGAACGTTGGCCGGCTTGAGATCGCAGTGCAAAACCCCCTTGCTGTGGCTGTGGTTGAGCCCGACGCAGATTTTGCGAAACATCTGGACCGACTCGGCAACCGGCAACGCCCCGCGCGCGGTCAGCTCGTCTTCGAGTGACCCCCCGGTGACCAGCTCCATCACATAATAGGGCGGATCGCTGTCCCAGCCGACTTCCAGCACTTGGACGATGTGGCGATCTGAGGATAATTGCACAAGGTTTTTGACCTCATGGCTCAGCAGCGACCAATTCACACCGCCACGGTGCAAGAAAAACTTGATCGCGACGGGTCGACCAGTGTTCAGATCCCGCCCGACCCAGACTTGGCCGAACGCGCCGCTGCCCAAGAACCGTTCCAACCGATACCCTGGGACATCGGCCGGTGGCGTCGTTGCCTGCATCGACAGCTTTTTGCTGGTCGATCGGCCGCCCTCGGTCTGATACTGCGTTTGGTCTTCGTTGCTCACTCCGCCACTCTCGCCCTCTTGGAGCCCCTCGCTCGTCCTCGATGCCATTTCATCTTCCACGATCACCGTTTTTTATTGTAGCGGCCGGGGCCTCCACGGTCGCTGCGGTGGCGACAAAGCTTTGCATCGGACGCTGCCTTCGTCTACCGCCGCGAGTCCCGTTTGGCACCTTGACCGTCGCCCTGGTCCTCGTTCTGGCCGGAGCCTGGATCGCTCCGGAAATGACCATCGCCCAAAATCCGCCGCCGCAGGACACACACCGGCAGGCTGCCGGCGAACAGGCGGCGTCGCCCTTGCAGCTGCCGCTCGATGGGCGTGACGGACGTGAATTGTTGCTCCGGAATTTTCGTCCCAATTCGAAACTGGTGGTGCCCCAAACTCCGCGACACTCTGCGGCGATGCCGGTCGTGGACGTCCACACCCATTTCCACTACCGGCTGCGTGATAGCAAACAAGCGCTCGATGACTTTGTCCAATTGATGGATCGCAACCACATCGCGATTTGTGTTTCTCTGGACGGGAAACTCGGCGCTCAACTGGATCACCACATGCAGTTTCTCTGGTCTGAATATCGCGATCGCTTTGCCATCTTTGCCAACATCGACTGGCAGGGAAACGCGCCTCGAGACCAACCCGCGTTGTGGCCGTGTCACCGGCCGGGATTCGCCGACCGCACCGCCGCTGAACTCGAACAAGCCGCCAAGCAGGGCGTCAGTGGGCTAAAGCTGTTCAAGCGATTCGGGCTGCAATACAAGAACCCTGACGGGACCCTGATCAAGATCGATGACCCGCGTTGGGATCCGATTTGGGCCAAGTGCGGCGAGCTGGGGTTGCCGATCATCATTCACACCGCCGACCCGGCCGCATTTTTCGATCCCATCGATGAAACCAACGAGCGCTGGGAAGAACTCAGTCGTCACCCCGATTGGAGCTTTCACGGCGACGCCTATCCATCGCGTCAGGAACTCTTCGAGGCCCGCAACCGGGTGATCGCACGTCATCCGAACACGCAATTCATCGGTGCCCACGTCGCCAACAACCCCGAGGACTTGAAGGTCGTCGCCGGGTGGCTGGACGAGTATCCGAATCTGTGGATCGAACCGGCATCGCGGATCGCCGAACTGGGGCGGCAACCCTTCACCGCGAGGGAGTTTCTGATTCGCTATCAAGACCGACTCTTGTTCGGCACCGACGGGCCCTGGCCGGAAACCCGTCTCCGGCTGTATTGGCGATTCTTCGAGACCCGCGACGAATCGTTTCCTTACAGCGAAAAAGTGCCCCCGCCGCAAGGCTTGTGGCAGATCTATGGTGTCGATCTGCCGGACGCGGTGTTGAAAAAACTGTATTTCGAAAACGCCAGCAAGTTGATCCCTGGGATTCGCCAGCGGCTTGAAAAGTGGACGAAACCGTAGCGACTTGTTGCAGATCAACCATGACATTTTCTGATAAACCCACCACCGAGCCAACCTTTGCCATGTTGTGCTGCGCCAATGGCGCCGAAAAACAGGTCAAACAATCGATCGCCGCGGCGGGTTGGCGGTTGGCGTTTTCACGGCCCGGCTTCGTCACCGCCAAACACGATCAGCAGATGCCGTTGCCCGGCGGGACCTTCATCCGCACCGCGGCGCACTCGATTGGCCATTTGAAAGGCGTCGATGGCGAAACCCAGGTGACTCGCCTGGTCGATTTGCTGGACGAAACGTTTGCCGGCGGGCGGACGTTTGATCAATTGCATGTCTGGCCCCGCGACCGGCTGCCGATCGGCAAATTCGGTTTCGAACCCGGGGTCGATGAAGTCTCCAAGCTGGTCGCCCAGCGAGTCCACACGGCACTTGCGGATCGCTGGGTCCGCGGGGATCAACCCAATCGCATCGCCGAGCCCGGTGAACGCGTGCTGGATCTGGTGTTGGTCGATCCGGACGACTGGATGATCGGATGGCACACCTCAGCCAAGTGGCATTCGCGATGGCCCGGTGGCGTGCAGCCGATCGAGCCGCAATATGAACCGATCTCACGTGCCTACTACAAAGCCGCCGAATCGATCACCTGGAGCGGTTTCGATTTCGCCCCCGGCGACGTGGTGGTCGAAATCGGCAGCGCCCCCGGTGGTGCCTGCGGGCGGCTCCTCGAATTGGGGTTGAAGGTGATCGGAATCGATCCGGCGGAAATGGACGAGCGGATTGCCAATCACCCACGATTCAAACACCTCCGCGCCCGCGCCGGGGATCTGCCCCGCCGAGAGTTTCGCAACGTCAAATGGCTATTGGCCGATTCGAACGTGAAACCCGAAAAGACACTCACGACGATCGAGCACATCGTGACGCACCGTGAGTGCTCGTTGACGGGCATGTTGCTAACGATGAAGCTGGGCAACTACGATGCTGCGGGGCGAGTCGACGCCTGGCTGGAGCAGATCCAGACGTGGAATCCGGTCGACGTGCAAGTCCGTCAGCTCGCCCGAAACCGCTGCGAAGTCTGCATCGCCGTGCAGCTGCGGTGACGCGGCCGGTCGGCCTGACGCCCTGACGCCCTGCCGCTAAATCGACAAGGTTTTGACCAGGGCAGGCCCGTAGGCTCGCGTCAAACGACTGATCATCAATTGGCATCAGCCGGTTCGCGCCAGCGACGACGGTATCCCGGAGGGATTACAGCGAGTAGCCGGAGGTGGCGCAGCGCCGCCTCCGGGAAACACGCCTCAAAATCCCACCGACCCCGGCGGGGTCGCGGCGAATGGACTCGCCGGCGGTGCGGCAGTCCGCGTTTTTGGAAGAGTTGATCGAGATGCTGTTTCAATTGGAGTGGCAGGCTGAGTCCGAGGGTTCGAGCGCGATTTGCTTCGACGCCCTTCGGGGTCGCGTCAGACGGGTCGCCGGATATCCGGAGGTGTCGCTGCGCTCACCTCCGGCTACTGGCTTTGACCCCGCCGGGGTCATGCCCCCTGCGTTGGCATTACAGATACTCGCGTCCTGCCGCGATCCTTACAAATGCACGGGCAGAAACAGCTTGGTTTCACCGGGCCGTTTTTCTGCCGGCGGGACGATCCACGCGGGCGTCTCGCCTTTGGCCAGGCTGTCGGCGACGCTCGATTTGAAGCGTGCGACGATTTGTCCGAGCATTTCGCGTTGGCTGGATGCCGATACCTCAATTTCTGCCAGATTGGCGACGCGACCGCGAAACACGCCGCCGTCGCTGGCGAAATAGACAATGCAACCGAATGCCGGCGGCGGCGGCGCTGCGGATTCGACCGGCAACCCGGCATCCGGTGGCTGTTTCGTCGCGGGCCGGTTGGTCGGGGGCGTCTCGTCCACTTGGTCGGCTGGTGTCGGGTCGCTGGGGTTCAACATCGGTTGCTCCTGCGGCGCGGTCGCACGAGGTCTGGGGTGTCGCCGCCCCGACCGAGAAAAAACGGCTTGGCAGAAAAAAAACCTTCGCAGAAAACGGTGCATGCAAAGTCAAATGGGGCGCGATTGCCTTTACAATACAGCAGCGTGATCTTGTTGCCCACCGAACTCCCATTCCTAAAAAACTCGCCGGCCGACGACGCACCTGTCGCATCGCCGCCCGCCGAGTTGATCATTCCGAAAGGACCCACAGATGGAAAATCATCCTAGCCGACGTAACTTCTTGAAAACTTCCACTGCCGCGGCTGCCGGCGCGACCCTGACCAGCACCATCGCCCGCACCGCACACGCCCAAGGGAGCGACGAAATCAAGTTTGCCCTGATCGGATGCGGCGGCCGCGGAAATGGTGCGTCGGTCAACATCTTCAAATCCGGCGGCAACGTCAAATTGGTCGCCGTTGCCGACGCCTTTGACGGCAAGGCTTCGGCCACGATCAACTCCCTGTCCAAGCGTTACAAGGACAAGGTCGATGTGCCGGCCGATCGCAAGTTCGTCGGACTCGATGCCTACAAGAAACTGCTCGAAGTCGACGCCGACTTGGTCATCATCGCCACGCCTCCCGGATTCAAACCGCAACAATTCGAAGCGGCTGTCAAAGCCGGCAAGCACATCTTCATGGAAAAACCGGTCGCCTCCGATGCCACCGGCGTCCGACGCGTCTTGGCCAGCGTCGAAGAATCCAAGAAGAAGAACTTGATGGTCGGTATCGGACTACAACGCCGTCACGAAGCTCAGTACCTGGAAACGATCGGACGGATTCACGACGGCGCGATCGGCGACGTGATCGCCACCCGCGTGTATTGGAACGGCGGCGGCATCTGGTACCGCAACCGAACCGAAGAGCAGACCGAAATGGCATTCCAGTGCAACAACTGGTACCACTTCAACTGGCTTTCCGGTGACCAGATCTGCGAACAACACATCCACAACCTGGACGTCGGTTGCTGGCTCAAAGGCGAGTACCCCGTCGAGTGCAACGGAATGGGTGGACGTGAGCAGCGGATGGATGGCGATCCGACCAAGAGCCAGATCTTTGACCACACCTTCTGCGAATACACCTTCGCCGATGGCACGAAGATGTTCAGCCAAGGTCGTCACCTGAAAGGTTCCTGGACGCACGTGGCCGAGTACGCCCACGGCACCAAGGGAACCGCCGACGTGTCCGGATCGCAAATCTCCGGTGAAGGCGGTGATTGGAAATTCAGCGGCGAGCGTCAACAAGGCCACCAGCAAGAACAGAACGATCTGATCGCGGCACTCGCCCGCGGAGAGATCTACAACGAAGGCGAGTACGGTGCGCTGTCCACGTTCACTGCCATCCTGGGCCGCGAAGCGTGTTACAGCGGCAAGATCATCAAGTGGGATGATCTGCTGAACAAGGGACGCGAATTGGCACCCGGAATCGATGACTACACCATCGACAGCCCGCCGCCAGAGTCGGCACTGCCCGGACCCGACGGCAAGTACCCGATTCCCGTCCCGGGCCAGTACGACCCCTTCGCGTAAGTCGCAGCGAATGGTGATGACACCAACATGCGCTGGTGTGCAGGCTTCAGCCGCCCGGTCTCGCTGCTCCGCAGCGAGCGGGAATCGCCTCAAGGCTGGACAACAGCGCTACTCGATCTCCACCACCAACGGCTTATGCCAAGTCTTGGATTCCGCGGTGTAATACAAGTACGCCCGACTGGGCGGTCCGGTGTATTTTCCCGCGATCTGGGCGACACAGGCGATCGGAATCCGTTTGGATTCAGTCGGTGCGAAGGTCCGCCAATACAAGACGACTTCGCGGCCGCGCAATTCGTAGAAATCAATTTCACCCGATTCGCGAAGCTTCTCCAAGCTCTCGATCACCGGCTCCAGGCCTCCGGGAAGTCCGACCACGGCGACGGTCATCGGGCGTCCGGTGTTCGTCGCGTTGTTCACCTCTGCGATGACATCGATCGCATCGCCGCTTTGGACATTTGCTTGATCGGCCTGCCCGGCAAAGGACAGCTTCATCGCGATCGGGCACTCGGGATCACTTGACGGCGATGTCGTCCGCCCGGTGAAGCGGAGCGTGAAGGGCAAGGCCGTGGCATCGCTGCTTCGAAGCGTCAATCGCGTCGTGGGATCGGAAACGAACGCGTCGATCAGCGCCGGTGTCATCTGCCACGTTACGCCCTCGGCGGGACGCCCGTCCCAGCGAACCGTTTCAACGACTTCACCGTCGATCAGAATGTCGACGCTGCCGCCGTCGCCGCCGACCATTTGATCGTGCATCGCGATCAAGGCCTTGAGCGCCAACACGGTCGCTTGCGTCGACCCGAATCCGCCGCCGCGTCGGTTTTCGATCAGCCACGTTGCCGCTTTCTGTGCCACGCCACGATGGTTGTCGCTGCGGGCCAGCGCCAGGATCGCCAATGCCGTCGTCTCGACGGTCCGCGAGATCCCGCCGCTTTGCGTGATCGTCGTTTTGCCGAGGAAGCTGCCGTCTGCGTTTTGAAGTTCCACAATCCGGTCCAGCAACGTCGCCGCCTGACGGTCTCGGCCCACATTGGCCAGGGTGATGGCGGACAACGCGATCAAGTAGGGATCGTCAGAGGATTCTGCCACGCGTTGCATCGCATCCAATTCGGCCGACAGTTCCGAAGCCGTCGCGGACGCATCACCCGCGGCCCAATCGGCTTGCGAAAGCGCCCACAACAAGTACGCATTGACGACCTCTTGCTGGACCGACCAGACATGCAGGTGGCGTGGGTTGCGTTGAAAGCCGCCCTTGCCGTCACGTCGTGAGAGCAACCAGTTTCGGGTGCGGCTGAGCATCTCGCGATCGATGTCGATCATCTTCGCCATCTCGGAAAACTGCATCAGTCCGAATGCCGACAACGCTTCGTGGCCGGGGTCGTTGCCGAACCATTCGTAACCCAGCGTAGAACATTCGTAGCTGATCAGTTTTCGATAGCCGCGACGCAACAGCGACACGGTGCGGCGTTCGGCACGGTCATCCACCACGCCTTCAAGTTGCAACAATTGAAACGCCATCACGTTGGGATAGTTCGAAGCCGACGCTTGCTCGAAACACCCATGCGGCTCGCGTAAGATGCTTTCCAATCCCGCGCTCAATTGCGATCGGGGGCTCGGAAAAAATTCCATGTTGGCCGACAATGAGCCGGGCACCACAGAATCGGGCAAGTTCGACGACAGAGAAACCGACTTGGACAGTGATCCCGATTGAGAAACGTCAAACGGAAACCCGTCGGGAATGATTCGCACGGATCGTTCGACCTGATCGGCAAACGTGCTGCCGCTGAGTGTGGCCGAGACGCGGACCTTGGCCTCGGTGGGTTTGGCCGGTTCGGTGACGTTCAGGGAAAAGATTTCCGTGGTTCGATCGCCGGCGGCAACGGAGGTCAGGCCGGACCGGCGAGTGGCCGTGAATGCCGGGTCCAGTTGCAATTGACTTCGAACGCTCCGTCCTGGTCGGTCGCATTGACCAGTCCGACGGGCAGGTCGATGCGATCGCCGCCGGTGACTTCCAACGGCAGTTTCGGTTCGACTTGAATCGGAATCTCGGTCACGACCGCGCCGCCGCCACTGCCCAACCGGCCGTCGGTGCTGTGCGCGTCAACGTCCACGCGGAACATCGTCAGCGAGTCCGAGAGATCGAACCGAATCGTCGCCGTTCCCGTTGAATCGGTCACCATCATCGGATTCCAATACACCGTTTCGGTGAAGTCGCTGCGGACATCGTCTTCGCTACGGCGATGCAGATGGGCGTACTGGCGGATCGGAAATCGCAATTCGTCCATCAATTGATCTGCCAAAGCTTGGGCGTCCAGGTCACGCGACTTTGCCAGGCGTTGCAGTTGTTCCGGGGTCAATCGCGTTTGTGACACTTCGGTCGGCACCTTCGAGCCACGCTGGCCCAAGAATGCTTGGACGACGCGCTGGACAAACGGCTGGGTAGCGCCCGCGTCCGCACCGGATGCTTCGGCCTGTTCTTCTTGGCTTCGCAATCGTGTTTCATCGGCGGGGTTTAATGCCGATGGTGCTTCCATCATCGGTGCGACGTCGCCGGCGGTCATCTGATCGCGGGCGGATTCCGAAGTCGCTTCCACGCGATAGTTCCCTTGGCTGCCGCAACCGGATTGCGAGAGCATGATCGCCGCGAACAACAGCAGTCCGGCGGCGACCGCGCCGGCTTTTCGCGGGCGGACCAACAAACCGATCAACCAAAACGTGCCGATCAAGATCAACGCGAAGCGGACTTCGGAAACAAAGCTCCGCCAGGCTGCTGTGATGCGCAGTTGGTACTCGTGCAACTGGGCCGCGATCGTCGCCTCGTTCGATTGTGTCCGGCCGGTCAATTCCGATCGTTGTCCGTCCAGTTCCAGCAAACGCGTCAAGGCGTCCCGAAAGGTTTCGCCGAACTGATCCGGTGATCCACTGACAAACCGTCGCCAGCCCTGGGTGCCCAGTAACAAATCCAAACTCTCGGCGGCCTCGGGCGAATCGTCGAGATAGAAATCGGCGTGTTCCAAATCCTCCGGCGATTGAATCTCGCTGGTCAAGAAGAAATGGGTTGCGATCGACGGCAGATCCTGTTGTCGCAAGCTGAGTGCGGCGTCGTCCACGACGCGGACACCCAAGACCGCTCCGGGGACGGGGCGATCGTGTTCGTCGGTGACTGCGATCGTCATCCGCACCGACTCGCCGGGCGAATGGACGCGACGGTCATCGTCCACACCGGCGGTGACGTTCAGCTTCTTGACGGCTTTGCGATAGACCAGTCGCTCGACCAGCGGAGTGGCCGTCTCGCCACTGGCATCCAACACCGTGACTCGAATCACGCCGGCGGCGCGGTCTTGAATCGGTACCGTCACGGAGGTGTCGCCGATGCCGATTTCAGTCGTCTTGACCCCCACCAGTTCGCCGCGGCAGACCACGCGAACGATGCACGGTCGACGTTTGGTGCTGCGAAGGGTCATCGAGATCGGTTCGTCGGGATCAAACACACCGTCGCCGGTATCCAGCACCGGCAAGGCCTCGACGACCGATGGCAACCAAGGCGTCTCGGTGATGTCCAGCGGCGACGTGATCCTCAGCGAGTAACGTTGTCCCGACTCGGGTTTGAACTCGAACCGGCCCATCCCGTCGCGGACCGTCTTGATGCTCGCGACCATCCGCCCGGCTTGCGAAAGGACTTCGCCGGCGATCTCGATCGGATTGCCATCGGGGTCACGTGCGGCAAAGTAAACGCGGTTGGTGACCCCGCCGACCAGGTAGCCGCCTTCGGGATAAAAATCGACTTCCGCGCGTCCGGTGTGAATCGGGATCGGGCGGGCGGCGGTTTCGGTGACCGATCCATCGTCGATCGCGACCGACAACGTGCCCTCGCCCTCACGGATCACTTTGGGCAAATCGAACGCGACCGCAAGCTCGCCGTTGATACCCAGTGAGCTGGTGGATTGATGAATGACGTCGCCGTCGACGACGGCTTGGATGCGTGCCGGGGCGGCGACGGGGATCGAATCATCCGCCCGGCGGACGGTCAACGTGGCCTCGACGCGGTCGGTGGCACTGTAGGATCGTTTGGAAAACTCCAGATCCGTTTTCAATCGAACCGCTCGGTAACGACGCACTTCCAATTGGCAGACCTGGTCCGGGAAAAATCCGTCCAGACTTTTTGCGATCAACTGGTACGTTCCACCGGGCGCGGATTCCGGAATCACAAACGCGCCGTTGCCGACGCCCCGCTCCGAAACGCCTTCCAGAATCGCGCCTTCAACCGTTGCACCGCTGGCGTCGAAGAGTTCAAAACGAATCGGGACGTCGAGATGCGCCGCGAGCGTTCGACGGTTCAGCGTGACCGACCGAAAGAACACGGTTTCGCCGGGGCGATAAACCGGTCGATCGGTCGACAGGAACGTTAAACAACGCGTCGGTTCCAGCGGCACCGTCAATCGTACCAGCCCCTTGCGACCGGTCGGATGGGCGTCGACGTGCAAGACCGCATCGCCGGGAATCGCGATGTCGTCGGGCACACGGATCCGGCAGGGGCCTTGCCCCGTCGTTTCAGAGGTCCCGAAGAACAGCACGGCGCCTTTGGACAGGACCTTGAAGGAGATCGTCGCCGGCACCACCGGCATCGATGGATCCAGCGTGTCGCTGAGCGTCGGATCGGCGGGTTGGGGACCCACGGCGACCAGGAACTCGTTTCGCGCAGCAGCGTCGGCTCCGGCGACCGGTTGCACCGCCACGCGCAGACCGACGTCGGGCGATGCGGGACGTTGGTTCAGGTAGCGAATGCCGCTGATCGCGATCGCCAGCGTCGCTGCGGTCGCCAGCGACCCCAGCCACAGAGGCAGAAAGCGATCGGTGGCTGCGGGCGCGACGTCTGCGGGCGAGACGTCTGCGGAAGGGGCCGCAGCAGACGCCGGGTTGCTCGGCTGCTGCGTGCTTGCCGGTTGGGGCGGCGTCGGCGGGATGACCGGCGTCTCGACCGGCGTCTCGACCGGCGCCTCGACCGGCGCCTCGACCGGCCAGGCGGCGATGGTTTCCCGTCTTGCCGGCCCGGTGACCTTGGCGGCGGCGGCCAGTTTCGAGGCGACCAACAGCGTCTCGGCCCACAGCTGCGCCACGGTGGGATCGGTTTCGATGCGTTGTTTCAACTCCGCCGACTCGTCGTCTTCCAGCAATCCGTAATGCAGCTCCAGCAGGGACTGTCGCAAGTCGTCGTCGTCGGTGGGCGGGTGATTGGTGTTTGGCTCGTGGTTCATGACAGGTCTCCCACGCTTTGGCGAAGCTGACGGATGGCAGAACGCATACGGGTTTTGACGGTCCCCAGCGGCAACGACATCGCGTCGGCGATCTGGGAATACGTCAGGTCACCGTTTTGCCGCAGCAGAAACACCTCTTGCTGTTCCGGCGGCAGCGTCGAAACGGCCCGCCGGAGCCGGGTGAGTTCCTCGTTTTTCATCAGCCCGTCTGTCGGGCTGTCAGCGGTCGAAGCCATCGGATGGTCCTCTTGCAGGGATTTTCGACGACGATTCCAGGCGGTTTTTCGAAAATCGCGACCGGTATTGAGCGCGATTCGAAACACCCAAGCCCGAAGATTTTGGATGTCATCGATCTGGTGCCGGCGATGCCAACACTTCAAAAACGTTTCCTGCAACGCATCCCGGGCGTCCTCCAGGTTTCCGACGACGTAATACAACGTCCCCAGTATTTCGTCCGGACAGGAATCGAAAAACAGCTCCAGACGCTCGCATCGGGCGTCTGTCGTTGTCGGTTCGATCGATTCCGGATCGTCGCTCATGCGATACGCCTGCAGCGGAAAATGCGTTGTCCGAAGATACAGACGAGGCACGGGAGTGAACGGATTTTACAAAATCGGATACCATCCGCGTTTTTCCTGCCCCAACAAAGAGATCAGACGTGGGACTTCGAGCGACTTTTGACCGGTTGCTTCAATCGGATCGGCCCCTGGTCGAGATGGACGATCTGATTTGGCAAAGCCTTCGCAATGCTTCCGACTCCTCCAATCATCCCTGGAGTTTAGGGGCGTTTTCGACGATCGATTCAGCGCACCCCCAGTTTCCGCGTCCCGAATGCCGCACGGTGGTATTGCGTCACGCCGATCAGGACCGGCGGACGATCGATTTCTATACCGACGTGCGATCGGATAAAATCCGACAGCTGAATTCCGGCCACTCTCCCGCGCTGGTGTGCTGGATGTTCTACGAACCGTCAACCAAAATCCAGTTGCGGCTCGATGGCACGGCGGAGATTCTCGACGGCACACAAGCCGACCGGGCCTGGGAACAGACGCCGCTGCAAAGTCGTTCGGCGTACCTGTCGCTTCGTCGACCGGGCGATCACGTCGACGGCCCCCGGCCGCCCGACACCTCCGATCGCACGGTCTCGCAAGCCGCGTCGGAGCGTGGTCGAGCGAATTTCCGAATCATCCGCACGACCGTGCTGCGTGTCGATTGGTTGTACCTGCGAGACGCAGGCCACGTCCGCGCGGTGATCGACTACGCCCCCCAAGGGGCCGGGGACGTGTCGTGGGTGGTGCCGTGATCAGTGACGCTCACTCACCCTTGTCCTTGCGGGCGCGGCGTTTGGCTTCCAGCAGTCGTTCGGTGTAACTGGTTTGCGGCGGCGCTTCAACGGATTTGGTTTCCGTCGATTTGGAAATCGGCTGGCCGATGTTGGACAGGTCAACCTGATCGTCGGACGATTCGACACGGGTCGGTTCAAATCGAACGTTGGCCCGTCGTTTCTGCAAATCCTCGTCGATCTGTGTTTTGTTCTTTCGCAGTGCGTCCAGTCGCGTGACGACCTGGGTGGCGGAGTCTTGTTCGCCGCGCATCTTTTTGATCGTCCGGCCGACCCAGCCGAAATCAAACGCGATGCGACGCACCATGACGTCGCCGAGGAACAGGCAGCAGGCGCCCAGCACGAACCAGGGCCAAGCGTCTCGGATACTGCGTGCCAGCGCCAACCCGCCGCGAAACGCATTGGTTTGCACCAGTTCCTCGCTCGCCCGGTTTTCCAGCGGCGCGGTGACTTCGCCGACCGTTCCGCCGCGCGGCTCGGTCGCCGCCAGCGACTCGATCAGCGCCAAGTTGGTTTCGCGGACGCGGTACTCGTCACTGTAGGGCACCGTGACACCGGTCGTCAGCGGTGCGGCGCCGGGGCCGGGGACGACGTTGACGAAATAGCTGCCCGCGGTCGTTGCCGGGAACGAACCGACATAGCGTCCGGGGGCTGCCTGTCGCATGCTCAGCGGAATCGGATTCAAGTCCGCATCGAGCGCCGTCGCGTTCATTTCCAGGAAATCCAGAAACGAATCATCGTTGGCCAGCGCGTTGACGACGACTTGGACCTGGCCGTCTTTGACACTGGTCGCGATCGTGAATTTTCCCGTGTCGCCGGTCGGTCGCATCAGCCAACGCACCAGCTGGCTATAGAATTTGTCGTAGTCGGCCCAGTCGTTCCAGGAACTGGCCCAACGCGCCCCGGCGTCGGTCGTCAACACCGCCGTTCGTCCCAGCCCATACGTCCACGCGGCCAGGATCGTCGCGTTTTCCGGCTGGTCCGGCTTGGGCGATTGAATCAACACCTGCGCCAGCGGACTGTCTTTGGTCTGCGTCATCACAAATCCGGTGACCGGCGGCAGAACGCGATCGATCCCGTCGAGCAACGCATGCGGAAAGATGACTTCGGGGACCGCGTCGCCGGGCGGTTCGTACACCAGGGGTTTGGAGACACGACGTGCTTCACGTTGAAAGATCCTCGGCAAGGCGCGACCCGATTTGACGCTGTAATACTTGCCGCCGGTTTGCGTCGCGATCTTCTGCAGTCGCTGACTGCCTGCCAGACCGTGCGAGGCCACCGCAACGGTGCTGATCGTGATGTTGTTATTTTTGAACGCTGCGATCGTGCCGGGCATCGGGTCGCTGGGGTCGCCATCGGAAATGATGATGCAGTGTTTGACCGAGGCCGGAGCCGACGAAAGCGATTTCACCGCCATCTTCATCGCCGGATCAAATTGCGGCATGTCGCCGGGTGTCATCTTGCTGATCCGGGCTAACATGTTGCGGCGGTTCGGGCCGACTTCCAATAACCCCGGCGACGACGGATAGCCGCCCCACAGCCACGCATCGCCGCTGAAATTCCAGTGCAGCACGCCGGCCAGGTCCGAAGGGCCGAGTTGCTCGATGGCGGATTTGCAGATCACTTTTTGCCAGTGGTTTCCATCGGCCATCTCGCTGGCATGCATGATCAAGGCGAGGGCGCCGACCGCTTGGACCTTGGCGTTCTTGATCTTGAAATCGACCGGCATCGCTTTCTCGATTTCCGAACCCGTCCAACCGCCGGCACCAAACGCTTCCGGCCCGCCGAGCATCAGCAATCCGGCGCCGAGCTGTTGCGTGTTGCGGACCAGCATTTCAATTTGCGGGTCGGTAAATGAAACGATTTCGTTTTCATTGCTCCCCGAGACGCGTGGAACGCCGGCCAGGATCACGGCGTCATAGGCTTGCAGTTCGGCGAGCGAACCGAACAGGTTGTCATTGGTTTGCGTGACGACTTCGATGTCGTTGTCTCGCAGACGGCTGACCAGCAAATCGAAGTCGCCCAGACGATTTCGGTCTTCGATCAACAACACGCGTCCTTGACCACGCACGTGGGTGTAGGCCGTCGCGCTGTTGTTTTGTCGCAATCCGTCGTCGTCCTTGCTGTCGGGAACAAATTCTGCTTGATAGATGTACGGCGCCGGTTGATCGATCGTGTGCCGCAACGGAAAGACGTTCTTGCCGGGGTCCAGCGTGATGTCCTGTTCCAACAAGATCGATTCGTTGTCGCCGACTTTCTGTTTGACACGGATCTTGCCCTTGGTCGGTTCGCCGCCCTCGGGAGTCACGTCGGTGTAGTTGTTGACGACGATCCTGGCCTCGAACGGTTGCCCTTTGCGAATATCGCTGGGCAAGTCAATCTTCTCGACCAAGACTTCGCTCTTGGCATCGAGCATCACCGGAACCACATCGATGCCGATGCCCGCCGCCGCGACCCGGGCGACCAGCTTTCTCGCTTGGCCGAGGTTCTCGTTGCCGTCGGTGACCACGACGATCCGCCGCGCCGTGTCTTCGGGCATCGTCGCCTGGGCCAGATTCAATGCCGATTCCAGATTGGTCGCATCGCTGCGATCCATCAAGCTTTCCAGACGCCGCAACCGAATCTCATCGTCAAACGGCGGGATCTCGATCGACGCGTCGCGGCCGAACACGATGATGCCGGCCTTGTCACCGCGACGGCCGTCACGATGGCGTTTGACGTTTCGGACCACAAAGTCCAACATCACCTGGCGTTTGGCGCTGGGAATGCTTTCGGATTGATCCAGCACATACATCACCGTGATCACGTCACTGACGCGAACCAGTTGCACGCCCGCCAAGGCAAACACCAAAATCGTCCAAACCAGCGTTCGCAGCAGCAATGCCAACGCACGCCGGGTCTTGCCCAGCACTGCCAACGATCGGAATCCCAGGTACCACAACACCGGCAACGCCAGCATCAACCACAAAAAAATCGGATGCTCAAAGCTGAGGCGATAGGGCAACATGTCGGCTTGGGTGCATGGAGAGCGGAAAACGCTGGCCGTTTCCATCTGTCAAAGCACTTAGCTTAACATCTCCCACCCGGAGGGAACGCGCCGATTGGAGATTTCAAAGGACTCAGAATCAGTGCCCGATCATCCCGCTTGTTTGTCGCGCGCTACAATACGGCCGGTCTCGCTACGATACGGTCGGTTCGGGCATCAACCGCACCGGCTGCGGAACGGGCAGACGCCACATCGCCACGGCCGTCAACAGCGCTCCGAGCAGCCCCAAGCCGATCACCACCAACAGAAACAAGGCCATTTCAGGCGACGGATCCTGGTCCTGAGTCTCCGGCCCCAGCACGACCGCAAACACGCTGATCGAATTGTTGACGAAGTGACCGAGCATGGCCGGGATCAACGAGGCGCTTCGCCACGCGATCACGCCCAAATACACGCCCAACGGAAACACGGCGATGATGTGAATCAAGTCCATGTGGAACACGGCGAACAACGCCGAGGACAGAAAAATCCCCAGCGCCGGACCGATGCGACGGTTCAGCCGCGTTTGCACATAGCCGCGAAACAAAAACTCTTCGCAGAACGCCGGCGTCGCACCGATCAAAATCGCCAGCGGGATCAGAAATCCCGTTTCTCCGTGCCCGCGAAAAATGTCGGACATCATCTTCAGACTTTCGCTCTCTTCCATCAGAGAACCGACCGCGATCGATGAGATGAAACCGATCAGCGGCGTCGTCAACGCGGCGGCAACCCATGCCCATAGCGGCCAGTGTCCCCGGACCAATGACAAGCGTTTAGAAAAACCGACCGGCGACAACGCGGCGGCGATCAAGGTCGGCAGAACCAACGCCAACTGTGGCGCGACGACCAGCAACAACAATCCGACGCGCGACGCGGACACCGTTTGCATCGCCTCGGCACTGACCATCATCCGTGGACTGAACTCGCCGTGGACGACATAAAACGCCACCACCATCATCACCAAACTGGACAGCAGAAACGCGACCAGCGAAATCAACGGCAGCAGCAACGAGGGCCAGATCCGCGGTCGATCCCGGCCGACCGGCGATGGCGGCAAATCCTCTCGTCCAACCGCGTTCGGCGACTCCCCGAGCGCGGACTCCCCGAGCGCGGACTCCCCGAGTGCGGATTCCCCGAGCGATGGTTCTCCCGCGGAAGCATCCACTGGCGCTGGGTCGACGGCGTAAGGATTGTGCGGCGGTTCGCCGTAGGATTCTCGCATTGCTAATTTTAGCCTAGACCGGATTGTTGGTCATATCCGAACATCACGTTCATGTTCTGTACCGCAGCGCCGCTGGCGCCCTTGGACAGATTATCAATCGCCGACAACAGCACCAACCGCTCGCCCGAGCGGCGCACCGACATCTGAACATAGTTTGTTCCCGCAACGTGTGCGGTGGCGGGCAGGTGATCCACGGGGGTCACGAAGGGACTTTCGGCGTAACAATCGCGCCAACACTGCATGACCCGGTTAACCGCAGCGTCGCTCGATCGGTCCGCAGTCGAACCGCCCGCCGATTCAGCCGCCAACCCCTCCGATGGACGAACGTAAATCGTCGACAGAATGCCGCGGCTCATCGGGGTCAGGTGCGGCGTGAACAACACTTCGGTTTCGTGCCCCGCAATCCGGCCCACCAGATCTTCGATCTCCGGTTGGTGACGATGACAGCCGACCGCGTAGGCGGCGATCGATTCGTTCGTTTCGCAGTACAGTGTCCCGACCTTCGCGCTGCGACCGGCGCCACTGACCCCGCTTTTGCTGTCAATGATGATGTCGTCGCCGCGGATCAGCCCCTCGCGAATCAACGGGGCCAACGGCAGAATCGCGCTGGTCGGGTAACAGCCCGGGTTGGCCACCACGTCCGCACCCGCAATCTCCTCGGCAAAAAATTCCGGCAACCCATAAACCGTCTTGCCGACCCGCTCCGGCCAGGGGTGCTTCACGCCGTACCACGACTCGTAAACGGACAACGAGGAGAGTCGGAAATCGGCGCTGAAATCGATCACGCGGACGCCGACATCGACCAGTTGCTTGACGGTCTCGGCCGACGCCGCATGGGGCAGACAGCACATCGCGACGTCACAGCGTTTGCCGATCCGAACCGGGTCCAATTCCTCCAGTTCCAGATCCAGACGCCCGGCCAACGAAGGATGCACCGCAGCGATCGGATTGCCCGCTTCCGCCCGCGCCGTCGCGATGGCCAATTCGGCGTGGGGGTGATGGGTGAGCAATCGGGCGACTTCCAATCCGGTGTATCCGGTGGCCCCGATCAGGGCGACAGAAAGCGACATGGAGCGGTTTTAGGTTCGGGAAAAAAAGGGACAGAAACTTCATTTCGTCGCACCGGCGCGAGAAATGCCAGACGCAGGCTGCTGGCATTCACGGGCTGCCGGCGATTCGGGGGGGCTGCGGTTCGGGGGGGCTGCGATTCACGGTGGGGGCTGCGATTCACGGTGAGGCCCGTCGGCTCGCGCCAAACGGCTGCTATTGATTTGACATCAGCGGGTTCGCGCCAGCGACCGCCCCCCCGTCGACCGGTCCCGGTCGCCTTCGATCTGGCGACAGGGCCGACCGTCGATTTTCGAACGCTTCGGCGATTTCGCGCCGTCGGTGACGAGACAAATGACCATTTGGCACGGGAAAGGCATTACGTTAAAGGGGTTGTGATACGGTTCACGCTGTTTTTTTCGGGCGCTTGCACGTGCGCAGTTTCCTGCAAAGCTAGCCGAATGCGACGCGGTCCGCGACCAGGAATCTGCATGTCCACTTGTCATTCGCACGCACGAAATCATCACTCACGATGCGCCGGGCCCACAAAGGTTGGTTGAGCCGCCTGAGCTACCAAAAACTCGAATCACGTCGCTTGTTGGCGGCGCGACTGGATTCTGCTGGCGCAGACCCGCTGGGCGATTACGAAACCGACGCCCGATTGATCGAACGATTTTATGGCCCGCTGGCTCCCGGTCGCCCGGTCCCACCGATCCAGGGCATCGCGCCGCTGGTCGATCAACGCCCCGGCAATGCAATTCCCGACGGCGACTTCCCAGTCGCTTCCGACGGCGCCGGCGATGGGCTCAGCGAGTCCGCGCTGGTTTCCTTGGACGAAACGTTCACGCTGCACAGTCGGCCGGATTCCAATTTCACGATCTACCTGGACTTTGACGGACACACGACGACCGACACGAGCTGGAACACGGGCTACGGATTGTCGGTGATCGAGCACCCGAACTATTGGGGCGGAACGGGATCGGACTTTTCCGACGCACGGCTGGAGTTGATTCAACAGATTTGGCAAATCGTCGCCGAGGATTTCGCACCGTTTGACGTCAACGTCACCACGCAGGAGCCCAGCGATCTGGATGATCTTCGTTACAACGGCAGCCAAGACACGCGATGGGGCACACGCGTGGTGATGACAAAGGATACCTTTGCCGATTGCAGTTGCGGCGGTCACGCCTACCTGGGCTCCTTCGATGATCGACAAGACGAACCCGCGTTGGTCTACAACAACGGGCTCAACACGGGCAGCGAAACGGCCAGCCACGAAGTCGGTCACCAACTGGGGCTCCATCATGACGGCGCCGGCAGCAGGACGTACTACAGTGGTCACGGCAGCGGATCCACCGCATGGGGACCGATCATGGGATCGCCGTTCAGCAAACAGGTCACCCAGTGGAGCAACGGCGATTACTACAATGCCAGTCTGACCGACGAAGATGACTTGCAACGGATCACACGCAGCTCCAATTTCCCTTACACCGCGGACGACCACGCCAACGATCCTTCCTCCGCTTCGCCGCTCCGCGAATCCGGTTCGATCGCCGTCGATGCGTTCGGCATCATCGAACGAAACGACGACGTCGATTGGTTTCAATTTTCCACCGGTGGTGGCAACGTCTCGCTGCAGATCGATGTACTCGATTACAAACCGAACCTTGATGTGTGGGCGGGACTGTACGATTCCTCGGGCGCCTTCCTCGTTGATTCCAATCCCCAAACGTCGCTGTCGGCTTCTCTGCAAGACATTCCGCTTCCCGCCGGTGATTACTTTCTCAAGATCGACGGGGTCCCCCGTGATGGAACCTACGACGCCGAACTGGACGCCGTCGTCGAGCCGACGCCGGCGCCGTACACCGTGGCCAACCCGCTCGGTTACAGCGACTATGGCAGCTTGGGGCAGTATCGGATCAGCGGAACGCTCGTTGATCCCGGCGTCGCATCGGTGTCGATCATCGCCACCTCGGCAACGGTCGCCGAGGGTGAACAGGCGGAATTCACACTCACCAACAGCGCTGGCGGCGACGGCGATGTGATCGTCGAAGTTCGTTCGGTGCGTCAATCGGCGCCGGGCCAGCCGGCCCCCAACTCGACCGAGCCCTCGGATTTCGGCGGACCGCTACGGCAAACCGTTTCGATGCTCAACGGCAGCGGGACGTTGCTGATCCCGATCGTGGACGATGCAACCGCCGACGGTCCCGAGTTCTTTGAAGTGCACATCGTGGATGCGGCAACGTATGCCGTGGCCGATCGCGTTGCGGCCATGGAAGTCGAAGAAATCATGTCGATCTATTCCATCGAAGCGACCGCGACGATCGCCAACGAAGGGGATACCGGGACCGGTTCGACGCACCAGTTCACCATCCTTCGCACCGGACTGCCGACGCGAGCCCACGAGGTCCATTGGCGACGCACCTTCCCCACCGGCAGCGCGATATCGGCCGATCTTCAGGATTTCGTTTCTGCCGCATCCGGATCGGTCTCCTTTGCGATCGGTGAGACGTCCCAGTCACTGGAAATCCAGATTCGCGGTGACACCGATTCGGAGCCGGACGAGTCCTACACCATCGAATTGTACGTTCCGACCGGCGGAACGTATCAAGTCGATCCCGTCGCGCTGGCCGCCGACGGCCAGATCATCAACGATGATCCTGTGCTGCCTGAGATCACGTTGCGCGGCAATCAGGGATTGTCGATCGTCGACGGCGCCCCGGCAATGATCGACAACGGGACCGACATGGGATTGGTCGATGTCCTGGCCGACTTGCACACGCAAACGTTCACGATCGAAAACGAAGGCGGCATGGATCTGTACCTGTCGTCCCTCGGGATTTTCGGAACCCACAGCGGCGACTTTTCAATCACGCGATACCCCGCTGTCTTGCTCGGACCAGGTGATTCGACGACGTTCGACGCCACGTTTGATCCGGCCGCTGCCGGACGGCGAAATGCCACGATTATGATCTCCAGCAATGACTCCAACGAGTCCCTGTTCAGCGTCCCCGTGTCCGGGTTGGCGACCGATCTCCGCGTCGAGCGGGTCGAGGTCAACCAGGGGGCCGGCTCACGCAGCCAACTCGATTCGGTCACGGTCGTCTACAACCAACGCGTCGACCATCAATCGCTCTCGCGGGCCTTCGAAATTCGAAACGTCACGACCGGTCAGTCTGTCGAATCCATCCAAGCGACACCGGCGGATGTCAACGGTCGCACCGAAGTCTTGCTGACCCTCGAAGACGCGTCCGGCGTTCCCGTCGTGCTTGACGACGGCAACTACGAACTCCGCGTGCGATCGTTCGCGGCGATGTCCCTGGCCGTCGAACCCTATCCGATGCGCAACGATCTGCTGTTCGGCACCGACGCCGGCGCGGTCGATCGGGCCGACGCGTTCTTTCGCCTGTTCGGCGATTCCGACGGGGATCGTGACGTCGATGGGCAAGATTACGGGCGCTTCGGATTGTCGTTCCTGCGGCCCAACACCTGGCCGGATTTCAACGAGCAATTTGACGCCGATCGGGATGGCGACGTCGATGGGCTCGACTATGGCCAGTTCGGGCTGAGGTTCCTGAAGACGCTTTAATGCATTTCGTGCGTCTGTTTCCGGCTACCGACGCCTTCCCCGCTATCGCAGTGACGACGGCGTGCCGGCGGCGATGCTGAGGTCTCCGCCGGGGACAAAGTTTCCGCTCAATAGGTCCATCAGCTTCGCTCGCGCGTCTCGTTCTCGCGGTTGTTCCATTCCCGGCGGGCTGCCCCAAAACAGATGGGTGTTGTCGCCGGTGATGATTTCCAATTGGGGCACCAGATTCAGGCGTGAATCACCGCTGACGGTGATTTTGGCGATCCGAATTTGATCGCGGACGGCCGAGAGCAGCTTGGCCAACAACGCCGCCGACTCCACGCGGCGGTCGCCAAACGGCGTGCCCTCGTTGCCGGTCGGGTACAGCTCCCAGACTTCGATGTGAATCAATTCCATCGCATCGTCGTACGTCAATCCGGCCGTCGGCAACAGCATCCCCTCACCATCGAGCGGCAGATAACCGTTCACGTCCGAGACCGGATAGCCGAGACTTTTCAAATGCTCGGCGATCATCTGTTTCCATTTCTCGCCTCCGGTGACATGAAACGCCGCCACCGGTCGGCGGTAATCCAAGTCCAGTTCAAACTTGCCCGACGGCAGTTTTCGAACGCGATGGACATGCTTGACCCAGGGATGGCTGGCAAAGGCCGAGGCCAGTTTCGCCGTCACGCTGCGATCGGCCGGAGACAATTCCGTCAGCCGTGTTTCATCATAGACCTCCGCCACCAAATCGGTCCGCACGTACTCATGCGGCGGGGAAATCGTGATCGATTGCGGATCCACGCTTCCGTAGGCCTGGGAAAAATGCTCGGCGTACCATCGTGAATAGGCGAGGTACGAGCCGATCAACAACAGCATCGGCCAGATCAACGACCAGGCCGCCGGCGCCAGAATCAATCGGCGCAGAATGCTGCGGATCGGGCGATGATCGGTTTGCTCGCTTTGCTTGGCCATCTGGCCGCACCTTCCATGGATAAAGCACGCCGCTAACGGCCGATTCCGATCGGCCACGCAGCACGTCCCCCCAGACTTACCAAATCTGAAGATTCAGCTGCAAGTCGATCCCGGTTTGCAGCAAGACCTGCTCTCGAACCCGGTCGATCAATTTTAGGCACTCGTCGCTGGTCGCCCCGGTATGGGCGACCAGGTAGTGGGGGCGCGCCGAATCGAGCGCCACGTTGCCCTCGCGAATTCCGGCGAGCCCGACGCTTTGGATCAATTCTCGCGCCGGCATGCTGTCGGGGTCGATAAACGGCATCGCAATCCGCTCGATTTCTGCCGGGCGAGCGGCATTGCGGGCGATCCACAGTTTTTGCAGCCGTTTGGTCAACGCGGCCGGGTCGGCGGCTTCGAGCTTGAAGTCCACTTCGACGATCGTCAAACCGTCCAGCGCCGTCTTGCGGTACGTGAACCCGACCTCGTCCTGATCGAACTGCTTGATCGTGCCGTCGGGCTGCAGCACCCGCACCCGTTCGACGGCCGAGCCGATGTCGCGGCCCCCGCTGGAAACGTTGCCGACGACCGCTGCACCCACCGTGCCGGGGATGCCCACCAGATGTTCCAGTCCGCCCAGCCCGCCGCCGACGGCTTTGACCACCGCATGCGAAAGCTTGCCTCCGGCACCCGCGGTCAGCCGATCTCCGTCGATCGACAGCGCGCTGGTCGCGGCGGCACCGAGCGTGATGACCAGACCGTCAAAGCCCGATTCACGCACCAACAGATTGCTTCCCGAACCCAGCACACGCGTCGGCAAGTCGTTTTCTGCCGCCCACGTGACCACCTGGACGATCTGCTCAAAGTCGACCGGTTCGGCAAAGAAATGGGCCGGACCGCCGATCCCGAGCCAGACCAAGGGGGCGAGGGGCTCATCGGAGCGAATGAGGTGCTGGAGGTGTTCGGGAATCGTCATGGTTGGCTAGCACGTCAAGATCGAAAACTTCGCCCGCGAGAAACGGTCACGGGCCAAGCGAAATCATAACGGCCCGCGACACATTTCAGGTAGACGGAGTTGCTCGACTTCACCGCCGAAGTGCACTGGGGGGCCGAAAGGGGGCGTCCCCGCGGAATCCGCAAGCCGCCATCCGGGTAACGCTGTGAAGCATTAATTAGCGGTAGGGCGCGAGCCCTCCGGTGTTTCGGCAACGATGAGGAACCGGAGGGCTTGCGCCCTGCCGCTAACAACCTCGTCAAACGCTGGGAATCAATGCTTTACAGCGTCGCTTGCCGGAGCACTCGCCGCCGATCGGCGGCCTTCAACCGCGTCCCAACGAAACGGCCGAGCGAATCAGATTCCGGACCGGCTGCTGGGTTTGATAGCCTTTCAATTGATGACGCTTCCACTCTCCCCCGCCGGTGCGGGTGAACATGATGATCTGGGGAAGCATTCGCTCGCCCTTGGTCAACTGCTTGACCAACTCGGGGTTCGCATCGCGATCCAACACCGCAACGCTCACTTCGTCCAACTCTCCGGTTTGGGCCATCGGCTCCAAGGTGGTCTGTTTCAGCACGTTGCACGCCGGGCACCAGGGGGCTCCCACGACGACCATCAACGGCTTGTCCTGTGCTACCGATTCTCGGTAAGCCTCGGCGTAATCGGTTTTCAACGATGCCGACGTGACACTACCAAGCACTACAGCTAACAGCAACGAAACCATTCCTAGCTCCTTTTTTCAAGCAAAATGACCGTTCGGCGATGGCGACACAATGTCGGTGATTTGAATGAAAAGCGATGAAAAGATGTCGATTCATTCAGACGAGGAACCGCCGAGGGCTAGTTTTCCCGTTGTTGAGCAATCCGGCGGGTTTCCGCATCGATTCGGCTCGCCGTCTCGATCGACGCCAAATTGACCAACAATCGTCCCTAAGGTGAGATCGTCTTTCACAAACGAATTCTCGCCTTCGTCATCCCCAGAACCATTCTGGAACGCCTGGTAAAAGGCTTCCGAACGCAGGGTCCGGGTAGACTGGGCGGAGTATATGGCTGCCCGGGTCGGCTTCAAGCCGTGCTGATTAGATTTCTGTGATTATCAAATTGCGGATCACCGTGCTAAATTGAAGCACCCGAGAGCCAATTCACTGCCCAGTCGCTAAGCTGCTGTTAGACAACGAGTTGGGGCGTGCCAATCGGAAGACCGCCCGGCTAAATCGACACGTGTACGCAAGTGCACCTGTCACGAGAATGGAACGATGCACGCCCTTGTTTGGAAATGAGACGTCGACCTGATGAAGCTTCGAATTGGACTGATCGGGCTGGGTGATCTGTGGCAAACACGCTATCGGCCGGCACTCCGCATGCTGGACGATCGGTTCGATGTCCGTGCGGTCTACAGCACGATTTCAAAATTAGCCGAATCTACCGCTGCCGAGTTCCAGGCGGATCCGATCGACGGCTATCGCAGTCTGGTCTACCGCTGCGACATCGACGCGGTGTTGATTTTGAAGCAGTGCTGGCTCGGCTGGCTGCCGGCGCTGGCCGCCTGTCAGGCGGGTAAGGCGGTCTACTGGGCCGCCGGCCTGGATTTTGATCCGCATCGTCAAAATGCGGTGCTGCGGGCGATCGAGCAAAGCGGCGTTTCGTTCATGGCCGAATTGCCACGTCGATTCGCCCCGGCGACGCTGCGGCTGAAAGAGCTGATCGCCACACGGCTGGGGCCGCCACGGCTGATCCGCGTGCATCGCCAATCGATCAGCGACCGGACACCTTGCGACGCCGGGCCGTCGGCCTGTCGCACCGACGATTCGGAATTGGTCGAACTGGTCGATTGGTGCCGCTACGTCGTCGGCAAAACCCCGCACTGTGTCACTTCGGTCTGCGAGGAAAACACGTTCCAATCGCTGATGCTTCAATACGACTGCTCGCCCGATCAAGGTGTGATCGCGGAGATCGCCACCGACGGCACGCTGCCGAGTCGTTGGAAAGAAGCGGCCAGCTTTCGGTCGCCGGCGGCGATGAAGATCCAGTGCGAAAACGGTGTCGCCTTCATCGATCTGCCCAGCAGCCTGGTGTGGTTCGATGATGCCGGCCGCCACGTCGAATCACTGGAGACCGAATCGCCGGTCGGCGAACGCATGCTGCGTCAGTTTCATCGCAGTGTGACCAGTTTGGTCCGCGACCTGGGCGGTCTGGTCGATGCCTACGAAGCAGCCGCCGTGGTTCAAGCGGCCCGCCAAAGCCACGAAACGGGACAGCGCGTCATGCTTCCCGCCCAACGTCCGGCCACTCAACGTCCGGCCACTCAACGTCCGGCCACTCAGTAGACCGTCAGCGCACGCACCGTATCGATCCGTCCGTTGTGATACACCCCCTCGCCCGGCCGTAACGCTCGGATCGGCCGGCAGAGTTGTTCGGCCGACCAGAGGCGGATCTTGTCCCCGCGACGCACGATCACGAAACGCTGCGAGGTCAGCGAGACGATCAACGCGTCACAGCTTTCGATCGACGGGGACGGCGTTTGATGGGACTGGGGTAGGGGCCGCAGTTCGGTTGGCTCGGTGGTGGCTGTCATGCGCGAATTCTTAGGCCGCCGGGGACACGTTTGGTCCGTCTCGGCCCGTTCACCGCTTGCCGATCAAGCGGTTTGGTTGCCGGCAAGAAAATCCAATCGGATTGCCGATGTCGCGGTTTTGCATCCTATGTTTTTCCAGGGTTCATGCCCGCATCCAGCGTTCGGCGGTCTTTGCCGAGGTTGCTGGCCCGGATGACCCGCACAAACCAAACGACTCGCACGGGACAGTTGGCCGGTCTGCCTGCCAACACGGCGAGGCAACACGATTTCACCCACCCCGCACCTCGCGATCGCGCAATCCTAAGGACGAGACTACAGATATGGCAACTCGATCAATGCCCGGCAAAGCGGATAGTCGCCAAGATCAATTCGAAGAAATCAAGACTCGGATTCACGGCAAGTTGGTCGACAAGCTCGACCTGTCACGCGTCGGAGACATGAAGGGTGATGCGTTGCGTCGCGAAATCCGCGTCGTCATCGAACACCTCTGCGATGCCGATGACGCCCTGCTCAATCGTCAAGAACGCGAACGCATCGTCGACGAGGTGCTGGACGAAACCTTCGGGCTCGGGCCGCTGGAATTGATCCTCAAAGACCCCAAGGTCAGCGATATTTTGATCAACGGCCCCAAGAGCATTTATGTCGAAAAGGGCGGCCAGATGCAGAAGACCGACGTGGAGTTCCGCGACGGCAAGCACCTGTTGCAAATCATCGACCGGATCGTCAGCAAGGTCGGACGTCGCGTCGATGAAACGTGCCCGATGGTGGACGCGCGTCTGGAAGACGGTTCGCGGGTCAACGCGATCATTCCCCCGCTCGCACTCGACGGAGCCGCGGTCAGTATTCGACGTTTCGGCAGCAACCCGTTGAAGCTGGAAGACCTGCTCAACTACAAAGCCTTCACCCCGGAAATGGTGATGTTGCTGGAAGGTTGCATCAAAGCCCGGCTCAATTGCATCATCGCCGGCGGTACCGGTTCAGGTAAAACCACACTGCTCAACACGCTTTCGTCTTTCATCGGTCACAGCGACCGGATTGTGACGATCGAAGACGCGGCGGAATTGCAGTTGCAACAAGACCATGTCGTGCGGCTGGAAACACGTCCGCCCAACATCGAAGGCAACGGAGCGGTGACCGCCACCGACCTGGTCAAGAACGCCCTGCGGATGCGTCCCGAACGGATCATCATCGGGGAATGTCGTGGCGGTGAAACACTGGACATGTTGCAGGCGATGAACACCGGTCACGACGGCTCGTTGACCACGCTTCACGCCAACACCCCGCGCGACGCCATCGCCCGTCTGGAAACGATGGTCATGATGGCCGGTTTCGAATTGCCCGTCAAAGCGATCCGGCAACAGATCGCCGGTGCGGTCGATGTACTGATCCAAGCCAACCGCTTGCAGGGCGGACCGCGACGTGTCACCGCGATCACCGAAGTGGTCGGGATGGAACAAGACACCATCGTGCTGCAAGACATCTACAAGTTCAATCAAAAAGGCATCGGCGAAGACGGCAAGGCTTACGGAACCTTCGAGTGTTCCGGTGTCCGACCGACCTTCATGGACAAACTGGAAGCCGCCGGCGTGCGGTTGCCATCGAGTGCGTTCCGTGAGCGAACCATGATGCAAGCGTAGGGCGGACCGCCCCACGACCCCACCCGATAACCACTCAACGACTCCTCCCAACCTCAACGACCTGATTTGACATGACCGGTACCGTCATCATCATCGCCGTCGGCATCTTTGTCGCCTCCTTGGTGGCACTTGCTGCCAACATGCTTGTTCCCGGCGGTGACAATACCGCGACCGAAGACCGGCTCGCGCAAATCGCGTCGCGGCGCCGTGTCAGCGGCGGCAAACAAACCGAAGAAACCGGTTCGTTGCTGATGGAGGGGGGCTTTGAAGATGCCTCCGGCCTGATCGGCAGCATCATGAAAAGCCTGCCCGGTCTGGGCGAGTATCTTGACCAGGCCGACGTGCGGATGCCGCCGGCACAATTCGCGATGATTTGTCTCGGTGCCTTCGGTGCCGGCGTCGCCCTGTGCATCGCCAGTCCGTTCAAATTGCTGGCCATCTTCGTCGGCCCGATCTTCGCGCTCGTCCCGGTCGGTTGGTTGATGGTCAAACGAAAACGTCGACTTTCCAAGTTCGGCAAGCAGATGCCCGAGGCCCTCGAATTGCTCGGCCGATCGCTGCGTGCCGGTCACTCGCTCAACGCCGGTTTCGGCTTGGTGTCCAAAGAGATGGAAGACCCGTTGGCACGCGAGTTCGGGCGTGCGTTTGAAGAACAAAACCTGGGCATCCCGCTCGATGAAGCGATCGAAGACATGGCCGATCGGGTCCCCAACATGGACCTCCGATTCTTTGCCACCGCCGTCGTTCTGCAGCGGCAAACCGGCGGTGACTTGGCGGAGATTTTGGACAAGATCGGACACCTGATTCGCGAACGATTGCAAATCCTCGGCCAGATCCAAGCATTGACCGGAGAAGGCCGAATGAGTGGTGCCGTGCTGCTGGCCCTGCCACCGGTGCTGTTTGTCGTCATGCTCTACCTCAACAGGGAGTACGTGATGATGCTGTTCACCGACGAAATCGGTCGCTACATGCTCGGATTCGGATTGATCACCCAGATCATCGGTGCCCTGGTGATCAAGAAGATCATCACGATCAAAGTCTAACCCGAATCCCACCCTTCACCGTCAGACCCGTCTTTTACCGGCCAACCGGATCCTTACGATGACCCTTCTGCTAGCCCTTTCGCTCAATCCCGTCTACGTCACCGCCGGTGCGATCTTTCTGTTCGTGACCGTGGGCATGTGGTTCGTCTTGGCACGCGTCTCCGGAGACGACAAGCCTCGCGCCGAAGCACGCTTGGACATGATGCGAAAGCGTCGCGCGGGCCAAGCGTCTGCCGCCGCAAACGATGAAACCGCCAATAAAAAGAACGAAGCCCTGACCGCGTACCTGGAAAAAGCCGCCACGCCGCTGGCCGGTAAGGTCAGCGGAAACGAAAAGGAGATGGGCCAGCTCCGCGAAATCTTGATGAACGCCGGCTTCCGACGCGAAGCCGCGCCGGTCGTCTACAAAACCATCCAGCTCGGTGCTTCCGCGCTTGGACTGTTCATCGGTAGCGCCTACGGATTGTTCGCCAACGGCTTCGGCCAAGACATGATCATCAAAGTCGGCGGCGGGCTGATCATCGGTTTCATGATCCCGAAATTCGCACTCGGGATGATGGCCAAAAAGCGGATGGAAAAAATCTTCCTCGGGCTGCCCGACGCACTCGACTTGATGGTCGTCTGTGTCGAAGCCGGTCTGGGGATGGACCAGGCGCTCAGAAAAGTCGCCGACGAAATGGAAAAGAGTCACAAGGAGATCGGCGAAGAATTTGGAATCGCCAACAAACAACTTCAACTCGGGCGATCACGCAGCGAAGTGCTCCAGGCACTCGGCTTCCGCAGCGGCGTCGATGACTTGAAACAACTCGCGTCGATCTTGATCCAAGCGGATAAATTCGGGTCCTCCATCGCCGCCGCACTGCGGGTCCAAAGTGATGCGATGCGAACCCGACGACGTCAGATCGCCGAAGAAAAAGCGGCCAAGACCGCGGTGAAAATGATCTTCCCGCTCGTCTTGTTCATCTTCCCCGGTATCTTCGTCGTCCTCGTCGGCCCGGCCGGCATCAGCATGTACCGCAACATGCTCAGTCAGTAGGCCAGTATTCAGTATCCCTCTCCCGCGCCACGCGCGACGGTGATCTCCACGTCGGCGACCAGGCGGTCGGAATACTGCGTCATCGTGAACCGTCCGCCGCGGAACCAATTCAACAACGGCGCGACGTAATCGGCCGGTGGCGTTGCCAGCGGTTCGTTGCCGCTCCACGCCGTGCTCCGCCAGCGTTTTTCGATCGGGTCATACTCGTATTGACCGCCCAACGGACATTGCAGCGGTACGCCCAACACCAAGGTGACTTGCTCGATCGCCTGGTCCGGACCGACGTGCAGTTGCTCGGAGAACAGATTCAAAAACTCCGCCCCCGCCCGGCTGGCTTGGGCCGCGTTTTGATACAGCTCGTTGTTGACCCAGCCTTCCAATTGGCTGCCCAGCAAACTGCCGACGCGTCCGCGAGCCGTCGCCGGTTGTCCCACGTCGGTCGCCTCCAGGAACGGGAGTGTGGCGTTGAGAATCTCCGGTTGAAACGACAGCACGCTGAAGCCGCCGCCACTGTATCGGTACAAGCCGCCGAGCAGTTTGGACATTCCGGGGCCGACCGGTCGACCACGCCCCAGCCCCAACGGCAATCGGTCCAACGCCCCCGGTTGCGGCCATGCGCCCAAGTAGGCCGGCAACTCACGTAGCGCCCAGTACGTCTTCAGGATTCCGTCGAACTGGTCCGGCGCCGGTGGAAACGTGTCCTTGATGCCCGCGAACAGGTGCGTCGGCGGACCGATCTGGGCGCTGGCCACGTGAGCTTGGACGGAGACGATGTCGTCGGGTGCAAATCGCATCGCGACCGACGTCGGCGGGCCGAGTTGTTTGGCCCATTTGCCGTACTTTTCCGGCGTCAGCGGAGCGATCTCGGCGTGGATCGAGATCCGTTCCAGCGTGTCGTCGCCCGGGATGTCTTCGCGACGCAGCGCGACGATGATCGGGTCGATCTGCGGGAATCGTTCGCTGTATTCATTGGCGATCCGCGTGTACCAATCGAACTCCTGTCGGGTGACCGATTCGATTTCGATGTCCGCGATCGGCACGAACGTTCCCCGCACGCCGCGCAACGTGTCGATCACTTGATCGCCGACAGAGATCACGCCGCTGCCGTCGCTGCGGTTGCCGAACGACAGGGGCAGGAATCCCGTTTCGATCAGCTCTTCGACGCCCAAACCCCAATCGCCATCCGCGGTGACTCCCTCCGCAGTCGCGGCCAGTCGTGCCAAGTGAACCAAGGCCACATCGCTTTCGGCCCGGGAACGCCGACGCAGTTCGATCAAGTATTGCGGCGACACCAAACCTTGCAGCATTTCGGGCGAGAAGTACGCAAAGATGGTGTCGTCGCGTGTGGTCGGCACCAGCGACCGCGACAATCGAAACGAGTCCGTCGCGGCGAGTGATTCACCGCTCTGACCGACTTCGAAGAAACGCCGCACCAGTGTCTTGCTGTTGGTGATCAAGAAATAGCCGTCGTCTTCGGCCAGGAACGAGCGTACCGAATTGTTCGCGCTGGACAGAAACGACACGTCGCGTCCGGCGATCTTGACCGTCTTCAACGTCACCGCCTCGTCGCCGCGGGCGCGGTTGGAACGATCCGACGACAGCGAGGAACGCAACAGAAACGCGTTGGCCGATTTCAGGATCACGCCCATCGACGCGCCGTCGCTGGTGAACAAGTCGCGTCCGATCACCGCCTGGTCCAGCACGACCGTCGGCCCCAGCGTCCTGGAAAGTTGGTTGATCTTGACCGAAATCTGGCGTTGGAATTGCGCCGTCGATTGAACTTCCGTCCCACGCAGTTTGATCATGCGGCCAACGTCACCGCCGTACTCTTCGGCCAAATCCAGGAACCACAGGTAATTGGAAAACTGTCCGAACCGCAGGTAAAAACACTCCGGCGGCACGCGTGTCGCGATCGGTTCGGTGACCACCGAGTCATCGATCGGCCCCAGCGTCGGGGCTTTCCATTGGGGGCCTTCGGGCAACGCCACCATCGCCGCGGCATCGTGACGCTGTTTGGCCGGCAGATTGACATCGGTCAACCCCGCGGCGGTGCGACGAAAGACTTCTTGCGTGACCGTTTCGGCGCCGCCTAAGTATTCCAGCGTCGCCCACAACGGATCGCCCTGCTCCTTGGTTTCGGTGAACCACGTCGGCAACGCGTTGTCTGTCCTGCCGCTCAGCATGGCGACCAAATAGCTTTCCACCCACGGCGGATAATCGCCGGCGTCGATTTGTTCTTTCGCATTGGCCGCATACGTGTTCCACCAACGGGCCAGCGCCACGCGATACACCGTCGCGTCACGGGTCGGTTTCAATTCATACTCGCCGACTTCACCCAAACCGTCGGCCACGCGGACCCGCAGCGGCGTGTCGCCCTTGAACAAGAACGTCGCCCGCCGCGCGACAATCTGACTCGTCGGTGCGTCCTTGTCGGTGATCTCGCGGAGCAGATTGCCCAGCCGCCCCAGCAATCGGCCATTGCCCGGTTGCGGAACCGGTCGCTCCGACGGGGGGACGATCCGCGCCTCCACGTCTTCGCCGACCGGATAGAAAACCCGCCCCGAATCGCTGCTGACGGTCAACGGCCGGGGGGCTCGGCCGATGATCGGGTTGGCCAGCGGCAATTCAATCGTCGCGATGCCGTACAGCTGGTCGCCGGGCGCGAGCACGGCGGAGGCCAAGACATCGACCGCGTCGGCCGCCGGTGAAGCGAGTGTCTGTGAGCACAAGACACACAGCAGCACGAACGTGGATCGCATACAACGCATCAGAAAATCCTTGGGAGAAAATCACACGGCTAATTCGCGTCCGTCCGCCGGGTCGTCATCGACCCGGGACTTCGCGATACTGTCCCGCAGCACTGATTATCTCCCACACGACCTTTTTTGGATAGCCAGACCGTGGATAGCCCCTCTCGCAGCGGTGTTTTCGAGGCCAGCACCGATGCCCGACTCGAATCGTTCGCCGAATCCATCAGCTTCGACCGCCGCTTGTTCCGCCAAGACATTCGGGGCTCGATCGCCCACGCCGACATGCTGCGCACCGTCGGATTGATCAGCGACAAAGATTTCACGGCCATTGGCGACACTTTGAAGCAGATCGAATCGGAATTCGAATCCGGCGCGTTCCCGATCCGGCTGGAATTGGAAGATGTTCACATGCACATCGAGTCGGCCCTGATCGACCGCATCGGGGACGTGGGCCGAAAACTGCACACCGCCCGCAGCCGCAACGACCAGGTCAGCACCGACGCGCGGATGTGGATTCGCGAAGCACTCGACCAGGTCGACGGCTTGCTGGAGGCGTTGCAGCGATCGTTTCTCGGCCGATGCGATGGTGACATGGACGTCATCCTGCCGGCCTACACCCACCTGCAACGCGCCCAGCCGGTGCTGGCGCCGCACTACTGGCTGGCCTACATCGAAAAATTCCAACGCGACCGCGATCGAATCGCCGATTGCCGGCGACGCGTCAATCAATCGCCGCTGGGCGTCGCCGCCGTCGCCGGGACAACGCTGCCGATCGATCGCCAACAGACCGCCGCGGCACTTGAGTTCGACGGCGTCACCGCCAACAGCCTGGATACCAGCAGCGACCGCGACTTCATCCTCGAATCGGCCTTTGTGTTGTCCATGATCGCGTCCCACCTGAGCGGCTGGTCGGAAGAATGGATCTTGTGGAGCACCGTCGAATACAACTTCATCAAAATCCCGCAACAGTTCTGCACCGGCAGCAGCATCATGCCGCAGAAGGTCAATCCGGACACGTTGGAACTGACGCGCGGAAAGTCGGCGCGGGTGATGGGCAATCTGCAGACATTGATGTTGTTGGTCAAGAATCTACCACTGGCGTACAACCGCGACCTGCAAGAAGACAAGCCGCCGTTGTTCGATTCCTTTGACACGATCATCGCGATGCTGGAATTGGCGATCCCGATCGTCGCCGGCAGCGTGTTGCAGCGTGAACGCATTGCGGCGCGGATCGAAGAAGGTTATTTGGATGCGACGACGTTGATGGAATGGTTGATCAAGAAAGGCATGCCGCAGCGGACGGCGCACCACGCCGTCGGCGCGATCGTCGGCGCCGCGATGGCCGCCGATGTTCCGCTGGCCGAGTTGCCGCTGGAGACGATGCAACAACACGCCCCCGAAGTCGACGCATCGATCCTGGACGTCCTGGGCACCCAAAACGCGATCGCCGCCTTCACCAGCTACGGCTCCACCGCCCCCGCCCAAGTCCGCGACCAAATCACCGCCTGGACCAAGCGTCTGGCAAGTTAGTGCTACGATGCTTGAGTTCCTGTTCGTTCGGGTCTCCGTTTGGTTGGCTTGCGTGGCATGGTTTGCGGGCGCATTCTGTCGCCTGCTGTCCGCAAGACAGGGCAAGGTACCTGCGGCCTTGCCGGCGCGCCCACGAACCGTCGAAGCGGCTTACGGATGGCTGTGGTTGGCCGGTTCCATGTTCATGCTCATTCATATTGCTGCCAGCTACGGATTGGTTCATCACTGGAGCCATCGCGATGCGATCGAGGTGACCGCCAGAGAGTCTTTCCGCGTGACCGGGATCCGCGTCGGTTGGGGCGTGTACGTCAATTTTCTTTTCGCAATGGCCTGGCTCGGCTACAGCATCGCACTGGTCGCAGCGCGTCGCCGAGACAAAGTCATCGATCGATCGGTGTACGTGTTCTTGGCGATCATTCTCGGATTCGCAACCGTCGTTTTTGAAGAGGGTGTGATCCGGTACGCCGCGCTGGCTGCCTTCACTGCGTTGAGCGTCTTACACGTCCGCATCAAATCAGCCAACGCAACGGTGTGACGGAGTGTTCAAACGGCTGTCGGCGAGTCCAACTGAAGCGGTGAACGAACGTTTGAACCAGCGTCGGCGCCGACGTGTTGGTCGGCGTTGATGCGGGTGATCAACTCTTGCAACACCCGCTCGGCCGCATCGTGTTCGACCTGACACGTGCCCGCGGCTTCGTGACCGCCACCGCCGTATTGGTAACAGAGTTCACCGACATCGGTGCGGCACGATCGGTCCAGGATCGATTTGCCAATCGTGAACACTGTATTCTGCTGCTGTTTGCCCCACAACACGTGAATCGAAATGTTGCACTGCGGAAAGACCGAATAGATCACGAATCGGTTGGTCGCGTAGATCGTTTCTTCATCACGCAAATCCAGCACAACCAGGTTGTCATGGACGGTCGAGCAGCGTTTGAGCTGCTCTTGGGCAAGCTCACGATGTTCTTCGTACAGTTCGACACGCTCGCGGACATCGGGCAACAGCAGGATGTCTTCGATATCCAGATCGCGGCAGCAGTCGATCAGATCCATCATCAGCTGATAGTTGGAAACGCGGAAGCTGCGGAATCGTCCCAGACCGGTGCGTGCATCCATCAAGAACGAAAGCAATGCCCAACCTTGCGGGTCCTGGATTTCGTCGGCGGAGAACTTTGCCGCGTCGGCTTTGTCGACCGCTTCCATCATGGATTCGCTGATTTTCGGGAACCGCTCGCGGCCGCCGAAGTAATCGTAGACGACGCGTGCGGCGGAGTCGGCGCTGGTCGACAGCACGTAGTTGTCGGATTGTTGACCTTCGTTGCGGATCTCTTCACTGCTGTGGTGATCGAAACAGAGGTGGCAACCCGGCACGTAAGGCAGATTGGTCAGAATGTCGTTCTCGGTCACCTCGATTTCGCCGTCTTGCATGTCCTTGGGATGAACGAACTTGATTTCGCCAAGGATGTCGAGTTCTTTCAGCAGCAATGCGCAGACGAGTCCGTCAAAGTCACTTCGGGTCAGCAAACGGTATCGTTGATTTGTGTTGGTCATGTGCCCACGTCCGAGACAGGTGTTGTTAGATGTTTCCACGCTGCGCGACAATCTTTGCACCTGGATCGGTGGCACAGCGACGGGAAAGTCTAGAACGTGAAACGGTCCGACAACGGCGAATTTAGGCAGGAAGGAATTGCAGCGGTTGCCTGGATCAATGCGGCGGGTTTCCCCTCACGACATTGCGTTGGTCAGCGACGCGACGCGGCTGATCAGCCCGGCGGCGTCGACGGGTTTGGCCATGAATTCGCTGCATCCGGCCGCGAGGGCATCATTGATTTCATCGCTGGTTGCTCCTGCGGTCAGCGCGATCACGGGCACGGTGTAGCCTTGATCACGAATCTGTTGCGTTGCTTCGCGGCCGTCTAATTCGGGCATCTGCATGTCCATCAGCACGCAGGCGAACGGTTTGTTTTCCGCTTCGGCCTGGCGGACGGCTTTGACGGCTTCGGCGCCGTTGACGACTTCGACGACATCGGCACCGGCGCGTGTCAGCAAACGGGTCGTCACCAGTCGGACGTCGCGGGCATCATCGGCGACCAGAACCCGGGCATTGATTCGCGGCAGGTGGTTGATGGTGGTCCGACGTGGTTTCAAATCCTTCGCCGTCGGTTCGATCATCTCGGTCGACTCTTCCACCGGTAAACGCAACACGAACTCGCTGCCCTCGCCTTCGACGCTAGTGGCCGTGATGTCGCCACCGAGCAAGTTTGCCAGTCGTTTGCTGATCACCAATCCCAGCCCCGTGCCTTCGACGCCGACAATCTTGCGATCATGGACTTGGCTAAAGGTTTGGAACAATCGTTCGAGATTGGCTTCGGAAATACCGATGCCGGTGTCGATCACACGGAATTCGATGACGTTCGGGTCCTGGGCGTCCATGGAAACCACAACCCGCACGCTGCCTTCGGGCGTGAATTTCAGCGCGTTGCCGATCAGGTTGACCAGGATCTGTTCCACGCGTGAGCGATCACTGCGCAGCCGGCTGGCGATGGCGCCGTCAAACTCGATCGTCAGCGGGACGCCCGAGGAAGCGCTGCGGTGACGCATCAATTCGTTGATGTCGGCCAGCATGGGGACCAATTTGAATCGCGATCGGCGGACTTCCAGCTTGCCGGCTTCGACCTTGGAAAGATCGAGGATGTCGTTGATGATCCGCAGCAGGAAGCGGCCGTTGCGGATCACGGTTTCCAGGTTATCCGGATCGACGTCGTTGCCCTCGCGGATGTCGCGCAGCGACAGATCGGCAAAGCCAAGGATCGCGGACATCGGCGAGCGGATTTCGTGACTCATGTTGGTCAAGAACTGGCTTTTGGCTTGACTCGCTTCTTCGGCCGCGATGCGGGCGGCTTCCAGATAGGACTCGGTTTCTTTGCGGCCGGTCACATCGGTCATGTAAACCGCCGCGCCGCTTTCGACCGGAAAGACTCGGGCGTCATACCAGCGATTCAACCGCCGCGAATAGTATTCCGTCGTTTCGGCGCGTTGCGATTGACGGACGCGTTCGATGGCAGCCAACAGCGGCGGATCGGCCTGGTCGCCAAACAGGGTAGTGAAACTGCAATCGAGCAAGCTCGATGACCGTCCGGCGAAGTCCAATGCAGCCTGATTGGCGACCTGGATCACACCATTTTCGTCGAAACTGATGAACGGGTCCTGGCTCTTCTCGATCACTTCGGTGATGATCGCCCGCGACGCAGCCAGCTTTTGTTCGGTCAGTTTCCGATCGGTGATATCCTCGATCAGCGAGATACAACATTCGACGGCGTCGTCGATGTCGCGACGAATCGACGTGGTCAATTGTGCCCAGATCGTGCGACCGTCTTTGCGTAGGTAGCGTTTTTCGATCGAGTATCCGGGAATGTCACCGCGTTTCATTTGCATGAACAGCAACAGGTCTTTGTCCAAATCCTCCGGATGCGTCAGATCCTGAAACGACATCGTTTTCAGTTCATCCCGACTGTACCCGAAGATTTGGGAAAGCTTTTCGTTGGCCCTCAGCCATTGCCCCTCCATTCCGACGTGGGCGATTCCGATGGCGGCGTTTTCGAAGGTGCTGCGATACTCGAGCTCGCTCTGTTTCAGTGACTGACTTGCTTCGACCATGTCGGTCACGTCGCTTTGCACGCCCACGTAGTGCGTCAATTGGCCGTCGGCATCAAAAATCGGCGTGATCACCAACTCGTTATAAAACTGCGTGTTGTCGCAACGATAATTCAGGAGCGTGACGCGGCAGCTTTCCTGATTTGCGATCGCTTCGCGGATCTTCTGGATATCGGCCGGGTTCGTATTGGGGCCTTGCAAGAACCGGCAATTGCGACCGACGACTTCCTGCGGGTCAAATCCGGTCAGATGGCCGAACCCCTGATTGGCGTAGGCGATCGGCATACCCTCCTTCTGCGCGTCAACGATCAGAATGCCGTTGCTGGCCGCATCGATGGCCCGCGTCCGCAGACGCAACTGCTCTTTGGCTTTTTGCATCGCCGTCACGTCGTACAGCGTGATCGCCGCCGAAGAGACACGTTCATATTCATCCAGGACGGGTGTGACGCGGATCTGCAGGAAAACTTGTTTGTCCGAGATTGTGGTCGAAATCTCTTTCGCGGCGACATCACCGCGACGGACCAGCTCGCGGATCAGCGTCTCGCAAACCTCGCAGATTTCCGTCGGCAACGCGTCGCAAAGTTCGACGTTTCGCGAAACATCCAATTCGTTACCGAACAACCGTGTCGCGCCGCGATTCCAGCTGGTGACCCGCGAATTGAGTTCGACACCGATAATTGCATCGGTGCTGTCCTGAATGATCGAGGTCAGTTTACGAAGCTTGTCGGCGGTTTCCTTGACGGTTCGCAGATTCGTCATCGTCATCACCACGCCGCTGCGTTCGCGGTAGGGTGAAACCCGCAACAGAATCGGATCGTCGCGTCGGTCGATGGTTTCCAACTCGATCGTCTTGTGTTCGCGACGGACCTGCTGCACCAATTCAATCAGATCGACATCCTCCAAGGCGTGGGCGTAATCGACCAGTCGTTCGCCCTCGGCATCCTTGCGGCGGATCAACAAGATATCGGCGGCCGCCGGCGTGACGCGACGAATGTTCAAGTCATTGTCGACCAGGACAATGCCCACGTCGCTTTCCATCATGACCGTTTCCAAGTCACGCGTGGTTTCGGTCAGCAGTTGCAAGCGTCGACTGCTTTCGGCGTTGGTGGTATGCAGTTCTTCGTTGACGCTGTGTAGTTCTTCGTTGGTGCTCTGCAATTCCTCGTTGCTGCTGGTCAATTCCTCGTTGCTGGACTGCAGCTCTTCATTGGTCGTTTCGACCTCTTCGATCGTCGCTTGCAGGTTCTCGCGGGTGAACTCCAGTTCCATCTCCAGCATGCGGATCCGCTCGGCGTTGAGCGTCAAGGCCGCTTCATCCGGCGACGCTGAATCCGCCGGTGGCGGCGAATCCGTCGTGGGCGATGACGTGGCCGTTGGTGAGGGAACGAGAGCGGCAACCGGTCGGTGATTCGGTTTGTCAGTCGAGGCAAGCCCAATCGAAGGCTGTATGTTGATGCTGCCGAAGTTGATCAGGTAGTGGGTTTCGGATTGGGTGGGATGGTGAAACGCACTGATCCGGATGTCGGTCGGATCGCTGTGGACCATCGCTCGCTCGGAGATCACTGACAATTGATCGACCTTCATGCGTTCGATGGCCAGGGCGACGGGAAGTCGCAGCGATTCGACCAAGATGTCGTCGACGGTGCCGGTCAAGCGTCCCGGTCGCGGGGTGGTCCATCGCGACAGGTCTCCGAAAATCTGCAGCGGTCGCAGATCGTCGTCGACCAGGATCCCCGGCGGCGCGTATTGTTCCAAGATGCGATCGTAAGACGCCACCAAAGCGGACGAAGGCGCGCGGGACGAAGGCGAGCGACGCGACAGGTTAGCACTGTGCAACGGTCGCTTCCGCAATTTCAGGTCGAGCGGTAAGCGTGAGTCACGGTCCTTTTGAAAGATCCGCCAATGTTTGTCGAGGATCGAAAAGTCTTCGACCAAATCGCCGGGGGTTTCGCTCGGTCCCAGCCACATCACCCCGCGCGCTTTGAGCGCGTGGGCGAACATGTTCAGCACGCGTCGTTGGGCATCATCGACCAGGTAAATCAACAGGTTGCGACAGGTGACCAGATCCATGCCGGTAAAGGGTGCATCTTGCAGCACATCGTGCCGCGCAAACACGATCGAGTTGCGAACGTTTTTGCAGATCTCAAACCCGTCGGCTACACGCACCAGATACTTTTCGCGGAACTCCGGCGGGATCTCCGTCAGCGATTCGGTGGGAAAATGCCCTCGCTGGGCAAACCGGATCGCATCGGGGTGCAGATCGGTGGCAAAGATCTTGATCCCCAGCGGGATGCCTGACTTTTCGCATTCATGATGAATCAACATCGCGACGCTATACGCTTCTTGACCGGTCGCACAGCCGGCGACCCAGGCTCGGAATTCGTCGCCGCTGGATTTCGCCGCGACGGCCGGCCGGATGCAACGATGGGCCAACCGCTGATAACCGTCGGGATCGCGAAAGAACCGGGTGACCCCGATCATCAAGTCATCGGCCAATCGCGATAGCTCGGCCGGGTCGCTGTCGAGCCGTTGGATGTAACGGTCCAGTTGATCGATTTTGGACAGCAGCATCCGCCGCGACAGCCGCCGCGTAAAGGTGCCGATCTTGTATTGTTCAAAATCGACACCGCAGGCTTGTTCCAACCGCTGGTAGACGGATTCCAGGTCATTGCGTTCGATGTAGGGCGAACAATGCGAAATGACAGCTTCGATCGAAACGCCGGCCAGAAACGACACGAGGGCTTCGGCGAGTTCCACCACCGGGGCGACCACGTGGACCGCTTCGGTCTTCATCGCGTTGAGCGGCATGCTGTTGAATTGAGCGCTGTCTTCGTCTTGCGACAGCACCAACCCGCCGGCACGATTGACGCCCACGATGCCCTCGCTGCCGTCGCTGCCGGTGCCCGAAAGAACCACCACCGCAATTTTTCGATCGTTCTGTTCGGCCAGGGAGCGAAAGAATTTGTCGATCGGCAGATTCAACTCGCCGTCGCCTTCTCGGTCGCGAAGTTGCAGTTGTCCGTCTTGCAGGACAACGTGTTTGGCCGGGGGCAACAGGTCACGGTGTTGGGTTCGGGTTCGACCTCGCCGGACAATTGCACCGTGGCCATCTTGGTGCGGCGGCCCAGCAATTCGCTCATGTGGCTCTGGTAGTCCGGCGACAAATGCTGGACGACCACGAAGGCGGCGCCGGTATCGACCGGCAATTGCTCGAAAAAGGTTTCCAGCGCGGTTAACCCTCCCGCCGATGCCCCCAGACCCACGATCGGGACCGCGCATTGGGTGAGATTGCTTTGGAGTTCCAAATCTTGGGACGCTTCGCTGGAATCCATCGGGAGGCTTGAATGAGGTGGCGACCGGTCGTCGGGTTTGCAATCGAAACCGACGGGCATTGATTCGCTGATAGCATTTCCGAACGGTCGGACGCGATCACGACATCGCCGGCACGTATCAGCGTGCCTCTCCTCGGAAAAGAGCTTCTGGGTGAAAAAGCCTTTCAAGTTTATGGAGGCTGACAACCCCTGTCAATTTGCGCAATCCCGTCTATTTGTGAGGCTCCCGTCTATTTGTGAGGCTCCCGTCCACCCGCCAGCCGGCGGGATTGGATCTCAGACTTCGCCCTCGGATGGTTCAAAATCGATCATCGATTTGGGCGGCAGCGCGACGCGGAGGGCATTGAGCACGGCGGCGACATCGATGACTTCCTGGCAAATCGCGCCGGCGACCGGTGACAGGTATCCGGCGGCGGCCAACATCATCCCCACGATGCTCAGCGCCATGCCCCCGATCGCACTCTGCAGTGCGATTCGTCGCATCCGCCGGCTGATGTGCAGGAACTCGTCGATCTTTTGCAGCGAGCTGTCCAGCACCACGACGTCAGCCGCTTCGGTCGTGACGTCGCTGTTTTGGCCAAAGGCGATGCCCACCGTTGCCGCCATCAAGGCGGGCGCATCGTTGATCCCGTCGCCGACAAAGATGGAATTCGCCTTGGCCGTCTCGGCGTTGACGATCTCCAGTTTCTGTTCCGGACTTTGGCTGAAATACACGTCTTCAATGCCGACTTGTTCGGCCAGATACCGGACCTCCGATTCGCGGTCCCCGGACACCATCATCGTCCGCCGGATGGAATGCCGGGGTCCCAAGTGTTGGATGAAGGACGCGCCGTCGCGTCGCGGGGTGTCCCGAAATTGATAGGTCGCGGCATACTCTTCATCGACCAGGATCACGCATTCCAATCCGCCCGTCTGTGGCGGAAGCTCTGTCCGCAACTCGGGTTGCTGGGCCAACAACTTTTTGCGGCTGGTGACTTCGATATTTCGCCCGCCCACGATGCCGCGCAGCCCCTTGCCGGGCGGCTCGCTGATTTCCGACACACTTTGCGGGGCGAGGTTGGCCTCACCGGCGGCGGCAACAATGGCCTGGGCCAGTGGATGTTTTGAAAATCGTTCCAAGCTGCCGACGAGACTCAAGATTTCTTGATCGCGACTTTCATCGGCACAAATCCGCTGGACCAACTTCGGTTCGCCGTAGGTCAGCGTCCCGGTCTTGTCAAAGATCAGCGTTCGGCAGGTGTCGGCCATCTCCAGTGACGATGGGTCGCGCACGATGATCGCGCGGCGTGCGGCCAGCGAGATCGAACCGATGATCGCGACCGGAATGCCGATCAACAGCGGGCACGGTGTGGCGACCACCATCACCGCCAAGAACCGCACCGGGTTGCCGGTTCCGATCCAGGCCGCCACTCCGATGGCGACGGCCAACGGGGTGTACCAGGCTCCCAACTTGTCGGCCAATCGACGCATCTTGGGTTTTTGCGTTTCGGACGCCTCCATCACTTCCATGATCTTGGCGTAGCGTGAATCGACCGCCAATTTTTCGGCCCGGATGATCAGCGCCGATTCGCCGTTGATCGCCCCGGACAGCACCGCCGAACCCGGCGTCTTGGACATCATGTAGGGTTCACCAGTCAGGTACGACTCGTCCATCACCCCGTGCCCTTCGATCACCGTCCCGTCGACCGGACAGATCTCGTGTGGAAAGACGGCGACGATATCATCGATCGTCAACTCGTCCAACGCGATGTCTTCAACGACCGCGCCCCGTTTTCGATGTGCCACCGAAGGCATGCGTTGACTGAGAGCCCGCAAGACCGACGAGGCACTCCGCACCGCATAGGCCTCCAACGCCTCGCCGCCGGAAAGCATCAACACGACCAGCGATCCCGCCAAGTACTCTTCCAGCAATACCGAGGTCACGATCGAGATCCCAGCCAACAGGTCCGATCCGAACTCCCGCCGTAACATCTTCAACAACAAATCCCAAACCAGCGGGATGCCACCGAACACCAGCACCGCCACCAGCGGCAGGCTCGTCATGGTTTGTGAACTGCTCATGCCGAAACGCAGGACCAGATGCAGCGTGATCATCGCGATCGCAAACACCGCGATCAGGGTTTCCAGCGACCTCCAGGTCGGCGTGGCCTGCTTGGCTTCGGTCTTCGATGACACGGATCTTCCTTTGGAGCGACGTCAAAGTTCGGAGCAAGGAAAATATGCAACTGGCATACCAACCCGGCCGAATATCGTTCGAACATGCAAAACAGTGTTCGCCTTAGGGACTGCGCCACGTTGACGTCGTTACGCTACGATCGAACGGCGATCGACGATGATTCTTGTACAACGGAGCGCTGTCCAGCCAGATACTCCCAGCTGTGCCCATGCGTTTCCGGTGGCGGCCAGCACAGGGTCAAATCCGCTCACCTCAACCAACCCTTTCGCCAAAAGACTGCGGTCAAGGTGGTTGCCGTCCCCGCCATCAAGGCCAAGGCAAAGAAATAGCCGAACGTCCAATTCAGTTCGGGCATGTTCCAAATCGATGCCGACGGATTGAAGTTCATCCCGTACAGGCCGGCGATGAAACTCAGCGGCATGAACAACGTGGCGATGATCGTCAAAAACTTCATCACCTGGTTCATCCGATTTCCGACCACCGTTAAATAGAAGTCCCGCAAATCGGAACAGAGTTCGCGATCGGTCTCGATCACATCCATGATCTGAATGATGTGATCGTAGCAATCGCGCAAATACAAATCGGTTTCATCGGAGATCAGATCCCCGGAATCACGAATCAGTGCGTTGATTGCGTCACGCAGCGGCCAGATTGCTCGCCGCAGTGAAAGCAACTCGCTGCGCAATTGGTGCACCTCGCTGATCAGGTTCCGATCGGCACCCGCCGAGATCTGACTATCCAACACGTCAAGGTTTTCGCCATGTTTTTCCAGGGCGGGGAAATAGTCATCGATCACCGAATCCAGCATCGCGTAGAGCAGGTAGTCGGCACCGTAGGTTCGGATCTTGCCTTTGCCCGAGAGGATCCGCTGACGGACCGCGTCGAGACAAACGGCCTCGCGCTCGCGAAACGAAACGACAAAGTTGCGTCCTAGAAACATCGCGATTTGCGCGGACCCGTGTGAATCGTCATGTGGAAGCGCGCGGGCGATCATGAACAGATGATCGCCGTACAGTTCAACCTTTGGCCGCTGATGAACGTTGACCACATCTTCCAGTGCGAGGTGATGCAGTCCGAACAGATCACCCACCCGCATCACCACGTCCGCATCTCCCAAACCATCCACATCGACCCACGTCACGACGGAATCGTTGACCAGCCCGGCAATGCGTTTCAGATCATCGATCTCATGTTCCGTCACATCCGTTGGGCTATAAGTCACCAGCCGAATGATCGGTGGGGGCGCATCGGGATTCGGCACCACCGCCCCGGGCGGCGCTCCAGGGCGCGTCTGACGTCGAAACCGCCTTTTGGATCGTTTCGGAACCGAAGAAGAGGGACGGTGCGCCATGGTCGGAATCCGCAATCAATGGTGTCAGGCGCCGAGGCGTTTTTGGAATCGCAACACGCTGAGGATCAGAACGACCGCGCCGCAGATCGTCAATCCGACGACCCAGGGGACCAGATCAACGAAATCGGCACCGCGTAAAACGACGCCCCGAAGAATCTCAATCAAGTAGGTCGCGGGAATCCCAAACGTGATCAGGTAGATCGGCAGCGGCATTTCGCTGCGCGGAAAAACGAACCCCGAAAGCAACACCGACGGCAACATGATCACAAACGCAAACTGGACCGCTTCCAATTGTGTCTTGGCAAGGGTCGATACCAACAAGCCCAGCCCCAACGAACAGACCATGAACAACATCGACAACGCCAATAGCAAGGAAATGCTTCCGCGGATGTCGACGCCGAAGACGTAGATCATCACGGCCAACACCGTCAGCAGCGCCACAAAACCGACCAGGGCGTATGGCAGCAGCTTGCCCAGCAAGAGTCCCGTCCGACCGACCGGTGTGACGAACAACTGTTCCAACGTCCCCAATTCCCGCTCGCGAACCACGGCGAACGACGTCAGAAACAACGTGACCAACTGCAGGATGATGCCGACCAATCCGGGAACGAAAAAGTGCGAACTTTCCAGGTCGGGGTTGTACAGCATGCGTGTCCGCACATCGATCGGCAGCACCCCTTGCCCCGAGGCGTCTCGGGCCGGAGCGATCTGCAAGGCCTCGCCTTTGGACTTCGCCATCTGAATCGACAGATTCAACCCCAACAGCTGCGCCGTACTCTGGGCGGTGGTCGCGACCTGTGAATCACTGCCGTCGATCAGAATTTGCAGACGCGCTTGTTCGCCTCGCAGCAGCTGATCCACATAGCCCGGCGGGATTCGCACCCCCACTTTCGCCCGCCCCGACGACATCGCCCGCTGAAACGCGTCTTCGTTCTGCACGTGTTCGATCAAACGAAAGCGACGGGTGTTGACCAACGCATCGACCAATTCGCGCGACTGCTGACGGCCGTCCATGTTGAAGACCACCGTGGGAATGTTTTCGATCTGAGTGTCGATCGCGTATCCGAAGATGATGGTCTGCATCACCGGGACGACCAACATGAAAAAGAGCGTGGTCGGCTGCCGGCGAATGTGCACGAATTCCTTGATCAACACTGCCCACAAACCGGCCATCGTCCCACGCTGGGCGGACCGGGGTCGGCAACGGGCGGGTTCAGCGGAAGGTTCTTCCACCGACGGTGTCGACTCAATCGACGACACCTGGTCCTGATCCGACCGTTCGCCGTCTGAACGGATGCGACCAAGCTTTCCCGCATCGCGGGTCAGCGTCACAAAGACGTCTTCCAGACTGGGCGGGACCTCGCGAGTCGCCGCCGATGCGTCCATGCCCAATTGCCGCAAGACATCTTCGGGGACGCGTGATTGATCTAAGAGCAGGTGGATCGTTTCACCGAACAAGGTCGCGTCGCGGACCTCCGGCAGTTGACGCAGCCCCGCGAGGTGTTGGGCCGGAGCGGGCACCCGGATCTCGTAGCGACGCGAATCGGCCGGATTCACCTCCGGAAGCTGTTTGAGTTGTTCGGGTTTGCCGAGCACCAACAGCTCAGATTGATAGATGTAACCCACTTCGCTGCAGCGTTCGGCTTCATCCATGTAGTGCGTCGTGACAAACAACGTGACGCCTCGGCCGGACAGTTCGAACAGCAAGTCCCACAGGTGCCGCCTGGCGACGGGATCGATGCCGGCGGTCGGTTCGTCCAGGAACAACACGTCGGGTTCGTGGATCAGGGAGCAAGCCAGCGCCAAACGCTGTTTCCAGCCGCCCGAGAGCGTCGCGGCCAACTGTGGCAAACGGTCGGACAACCCCGTCAAATGGAGCACGGCTTGGCGACGCTCGACCAGTCTTTGGTGATCGAGCCCGTAGATCCGACCATAGAAATCGATGTTCTCCTGGACCGACAAATCGCCATACAGGCTGAATTGTTGTGACATGTAACCGACCCGCGGTTTGATCTGTTCCGCATCGGTTCGCACATCCATCCCCAGCACACGCGCATCACCACCGGTCGGCGGCAGAATGCCCAACAGCATTCGAATGATGGTCGATTTTCCGCTGCCATTGGGACCGAGTAAGCCGAAGATCGATCCTTGATGCACCTGGAAACTGACATCGCGCACGGCCACCAGCGGCCCAAACGAGCGAGACAGACCGCGGACATCAATGATCGGCCCCGTCATCGATTCGCACCGAGTTCATCCAGCCAAACGTCGACGATCATTCCCGGCCGCAACAGATCATCTTGATCGTCGATCCCCACTTTGATGCGAAATACCTGTTTCGATCGTTCCTCGGGGGTCTGCACATTACTGGGCGTGAATTCGGCTTGCCGAGCGACGAACGTGACCACGCCCTCAAAGGTTCGGTCGGGATGGCTGTCGATGCTCAACCGCAGGCGCCGGCCGATGTTCACGACGCGGGTTTGTGGAACGTAGCTGCGTACCCAGAGCTCGTTTCGATCCAGCATCGATAGCACCGGCGCTCCCGGTGCGACCATGTCACCGGGTTGCAGATCCAACGCCTCGATCCGACCATCGATGGGGCTTTTGACACGGAGTTCTTCTTTCTGTCGCCGGATCGCCTGCAACGCCGCTTCGGCCGCATCACGCGACGCCTTCGCTTGCTCGATTTCTTCCTGGCGGTAACCGCGCTGCATCAATTGCCACGCCTGTCGGGCTTCTTCGACGCTCGCCGCCGCACCACGCAATTCTTCTTCGCGCGTTCCCGCCAGTAGCAGTTCCAATTCTTGTTGGCGGACGACCAGGTTCGCCGACGCGGCTTCCAACGCTTCTCGAGCTGCATCCATTTCCTGCTGAGACGTCGCGTTGGATCCGGCAAGTTTGGAGAGTCGTTCATAACCTTGCGTCGCGAGTCTCTTTTCCGCTTCGGCCAGTGCCTGCCGTCCCCGCGCCGCTTCGATCTCTTGTGGCCTCGGTCCGGCAACCAGCAGATCCAATCGAGCTTGCAGCTGGTCGAACTTAGCTTTCGCTTGTGCGATTTCCTCGTCTCGGAATCCGGCCAGAGTTTGTTGGTACTGCGATTGGCGGGCAGCGAGCGACAACTCGAGTTCCTTTTCCCGTTCCAACAGATCATAGGGCTCAAATTCCACCAACACGTCTCCGGCAGCGACTTCCTGGCCCTCTTGGACATGGACCATTGCAATGCGCCCGCCCACGCGCGAGCCGAGTCGAATCTCGTCGGCCTCGATCATTCCCGAAACCCGTGGCGGATCGGGATTCCACTTGCTGTAGAACACCAGTGCCAGCAGGACGCCGACGGCCGCTGTCAGGGGAATAAATCGAGTGAGCATGTTGAAAGAATCGACAGGGGATCGGTGAAAGCCTAGTGCCGCGACGTTACGCGTGGTTTCCTCGAATTGCGGCCCGTGGGCTCGCGCCAAAAGGCTGATATTCACTTGTCATCAGGTTATTCTCCACTGGTTTCTGATGGACGTGTGTCGGAATCGGCATCGGATTTGGGCCGCAGCCGCCAAATGCCGGTTTTGATCAATTCGGCAAGTTCGACGGCTTCGATCGTCTGCTCCACCTGCCGAAGTGTATCGATCGCCACGATCGCTTGCTTACTGAGTGATGTGAGGCGAAGGACGCGCGGCGGCTTGAGTCCCTTGACGAAATAACAAGCTTGCTTTTCGAGCGCGGGAACGATGCGCGTCTTCTTATCATCGCCCTGCCGCAATTCGATTCTTGGTCCGCACTGGTAGGCTTCGGCGACATCATCCGGCAAGTCGACGTCCGACGATTCGTCAGCGGTCGCGTCGACGCGGCGTCCTTCCATTGCGACTTCATGTTCCAGCGCGGTGACCAGGTCGCGAAACGCTTTTTCGGCCGGTCGGATCAGCTGCTGCATCCGCGTTTGCGCATTTTTGACTTCGTTCAACTTGGCCAATGGAACCGCCTGGCGTCCCTGCTTGGCCGACGAAATCACGGACATGACCGTTGAATTCCAACGACCGGTGATCCCGTTGAAACTGGTTTCCAATTGCCGGATGCGTTCCAAGCTGGCATGAACCCTTCCCAACTGGAACTCTTTCTGAGCGTCGGAGATCGACGAGGCGAACGAGGCAACGCCGGGTAACCCACCGATCACCACGCCACCGGGCAAACCGCGAACGGCGCCCCCGGTCAGGCTCGCCGTCCGTTGGATCGCACCGATCACGTTGGAAAAATGTGCGGCTTCAAGCTGGACCAATCCACGCTTCGACATCGGCAACGAAAACACTCTTGAAAGAAAAGGACGCAACGGGACCGGGCAACCTTGATTCTATGGTTTTGTCCCGGCCAAGGTTGTGGGGTCGTCCGCGGAAAGGGGACGCTGTGAAACGTTTTCTTAGCGATAGGTCGCTTAGACAAGCGTGATTTCCGCGGGTTGGGCCCGTCGGCTCGCGCCACTCGTGTAAGCGGGTTGAATACTACCCAAAGGGAGATTACGGTGTTTCTCTCTGTAAAGACCCCGAGTCTTTCAACGAGCTGATCACTTGATGGGGAGCACAAAAAATGAAGAACCAGACGACACTGATTCACTGTTGCGTATTGATTTTGATGGCGTGCAGTGTGACGCTGCCGATCGCCGCCCAAGAGCCCGCCGAGGAGGGACCGAAGCCGCCGGCCCTGGTTGAACTGGACAAACCCGTGGAGGTCCTGGACACCGAGGATGTGACACAGTGGGACTGCACGGTCTATCAGGTGTGCGTTTGCTACGATCCCGAATTGGGTGATGAGTACGAATGTGGGTTGGATGAATTTGGGGGTCAGGGTAGCAGCGAGAGTGCGGCCTGCAGCAATGCCAAAGCCGCCTGCGAAGCCGATAACCGATGTGACTACGGCACGCCGCACTGTTGCTACCCGGCGACGACAAACACGTCAGATCCCTGTTATTACTATCCGCCGGCGTCGATGGAAGAGCCCGGATTGGTGAAGCAGACGAACGGAAAACTCGTCACGAAACGGTATCACAACATCACGTTCACCGAGTTTCAGTACCCCGAACCGCCGAAACGTTATGAGTACTCCGGCGTCGGCGAATCATCGGGACGGCGGGTGACGTTGGGAGCGTTGACGCGCGAAGGCGCGTGGAATCGATTCTTAAAAGTGATTGGCCGAGACGGCGGATTGCGAGCGGGCAGTTTGCAGTTTCGGGAAGTCCCACGTTGGATTTATAAGTGCTACGTTCGCGTTCAATCTCGGCACGGCAACACGATTTACAACCAAGAACTGCAGCACAGCGGCACCTCAAAAGAGACAGCCGTGGTCGGAGCGGTCGATTTGGCTCGACAGCTTGAACTTTATCTGGCGGCCAGGGAACACACAGAGATCAAGATTTTGCCTTCGGTCCGCTGCGTGACGTTGCTCAACACGCAACGCAATGCATGTAACGAAAGCGTGTCCTGCCGTTTCCGCTGCACGACAAACGAAGAGGCATTGACGATCGAGACGGCACGTTACGGACGTGACCGCACCTCAGCTTGTGCGGCGGCCGAAACGGCGGCGATCAGCTTGGCCGACGAATACGGCGGGATCTCGTCCTGCGAACCCCTCGACGCCGAGTCGCCGAGCGGGAAACGCGACTGTGCCGATTGTGGAAGTTCCGATTCAAAGCCCGATCCCGCTCAGTGAACCTCAATGAAGGTGCCCGAACGCTGGCGCGGGCCTACCGGCCCCGAACCGAAGCGACGATGCTTCACTTGGCGGTCTTGTCTTCAAGCCCGCCACACCGCCGGCCGACGGAGTGGTTCACTCGTCTGTCGGCGTTGCGGTGTTGCGAAGATGAAACCGTTCGCGTTCATCTTGACGAAGCGGACGAGAGAACTTGATCAGGGCATCGGTTGCGATCGGAATCTTGCGGACCCGATTGTCGGACGATAGAACCCAGACCGCATCGCGACCGAGGTGTTCGATGCCGGCGAAGGTTCGAAAACCGAGATCGTCCCGCACGGTCAGGATCGGATCACCCGTTCGTTTCCAAACGGAAAGGGAGGTTCCCTGATTGGTCATGATGTCCTCACCGGCTCGGTCGCCGGTTGCAAAGCCGATCGGTTCGGACGTGACGATCGTGGTTTTTCTTTCACCCGAAACGGCGTCCAACAGGATCGCCTGTGGGCCGATGATCCCGAGCACCGTTTCACCGGACGGACTGAATCTCAACGAACGGGGATAACGCGGCAGGTCCAACTCGACGGCCTTTCCGGCCGGCGACACAATTCGCGACGGAAACTGTTTGGTGTTGCGGTTTGCAGGAACCAGCAGCAACCGACTTCCGTCCGGTTGGAATTCGGCCAGCGCGACGCGGTCCTTCTCGTCCTCCCCTTGGGCAGGCTTTCCGTTTGCCGTTTCCCAGACGTTCCATTGCCCCCGTTGGGAATACGCCACCACGCGAGCGCTGAATGCCGACAGACTGCACCCTTCGATCGGATTGTCAAACGCCTGGAGATGATGGAGCGGTTTGTTCTGCCGTTCAGCGAGGTTCCACAAGTCCAGCACACCGCCCTGGTCAGCGGAGGCAAGCATGCGCCCATCCACCGAGATCGCCGCGGCGGTGATCGGGTGAGCGTGCGACGCCAGCGTGCGTTTAAGACGGAGTGATTTCGCATCCCAAATCATGATCCGGGTGTCGTAGGAACAAGTGACGATCTCGCTGCGATCCGGCACGGGCGCGGCAAACGAGATCGGCGCCGCGTGCCCACGGATCTGACCGACCGGTTGGAGTGACTGGGAGTCATACACGGCCAATGGAAAAAGACGCTGACCGATCAGAATGCGATTGGGATCCTCGGTGGTGTGAATCGCGTGGATGGCGGCCTGCATTGGCAGGGTGCGATTGGGTTGATCGGTCTCGCCGGCGACGTCCCAAATCTCCAATTGAGGCGGACCATACTTGGCAGCTTGATTTCGCGATGGTCTGGAAAAAGGGTGGGCGGTCGCTGCGACGAGGGTGTCGTCGTCCAGGAAAGCAGCCGTCGCGTAGGCCCCCGTCGTTCGCCGCACGATCTGACCGGAGAGGACATCCCAGACAAACAGCCCCGCTTCATCGCTTGCCAGAATCGCTCGGTTTCCCAGCTCGCTTACGGCCAGATGCAATTTTCCGCCGGGACTGTCGACCTGGTGGATCAACTCGCCGGTTTCCGCGTCCCAACAAGCCAGCTTGGCGGTCGAGAGCCGGTACGAAAGGATTCGTTTGCCGTCGGCGACGAATGTGGCCCGGTTGAAAGGGTGGTCCAGCGACGTGAATTGCGTCACCACTTCCAACGAATCGGAATCGAGCACAAAGCCACGGTTTTCCGAGTTGACGACCAACAGCCGGTCACCGGCTGGGCTGTAGCTCAGATGAGCGATCTCGCCACGACAGGAGAATTGCCGCAGCTCGGTGCCGGTGGTCGCGTCGCGGGTCGCGACAACGCCATCGTCGCCGCCGCAGGCTACTTGGGACGCGGTGGGATGAAATGCCGCGGCGTGAATGGTTTCGTGATCGCCCGTCACCAAGATCGCTTCATCGGTGCTCCAGTTCCAAATCCAGCTCGGGCCGTGCTTGGTCCGAATCAAGACCTGATCCCCAGACGGGCTCGGCATCGCTTCGAGGAACCGACCCAACCGTTGCCGGAACGCGCCCAGACGTTCGCCCGTGCGCCCGTCCCGGACCACAACCTGGTGGTCGGTGTGTGTGACCAGTCGCCGCGCCGCGGAACCCTCCGGTTGCAGGTGCCCCGAGAACTGGTCCGTCAGCTCCCCGGAGTCGAGCTGGAGGATGCCACCGGAATGACGGTAGGTCATCGAGAAAAGAATTCGATTGGCGTCCGGATTCTGTGCGATCAATGGTGGGTGAATGGATGCTTCATCGGGCAAGGTGGCGCGTTCTTTTCCAGACTGGATCGACCACACTCGGACGTCCGAATCACCGGTGCACGAGACGAGGTGCCGCGAATCGGGACTGAAGGAAACGAATTGCACGTTTCGGTCGTGTCCGCGAAACTCGGCGAGCTTCCGCCCCGATTCCGAATCCCACGCGTGAAATCGTTTTGATCCGGTCAGACTGACGATCCGTTTGCCGTCGTTGGAAAACGAGAACGGCCCGGCCCACTGATCGTGAACCAACTCGCAACGCAGCTTGCGGCGATGCCAATCGAGCACACGGATCGTGTCGTCCCAGGCGATGGCGACTTGTTCCCCGTCGGGACTGAAGGCGACGTGATTGCCGTACCCCAGCGCAGTCGGCTCGTCGCGGCTAAAATCCCAAAGATCGACGCCGAGCTGGACCGAACAGGTGAGCAAGTGATTCGAGTCGGGACTGAAGCGCGCGGATTGGACCAGTTGCCCCGCGGTTGCGTCGGGTAATCGATCCTTCCACGCATCCAACGTCCGCAGCTCCGCGCCCGTTTCGGCGTTCCAAATTCGGACGGTGTGGTCATCGGACGCGGTGACGATCTTGGTGCCGTCAGGCGAATAGCCGGCGTAGGTGACGCGGGCGGTGTGGCCACGGAGCGTCAGCATCAAATCACCGGCTGCATTGTAGACGCGCGCCGAGTTGCCGATCCCGGGTGTCACGATCTTGGTCATCGGACCGGTCGGACAGAACGACGCGGAATCGGTTCGCAGCAAGAACGCCCCGTCGAGTGCGGCGATTTCGACACCGCGATCCGCATCCCAAACGCGTGGCGACGCCTCGGCGAGTTTTTCCTCTGGCAAACTCAACGCGCCACCGGCGCAAGACGTCGTCAAGACTCGCCGGCCCGTCGGATCGAAGACTGCCGAGGTGATCGTCGTCTCGGATTGCAACTCCAAGATCGGCTTGCCCGTCAGCGCGTCAAAGATGCGGGCCGGCAGCGGTCCGGCGGGGTATTTCGTCGAGGGTGCCGAGGTGATGATCCGTTTCCCATCGGGACTGTATCGCGTCTCGCCCACGTCGGATTCGTTTTCCAAGATCAACCGCTGGTGATTGGCATCCAACGCAGCCAACAACGCCGTTCGGCCCTCGGCATCTCGATGACGTCGCACACCTTCACCGGCAAGCGCCAGGGACAGATTGGGATCGTGGGGCAATTCGAGCGACGCCAGCGCGATCAAACGACGACCTTCGGATTCGTCGAGCGCCGCCGCCAATTCCGTGTTCTTGGCTTCCACGCGGATCCGAGATTCCGTTTCCGCTTGGACGGCATAGGTCAACGATCCGATCGACGCAACGATCGTGATGGCCGATGCAACGACCAACGCGTTGACCAACGAGCGATGTTTTCGTGCCCATCGTCTTGACCGTTGCGACAGCGTGGGCTTTCGGGCCCGAATCGGTTCGTCACGGAGAAACGCCCGTAGATCATCTGCCAATTCCCCGGCCGTCTGGTATCGCTCGTCGGGATTCTTGGCCAAACACTTCATCACAATGATCGATAATTCTTCCGGCAGATCGCCGTTGATCCTGCGTGGAAAAACCGGATCGTCATTCGCAATCTGTTGCAGGATTTCTGCGCGCGTTTTCCCGTCAAACGCGTGACGCAGGGTAAACAACTCATAGAGCGTCGCCCCCAAGGAAAAAAGATCCGAACGATGATCGACCAACACACGTTGCGCGCAAGCCTGCTCCGGACTCATGTAGCGCCACGTGCCAATCACATCACCGGATCGGGTCAACTCGGCTTCCCCTTGCACCTGCGCCAACCCGAAGTCCGCGACGAATAAATTGTCTTGCTCGTCGATTAGCAGGTTCGACGGCTTGATGTCACGGTGGACAATCCCCAGATCGTGGGCATGCTGCAGTGCGTCTGCAATCTGGATTCCCCAGCGGGCAAACGTCGCCACATAAGATCGATCCGCGAAACGCGCACCGGAGCGTTCACTGCGATGGGATCCGGCCTCGTCGCCGGATCCGCGCTCGGTGGACTGGTGTTGAATCTTGACCGTCGATTTTCGCGCCAGACCGCCTGAACTTCCCTGGGACAAGCCCGCCGCTCGAAACTCCGAAATCCGCTTGGCCAGATTCTGTCCCCGGATGTACTGCATCGCATAGTAATAAATCCCATCGTCGACGTCCGATGCGAACACGGTGACGACATGGGGGTGTTCCAACTGTGCAGCGGCCTTCGCCTCGATTTGAAACCGGGCGAGGGCGGAGGGACTGATCACTGACGAGTTCAGCGGCAGCACTTTCACGGCGACCGTCTTTCCGAGCTTGACGTCTCGGGCGCGAAAGACGATTCCCATCCCCCCGCGGCCGATCCGCTCGAGCAACTCGTACTGCCCCAGCCGTCGCGGTTGACCACCGTTGTGGTTGATCGTGAAATCGCCGTCCGTGTCGCGTCCCCGAGTCTCACCGAGGGCTTCGGTCAGCGGCAGTTGCTGATCCGTCATGATGGAATCCCAGGCGACCGGAAATCGATTGCGATACGTTGACAGGTCGATCGGGTGACCCGCCGCGTGTCGGAGATCCAATTCAATGCGCAACAGCTGGCGAATCGCTTCGCTATGATTCGCCGCTTCGATCCCCTCGGCAAAATCTTCGATCCGGGGGTTTTCACCGACGACCCACGCCCGCTTAAACTCTCGGCAAACCGCATCGATTTGGTCAGGACGACCATTTTTCGAATCATTCGACATCGAAAACACCGTCAGCCCATAGAATGTTGCATCGTGCCACCGCAAAGCACCGCTCCACTGCGAAACAGCGTGCCACGACGAGTGCGTTTAAAACGCCATTGTACACATCTCGTTTGAACAGGAAATTTTAGATGATCAGGCACGCCGCGATTGTCCTCGCCTTGCTATTGCTGTGCCATGCGCTCCCTGCGGCGGATCGGCCGAACGTGTTGTTCATCGCCATCGATGACCTGCGTCCGCAGCTGGCGTGTTACGGCCAGACGTCGATGCACACTCCCAACATCGACGCCCTGGCCAGCCGGGGCGTGTTGTTCGAGCGTGCCTATTGCATGGTGCCGACCTGCGGTGCCTCACGCGCCTCGCTGTTCACCAGCATTCGCCCGGCGCCCAACCGCTTCGTCACGCACCTGGCCTGGGCGGAGAAAGACGCGCCGGGAGTCCTGCCGCTGCACACCCATTTCAAGAACAACGGCTACACCACGATCAGCCTGGGCAAGATCCTGCACCAGATCAACGATCACGCCGACGGCTGGAGCGAGCCCGCGTGGCGATCGAAGCAATCGGGCTACCAAAACGTGGAAGCGATGCGGGAAGCAATCGCGGAAAACAAACGCAGCTGGCCAAACAAAAACAAACATCGCGGCCCGGCATTCGAAGCGTCCGATTCCAGCGATGCCGATCATCCCGACGGCGATTGCATCAATCAGGCGGTGAGATACCTGGAAGGATTCGCGCGGTCGCCCGACCAGCCTTTCTTCCTGGCCGTCGGACTGCTCAAACCGCACCTACCGTTCAATGCACCGCAGAAGTACTTCGACCTGTACGACTTCGACAAGATCGACGTTCCCGATAACTACGAGTTGCCGACCGATTTGCCACCCCGGGCGGTCCATAATTCCGGTGAACTGCGCGCATATGCGGGAATCCATCCGTCAAAACCCGTCGATCGCCTGACGGCCCGAAAACTGATCCACGGCTATTATGCCTGCGTCAGTTTCGCCGATGCCAACGTCGGCAAGCTACTACGCAGTCTCAAACGACTTCAACTGGCCGACAACACCATCGTGGTGCTTTGGGGTGATCACGGATGGCAACTGGGCGAACACGGCATGTGGAACAAACACTCCTGTTTCGAAACCTCGATGCACGCGCCGTTGATCGTCGCGGCGCCATCGCAATCGGATGTGAGACCCGGCACGCGGACCGCCGCGCTGACGGAGTTCATCGACATCTATCCGTCGCTGTGTGATCTGGCCGGTCTTCCAACGCCCGATCACGTGCAAGGCACCAGCTTTGCCCCCTTGATGAAAGATCCAAGCCGATCGGGCAAACCGTTCGCCATCGGACGCTTCGGGACCGGAGACACGATCCGCACCGATCAACTGCGCTATAGCGAATACACCGAGAAGAATAAATTCGTCGGCAGCATGCTGTACGATCACGCCATCGACCCCAGCGAAAACCACGACATCCGTTCGCAGCGTCCGACGGTCTCGAACGAATTGTCCGAAACGCTCAACGAACACAAGGGCAAGTGATTGGCTCCGCCCCAAACAGACGCCGTTTCCTGAATGAGGTCGATCCAGTGTCACGGCGCTGACACCAATGATTCGTGCGCGGACACTGTCCTGAATGGCTTCCATTTAACGTCATGCGGACCAATCCTCGACAGTGAGCCCAACCGAATTGTGAGGTTGATGAACAGATCGGAATCGGGGTAATCGGTGCTGAGATCGATCGCGACCCGGCCAGTGACGGATTGGTCCGAGTTGGGATCGTCGACAAGCAGCGATTGGACAGTGAGTTGTGCCGGATGAGACTTTGGTCGTTCTTGTTCCGTGGTGGATCAAGGATCACTCGGCTCGGCAAAGGCGATCAACAACCTAGCCTGGGGTGCAATCGGTCAGTCGTCGGATTTCGCTCAGAGAATCACTCGCTTTCGCGTCGTGCTTGGGTTGCCGTGTGATCGGCTTGTGCCAAATGCCGTCGCATGGACTTCAGCGTGTCCAAATGCTCGGGCGTATCGGTAAGGTTTCGGTTCTCCTCAGGGTCTTCGGCAAGGTCGTACAGTTCCTCTCCCCCGGGCCACCATGCATAACGGTAACGTTGCGTTCGAATCGCCTTGCCTAGTTGCTCGCCTCGGGAAACCACCGTGTAGGCGATTTCTTTCCCAGCCTCCGTGGGATCGCGCAACATCGAAACCAGGCTCCTGCCTTGTAATTCAGGCGGCGGTTGGACATCACACAACTCCGTCAACGTGGGAAATAAATCGACCAATTCCACCAGCCCCTCGCTGATCGAACCCGGCGTCGTAGCGGCGTCGGGCAGCGACGGGGGCACGCGAATCACCAATGGCACGCGGTCACAGTTTTCGAACAACATCACTTTGCCCCACATGTATTTTTCCCCCAGCATGTAGCCGTGATCGGAGGTCAGCACGATGATCGTGTCCTCCCAATGACCGCTGCGACGCAGGGCGTCAAACACGACACCGATCTGTGCGTCGATGAAGGAAATGCAGGCGTGGTAGGCTTGGATGTACTCTCGCCGCAGGGCATCGTTCTCTTCGCCGAATTGAAATCCAAACCCTTCGTAACGTTTGGTCTGGGCGATCTTCGGAACGGTGTTCCAGAATTCCAGCGATGCCGGCGCGAACCGTAACGTCTCACGCGGATAGAGTTCAAAGTATTTGTCGGGGGCGAGAAACGGGACGTGTGGTTTTTGGATGCCGCAGGCCAGAAAAAACGGTTGGTCGCCGTGGGCTTGGTTGTCCAGCCACTCGCTGATCTGACGTGCGTTCTTGCCGTCCTTGTGCTGCGCGTCGCTTAAGCCCGATGGTCCGTAGCCGGGTTGTTGGCCGCGAGTTTGCGGTGCGATGGTCGGATAAAACTGCCGCCACAACCTGCGAGCCTTTCCCGAGTCGATCGAGCCGTGTTCCGCTTCGAACGCTTCGCGAATCAGCGTGACCATCGGCAGTTCATCGTTCTCGAAACGCAGCATCTGGTCCCAGGCGATGTTGCCGGGATCGACCTTCTCGTTATGAAACACTTTGCCGACCGCAGCGGTCCAGTATCCCGATTCCTTGAAGCACTGTGGCATCGACACCGTGCCCGGACGCACCTGGCGAATATCGGATTGATTGTCCAAAATCTCCGTCGATTGCGGATACAAACCGTGCAAAAACGAAGCCCGCGAAGGACCACACACCGGGTATTGGCAATACGCTCGACGAAACGTCATGCCGGCCGCGGCCAGCGATTCAAACGCCGGCGTCTTGATCTGCCGATAGCCGGACGTCGATACGTGCGTGTTCAAGTCATCGCAGACGATCAACAGCACATTAGGTTTGGGCCCAGCCGCCGAGGCGAGACCGACCAAAAGCAACGTCGCGGACACACACAGAAACGATCTCAGGGCTTTCATTTGTCGCTCGAGCGGAAATGAGTTCATGGATTCGGGAGGCTTTCAAACGTGTCGGTGACCGGCACTTCTCCGCGCAGCATCTTGCCGCCCCGGCCGACCAGCTTCAGGTAGTGGTCGCTCGGCAATCCTTCGTAGGTCAGAAACCGGGCACCGTTTCCCACGGGCGGATCGTTGCTGCACTTAAAGATCGCCGTGCCTTCATCAACTTCATCGAACATCGCGACATAAATCATCTCGCAACCGGCGCGTTCGGCCGCGATCATCTGCGACCACAAAAATTGCCCCTTCAATCTTGGTATCGCATCGAGTTTGTCACCGGTCAGGTTGTGCCAACTGAAACCCGGAAACACGACCGGCAGGAAATCGATCTGTCGGGCGGCACACCATTGGCGGTCGCCGCTCCAAACCGTTGCGGCATGACGCGTCGCCTGCTCGGGCGTTCGATACCGCCCGATGCTCCAGGGGCTGACGATATCCGCCGATTTCAAAATCGTGTGCAACAGGGGATCGTTGACCGCATCGCGTTTGCCTTCGCGCCAGAACGACGGCACCCCGAGCATGACGGTACAGCCATTGGACTTGAGCCATTTCACCAACTCCAGGCATTCAGCCAACGCATAATCGCGATCGTCGCTGAATCCGATGCCCCAGACTGCGACGACCGGTTGATTCTGATGATGCAGATACGCCGGGTCATCGGCGATCTTCATGCCCGTTTGCAATCGCGTCCAATCGTCCCGAACGCGCGAGACCTCGCCCGCACGCAGACCCGACAAGTCGTACATGACCGCAAACGCGCGACCGGCGCGATTGGCTCCTTCGCGGCTGTGTGAAAGCACATTGTTTTTGTGCCGCAGCGTGGTCGGGCTGGCCAGTCCATTGGCAAATCGCTGCACAAATGCGCCATCGATTCCGTAGTCCTGCATCCATTGAAAGTGTCGCATCACCGTGTCGCGGTTGGAGCTGCTGAACACCTCCGCCACGCGACCATCGGCATGCTTGAAACCGGTGGCGTAGCGTTCGTGTTCCGCGTACTCCGACAGATCCGGCCACAGGTCGACTGTCACGTTGCCCGGTGCGAAGGGCTGGTTGCGTCGTTTCGCCCAATGGGTCCAACCGAGGTTTGCGCCATCGCCCTCGCAGTTGAACCAGCCCTGATAGCCGCACATGACTTTGCCGGTCAACGTGGTCCGGTCGACAACCGGTTGCGCCGGCACCGCAGTGGCGAGACAGAAACCGAAAACGATGACAACAAACGATCGCATGAGAGACCTCACCTGGGACGGAGCACTACGACTTCTTTTTCTTCGCAACCGTTTTCTTTTTGGGTCCGCCGGGGCGCTGCGGTGACAGTGCATCGGGCCGGCGGACCATGTTCGCCGTCGGACGTTGATTGGCTTCGATTTCAGCGACGTGATCGTCGTAGGCCCTCTGCAATCGAGCGACCACGTCGGGATGATCCGCGGCCACGTTGGTGGTTTCGCCGATGTCGGCCATTGTGTCGTAAAGCTGGACGGGATCCGGTGAGGGTTTCCACGTCGCGTTGTCTCGGTTTTGCCTGCCCTTGCCTTCGGGCCAAGGATAGAACTTCCATTTGCCGCTGCGGACCGTGCCCGGCCCGTGCATCAACACGTAGGCTTGGTGAGGGCTTCTGGCGCCGTCGACGCCGCTCATCAAGGGCCAAATGTCCTTTCCGTCGATCTTGCGCTGTGGCAACTCTCCGCCGCACAGCTGGGTGAGTGTCGGCATCAGGTCGATCGACGCGGCCACTTCCGAGCACACCGAACCGGCGGGAATTTTTCCCGGCCACCACATCAACGTCGGCTCACGAATGCCGCCGTCGTAAACGCTTCCTTTTTTTGCCCGCAACGGGAGGGACGACCCCACGGCGGCACCGTTGTCGCTGGTGAAGACGATCAGTGTGTCGTCTGCGATGCCCGCCGCTTTGACGGCCTTGAGAATCTCGCCGACCGACCAGTCAACTTCTTCAATCGCGTTGGTGATCAAATCGTTGTCGGGATCATCAAACGCTTTGGACACCGCCAACGGAAGGTGAACCATGGTGTGGGGCAGGTACAGAAAGAACGGATTGTCTCGCTGTTGGTTGATAAACCGAATCGCTTCTTCGGTGTAACGCTGCGTGATCGTCGTCTGGTCGGCGGGATATTCGACGACTTCCTCGTCCCGCAGAATCGGCACGACATTCTTTGCTTTGTGACCGGCCTTGAGTTGTTCCAGGGTCACTCCGTCGCGCAGGACGATGTCTTTGGCCAGTCGGTTGGCCGGATCGATCCACATGTCGTTGCTGTACGGAATGCCCCAGTAAGAATCAAAACCTTGAAAGGTCGGCAGGCACGGCGGCAGGTGCCCCAAGTGCCACTTCCCGACGCAGGCGGTGTCGTACCCGGTCGCCTTGAGCATGTCCGCCAGCGTGACCTCATCGGGATGGAGCCCGCGATCGGAGTTGGGAAACAACACCGCACTCATGCTCAGTCGCTGGTAGTGACAACCCGTCAGAAGTGCCGTCCGCGAACCCGAACAGACCGCACAGCCGACATAGAAGTCGGTGAACTTCATCCCCTCGGCAGCCATTTGATCCAGGTTCGGCGTCTTCGCAACGGTGGCCCCGTTGAAGCCGACGTCGCCGTATCCCATGTCGTCAATGAAGATCACGATCACGTTCGGTCGTGGCGGATCCGCGGCAGTCGAGAGACCGCCGAAAACCGAAAAAGCCATCGCGGCCCAGGCGGCGATGCAGTAGCGAGTCGAGTTCATGGTTCCATTTTCCGCGTGGTTTGGGCAAATCGGCCGAATCGCCGAGTCATCTGGGATGCATTCAATGCTACTCCAAACGCGTGTCATACGTTTCATCGTCATGCATGATAGCCGCCGCTGCGAGACGCGGTTAAAGTGTTGCTCCCTCCCCGTGCAATCAGCTGTACATTTAATTGTGCGTTGAACCTGCGCATTAAGTCTGTGCATTGACTTTGGCCTGTTCACCGATTCAGGCACGAACCGACTGTTTTACACTTTTGGGATCTCACCATGACGATTGCTCGACGTTTGTTCTGCGGCTTTGCCGCGTTGTCACTTTGTTTCATCGCATCGACTGCCTCGGCCGAGGATGGCAAGTGGGTGTCCTTGTTCGACGGCGAAACGCTCGACGGCTGGGAAAAGGTCGGCAACGAAAAAAGTGTTTGGAAAGTCGAAGACGGCGCGATCGCGGGCTCCGGACCGCCGTCGATGTTGGTCAACACGACTGGACCCTACAAAAATTTTCGCTATCGCGCCGAAATCAAGATCAACGACGGCGGAAATTCCGGACTGTACTTCCGCACCACGCGGAAGCCGGGATTCACCGATGGCTACGAGGCTCAGATCGACAGCACCCACACCGATCCGATTCGGACCGGATCGATCTACGGGATGTGCCACGTCTACAAGCAGCACGTCAAACCCGGAACCTGGTTTACCTATGACCTGGAAGTCCGCGACGATGTCTGGCGTGGACGCAACATGACACGGATCAAAGTCACGATCGACGGAAACGAACTGTACGAGTACTTGGATTTTGATCTGACCTTTAAAGAAGGCCACTTCGCGTTCCAGCAACACGACCCGGGCAGCAAGGTTCACATTCGAAAAGTTGAAGTGATGGAGTTGCCGTAGGACAAGCCTTGCTCCCAGGATCCGCATCGGGACACACTGTCTTGGAGCCGCCCGCCGGCAGAGCCGGCGAGGATGGCAAGCAGGATGCTTTTCCCACCTTTAGCCCTCAACTCACCTTCAGCCATGCGACCTATCGTCCAGATCTCTCTCGACTTGACCAACATCGACGAAGCACTCGAAACCGCTCATCTGGCCATGCGGGCCGGGGTGGATTGGTTGGAAGCCGGCACGCCGCTGATCTTGGCCGAAGGGTTGCACGGGGTGCGGGCGTTGCGGGAGGCGTTTCCCGAAACGCCGATCGTGGCGGATCTGAAAACGATGGACGGCGGCTACTTGGAAGCCGAGATGATGGCCAAGGCCGGTGCGACGCACGTCGTCGTGATGGCGCGGGCCCACGAAGAAACGATTCGTTGCGTCGTCAAAGCCGGTGCGGACTTTGGCTGCAAGGTGATGGGGGACAACATGGTTTGCGACGACATGGTCGCCGGGGCGAAGTGGCTCGAAGACCTCGGCTGTGACTTTGTGATCCATCACATCGGTTACGATGAGCGTCGCGGCATCGCGGCCCGAGGGCTGCGGATGCCGAGCCCGCTGGACCAGCTTCGTGAGGTGGTCGGCGCGGTCAAGATTCCCGTCCAAGCCGTCGGCGGACTGTCACTCGAACAAGCGATCGAATGTCCCAAGTACGGGGCGCCACTGGTCGTCTTGGGTGCCCCGCTGACGATCGACGCCGATGCTTTTAAAACGGCCGACGGGGATCTGGAAGCTTCGTTGAAATTGATTTGCGACGCCGTCCACGCACAGACCGTGCAATAGACTTCCGGGCTCGTCATCTCGATCCCGACAGCCTGGAAGGCTATCCCACTTCAGAAAAGTACAAACATGAAATCTGCCGCCGTCGTTAATTTCGCCCCCGAACCGGAATCGGTCGAATTGAGGGAGATTGACCGACCGTCGATCGGCCCCGAGGATGTTTTGCTGGAAGTCGCCAACGTCGGCGTCTGCGGCAGCGACCTGCACCAGTGGACCGCCAACCATTCCTGGCCGGTCAACTACCCGGTCGTGCTGGGCCATGAATTCGGCGGACACATTGCCGAACTCGGATCAGCGGTCGAGGGCTGGAAAGAAGGCGATCGCGTCGTCAGCGAAACTGCGGCGATCATCGACCAGCAAAATCCGATGACCCGCCGCGGGCTGTACAACCTGGATCCGACCCGCAAGGGGTTTGGGTACGGTGTCGATGGCGCGATGACGAAGTACGTTCGCGTGCCCGCTCGGATCCTGCACAACGTGCCGGATTCCTTGGCGTTCGAACACGCTTGTTTGACCGAGCCCTGCTGTGTGGCCTACAACGCTGTCGTTCGAAACGCACGGATCGAACCCGGCGATCGGGTCATTGTGCTGGGGCCGGGAACCATCGGCATCCTGTGCGCCGCGATGGCTCGTCTGTGCGGTGCCGAAGTTGCCCTGGTCGGATTGGAATCGGATCGGCGGCGACTGGAAATCGCACAAAAGCATTACGGATGTGAAGGCATCGTCGGCGATGCGAGCGGGTGGGCACGTCAGCGCGACGGCTTGGGTTGCGATGGCGTGATCGATGCGGCCGGCGCCAGTGCGACGCTGAAGATTGCGATCGATGTGGTTCGACCGGCCGGCTGGATCAGCAAGGTCGGCTGGGGGCCGCAACCGCTCGGCTTCAATCTGGATCCGTTGGTTCAAAAAAATGTCACCTTGCAAGGCAGCTTCAGTCACAACTGGCCGATTTGGGAACGGGTGCTGGCCCTGCTGACCAGCGGCCAATTGGACGTCCGACCGATCATCGGCGGCGTCTGGCCGATCGATCAGTGGCACGAAGCGTTTGAAAAGATGCACCAGGGCGAAGTCGTCAAATCTGTGTTGAAACCCGTTTAAGGATCATCATGCCGAAACTTGCCGCATTCCCCAAAGCCTACATGCAGGCGCTTTGCAAAGACGGCTCGATGACACTGGCCGAGTGGTTCGAGCTGGCGACGACGTTGGACATCGACGGCCTGGAGTTTTACGCCGGTTTTTTGGAGCTGGCCGATCCCGCGAATTGGCCCGTACTGCGAAAGCAAGTCGAAGACCTGGGCATGAGCATCCCCATGCTCTGCTGCTCGCCCGACTTCACCCACCCCGATGCCGCCTTTCGTGATGCCGAGATCGCCAAACAAAAACGTTGGATCGAAATGACCCACGCGCTCGGCGGAAGCTACTGTCGCGTCCTCAGCGGCCAGCGTCGGCCGGAGCTGACCGTCGACCAAGGCGTCCGGCTTGCCGCCGACAGCATCGGTGCCTGTCTTCCGTTTGCCAAAGAGCGCGGCATCACGTTGATCCTGGAAAACCACTACAAGGACGATTTTTGGGAATACCCCGAGTTCGCCCAGGCGATGGACGTTTTCTGTGATCTGGTCGCGGCAATCGATCACCCCAATTTCGGCGTCAATTACGATCCCAGCAACGCATTCCTGGCCGGCGACGATCCGATCGAATTACTCAAGCGGGTCTCCGATCGCGTCGTCACGATGCATGCCAGCGACCGCTACCTGATCGAAGGAACGCTGGAGGACTTGCGGCGTGAAGAAGGTGGTGCAGTCGGTTACGCGAAACGGCTCAGCCACGGCGAAATCGGCAAGGGCCTGAACGACTACGACGCGATCTTCAGCGAACTGGCCGGCAAGGGATTTGACAGCTGGATCAGCATCGAAGACGGCGTCGACGGGATCGATCAATTGCGTCGCAGCGCCGATTTCCTGCGCAACAAGATCGCCCAGCATTGGCCGGGTGGCTGATCATCTAACCAGTGGTGGTCAATCCATCGCCAAGTGTCGTGCGTTACCCAGTCGCCAACTTTTTGGCGACACACTGCGTTTTAAGGCTTGACGGCTAGGCAAACGGGGATGACAATTCGGCGTCCGGCCCGGTACCTACCAGGCCCATCCCACCTTTCCACGTTGTTCGTCAGTACGATGTTCGACGTCTTGCCCCAGGTCCTTCGGCAATCCCTCGTTCAACACTTGGCCCTCGCAAGTGCCGGATCTCTTCGTCCATGAACGAGGCCCCTCGGAGTTTTCGCTCTATGAAGTGCTACGGTAACGGTCTGTCCCGACGGGGCGTGCTGCGCGTCGGGTTCCTCGGCGGTTTGGGCCTTTCGTTGGCCGACATGCTTCGATTCGAAGCACTCGCTGAGCAAAAACACTACGAAAGCAAAGAGGGGACGGCGAAATCCGTCATCTTTGTCTTTCTGCCCGGTGGCATGGCCCACCAAGAATCGTTCGACCCCAAGCCTTACGCGCCGGTCGAATACCGCGGCCCGATGAACTCGATCGACACGAACGTTGCCGGCGTTCGTGTCAACGAACTTTGGAAACAAACCGCAACGGTCGCGGACAAGATCGCGATCTGTCGCTCGATGACACACGGCGAAGCGGCCCACGAGCGGGGCACGCACAACATGTTTACCGGTTACCGGCCCAGCCCCGCGCTGTCGTACCCCAGCATGGGCAGCGTCGTCTCGCACGAATTCGGACCCAGGCATGATTTGCCGCCCTACGTTTGCGTTCCCAACCAGCCCAACGAATTCGCCGGCACCGGATACCTCAGTTCGTCTTATGCGGGGTTCAGCTTGGGCGCCGACCCCGCCTCGGCTGACTTTCGCGTACGAGATTTGAATCTTCCCGGCGGGGTGGACGGAAATCGTTTTACGTCCCGCCGAGATTTGTTGGACGTCGTGAACTCGGGGTTTCGTCAGCAGCAAGAATCCGATTCACTCGACGCCGTCGACACGTTCTATCAACGCGCCTATGCGATGATCAATTCGGACAAGGCGCGTGAGGCGTTTGACATCAACAAGGAAGACGACAAGATCCGCGACGCGTATGGCCGCAACGATGCCGGTTCGCGGTTGTTGTTGTGCCGGCGACTCGTCGAATCGGGCGTGCGATTTGTGACGACGACCTACGGCGGCTGGGACATGCACGACAACATCCTCGGTGGCATCCAAGGCCAGGTGCCCAAGCTCGACCAGGCCTACGCGGCGCTGATCCGCGACCTGGAACAGCGCGGGCTGTTGGATTCAACGATGGTCGTCCTGGCGAGCGAGTTCGGCCGGACGCCCAAGATCAACGCGACGGCGGGTCGCGATCACTGGCCCAAAGTGTTTAGCGTGGTCATGGCCGGTGGCGGTATCCGTCCCGGCATCGTCTACGGATCCTCCGATGCGACGGCCAGCGAACCGAACGAAAACCCGTTGGACGTCGCCGACTGGGCCACCACGATTTATCACTGCATGGGCATCAACGCCGACAAGGAGTTGATGGCCCCGGGCGATCGCCCGATCGAAATCGTCGACGGCGGCACCGTCCGCAAGGATCTGATCGTCTAGCAAGGGACTGCCAAGCCCTCGTAGGCCTTTTTTCAGGCTCGACCTGGAACAGAAGGCCGCGCAGGCGCCGCCCCTCGCTACAGAGACGAAGCGGGCCATCCATCGCGTTCCCAGGCAGAGCCGGGGAACCGGTCGCGTGAACTGACAGGCTGGAAGCCTATCCCACTGATTACTTCACCGGAAACTGTGCATGTCCATTTTGTGCCGAATTCTCGTCGCGCTGGCGATCTTCAGCGGCGTCGCCCACTGCGTCGTCTGCCCAGCCGCGTCGCCGCGACTGACCAGCGTCACCCCGCGTGGAATCCAGCGCGGTGCGGAACATCAATTGACGTTCATCGGTTCCAACTTGGGTGACGTTCAAGACATCCTGTTTTACGACGATGGCCTGGAAGTGCTGGAGGTCAAGGGAGACGGCAACAAGGCAACCGTTCAAGTCCGCGTCGCGTCGGACTGTCGCCTGGGTGAACACGTCGCCCAGGTGCGAACGGCCACGGGCATCTCGGACTACCGCACCTTGTACGTCGAGGATCTGCCGGTGGTCGACGAAGTGGAACCCAACAGTGACTTCAACACGCCGCAAACGATCGCGCTGGGGCATGTCGTCAATGGAAGCATCACCAACGAAGACGTCGACTACTTTTCGGTGGATGCCAAACAGGGACAGCGGATCTCGGTCGAAATCGTCGCGATGCGATTGAGCACCGCGATGTTCGACCCCTACGTCGCGATCCTGGACGAAAAACGATTCGAGCTTGCCACCAACGATGACACCGCACTGGCGTTGCAAGACGGCTTTGCGTCCATCATCGCTCCCGCCGATGGAACCTATTTCATCGAAGTCCGTGAAAGCGCTTATGCAGCCGGCAACAATTACCGACTTCACGTCGGCACCTTCCCGCGACCCAAGGTGCCGTTCCCCGCCGGTGGAAAGATGGGCGATGAAATCGACGTGCGTTTCCTCGGGATGCCCGCCGGTGAACTGACCAGCAAGGTTCAACTGCCCGCCAATCCGGTCACCGATTTCGGGGTCTTTGCCGAAGACGAAGGAGGCATTTCGCCCACGCCCAACCCGTTCCGGTTGTTCGAGCATGGCAATGCCTTTGAACAGGAACCGAACAACGACATCAGCCAAGGGACACCGGTCGAATTGCCGCTCGCGTTCAACGGCATCATCGAAACCGCCGGCGACGTGGATTGCTTCAAATTCACCGCCAAAAAGGGACAGGTTTACGAAGTGGAGTGTTTCGCCCGACGCATTCGCTCCGGGCTGGACCCCGTACTGAATCTCTACTTCGCCGACGGACGGCACCTCGCCGGCAATGACGACTCGCGAGGTCCCGATGCCTACCTCCGATTCACGGTTCCCGAAGACGCGGCATACGTAATTCGGATCAATGATCACCTCGGACGCGGCGGTCCCGATTTGGTCTACCGGATCGAGTTTCAAGCCGTTCAGCCGGCCCTCACGCTCGGCATTCCCCGCAACGAACGCTATGGGCAGTATCGCCAACAGGTCTTTGTGCCCAAGGGGAATCGATTCGGCACCTTGATCACCGCCAATCGGATGAACTTCGCCGGCGACCTGGTGTTGCTGGCCGAACACTTGCCCGCAGGACTGACGATGCAATGTGATCCGATGCCGGCAAACCAAAACACGATGCCCGTTGTCTTCGAAGCCACCGCCGACGCACAACTGAGCGGCGCCTTGATCGACTTTCTCGCCAAACACGCCGACCCGAACCAGACCATTCGCGGCGGATTTGTCAACCGTGCCGACTACCTGATCGGCGAACCCAATCAATCCCTCTACCGCTGGAAAGACGTCGACAAACTTGCCGTCGCGGTTGTCGATGAAGTGCCGTTTCGGATCGAGATCGAGCCACCCAACGTGCCGCTGGTGCGAGACGGATCGATGAACTTGAAGATCATCGCCCACAAAAAGGAAGGCTGGGACGAAGACATCCAGGTCCAATTGCCCTACCGTCCACCGGGAGTCGGGGCCGGGCCGAGCGTCAACTTGCCCAAGGGACAGACGGAAGTCCTGTATCCGATCAATGCCAACGGCGCGGCCGAGATCAAGAATTGGAAGGTGTTTGCCCTGGCGACGTCGCAAGGGATGTGGGCGTCTTCGCAATTGACGCCACTGGAGATCGCGGACGCTTACGTTCGCTTCGAGCTGCAGCGGGCGGCGTGTGAACAGGGCAAAGAAACGTTGCTGCTGTGCAAGCTGAACCACACGACGGCGTTTGAGGGAGAGGCAAAGGCGGAGTTGGTCGGCATGCCGCCCAAGGTTTCGATCGAACCCCTGCCGTTTTCCAAAGACACGACCGAGTTGACATTCAAGGTCACGACCGAAGGCGATAGCCCCGTCGGAAAACACATCCTGTTTTGCCAAGTGACCATTCCGCAGAACGGCGATGCGATTGTCAGTCGCGCGGGGAACGTTGAACTGCAAATCGACGTTCCGCTTCCGCCGCCGGTCACCCAACCTGCCCCCACCCCGACACCGATGCCGGAGGCAACCGCCCAGACTCCGCCTGAACCGGTCAAGGCACCCGAGCCGCCGCCGACCAAACCGCTATCGCGATTGGAAAAACTGCGACTGGCCGCTCAGCAACGCCAAGAATCGCGAACCGAACAGCCTTAGCGTCGCCACCGCCAATCAACACCATCACTCATCCTCCAGCCCTTTCGGATGCAGTCGCAAATCATCGTCATGAAACCACAACACCTCCTTGCCTCGGCCGCGTTGATCGCCGTCGTCACCGCGTCGACGGCGGCCGAGCCCGCGCCTTTGACCGAGACGCGTGTCCCGGTCTCGATACGCGTCTACCCGCCCAACATCGATCTGACGACCGCGCGCGATCATCAATCCGTGATCGTCCAGTCCGTCTTCGCCGACGGCATCACGGAAGACGTCACCGACCAGGCCACCTTGTCGCTCGGCGACGCCACGCTGGCGCGGCTGGAGTCCGACGTGGTCTATCCGGAAACCGATGGTTCCACCGAATTGAAGGTTGAATACGCGGGCCACCAGACGGTTCTGCCGGTCGTGGTCAAGGACTCGGGTGCTCAACCGCCGGTCAGTTTCAAACTGGATGTGATGCCGATCTTCATGCGAGCTGGCTGTAACACGGGCAGTTGTCACGGCGCGGCGCGGGGAAAAGACGGATTCATGCTCTCGCTGTTCGGTTACGATCCCGACGGCGATCATTTTCGCTTGACGCGACAATTTCCCGGCCGGCGAATCAATCTGTCGCTTCCGGAAGAAAGCTTGTTGATTCAAAAATCGGTCGGGTCGGTTCCACACACCGGCGGTCAGCGATTCGCGATGGAAAGCGATTACGCCCAAACACTGTTGCAGTGGCATCAGGCCGGCGCGACGAACGATCCCGGCGTAGTTCCCCGGGTGACGAAAGTAGAAGTGTTTCCGGAAACCGCCGTATTGGATGGTGAAGGCACGACACAGCGTGTCAGCGTCCGCGCCCACTACTCCGATGGCACCGATCGCGACGTCACGTCACTCGCGTCCTTTCTCTCCAACAACGACAACTCGGCGCCGATCTCCGCCGACGGCATGGTCACCGCGGCCAATCGTGGCGAGGCGTTCATCATGGCCCGGTTCGACACCCATACGGTCGGATCTCACGTCATCGTGTTGCCCAAGGACCTGCAGTTCCAGTGGAACGATGCCAAAGATTTCAACTACGTCGACACCCACATTCACGCGAAACTGCGCAAGCTGCGAATCAATCCCTCGGACATCTGCAGCGACGAGGAATACTTGCGTCGGGCGACGCTGGATATCGTCGGCATGCTTCCCACGATCGAAGAATACGAGCGATTTGTGGCCGATGACGATCCGAAGAAACGCGACAAGTTGGTCGATGAACTGCTGGACCGCAAAGAATTCGTCGAGCTGTGGGTGATGAAATGGGCCGAATTGCTGATGATTCGTACCACGCAACAGATCGCCTACAAACCGATGCTGCGGTATTACAACTGGCTGCAAGAGAAACTGGCCGGCGAAGTCCCGATCGACAAGATGGTGCAGGAATTACTGAGTGCCAGCGGCGGAACATTCGAAAACGCAGCGACCAATTATTACCAGATGGAAACCGATCCGTTGAAGGTTTCCGAAAACGTCGCTCAAGTGTTCATGGGGATGCGGATTCAGTGTGCCCAGTGTCACAATCATCCCTTCGATCGTTGGACGATGGATGACTACTACAGCTTTGCCGCTTTTTTTTCACAAATCGGGCGCAAGCAGGCCGAAGATCCACGCGAAACCATCGTCTTCAACAGCGGCGGCGGCGAGGTGAAACATCCCGTCGATGGCCGTGTCATGGCGCCCAAGTTCCTCGGCTCCGACGCGCCGGATGTCGCCGGCAAAGATCGCCGTGCGGTGATGGCCGATTGGCTGGCGTCCAAGGACAATCCCTACTTCGCACCGAACCTTGCCAACATCGTTTGGAATCATTTCTTCGGCAAAGGGATCATCAACGAAGTCGACGATGTGCGGATCAGCAATCCGCCGGTCAACGCCGAATTATTGGCCGCGCTGTCGGAATCATTCATCGAGTACAACTATGACTTCAAGCGGTTGGTGCGCGACATTTGCACGTCGCGAAGCTACCAGTTGAGCACCGCGACCAACGAAACAAACAAGCGTGACGATCGCAATTTCTCTCACGCGTCGCTGCGCCGGATTCGGTCCGAAATCCTGCTCGATTCGATCACGCAAGCGACCGACACCAAAAACAAATTCGCCGGACTTCCCTTGGGTGCCCGGGCCGTTCAGATTTCAAACGGCAACACCAGCACCTATTTCCTGACGTCGTTCGGCCGGGCAACTCGCGCCAGTGTCTGTTCCTGTGAAGTCCAGATCGAACCGAATCTTTCTCAAGCCCTACACCTGCTCAACGGGGAAACCGTGGGCGGCAAAATCGGCGAAGGAAAACTGATCGAAAGGCGATTGACCGAAGGCAAGCAACCGGCTGAGATCGTTGACGAGCTTTATGTCCGCTGCCTGACACGCAAACCCACCGACATCGAAAGACAAAAACTGGGCGAAGCGATTGCCACCTCGTCGGACGTCAAAGTGACCCTGGAAGACATCTTCTGGGCGCTTTTGAATTCACGGGAGTTTGTGTTCAACCACTAAGATGACCGCAATGATCAAGTTAAGACGACTGTTTCTGCTTTCCGTGATTCTCTCGGCTTCGCTCCCCGCGAATGCCGACGAGAAGAAACCGCCCGTCATCACCTTTGACGACCATGTTCGCCCGATCTTTGCACAAGCGTGCGCGTCGTGTCACAACCCGGATAAAAAAAGCGCCGACCTGGACCTGACCAACTACAGCGCCCTGATGCAAGGCGGTGCGTCCGGCGAAGTGATCGAACCGGGTGACGCGTCGGCCAGCTATTTGTATGCCCTGGTCACCCACCAGGACGAGCCTTCGATGCCGCCGGAATCGCCAAAGATTGCCGACGAGAAGATCGAAACGCTGCGCAAGTGGATCGATGGCGGCGTCCTCGAGAATGCGGGGAGTTCGGCCAAGGCGGCCAAGAAAAAGAAGTTTGACTTGGCGCTGGCGGCACCCTCGACCGCGCGTCCAAAAACCGTGCCCCTGCCGGCGCGATTGAGTCTACAACCCGTGCTGTTCACGCCCGACCGAACCGCGATCGACGCCCTGGCGACCAGCCCCTGGGCACCGTTGGCGGCCGTCAGCAGCCAAAAGCAGGTGCTGCTCTACCACACCGAAACACTCGAACTGCTCGGCGTGCTGCCGTTTCCCGAGGGAACCCCACGAGTATTAAAGTTCAGCCGCAACGGCGGGCTGTTGCTCTGCGGCGGCGGTGTCGCCGGAGCCAGCGGGCGAGTCGTCGTTTGGGATATCGCCAGCGGACGACGGATCATCGAGATCGGCGACGAACTCGATGAAGTCCTGGCCGCCGACATCAGTTCCGATCAAACCCTGATCGCGCTCGGTGGACCACAACGCGTCGTCCGCATCTACGCCACCGAGACAGGCCAACTGTTGCACGAAATCCGCAAACATACCGATTGGATCACCACGCTGGAATTCAGCCCCGATAGCGTGTTGCTGGCCACGGGCGATCGCAACGGTGGTTTGCAAGTCTGGGAAGGCTGGACGGGCCGCGAGTATCTAACCTTGAAAGGTCACACCGCGGCAGTCACCAGCGTTTCCTGGCGCAGCGATTCCAACCTGCTGGCATCCAGCAGCGAAGACTCGACAATCCGTCTGTGGGAAATGGAAAACGGCGGCGCCGTGAAGAATTGGGGCGCGCATGGTGGAGGAGCGCTGAGCGTCGAATTCACTCGCGATGGCCGGTTGTTCTCGTGCGGACGCGACCGGACCCCGAAAACCTGGGACCAAAATGGCACCCAGCAAGTCGCGTTTGAAGCGTTCGACGATTTGGCGTTGGAGGCCACTTATTGTGACGAGACCCATCGCGCGATCTCCGGCGACTTCAGCGGCGAAATCCGCGTTCATGATTCGACCAACGGTGCCCGATTGGGTCAGTTGGTGAGCAATGCGCCGTTGCTAGAGACGCGGCTGAAGCAAGCTGACGAGTCGCTGCTGGCAGCCCAATCGGAATTCAAACCGATCTCAGAGGTTTACCAGACCGCACAGTCCGCGGCGCAGCAGATCAGCACCGAAGTCGCCGCCGCGCAGAAGGTGGCCGCCGAAGCGAAACAAAAATCGGATCGTGCGGCAACCGCGTTGGCCGCCGCACAGGCGACGATGACACAGGCGGCCAGTGAAAATGCGGTCGCCAGCACTCCGTCGATGCACTGTCGATCAGCGTACCGATATTGAAGCAGGCGGCCGAAAAGGCCGCCGCCGCCGCGGCACAGTTGCCCGAGGACGCAAACCTGATCGCCGCCGCCCAAACGATCCGCACGACCGCAGATACCAAGGTCAGCGAAATGACGTCCGCCAAGGGGATCGCGGCGACCAAGTTCGCGGCGTTGCAACAGGCCCAGCAGGCACTCGATTCGGCGCAGCGGCTGGCCGGTGATGCAGCCGCCGCACGGACCAGCGCGGAGCAGGCCGAACAAATGCTGGTGGCAAAACTGAAACCTGCCGAAGACGCATTCAACGTCGCCAAGCAAGCCCACGATCAGGCCGCCGCCGCTGTCGCATCCGCCCGGCAAACCGTGTCGCGTTGGACCGCCGAAATCGAATTTGATCGCGAACTGAAGAAACTGCACCAACAACGGCTCGACAGCGAGCAACAACTCGCGCTCCACGAAGCTCAACGTGCCACATCGCAAGAAGCTGCGGACGCGGCAAAGTCCAATGCCGATCAGGCCCGCGCCGAACTAGCTGCAGCGCAAGCGGAACTTGCCAAAAATGACGCAGATTACAAGACCGCCATCGCCGCGGTGGAAGCCGCCAAGGCCACAGCGACCAGTGCGACCGAAGCCAAGCAGAACGCCGCGGCAGGTGTGGCGGCGCTTGATCAGGTGATCGTCAAACTGGGCGATGCCGCGGCCAAGGCCGAGCAGGCGTTGAATCTGGCCAGTGATGATGCGACGTTGATTGCGTTGGTCGGCCAATTGAAATCCGCTACCGCGGAAAAGACGAAGCAACTTGAGGCCGATCGCGCCGATTTGGTCACAAAAACCCAGGCCGAACAGCTCGCGATCACTGGTGTTGCCGAAGGCGAAGAAAGGGCATCCGGGTTGTTGATGATGCAGCAATCGCTGAAACAAAACGTTGCCCAGGCCACCGCGATGGTCACGACACTGGAAACGAAAACCGTCGACGCGATCCAAGCGGTCCAGGTCGACGAAGAGCGTGTATCGCAATCCCAATCCAACCTCGCCACGATCAATCAAGCGATCGCAACGCTGCAAGGGCTCTCGAGTTAAAACTGGGGTTGTGGTTGTCGAGCGGACAAAGGTCAGGCTGTCGCTTGCGGAACGATGAAACGATTACTGGGCCCACGGATAGCAGCGCGAACCCACGGATTTCTTGCACCCTGTCATCCGTGGATTCGCGCTGCTATCCGTGGGTATTCTTTATGATGGGCATCCCGATAATATTGCGGGAGAGTTGTAGACCGACTTGACTTGTTCCCGGGCTCCCGCCATGGGAACACTCTGGACGCCAATCGCACCAGCGGTTTCACGCCAGCGGCGTGCCACAACAAAGCTTGGGGTCGCGTTAGCGCACCCCAAGATCCGGTCACCATCCGGCCGCCAACCCCAACGGGGTTGAACAGACCAACATAGTTCGCCGATTCAAGCCGCCGTTTTCGCCGGCAGAGCCGGCGACGGTGGCAAACAGGATGCTTACCCCACTTTAGATCAGCGACGCGATCACGAGGGCGACGACGCTCATCAGTTTCAGCAGGATGTTCAACGAGGGTCCCGAGGTGTCTTTGAACGGGTCGCCGACGGTGTCTCCGACGACGGCTGCCTTGTGGGCTTCGCTGCCTTTGACCAACATCTGCCCGTTCACTTCATAACCCTCCTCGATCATCTTCTTGGCATTGTCCCAGGCGCCACCGGCGTTGGATTGGAACAACGCCATCAAGACGCCGCTGACGGTCACCCCGGCCAACAACCCGCCCAGCATCAAGGCGTTGGTGTTGCCCGGCAGACCAGCCAGCTTGGGCAAGAAACCGAAACCGACGGGGACCAAGACGGCGACCAATCCGGGAACGATCATCTCGCGAATCGAAGCCCGCGTGGAGATCGCGACGCACTTGCCATATTCCGCCTTGCCATCGGCTGCTTGGAACGTTTCCTGGTCGGATTGTGACCATTCGTCAAACGTTTTGCCGTCGTTGTCATTCATCACCTTCAACGCCGCCTTCAATTCAGGGATGTCCTTGAATTGTCGGCGAACCTCTTCAATCATCCGCATCGCGGCCCGGCCGACGGCATTCATCGACAGCGCCGAGAACAAGAACGGCAACATCCCACCGACAAACAATGACGCCATCACGAACGGATTGGTAATGCTGATCGCGACGATCGGCGTTTCGGCGTGCGACGCGTTGTAGGCGGTGATGAAGGCGGCGAACAGCGCCAACGCGGTCAGCGCGGCCGAGCCGATCGCGAATCCCTTGCCGATCGCCGCAGTGGTGTTGCCGACCGCGTCCAGTTTATCGGTGCGGCCACGAACCTCGGCGGGCAGTTCTGCCATTTCCGCAATCCCACCGGCGTTGTCCGAAATCGGTCCGTAGGCGTCGACGGCCAATTGGATGCCGGTGTTGGAAAGCATGCCGACCGCGGCGATTGCAATCCCGTACAGACCGGCCATCGAATACGCACCGATGATGGCGGCGGCAATGATCAGGATCGGAATCGCGGTCGAGATCATGCCCACACCCAATCCGGAAATGATGGTCGTCGCCGGCCCGGTGACCGACTGTCGGACGATCGAGATGACCGGTCCCGTGCCCGTGCCGGTGTAATACTCCGTGATCTTTCCGATGCCCAGCCCCGCGGCCAAACCAAACAGAATGGCAAAGAACACACCGCTGCTGGTGTAAACAAACTCGCCGGCACCTTCACCGACGGTCCAGGTGGCCGGCAGCATGAACTTGATGATCACGTACGTCAGCAGCAACAGGATCGCAGCGGAACCGAATTCGCCGTAATTCAATGCGTGGTGCGGATTGCCGCCTTCTTTCACTTTGACGAAAAATGTACCGACGATCGAAGTCAGGATTCCGACGCCGGCGAGCACCAGCGGCAACAGAACGGCCGACAGCCCGCCGAAATCATCCAGGCCTGCTTGGTTGAAGACGGTAAAAAACGCGCCGCCCAATACCATCGTGCCGATGATCGATCCGACGTAGGACTCAAACAAGTCCGCCCCCATGCCGGCCACGTCACCGACATTGTCGCCGACGTTGTCCGCGATCGTGGCCGGGTTCAACGGGTGGTCTTCAGGAATCCCCGCTTCGACCTTGCCGACCAAGTCCGCACCGACGTCAGCGGCTTTCGTGTAAATCCCGCCGCCGACCCGGGCAAACAGTGCGATCGAGGACGCACCAAAGGAGAATCCGGTCAGCACCGTGATCACGCGGGTGAGACTGGCTTGGGTCTCCAGGCCAAACAGGTTGGCGTAGACCACAAACAAGATGCTCAAGCCCAGTACGCCCAGCCCGACGACGCCCATGCCCATCACGCTGCCGCCGGCAAAAGCGACTTCCAGGGCTTTGCCAAGGCTGGTTCGTGCCGCGTTGGTCGTTCGCACGTTGGCTTTGGTGGCCACGATCATGCCGATGAATCCCGCCAATGCCGAACAGATTGCGCCGGAGGCAAACGAGAGCGCGACCAACGGTGACGAAGATTCGCCTTGGGTGCTGCCGGCGTATCCCAGTAAGATGGCCACCCCGATCACGAACACTGCCAAGATCGAATACTCCGCCTTCAAAAAAGACATCGCCCCTTCGGAGATGTTGGCCGCAATGCGTGCCATCTTTTCTCCCCCGACTTCCTGTTTCGAAACCCAGCTGGTTTTCCAGTAGGTGAAGACGAGTCCGGCCACACCGAACAGGGGAATCACGTAGGAAATCCATGGGATGGCGACGGCGGCTGTCGTCGTATCGGTGGGGGCGACGACATCGCCGGTGTCTTGAAATGCCAACGCCGTCATCGGCGAGAGCACCAACGCCAGTGCGCCGACGACAACGAGTGTGCGGAAAAGCGTGCGAAAGTGTGTGTCACTGGTGCACGTCCGAAACAAAGCTGCGATCAGAACGGTGACTGCGATGAAGACAATGAATTCCAACATGGTGTGTGTTCCTTCGTGACACGGTCAGACAGCGAGCGTGCTCGCGCTAGGTCGAGTGATAAACTGAAAGCGGGCAATTCTCTGCGCCAACAGTAAGGGAGAATCTATCAGAAACGAATGCCCGACTCAGGCGTCAACCGGGTCCCCACGCCAAAAAGAAGACGCAGCCCCACTTGAGCGTCGAATCCGCCTCACGACAAACGCGACATTCCGCTAACGCCTCATCCGCTGATCACCTTGAAAACGGAAGGTGATCCATGCGTTCGTCCCGATGCAAGAATTGTGCCACCGGCGGACTGGCTCGGATGGACTTTTTCATGGCGTTTCAAAAGAGACGCCGATGCGAACGGCGTTCTTTGACCGCGTGAGGGTTCACGAAAGTCGTTGCCACAAGCTGGCAATGAATCCGCGTTGAAGCCCCTGTTCCTTCCCGCCCGCCTCGGTTTCCCGCTCTGCTTTTTCCTCGGCAGCGGCTTGTTCAAAAAACTGTTCCAAAGCCACCAGTTCGCCGGCGTCAAGCCAAACGCCGCCACACTCGGCACAGCGATCAATCAAGATCTGTGAACAGTAAGCGTATTCGCGCGGATGCAGTTCGCCCCGACACTTCGGACACCGAATGTCCGGCTGAGACTTTTGTCGTGCCAGTTCATAGGCTCGAGCGAGACATTGATTCGTTGCAACTGCTGCGAATAATCGTGCTCGATCGTTTCTTGGATCGTCTTCAATTCGCCCGAATCAAGCCAGAGTCCCCGGCACATCGGACAACGATCCACGACGACATCAGCTTCATAGGTCTCACTGGCCAATGTGGCTCCATCGCGCGGACATTTCATCGCCATTCACTCGCTAAAGACATCAATTGCTCGGTTGCAGTCGCCCCATCGGATCGGGGCATCACCCAAGTATATCAAGCGATTGAACACCCCACGCAACGGATCGCTTGTCATTGCCTCTGACGGAACGAAAATTTTTGACGTGCTGCGTTACTTGACGAACTCATTTGGCCAACTCAACGACCGCGTCACGGATCTGGGAGACATCGTCAAACAATCGCCAGCGATCCGCGGGCACTTGCTCAAACGCCGATTGAAATCGTCCGTCCGTCCGGTCAGACGCCGTGACATTGCGGATGAAGATCCCGGCGATCTGGTCCGGGGAATCGCGCGCCAGTTGACCGTAAATCTCCGGGTCGTGTTCCCCGCTGTCGCCGAGTAGAATGAATCGACGATCCGGAAACGAATCCAACAGCGGCTCGATCGCGGCAAGTTTGCTGGCCCGCTGGGAGGACAACAATCCGAGTCCACTCGAATCGGTCAACCGAAAGTACTTGAGGTGAAAGGTGCCTTGCGGAAATCCCTGATCAGAGAAGAACGCTTCCAAAGGCGAATACAGTTGCCAGGGGCTGCCCGAGACATAGTGAAATGCAACGCCGGCGTCTGCCAAATCCGCGTACAGTTCGGGCATGCCTTCCACCGCCCGAAAGGCTCGCGTGAACGTGTTTCGCATCAGTTCAGACCTGTCGGTCACCTGGGAGTGCTTGATCGTGTCGTCGATGTCGGAGATCACCGAAACACCACGTGGGGCGATCAAATGGATGCGTCCGTTGAACGTCCTGGAATCACGGGCAGGCAAAACCGCTTTGAAGGTCAAGACGCGATTTTGCGGCGTGCCGATGTCCTGTGGACCGACACCCAACCCGGCGGCGCCCGAGACCAAGGAACGACGAAAATGACCATTGGCAGCGGAGACGCCAGCGGCAACTTGATTTCCGGCGACGTCGATGGTGACAGATTTGCCGCGTTCATTGTCCACCAGAAACGGTCGGATTCGATCGGACAGAAACGCATCCTTGTCGATCTCGACGTTGCCACGCATCGAGGATTTCAGCGTCGCTATCAGCAGCGCCCGCTTGAACGATCCGTCTTCGGGTTCGAACACCTTGCCGTGCACGTCAAACCGCCACACCTGAGCTTGTTCGTCAAAGCGTCCGTAGGTCGGATAGAACAAAATCTGCTCGTCCGCGTTGAGGGTCGAAGGCGGCAGCGTCGCGGTTTCCGGTTCGCGACCGATCACCCATGTCATCGCAACCGCCAGCGGGATGACCAACACGAGGCTTTTGGCAGGGTTTGGCATGGGGGGGCTCCGTCGGAAATATCGAGACCATGGCTGCGCGAATCAATGAGCCGTTTGGCGCGAGCCTACGGGCCTTCACCATACCGAAAGAGCCCCTCTCACGAGATGGATCATGCATCTTTTTCAGTTTGCATGCACCTTTTAGAATTGGATACCACAGGGGACCATGGCTGGACGATGCTCTACACTTGCAGACTCTTGCATCAAAACGGCTGTTGGAACTGAAAGACGGAATGTGCTCAACCATGACACCTGCGACGAAACTCGTGATCGGCTGCCTGACGATCTTTACCGCGACCACACTCTGCAACCCCGCGTCCGCTGACCGGTGGTCGCAATTTCGGGGGGACCAAATGGACGGGATCGCCCGCACGCAGCATCCTCAACGCTGGAGCGAAACGGAGAACGTTCGCTGGTCGGTCGAGGTACCCGGTGAGGGATGGTCCTGCCCGGTGGTGTGGGAGAATCAAGTGTTCTTGACCGCGGCCGTTCCCGTCACCGAATCCGCATCCACCGGACCGGAGGAATACAGCGGTGGCGGGGGCAGCCGCCGTGACGACCTGACCCGCATGACGTATCGCTGGCAGGTGATCTGTCTGGACGCCACGACCGGGAAAGAGATTTGGCGACAAACCGCCCGCGAAGGCCGACCGACGATGGGCCGGCACAGCTCGAACACCTATGCCACGGAGACACCGGCGACCGATGGCCGGTACGTCTATGCCTACTTCGGCATGACCGGGCTGTACTGTTTTGACATGGCGGGCAACAAGGTTTGGGAAAAAGACCTGGGCAGCTACCCGATGCGTGCCGGTTGGGGAACGTCCAGCTCGCCGGTGTTGTTCGACGACAAGCTGTTTCTGCAGGTGGACAACGAACAGCAATCGTTTCTGGTCGCGATCGATGCCGAAACGGGCGACGAAGTCTGGCGTGTCGATCGCCAGGAAAAATCCCAATACAGTTCTCCGATCCTCTGGAGCAACAGCCGTCGCGACGAGCTGATCGTCGGCGGCATGCACTACCGATCGTACGATCCCCAAACGGGAACGCTGTTGTGGAAGCTGGACATGGAGAAAGGCCGCAGCTCGGCGACCCCTCTAGCCGTCGGCGATCGACTGTACGTCGGAACGGAATACCGCAACCGGGGTGGCGCCGACGACGGCGGCGGATTCCTGTTCGCGATCAAGCCGGGCGGCAGCGGCGACATCACCCCGCCCGCCGGCCAGTCACAAACCGAGCATGTGGCCTGGAAGATTGAGCGATCGGGTATTCAAATGGCATCGCCAGCCTACTGCAACGGAAAGCTGTACTTGCTGGAACGACGCAGCGGAGTGATCCACTGTGTCGATGCCGAGACGGGCAGCACCGTGTATCGCTCCCGCGTGCCCCGAGCCCGAGCGTTTTGGTCCTCTCCTTGGACCGATTCCGATCGGGTGTACTGTGTTGACACCAGCGGAACGACGTACGTGTTGGCGACAGGCGACGAGTTGAACGTACTGGGCACCAACGAGATCAACGAAATGACGTGGTCGACAGCGGCGATCGCCGACGCCGCCATCTACTTCCGCACCGCCTCGAAACTTTACTGCATCGCCACGCCATAGCATGCTCGCCGCCCCATGCCCGATCCACCTCTCAAGAAACTCGAAATCAACTGGTCAATCTAAAAATGGACTGAGATTACGCAGGACGCGTTTCGGGCTGACGATTCCCATCACCGTCCCATCGACTTTTAAGACGGGGACGTGGCGGTGTCCGGCAACGGCGATTCCCGCCAGCGCCATCCCCACCGGGTCCGTTTCGTAAACCACCGTCGGATCGGCTGACATCACTTCACCGACGGGTTGATCGGCCAGTGCAGCATAATTTTCGGCGACCTTTTCCAAGACGTCACGCTCGGTGAAGATTCCGACCAACGTTTCGCCTTTGACGACCAGCAAACTGGAAACCTTCAGTTCACTCAGCATCTCAGTCGCCCCGCGAATCGAGGTGTCGACCGTTACCTGAGCGCTGGGCGTCGATTGCATGTCATCGATCGCCTCTTCAGCCAACACGCGATGCAACTCACTGGCGTATGGCGTCGGTTCGTAATTGTTGAGTGGATCTTCGAAATTGTCGGGATCCGATTGGGGCGTGCCGTTCACTGTGTCATGCTCCTTCGCGTTGCTGCATCCAAGGTGTATTGCCGAGTCGTTGCACCAAGACCTGTTGCGGGAAACGCTCGGCGAGGTATTCCGCGATGCCACGTTGTCCGGTCACGCCGATCAATTTGCCCTCGTCATCGATCACCAGGACAAACCGCAGTCCGTCGCGTTCCACGGCGTCCCAGACGCGTGAGATCGGATCGCTCGATCGGACCACCAGAAAACCGGCGTCGGTAAAATCGCCCACCACATGATCGGCAAGCGAGAGGTTTTGCGCAAGCATCTCGACGAGCGACTGTTCGGTGAACAAACCCGCCGGGTTGCCGCCCTGGTCGACGATGGCCGCACATCCGAGTGACTTTTCGCGCATCATTTTGACCGCGTCCAGGGCCGTTGTGCCATGCTGTACGACAATTGTGTCCCGCAGGGGAAGGTTCCCAACGGTGTCCTGGTCTATCTCGCCACGAAATCCCATTCGCTTCTCCTCGTGTCGTAAGGTTTCGCCCACCTCGGAAAAATCTTGATGCCGGCCGAACGGAGACCATGCGGGCGTCAATTGTGTGCGGGTGCGTCACGATCGTTGCGGAAGTGTGCACCAACCCGGCACCCGGGGCGACCACTTGTTCCGGTGGCATGGGCAAAGCCATCGGCTACAACCGCGCGCCGAACAAGCCGATGCAAGTGCAAGATCGATGCCCGAATCGCTGAATCCTGACATCACCCGCCAAATCGGAGCGGAAAAGGGGGGCCAGCAAACGTTGGTGTTTAGCCTTCAGGCGATTCCCGGTCGCTGCGAGGGACGTCGATTGTATTACTGACGAATTACTCGCCGTACCGCGTTGTGGGAACGACTCGCGAGCGGCAACCGCTCCTGCGGCCCGCACGCCAGCGGCGTGCCACATCAAAGCTTGGGGTCGCGCCCGCGCACCCCAAGTTCCGGTCGCCAACAGGCCGCCAACCCCAACGGGGTTGAACAGAGCAACACGGTTCGCCTGATTCACGCCGCCGTTTGCGCACCCCGGATTGTGCCGCGCCGTTTGTTGAACCCCGCTGGGGTTCCCCTATCCTCTGCGCCCCCACCCGGAGTGCGCTTCGCGACTCCGGGCTTTGTTGTGGCACCGCTCTGCGGTGTGCACCGCAGAGCGGTGCCTGCCCAAAAGTCGCTCAGTAATACAATCGACGTCCCACGCAGCGACAATGGGCGGCTCAAGCCTGCACATCAACACTTATCCCCGTGTCTTCGCCGGGCCGGATGTTTTTGTGATCCGCCAATTTTTTGGGACGATCAGGCGTGCCCCTCGTGCGAACGTCAGGTAGGACCATGCCCAGGAAAGGAAAACGAACGTCCGATTGCGAAATCCGTTCAAGTAAGCGATGTGGATCAACAGCCAGGCCATCCAAGCCAGCCGCCCGGTCAGCTTGAATCGTCCACTCTGTGCGACCGCGCGGCGTCGACCGATCGTTGCCATCTGGCCTTTATCAAGGTACTTGAACCGAGACCGCTCAGGCGCGGGACGATCGATCACGTAGCATTGGGCTTCGCGGCTGATCAGTTCGCCGAGGTAGCGGCCTTGTTGAATCGCAACCGGCGCCAATCCGGGCAATCCCTTGCCGTCTTCGTCCTTGACCGACGCCATGTCGCCGGCGACGAAGATGTTCCGTTTGCCCGGGATCGATAAATCGCGTTCGACCACCACACGGCCGCTGCGATCGGTCGGCGCGCCGAGAGCTTGCCCCAGCGGACTCGCCTGCACGCCGGCCGCCCAGATCACGGTCCTGGCCTGCAAAAAATGATCGCCGATTTGAACACCACGGTCGGTTACCTCGGTGACTTGGTCTCCCAAACGGACTTCCACACCGATGCTTTCCAGTGCCTGCTTGCTGTACTCGGACAGATCGTCGGGGAACTGTTCCAAGATTCTCTCGCCCGCTTGGACCAGGATCACGCGGGCCAAACTCGCATCGATCGACCGAAAGTCACGCTTGAGGGTGTAACGAGCCATTTCGGCAATCGCGCCGGCCAATTCAACACCCGTCGGCCCGCCGCCGACGATGACGAAGGTCATCCAGTGGTCCTGCTCGGTCGGATCATCGGTCCGCTCGGCCTGCTCAAAGGCGAGCAACACACGACGTCGGATCTCCGTCGCTTGGGGAAGCGATTTCAATCCCGGTGCGTGCTGTTCCCACTGGTCATTGCCGAAATAACTGTGCACGGCACCGCATGCGACGACCAGATAATCGAATTCGAATTTGCCCGCATCGCTGTAGACCAGCCGCCGCTCGACGTCCACACCCGTGACGTTTCCCAGCAAGGTGCGGACGTTGCGAAAGGGCGACAACATCGAACGAATCGGCGACGCGATGTCCGACGGATCCAGTCCCGCCATCGCAACCTGGTACAGCAAGGGCTGAAACACATGGTGATTGCTTTTGTCGATCATGATGACATCCACACAATCACATTTCCCCAACCGCTTCGCCGCCTCGATGCCCGCAAACCCGCCCCCGACGATCACCACTTTGCGATTGGGACGACTCATTGCGGCATGCCGGTACGTGGATCAGCGGATAGCGAAGACTTGACCGATGAATTGTTGATTCCGGTCAACATGCTGGTCCAGGGGGCAACCGGAGTTTGTCGGATGTCGGCGGCGATTTCGGAAATTCTCAAAAACGCCCAAATAAATCCTCCCGCCGTGCGTCTCTTCTCTTGGGGCCGGTCGAGTCAATTGGAGTCGAGTCAATTGGCGACACGAGCACCCATGTGACGGTTTGTTCAGCGGGAGTCAGGTGATGGACGGGAAAAACGAACGAATGCTCTGCCAATGTCCGCGTGGGCACCGGCTCCGCGGTGACGTCACATTGATCGGAAAAACGATTCGCTGCCCCCGTTGCCAGGAAGTGTTTGTGTTCGGATACGCCATCCGGGAAGTCCTCTCCGACACCGCCGTGCTAAAAATCCTTGCGGAAACGCCGACCCGGGCGGGTGTGAGGGCTTCCGTTTGATCTTGGTCGACGGCGCGCGTTGACAGTTTTTGCTGTGATCGGCCGTCTTTCCCGGCCGCCACGCAACTTGTCGTCGAGTCTCCGATTAGGCTGATTGCGATGGTGTTTGATACTGCCCAATCCACAGCCTCGACCGACCATGAATCTCGCCAAGACGGCTTTGTCTGCCACGCTCCGAACACCACGTCAGACCTTCCTCTGCTGCTGGTTCGCCCTTCTTGGATTGTCGCCCGCGCCCCGTCCGGTCTCCGCCGAGCGACCGGCCATCTCGCGGCGTCCTCTGGAGCATCATGACTACGACGTTTGGAACACCCTTTCGTCATCGCAACTCTCCCGCGACGGAAAGTGGGCGATGTACCAAATTGACAGTGGAAAAATTGATGGCGAATCGACCCTCTGCATTCGAAGCACAACGTCGCCCACGGAGTATCGCGCTCCGCGTGGCCGCAGCCAACGATTCAGCTTTGACAGTCGCTATGCGGTGTTTCTGATCTCGCCGGAGAAGCAGCTCGTCAAGGAACTGACAAAAAAGAAAACCAAACCCGACGAGATGCCAAAGGCCCAACTTCAAATTCTGGAATTGGCCAGCGGCGATGTCGTCACAATCGACCGAGTCGCCTCCTTTCAGCTGCCCGAAGAAAGCGGCGACTGGATCGGCTATCAGATGGAGAAGCCGATCGAGAGCAACCCCGTCAAAACGAGAGAATCCGGGGTCCGCGAAACGTATCGGGTCACACCCAGCGGATTGGAACGTCCAACGAAAAAGCTGAAGCTCAAGAAACGAGAGTCGCTGCAGCCGACCGCCGAAGAAGCACCAACGTCGACCAAAACTCCCCCGGCGAAAAACGATCTGAAGACGGCAGAAAAGGAATCGTCGAACGTCGCCGATTCGGACGGGGACGACGGGAAAGCCAAAGCGGAAGGAACCACGCTGGTTCTACGAAAACTGGATTCCGGATTTCAGCAAACGTACCCCCATGTGACCCAGTTTGTTTTTTCGAAACATGGCACCCGGATGGCGATGGTAACGTCGGTCAAAGCGGTTGAGCCCGATAAAAACTCCGACGAAGCAGAAGCAAAGCAAGCACCCGGCCTGTCCGACGACGGCGTGCATCTGGTTGATCTGACATCGCTCAAGCGGACGCGGATCATTGGTGGTGTTGGCCAATACAAAAACCTCGCGTTCAACGAAGACGGCACCCGACTGGCGTTCTTGACCGACAAAGACGACAACGATGCGAAATCACCTCGCTGGTCGGTCTACCTGTGGAACCAAGGCCAAAAAACAGCCGCCGAGATCGCGGTCGAAGGTTCCGACGGCATTCCGGCCGGATGGTGGGTCGCGACAGATTCCGACCAACGCTTTTCCGAAGACGATCGCCGATTGTATTTCGAAACCGCACCGATCCCCGACTCCGTGATCGAAGAACGCGAACGCGTCGCAGCGGAACAAGAGGGTAAACCGGTTGCCGAGCCGGACGACGCGGACGAACAGGATGACGAGGACGAGCAGGCGAAACTGGATATCTGGCACTGGCAAGATCCGTACTTGCAACCGCAGCAATTATTGCAAGCGGAAGCCGAACGCAAACGCGACTACCGCGCGGCGTATCACTTCAAAGCCCAGCGAATCGTTCAGCTGGCCACGCGTCAAATCCCGGTCGTCGACATCGACGTTCGATCGAAATCAAACCGGGCCATTGCGGTCACCGATGTGGAATATCGTAAAGTCCTGTCCTGGGAATCACCGGGTTTTCAAGACACGTATCTGGTCAACCTCGACTCGGGAAAACGCGATCGGGTGCAGCAGCGTGTTCGCTGGAATGCCAGACTGTCGCCGTCGGCCAAGTTCATCTACTGGTTTGATGCCGAGCTGCGCAAATGGTTTACCCAGTCGACCACCTCTGGCAGCCAGCCGGTCAATGTGACTGCGACGATCAAGCAACGACTGGACGACGAGTTGCACGATCGTCCCAGTTTACCCGGCGCGTATGGCACGGCGGGTTGGATCAAGGACGACAAAGCCTTGCTGGTCTACGACCGGTTCGATATTTGGCTCGTCGATCCGACAGGACAATCACCCGCGGTCCGTTTGACCCAGGGACGTGAGAACAAGCTCCGTTTTCGCTACCAACGGCTCGACCCCAAAGAACGCTTGATCGCGACCGACGACGCGATCGTACTCAGTGCATTCAACGAAGCGACCAAAGCCAGCGGGTTCTACAGTCTGATGCTCGACCGCGACATGTGGAAAAAGCCGAAGCAGAAGGGGCAAGATCGCAGTGTCGTTTCGCCCCCGCGCCAATTGATCATGCTGGATGAAAGCCTGTCGTCGCTGAAGAAAGCCGAGTCATCCGATGCGGTGATTTTCACCCGCAACACGTTCGAAATGTGCCCGGATCTGTGGGCCAGCACGTTGGACTTCGAAACCATCGATCGCATCAGTGACGTCAACCCGCAACAACAAGACTATGCCTGGGGCACGGCGGAATTGGTCCGTTGGAAGGCGACCGATGGCCAACGACTCGACGGGATCCTGTATCGTCCCGACGGCTTTGACCCGCAGAAAAAGTATCCGATGCTGCTGTATTTCTACGAACGCAGTTCCGATCGACTGCATCGCTATCACACACCCGCCGCGGGGCGGTCAAGCATCAACATCAGCTTTTACGTCAGCCGCGGTTACGTCGTCTTCGTCCCCGACATTCCCTACAAAACCGGCCAGCCCGGCGCGAGCGCAGCCAACGCGATCCTGTCGGGCGTCAGCCATGTGGTCGCCGAAGGCTTCATTGACGAAAAACGAATCGGCATGCAAGGTCACAGCTGGGGCGGCTACCAAACGGCTTACTTGGTGACCCAAACCGATCGGTTCGCGTGCGCCGAATCGGGTGCACCGGTCAGTAACATGACGAGCGCGTACGGAGGAATCCGCTGGAGCAGCGGACGCAGTCGCATGTTCCAGTACGAACGGACGCAAAGTCGAATCGGAGACGACCTGTGGGCTGCCCGCGACAAGTACATTGCGAACTCGCCGCTGTTCTTCGCCGACAAAATCAACACGCCGTTGCTGATCTTGCACAATGACAACGACGGTGCGGTGCCGTGGTACCAGGGAATCGAGTTGTTCGTCGCGTTGCGGCGGTTGGAAAAACCCGCCTGGATGCTCAATTACAACGGCAACTCGCACGGCGTCGACGGCCAACCGAACCGCCGTGACTTTGCGATCCGGATGCAACAATTTTTCGACCACTATTTGAAAGACGCTCCCGAACCCGAATGGATGGCCGTCGGCGTTCCGGCCGTCAAGAAAGGCAAGGAACTGGGACTCGAATTGTTGGAACCGTTAGAACCAGTGGAGCCCGCGGAATAGAGGCGGACAGTCTGATGCATGACAATGTGATCAATGACGGTGGTTTCAAGAACCTGTTCACCGATCTGCCGGCAACGACCGCACAGGAATGCGTCGACGTGCTGGCGTCCTCGCCGAACGTCCGGATCGAGCGGATCGTCTCCACCGGACAAGCCAGCGAAGAGGGCTATTGGTACGACCAAGACGAACACGAATGGGTCGCCGTGCTCGCCGGAGAAGCCAAGCTGTTGTTTGATGACGATCCCCAACCCTTGACCCTCAAGCCCGGTGACCATCTGTTGATTCCGGCACATCGCAGACATCGGGTCGAATGGACATCCGATCGAGAGCCCACGGTCTGGTTGGCGGTCTTCTTTACCGGCGACGATTGATGCGGCCGGTTTTGTTGCAGGTCACCGGTGGGCCGGCTACGATGCCCAGTGCTCTGGCAACATTTAGATTTAGGGGTTGCGTTGGTCGACCGGAAAAGGTTTAGGCTGTGACCTGCGGAACGATGAAACGATTACTGGGCCCACGGATAGCAGCGCGAACCCACGGATTTTTTGCACCCTGTCATCCGTGGGTTCGCGCTGCCATCCGTGGGTATTGTTTTCGATGGTTAGCCTAGTGGAATTGCTGGAATGCTCTACCAAGATTGAATCTTAGGGTTGAAGCCGTAGCGGATGCCGCCAAGGTCGTCGGCGGATCGCCATCGGAGCCGAAACCCTTGGCGAGTTCGGGTACGCTAAAATTGATTATGGTTGACGCACTAGCTGCGATGATTGTTTTTCACCGACCGGATGCAACATGTTGATGCGAACGAGTTTTCAAGTGGCTTCGAGTGCCGCGACACTGATCATGCCATTGCTGTTGATGGCAGTCGAACCCGGCCCGATGCCGGATCTGGTGTTGACCGATCACGGGCGCAGGGTGCATTTCTCAGGATTGCTATTCGACGGGCACAACGACCTGCCGTGGGAGATCCGAAAAAACGGCCAAGCGTCGTTCGATCAACTCGACATCGCCACGCGACAGCCGCAGCTGCACACCGATATCCCGCGGCTTCGTGAAGGCGGTTTGAAGGCTCAGTTCTGGTCGGTTTATGTGCCCGCCGATACGTCGACCATGGGCGATTCGTTGATCCAAACGCTGGAACAAATCGACATCGTCGATCGCATGGTGAAACGTTACGCCGACGTGTTTGAGTTCGCCTCCACCGCCGACGACGTGGAACGGATCGCCACCGCGGGTAAGATCGCCTGCATGATGGGGATCGAAGGCGGCCATTCGATCGAAGGATCGCTGGCGAATTTGAAACGGCTGTACGATCGTGGTTGCCGCTACATGACGCTGACGCATTCCAAGACATTGCCTTGGGCGGATTCGGCGACCGATGATGCGCAGCACGATGGCCTGACCGAATTCGGTAAAGAGGTCGTCCGTGAAATGAATCGCATCGGCATGCTGGTCGACCTCTCGCACGTCTCACCGGCGGTGATGAAGCAAGCGATCGAGGTTTCCACCGCGCCGATTCTTTTCTCGCATTCCTCCGCCGCGGCGATCAACGATCACCCGCGAAACGTGCCCGATGACGTGTTGCCGTTGGTCGCGAAAAACGGCGGCGTCGTGATGGTCAATTTCTACTCCAAGTTCATCGTTCCCACCGACCAACTGGAATCCAATGAATCGGCGCGTGGGTCAATCCATGACGTCGTCGACCATCTCGAACACATCATTCGCGTCGCCGGAATCGATCACGTTGGCATCGGATCCGATTTCGACGGCGTCCCCAGCCTGCCGACCGGATTGGAGGACGTTTCCAAATACCCGCTGATCACGCAAGCGCTGCTCAATCGCGGCTACAGTGAAGCCGACGTCCACAAAGTGCTCGGCGGCAACGTGCTGCGAGCATTGCGCGGTGCGGAGGCGGCGGCGGTAAAGCTGTCGCGCTGAGAGCGACCGAAAGGCATGGCAGAATGATCAATCAAAGCCACCCCACGCGAACGGACCGGGCGTGGAGTGGGTCAAAAGATTTAGCGGTCAAAAGAGGGCGCTGCCGGGCTGAGAAACAACCAGCCCTCCGTACGACCACATTTTTTGACCATTCCATTTTTTGACCCAACTCCCGTCTTCTCGCCCGCCGAAAATACTACGCCGCGGTTTCCGGTCGTTCTTGATCAGCCCTGTTCAACGGCCGGTTGGTTGCAACTGGCGCAGTGCAGGGCGCCGAGTCCCCAGATCAGATCGTGACAGTCCACGCCGATCACGTCGACCTCTGGCGACTGTTGTCGGGCCAGCCGGCCGAGTAACGCGATCGCATACGCATCCGTTTTCTCGCAACGGAACGTCGGCACCAGCAATCGGTTCGGCCCCAAACGCAGAAAGTTGCAGTAGCTTTCCGGGACGCGTTGGCCCTCGATGAATCGGGCCGGCGGGATCGGCAAACGGTGTACGGTCACGGTGGGCGACGTCGTTTGTGCCCAATCGCGCAAGAGTTGTTCGTTACGCTGCAGTCCGTCGTGATTGGGATCCTCGGGATCGTCAGCGACCGCGACGACGACGGTTTCGGGATCGATGAAGCGTGCCAGTTGGTCGATGTGACCGTCGGTGTCGTCGCCGATCAATCCGCCGCCATCGACCCACACGATTTCACGTGCCCCGGTGAGGTCCCGCAGCTGTTCTTCGACGGCCTGCTTCGACCAACCGGGGTTGCGTGTCTCGGTGACCAGACACTCGGTGGTCGTCAGCAGCCGCCCGCCGCCGTCCCACTCCAGCGCCCCGCCTTCGAGGGTCAATCGACCGGCGATCCGTTCCCAGCCGGTGTGTTGGATAATTCGCGCGGTCGCGGCGTTGTCGGCATCCCAAGGCGGATACTTGCCGCCCCAGGCGTTGTATCCCCAATCGATCGCGTGGCCGCGTTGCGAGCCGTCGACGACAAAGGTCGGGCCATAGTCGCGAATCCAACTGTCATTGGTTTGGATGTCAAACCAGGTGACGTTCTCGATGCCCTGCAGGCCGGCCGTCTCGCGCAGTCCGGCCGGGCCGATGACATGCACGGGGACGGCCGCGGCGATCAGGCTGATGAACCGACGAAAACAATCCGGGATCGGTGCAAACCGGTCCGGCCAAGTGTCGTGGTTGTGGGGCCAGGCAATCCAAACGGCGGCTTGCCGCTCCCACTCGGCGGGAACCCGTTTCATCGCGATGTCATCCGTTTGGCCGAGTCAGATCACTCGACTTTGATTTCTTCTTTGACCTTTTGGACAAAGTGGGGCGACTTGCCGCCCTTGCTCAGCTCTTTGGCGCGTTTGTCGGCTTCGCCTTTTTTATCGAAATCGAAGACGGCGACGCGTTTGAGGTTTTGGCTGAAGACACCCCAGTAAAGACGCATCCTGACGTTTTCAGCCGCCTTGGTTCGCTTGCTGGACTTCTTCTTTTTCGAAGCGAGCGCCTTTTCGGCAGCTTCCGCTTCGGCAGCTTTTTCGGCTCGGCTGACGACCTTACGGGCCATGGATGGTCAGGGGCTAAAGGGGGAGATGGAAAATCGGCAACCGCCGACGTGGATTTTGGCCTGGTAAGTTAGCAATATCGGCACAGGATCGCCACTCCCGTCCCGCGGGCATCGCACGGTTTTCCGCGCAGCCCCTTCCCTGAGGTGGCCCCGGACTGGCCGGGAACGCCGAATTTGAATTGCCCGGCAGCAGGCAGATCCGTTATTTTGCCGAATGAATGCGTCGCAAGACACGCTGCGGCCGCCGCGACGACGACGATTGACCCACCCTTTCGGGCCGACGGAGCCGGATCCAGCGGCGGAGTCGACTGAATGGGCCGGCTGGCGGGACCGGCTGGATGGGCTGGCACGATTGCGGTGGGCGGAGGGCCGGATGTGGGGCCGTCGGCCCGTTGAAATCCGCCCTGGGTTACCACCCAAACGGACTATCTGCAAAAATGATCGCTACCCGTGGACGGTTCTGTCGCGTATGCTTGCGTTTTAACAGGAGCACTCTGTCGTCACGACGTGCCGGATTTCTGACGATCCGGCGGTCGCGCATTGCTATGTCTGCAGGAGAATTCAAGGACCTGGGCATCGTACCGCGTCCAGTCGGGCAGCGACGGAGTCGGATTACATCGATCGGAGAGAAGCAACGATGCAGGTAAGTGTTTCAGCTCGCCACGGCAGTCTTCAGCCAGGTGACCAGGAGTTGATCCAGGAGAAGGCCGTCAAATTAAGGCGTCTCTATGACCGAATCAACGCGATTGAAGTCACCGTTGACCTGGAAAACACCGATAAGCCTGCGGTCGAAATCCAAGTTTCCATTGAGCATGCCGGAGAATGCGTCGCCACGGCGGAAGCCACCACGGTGATCGCAGCCTTGGACATGGTGATTCCGAAGGTGGAGCAGCAGCTTCGCCGGATCAAGGAAAAAAAGACAGGCCACCGCGCCACCGGACACAAACACATTGAAACCCCGGCAAGCGACGAGTAATCGGCTGTCACAGTCGAGCCCTTCGTGTTTGTCGATACACTCATTGAAAATTCACACCCCATGAAGTTTGCAGATTTCATCAGTACGCAGTCGATCAAGGCCGAACTCAAGGCCAAGACAAAAGAGCAAGCCATCGAAGAGCTCGTTCAATGTTTGCTTGAGTCGGGCGAGATCGATGCCGAACAACGCGACGACATTGTCGCGGCGATTATGAAGCGTGAGGAACTCGGTTCGACCGGCATCGGTCGGGGCGTCGCGGTTCCGCACACCAAGCACCCCAGCGTCCAAAAGCTGGTCGGTACCGTCGGAGTCAGCGAAGAAGGCGTTGACTTTGACTCGCTCGATGGAGAACGCGTTCAGCTGTTTTTCCTGTTGATCAGCCCTCCCGAACGCCCCGGCGATCACCTGCGGGCCTTGGAGAACATTTCGCGTCAGCTGCGCGACGAAACGTTCTGCCGCTTTCTCAAACAGAGTAAGTCAGCCGAGGACATCACCCAGTTATTGCAAGAAGCCGACGACAACCAGTTTGCCACCGGCTGATGGATTGAGCGGCCGGCTCGTTGACGACCGGTGCACGAATCCCCATCCAGTTTAAACACCCGATACAGACCCGCTTTTTGCATGTCAAAAGCGCTTTGCCGCACCGTCGTTGTTTCCAATCCGCAAGGGCTGCACGCACGCCCGGCAGATCTTCTGGTGCGGATGGCCAACCAGTTCGAGTCCGTGATCTTGATCGGACGTGGCGGCGAAATGGTGGATTGCAAAAGCATCTTATCGCTACTCACGCTCGGCGCCGCACTCGGCACCGAGTTGACCTTGACCGCTGAAGGCAACGACGCCGAAAACGCCATCGATTCGATCGAGCAGTTTTTTCAACGCGGATTCGACGAAGCTGACGACAACGATTCGGCCCCCACGGAAGCCGAATCGGGTGACGTCAGAGAAACCGATCCGACCTCGCCTGCTTGAACCGAAACGAAGGCACCCCGGCTCTGGCGACCCGCCCTTCCGGCTCGATCTCGATCGATTCCGGCCGACAGGGCGTCGCGTCGAGAGCGCCCGATACCCCTACATTCCTGCTCGAAGATCGACGCGATGCGACGGTCTTCACGCCCCCGTACACAACTACCTCTCGATGGATCGGATTGAACTGCCCGAGCCTCGCTGCCAGGTGCGCACGATCGCGACAGAACGTTGGCCAATGTCACCGCCCCCCGGCGCCGTCGACGTTGACTCCAGCGGTCGGTCGTCACACGATCACGCGGCCCTGATGCGATCGGCAGATCAGCACCGTGCCCTCGAACCACGATGGTCGAACTTCAAGGCATCCCTGTTTCACCCGGGGTCGCGATCGGCCCAGCACTAGTGCTGGATGCTGCCGGTTACCGAATCCCGCGCTCTCTGCTCGCCGCTGATGAAGTGGAAGCGGAGTTCGCTCGGTTGCGCGATGCCGTCGACCGTGTCTCGACCCGATTGGAATCCAATCGCCTGGAAACCTCGGCCGTCGCCGGCGAACACACCGGAGACATCTTCGCCGCCCAACTGCAGATGCTGCACGACCCGCGGCTGCAAGCCGAATTGCGGCGACGCATCGAACAGGAACACCAGTCGGCCGCTTACGCCGTCAGCCGTGTCCTGCACAACTATGCCGAAGCACTCCGCAAGCTGGACAACCCGCTGCTGGCCGATCGCGCCGAAGACGTCCTGGACATCGAAAAACAACTGCTGTTCTGCTTGGGCGCGGTCTCGGAAAGCCGACTGGTCGATCTGGATGAAACCGTCATCATCCTCTCCCATGTCCTGACCCCCAGCGAAACCGCCAACCTGGATCGACGCTTCGTGCGCGGGTTTTGCACCGAAACCGGTGGCCCCGGCGGTCACACCGCGATCGTCGCCAAAGGGTTAGAACTGCCGGCGGTCGTCGGGATCGGAAACTTTCTCGATCTGGTCGGCAATCGGATCAAGGTCATCGTCGATGGCGACCGCGGACGCGTGATCCTGGATCCCGATGCGGAGACGCTGGCCAGCTACAAGAAACGTCTGAAAGAACGCCGGTCGTTGACCGCCAAACTTTCCGAACTCCGCGACGTGCCCGCCGAAACCATCGACGGGACGCCGCTGCGGTTGAGCGCCAACATCGAATTTCCCCACGAAACGACCACCTGCATCGAACGCGGGGCCGACGGAATCGGTCTTTATCGCACCGAGTTTCTGTACCTGTCCAGCGCCGAAGAACCGAGCGAAGAAGACCACTACCAGGCCTACAGCCAAGTCGTCCGAGAAATGGAAGGCCGGCCGGTCGTCATTCGCACATTGGATTTAGGCGCCGACAAAATGGGCCATCGGCCCCTGGCCGAATACGAACACAATCCCTTTCTAGGTCTGCGAAGCATTCGCTTGTCGCTGCGCAATCTGGACCTGTTCCGACCCCAGTTGCGGGCCATCTTGCGGGCCGCGGTGCACGGCGACATCAGTGTGATGTTCCCGCTGATCACCACGCTGGCCGAGTTCCGTCAAGCGCGGATGTTGCTCAATGTTGTCGCCGAGGACTTGAAAGAATCCGGCACGCCGCACCGCAGCAACATCCCGGTCGGGATGATGGTCGAAGTCCCCGCGGCGGTGATGATGCTCGATCGCTTCGTCGAAGAAGTCGATTTCCTGTCGATCGGTACCAACGATTTGGCCCAATACACGTTGGCCGTCGATCGCAGCAACGAGTACGTCGCCGACCTGTATCAATCCAGTGACCCGGCCGTGTTGCGGCTGATCGCACGCTGCGTGGAAGTCGCCAAAGAGCACGACTGCCCACTTTCCATTTGCGGTGAAATGAGCAGCAATCCCGCCCGGGCACTGCTGTTGATGGGCATGGGCGTCCGGCACCTGAGCGTGCCGCCGTCGTCGCTCTTGCGCGTCAAGAAAGCCATCCGCAGCGTGTCGATCGGCCAGTGCGAACAGATCGCCGAACGCGTTATGCAACTCGAAGCCGCACGTGATGTCGATCTGTATTTGCTGGACCGACTCGGCGAATACGTTCCGGAACTGATCGTGACCTGAACATCCCCCCGATTCCCTCATCCATGCCTTCTCCCCCAGCCAACACCACCACGACCCACGACGCGCCCGACCAGGCGACGGCGGATCAGCCGCTGCGACTGCGCTATCGCGTTCGTTTCGCGAAAACCGGGCTGCTGCGATGGACCAGTCACCGCGATCTGGCGCGGCTCTGGGAACGGTTGGTCCGACGCGCGCAGCTGCAGCTGTCGATGACCGAAGGGTTCCATCCCAAACCCCGAATCGGCTTTCCGTCCGCCCTGGCACTCGGCATCAGCGGCTTGGACGAAGTCGTCGAGCTCGATTTGGCCGAACGGCTCACGGCGCCGGAATTGTTCCGACGCCTGGACCACGATGATCAACCCGGGCTGGTCATCAAGTGCGTGCAGCTGTTACCCGAGGACAGTGGCAAAGCGAAGTTGGAACGCACCGAGTATGTGATCACCCGGCCGGACCCCGAATTGGGCGCCGACCCGATCGATGTCGACCGCGTCAAATCTGATCTTGAGGCCTTGTTGGCCAAAGACACCGTCACGGTGAATCGCAAAAACAAACCGGTGACCTTCAACGTTGCCGAACAAATCCTGTCGTTGACCTTCAACGACAACCTTGAACTTTCGATGGCCGCCAGTGACGCGGCGACCCTGAAACCGACCGACGTGCTGGATCTGATCGGCTGTTCCGATTGGATCGCGCACGGGTCGCAAATCACCCGAACAGAAGTGGTTTTGAAACGCGAGTTTCCGACCACCGATCCCGAATTTTTAGCAATCGCAAACCAAACGCCGCACTGCGGCGAACCCACCGACGAGGTGCCCAAATGAAACGCGAAATGTTGATGAACGTGCTCCAACCCGAAGAGAGCCGCATCGCCATCCTGGACGATGGAAAACTGGAAGAGCTGTACGTCGAACGCAAAAGTGTCGAAGCCTTTGCGGGAAACATCTACCGCGGAAAAATCGTCAACTTGGAACCCAGTATCCAAGCCGCCTTCGTCGACTTCGGCGTCGGACGCAACGGCTTTCTGCACATCAGCGATGTCGAACCGGAATACTTTCGACAAGGCGGTTATGACCCCGAAGAGATCAAACGGGAATCGGACGAAATGGCCGAAGCGGCCGCCAAACGCGCCCGCGAATCCGGACGCGGTTCCAAGCGAGCATTCAAAGGCGGGCGGCCACGGATCAAACCGCCGATCCAAGAAATCTTTAAACGTGGCGACGAAGTCTTGGTCCAGGTCATCAAGGAAGGGATCGGCACCAAGGGCCCCACACTCAGCACGTACATTTCGATCCCCGGACGTTACTTGGTGCTGATGCCCGCACTGGAACGGGTCGGTGTCAGCCGCAAGATCGAGGACGACGACGACCGCAAACGGCTCCGTCGCTGCCTGCTGTCGCTCGGCCCGCCAAAGGGACTCGGCTTCATCGTCCGCACCGCCGGTGCCGGTCGCAGCGAGAATGAACTCGGCCGTGACATGGACTATCTGATCCGGTTGTGGAAGACGATCGTCCGTCGCGTCAAAAGCGGCAACCAACCCGGCGTGCTGTACGAAGAGAGCGATCTGATCATCAGAACGATTCGTGACATCTACAACGATGACATCGACCAGATCGTGATCGACGAGAAAGAGGCTTTCGAGAACGCCCGCGACTTCTTGAAAATGGTCATGCCCCGCGTCGTCGATCGGCTGAAACTCTATGACGGTGCTTCACCTTTGTTCCACAAGTACAACCTGGAACAAGAGATCGTCAAGATTCACCAACGCCAGGTCAAACTTCCCAACGGCGGTTCGATCGTCATCGATCCGACCGAAGCGTTGGTCGCGATCGATGTGAACAGTGGCAACTTCCGCGGCGAAAAGTCGGCCGAAGACAACGCGTTTCGCTTGAACCTGGCCGCGGCAAAAGAGATCGCCCGTCAGTTGCGACTGCGCGACCTGGGCGGTGTGATCGTCAACGACTTCATCGACATGCGGAAAGAGAGCCACCGGCGCAAAGTCGAACGGGCGCTGCGTGACGCGATGGCCGGCGACCGCGCCCGCACCAAGATCTTGCGGACCAGCCCGTTCGGATTGATCGAGATGACGCGGCAACGGATCCGTCCGAGTCTGAAACGCAGCATCTATCAAGATTGTCCGTGTTGCGAAGGTCGTGGGTTGGTCAAGACCGCCGAAAGCATGTCGATCGAAGTCGTCCGGATGCTGGCCCTGGCCGTCAAGAACGAACACATCCAACGCGTCACCGTTCGCGTCAACGATGCCGTCGCGGCGCACCTGAACAACCAGAAACGCCGCAGCGTGATGGAAATGGAAGACACCGGCGGCATGACGGTCCAGATCCTCGGCAGCGAAGGCCTGTACCCCGAGCACCTGGAAATGGACTGCCGCGACGCCCAAGGCGAACGCGTCGAAATCGACTCCTAAGCACAGCAACCCCGTGGGATAGGCTTCCAGCCTGTCGTCTCTCCACTCGTTCCCTGGCTCCAACCTGGGAACGAGATGCACGACGTCCTTTCCAGGTCGTCGCGCGCCACTAGCCGTCTATCGCAGCGCAGTATTCGGATTCGAGTCGTAGCGGAAGCCGCCGAGGCTTTCGGTCCTCCAGTGCGGCATCGCCCTTCCCGTGCGAAACTCTTGGCGAGTTCCGCTACCTGAAGACCAAGCTGCTGCGGAGGACTAGAGTTCTTTCGCAGCGTCGTTTTCGATTGCGCTCGGCAGTCGCCGTCCTCTCCAAGGTCGGCGCGTCGCGAAGCTTCGCTTTTCGCGAGCGCCGAGTTCGGAGAACACGGCGACTCTCCAAACTCATCGGCAAGTTCGCAAATTGAATTGAGGTAGTTTACGTGAGGCACCTCCCCACACGTTCCCTGGCTCCGCCTGGGAATGCGCTGTGAAGGAGGCTCCCGCCTCGTGCCCAAACACCGCAAGTGGCGGAGCCTTGCTCCGCGCCGAACGCGGAGATGACAGCCACTGTCCAGCCAAGCCGAAAACAGAGCTGCGGCGGAATACTCGTCGCGAGTTCGCATTGGGACGGGAGTTATTGGACGATCTGCCACACACGTACGTTCACGCGTCGGCTTCTTTCGGGAAAAACCAAAAGGGTGGTTGTTTGGGCCCCCGCCCCCCTTAGCCTTGTTAACGTTGAGTTGTTCCATGTGCTGGTTCTTGTCACATTGATTTTGAGGGGTGTTCTAATGTCATGTAGATCGTTGATTCCCGCCTGCTCTTCTGAGTGTCTTGTTACTAAACCAACAACAGTTTCTGCATGATAGTTTTCTTCACGGCGGTTAAACCGTCGTGTTTGAACCACCGGCGAGGATCTGAAATGGGTTGGCGTGCCGCTATTGGCCTGAATGTATTGCTATGTTTGATGAGTGTAGGTTCGGCACAGGCTGAGCCGCTTGACGCCGACGAAATCCGGCGTCAGGGATGGGCGGTTCGCCCTTATGTCTACGGCAAAGAGTTGGTTTACAAAATCGATGCGCGGACAATCGATAGTCCTGACGGTAGAACGTTCTATTCTGGTTACCCTGATGTGGTGCAACGCGGGACACGAACATTGACGCTCGGTCGTCCGGCAACAGGGCGTTCTTATATTCCGTCGCGGCTAATGCACTTTCAAGAAAACGCCGGAGAACCCCACACTGACGACGATCCGCTGTTGACGTTCTTTCAAGGGTTCGATGGACGGAAGACAAACACCTACGTACGCAAACTGTTACACGACTATGAGATCAAGCAACATGTAAACTCGTCGGGTACGGAACAAGTGGGCTGTGCAGTTGGTGCGTTTGCGGCCGATCCGATGGTTCGATTGCTAATCAATCGTCAGGAACCGTTTCAGGGATTGCCGATGAAGCAATATGACTTTGTTGAATTGAAGGATCAAGTCAGAGCGGAGCGGGTTGAACATCCGGCGGATGCAAACGCAATTCGTATTTCGTCAACGGATCCCAACGTCGAATCCTATACGATTGTGAGCTCCGCACCCGAGTATCTCCCCCTCGAGAGGAGAATCTCTTATCCCGATGGGCCTTTTGCGATCCAAGTCAGCGAGTTGAAAACTTTCGACGGCCATCGCTATCCGAGCCGCGCGACCTATCGGGAATTGAAACACGATGGAACATTTGGCTGGGAGGCGAGCATCGAATTAATTTCCGTCGAAAACATTGATGCCGATCAATTCGAATGGATACCACCCTGGCCGGCGGGAACGGAGTGGAAGCGTGAACGGGATGTCAAGCGATTTGAAGTGCCTTACACGAGGGAGCAATTGCGAAAGATTCAAGCAGCGGGACTTGCAAGAGCTCGATCACACACCTCTGAGGGAAGTTCTTCCTACTTCTATCTCAACATTGCGTTGATCGGTGTGATCATCGCGCTGGCGCTGTACCGGCTATGGCCGAGGAGCAATGAGCCGGTATGAGTCACAGTGTATGGCTATATGTGATTTGTGTTGTCGCGTTGGCGGGCCAATTCACTCCGGCATCTGCCGCTCCAAGGGATTCGTTGGCCACGGAAACGCAGCAGAGTCTTCAGGTCAAAGAGGAGGATAGATTCTGTGCGTTGGAATCGACACGCAAATGTGTCCGTGCACAGGGAGTGTCTTGGAAGACGACTGAAGCGACGGACGTGTTAGAGCAACGCCCCTTCGCGTCATTCGCTGAGATTAAGGGAGCCGTAGAGTCTTTGGGGCTCCATGCCAAGCCGATCGAACTGAATCGAGCTGGAAGCTTCTATGTACAGCGTCAGCTTGAACTCGGGAAATCAGCGATCGGTTGGCTTCCGACCGTAGACATGACAAAGCATGGTGGTCTGGAAATCGGTCATTTTGTCGTGTTGAACAGCATAAGGGGGAGTAATGAAGCCGCATTCGTCGATGCGGAATCGTCACGGGTCTATTTGGAAGAAATAGAATCTGCCCGGCCAATTCCGTTACTCTTGATATCGAGTGAGCCGATCGAACTTAGTTCTTCCGAAATCATGTCCACATTTCTCACAGCCTCACTCCAATCGCCATGGTTGATCGGTGCGTTTGCAGTTCTCGCCGTTTGCTTGCTTCTCAAGTCTATCAATGTCGGAAGACGCATAGAGTTATTGGGGTATACCGTGCTAGTCGGGTTGCTGCTTTTAACGTTCCTCTCTGTTCGAGTAGGATTTGGATCGATTGAGGACCAACCGAAGCCCTATGCGACCGATGGCCCACTGCAATTTGAACGAACGCAGTATGATTTCGGCGAGTTGCTTAAGGGGAAAAGTGATCCGCAACGGATTCATCTTTTCAATACAACTGGGAGCGACATTCAGCTTAAAGAGTTGCGAACAGATTGTGTCTGCACAACTGCCACACCCAACGAAACTGTCGTGCCCGCGCACGGAAAGATTGGTGTGGACGTTGCGTTTTCAACATTTCTCGATGGAGACAATCGCTATGCGATTAACGCCATCGGGCTTGAGGGGCAAGAAGCACATTGCTCGATTTTCTTCAAGGGATCGAGCCCATTAAACATCGTTCCTGCAAAACATTTTTTTGGATCCTTCTCCTATTCGAAAGATTCCACAAAGGCTCGGGTGCTGGAAGTAGAGCTGACACATTTCTACAAGAATGCGATCTATGATGTGAAGCTTGGATCGGTCGAAGAAACGGATCCGTTTTCGATCTCAATCACGAAGGTCTACGGAGAAAACAATCAGCACCTTGAGTTGGAGTTTGGGCTTAATTTAAAGGTCCGCTACGAGGGATTTGTGTTTCAAGACGTGCCGATCATAGTTACTTTGGCAGGTGAGCCAACGACAACGGTCCTCAATGTTGGAGCGGATTTCGTTGACTGATCCGTTGGAACAATCCGAGCGAGTGAAGGGCGAAGCGACTCACCGATCGCGTCGCTATCGCTGGGGGATTTCACTCGTCATTTCGATTCAATTCGCTCTGCTGTGCTGGCACGCATTTCGTTCTTCGCCGGTTGCGGATGAGTACGGTCATTTGTATGCGGGCATCCAGTACTGGAGGCAGGGTGAGACCGAACTATTCTGCGTCAACCCGCCCCTTGTCCGCGCTCTGGGCAGCGTATTCGCCGTTTCTCATTGGCCTGGACTGGATGATTTTCGTCCCGACTATGCTGCTGCACTACATCTCGTTCCGGGAAGCCGTGTGGAGGAACGACCGACCGCACGGTGGGAGTGGCCGTTCGGTTGCCAACTCTTCAATGCGTTCCCCGATATTTTCCGGCAGCGTTTGTTTCTGGGGCGGATGCTAGTAAGCCTGTTCGCCGTTTCGGCAACGGTGATGCTTTACCACTGGGGTGCTCGGTTGTTTGGAGCCGCAGCCGGGCTGACGGCGGCCGCGTGCTGGGCTTTTCAGCCCGAAGTACTCTCGCACGGTTCGCTGATCACCAATGACATTGCAGTGGCGGCGGCAATGATCATCAGTTGTTATTTCTTTTGTCAATGGATGTCATCAAGGCGGTGGAAAGACGCGTTGATGGGTGGTGTTCTGCTCGGTATTTGTACGCTTTGTAAATTCACTTCACTATTGCTGTGGCCCATTTTCTTGGGGTTCGCAATCTGGCGTTTCACGCAGGTCCGCTCGCCCGTTTTTGTCGTCCAGGCCATGACAGCGGTTGCGATGTCATTGATCATCGTCGGAATCCCCTACGGTTTTGACGGAGTCGGCAAGCCACTCGGTGAGATACAGTTCATCTCCGATGGACTTGCCGGTGACACTGCGACCGATATCCCACCACGATATCGCGATCGTTGGTTCGCCGGGATTCCGTCTCCCGTCCCGGAACACTTCGTGATCGGGATGGATCGCCAGCAATATGATTTTCAGGTAGGGTTACGTGGCTTTGCTGCAGGTCAAAGCGGGCGGGAGGGTTGGTGGTGGTTTTATCTCTATGCCATGCTGGTGAAATTGCCGACGGGGACGCTGATTGCAATTTTTGCCAGTTTACTGTTTGGTATCTGGCGGTTGCTGGATCGCACGCAATCATGGAACGTCAGGTTTGAACATTCACTGATCGCCTGCGTCGCAGTGGGAATGATCGAAATCACCGCGTACAAGAGTGGTTTTGCTCAGCAGCATCGTTACATTTTTCCGCTGTACCCATTTTTGTTCTTATTGGTTGTCGCGCCGCTAGCGTTACCAAGTGCTGGGATGACACGATGGGTGCAGTGGACCATCAAGGCGGGTGTCGTGTTTACAGTAATGGCGTCCTTGGCGATCGCGCCCCATTGGATGGGTGCGTTCAACGCTTTGTCCGGTGGAACAGATCGAGGTCATTTCCATCTCCATAATGATGCGTCGGATTGGGGCCAGGATTGCTATTTTCTTGCTGATTGGATTGCGTCGCATCCAGACTACCGCCCACTTCAATGGCATCCCAGTGACCCGATGCGGTACCTTCAGCCGGAAGCATTTGGGATGCCGGCAGATATTCTGCAGCCCAAAGGGGCGGATCGGAAATGGATGATTGTCAGCAAGTCGTTGCTGTCACTCAATCAGGGACTCCGGGATAGTCTTCCGACGACGCCGGTCGAGGCGATTGGTGCGACACACTTTCTTTATCAGGTTGAACCATGAAAACTTCATGTGAGAATCGAAGTCGAAGAGCAACATTGCCATCTGCGATGTCGATTGGGCGGCTAAAGCCTGGACACCAACGTGCCGTTCGTCGCGTGCGGACGCATGGCTTTACAGTGATTGAACTGCTGATTTGTGTCGCCATCGTAGGGTTGTTGATTTCACTGCTTTCCGGCGGAGTTCAAAGTGCTCGGGAAGCGGCGCGACGGACACAGTGCATGAGCCATCAACGTGAGTTAGGGCTGGGGATTCAGTCGCATCTTTCTAAGCTGCGATATATCCCCAGCAACGGCGGGTACGACGGCAAAAGCACGGTTGAATCACCGAGTGGACAGCAGGTGACGATTGGCACGTTTTCTCGCCATTTCGGGTTGCAATTTTGGTGGGGCGTCGGGCAACCGGGCGCAGATCCGAAAACTCAAACCGGCAGTTGGGCTTATGCGATTCTGCCATCGATCGAACAGGGTCAGGCCTATTCCCGAATCAAAGTGGAGTCGGCGGGGCCCCTGTTCCGTTGTCCGAGTCGTAGTCGCGATGATCCGATGGTTCCCGCGGACGACGACCACGGTCGATACACTGCGGCGGGTCGGGTTTGGGCTAAAACAGACTATGCCGGCAATGAGCGCGTGATGCGAGAGCGCCCCGATGCTTTGTTGCCCAATGCGATTATCGATGGGATGAGTCAAACGCTGGCGACGGGCGAAAAAGCGTTTGATCCGTTGGTTCAGACCGCGAGCAGTTGGTATTTTGACGAGCCCATTTTTTCCGGCGGTAGCCACGGGACCGTCCGTAAGGGGTTATTGATTCTCCGTGATGGTCCGGGCATCAAGTTTGCCGGCAATTGGGGCTCGCCGCACCCCGGAGGCGCTGTTTTTACTCGGTTGGATGGATCGGTGGAGTTTTTATCCGCCAGCATCGATGGATTCCTATTTCGGAGTTTGTTGGCCCCCGCTGACAGCGCCGACCCGTTGTTGGATTAGATCCTGGGTGGACAGTCGCCGTCCTCTCCGAGTTTGGTTTCCGGCAAAGCTCCGCTTTTTCGTGCGCCGAGTTCGGAGAACACGGCGACTCTCGGAAGGCATCGGCAAGTTCGCAAACTCTTTGGGGATCAGTGATTCTGCCATTCCTCTCTTCTTTCTACTGGGCGACGGCCCGGAAGGGCCATCGTGCCCGGAGAGGCCGCTGCCACAGCCCGCCGGATCTTCTACTAAACTATGGGGGCTGTCCTTCCACATCCCACCCTCGATCCCCACCGCAAGATGACCGCTCGAATCCTGTTTGCCTGCTTGGCTTTGATTCCGTCCCTCTGTCTGGTCGCCCCGACCGCCGCTGCTGACATCGAAATCACCGACGATGGCAGCAAAGCGGTCGTCACCATCGACGGGCAACCGTTTACCGAATATCGATACAGCGGCTATGCCAAGCCGATTCTGTACCCGGTGTACGGTCCCGGCCAAAAACCGATGACCCGCAACTACCCGATGGTCAAGGACGTCGACAACGAAGCCAGCGATCACCCGCACCATAAATCGATCTGGTACACGCACGACGAAGTCGGCGGGATCCGATTCTGGATGGAAGACGCCGAAGGCAAAACGTCCAAAGACGTCGGCACGCAGGTGCAAACGTCGCTCAAGATCGATGGCAACAAAATCATCGCCCAAAATGATTGGAAAAGTTCCGACGGCGAAACGGTTTGCAGCGACCAACGAACCTTGACCTTCGGTACCGACGGAGACGCCCGCACGATCGATTACGAAGTCACCTGGATCGCCTCCTCCGGTGACCTCGTCATCGGCGACACCAAAGAAGGCACGATGGGCATGCGGACCCATCCGCGACTGCGTTTGAAAGCCGACCCGAAACGCGGCAATCACACCGCCGGCGGTCACTCGATCAATAGCGAAGGTGTCGAGGGAAAGGAGATGTGGGGCAAGCGCGCCGCGTGGGTGGACTATTGGGGAGAGATCGACGGCCAACTGACCGGCATCGCGATGTTCGACCATCCCAGCAACCCGCGTCACCCGACGTGGTGGCACGCACGCGACTACGGACTCGTTGCAGCGAATCCCTTCGGAGTCAATCATTTCGAAAACAAACCCGACGGCACCGGCGACATGACGCTCAAGGCTGGTGAGACGATGACGTTCCGTTATCGATTCCTTTTCCACACCGGCGACGCCGAATCCGCAAAGATTGCCGAAGCGTATAAGGGGTACGCAAAGGAGTGAGCCGACGCGCAGAGTCACTTGGGGTGCGCTTTGCGAACCGGACCGTGTTGTGGCACAGGAAGAAGTAGCGGAACGGCGCGAGCCGTCCGGTGACGCAGCGAAACGCATCGTAGCGGAACGGCGCGAGCCGTCCGGTGGCGCCGCAAAACGGCGTGAGAGACCGGAGGGCTCGCGCCCAATACCGCTCAATCGACAAGGTTTTGACAAGCGCGGAGCCCTGCCGCTCACAAGCATCACTCCGTTTGGTGTCAAAGGAGAGCGGCCGCGAACCGAGTATCCCGGAGGGATGCCAGCGAGTAGCCGGAGGTCAGCGCAGCGCTTAGGTTTGACCACATCTTTTTGTTTGCCGGCGGATGTGTCGAGTTGGCGCGGCTGTGAAACCAATTGTTGATCTTTGTAAATGAGTCAAGCTTGGTAAGGTT
>WCIL01000032.1:0-124303 GCA_033042175.1 Phycisphaera sp. RhM
GGTCCGAGGGCGCCGACGTCATTTGCTTCGACACCCTTCGGGGTCGCGTCTGACGGGGGACCGGATGTCCGGAGGTGTCGCTTCGCTCACCTCCGGCTACTGGCTTGGACCCCGTCGGGGTCATGCCCCGTGCCAATACCGCTAATCATCTCCTCTCTTTTTTTCAGGTTTTGTTTCAGGGGTTTCACCGCGGCTGTCGCAGGGTCGTGTGTCAGGCAACTCACCCGATTCAAAAAACACTTCACCGAGACAAAACCATGAAACGCCAAATCCTCTGCACCGTCGCCGCCGCCACCCTGTTCACCCTCGCTCTGGCGGCTTCGCCCGCTGAAGTTTCCGCCCAATCGGCCGGATCTTGGGTCGACATCGCCCGCGGACGTACCGGAGCCGGTGCCAACGCAAGCGGCATGATCCAAATCGCCAAAACCCGCAGCAGTTCGAAAAACGGAGTCGATTTCGGTCACGGATTCGCCCTCGGAGCCGGACCCAACGGGATCGCCCTGAGTAATTCGATCGGTGTCGGCGGCGGCCAAGCCGGAGCGGCCCACAACGTTCAACTGAATCTCGGACGCGGCGGTGCCCACGTCAGCCACGGCGGAGTGGTCTCCCAGGGCGGCAACCGACGCGTGATCAGCGGCGGACACACCGGCACGTCGGGCGGCCAGGTCTACGGCGGCAGCCATTCGACCGGCTACGGACAACACACCAAAGCGTACTCCAAGAGCCACACGCGACAGTGGGGTGGCCAGGTCTATCAAGGTCAGGTTTATCAAGGCCAGGTCTATCAAAGCCAACCCAACGCGACCAATTCCCGCTCGACGCCCGCCCGAGTCATCCGCAGCGGCGGCATCCGAATGTTCGGCCGCTAAACGAAACACGACCGGCACCAAGCCTCCGACCTCGGTCGGGGGCTTTTTTGCGTTGGCATTGAAGGAGGTAGCGGAACGGCGCGAGCCGTCCGGTTTGACGTTGAACGACCGGAGGGCTCGCGTCCTACCGCTAACAAACAATACCCCGATTGGTTTGAAGGTAGCAGGCATTGGGCTCGCGCCAAACGGCTGATCAACCAATCAACATCAGCCGGCTCGCGCCAGCGTCCGGGCGCCGACGCCGACGACTTTGAAATCACCCCTGCATTCTTTCCGTTCGTTTCCAAACCCCGACTCCATTTGAGGACTTGCCCCATGACCTTTCGACTCTTCAGCGGCACCGCCGCAACCCTGCTCGTCGTGTTCGCCGTCTTTGCACAATCGCCACCTGCGGCCGCCGAGCCCGAGCCGGAACTGACCCTCAAACCCGTGCCTCGCCTGCTGCGTCTGCATCTGCCCATCCTGGGTGAAAAACGCGGCGTGCTGGTCGAGTCCGTCACCGCGGGATCGGCCGCGGCCGGCACCGGACTGCGTGCCGGTGACGTCATCCTGGAAGCCGGCGGGCGGGCAATCATCACCGGCGATGCACTCCAGCAGCCCGACCCGGCGTTTCCGATCGTGGTGCTGCGCCGCGGCCGCACGCGGGTGCTCCACCCTGGGGCAATGGAAAACGGCTTCTTGGACCAGATGTTTGCGCCCCCGGTTTTCGCCGACGAACCTGGCGGAACCAGCGTCAGCACGTCAGCGATCAGTTCCGGTTCTGGCAGTCGCGCCGTTTCGGTCAGCCGTGCCGGAGACCAAATCGCGATCGAAATGTCGTTGCCGGAATTGGCCGAGGGACCGATCCGATTGCGGGGCACGGCGGCGGACATCGAGCGGCAATTGCGGGAAAGCACGCTCGGCGAATCGGTCAAACGCGAAGTCCGAGCGGCGCTGCGGCAGTCTTGGTAGACCAACGCCCCTAAGAAAAGTTTTCAAAAATCGTTCAGGGGTTTGGAAGGTCGCGACGCAGGTGTCTGGTGAAGGCCGACAACATTGGCCGCCACCCACTTCACCCACTCGTTGACCCGCTTGTCCATCAGGAACAGACCCATGAAACGCTTCACAACCGCCTTTGCCGTTGTCGCCATCCTCGCCACCGCTGCATTCACCGGCAACGCCCACGCCCAAGTCTCCGCGTCCAGCTACTCGACCGGCGGCACCGCCATCTCGAGTGCTTACGGACGAGGCAACACCCGACTGAATTCCTCGGCGGTCGCCAGCGGCGGCGGCTACGCCCGGTCGACGATGACCGGCCGCGGAGTCAACGGCGGTTTCGCCAGCGGCAACAGCCGAGCCGTTTCCCACGGCGGTGTCGCGATCAGCAACGGCAACTCGTCGGCCAACGGCTGGGGTGCCCGCTCACACTCCAATTCCTACGCCCGCACCGTCGGCGGATTTGCCCGCAGCAACAGCAACGCGGTCGCCAACGGCAACTGGGCCAACGCCCGCTCCAATGCCGTCACCCGAACCTGGGGCACCTACGGCAGTTCGTCGTCCGAAGCGATCGACAATCGCCAATCCTCCAATCCGGGCTACCCCGTTTACCCGACCAGCACGCCCAGCTACACCGGCGGCAACTACAGCAGCGGAACGACGGCATCGGTCTACCAAAACTCGACACCACGAGCGACGGTCTTCCGCAGCCGCAGCGTCCGACGCGGTTGGTGAGCCAATCGCCGAAATCATTTCTCCCGGCCTCGCATCGATCTCGATGCGGGGTTTCTTTGTCAGCTAAGCTTCAATCAGCCGCATTCGGCTTCAGACGAACTTTCGGCACCCAATGGCTACACTGCAACAAGTGCTTCATCCCCTGCGACCCCATTCTGTGACACCCACACCCAACTCATCTCCCAAAGGGCGATCTCATGTCTGACCCCAACACCAACCCGGCCGTGGACGCGATCGTCCAACAAGCTCTTCGAGGTGAAGTCCCCCGTCGCGATTTTCTGCGTCGACTGGTCGTCGCCGGTCTGTCGTCGGCAGCCGCCTACAAAGTGCTCGACGGAACCACTGCGTCGGCACAGTCCGGTGGCTCAGGACGCCTGACCACCTTCGCACTTGGTGAAGAAGGCAACCCGCCCGGCCTGCCACCCCAAACTCGCCCGCCTAATCAGCAAGCCACAACGCTGGCGGTCGGCGAAGAATCATCCAAGCCACCGGGCAATCCGATCACCACCAAAGCCGTCGGCGAAGAATCGTCCAGGCCGCCGGCCAATCAAATCACCACCTACGCGATCGGCGAAGAATCGTCCAAACCGCCGACGCCTCAGATCACCACCAAGGCGGTCGGCGAAGAGTCGACCAAGCCGCCGGCCCCTCGGCCGACCACCTATGCAGTCGGTGAAGAGTCGACCCAACCGCCGACGACATTGTCGTACGGACTGGGTGAAGACGGACGACGTGCGACGACGTTGGCCGTGGGAGAAGAAGGCCAACCCGCGCCCAAACCCATCACGACCAACCGTTCCGGTGAAGAGTCTCAGGTGACGACCCACGCGGTGGGTGAAGAATCCAGCCGCACGCCAACTGCCACCACGCTGGCCTGGGGCGAAGAGGGCTCGACCAAGAAGCCGCAATTCAAAGTGCCTTCAAGTCCTTTCAAGAATATCCCCCGGCCGTGGAAAAACTTTCGCCGCTGGTAAGTGGCTCCTAAAGATGAACGCGCGCAACACAGACCTGGTGATCGTCGGCGGTGAATCCGACCCCAACACCCAACGCATCGTCGATCAGGCCCACCTGCGCGGCATCGATTATTTTTTCTGGGACACCGACCGGCCGGATGCTCGTCAAATCGCCTGGGATTTTCAAACGCCCGAGATTGATTTCGGCGACGTGGCGTTGCGGCCTGCGGCGATGTTCCTGCGTTTCAACGTGTTTGACTGCGACGCGGTCGCCAATCACGCCGCCTACGACGTCGCCGAATCGTTTGCATTGGCTTGGCCTCCGATTCGATTGCTCAACCGAAGCACCATCGGCGATGGAAACAACAAGTCACGCAATTTGGTCCGCGCCCGCGACTGTGGGTTTGTGATTCCACAAACCACCGTCCTGGGTGACCTGTCGCCACTGGAAACGATTCCCGACCCCGAATCCAAAATCATCAAACCGCTCGCCGGCGGCGACCATGCATTCATCGTCCGCGACGTGATCGACGATCCGTCGCGACTGATGGACCGTGCGCCGCAATTCGTTCAGGAACGACTCGACGGCGAAAACGTGCGGGTCTTTTCGATCGGTGGAAACCTGCACGCGTTTCACCTGCAAACGACCGAAATTGATTACCGGACCGACGACAACGTGGTCGTCCACGCGGTCGAGGTCCCGGCGGAACTCGCCCCGTCGATCCATCAATTGGTCGAACAAATCGGTTTCGATTACTGCGCGTTGGACTTCCGCTGCCGAGACGGATTTCGCGATCCGGTTTTCTTGGAGATTAACTCGTTCCCGATGTTCGTGGCGTTCGACGACGCCTGCGAAAACAAGCTTGCCGACGCGATTTTGGAGTTTTTGGTCTGAAAGAGTACACTGCCGCCTAGCTATCACCGCTATTTGCAAGGTCGGCAGGAATGAATCAGCCCCCCAACGACGTCTCGATGATGCTGCGTGAACTCGGACGCGGCAATGATTCCGTCAAAGAACAACTGTTCGAACAACTCCAAAGCGAACTTCGACAGATGGCGTCGGCGCTGATGCGTCGCGAGCGCAGCGACCACACGCTGCAGGCCACGGCGCTGGTCAACGAAGCCTGTATTCGGTTGCTCGATTCCGATGCGATCGGCAACGCGACCGACCGCCGCTATTTCTTCGCCGCCGCCAACCGCGCGATGCGTCAGATCTTGATCGACCACGCGCGACGACGCAACACGACCAAACGCGGTGGCGAGTACCAACGAGGTTCGCTGGACGTCGTGCTGGAAAATTTTGAGCACAGCAACGGCTGCCGGTTTGAAGACTTGGAAGCGTCTCTGGATGTGCTCGAAAAGGACTCGCCGCGGCAGCGCGAAGTCGTCGAGTTGCGGTTCTTCTCAGGATTGTCGATTCCCGAAACCGCCGAAGTCTTAGGCGTCAGCGAGGGGACCGTTGAACGCGATTGGAGACTGGCCCGCGCGAAGTTGTATCAGCAACTGCGCGAAGAATAGAAAGCGACCGACTTCACCCCAACCATCGAAAATTGGATCCACCGCTGGCGCGGGCCTACGTGTTGGTGTGCAGGCTTTAGCCGCCCGGTGTCGCTGCTCCGCAGCGAGTGGGAACGCCTAAAGGCTGGACACCAACGGTTGCTCAATCGCGTGTCATTCTTACCTGGCGTCTGTTCCGCTCGACAAACGCAACGTCAAACTTGAACGTCGTCAGCGCACTAGAACAGATCCTGCTGCTGCGATGACCCTTCCGACAATTCGATTCGCTCGACGCACTCCGGCACGTCGTTGCGCGGACTGTTGACGATTTTCGATACCGGAAAGGCGGTCAGCAGATCCACAGGCGCCGGCCGCAGCAACTCGCGCAGGGAACTCGGATCGTCGCGATCCTGTTCCAGCCATGCCGCTTGCCCGTCAGCATCCAAGATCACGGGCATCCGATCGTGAATCGACCGTGTCGTCTCGTTGGCGGCCGTGGTCAAAATCGTAAACGTTTCGATCGGCCGGTCGTCGCCCTCGATCTTGCGGTTGCGTTCCCAAAGACCGGCCAGCGCCAGCACGCCGCCATCGACGGGCTCGATCAGGTAGGGCTGCTTGCCATCGGCGGTCTTCATCCACTCGTAATAACCGTCGGCGGGGATCAGACAACGTCGACTGGCAAACGCTTTCTTGAACGACGGCTTTTCGTGCACCGTCTCGCTGCGGGCGTTGATCATCCGATTGCCGATCGCCAAATCGTCCGCCCATGACGGGACCAGTCCCCAACGCAGCATCACCCACTCGCGTCGAGGGCCGTCGGCGGCGGCCCGCACACAAGACACCTGTTGGGTCGGCGCGATGTTGTACCGCGGGGTGCTTTCATACTCGGCAGCCTTCGCGGCGATTTCCTCATCCGACCACAGCGGCAAGAACTCTTGCGTCCACGCGGCCGCGGGCGTGCGAAGATTGATACGACCACACACGATGACGAGTCCCCGATTGAAAAGCGATTGGTGCCACAACCAAGTGTATCACTTTGCGTGTTGCAAAATGCAGCGACTGCCGCATCGTCTCGGCACCGGGCTCGGGCCGAATCAGACGCGGAAAAACCCGGCAAAAGTAGCGATCGACGCCGCCTCCAGCGCCGACCGCCTAGCCGTCGTTCATCCCCTGGGGAAGGGTTTTTCGAGGCCGGGAGCTTTGAAAAGCAAACCGGATGCCAATCGCCACCCGCGACATTCTGCACAAACGCACTACAATCCTGCGAAAACAGCTGATTCCCCCGATAGGACCCGCAAGCCTTGAATTTTCGACTTCTCAGCCGTGTGCTTGGCATCGTCTGTCTGCTGATCGGCGGATCGATGAGTTTCAGTCTGCCGTTTGCGTTTCCGTTGCTGGCCAACCGCACCCATCTGCCTGCGGCCGAGGCGTTGGAACGCGAGGGGATCCGCGGCTTGGTCTTGAGCATGGCGATCAGCTTGTTGGTCGGGACGCTGTTGCTGGTCAGCGGACGCGGCAATCGCGGTAAACCCCTGTTTCGCAAGGAAGCGATGGCCGTCGTCGGACTCAGTTGGGTGCTGGCGACCGTACTGGGCGCGTTGCCGTATTACTTGGCCGGAACCGAAATTGCCGCCGATCAACCGATCACGTTCATCGAAGCGATGTTCGAATCGCAGTCGGGCTTTAGCACGACCGGCGCGACCATCCTGACGGACTTGGAGAACCCGAGCTCCGTGCCACACTGCATCCTCTTCTGGCGCAGCTGGACGCACTTTCTGGGCGGACTGGGGATCGTCGTGTTGTTCGTCGCCATCCTCGGTCAAGGATCTGCGGGCAAGGCGATGGTCCGTGCCGAAATGCCGGGGCCGAGCAAAGAAGGCAGCATGCCCCGGATGCAACACACCGCCCTCGTCTTTGCCGGTATCTACTGTGGCCTCAACGCGATCCTGACGGCGATCTACATGCTCGAAGGCATGACGCTCTTTGACGGACTCTGTCACGCCTTCGGAACCATGGCCACCGGTGGGTTCAGTACCTACAACCGATCCCTGGGCGGATTCGACAGCCCACTAATCGAGTACACCACCATCGTCTTCATGATCCTGGCCGGCACCAATTTCACCTTGCTGTATTTAACCCTGATGGGCGGGCCGCGGCAGCTGTTTCAAGATGTGGAGTTTCAAACCTTTATCGGAATCATCGCGGGACTGAGCGGGTGTATTTTGCTGTTCGGAATGCGCGCCGGTGACGTCGGCTTTGAATCTCTCGGGCAAGGCTTTCGCAACGGGCTGTTTCAAGTCGTCTCGGTGATGACGACCACCGGCTACGGGACGGCCGACTTCGATCGCTGGAATAACTTTGCCCGCGGCAGCCTGCTCGTGTTGATGTTCATCGGCGGATGCGCCGGCAGCACCGGCGGTGGAATGAAAGTCATTCGACACGTGCTGTTCTACAAAATCCTGCTCCGCGAGATCGAACTTTCGTATCGCCCACGCGTCGTCCGGCTGATTCGGATCGGCGGCACCACCGCCGACGATCCTGCGATGCTCCGCGGCATCATGGTCTACTTCTGTTTGATCCTGGGGATTTTTATCGCCTCCTGGATGCTGTTGGTCACCTTCGAACCGAGCTCGACGTGGGGCTATTCAAAACAATCAAGCGAGATGGTCGAAGACAACACGCTGGACGAAAAACTGCTCGATTGTGCCAGCGCCGTCGCCGCCACGCTCAACAACATCGGCCCCGGACTGGGTGTCGTCGGCGCGACGCAGAACTACGCCGGATTCAGCCAAGGCGCCAAGTTCCTGTTCGTCTGGTTGATGCTGCTCGGTCGCGTCGAAGTCTTCAGCGTGCTGGTGTTGATCTTCCCGACCTTCTGGCGAAGGACGTAACGCCCAGCTCGCTACCGCGCCATCAATTCCGCCGGAACCTCATCGGGCCAATCCCCCGTCAATCGAATCTTGCGGACGGTCACGTCACACTTCTCGTGACGGTAAATGCCCGGTCGTTCGTGTCCTTGGACAGGGATCGCCGTGAGCGGTTGATCGTTCAGCGTCAGTGACAACCGGTCGCCGTCGCGTGACATGACCAACGTATTCCAAGCTTCATCCATCGGCACGCTGTCCGCCGCGATGGCCGAATAAGGCGGATCCACGTTGGCGACGTCGACGAACCCGACCGATGCCAAGTCACCGTTGGCGATGATCCAATCCGGTGTCGTTCCCTCTCGCCCCAACCGCATCACTGTTCGTCCGATCGTCGGTGAGAACTCCGTTTCCCCGGTCTTCCAGTAAAACTCGATCTCGATCGATTCCCGATCCTGAATCGGTCGCAGGTACTCGATGTGACTGGCCGACTCGCTCGCCCGACCGCTGGAATCGGCGGGCTTGCCGTTGTAGTGCAGTTGCCCCTCGCGAACACTCCAACCGTCCGCCAACGGCCCCTTCGCCAAGTCCGCCTCCATCTTTTCGCGGAACTTGAGAATCGACTGCTCATTCTGTTTCGGCCCGATCGGGAGCAACATTTTTGGAATCGACTTTCCACGTGTCAGCACGCCCCAGCCACGCATGGTCGGATCGATCAAATTAACTTCTTCGGGGATCGTGGGTGATCCCGAGAATCGCACGTCACGAAACTTCGTCGTGCGGTACTTGTGGTGATGGACCGAGACGAAGGGATACGACGTCGTCGCCGTGTCACTGACATAGGGCTCGCCATTGCACAACGCTTGAACCCGGCCGGCCGAGACCGAAACCGCTTCGACGTTGGGCTTGCCTTGCCGGATCGCGCCGACCTTGAACTCGACCAGTCCGCGATTGCCCATCCCCAAAATCTTGGCCGTCTGTTGCCAACCGTTGCCTTGGTAGATCACACCCCCATAGGCGATGTCTGCTTCGCCCCAGCCCCCGTCTTCGATCTCCGCCGAGAACGTGAACGAACCGCTCAGCGGATACTTGAACATCAGGTGCGACTGTTCATACCCGCTGGTCCCGCTGATCCAGCCTTCGGGGCTGACGGCATAGAGCGGCGGCAATCGCACGTTGTCAGCGCGATAGCGCGCGGGGAGGGGGACGACATCAAAATGCTTCAACGGTGAATCCGTCGTCGCACCCGCCGCGCGACCGACCCCCATCTTCGCCGTCGCGCGGGCCACGGCAGAAACCATGAAGTTTCGTTGTCCGCGAATCGCGTAGACTTTCACGTTGCGGATCATCGGTTCCGCAATCGCGACCGGAAGCCCGGCTTCAACCGCGCGAACGATCAAATGCGTCTCCAACGCCGGGAACCGAAGACTCTTGTCGTTTTGTTTGGGAAGGTTTTGGGTCAACCGATCGCTGACGGCATGTAAGGTCGGTGCGATTTCCTTCAGCACCGCGGCAGTCTCGTCGTCGTTCGATTTAGTCGCGGCCAATTTCAATAATGCCGCAGCCATGTCGGCTTCATCACCAACGGTTTGTCGATTTCGCCGAAGCTGCTCCATGACCGACTCGGTTTGCCCCGCCGCGACTGCGGCATCGATTAACATCACCAACGAATTGACAACCGGGTAATCCTCGGTGCTCGTCTGAAGATTGATGACCGCATCGAGCATCGGCTGTTGCCGAAGCACCAGCGGCGGCGGAATCTCGTAGCTGATCAACGCATCGAAATACGCGATCGGATTGTCCCCGTCACGACCGAACGTCAACTTCTGCAATAACTCGATCTGCTTGTCGGTGGGCAACTGTGAGATCGCCAGACAAACATGGGATTCAAACCGATTGGAATAGTTTCGTCGGGTCTCGAGATACTTGGTGATCGCTTGACGGAAAACGGGATCCATCTGATCGGTCAACCCGTCATCGATCATGCCGACGGCCAACCGCTCCAGGGCACGCCGCTTGTAATCCTCCAGATCGACTCCACTGGGGTAGGGCTGCGTCTCGATCGTGTCTAACTCGGATTGGATGTAGTCGTCGATGACTTGGGTGTCGCCGCTGGCCTTGGCGATCGCCACGTACCGCAGCGCGAGCCGTCGACGGATTTCGCGGTGCCGGTTGGCGGTGTAGCTGTCTGAACCGATCAGCGATTCGGTGCGTCGGAGCAATTCAGCTACATGCTTCGTGACCTCAACCAAGCTTGCATCACCTTTGTTTTTCGCATCGCTGATCAAATCCGACGCAACGATCGGCCAGACGGCATGCATCACCCGATCGACCACTTCCGACTTCTTTTGTGACTCACTGGCCATCTGGCTGGTGATCGTCGTCACCGGCCCGGTGACGGCGGTTCTTTGCCCCAGCGGAGGAAGTTCTTTGCCGATAGATTCAATCATGCGCTCCAGCGACGTGGCCAGACGCTGCATTTGACCGGAGGCAAAGGCGAGTTGAACCAACGCGATCGACAACTCCACGTTCCGGTCGGCCGATGCCAAACGTTTCTGCAGCGTCGCAGCAACCTCGTCGGCTCGACCGCTGGCCGCCGCCGCAGTGGCCAGCACCATCGATGCCGAAGAGACGACGATGTCGTCATCGGATCGGATCCGGTCGTAGGAAGACGTCGCGATCTTTTGAGAATAGTCGAACACCGTGCCGGGCCGATTGGCCGGGGCGAAGATCTCCAGGTAGGCATCGGTCACACGGCTCATCGCCTGGCGATCGACTTGCCGGTCGCGATCGCTCTGGTAGGAACTGAGCTCGAATTCGAACGGAACGCCCATCGCTTGGGACAACGCATCGGTCACGGCGCCAACCTTGTCGGCCAACAGATCCATTTCCGTCTGCTGTTCACGAGAGCTGAACACCGGCTGATTGCGTGACGAAGTGATCGCAAACGCATCGCCCCCGGTCGAAAGTTTGCGCAGCGGCGGGCCATTTTGTAACGCCATTTGCAAGGCCCGCATCGAGGTGTCGATCTCACCGGCCTTGGCGGCGTCCTTGGCGACCTGCAAACACCGATCGACCGACGCTTGCGACAGCGGCGCATTCGGTTGGGACTGGGCGGTGATCAAATCCAAAATTCGGGAAATGGACTGCGACGCGTCTCCGCTGATCTCCGCCAACGCCAACGCGATCGACGAGTCGTTGGCGAATTCGGCCACCTTGCCGAGGTATCCGACCAATCGCGCACCGATCTCATGGTCGGCTTTGTTCTCCGATCGACTGGCCGCACGTGCGACCGGATACAGATCAAACAGTGCGGTCGCCTTGACGCGGTCGATGGTCTGATTGTTCTCGTCGGTCAGTTCCGACTCGGCCGGCAAACGCTCGAACAACGTGTCGGCAAGCGAGGTCGTCGAACCATCGCCCAGGTAACAGGCCGTCATCAACTGCAGCGCCGCCAATTGCCACGATTCGCTGTGAAGCTCCGACAGCTTGCCGACCTTTTCGGCGAACGCCGCGACGGTGCCCCGAGCTTCCTCGTCCGCAACCGCCACTCGGATCGCAAGCCCCAAACTCGATGGCGAGTCCGAGACCATGATGGTTTCCGCGGACGCCTCCATCAACTCGACCGGGCTGGATTCGAAGTCCTTCTCCCAAGCCTCCACCTGACGGACCAGATGATTTGCCGCGACGTCCGGTGTGATCTTCTCCGCCGCCACTTCCGCTCCGTTCTCGAACGCCTGCTTCGAAGTGCGGCTGCCACCCCAACGCGCCGCACGTTCAAAACTTTCCGGCTTGGACAATCCCGCTTGATAGACGGTTAAAGCGTCGATCGGTGAGTTGCACGCGAGCAGTTGTTCGGCCACCCACTGATTCAGCTGCAATTGCTGATAGTCTCCATAACCGGGGTTGTACTGATTTTGGCTTGAAAAATCGGTGACGCGATAAAGCTCCAGCAACAGCGCACGGGCCTCATCGAAACGCTCTGCCTTCTTGTAGGTATCGATCAAGCGATGGTCCAACGTGTACTGCGGGCTGCTACCGGATATCCGACCGGATCGCTTGGCCTCCTGATACAGATCGATCAAGAAATCGGCAGACACCCCCTCGACCTTTTCCAGCACTTGCCCGGCCTGCCACAACAGTCCGGAGCAAACCGTCGGCGTCGTGGAAGTGTCGTCCGGCTCACGCTTGATGCAAGCCCGCATCGATGCCAGGCTATCGGGCACCTTCTCTGCTTTGTCGGTGTCGATCAGTGCCAACAGGAATGTCGCCCCCACCTTGAGCGACTCGTTTTCACTCGCGTTCTCTGCCGCCTGACGGAATCTTTGATTGGCATCCGTGTCGGTTTGAACCATCACCAACGCGTCGGCGAGCGGTCCGATCGCAAACCCTCCGCTGCTACGACTGTTGACGTTCCACAGCTGGGAATTCGCTGAAAACGAGTCGTTGCTGCACACCGCATTCAGAATCGCCTCGCGGTATTCCGGAATCTGCTTGCGTTGCTCGTCCGGCAGATTGCGAACAATGTTATAGACCTGTGCCTGGGCGGCGGGTGATTTCAACAAATGCGCGATGAATTCCCGTTGGGCATCACTCAACGTGCTCCGCGATCCCAACCGGGCCAGCTCGTCCATTCGATACGTCGGAATACTTTCCACGGGGATCTTGATCAGCCGACGATACATTTCGTCGATCGTCGCTTCTCCCGCGGACCGCGCGGCGTTGCTCATTTTGTAGTAATCGTTGTTGAACCGACTGGGATCTTTCTCGAAGGCATCCAAGTACAGCTTGACGGCATCCGCGTTTCGTTTTGCTTTGACCATCGCATCGGCGCGGGCGATCATTTGCGCGGCGTTGACCGGCACATCATCGGACAGGTTTTCCCAGACCTGGTTGGCTTCGTCACCGCGACCCGCGGCGACATACAGTTCCGCCAGTTCCTGCTTGGGACGAATCGCCTTGGGCGATGATTCGACGCGCCGTTTGGCACGTTCAATCAGTGGCTCCAGCCGGCCGGCCGACTGCAGAATCGAAACGACTTGTTGCTGATAATACGACTGGTTACTGCTTTGAGACCGGCCGGATAAAAGTCGTCGCATCAGCGAATAAGCGACCTCGGCCGCGGCCTCTTTGTCCCCCGCGGAAAGAAACGCGCGGGCAATCTGCAGTTCGGTGTTCTCGTCCCGGACACGCCCGCTACGGGTCCGCGCCAGCATTGCGTTGGCTTGGTCATTCAGGCCCAATCGTTTCAGCTGGTCGGCCAGGGCGAGTTGCATCTGCACGTCCAACCGCATGCCGAACAACCGCTCGGCGGCAACCTTGGCTCGCTCGGTGTCCCCGATCTCGGCAGCCAGATTCATCGCAGCCATCTCCTTGCGGACCAGCATGCGACTGTCCAGCGGGCTGAAGGAATCCAGCGTCTCGAGCGCCAAACGGGGTTGTTTCAGCTCGCTCGCCAAACGGGCACGCTCAATTTGCAAGTCGACATCGGCGGGGAATTCGGTGCAAAGGTCGACCAGTTGTTCGTAACACTTCTCCGGACGCCCCGCCCACCAATGGGCATAGGCTGCAACGACGCGACGCGTCTTTCGTTCTTCCAGCGGCGCGTCGCTCAGTGGAGTCTGCAGATGATCGATCAGATCCGCCGAGAGCGTTGGCGTTTGAGGTTGGCCGCTGAGCGTTTGAGCTTGGCTCGTTGACGCATCGCTGTTGGTCGCGGAAAACGCCAGCACCTGTTGCGCAAGTGTGGAATCCAACAACCGCGGCGAGAGCGGGCCACGGATGCGGACCGACCGAAACCCGCCGCTTCCGGTCTGTGCGTAGGTATTGACGTAGCCATCGCCAAGGGTCGTCGAGCGACTGGCCGCGTTGAGCGTCGACTTGGACCAACCCGCGATCACGGCATCGACCATCGACCGTTCGTGTCGTTCGCTAAACGCTTTGGCCGCTTCGCCGCCGCCCATCATGATTTGGGTGATGGGGCTGAATCCCTGAACCGGCGCTTTGGGTTTTTCGCGTCGCGCGGCCGGCAGCAATTGCTTGACCAACCCGTCGGCTTGCTCCGGTTTTCCCAGTCGGAGGTAAAACTGGATCGCGCCGACGATTTCGTCGTAGCCGGCGTCCGCACCGGGAGGCTCGGGCGCGAACTGCGCGGCTTTTTCTTCCTGGCCGGCCAGATTGAATTCGTGACCGAGAATCGCCTGAAACATCATCTCCGCTGCGCCGGGAGGAGCCCCCATCAGCGCCCCGGTCGACATTCCCGACGCTTGCACGCGCTCGTTGATCGACGCGAGAATTTCAAGCTCTTGCTCGGTCAATGGCGTCATGTCAGGTTTCCGCTCGGCGGGCATCGCATCGGACATCATCCGCTGAGAAAGGAATTGCAACAGCGGCGTCATCCCATAGTTGGGGTCGAGTTCCGCCAGCCGCCACATCCTCTTCATCTGATTCTGCCGCAACGCGTCCGCTTTGGCTTTCGCCGCCGCAGAAAGATTGGGAGGCGTCGGTCCGAACGGACTTGCAACGGGCTGATTGCTGACCAACGACATCACGTTCATCAGCTCAAAGTGTTCCCAGATCTCCATCGCATCGGTGACCGTGTTCCAGTCCTCGACGGAAAACTCCGAATCCAGTTTTGCCTGCACCGCATCCGACGCCTGATCGTCCGGCATACCGATCACTTCATTCATCAAAATCAACGATGCGGCGATCACACGGGCGTGCCCGAACGACGTGGCCTCGATCGTCGCGCTAGGCGTGGAATACGAGTAAGATGCGTTGGCGTATCGGCCGACGCGTAACATTTGGGCCAATTGATACGACGACTGGCTCCAGTACATCGGGTTGGACTGATAACCGGCCGGCAACCGATTGCTGGACACGGCCGTGTTCGTCTGCTTGCGTCGCGTCGGTGCCGGGGCATCCATCGGCAGATCGGCCGCACGAATCTGCTGGACCAACTGCATCGCCCGCTCGCGGTTCGCGTCGGCGTCCGCTTCGCTTCGGTCCATCAGCAACAACTGCGCGAGCGACAGTTTGATGTCCCACAAACTGTCGTCGGCTCGTAGGGCTTCTTCACAAATCGCCCGTGCCGTCTTGCGGTCACCACGTCGCGCCGCCGAACGCACCATCCCGCCCAGTCGCGAGGGATCCGACAGAAACGACAAGCGTTGCGAAAGTGCCTGGGCGACATCGATCGTGCCGGCTTCCAGTTGATACTCCACCAGCTTGAAACGGTTTTCCGGCGTGTTGGCCAGTTCGGTGATTCGTTTTTGGTACTCCGCAGCCTGCTCCACTTCGTTGGCCGCATCGGCCAGACGCACCATGGTTTCCAACAAGGCGACGTCACGCGGCTGGACGGCGAGCAACTGATCGATCGCGCTGATCGCCGCACCGAAGTCCTGCACGGACTCGTGCGCAGCGGCGACCATCAAACTGGTCGTTCGGGCGTTGCCGTCTTTGCGATTGATCTCTTCGATTCGACCGAGCAACGTCTGCAGGTCTGTCTTGCGATCGTACAAGGGTGCGAGAGCACGGATGACATTGATCTTGTCATCGAGTTTGACTTCATAGTTGAGCGCCTGCCAATACAATTCGATTGCTTCGTCGGTGCGGTATTGATCGGCGAAATGGCTCGCCAGCATCCGTCGCGGAGAGTTGTCGCGGGGTGCGACCGTCATCGCCCGACGCAGAGCGGCGATCGCTTCTTCGTCGCGATTGACGCCGAACGCGGTTCGCGCATAGAACTGATACGATTCGGGGCTGGCCGGATTGGCGTCAATGACGGCTTCGCAAGTCTCGATCGCTTGATCGGTCTGTCCCAGCCGGACTTGCAGACCTGCGACGCGTTGCAAGTAATTGGTGCGGAACCGGCTGTCCGCCGTGGCGAGTTGTTCGAACAGTTCGGCGGCGTCACTCAATCGGTTCTGACGCTCGGCCAGGTCCGCCGCAACCAGCAACACGTCGGTGTTGTCCGGTTCCATTTTCAGCGCTTGCTGAATCGAGCGTTCCGCATTGACCAGATCGCCGGCCGCACTATGCATCAACGCCAACGTTCGAAGCGAGTCGGCGGACTTCGGTCCGGCTTCGACCTGTCGAATCTGTTGCTCCAACGTCCCCGATGCCTGATAGACGGCGATCCGGTCTTTCAGCAACTGTTCTTGTTCATCCGGCGTCTCCGCAATTTCGGCCGCCGCGTCCAATCGTTGCAGTGCGTTTTCGTATTGCTTGGCCTCGGTCAACTTCGACGCGTAACGTAACTCTTGCGCGAACGTCAGATCGTATTCCGCGGCCTCTCCCCACGTGTCGAGTGCCAGGCCCGGCAACTTGAACGCCCCAAACACTTCGGCCAATCGGACCAACGATTCACGACCGCGGCGATCACCCTCGGCGATCGACGTCCAAACCTCGACGGCGTCGTCCTTGCGATCGAGCGAATGCAAGTACTCACCCAAGTATTCTCGATATTGGGGCGAGCCGGGATCCAATTCGATCGACTTGCGATACAGCTCGATCGCGTCTTCGCTTCGATCGATGCCGCGCATCAAGTCGGCGACTTGCGAGAGCGTCACCGCGTCGTCGCTGCGGGTGCCGGCCAGCCGCGACCAAACGTCCGCCGCTGCGTCACGCCGTTGCTCCAACGGCGTCTCGGTGTCCTCCAACAACACCTGTCCCCACCGCACCAGGTGATCGGGATTATCCGCGTCGCGTTTGGCAAGTTCACTGAATTGTTTGGCCGCTTCGGCGACGTTGTTTTGATTGATCAACACATCGATCAACGTCGATCGAGCTTCGGTATCATCCGGTGCACGAGCGACCACAGCGTCCAACAGCGTCTTGGCTTCCGACAATCGGCCGGCGGTGATCAGGATCCGGGCCAAACGCGTTTGCAGCGACAGATCATCAGGCCGATCGGCAAGTTGTTGTTTGTAGTAGTCCGCCAAGGCGTCGTAGTCACCCGACTTCAGGAAACCGGCTTCGATCCGGTTGCGGACGTCCGTGTGCAGCCAGCTGCCAGGGTTTAACCGAGCCAGAATCTTTTCAAGCAACTCGGTCGCCTCGTCCGCGTTTCCCATCCTGCGTCGCATTTCTGCCGCTTGGACGGCCATCGCGATCATCTCATCGGGCTGTTTCGAAGTCTTCGCGAGTTGTTCATAACGCCGCAAGGCTTCGTCGTAATTCCCTTCTTCGGCAAGCGTCCGCGCGATCTGGCCGCCGACCCGCGTGTCACCGGGAAACAATTGTTCCAGCCGAGTCCAGACGGCAAGTGACTTCTCCCGCTGGCCGGCGCGGCTGTAAATCCGGCCCAGTTGTGTGAACATCGGCAGCGCTTCGGCGCGCAACGGCCCGCGATCGAGCGCCCGTTCCATCGCGGCAGCCGCCTGCTCGGTCTGTCCGACCGCCAAGTACGCGCGGCCGAGATAAAAACTGCATGCCGCATCGTCGGGCAACTTGGATTCCGCCGCCGTCAATATCTGTGCCGCCTCGGCCGCACGACCACGCTGTAACTGAACCAATCCCCAAACCATCTGACGTTCCCCGGCGTCGTTGGCCTGGGGATCGGAGAGTTGTTTCTCCAGTTCGTCCAGCGAATCGTTTTGGACGTGGTATCCATACACGCGATCGAGCGCGACACCGGGACGCGGCCGACGCAGCAAGACCTGAAGGTAACGCTCCGCAGCGACTCGCTCGCGATCGGAAAGTTCGTCCGAGTCCTGAGCGATGAGCGACAGCGGAATCAACATCAAAAGCAGGCTGAGTAGCCCGACGGTGCGAACGAACGAAAGGGTCGGCGCGCAGTGGGTCAATGGACGTGTCACGGGGATCCCCAAAAAGAAGAGCGGCAGACGAATGGGGATCAGTATGAAGCCCCCCGGGCGCGGTCCGCAAGCGTTTTCGCGGCCGGGAAAGCCAAATGGGCAAAATTCCAGATGCCCTGTCTAGATTGTGGCGGGCTGCTGAGCCTCAGTGCGCCACGATCGCGCCATCGTCCGTAACATCGGTAAGAGATCTTTGTACAGATCATCGTGCGGATGATGGCCACAGGAGTCCGAGCGGAGCACAAAATCACGATCGATCAACTGGAACCCCGGAATCATTTCGTAGGTTTGTCGGCTGAGCATGGAGGGATCGCCGCGGAGCACAATTTGATTCGCATCGCGATCCATGTGGAAGTGTTCGGCCCAACCGGCGCCTGGAGCGCCGCCAACGCGATCGGGATCAACAGAACAGCGGCCACAACAACCGTCAAAATTGAATTGATTAAACGAACCATCGATCGAGTTTCCGTTTCGGGCGGTTGTACAACAAGCGTCGTCCAGCATAGGTCGCGGTTAGATCCTCGCGACGCATTGTGTATGGCCGTTGGCCAAACCGGTCCCCTCGTGACCCGAGACCTAGGGCGTTGCCCTAGGCTAAGGATGTCGACGGCCGTTGGCCGAACCGGTCCGTGCGGACCGATGATGTCATGGCACGGCTGATGCCACACGTCCGAACCGGTGCCAACGGCACGCGATTTGGCCAACGGCCATGCATAACCATAGCCTGGGGCAACGCCCCAGGATCCCGACGCACCCGTGGTCCCATTGGCCAACGGCCATACACAACCATAGCCTGGGGCAACGCCCCAGAACCCGCCACACACACGTGAACGCATTGGCCAACGGCCATACACAACCGCACCGGTCGACGACGCATTGTCCATGGCCGTTGGCCAAACCCAACCCGTTGCGTTACCCATTCCTAGGGCGTTGCCCTAGGCTACGGTTGTCCACGGCCGTTGGCCGAATCGGTCCGGACGGACCGGCGTTATTTGAACCCTGGCCCACCGATCACGCGCGGTACTACCGGCACGCGTTGATCCGGCCAACGGCACGTACGAATTTGGATACTGCCACGCGATTTTGGCCAACGGCCATGCATACCCATAGCCTGGGGCAACGCCCCAGGACCCGCCGTCAAAACAAACGTATTGGCCAACGGCCATACACAACACCATCGGTGGATGACGCATTGTCCATGGCCGTTGGCCAAACCCAGCCCGTTGCGTTCCCCATTCCTAGGGCGTTGCCCTAGGCTACGGATGTCCACGGCCGTTGGCCGAATCGGTCCCGACGGACCGGCATTATTTGAACCCCGTCCCACCAATCACGTGGATTTTCGCCGGCACACGCGGATTGTCATCGCCACGCGATTTTGGCCAACGGCCATGCATACCCATAGCCTGGGGCAACGCCCCAGGACCCGCCGCAATAACAACCGCGTTGGCCAACGGCCATACACAACCGCACCGGTGGATGACGCATTGTCCATGGCCGTTGGCCAAACCCAGCCCGTTGCGTTACCCATTCCTAGGGCGTTGCCCTAGGCTACGGATGTCCACGACCGTTGGCCGAACCGGTCCGTGCGGACCGGCATTATTTGAACCCCGTCCCACCAATCACGTGGATTTTCGCCGGCACACGCGGATTTTCGCCGGCACACGCGGATTGTCATCGCCACGCGATTTTGGCCAACGGCCATGCATACCCATAGCCTGGGGCAACGCCCCAGGACCCGCCGTCAAAACCAACGCATTGGCCAACGGCCATACACAACCGCAACGGTGGACGACGCATTGTCCATGGCCGTTGGCCAAACCCAACCCGTTGCGTTACATATTCCTAGGGCGTTGCCCTAGGCCACGGATGTCCACGGCCGTTGGCCGAATCGGTCCGTGCGGACCGATGTCCTTTGAATCCCGCCCGACCAATCGCGCATGTTGCCACCGGCACGCACAAGTTTGGCAACGGTGTGCGTGTAATTGATTACCGCCACGCGATCTTGGCCGACGGCCATGCATACCCGTCGGCCGGCGTAACGCCCCAGAAACCCGGCACCAAAACACGCCTTGGCGAACGGTCATTCGCATGGTTCAATACCAGCACTCGAGAGGGCCCTCGTGACACCACCTTTTGTTCGCACAAGGAGGGACTCATGCCCCAATCGCACGCTTGTCTGTACGCTCATCTGATCTTCAGCACCAAAGACCGTTACCCGTTTCTGGACACTTCCGTCCGAGAACGTGTGCACGCCTATCTGGCGGAAACGGTTCGCAACATGGGATCATCATTCTCGCTCGTCGGTGGCGTCGCCGATCATGTCCACCTCTTGTTTGACATGGGCCGCATCCATGCGGCAAAGGACTTTGCCGAAGAAATCAAACGCGAATCTTCAAAGTTTATCAAAACGTTCGGCGGCAAACATTCGAAGTTCTATTGGCAACGCGGATACGGAATTTTTTCCGTCTCGCCACCTCATCGGTCCGCCGTCGAAGCTTACATCCGAAATCAAGAAGAACATCACCGCGTCAAGACGTTCCAAGAGGAGTATCGCGATTTTCTAAGACGTTACGACCTTCAATACGACGAACGCTACGTGTGGGATTGAGGACGACGCATTGTCCATGGCCGTTGGCCAAACCCAACCCGTTGCGTTACCCATTCCTAGGGCGTTGCCCTAGGCTACGGATGTCCACGGCCGTTGGCCGAATCGGTCCGGACGGACCGATGTCGTTTGAACCGTGCCCCACGGCACACACGGATTGCCATCGGGACGTGCGGATTAACATCGGCACGTGCGATTTTGGCCAACGCCATGCACAACCCTTATCGGACGCGATTCTTTAAACGTTTGATCAACTCGAGGGCTTGAAACTCGTACAGCGGACGCATCAGTTCGGTCAGATCCGCTTGCTCGGCCGAGTCCACGAAGTTTGGAATCTCCCATACGCCGTCCATTGCCCCTGCTCGCCAATGCTGTTCGGCAAGCGTGACGGTTTGATCGATAAATCGTTGCCGCCGCAACGCTTCGATCGATCGAATGAATTCGGTGCGTGGCAGTGTTGACCTGCTGCCGAGCGACTCGGCTTGCCATGACGCGATCAAGCTGTTGCGGCGGGATTCCAATACCAGCGCATCGTCGGGAAACAAATCGGCCAATTCCTGGATCTCGGGTGTCAAACCGTGTTCATCGAGATGCCGCTCTAGAATGGCCGCCGCGACCCATTCGGCGTACTCCGAAACCCTGCTCAACCGCTCGAACGATGTCTGACCGAAGCGCGCTTCCTGACGAACCATTCCGGACCATTTCAGCAACACCCGAGCGACACGCAACTCCAGGTCAAGCTGATCGGCTCCGAAGCGAACCAACCCATCCGCTCCCATGCCGAACGAATCCCCTCTCGCCCCCACGCTGGACGCATACCCGTCCGGCCAATAGGGAATACGTGCCACCAGTTCATTGAAGGACACGAATTCCGCGACGGTCGTCGTGGTCGCCAGTTCTTGGGCCAACCGTTCGTCGAAACCATCGCTCCGGGGCGGCGTTAGCAACTGATCGCGCAAGAACCCGTTCCAAAACACGTCCTGGTTGGGCACGGCCGCCGGATAGATTTCGACTCGATGGTGGTCTGCCGGTCGTTGCGGGAACTCGTACGCCAACATCCGCGTTCGCCACTGCGTCTGCTCCGCAGGGATCGTTGCCGTTCGAATGCCGAGCACCAACACGTAGGGCAAGACGATCGCCAGTGCGAAATACCCGATGAGTCGCGCCGTGTAATCCCGCCCGGTCGAACCCGACAACCAGCGTGGCGTCAGCCGCCACGAGGCAAACAAGAACACCGGGATCGACGCCATCGCCGCCCACAGGGCTCCAGCGCGGTACGCATCGAACAGCGGGTAAAACAGCAAAAACGCCAACACGCAAATCACGGGCGACGCCAAAAACGCGAACACCGGCCGAGGCGCCCACTGCGACACCAATTGGCACAGCGCGTAACCGACAAACATCAGCATCGTGCACATCAAAAATTCTTCGAACCGCAGTCCGTTTCGGTAGATCACATCGCTGATCAGCTGGTTCGCCAACAGGGCAATGAAAATCAATCCGACCGCGATCGCCGTCGGCATCAACCGCGTCCGCCAGATCAATGAGGGAGAAACTCCGCGATCAGCCAAGAACACACAACGCTTGCGGACCGAATCCCCATAGAACGTTGAACCGGCGATTCCAAACAACGCCACCGCGGCGACCAAACTCGCCAATTCTTGCCCGCTGCTTCTTCCCCAGACGGCGACGGTGACACCGAACATGCCGACAAGCATCAAGCTCAATAGAATCCAAACGTTCTGTCGCGCCGCCTGCCACAACAGGGCGTGCGTCTTCGTCGGCCGCCGCAAAACCAAGGAGACGCCGTACCACGACATCGGCACGGTGCTGGGAGGCCGGAAGGCATCGCCGGAAACGCATTGTTTGATCCGCCGACCGAGCGATTCATCGGGGCCGGCGATCCGGCGCTTGGCCATCTCTTGATGGAGAGCGAACAGCACGCCGATCGCTGCAATGGTTGGAACCCCTAGTACAGACCAGAACTGCAGGGCAGAGATCGATTCCCATTGCGGCTGCCCCCACAACCTCGTATCGAGCAAGTACTCCTCGACGCTGACAAACGCAATCGCAAACACAACCATCGCCGGCAACACAGCCAACAGCGCGTTGATCGGTGAACGGAACCAATACGCCAAACTAAAACCGGTCAACAACAAGGCGAGACTGAAGACCCACTGGGAAAAGACCGCGACGGCCGACCAGTCCGGCGCATTACGTGTGTTTTCGGCCCACGCGATCACATGGTCCGGCAGAATCGTCCACTGCAACCAATACGAAACGCTGGCCAAGATCCACACGGCCACGAGCGCCGCGAGGGCAACCAGCAACTTGCTCAGCGCGACGCCACGCCAACTGACCGGCAGCGTCTTTAACCACGTCAGCGATCCACTCTCCTCTTCACCCCCGACCAGCAGCGCCGGGGCACCAAAGGCGAGCAGATTCGGCAGAACGATCCAAATCATCCGCGACAGACCGAGTCGGGTTTGGTTGTCCACGTCCATCACCGCCTCGGCCAACAGCCACAACAGCGTGTTGAATCCGAAAATCGTGACCAGTGTCGCGATTGCCAGCGGAGCGAGCGTTCGAGCGTCTTTCCAGATCAACCGCCGCATCACTTTTTGATTCATCTTTCCGTCTCACGTTGGCAATGATTCTCCATCAAGTCACCCTCCTGGCAGGAGGGTCGAGCGAAGCGAGGGGAGGTCGAACGGTCAACCACCACGCACACTTAGCCTGCGGCAGCCGCGGCCCGAGCACCACGGCCCAAGCACCACGACAAGCCCTCTCCTCGCTGACGCTCGACTCTCCCAAAGGGAGAGTGACATCACTCGTTCATGTCCCCTCACACCGGTGAAGCACCCGCCGCCGGCACCACCTTCTCCCGTTGCTGCGACGGTCGGACCGCGTTGGTGTCACAGACCGCCACAAAGATCTCTTCCAGCGTCGGCGTCTCCTCGTCGACCTTGATCACGCCCGACGCGTCGCCATAGTCGCTGCGCCAGTCGTCGGCCAAATCGCGGACGATCCATCGCATTTGGCGACCGTTCTTGGCTTCGGTCAAAACTTCGCCGCGAGGCATCAGCACGGTCGCATCGCCATGCTCGAGCGTCGCCGTGACGACACGCGTCGAATCACGCAGCGCCTGCAACGGCTGGACAAGTTTTAAATCGCCTTGATGCAAGATGCCGATCCAATCCGCCACGCGTTCGACCTCGTTGATCTGGTGGCTGGAAAGCAACACCGTGCGGCCCAGCGATGCCCGGTCGACCATCGATTCCAAAAACTGCCGACGGACCATCGGATCGAGTCCGCTGGTCGGTTCGTCGAGAATCAACAGCTCTGGATCGTGCGAAGTGGCCAGCGCAAGCGCGACTTTGGCGCGCTGCCCCTTACTCATGTTCTTCAACTTGACGCCGGGCGGGACGTCGAAACTCATCAACGTTTCCGCATAACGTCCGGGAAATTCGTCATCGTAAAACGCCGACGTGAACCAACCGATTTCGTCCGCAGTCATCCATTCGTACATCGCCGGTGAATCCGAAACATATCCCGTCTGTTGACGAATCTTTTGGCCGTCCTTCAAGCACGACAACCCCAGCACCGTGGCGGAACCGCTGTCCGGCTTGAGTGAACCGGTCAAAATCCGAATCATCGTGGTTTTCCCGGCACCGTTTTCGCCAAGCAACGCAAAGACGACGCCCTGGGGAATGTCTAACGTCACGTCGATCAGCGCACGATTGCGACCGAACGATTTACTGATGTTCTGCAAGGAAATGACGGCGTTCATGTCAGGATGCTTCCCTAGGAAAGACAAGTGGAGAAGGGTCAGGAATTGCCGTTGCCAGAGGCGTGTTTGGCGTTTTCAATCATCGCGGACTGGCGGTCCAATTCCGCGTCAAATAATTCTCGCAGTTCCGCGGTCGTCATCCCGCCGGCCAGCGCATCGCTCAACGCCCGCCGAACACTTTCGGCGACCAACGAATTACGGGCCTTGGTGCAACGCTTCATCGCGTCACGGCGGACCACCATCCCGCGGCCCCGCAACGGCTCGAGCACGTGATCGGACTGCAACTCTTGATAGGCCCGGGCGATCGTGTTGGAATTGATCGCCAAGTCATTGGCCAACTGCCGAACGCTGGGGACCATTTGCCCACCGACCAAAATCCCGTCGGCCACAGCCAGCTTGACCTGACGTACGATTTGTTCGTAGATCGGTAGATCGCCATCGGCGTCGATTGAAAAGAACATCCAAGCCATCCCATGTGAATGCGGCCTTCGGTGTACCCGTGTCATGGTACACCGCGTCGCCTCGTGCTGTCAAGCAAAAAAGGTGGGAAAGCCTTCCAGCCTGTCGTGCTGACAGGCTGGAAGCCTATCCCACTGCAACTACAACTCTTCCCGGTCGAACGCCGGGATCCCGCGCCCTTGGATCAATCGCAAAGCCACGACCAACGCCAGCGCCGCGACCGGAATCGCCAAGGGCAATCCGAGCCCGAAGACGCTGAAACCGAATCCGACGAAAAAGAAAATCCCGACGACCAGAAAGAACGAGGTCATCAGGTTCGACCGGGTCATTTGCAGTGATTCCCGCACCACGGCCCCGCCGAAGCGACCATCCATGGCCAGCGGGATGACCGGCCATAACCGCATCGCCGAGAGCGTCAGCAACAGGATCGCTCCCACGAACGCCCCGACCGTCATCAACAGATGGATCTCAGTCGCCTGGACGTTGCTGCCGATATTCATGATCGCGATGGTCAGCCCGATGACGACTGCCACGTACGCGATCGCGATGGTCATCGCAGTCAACAGCGAAAGAAACACAGCGGCCGTGGGGACGAACCATGACCGAGTCATCAGCGGTGGATCATCTTCCAAATCAGGGCCGGCGTCGCACACATCCAGCGACAGGTTCAGTGCGAACCAGAACGTATAGACCGTTACCAATACAAACCACGGTGACGCGACTGCAAGCCACAGCAACGCCTGCGTCCGATTGGTGCTGGCCAAGTCACTCAAATACACCAGCGGCAAAAGCAAACCCAACACCATCAGGACCGATGGCATCAGGAACGGCATCAATAGCGGACGACGTCTTTCGACAAACACCGATTGCGTGTCCGCAAAGATGTGTTCGATCGGGATCTTGCGATAGTGTTTGACCGCGACCGGTTGCGGGGTCGGTTGCGGCCTCACCACCGCGGTCGGTTTGCTCTCCAATGCCGGTGGTGCCGCGGCGATGAATTGAGTCTGACAGGACGGGCAAACCGCCGCCTTGCCGTCCGCTTCGATCGGCAATTCGAGCGACGCATTGCAGGACGGACAGGATTGTTGAAAGGAGCTCATCGTCGCAGTTTAACATCGCACGGACTTGCGCGGTGCGCTACCGCAACAACACCGCCACGACCAGCAACCCGATCGCAACGCCATCGGCGACCTGCACCCGATCGCTGCCGGCGCTGCGTCGCAGATGATCGAGCAAACGGCCGGTGGGACAGCCCAGACGGCAGTAGCCCATCGGCACAAACGCCGAAAATAACAACGTGACTGCCGCCAACGTCAACGCCGTCCACGAAGCGATGCGATAAAGATACGCATGGAACGGCTCCCACGACGACAGGTCGGTCGTCGGTGACCACAACAGCGTCAGATAGCCGATCACCAGCGTCGTGCCCGGCAGGAACTTCAACACCGCCATCATCCCCGCCGGCGGCTTCCAATATCGCTTGCTCTTGTGGTGTGGTCGCAGCAATTGCTGCAACGCCCCGTGCGGGCAGAGATGATTGCAGTACGGATTGGATTTCCAGCCCACCGGCGCGACAAACGCAACGATCGCGATCGCGGCCAGCGCGGGCGCCAATCGCCACGCGATCCCTCCTCCGCTCCAACCCGCCACCAGCGCCATCGAAATCAAATTACCCGACCAAATCCCGATCACTGCGATCACGGCAACCAACCAGAGCCTACGGATTCGATGATGGCGAAACCAACCTCGCATCCGAAACAGCGGGATCAAACACAAGACGAGTACGCAGCCGATGTCCGCGGCCGTGATCCGCATCTCCAGCGCATCCACCACGCGATGGCGCCAGTTACTCCAAGTCGATCCGTCTGCCTGGATCGCTTGTTCCCGCTGCTGCTGGCGGACTTGGAACCGGCCCGCGGATGCGACCAGGGTTTCGGCGATCGCCATGCTGGTCATCGTCGCCCCGGAAACACCTTCGACCCGTTCGGCTTCCAAATCCATGTCGGCCAATCCCGCGAGCGTTCGGCCTTCGAACAGTGCCCAAAAACCATACTCCGTTTTGCAATAGCGGACGTAGGGTTCGTTGTCGAACGACGATCGGATCTTGATGTCGGCGACCGTCATCGGCGGTGGTTCGCTGTCTTCGGCTGCTCCCGCCGGCTCGACTTGAATCAATAACTCGGTCGGTCCCTGGTATCCGATGATCGAATCCGAGAGCGGTCCGGTGCGAATCACCGTTCCAAGTTCCTGGCCGGCTCGATCAAGGGCGATGACGCGATCACCTTCAACGCGACGTGCCGACGCGTCGGGAAACCATTGTTGCAGTTCTGCCAGGGTGACGGCATCGGGAAAGACCAACGAAGGCAGGTCACCCCCGATTCGCCGCAGCACTCCCTTGGCCAATGCCAACGAAGTCAGCGTCGCGCCGGAGACCGCGTCGACATTCTTGCCCGGTTCCGGCCCGGTCCACGTCCAGCTGCGAAACTGCTGGAAGAACGCGTCGTCGTTCTCCACCGCCGTGACGTGTTCCTCGGTGTCGGCGCTATCGATCAGGTCGACGCCGATCAACTGGTAATCGCGGTCCAACAGGATCATCGCTTCGGTGGGTCCGCGATAACCGATGACGTCGGCAGCCTCGGGCAAGGTTCTGGCGACGCGAGCCAGCGAAACGCCCTCGGCGTCCTTGACCGTCCAAAATCCGTTGGCGTCCTTTGCACCCTCGACCACACTCGCCGTCGGCAAGAAGGGACGAATCCGTTCGATCGCCGGCGGTGACGCTCCGTCATCCGATCTGGGCCGATCGCGTCGCGGCGAGGGAATCAGCAGCAAAAGTGCGGCGACCGTTGAAACCCGGACGGTGTGCACCACGATCGCACGGATTTGATGTCGGCGTTCCATCAGTGCAACGGCAACCGTTCGTGGTGATGTCGAACTCGGTTCACCCACGTCAACGCCGGGGCGTACGATCGAACCAGCGCAACAATCTTGCTGGTCGACACCGACCAGGTCTCGGCGATCAAACTCGGTTGCCCGCCGGCCACCCACAAATCGTTCAACACCAACGCCAACAGGGCCGGCTTGTCGGCATTGGATTCGTTGAGCCGGAACGAATGATTGGCGTAATGCTTGCGAATCGTCGCTTCGTCGCGATCGGCTTGCCAGGCGGACGGATCGAGCGGGCTGGGCGTGCGGACTTCGATCGCCAACAGGTACCGTAATCGCTGCAGCGCGACCTCGCGGTTTTGTGCTTGACTTCGTCGCTCGGTCGCTTCGCCCACCAATCCCGTCGAGCGATGCGTCAAAAACGCGCCGGAACTGGTCTTGTTTCGGTGCTGCCCGCCCGGCCCGCTGCGCCGCTGGGTACGAAGTTCACAACCATCCAACAACCGATCGCAATCGATCACCGCCGGGTGAGGCGGATCGACCACACGGCACGCCATCCGCAAGCTCGCATGGGGAACAATCGCGGTCGGTTTGGAAGGCATGACAGCGCTGGTTGTGAGTTGAAGAAGTTAGCCCGAGGAGTATACGGGATTCATCCACATGTTGGTGTCTAGCCTTTAGGCGATCCTCGTTGCAGTCCAGCCGAGACGCTCTTGCCCCTTCGATTTTTGCTCGAGGATCGGCTAAAGCCTAGACACCAACGTGGACTGGATCATTCGCTGATGAACGTCACGTCTTCACTGCGAATTACGATCGATTCGGGTAACCCCCTGCCGTCGATTTGCAACAACAGGGTGTGCTTGCCCGGCGAAAGCTTGATCGGATCGGCAATCGTCCCCGCGGGCTGACCATCGATCCAGACGTTCGCCCGATCGAGGTTGTCAATGGAAAAGGTTGCGGCCGTGTCCGAGCCGACTTCGATTTGCGTCCGCAGGTAAATATTGACCAGCGACGTGTGCCTGGGTTGGGCGGTCAGTGCTTCCAACGTCGCTTTCTCGATCTTGCCGCTCACGCGGGCCTGCAGCGGCTTCCAACCCTTGATCGGTTCGCCGGACACGATCGCCTCGTTGCCCTGCTGTTCGATGCGGTGCGACCCGGCGAACACTTCCAAGACGCGGGCGACGGTCTGCCGACTGGCGTCGTACTCGCCGGGTTTTCCGAGCCGGGTCAGGAAGCTGATCAAATCCAATTGATCTTGTTGCGAAACGCGGTCGAGCAACCCGGCCGGCATCAGTGACTTGCCGGGTTTGACTTGAACGATTTCCGCCTCGGGAATTCGCACCAGTTTGTTCGACGCATCACGAAGCACCATCTCTTCCTCGGTGCTGCCCGATTCGATCCCGGAATACACTTGCCCCTCTTCGGTCAACACGGTCACCGCGTGATAGTTTTCTTTGATTTTGGCATTCGGGTCGAACAGCGATTCGATGATGTAATCGACCGGAGCACTGGCGCCCAAGCTGGTCATGTCCGGCCCGACTTTGCCTCCCACACCGCCGATCGCGTGGCAAGTCGCGCACTGCAGACTGCTGCGGCGGTAAATCATTTCGCCCCGCGCGGGGTCGCCCTGGAGCGTCGCCAGTTTTCGCAGTTCCGCGCCACGCTCGGGCGACCATTTGTCCGCTGTCATCGTCAGCCCGCTCATCGGCATCAACGCGTCGATCAAGGATTGTGCGTTGCGACCACTTTCCCCAGCCGCACGAACGCCGGCGCGGGCGGCGACTTCTGATAGACCTTCGGCCGGCAACGAAGCGGTCAACAATGCTTCACCGTTTTTCGCCGACAACATCGCTCTCCATAGGCCCAGCGCCGCTTGTTCGTCTTCGATACCGGCCAACGTGTCATAGAAAGGCTGGACGGCCAGCTGCGGGTTGGTCCCGGCGAGTGCCCCGACCAACGATGACTTAATCGCCGACGATGCATCCTCACGAACCAGCGACAGCAACGCCTCGGTCGCCGCCTGTCCGCCACAGGATCGCAGCGCCGCGATCGCTTTGACGCGTGTGGCGGAATCGAGTTGGTTGTCGGCGGCGAGATCGGCCAACGTGGGGATCAGTTTGCGCAGCTGCCAGGCACCGCTCAGCTCGATCGCCGCGGCCCGGACCTGCGAATCCGAACTCGACAACAACGGTTTCAACTCGTCGGCCGGTTGACCGCTCAGTTCCGGTTTCAGACGCCGCAATCGTTTGGCATCCTGCAGAGCTCCGAACGCTTTGGCAGCCGCGGCAGGTTCCAATTGACCGTCGATCGCTTGCCGATACAGAATTCCAAGTTCTTTGGGGCTGCCCGCTTTAGCGATCAGATCGATCCATGGCCCGCCACCGTCGCGCGGGATGGGATTGTTTGCGAGAAAGGTGCCTAAGAACTCGGTCGCCTTGGCCGGCTCGACGCTGGTCAGCACATACTCGAGCTGCTTTTGGTTCTCCGCCATGCTCCACATCGGTTTGCGAAGGTCCTTGATCAGGGCAACCGAGTTTTCGTCGACGTTCAAGAACAAGGCGTGATCGATGAATCGGTCAACCGGATGATCGAGCGCCCGCAGCGAAAGTCGGATCGCGTCGACGCCGCCCAGTTTTGCCAAGCCACGCACCGCTTCCAGTCGAACTCGCGGGTGTGAGTCGACCACGCGCTGGGCAAACCATTCCATCGCTTGCTCCCGCTCGATGCTTGCGGTCGGGTCGGTCGGATCAGACCAGTCGGCCAAAATTCGCGTGGCGGCCGCGCGGACGGAGCCTGCCGAATCGCCAAGCACCGTCTGCAACCATGCGACATCCGGCTTGCCGACCGATGCCGAGAGACGCACGGCAGCCAATCGATCTTCCGATGTCGTGGTCGAACTCCATACGCGATCCAACTTGGCCGCGGTGTCGTCGCCACGCTCGATCAAAACGCGACGCGATTGATCGGCCAGATAACGATCGCCCGAGTAAAGATTGGTGATCAACGAATCGATCGATTGGCCGGTCAAGTCAACGGGCTGGCGCAGGGGTCGGCCCTTGGCCGTCACGCGCCAAATCCGACCGTGCCAGCGGTCGCGTCGCGGATCCCGGAAATCGACTTCGCCGTGATTGATGATCGGGTTGGACCAGTCGGCGATGTACAGCGCCCCATCGGGGCCTTGTTTGATGTCGATCGGGCGAAACGTGCTGGCGCTGGTGCGGATCAAATCGGCCTGCTGCGTCGTGACAAATCCCGCATCGGTTTCCGACAGCGAGAACCGCGTCACACGATTGGCGCGAAAATCACAGGTGACAAAGGATCCCTGCCAGTCTTCGGGAAAGCTTTCGCCTTGAACAATCTCACCGCCACAGAACTTGGGATAGTTGCCGGGGCTGATCAGATCCAACTGACGTCGTGCGCCGGGGGTGGGATTGAAGGTCGCACCGGGAAAGACATAGGCGATGCCTGCGAAGCCCGCCCCGTCGGTCATGAAGGAATTGCCGTGTGCATCGAACTGGTGTCCCCAGGGGTTCCACAGACCGCGAAAGAAGATGTCCATGCGTCGGTTTTGAGTGTCGAATCGAAATCCGCCGCCGGCTTTCAACCGCACCACGCCATAGGGCGTTTCGGCGTCCGTCCGGGTGTACACCGATTGGTTCATGTACAACCGACCGTCGGGACCGAACAGCAGGGTGTGCAGATTGTGGTGGGTGTCTTCGGTGCCGAATCCGCTGAGCACGCGCTCGCGACGATCGGCCTTGCCGTCCCCATCGGTGTCCTCCAGAAAAAGCAGATCGGTGCTTTGGGCGACATAAGCCCCGCCGTCACCGGGCGCCACGCCGGTGGGAATCAACAACCCGTCGGCGAACACGGTCGACTTGTCCGCCTTGCCGTCGTGATCGGAATCTTCCAAGACCAGAATTTTGTCGGGCATGGCCTGACCGACTTCGATCATCGGATAGGCTTCGCTGCTGGCGACCCACAAACGGCCTTGCGGATCAAAGTTCATGTGAATCGGTTTGTTCAACATCGGGTTTTCGGCCCACAACGAGACTTCCAAACCCTCGGCGACAACAAAGTCCGGTGTCGGCTGCGGCGTGAATTCCGCGTACTTGGATTCCAACCGCGGCGCCAGCTCTTCCACACCGCTCGCTTTCAACTGCCGCAGCGACGCAATTTTGGCTTCTTCCTGTTCGATCAACGGATCGAACTGGGGAATCTCGACGGCGTTTTGGCCTTGTTCATGTTTTCGAAATCCGAACACGTACGCCATGTTGGCCGGCCGCGAACGGTGAAACCAAAGCCGGTTCTTCTCCAGGATCACACTCCTCAGCGGCTCGGTTTGCGGGCTGTCTTTCCAGACGCCGCGATCGATGCCCAACGCGGCGCCGATCGCCTCGGCTACGGCTTTGTATCCGTCGCCGTTTAAGTGAACGGGATCCTTGCGCTGACTTGACTTGTCGGCCACCCCGGTCAGATCGACGAAGTGACCACCGTTCTTGGCGCTCACCTGTTTGATCAGTTTTGTGTACACCGCGGCCATTTCAGCGGTCAACACGGAGGGCCCGACGGGTGAGATCGGGGACAGGAACACGAAGCGGCAATCAGGATTGATCTGCCGGATCGTGTCGGCCAGACGCTGCAGGTCTTCGGTAAACTTGATGATCGATTGAACCCTTGCGTAGTCCGTTTCCTGGGTCCAAGTTTCCAGTGCGTTTGCCATCCCGTAGCCCAGCACGGCCACGGTCGGCCGGGTCATTTCGAGTTGCTTTTGCAACTGCCGCCAGCCTTCACCGTCGGGTTCTCGGCCGGCCTGAAGCAGACTGAGTCCGAATCGCGAATCACCTGCCGGGGTATCGCCGTTCCAACCGAGATTGCGATAGGTGACATCGGCATCGGGGAACGCGGTGGTCAGCATGACTTCGACCCAGCCGAAGTATTGTTCTTGCTCGATCAGACCGTCGCCGATCAAGACCACCCGATCGCCGTCGCGAAGCTGCAGCGGATCCTCGGCCGCCGCGGCGGGAGAATCAGCCAGGGTGATGGCGGCTGAAAGGACCAGTAGGAGAGAACACGCCAACGAAGCAAAGGGTTCGCAGACGGAAAAGACACGAGGGCCAGACGAAATCATCAAGTCGGTCCGTGGTGGGAAGCGGCGAGAAAGGGTGTGACGATCGGGAGGCGGGGAGCGGCTATTGTATCTGGACCGCGAAGTCATTCCACGGGTCCGTCGGACGGATCGTCCGGCACCAGGTTGGCGACCCGTTGATGTCTAGGCGTTAGCCGATCCTCGGTCACTGCTCCGCAGCGTTATGGGCGGCTAAAGCCTGGACACCAACGGCCGCTCCCGCCTGCCGGCCGAATTCCGAGGCTGCCGGCGGCGCCGGCGAGGTTGGCAAGCAGGATGCTGACCCCACTGGCAACGAAAAGAACCCGGCAACGGATCGTCCGTTACCGGGTTCTGTATCGTTTCATTGACGGGTGGAATCACCCGAGGCTTGATCCGCTAGGCGGGAACCCCAGCCGTTTTCACGGTCGCGATGATCGCACTGGCGACCATGTACGGGTCGGCGTTGGAGGCGGGACGCCGATCTTCCAACCAACCCTTCCAACCGTTTTCGACGGTTCCGATCGGGATTCGGATGGACGCACCACGGTCGGAGACGCCGTAGCTGAACTTGTCGATCGACTGCGTCTCGTGCAGACCGGTCAAACGCTGTTCGTTGTCGGCACCGTAGACGTCGATGTGCTCCTTGATCCGCGGCTCAAAGGCCTGACAAATCGCTTCGTAAACCTCTTGGCTGCCACAGGTCCGCAGCGTCGAGTTGGAGAAGTTGGCGTGCATCCCGCTGCCGTTCCAGTCACCGGGAACCGGCTTGCAGTGGTAATTGATGCCGACGCCGTGGGCTTCAGCGACTCGATCCAGGATGTAGCGGCCCAACCAGACTTGGTCACCCGCGTCCTTGGCACCCTTGGAGAAGACCTGGAACTCCCATTGGCCCATCATCACTTCGGCGTTGATGCCTTCGACGTTCAAGCCGGCTTCCAAGCACGTCTCAAGATGCTCTTCGATGATTTCTCGTCCCACCGCTTTGCCGTTGCCGACGCTGCAGTAGTACGGTCCTTGCGGTCCGGGATAGCCTTCGGCGGGGAATCCGAGCGGCCGGTTGGTGCCGGGATCCCAGAGCGTGTATTCCTGTTCGAAACCGAACCAGAAATCGCCATCGTCATCGTCGATCGTCGCGCGGCCATTGGTGCGGTGTGGCGTGCCATCGGCATTGAGCACTTCGCACATCACCAAGTATCCGGTGCCCATGCGGCCCGGATCGCGGACCACTTTGACGGGTTTCAGCAGGCAATCCGATGCTCCGCCGGGCGCTTGCTCGGTGGAGGAACCATCGAACGACCACATCGGGGCGTCTTCGACATTTCCACTGAAATTCTCAATGATCTTGGTCTTGCTTCTCAAGCTTTGCGTCGGCTGATAGCCATCCAACCAGATGTATTCCAACTTGCACTTGGTCATAAATCAGATTCTCCCTAGGTGAATCAAACGAGTGGACCTGGGAAAGCACGTGTCATTTCAAGTGCGACGTGCCTTCATGTAACAACAATGTCTACGTCTACCTAACGCATCCGAGATGGCGTTGCGAACCGGTCATCGCAGTTCCAAGGAACCGCCCGACCCTTCACTCCGCCATCCTGCCAGCGCCCAGTTGCAAGTGTGGTATCAACCGCCTCTGAGCAATTACCGACCCCGATCTTTCGATCGGATTACCGCAAGAACCGTGCTCCTTATGTTCTACGGTGCCCCCGTGGACAGAACGCCGCCACGGTCAAATCAATGACCTGCCGCCGACCTCCCAGAGAACATACGATAACCCAACTCTTCTACCACGAAAGAGTCAATTCGTCACCCCGTAAGCCCGACTTTCGCGGGGATCCGAACGCGAAAGTTGAGCTGACCTCTCCGCTGCCCCAAGATCCCGACGGCCGCAGCCCCGCTTCGCAGGCCGTTTCGTTTCGAGCGCCACCCCGCCGGTAGCCGGCCTGTTGGTCGAAGCCCAGGTGCGTCAACAAGGGGCCGCATGGCACCCGTCGCTAACGGTTCGGGCGAATGCTCTCGCCTTTACCCCATCGACAAGCCACGACGCGATGTCTGTGAATGAAGGCACCGGACACCCCACCGGTTGCTGCTCGCCCGTCAAACCTTCCCCCCCCCAGCTCTTCCGGCCAGCCTCGGGGGGCGTTCTAATGAGTCACGGAATTCACCCCGTTTGCACCCCGGCACGACCAATTGGCCCATGTCACGAACTCCACACAATCCCTTCGAAACGGCCCCCGACCAGTTCGGCCGACCGGCCGCTGAGAGCAGCAAGACCTGGTTGTGGGTGCTCGGCATCATCGGAGCCGTTTTTCTATTCGGAGCCGTGCTCTGCTGCGGTCTGATGTTCTACGCCTGGGATCAGGCTTCGGGCGTGATCGCCCAAGTGGCCGTGGAAGAATACGCCGATGACCCGATCCTGAAGGAGAAGATCGGTACGATTCAAAGCAGCGAGATGAGCTTGAGGGAGGCGATGGAGGAATCAACCAAGGACGAGACGATCACAGCAATGGTGTTCACCATCGAAGGCGACAAGGGTCGCGGCAAATTGGTCCATCGCACCAACAATCAGACTCAGCAAGTGACCGTCAAACTGGTCATGGAAAACGGTGACGAGTTTGACTTGGAAGTCGGCCAAACGTTCGGCGAGTTCGAGACCGAGCGGGAGGGTGACGGCGAGCTGGAGGAAAATGGCGAACTGGCCGAACCGGCAGAGCCCGAACCGATCGCCCCTGCCGAGACTCAAGTGGAACCCGCAGAGACCGTCGAAACCCCCGAAACGGCCCAGCAGTGAACCGCCGCTGGAATGCGAAGCGGACGAAGTGGTGCCACTAGGCGGACTGTTTTGAGCCTACAATAGAACCTCGGTTTCCTCTGTCTCTCGATGGTTTGAGTTTTGCCATGGTTCGCCCAAGCTCCTTCTCTGTCCGATGTTCGACCCTGCTGCTCTCGATCGGCCTGGTACTCGGTGCGGTACCAGCCCCGATCCCTTCTGCCGCCCAAGATGCCGCTGCCGATCCGGAGACGGCGGAGGCCGCCAAGCCGGCCGAGCGGTCGGCGGTGATCATTCCGCTGCACGAAGACATCAATCCGCTCAGCGGCGCGCTGCTGAAACGCAAGTTTGCCGAGGCGGTCGATTCGGACGTCGACGTGATCATTCTGGACATCCACAGCCCCGGCGGGCTGGTCTACGTGACGTTCGAACTGATGGACATGATCTTGGACGCCAAGGATGTCGAGACGGTCGCCTTCATCCAAAAAGACGCCATCAGCGGTGCCGCCCTGATCTCGCTGGCCTGTGACAAAATCATCATGTTACCCGGGGCCCGCATGGGCGATGCCGGTGAGATCGTGATGGGTGCCGACGGGGCGTTTCGATACACCGAAGCCAAGAGCCGCAGCGTGCTGGCCCAGAAAGTCCGCGACACCGCCCGCGCCACCGGCCGACCCCTGGCGCTGGCGGAAAAGATGACCGACAAGGACATGGTCGTCTTTCGCGCCGTTCACAAAACCGACGGCACCGTGCGTTACATCAGCGACAAAGAATGGGAGTCGATGGAAAACACCGACGAGTGGGAACAAGGAAAACCGATCCGCGAAGCCGGCAAGGAAATGTTCTTCACCGTCAACGGTGCCCGCGCCGTCGAACTCGGCATGGCCGACCAAACGGTCGAAAATGAATCCGAATTGGCCGCAGTGTTGGGCGTCAGAACCCCGATCCCGGTAATGGAGCGGACCGGTGTCGACACCGCCATCATGATCCTCAACTCAGGCTTCGTGACGTTTCTGTTATTGGTCATCGGCATGGTCGCGCTCGTGATCGAACTCGGTGCCCCCGGCATCGGTATCGGTGGACTGACGTCGCTGCTGTGTTTCGGATTGTTTTTCTGGAGCCGGTTTCTGGGCGGGACCGCCGGCTGGTTGGAAGTCACCCTGTTTGTCCTGGGCCTGATCTTCATCGGCATGGAGATCTTTGTGATTCCCGGTTTCGGCGTCGCCGGCGTGGGCGGACTGGGATTGATGCTGGGCTCGCTGGTGATGGCCTCGCGGCGGTTCCTCGTCCCCGGCAGCACGGAAGAACTCGCCAGCCTGGGCTGGGACCTGGCCACGGTCTTGGGCGCGTTCGTCGGCTTCATGATCGCCATGCTGATCCTGGCCAATTACATCGGGGACATCCCCGGGCTGGGACGGCTGACGCTGAAACCCCAGATGGCCATGGTCGGAGCCGACGCGGGACCGGGTGAACCCGCCGACGCCGATGCCGCCGCTTTGCTGCCGGGTTGGCAACGCGTTTCGGTGGGCGACGTCGGAACCGCCACCAGCCCGCTGCGGCCGGGCGGAAAAATGATGGTTGACGATTACAGCGTCGATGTCGTCACCGAAGGCGACTTCGTGGACAACGGCACGAGCGTGAAAGTGATCGCCAAACAAGGCACACGGATCGTCGTCCGACCCGTCTAGTGCTCTGGCCACCTTCTCCGCAAATGATACCCACGGATAGCAGCGCGAACCCACGGATGACAGCGTGCAACAATTCCGTGGGTTCGCGCTGCCATCCGTGGGCCAAGTAATCGCTTCATCGTTCCCCACCGAACACGCGTTGAAGCGTCGCGTCAGTTCAGATCCAGCACATCCTGACGGGCCGTCAAGAAACGGTACTCGCCGAGCGTCGGATCCTCGCTGCCGAGATAATCCTGCGCCGTGTCGTTGCTGCAACCGACAAGACCGCAGCTGCGTAGAAACGCTTCGGGGTCCGCCGGGCCGTACACGAATCGCTCTCCGATCAATTCCATTCGATCGACGAACTCGTGAATGTTCGGGTCGCAAGTTCCTTCATTGATGACCGCCGGCGTGACGCAGTCCATCCACAGCACGCTGTCGGGGTGTTTCATGCGTCGCCGGATCGACTGCAACAGACGCTGGTTCTGCTGCTCGTCGAAGTACATCGAACAGCCTTCATAAACAAACAATGTCAACGCGGTCTCGGAAAACGCAAAGTGGCGTTGCAACAACTCGCCCACATCATCCTGCAGGAAGTCCGCGGCGATCTGGTGTCGCTCCGGCGCCGCGGCGGCGCCGCCGAGTTGCGTTTCGAGTCGCTCAATAACATGTTGTCGCTCGGCCAACATGACGGGCAAATCCAGTTCGAACACCGTCACGCCGGAAAGTTCCGCCGCGCGGCGCAGCGGCCGCATATCCAACCCCGCGCCGAGCATCACGAGCTGTTCGACACCCGAGATCGATCGCAACACTTCGTCACAATGACGGGTGCGAGCCCCGACCATCGCGCCCAGCTGCGGCAACACCTTTTGCAGGCGTTTCGCTTGCAACAAGCCGTGCGTCCCCGCAGCGACCTTGTCATGCGGGGCATCGATTCGAAGCTGCCGTCCCTGGGAATCCGACATCGTCTTCGACCCGGCCGGGCCTTCCATTGCCCGCAACCCCGCGATGATCCGCGCCGATGTTTTCAAATTCAACTTGGTCATCGTCGATTGTTCGCCGCCGCGATGTTCGAGCAATCGCTGGGTCGCTTGGGCGAAGTAACGCATCACCGCGGTGGCGACACGCTCCCCGTCTTCGGACCAGAACTCGACGTTGATGGTCGCCAACACGACGCGACCGGAGAAGTAACGCGACTGGATCCGCCGAGCGGTTTTCGGATCGACACGGCTGACGGCGCGCAGATGGCTGGTGCTCGGATTTTCGTACTTGACGTCCATCCCGATCAACCACAACGACGCCGATTCGTCCGGACGCCCGCGGTGGATGCCGGTCAACGGTGTGCCGGTCAACAGCGTCGTCAACGCCATGCCACCGGTATAATCCGCCGAGAGTGAAATCAAGGCGGCTTGGTGTGTGCCGTGTTGATTGGTGGTCTCGATCGCCAGCGGCAGCACCGATTCGCAAAACCCGGGACCGACCCGGGTGATCTTCCAACCCGTCCAAGCCAGCACCGGCACCGCGCGGTGCAGCAGAGTGTTCATCAGTTCGGGATTGATACGATCCGCATAGTCTTTTTCCCAACTGATCTCTCTATCAGTTTCGATCACAGCCATTGTTGCCCCCATGTGGTGTGTGAAATCGAGAATCGAGCACCCACTATGGTTGGTTGAATAACACGATCAATAGCGGCGCTTGAATTTTCCTCGGACTGGAAGGATAACCCTCACTAAAGATGCCGCTTCGGCGAAGCAGGACGGACCTACTGTTGGATAGATCATTCTGTCCAGATGCCGTGTTGAGCGATCCACATGCAGTCCGCCGAGTCCACCACGTACCGCTACCGAACTCTACGGGAGTTGCCGGATGTGGCCGGGGTGCACTGCTGGCTGGTGCAGGACCTGCACGGTGAAGGCCGCCTGGTGATCCGCGATTTGCCGACCGCGATGTTCAAGGAAGGACTGCGAATTCGATTTCAAAACGAAGCCCGACTGCTGAGCGAAATCGAGTGCGACAGCTACAACTCGATGGTCTCCTATGACATCGATGAGGATCGAATTCGATTGGTCTATCGCTACCGTGATGGCATCAGTCTATCGCGGCTCGTCTCGCAATCGGCGATGTCACCCAAATCGACGTTGCGATTGGCGTGTGACCTATTGCAGGCGCTAATCCCGATCCACCAGCAGGGCTGTGTGCATCGCGACTGGCGGCCGTCGCACGTGATTCTGGCTCCAACCGGCGAAGCAATCCTCTCCGGCTACGGACCGGTGTGGCGTGCGAATTTGGCTGCCGGCGACAGTCCCATCGGGATCGAAACGGTCCGCTACGCCTCGCCCGAACTGGCGGGAATCATTCGCCATGATATCGGCCCGGCGTCGGACCTCTACTCGCTGGGTTTGATCCTCTATGGGGCGCTCGCCGGCGAACCGATGTGCGACGCGACCACCGTCGGCGACATCCTGCTGCAACACTCGACTTCGGATCTGGATACGGACCGCTTCCCCAGCGACACGCCGCCACAACTGGTCTCGATGATCGAGCGGCTGACGCAGAAAGAGCCGCGTGAGCGTTACCAATCGGCGGCCGCCGCGTTTGCCGATGCGTCGGCGATCCTGAAGATGATCCAAGACGGCGCGTCGGCCACGCCGGTGGTGATCGGTCGATCGGACGCCCGTTCCGATCTGGTCGACCCCGCATTCGTCGGCCGTGAATCACAACTACAAACCTTGCAGGAAAACCTGACCGAAGTCGCCGCAGGAAGCTGGCGTCAAGCCTTGATTTCTTGCGTTTCGGGGATGGGCAAGAGTCGGCTGAACCAGGAAATCACACGCCTGGCCACGCGTCACGGTTTTCTCGTCTTCCAAGGCGAATCGATCCACCAAGCGGCCGCCGAACCCAACGCGCCGTGGATGCAAGTCGTCAGCCAGGTGGCGCATCACTGTGTCTCCCATCCCGACATCCGACAGCGTCTCGAAAAAACGATGTCGGACTACCGCGAAGAAGTGATCACGGCGATGCCTTCGTTGGCGGGCGTGTTCGGATGGACCGGCAGCACGCTCTCCGGTCCGGACGAACTCGGCCAAGGCCGTATCGTGGCAGCCTTCGCCGCTCTGCTGACCCAACTGGGATCGGGCGACTGCCCCGTGATGGTCTCGTTAGATGATTGCCAGTGGATGGACGATCAATCCATTCGGATTCTGCAACGCGTCGCACGCTCCGCCGCTCCCTTCCAATTGCTGTTGCTTTCGGCACGTGCCGACGAGGGGCAAACGGCTCGTGTCCGCGAAGCCGCACAACTGGACCACGTGCTGAACCTGGGACCGCTGGATGCCGATAGCGTTCGTCGGTTGAGCGAATCGATGGCCGGCAGGCTTCCCGACGAAGCCATCAAAGTGATTCAGGAATTCGCCGAAGGCAGTCCGTTTATGGCCGCCGCGATCCTGCGTGGCATGGTCGAATCCTCGGTGTTGGTCTCCGACAAAGAAGGTTGGGTGCTGGACCGAGAGCGTCTGGAAAACTTCCAAACCACCGCCGAGGCCGGCGAAGTCCTGGCGGGGCGACTGGACAACCTGCCGGCCAAGGCAAGGCATTTTCTCGATGCCGCGGCAGTGATCGGCAGCGAGTTCACACTCGACGCCGTCGTCGAACTCTCTCAAATCGATCTGTCGGAGAGCTTCGAACTGCTAGCCGACATCCGTCGCCATCGCATGCTCTGGAGCAAACCCGACGGCAGCTACGCCTTTGCCCACGACAAGATTCGCGAAGCCGTACTGGCGCACCTGAGGCCGGATGTCAAACAACGCATGCACGGGCGGATCGGGCAATACTACGCCAAAACCCAACCGCGCCGAATCTATGACCTGGCCTACCACTTCGACGCTGCGGGCCTGCACCGCGACGCGCTTCCGTATGCTCTAGACGCCGCCTCCAAAGCGCGCCAAGAATTCTCCCTCGGCAGCGCGCGGCGACAACTCGAAATCGCCGCCCGCGCGTTCCACGTCACCGATTCGGCAACACGCCATCAAGTCGAATCGATGATGAGCGAAGTGCTGATGTTGCAGGGAGAATACGACCAAGCCCAGCAGTGGTTGGCCGCAGCCTCCAAGACCGCCACCACGGACATGGACGACGCGGTCGTCGCCACGCGGCAGGGCGAACTGGCATTCAAACGCGGTGACAAAGTCCACGCGGTGGAGTTCTTCGAATCTGCGTTGACCCGCTTGGGGCAACCCGTCTGCCGCAACCGCTTTCAATTGTTCACCAACCTGCTGCGGGAAATCGCCGTCCAAGCCGTGCACACCGCGGCACCCTGGCTGGTCCGTTCGCGGACGCGCTTGCCCGACGCCACCGAACAGCTCCGCTTGCGGCTCTACAGCAACATCGCTCGCGGTTACTGGTACACGCGAGACAAGTACTACACGCTGTGGGCGCATCTGCGTGGCATGAACCGCGGCGAAGGTTATCGCCCCTCCGCCGGCCTGGCCCACGCCTACAGCGAACACGCCCCCGCGATGACCCTGTTGGGTTGGTACCGACGCGGCATCGATTATGCCAAGCGTTCCCTGCAGATCCGCAAAGAGCTGCACGACGTCTGGGGACAAGGGCAATCGCGCAACTTCATGAGCATCCTGCATTACTCGTTCAGCAACTACGAGCAATGCATCCACGAAGCCAGCCAGGCCGTTGCGATCCTGGAACGCACCGGCGACTACTGGGAAGTCCACATCCCCCGCTACCAATACGCCGCCTCGCTTTATCGACAAGGCAACCTGCGTGAAGCGCTCGATCAGACACGCATCAATTACCGCTCGGCGGTTCGCCGCAGTGATTTCCAAGGCACCGGCAACATCGTCGAAGTCTGGGCCCGCGCGGCACTGGGAAACATCCCGCTGGATGTGCTGCAAATCGAACTCAAACGCAATGTCGACGACGCCCAGCGAATCTGTGAAGTCAAACTCGCCTACGGGGTGTACCACTACTACCAACACGGGTACGTCGAAGCCGTCAAAGCGTTCACTGAAGCGGTCCAGATCGCCGAAGACGCCTCGGTCGTCAACGCCTACGTCAGCCCCTGTTACGCATGGCGTGCCACCGCGCTGCGGCGACTGCTGGAAACCGAACCCGCCAAGACCAATGCGATCCGGCGGAAGCAACTCCGGGAACTCCATTCGGCCTGCAAGCAGGCCGTCCGGCTGGCCAAACGCTACACCAACGAACTGCCCCACGCGTTGCGCGAACTCGCCGCCGCCTCGGCACTCAAGGGGCGAACCCGCCGAGCCCTCCGCCAGTTTCGCGCGTCCTTGCGGGTCGCCAATCAACAAGGCGCCCGGTTGGAACAAATCCAAACGACGCTGCTGCACGCGCAATTGGCGAAAGAAACCGGCTGGACGGTCGATGAAGCCCTGGTGCGTGAAGCGACCGAAGCGTTGCAGCAACTGAAGACTTCCGTCGGCGCGGTCGAGGACGGCGGATCGCTGTCCTTGGTCGATCGATTCGATTCTCTCTTGGAAGCCGGACGTCGCATCGCCGTCGGTACCGAAATCGATGTCATCCGCGAGGAGATCATCGCGGCGGCGTCGAAACTGCTCCGCGGCGATCGGGTTCTGTTGATCCAGCCGGCGACCGGAAACGGCGAGGCGACCACCATTCCGCCCGATACGGTTTTTGATCCCGACATCGTCAAACAAACCGAGAAAAAGGGATCCGCGATCATCTGTGAATACGAACGGAGTGATCTGTGCGATGTCCGTTCCCGCCATAACGACACACATCACAACTACGGAACGTTTCTGTGTTGCCCGGTGCTGGTGCATGGAAAAATCCACTCGTACCTGTACATCGCCAACTCCTACATGATGGGCATGTTCGGTGACGACGAACTGCGGATCGCCAACTACCTGTCCTCGGCCGCGGGAGCCGCGTTTGAAAAAGCGGACGGCTTCACACAACTCCAAGAACTCAACCTAACCCTCGAACGCAAGGTCGCCCAACGCACCGAAACGTTGCAACTGCGGAACGAAGAAATCGAACGCACCGCCGACCGACTGCGGGCCACACAGGTCAACCTCCGCGAGGCGAAAGAACTTGCCGAGCACGCCAACCGTGCCAAAAGCGAATTCCTGGCACGCATGAGCCACGAGATTCGCACGCCGATCACCGCCGTCCTCGGATACACCGAACTGATGCTCCGCGGTATCGTCACCGATCCCGAAGACCAACGCCAACACCTGGAAACCATCCACGGCAACGGAAGCCACCTGCTGCATCTGCTCAACGACATCCTCGATCTGTCCAAAATCGAAGCCGATAAAATCGAAGTCGAACAGATCCACTGCGTGCCGGCAAAAGTCATCGGCGAAGTCATCAAGTCGCTGCAAGGCAAGGCGGCGCAAAAGAACATCACGCTCGGCATCGATTCCGAATCGCAGATCCCCGAAACGATCACCAGTGATCCGACTCGGCTGCGACAGATCGTCACCAACCTGATCGGCAATGCGATCAAATTTACCGACCGTGGCGGCGTCACCGTCCGCCTATCCACCCGCTCGGATGAAACGACCGGGCTGCCCAATCAGATTGTGGTCGCGATTCGAGATAGCGGCATCGGAATGGACGCCGATCAACTCGAACGAATCTTTGACCCGTTCGCCCAAGCCGACACCTCCACCACACGCAAGTATGGTGGCACCGGTTTGGGGCTGTCGATCAGCAAACGACTGGCCGAATCACTCGGCGGCGGGCTGGAAGTGGAAAGCCTCCCCGGCGTCGGCAGCACCTTCACCGTTCACATCGCCGCCGACACCCGGCCCGGCGACCGGCTGCTGAGCGACTCGGAAGTGATCGAACTGGCAACCGGTCGTCACGAAGCCCAGTGGCAGCGCGTCGATTTGACCGGCGCCCGTGTGCTGGTGGTCGATGACGCCGAAACCAATCGCGACCTGATCCACCGATTGCTGACCAGTGCCGGTGCCAGTGTTCAATCCGTCGCCGACGGCCAGCAAGCCGTCGATTTCTTTCTCGACTCCAACGGCACCCCCAAATCCCACTCCATCGATCTGGTTTTGATGGACATGCAAATGCCCGTTCTGGACGGTTACTCCGCGACGCAACAACTGTGCAGCGCCGGACTGAAAACCCCGATCGTGGCCATGACGGCCAACTCGATGGTGGGCGACGACAACAAATGTCGCCAAGTCGGCTGCCGAGACTACCTTTCCAAACCCATCGACTTGGACGCGTTGCTGGAAATGGTCCGCTCCTGGTGCGCCGATTCCATCGCCAAACACTCCCAGCACCCCGACCGACAACCATCCCGTCCCTCGGTTCCCCCCTCATCACACCCACAGCCGCCGACAAACAAAACCATGCTGCACGAGTCGATCGTCGACGAACCACACACGCCCCAACTGCCATCGGATTGGTTGAGACAATTCGCCGTCGATCTGGTCGCCAAGGTTCACTTCCAAATGCCGGCCATCAAAAATGCCTATGACTGCGCTGACTACAACGAAGTGGCGAGAAAACTCCATTGGATCAAAGGGTCCGGCGGGACCGTCGGATTGAACACGCTGACGGAGTTGGCCAAATCCTGCGAACAAGCGGCCAAAGCGGCCGACACCAATGCCTTGACCGAGCGGTTGAACGCCATCGAATCGTATGTCAACCTGCTCGTCGACGAGTGCGGTGAGGAACTGCCCAACCCGCAGGCTGCCGAAAACGCCGGGCCTCGTCGAGATTGAGAGACCACCGGCCGGATTACCGGATCCGCGCCCGCTGGAAGCTCAGTGAAAACTGATGGGCGTTGACCGAGTGCCAGCCGTTATCAAAATCGCCCCCCATGAAGTCACTGGTGTCGACCGATTGGGTCGGTCCGAACGACCACTGATACGCCGCATCGACGGCAATCCCGCGCCACGTGCATCCATAGCCGAAGGACAACGCATGCTCCAGAATCGTCTGGATGTAGGGTGTGACCGTGGCGTCGGGAATCGGATTGCGATGGTAGGCGTATCCGACGCGAATCACACGGTCGTCCCTGAGTTGTTGTTCGATCCCGAATCGTAACGACACCGTGTCACGCCAGTTGAGCGGAAACGATTCCAACAACGTCGGCGCGACAAACTGGTAAACCGGATTGAGCGGATCTTTCAATGACAGATCAAAGTGATCGTAAGCGCTCGACCAGTCGTACCAAATCGCGTCCGCCGAAAACGTCCGCCGCCGGTCGGTTCGATGTGACACGCCGACACCTAACGAACGCGGCCATTTGACATCCAACATCGAATCGTATCGGGACGCGCCCAGACCGGGAATCTCGACCACCGTTGTTCCATCAAGTTCCATCGTGGTCTCGTGTTGATAATTGACTCCGACGGTGGTTCGATCATTCAACTCGTATTGCATCCCGATCGACCAACTCAGCCCCGCACCGGTCCCCTGCAGGTCCATCCGCGTCGGCGTTCCGGCGAACGAATTGGGTCCCTGCAGCGTGTACGGCCCTTCCAACTCGATGTGATTGATCGCCGCCCCCAGCGTGGTTCCGACCGAAAGCCGCTCGGTCAACTTGAGCGAGAGCGTAGGCAACAGACGCGCCAGTGCGCCGATGGACTTGTAGTGCTGCGGACCGGAGAAAGGCGCCGGACCATTCATCATGTATTCGGCGGCAAATCCGGCGTGCGAAAACGCGCCGAAACCGATCGAGATGGTCTCATCCAACTTCTTGGCGATCGCAAACTCGCCGATCGGAAACGGATTGTCGATGTCACCGACACGTGAATTGTCCGCGTCATCGTATTCCAAATCGGTCAACAGCAGGTGGCCGCCGAATTCCAGCAAACAATCCGCTTCGTTTCGAACCAACCCCGCGGGGTTGTCCAGCATCACGTGCGCGTTGTCGCTCATCGCAATGTTGGTTCCGCCGCGGCCGATGCTGCGGGCACTCACCCCGTCGCGGATCGTACCGTCGGCCAGGACGACCGAACACATGACCATACCGGCAAGCGTCGCTGCTATGCCTGCCGTCCATCTTGATCGATCCATCGTCCTGCGTCCCACGGTTTGCAGCTCAGAAGCTTTCCCTTGTCCATATTAGGGGTTTTTCGGGTCAGCGCTTGACCGGACGTGAACAAAGGTCGCTACGGAGGGAACTCCCTCACACGCGGCGGGGCGGAAACCCGTCGCTTTGACCTAGTTTTACCTGAAGAGTCGTGGCACCGATCACGACAATACACGCTGATGGCTCAGTGGTTTCCGATTACCGGTGCAATTCAATGTTCGACGGCCGACAACAAATCGTCAATAGCAAGATCCTGGTCATCGACGATGAACAGATCATCATCGATGTGATCACCGCCCACCTGAACGTCGCCGGGTTTTGGAACGTGGTCGGAATCAGTGATTCGATCGATGCCGTTCAGCGCATGAAACAAGAAAACCCCGACATGGTGCTGTTGGACATCTCCATGCCGGACGTCAGCGGAAACTATTTGATCCAGATCGCCCGCGCCGATCCGAACCTGAGAACAGTTCCATTGATCGTTGTCACGGCCAGTGACTCCGAAGAAACGCATCGTCGCGCGCTCGAACTGGGTGCCGACGAAGTACTGACCAAACCGTTGCAACCCGGCACCCTGGTCCAACGCGTCGAGCATGCCCTCAGCCAAAAACTGGCGCTCGATGTCTCCACCCTGCATCAACGCCAGGCGCGGTGCAAACCGGTCAACGAGAAATACAACGAGCTGCGCGGTCTCGGCGGCCGCATCCCCTGATCATTCTCAGAGCTCCAGCCAGTCGTCTTCGGCGACCAGCCGATCACCCACGATCGGCCAACAAAACGATCACGGCGAGCGCCGAAACGCCCCGACGAACTTTGGCAGATGGCGTGTCGATCGGCTTATAAAACCGCCAACGGATTCCGCTTCGACTCCAGCGTTCCGCGTGTCACACCCATCCGGTTGGTCGCGCCGAGCGCCTTCCAGACCTGCTCCGCCGTCAAACGACCACTCAATAGATCGCGGTACAACGACACCGTCTTGATCACTTCCGCCGGCGATTCTTCCAGCATCTCTAATCGGAACCAACCGATCCCGCGCTCCAGCAACCGGCCGGCCGTTTCCGCACCGCTTTGCGGAGTCGCATTGTAGAGCGTGTTGCGACAGGCGACGTCGGCCTGCAACGTGTGCTCGGCCCCCACCCGATCGCGCAATTGCACGACGTGGTCATCGCAGGGCCGACCGCAATTGGTTTTGTTGGTCCCCGGCGACAGCACCGAACAGAACACGCAATGCTCCATGTGGAACATCGGTATGTGTTGATGCAACACCACCTCCATCCAGTCCGGCGGCACCGAATCGATCAGATCGGCCAGTTGATCGCAATTCAAATCATACGACGCCGTCACCCGGCGTGCCCCCAGCGAGCGAATCCATTCGGCCGATCGATGATTGGCAACGTTCAACGAAAAATCGGCGATGGTCTCAATCGAGGAATCGCGAAAGAACTCGAGCGCCGCGAGGTTTCGCGCCAGAATGAAATCCGGCCGGTGACGCGGCAACACCCGCAACAATCCCATCTCCGCCGGCTTTTGGATTCGCACCGTCGCAATGCCAAACGGAATCGATTCTGCCGCAACGATTTCCGACACCTTGGCGTATTGCCGGACGTCATGAAAGTCGACGTAGATCAAATCGACCGCCGCTTCGGTCGCCGCCTTTACCTGATCGAGCGAACGACACAGGACAGCGATCCGGGATTTTTCCACGGGCGGATCGCCGGATGAGATCGGATCCAACATCGCTTCGCCGGCCGCTACGTGAATCGATCGCGGCGGAGGCTGTTCGATCCGCCGGCCGAGTCGCTCCATCACCCGCCGGCGCAGCTCATTGATCAAGCTGGCCGGAACCATCGGCTCCCCGCTGATCACCGCATCAAGCTTCCGCATCCGAAATGCCGTCGCCCCCAAACGCGACAGTTTTTCCGCCAACATCGATTCGGTCGCGGGGTGCTTGTTCGCCCGCGCGAGCGCCCCATCGGAACAAACCGTTTCGGTCAACCGCGCGGCATCGGACAACGTCGCTGTCACGCGCAACGGCTGACCGGTCACCGCGACGACGTTGATATCGATGTCACGACGCGTCACCGGATCGGCGACGTTGAACGACGCACGCAATCGCCGATTCAGTTTCGGATCATCGTTCTTGAACACCGAGCCATCCTCGGCAATCTTGGACCAATCGATCTCGCCGCGACCGAATCCGATCCAAGCCGTCTGGCCGGAGCGCATCGTTTTTTGTTTTTCACCGCGACCGCTGTGCAACGAATACACCCGCCCACCCTGCATCGCCTGATCGCTACCGTCGGTTTCGGTGGACTCGATGCCCAATCCGTCACCGAGTGAAACGTCGGCTGCCAAACGCGTTTGGATCCGGTCACCGTCGATCTGCAGCACCCGTCCGAGCGGGATGCCGCGTTTGGCACTGTGGCGGCCGGGAACCAATCGTTTGTGATCATTGCCTTCCAACCAGCCCGGTGTGAAACCGCGCGAAAACGAAAGCTCCATCTCTTGCCTGGCTTTGTCACTGACCGTGACCCGCCCCTCCGCGACGGCTTGGTCGATCGCCCGGCGATAGTGCTTGGTCAGATTGGCGACGTACTCCGGAGTCTTCAATCGCCCTTCGATCTTCAGCGAGGCGATGCCGGCTTGCATCAGCGCGACGATCGAATCGTAGCCGGCCAGATCTTGGGGGCTGAGCAGGTAACGTACGTCGTCCAGGTCCACGTCCTTGCCATCACAAATCACTTCGTAGGGCAATCGACACGCCTGGGCGCACTGTCCGCGATTGGCGCTTCGGCCACCCAGCGATTCACTGGTCAAACACTGGCCGGAATACGCGACACAAAGCGCACCATGGATAAACACCTCCAACGGCATCTCCGTCGCGGCGGCGATCTTGCCAATCTCCGCGACCGACAATTCCCGCGCCAACACCACCCGTTCGAGTCCCAACTGTGACGCCACCGCGATCGTCTCAGCGCTGGTCAGACTCATCTGCGTGCTGGCGTGAATCTCCAACTCGCCGCAGATCTCGCGGACCAGTCGGGCGACGCCGAAATCCTGCACCAGCACCGCGTCGACGCCGCTCTCGGCGATCCGCTCGATCACCGGAACCAGCCGCGGCAATTCCGACGGAAACACCAGCGTGTTCATCGTCGTGTAACCCCGCACGCCGCGACTGCGAAGCAGTTTCATCAATTCGGGCAGATCATCCAGATGAAAATTCTTCGCCCGGTGGCGGGCGTTGAATCCGCAGTCGAGACCGAAATAGATCGCATCGGCCCCGTTTTCGATCGCCGCCCGCGCGCAATCCCAGTCCCCCGCCGGGGCGAGCAATTCGGGTGGGACCGTTTCAGCATGTGAGTTCATGGCCGAAAGTATGGCGCAGGCCGCGACGGATTCGTAGGGGCATTTTCTTCGGTCCCTCCAGAGAATGCGTCCTGTGAGGGCACATCAATGCGGTGGGTCAAGCCTCGATTTGCCCGCCCCCCGCCGGCCACGCCCCTGTCCGATCGAGCCCCTGTCCGATCGAGCCCCTGTCCGATCGAGCCCCTGTCCGATCGAGCCCCTGTCCGATCGAGCCCCTGTCCGATCGAGCCCCTGTCCGATCGAGCCGCCCGATGCACACGCTGCGCGACAATCCATACGATAAGATTGCCTCCGATCCAACGCCCCCATCGACGTGAGCTGATTCGACGTGAGCGAAACTGTGAACTACCCCGCCTCCTGGTTGATCTGGTTCCTGCGGCTCGTGGGGATCGTTTCGCAGTTGGCGTTTGTTGCCGCCGTGATGCCAGAATCGTGGATCATCGCGATCACCGACGCACTGAAATTGGAACGATTTCCAGAGACGAGAAACAAAGGGGTCAGGCCTCTTTGTTGAGCGATTTACATCAAAGAGGCCTGCCCCCTTTGTTACGCGGACCCCGTCATGGCTCGATAGCGCCGAGGAACTCCAGCACACCTCGCGACGTGGCATCGAACCGATCCGCCGACATCTTGAAGCGAATCTGAAGCACCCAACGATGGCAATCCAACAGAGAATCGATCTCTGAGGTGAACCTAAAGATCCCGCCGTTGTCCCGTTCGAGCTGAAGCTTCCATTCGCCCGCGGGGGAAATCCACGCGGCTGAACCGCAGAGTTCATAGTCATTTGTGAATAGTCGAATAAGCCCTGCCCAGCTTTCGGCCTCGACATCGCATGCGGCAACGCAATCAGTGCATCGGACTTGGACGCGGAATCCTTTTAGCAATTGCGCAGCATCGAACGGGTTGCGCTGCAGTATTCGGAGTGAAGTGAGACCTTCATCACAGATGAAATCGCAATTTTCCATAACTCATGTAAATTTATGTCCGCACCTCGGGCAAATCCGGGACGTCTTCGCCAACTCTCGGCTGCACGATGGGCACGAGTGCACGTTCCTTTCCAAGATTTCTTTTTCTGCAAGCCTATTCTTGTTATTGCTCCAGATCACGGCATACGCGATTGCAAATGGCCAACCAACGGTAAGCAAGACAATGCCGGTCAGAAACCACATCACGGCGGAGCCAACCATTCCCCACACCGTCTTATTTTTCGACGGCTGGGAGAACGTTGTCCGCGTCTCTGCCTCAACGGGTTGCGGCGAAGCTTGATACGGGTTTTGCATGGTGTCGAAGATTATCGGGAAATCAAACGGCCCAGATCAGCGCGGACGCACAATCGGCCACCAAGTCTACCAAAACCGCGCGCGACAGATCGGACGAACCAGTACCCGGAAGAGATCACAGCAAGCAGCCGGAGCAGTCTTGCCATTATCCCCGCAGGGATCACAGCCAGTAGCCGGAGGTAAGCGCAGCGCTACCTCCGGACAACGCCCCCGATCTTCCTCTCGACCCTGGACGGGGTCGCAGCGAGTTCCAACCACCCATCACAAACGTCAGTGAACAAGCGACGTGATCAGCACCAATCGCACGCCCGTGTATTCATCGATTCCATCATCCCCGGTCGCGGGGGTCGGGCTGGCGTAGTGCGCGAAGGTGGAGTGCTCGTGGTCAGGCGGCGAACCCGTCAGCACGAAACTTTCCGAGTTAAATGCTGGATCATACGTGTCCCGAATGGCGTCGTCGTCGAGCATTCTGGTTCGGACTGCGAATTCCCAATTTGCTCCTGCCATGTCCTCCAGATCTTCCGCAGGCCCTCCACTACTTTGTTTCAAATGCAAAAAGTACGCGTATCGCCACTGGGCAACCGTTGGTAGTCGATATTCATACGAGGAATCTCTGGCGGATAGTGCGTGAACCAGCCTCACCGCGTCTACCCAAGATGAGATCAATTGCGATGGATGAATCTCTTCCCCCAGATCGCCACGCTGATTCTCCGGGAACGCGGAGTCAAATTCCAGGCGGGACAATTCGGATCGCTGCATGTAAAACGAGGAGACCGGTTGGAATTCGATGCCGTGACGTTCGCAATACGTCTTCCAGTCTTCGCCAGAAGCCGGAATCAAAACGAACTGCATTCCCCACTGATTCGTGAGCGTCGGCGAACGCTCGCTCACAGCATCTTCACGGGTTGGATGCGAGCATCCCACCCAAGAAGCCAACGCGATCAGGATGGCGCCACGCACGAGGTGACAAACGTGTGGGAGTGTGGGGTAGATCATCGTTCAACCATCGGATCCGCGATCGAAGCGAAGATGAAGGATGCCCAAGCATACACCATCGTTGTCGCGATTCCGGCGACACACATCGCTTGTGCAAACGCAGCACCTGCTTCAAGCGGATGCACAAGACCAATGCTCTCGCGTTGTTGCCAATCACCACTGGATTGCCGCCAAAAGCTAGAAACAGCGACTCCAAACCAAAACGACCAGAACACTGCGGTCGGGTAATGGAGCAATGTGGCGGTTTGCCAGGAGAGCGACAGTCTAAATTGAATGATTGCGGAGAGGACCAACGGCAATGCAAAGACACTAACCCAAAGAGCCGACGCACCGGTCTCCGCCACGACTTTTGCGAGTGCAAGATGAATCGCAATCAATCCCGCCGCAACGCAGAGATCCGCTATAGAGAATCGACGTTCGATCAGATTCAGTCTCATCTTGCCTCACTCGCCGGCGACACGTGGTGCACCTGAACCTCCATCACAATTCGATGCTGCTGGATCACTCCTCAAAGAATGCTTGGTCCATCAACTCCCAATGCCCCGTGAAGTAAAGCAAATAGAACATCACGAGCAGGCCAACCGCGATGCTGGCATACAGGAACACGCCATTGAGAAGAAACCATCCCACCCCCCAAAATCCACGTGTACCGACGAGATAGAGGAACGTTGAAAGAGGACAAAACAGCAGATACAACACGCGGACGATCGAGACCATCGGATTGCCTCTGCGGCGGCTATCGGCCACGGCCCAGGCGGTCAACACAAACGCAAACAGGATTCCTCCTAGCAAATCAAGTGTGCCGCTGGAGTAACTGAAGACCTGGCTAACGCCGTAGAAAAATGCAAGGCCATACAAGACCACAATCTCCGTCGGCAACCACCGATGTTGACCAGCGTGAGGCTCAGGTGCGGATTCAGACGCAACCGGCGAATAGGGATTGGCTTCAGTATTCACGTGGCAATCGAGTACTTCGACATTCGTAAATGGGTGTGTCGTGAACGCGACCTGCGATCCGACGAGCGGCAGCATTCGAGGAGGACAAACGGGATAGATCGGCCGCCCGGTAGGATCGGATTAGAACGGATCCTAAAGGTTGATGCCACCGTTTCAAGCGTCACCGAACCAGCGAAACGACGTGACCACCACCCCGGGATGCGAAAGCCCAGCGGACTGACCGCGTGCTTGCCGGGCCCGTCAGGGCCTGGACTCCGATGCACCTTCGCCGCAAGACTGAAAGGCCGACACAGTGTGCAGCGGGTCGAGGCCGCCGCATAGAATGCATCGCTGTCCAGGGCTGTTGCGGAGGTGAGGACCTCCGAACCGCCCGCTTCCGAACTCTCTTGCACACAGTTCATCAGCGTTGCGCTGATAACGGCGTCTTCGGGCGCACCAAACGCAGTCGGGATGTCAGGCGTTGGGCATTCACGGAACCAGCGGAGAAGAGATTGTCCACGAATAGCACGAATGACACGAATGAATGTGCTGCGGCGCAACTGGCGTCCGCTAGCAACGCGACAGGCACGGATCACCGGGCGGCGGCGAGCGATCTGATCACAGTAAAACGACGACCCCGCGGCTCCGCGTGCATCCGCTGGTTCGTCGAGCCTTCTTCCGCTCGAACTCGGCGGAGCTGACGAGAAGCAATTGTCTCATGGCGATCACGGCAAATGTGCATACTCCAGAGGCGATACAAACTGAAATTAATCTGGCCAGCCAGGTGTGCGCGTCTTTCCTCACTTCAACGTGATCGGCGCGCAGTACGCCCAGGAATCGATTCGCGCGTTGCCATTCGGGACCGCGTGAAACGTACTTCTGGTGAGTAGGCAAGGTGGTGCCTTGGATCATTGCGGCGGCCGAGTCCGGTTCGAGCTCCGACTCCTTCGCACGTTATTGTGCAGGGAACCCGCACGCCTTCCCCGCCCGCCGTGCGGCCTTCACGGGCAACGACGTCACACTCTCGGTATCCGCTGCCGTGATCCGATAATCGCTGATCGGGCCGCCGGTCATTTGGCGGGTCTGGTAACATCGTCTTGATCTCGTTGGTGCACTTCCAACATTCAAAGGCGCTCGACTCACCAGGAACGGCGCGTCGTGTGTTCGGTCGGATTCGTCTTTCAATCAAAGAAAAACACCGCACCGGGCGGCGACGAACGACTTTCCAATTGAATCCGCCTGACTTCGTCGCTCCGGTTCACGGCTTGGTTAGACTGTCATTGCAGTATCTCTTGCACCTTCTCTTCAAGCCACTCTCGGTGTTCATAGAGAGTCAAGCACACGCCATAGTTGACCACCGCATGCACCCTTTCCACGAGAGTACCTTGCTCAGTTGATTCTTCGGTAATGGTGTGTAATTGTGTTGAGTTCTCCCGGTTCTCCGTGACGACTCCGAGCAAGACGTTTCCATCGCGCGAAGAGAATACGGGACCACCACTCATTCCCGCCGGCGCGCCGATACTCATCTCCTGCGCGTAGTACTTGTAACCGAGATGGCTGAAATGACAGGTCATCGACCGCTGAAAGTGCCCTCGAAAGAATCGGGGTGTCGGTCCGTACGATGTTACTGCCTCACCCCAGTGTGGGGCGCCGAATGATTGAGTGTCGACGGGCATCCCGAACGCACAAAACTCATCACCCCAGCGTGTAGCTTCGATCTCCGTGAACGGCTCAACCATATCGTGGTTGACATTTGGGCAAGAGACGATTGCCAAATCAGCGTCGTCGTGTGTGATTACTGAGTCAACCCACCGCAAATCTGGTCCAGCGAATGCGCCGAACACAAACAAGGGTTGTTCTTCGACACTCTTTACACAATGTGCGGCCGTGAGGAAACTCGTTCGATCTTGAAAGGCGAAACACGTGCCGAGGAAATGTCCCGACTCGAAGTCTGGACCGGTGTGCAAAGCGCCGACAGTTTTCATGGGTTCCAGCATTTGTGCTCCGTCTGAGAGTTCCATCTAACGTCTACGATCAACCGGCGGCGACAGTCGATCTTCCACTTCGAAATGCCCGACTTCGCCGCTCGGTTGCATCGCTTGGTTCGTCGCCTTACCAGTAGCCGGCGCTGATGTATGTCTCACCAGTAGAGGGTACGTGCCACACAGTATAACCGCCACCTCGGTCAGAGCGGCTGACCTGCACCTGCAGCATTGACGGGTCGTAAGTCCATCCAGTCTCCGGAAAACGGTCGCCGAAAATCTGCTGGTTCAGTTCAAGCCTATCAGGCCGTTGGTGTTCGGAGTCCTTGGACAACCATTCATCGTCGTCATGGTGTCGATTCAAGTCTGGCCGTAACGACCGACGTTCGTAGATCCATGAGCGTAACGAGGGTAAGTCGATTGCAAACTTTGCCCAGTGCCCAGCGCCATTGCGGTAAAGCGTAATGTCCGTGGCAGTCGCCGGAAGTTCAATGTATCCATCGTCTGGAATTTCTGACGCGGTGGCATAATCGAATCGTCCGTAACGTTGTAAGTCGACAATTGCCATCACGCCGGCGCAGGATGGAATGAAGAGGAGTACGGCGGCAAGTGAAAGCCAAGCAATCCGCCTTGGTTTCCGAAGTGTCAATGCACCAACGCACCAAAGAACCGCGAAGGCAGTGACCGTAATCTGAAAGGGTAGGACGAGTGGCGCAAGCATTCAGTCTGTCGGGGAACGGCAGTGGTCACCGCAACACGGCGAGCGACATTGTGTTTTCGATTGGCGCCGACTCCGTGCCCGCGTGTGCAACGGATGGTTCACGCGTCCGTTCACGACGACAGTTTGAGCCATCATCGCTGATTGCCAGTGTACTCGATTGAAATCGCCAAGGGGAATTCGAAGTGTCTGGCTCAGACTTGTCTTCGCTGGACAGTCACGATGAAGCCCGGAGGGCTGGCACAGTGTTTGCCGGTGGTGTCAGCCACCGGTATTCAGTGCAATGAAGCACAAAGGCCTGAAGGGCCGACACAATTGTTCTCTTGGCCGCCCGGGGCGATCAAACCTCGATTACTGTGTCGGCCCGCTGGGCCTTGAGCGTTGCTTGGAATCCATCCCCGGTGGCTGACACCACCGGCAGACACTCTATCGGCCCTCCGGGCCTAAGACACATCGCCCAACCAACCAAATACGATCCATTGATTCCGTTGGACTCGGCAAACACTGAGCGGTCACCCTTTCAGCCATCGGTTCTTTTCGTTCGGCCGAGTCCACCGCGCACCAATCGAACCTTGGCATCAAAAGCGAATCCCAGGAAACGGAGGTCTGATGAAATCCGTTGGGCGCACTTCGAGCGCACCAGTCGCAGCCGGGATGTCAGACTTTGGACGATGCTGAGAACATCGCAGAAGAGGGAACCACGAAACACGCCAAACACACGAAAGAGAAATCGGCACTGTCGTCAGGCGTCGGTTGGCAGCGTGAACGATGAATTATTGGTCGTCCGACTGAGGTAAAAAGCGGATACTTCTCGGTCAGACTGAGGAATATTTCCTACCACTCATTCTTACGGGTCCGGTTGGCTGTGTCAACAAAGTTGCTCCATCGGCCGGATACAAGACGCTGATGGATCCCGGTGTGCAAACGATCGGCAGCGATCGGACAGCGTCCATCAGCAAAGGACAGACCGAACGCGAAGGTTGTGTATGGCCGGTGGGCATAGAGCGATAGATCTAGACATCAATGCCGGGGCAGGACGCCCGGTCGGCCAACGTCAGCACCAGTTGTGTCCGTTATTCGCTTCGCCGGGCCAGTCGATCTTTGTAAAAGCGTCGATGGAGTCACCAACGAAACATCGGCCAGGGACCGGTCGTGGTGGCCATCGGTGGGACGGCGACATAGCCGTCGCTGCGACCGAGCGCGACGAGGTCGCCGGATCCCTTGGCGGGGACAAGTTCGGCAGCACCGCTATCCGTCATCCGTACCAGCAACATCGAGTGCAGCGGGATCGCTTTTTGCGGCGACTGGGCTAACGTCACGATCGATGGCTTGTCCGCCCAGGATGGCTTGCCGACGATACGGCGCAGCAAGGGCATCAAGAAGCGATGGCAGTTGATCGTGGCACTGACCGGATTGCCGGGTAGCCCGAGGATGAGTTTGCCATCTTTGGTTGCCGCTCCCAAGATCGGTTTGCCGGGGCGAATCGGCAACCCGTGAAAGACGATCTCGGCACCAAGATGCTCGATCGTGTCGGGCACGTAGTCGTAGTCGCCCATCGACACGCCGCCGGTCAGGACCACCACGTCGCAAGCGGCAATCGCAGCGTCGAGCGATTGCTGCAACGAATCACGATCGTCTTTGACGTGTTCGGCGATCTCCAAAATCGCCGACGGGTGCTGGCAAAGCATCGCTTGGACGGCGGAGCGATTGCTGTTTCGTAATTGCCAAGGTTCCAGTGCCGGCGTCGCGGGATCGACGACTTCGTCACCGGTCGTCAGCACGGCGACTTTGACGCGGCGGTAACAGAGCGGCGTGGTGCAGCCAAAACTGGCCAGTGCTGCGACGACGGCCGGTGTAACTTCGGTCCCGATGTCCAAGACGTTCGAGCCGACCGGTGCGTTTTCACCGCGGCGTCGAATGTGGCTTCCGGGGACCGTCGATTCGATCGCCGCCGGCTGGAAGCGAATCGATGCCTCAAGTTCCTCGGTGTCTTCGCGTTTGACCACGGCCTGGCAACCGTCGGGAATGATCGCGCCGGTAAAGATGCGTACCACTTCGCCGTCGACCATCGCCGGAGGAGCGGCTCCGGCTTGGCTGATACCACTGACCGGAACAACCCAGTCGGATTGCAGGTCGGACATCCGGACCGCGTAGCCGTCCATCGCCGAGACATCCGCCGCCGGGCTGTCGCGGTCGGCCACGATGGGTTCTGCGATGATCCGCCCGACGGGATCGGTGACGGGCTCGGTTTCACCAACGACCGACAGTCGCTCGGCCAAGGCCGCGATCGCCGCGTCCGGGTCGGAGTATTGAAAGGGTTGTTTCATGGCTTGGGTGGATGGAGGTCTAGATCCGAAGGCGTGTTGATGTTGCGGCAAGATGCTGCCGAGAGTGGGACGGTGGTGTTCGGTAATGATCGCAGCAGGCGTCGTGGGCTGTATTGTCCAGCATCGATCGACGTGCCGATGATGTCGACGAGTGTGACAGGATAAATCGCGATCAATGGTTCGATGTGTTCGGGCGTTTGATCCGAAACGGCGCACACGACTTGATCGCGATGGCCGGCAAAGGCATCGATCAACGTTTGAAGGTCGCGGGAGGTGAGTGATGGCGTGTCGACCGGTGTAAAGACGCAAGCGTCAAAGCCGTGATCGCGCGCGTAGGACAACGAGGCATGGATGCCGGAGATCGGGCCATGAGATTCAGGCGGGTCGGGGATGCGGTGGAAGTCGGCTTCACGCTGTAGCGAAGTGGAAACGCAAACGGTGCCGCAGTGTTCTTGCAGTCGTCGGCCGGCATGTTCGAGAAACGAATGCCCTTGCCGGGTCGTCAACGCCGCCTTGTCGCGTCCCATGCGTTTGGAGGCCCCGCCGCAAAGGACGACGCCGAGCAGTTTGGGGTCAGGGCTGGGCATAAGCGGGAAGCGAAGGACGTCGGTGGATGCGGGGCAGCAGATATCCTCCCCTCACTGCGCTCGACCCCATTCGCATCAAGTTAAGTTCTCGGTTCGTCATCGAGGTGAAGTCACGCTCCCTTTGGAATGTCGATTTAATTTCTGACGGATATGGCACCCTTCTCCCCCACAAATCGTTAACAAGCTTGCTTGTCGATCACATCTTCGACCCAGGACTTGGCTCGCATCATGGTGGGGAATCCGATCGTCGGGGCGGAGACGACGGCGACGTGCCGCAGGTCATCGGGCGTGCAGCCGGCTTCGAGTGCTTTGCGGCAGTGCGAGTGGGCGGCACCTTCCAGTCCGGCGCCTAACGAGATCGCCAGCTTGACCAGTGCGACTTCGCGGGCCGACAGCGGACCGGCTTCTTTGGCGGCCTTCCCAAATGCCTCGTAGGATTGCATCAGGTCGGGATAGTCCGTGTGCATTTTCTTGTAGGGTTTCGGAATCATGATTGTTGAACGATCTCGCTGAGGAGGGCTTCGATGGTAAAGGGATTCGCGACGGCGTGAACGGTCAGCCCCCGCTGTTCCAAGGCGGCGGCTGTGACGGGCGAGATCGCGGCGAGTCGGACGTGTTTCAACCGGTCGCCGTATAAACGAGACAGGTTGATTGCCGTCGCGCTGCTGGTGACGGTGACCCAATCGATCTTTCCATCGTCCATCGCCTCGATGATCGACGGATCGGCGGAGTCGACGTCGACATTTTGATAGGCGACGACTTCGTGCACCTCGGCTCCGGCGTCTTTCAGTTTGCTCGGCAGTTCATCGCTTCCACGGCTGGCGCGGATGATCGTGATCGATTGACCCGCCGCCGAGGATTGCAACTGGTCGACCAAGGACGTTGCGCGATAGTCTTCCGGTAGGATATCGGTGCGGATGCCCTGTTCCAACAATTTCAGCTCAGTCTTTTTGCCGATCGCGGCGACGGAGATGCCGGCCAGCCGGCGGGAGTCGTATCGCAATTCGTGCAGGCGGCGAAAGTAATGTTCCACGCCGTTGGCACTGCAAAAGATCAGTTGGTCGGTGTCGTCGAGGTTTTCGATCGATCGGTCCAGCGCGGTGAAGTCGTCGATCGGTTTGACGGCGATCGCGGGGGCGATCAGGGGATAGCCGCCCAAGTCACGGATCGCGTCGGCCAGCACGTCGGCTTGATCGGCCGGCCGGGTGACCAGAATCGTTTGACCGTGCAGCGGCCGATGCTGGACCCATCGCATCGAATCGGCCAGCGTCGTGACGGCACCGACGATCGCAATCACCGGCGGGCGAAAGTTGCTGGCCGGGGTGAGCCGCTGGGCGACTTCATCGAGCCGGCAGTGGAGCGTGGTTTGATCGGGCAAACTGCAGCGTCGGACGAGGGCGGTCGGGGTCGCGGGGTCTTTGCCGGCGTTGATCAACGCGTCGGTCCAGACCTTTGCCGTCGTCACGCCCATGTAGATCACCAGGGTGCCGGGAAATCGAGCCAAGGCGTCCCAATCCAGCGCCGATTCGCTCTTTCCCGGTTGTTCGTGACCGGTGACCAAAGCGACGGCGGAGGCCAATTTTCGGTCGGTGATCGGGATGCCGGCGTAGGATCCGGCGGCCAGCGCAGCGGTGATGCCGGGGACGATTTCGAAGGGGATCCCGGCCTGATTCAAAGCGTCGACCTCTTCGGAGGTGCGGGCAAACACGGCCGGATCGCCGCCTTTGAGCCGAGCGACGGACTTTCCCAAGGCCGCGTGGCGAAGCATTTCCTGGATGATCTCGTCTTGCCGCCAAATCCGCGTTTGCCCGTGCTTTCCCACGCAAATGTGCTCGGCGGCAGGCGCCAGGGCCAGAATTTCGGCGTTGCTCAAGCCGTCGTAGAGCACGACGTCGGCCCCCCGCAGGCAGCGAGCCCCCCGGAGGGTCAGCAGTTCGGGGTCCCCCGGACCGGCACCGATCAGATAAACAATTGGTTTCATGGGGATAATTGAGCGTAATGGGCGGGTTTTTCGTAGTCCTGGACCGCCATGATCGGGCGACAAAACAGAGTTCCAAGTTGACTCTGGACAGCAAGACCAAGCATCGCCATACTACGCGGCCCTCAAATTGGGCGAAATCAAGCCCATGGGCGGCGAGTGCGCCAACTGTCAGCCAAGAAGTACGAACTGGACTCTCGGCCGATCGTCCCCTGCTACGAACATTTTCCGGCAACCATTACGTAACGAAATGCCAAACACAGCGAGTGCCAAGAAACGGCTCCGTCAAAACGACAAGCGACGCCAACACAATCGTACCCTCCGCAGCCGGATGCGCACGCAACTTCGCCGCGTCCGCGAAGCCGTCGCAGCGGGCGACAGCGAAACGGCTCAATCGGAGTTTCGCATCGCCACCAAGCGACTCGATCAAGCCGCTGCGAAGAACTTGATTCACAAGAACGCAGCCGCTCGCAGCAAGAGCCGGCTGAGCAAGCTGGTCAAGTCGGTCGCGTAGCGATCGGTCAGGCACAGTTTGACTTGCGGCTTGGGCGCGACTGGCGTCGCGGGGGTCGCAAGCTGGAAGCGTACGCCACTATCGCTTTCGGGGCACTTTGGAGACGAAGTGCACCGGTTGGTCTGGCAACGATTCGAGGAACAGCTTGCCGTAACGCTTGGTGCAAACGCGGGGGTCGAGCACGACCACCATGCCACGATCGGATCGGGTGCGGATCAAGCGACCGACACCCTGGCGGAATTTGATCGCGGCTTCGGGCAACTGATAGTCCGTGAAGGGATTGCCGCCGCTTTTTCGAATCGCATCAAGCCGCGCTTCGAGCAGTGGATGGTCGGGAACCGCAAACGGCAACTTGGTGATGATCACGTTGGTCAACGCATCACCAGGAACATCCACGCCCTGCCAGAAACTATCCGTGCCGAACAGCACGCCGGGGCTCTTCTTGAACGCGTCGACCATCTGCGAGCGGCTTTGATCGCCGCCTTGCGTGTACAGCGAAAGATTCTTCGACGCCAACCAACTGCTCAACCGGCTGGCACATTGCTTGAGCAACCCGTAACTGGTGAACAACACAAACGCTCGGCCACCGGAATGTTCCACGAACCGTTTGATCTGGTCCGGCAACGCACGCTCAAACGCGTCTCGCTCTTTGGACGGATCGGGCAGATCACGGACGACGACGATCTGTGATTGTTTGGAGTAATCAAAGGGGCTGCCGACGCGGACCGACATTCCACCGGTAAGCCCCACGCGGGAGCGAAAGAATTTGAACTTGTCGTCGTTGCCCGATGCGATCGTCGCACTGGTCATCACGACGCTGCGGATCATCTTGCTTTGGAACAGACATTCGCGCAGTGCCGATCCCACGTCGATCGGTGACGAGGAGAGCTGCACCCGGTCCATGCCGCTCCGAGTGGGCGTGGCTTCGACCCAGAAAACGGTGTCCTCGTCTTCCTGTTTCAGCCAGCGATCCAGCGAAGAACTGAGCAACATCAGACGGTCGTGCGAGGATTCGAAATCCATTCGATCCGACTCTTCTTTCTGACCCTGAGCCTGGGTCAAAAGTTTCAACGCCAATTCCTTCATCGGTTTGGAAAGCGAGTTGCTGACCACATCGGCCGCGGCGACGCGACCGTTGCCGGGCGCGTGGTCCCGTTTCCAATCCAGGATGTCGGCAAAGAACGTGCTGTGGGCAAACCGCAACCGGTCGACTTCTTGCTGCAGCCCTCGCAAGTCTTTCTCGACCAATAATCCTTTCTGTTTGCGGTCGTTGTACAGCCGATCAAACAGGAACGTGAATTGCCCGCTGGTCAACCGCAGCCCCAAGTGCTCGCCCGCGACAGCTTCGGCGGTGTGGCATTCGTCCAAAATCACGGCGTCGTAGTCGGGTAGCAACGCCACCCCTTCGTTGCGGAGGGCGAGGTCACTGAAGAACAGCGCGTGATTGACGATCAACAACTGCGCATTGGTGGCTCGGCGACGGGCCCGAAAATAGAAACAGTCTTTGAAGTGGCTGCACTTCTTTCGCAGACAATTGCCGGTGTCGCTGACGATTTCGTCCCAGACTTCGCGATCGGGTTTAAAGGGCATCGAGGCCAGACTGCCGTCATTCGAATCGGCCGCCCATTTCTGGGTGTGGCGAAGTTGTTGGTACTGGATGTCCGACCCCAGCAGCGAAGTCATTTTGCCCAGCGTGCGTTCCAACCGTCGCTTGGACAGATAGTTGCTCCGACCCTTGACCAGCACACTGGAAAACTCTCGCGGGATGACGCTATTGAGCAACGGGACGTCTTTGGCAATCAGTTGCTCTTGCAGACTGATCGTGTGTGTCGAAATCAGGACGCGGGGGCGGCGCGTTTTTTCATCCGAGGTCTTGATGATCGGCTCACCGGTCGCGTGCAACACGGCCGGCACCAGGTAGGCAAAGCTCTTTCCGGTGCCCGTTCCCGCCTCGGCGACCAAGTGCTGACCCGTTTGAAGTGCCTTGGCGACGGCGTTGGCCATCTGCAACTGCTGCTCACGGGGCTCGTAGTTCGGCATCCGGGCCGCGATACGCCCCTGGGCGCCGAGAATCGAATCGACAGTCAGTTCGTCTTCGGTCAATCTAAGAGGCACGTGAGTGGGGCATGGGGTCGGGTGACTTTACCCAACTAACATACGGGCGAAGATCCGAGAGCGGAACTCGTCCGCATCGAGATCCGATCCCCGAGTCGATCCCACCGCACTGCCACCCGGACCACCGCACTGTCACCCGGCCCACCGCACTGCCACCCGGCCCACCGCACTGCCACCCGGCCCACCGCACTGCCACCCGGCCCACCGTTTGCTAGCAAACTGGTCGGACAGGGGGTTCTGTGCGGGGGCGTACACTAAATCGATCCGCGAAAGATTTCGGCGGACCGATGCGAATGACCAGAGGTGTCTTTGCGGCGGCGATAAATCGGATGTCACCGACGGGTTTTCCACGTCGGTTTGGTTGTGACAGGCGGCGCCCGCGGTTAAGTTTCTGGTGGCGTCGCGAACCGCTCCGGGGGGTCCGGTCGAGCGGAGTGGCGTGTGGGCTTTTCCACTCGTCGGACTTTTCCACTCTGGAATCAGAAGGAATTAAACATGGCAAAGAAGAAAGCAGCTGCAAAGGGTCCCAAGGTGGATCCGAATTTGAAAGCCGTTTTGGAGCGCGAGCCGGGCTTGGCGACGACCCTTCAGCAGATCGAAAAATCGTTCGGCGAAGGATCGATCATGCCGTTGGGTGCGTCGACGCGTTTAGATATCGAAGGGATTCCGACGGGAAGTTTGTCGCTGGACATGGCCCTCGGCGGGCAGGGGATTCCACGGGGCCGGATCATCGAAATTTTCGGTCCGGAATCCAGTGGTAAGACGACGTTGGCGCTGCATGTGTGTGCCGAAGCTCAAAAGCAAGGCGGGATCGCGGCGATCATCGACGCCGAACACGCGTTTGACCCCAGTTGGGCGAAGAAACTAGGTGTCGAATTGGACACGCTGTTGGTCAGCCAGCCGGGCAGTGGCGAAGAAGCGATGCAGATTTGCGAGATGCTGATCAAGAGCAACGCCGTCGACACGATTGTGATCGACTCGGTCGCGGCCCTGGTTCCCAAGAAAGAACTGGAGGGAGAGATCGGTGACAGTCACGTCGGTTTGCAAGCTCGTTTGATGAGTCAAGCGATGCGAAAGCTGACCGGTGCGATCGCCAAGAGCAAGTGCGCGGTGATCTTCATTAACCAGATTCGGGAAAAGGTCGGCGTGATGTTCGGCAGCCCCGAGACGACGCCCGGCGGACGGGCGCTGAAGTTCTACAGTTCCTGCCGGATCGATGTCCGTCGCATCGGTGCACTCAAAGACGGCGAAGAGCAAGTCGGCCAGCGGGTCAAAGCCAAGATCGTCAAGAACAAGGTCGCACCTCCGTTCCGTATCGCTGAATTCGACATGATGCACAGCAATGGCATCAGCTACGAAGGTGACTTGTTGGATCTGGGAACGACCCACAAGGTCATCAACCGCAGCGGTGCCTGGTTCAAGTACGGTGAAACGTACCTGGGTCAGGGCAAGGAGAAGGCACGGAACTTCTTGATCGAGAACACCGACGTGGCGGACGAGATCAAGCAGAAGGTGATGGAAGCTGGCGGATTCGGTCCGCCGGTGGACGAAGCACCGATGATCGACGACGCCTCCGAATTGGACGTCGAAGCCGGCGAAGAAGTTGCCAATTCGTAGCGCTCGAATCTTGTGATTCGGTTGCAATCCCCGTGGGAGAGGCTTCCAGAGCGTCAAATCGGTGTCGGATCAATCGTGTTGCGACGCAGACGCGTAGGTCAGGCTGTGCCTGACGGCCCCTCGGTCGAAGCCACCCCATACGCATCAAGTTAAGAAGTAACCCTCCCGTGTGCGGGAGGGTCGAGCGCAGTGAGGGGAAGGTTTCCGCGGCCACGCACCCACTGATCCTAACAGCGCCAGAACACCCTCCCTGAAGGCATTGGTATCTACACATCTTTTGCATCTCAGATCTGTTCTGAGTGGATGGCTTGGGCCAACGGCCGTTTACATCCATAGCCTTGGGCATCGCCCAAGGTCCGCAAACGAGAACGAGGGGGATTGGCCAACGGCCATGCACAATTGCCTCGTCAACCGCGAAGGTTGTGCATGGCCGTTGGCCAAATTGAACCTCATTGCGATGGTGTTCCTGGGGCGGCGCAACCCTCGCAAATGCTCGGTTTGCTTGCCCCAGGCTATGGATATGCATGCCCTTTGGGCAAAAAGCGACTTGTGTAGATACCAATGCCCCGAGGGAGGGTGACTGCAGCGCGGCTGACGGACAGATCGCTTCGCCTGATGCGCAAGCCTACAGGGCTCGGCATCTGTTGATAGAATCTCCCTGGAACGATCTTGATGAACGATCTCGATTTCGTCCCCGACCCCTCCTCCTCCCCACCGATCCCACCATGAGCCAACCCAAAGTCTTGATCATCATCGGCGACGCGACCGAAACGCTCGATACGATGTATCCGTACTACCGACTGATCGAAGCCGGTTTCCAGCCGGTCGTCGCCGCACCGGAAAAACGGCTCTATCAGATGGTGATGCACGAGATCAAACCCGGTTGGACGATCACCAAGGAATGGGAAGGCTACACGTTGCAAGCCGATGTGGCGTTCTCAGAAATCGACCCCGATGATTACCTGGGGATCCTGTTCAGCGGCGGACGCGCACCGGAGTACATTCGTTACGACAAAGACCTGGTGCGGGTGACCAAGCACTTCTTTGAGCACACAAACCGATCGCCAGTGTTTGCCACGGCGTGGAGATCCCCGCGTACGCCGATTGTGTCCGCGGTCGCCGCATGGCTACGGTGGGCAAATGCAAGTTCGATCTGGAGGTCTGTGGCGGGACGTTTGTCGATGAACCCTGTGTGATCGACGGCAACCTGGTCAGCGGGCGAACCTTTCACGACAACGGTCACTACATCGGTCCCTGGATCGAATTGCTGGAAAAGGCACGACAGCCGGTTGACCTCTGATGTCCTCGGTCAGACGTGTCAGCTGGATCCTGGTTCTGATCATGAACTTCGGCGTCGTCGCCCGCGGCGACGATCGTCCTAACGTCGTGATGATCATTTCCGATGACCAGGCGTTTTCCGATTTCGGCTTCATGGGGAACGCCGTCGTCCAAACGCCGCACTTGGATGCGTTGGCGGCGCGATCGGCACGGTTCATCAACGGCTACGTCCCCTCAAGTGTCTGTCGGCCTTCGTTGGTCACGTTGCTGACCGGTTTGTACCCGCACGAGCATGGGATTCATTTCAACCATCCGCCGCCGGGTTTTTCGAAGCTGACCAAAACGTACGACCGCGATCAGTACGAAGCGGCCAGGGACGCTGCCGCGGTGATGGTCCGAAACGTCGACACGCTGCCCAGGCTGCTTGCCGCGACTGGGTATCGATGTTTGCAGACCGGAAAGTACTGGGAAGGCCATTGGAAGAACGCCGGCTTTACCGAGGGGATGACGACTTCCAAACCCGTTGCGGGAGCGCGGCATGGCAACAAACAACTGGCCAACGGGCAATGGGTGGCACACGGAAACGGCGATGCCGGTTTGGCCATCGGTCGCGAAACGATGCAGCCCATCGATGCGTTTCTTGACGATGTCGGCCGCGACCCGTTCTTTCTCTGGTACGCCCCCTTCCTGCCGCATCTGCCGCACGACAGTCCGAAACGGTTCTTCGATCGTTACGACGCATCGATCCCCGATCATGAACGCGCCTACTACGCCGCGTGCAGCCAGTTGGATCAGACGGTGGGTGAGCTGATGGAGAAAGTCCAGACACAATCGTCAGCTCGAAAGACGTTGTTCGTGTTTATCATCGACAACGGTTTTCGACCGGATCCGAAACAGCCGATGCGGGACGGGTTGGGTTACAACTACACGCATCGCAGCAAGCGGTCGCCCTTTGAAGACGGATTGCGCACTCCGATCCTGCTGCACCTGTCCGAACAGACTCGACCGGCAACCCATGACTTGCTGTGCAGCAGTGTCGACATCGTGCCGACGATCTTGCAGGCCTGTTCGGTTGAGATCCCCGAAGCGATGAGCGGCCGTAGTCTTTGGCCGTTGGCGACCGGCCAGACGGCTTCGATGAAGTCGCAGCCGGTGTTTGGCGAAATCTATCCCGGCGACGCCAGCGTGTTGGGCAATCCGTCGGCAGACATCGCGTACCGTTGGATCCGTGACGGAGATTACAAATTGATCCTTCCGCACACACGCAAGGGGAAGGCTTGGGGCAATTTCGGCAACTCGCCCCAGCTGTACCATCTTGCCGACGATCCGAACGAACAGAACAATTTGGCAGCCGATCCGACATTTCAAACAACGCTCGACGACCTGCGAACAAAACTGGACGCATGGTGGCGTCCGGAAAAGAGCACCACGTCGGGCACTCAGACTGGGAACCAGTGACTTTGGATATTCTTCCCGAATCAATCGCCCGCGATGGCGAAACCGCGATCGTGATCACCTGGAGCGACGGCAGAGTATTTCGATTGACCGCCAGCCAGCTCCGGAAAGCTTGTCCGTGCGCGACGTGCCGGGAGAAAAAGCGCGCCGATCAGTCAGCCGACGAAGGACCATCGAAGTCACTCACGCTACCGGTCCTGAAGGCCGAAGAAGCTCGTCCGTTGACGATCACCTCGATGCGTCCGGTCGGTTCCTACGCTTACAACATCGCCTTCAGCGACGGTCATTCCTCAGGTCTATTTCCCTTGACCATGCTTCGCGAACTCGGGGCGTGAATCGGCGCATTTGTCGGTTAGACGCATAGGCATGATTTGAAAACAGGTAAGAAAATTTTGGAGGTAAGAAAATTGTGGAACGCACCATCCATCCGATGAATCCAATTTTTCTACCTCCAAAATTTCCCTCCCTTTCCACCCAGCCTCCCGGCCCTGTGCAGTCGGTGGGAATGGAGAGAGGGAAGACAGAATAATGGAAGTCACTGCGTCGCCACCCAGTTCGCGAACGCGTCGTCCGGTCACCTGGTTGATTGTGCTGGGCGCAGCGATTGGGATCGCCAGCTCGATTTACTTCAACCTACGACTGTTTGATCTGCGTCGACAGCGGGCGCAGTTGGCCGAGGAAGTCGGGTTATTGGAAGTGACCGATCCCAAGCGTGTGCACATCAGTCACGTCCCGGTCGGACCGGACGCGATTCCTCCCGGCGTGGAGGCCGCATACGTGTGGAAGTACCGGATTTATTTGCCGGCCGGATATGGTCCGAGTTTTGTGACCGGTCGACGCGCCGTCTCGGCAGACTCACCGCAGAGCGCTGGCGGACGCGACAGCAGTTGGGGTGGAAAGGAACAAGATCCTGTCGAAACGGTGTTGACGATCGCACTCATCAAGCAGGAATCACGCTGGACCTTCAGTCAAATGCGTGGCGGGTCCTCCACTTCATCGACCTTGTCGGAAGAGGTGCCACTGGATTCGTTGGATCAACTGGTCATTGAGACGGCAGTGACGGCCCAGACGCCGTCCAAGTCGTTCTCGGTGGACGAACCGATTTGTTTGCTTCGGTTGCGAAGCCGGCAGCCGATTGAGCCACAAGAGGGCGAGACGACGCTTTACCCGGGGATCGTCACCTACATGGTGGAATCCAAACAGCGCGACGCGTTTGAGCAATGGGCGCAAGGCAAGACCGACCGAATGCCGGAGGTTGAGCGATGACCAATGATCCGCCTCCAGCGACGAATTCCAACGCACTGTTGCCGCGACGACGAAGGTTTCGGTTCAGTCTGCTGGATTTGATGTTGCTCACTTTGATGGTCGCCGCTTGGCTGCCGACCTACTTTGCCGTGCGTGAGATACCGGTGTTGCAGAACAGCGTCGATCAAATGCGCGCGTTGACGACTAATCTGTCCATCATTGATGATCAAAAGTTGTGCCTCCGAAGCCTGCCCGGCATTTGGCACAACATTCACGGTTGGAAGTACTCACTGCCCGCGGATGCGGAAATGGAACTGCGTCTGGCAACCGAAGGCATCCACGCGATGGGCGATCCTGAAGCGTTTCAGTCCTATGAGTTGCCGACGGGCGTCCACACCATTCATTTGAAATACACCCAAAACGCCGATCAGGAATATGTCACGCAGGTGTTCGTCGACGACACCGAAGCGATCGTCAAAACGCATCCACCAGACTGGATCAACACGTCCGGCAGCAGTAGCAACGGCAAAGGTGCTCCGACGGCGGAGGCATTTGACCTGGACGAGCCACTCGTGCTACGACAGATGCGTTACTCGGAAATGCATCCCGCTGGCAAATTCAAGTTGCATTCTCTGCCGCCGGAATACGATGCCAAAGGCAACATGCTGTCCATCGTGCCGAAAGGGTATCAATCCGGACCGCCCAAGCGGTTCGTTGCACCAAAGGACGGGCGGAACGTGTCGTCTTGGGGTCATCGCCAGGGAATGCGGTTGTTGGACAATACGACCGGCTGGAACGGCTTGTTGGAATACCAACCGTCTTACCGAGCCATCTTGGACGACCGAAATGTCCGCTGGCTACAAGTCTTGAACGCGATTTCCGTCCGTCCGGTGCCAGCGGATTCCTCCCCGGTTGAACAACCAGAAGTCGCCTTTGATAGCGCGGCAGCAACAACAGGCAGACCGAAGCTGATGGTGACGGACTCACTGCAGAACCCTAACCAGGCGGCCTATACGCTATCAAGTCGAACGCAAGGCCGGATCTCCGATGATGGCAACACGATGCGTCTGTTCTTTCATTATCCGGCCTTTCCATCAGGCGCTAGGTTGGTCGTGGAAGTGATTTTTGATGCACGCTTTCCAAACCGAGTCGGCTTGCGTCCGCATCTGGCCGAAGAAAGTCTTCCACTGCAGGCGGCTCAGTTTGTGACGACGTTTGATGCACGCTTTCAATGGCGAAACGCGGAGTTGTTGGCAGACACCGACGATGATGGTCCGCATGCGAGACGACGCGAAACGCCTCAACCGGCCCCGTTGCAATCGCTCTATCCCGAGGACGCACTGACGACAAACTGGCAAACGATTCCCGATGCACGACTGCCCCTCGCTGAGTACTCGCCCGACGGCGAGGCCCACCGCCGCTTGGCACTGACGTCTGATGTCGCCAACTTTTGGACGCTTGCCTATCCGGCGGCTGTGCCCGACACGTGGCGTTACCAGGGTCTGCCGATTCGTCAGGTCTGGCTGGTTCCGCATGCGGAGCCGGCGGCGCAGACCGATTCGTCGCCCCGCCCAGTGACCACAGAGATTCGCAGCGGGACAGTGTATCCCGGAACGGATCTCGACATCCCCGGCGGCCCGGTGGTCACGAATGTGCGCGTGACGGTTCCGCTGCCGGCAGACAAACCGATTTGGATGGAGATCCCGACGCCGTAGCTGGACAGCGCGGCTCGGGACAACAGTTATCATGAATCGCCAATCAAACTTAGCTACCTTCGTCAGAAGGTGGCTCCCCAGCCGCGGCCACGCTCTGGCGAGCGTAACGACCGCGTCGACAGGCTGGAAACCTCTCTCACTCCGCTTCCGCTCGTTGCGAATCCGTTTCCGGCTCCGGTTCGGTGACCTCGGACACGGGCAGGTCGTTTTCGAACGCTTCGGCTTTGGGGATCGCCTCGTTGACGATTTGCAGCAGTCGGGCGCGGCGCTGCTGTTCTTCACCGCTTGCCGGAATGTCGACGAGTTTTTCAAAGTGTGCTTGCATCTCAACGAGCGCCTTGCTGTCGGTGATGTAGAGCGTCGATCGGAGGTAGGTTTCGTCGCCGACACCTTGCGTCCATCCGAATTGCCTCATCAACTGTTCGTCGGCTTGGACCAACAGCCGATCACTGATCCATCGATCGGGGTGATTGCGCCCGATCGCCGAGAGCAGGTCAGAGATCGGCGGACTCGGCTTGCGACGGGTGGGAAAATGTGGAGGCGGATCCCAGACGTCGGGAAAGCGATGTTCGCCCTGTTGCTGCATGAACGTGATCGCTTCATCGATTTGTCCGTCGTTCAACATTCGATCGACTCGGGCGGCACGATAGCGAGCCGGTTGAAAGAACGCCGCGGCGACGGTGAGGCCCAGAAACGCCAACAGCGGGATCGCCCAGGTCGAGCGTTGTAGAACGCTTGATCGGAAACGATGGATCGCGATCGAGTCGGAATGCTTTCGCGCCGCGAACGCCAAACCGATGCCCAACAGCAGCGCGGGGATGAAACCGTAGAACGCCACACCAAACACGTTGGAGCGGTAATCCAACAAGATCTGCTGAGTCTCGGTCAGTCGCAACCCACCCATGATCGAGACCATGGACATGATCTGTTGAAACAGCGCGACCACGGCGATGGCCATGCAGGGAGCCAGCACCCACGACAACGCGGCCAGCCATGAGACCCGGTATCGGACCGAGACGAATCGCGCGAACAACAGCACACGCCAGATCGAAACGACCGACAGCATCGTCAGATTAAAACGCAACGCGGAAATCTCATCGGTCATCGTTTCGATCGGAATCGCGTACAACCACGCCAGCGGTGCCGTCATCCAATAGCCTGACAAGAAGACACGGTAGTCGCCCGCGACGGTGCTGGGGTTGCGGATTGCCGTGAACGCGTGAAAGCACCGCACGACCGCAAACACGATGGCTGAAACAAAGATCGATGCGGCGAGGGGGGCCAACAGATCCTGCGGCTGGTGGACGAAGCTGACCGCGTCATACTCCCGGGCCAGCGCCGCGGTGCCGACCAACGCGGCACCCAGAGCGAGTGACGCTTTGGAAGCGATCACGCGTTCGATGGAACGCCGCCGCCCGACCAGGAACCCGGCCACATCGATCGCACGCATCGGTCCGACATCGGTCGGTTCACTTTCATCCACATCATTGGCCATGCGATACGCCTCCGATTTGCTTCCGGTGAGATGCTGCGGCAGCAAGCGAATCCCCCGTTGGTCGAGAATGACGACTGAATTTAGCAGAAGCACAACCGGAAGGTGCCGATCGATAACCGCGATTAGTGGTGCGATCTATCACGTAAAGGGCCGTCAGCGGTGATTGTCGCCAATTCACGATTTACGCTCTGCCGTTTTCCGGGGGCTTGGGATAGTCTCCTGGGAACGAAATAGCACGAATGTTTGCCGCCTAGAAGTGATCATGGGATCCGAGAACGAATTGAATCTGTCGATAGAAGACCATCAGGTAACGGTCGAAAATGAGCCTGCATTGATTGATGAAGCCCCGATTGTTGCTGCCGATGCCGCCGAGGATGACACGCCACCCCCAGCGTCGGTCCAGCCCTCTGCCGAATCGACTCACCAGCCAAGTGAACAGCCCGCAATCGAAGCCAACGCTGAAACCGACGCTGAAACCAACCAGCCGAATGCGGAATCCGACGTCGATGCGGAATCCGACGTCGATGCGGAATCCGACGTCGATGCGGTTCCGCCGGAGGTGAAGGAGGCGGTCGAGCAATCTGTCGCTGACAACGAAACCGACGATCGCGAAGAAGACGAGGAAGCGCCGACCGGATTCGCCGCGTTGGAACTGCGTCGCCAGGTGTTCGAGGCGGTCGTCGAGTCGGGTTATTCCGAGCCGACGTCGGTGCAGCAACAGGTGATTCCCTACATGCTGGCCGGCCGAGACGTGCTGGCCCAGTCGCAGACCGGATCGGGCAAAACGGCGGCGTTTGCGCTGCCGATTCTTTCCACGATCGATTCCAAACAGCGCACAGTCCAGACGTTGGTGTTGGCGCCGACGCGTGAATTGGCGATTCAAGTCGCCGAGTCGTTTGAGAAATACGCCGAGAATTTGAAGGGATTCAGCGTCCTGGCGATTTACGGCGGCCAGGACTACGAGCACCAATTTCGCGCACTGCGTCGTGGCGTCGATGTCGTCGTCGGGACGCCCGGACGCGTGATCGACCACATCAAACGCGGCACGCTGGATCTGAGCGAGCTGCGGTGTCTGGTGTTGGACGAGGCCGATGAGATGTTGAACATGGGTTTCTTGGAGGATGTCGAGTTCGTGCTCGACCAGACGCCCGAGAAACGTCAGGTCACGTTGTTCTCAGCGACGATGCCCGGTCCGATCCGTTCGATCGCGGACAAATACCTGGTCGATCCCGCGTTGGTGACGATCGAAAAGAAACAGGTCACGGCCGAATCGATTCGGCAGCGTGCGGTGATTGTCCCCCCCAAAGAAAAAGTCAACGCGCTCGCGCGGTTCTTGGAAGCCGAAGCGACCGACGGGGTGATCGTGTTCACCAAGACCAAGGACACCACCGTGCGATTGGCCGAACAGCTGATCCGCATCGGTTTCGCCGCCACCGCTCTCAATGGTGACATGCCGCAATCGGTGCGTGAACGAACGATCGAGCAGTTGAAAGACGGGCGGTTGAATGTGTTGGTCGCGACCGATGTTGCGGCCCGTGGACTGGATGTCACACGCGTCAGCCACGTCTTTAATTTCGACCTGCCCCACGATGCCGAATCTTACATTCACCGCATCGGACGCACCGGGCGAGCCGGCCGCAGTGGCGAGGCGATCATCTTTTTGACCCCCGCCCAGCGACGCAAACTGAAGCTGATCGAGCGGGCCACCAAAAAGTCGATCGAACTGGTCGATGTCCCGTCGGCCGACGCGATCAACGCCACGCGGATCGAACGCTTCAAAGCCTCGATCACGCAGGTGATTGCCGACAAGGATCTGACGTTGTTCAAGGACCTGATCGGACAATACGCCGAGGAGTCTGGCAAGTCGATCGAGGCGATTGCCGCGGCCCTGGCGGAGATCGCACAACACGGGCGACCGTTCCTGTTGAAGGACCGTCCCAAACGTGCCCGAGATGAATACCAAGACCGCGGCGACAGTCAACGTGGCGGTGACGAGCGTGCCGGGGGCGGAGAATTCGGCAAACGCGGCCGCGTCCTCGGTCCACCCGAACCGGGCATGATGCGCTATCGGATCGAAGTCGGACGAAATGACGGGGTGGCACCGAGAAACATCGTCGGTGCGGTCGCCAATGAGGCCGGCATCGAAAGCCGGATGATCGGACCGATCAAAATCTATCCGCACTTCAGCACCATCGATCTGCCCGAAGGGATGCCCAAAGACGTCTACCAAACGCTGCAACGGGCCTGGGTGTCGGGCAAACAGTTGCGGATTCGCCCCGACCGGGGACCGGCCCAAGGGGATTCACCGAGCCGCTCGGGTGGTTTTCGAAGAGGCGGCAAACCGGGCGGCAAGAGTCGCAGCAAACCGGACGGATTCTTCGCCGGAAAATCCGGCTCCTTCGGCGGAAAGTCTGCCGCGGGCAAGAAGAAAAAGAAAAAGAAGCACCGCAAGGACTAGTGCTGCCGGAGCGTCCGTTTTTGGTTGCCAGCTAGCCGAAAATGGGCATTTTGACTAGGCCACGACCCAAAAACCTCGTCCAGCGGGGTGACTCTGCGGCCCGCGAGCGGAATTTACGGCAGTTTTTCGCCTTTAATACCCCATCAGGGGGTGCAGATTCGTCGGCGACGTGGATAGATTGGCGGACGTGGATTTCGACGTGAGCCCAGAGGTATCCGTCGGCCTCGCACCCGTGATCCAAATCCAACTGATCTTTGAAAAGAAAGCTTCGAGATGTGCTTATTGGCCGTTCAGTATCAATTGGTCCCAGAGAGTCCTATCCTGGTCGCAGCGAATCGCGAAGAGTACTTTGACCGGCCGAGTTTGACGCCGTCAATACAGTCGGGAAAACCTCGCGTTTTATGCGGCGTGGATCAGAAAGCTGGTGGGACCTGGCTCGGTGTCAATCAAAATGGGTTATTCGTCGGAGTCTGCAACCGGGCGACGGCGATGCCGCTGTTCGGGCAACGCTCGCGCGGATCACTTGCGATGGACCTGCTTCGATGCACGAGCTCAGCTCGGGCACTCGACAAAGCGCTCGCCGAACTCGGTGAGACGCAATACGAAGGTTGTAACCTGATCATCGCCGATGCAAAAGCTGGCTACGCGATTCATTCCGACCAGCATCAGCAGGTCGTCGAAATGGAACCCGGGCTGAACATCATCGGTGCACACAACCTGAACGACCCTGATGACGAGCGGGTTCGGATGGCGCGACGCCTCCTGACGCTGCAGACATTGGATTCGCCAGTCAAGTTCTTGGCGGTGGCCAGTCGCGTGTTCGCCCGCGCACCGGTCGGACCGGGTCGACCGAGCATGGTGATTCGCAACCAGGATTACGGGACCGTCAGCAGTTCGTTGATCGCACTCGGTGTCAAACCGCGTGATGCGATCTATCAGTTCAGCAACGGTGCTCCGGACCAAACCAAGTACGAAGATTGCTCGCCGATGCTGCGTGACATCCTCAGCCGGGGACTTCGCGAAGCGCGGACCAAGGCCAAGGTCGGAGCGTAAAAACTTCTCTTTCAGCCGTTCGCGTTGATCCCTAGACTGGCCTGACGTCCCATGCAAACACCGCAATGGATGCGGTTTTGAAAGCATGAGGTCCCGGAATCTCGCAAGCGGAGTGCCACGGCATGGAAGCCGTTCGACGATGGAGTGTGTTGCGGTCGCTAGTGGTCGCGGCGGTTGTGATCGTCTCGAGTCAGCAGACGATCGCCCAGAACGCACGGACACAGAATTTTCTGGTCCACGCAGACACGCAAGAACTGGCCGAAGCGGTCGCGCAGCATGCGGAGAAATTTCGTCACGAGTTGGCGGTCTATTGGCTCGGTGAGCCGTTGCGGCCCTGGACGACCCCCTGTCCGATCGAAGTGGTTTCCGGACCGCACTTGGCCGCCCAAGGAGCCACGACGTACAACCGGTCGCCGGTCGGCAACTTTCAAATGCAGGTGATCGGATCACGGGAACGCATACTTGATAGTGTTCTGCCGCACGAAGTCACGCACACGGTGATGGCGACGCACTTCGGCCGTCCGTTGCCGCGCTGGGCCGACGAGGGAATCTGCACCACGGTGGAGCATTCGGCCGAACGCAACAAACACGAAATGAAGTTGCGGGAGTACTTGAGCAACCGCCGCGGTATTGCGATGAACAAGCTGTTTCGCTTGACCGAGTATCCCAGCGACATGCTGCCGATGTACGCACAAGGCTATTCGGTTTGCCGGTTTTTGATCGAACAATCCGGGCCGCGTCAGTTCATCGCCTTTTTAGAAGGCTACATGGAGAGTTCGTCGTGGACTGACAACGTGCAGGCTCACTACGGCTACGATTCGCTGAAACAGCTGCAAGACCAGTGGCTGGCCTGGGTGGCCCAGGGCAGCGGACCGGTCGAATCCTTCGTGTCAGCCCGCGGCAAGGCCTCTGCTTCGCTCGCTTCGTCTCGCACCCCGCGGTCGCTCAACGAGCCCCAATCATCTACTGGCCCCCCATCACCCACCAGCCCGTCGCCGAACCAATTGGCAGCCGGCGGCCGCATGGCGTTGACGGGACCGGCCGGGGCATCTCCGTCCTTGGCATCTCAGCCAACAGCAGCTGCGTCGACCAGTTGGTACCAGCGGCGACGCGAACAGACGGCGCTCGGCCAGATTGCCGATGCCGGGGCACCACAACCGGCGGCTCGGGCTGCAAATCCGGCTTCGGCTGAAACGACACCCCGTCCGCTGGGCCCCCCATCGGTCCTCAACAGCGGGCGTTATTCGGTGTCTCAGCCACAGGACGAGCTGAGCTACGGCGCCGCAATCCCGTCAGCGACCTCCGCGCGGACGAGCCGGTTGTACCGCTGACGCTGGACATTTCATCTTCAAGATCGAATCATTGGATGATGAAATCTTGTCACTTTGCACACCAAGGCAGCGAGCAGACCCTGCCGGATGCCGATGGAAGTGTTAAATTTGCAGCTCCGGCCCAGATCGAGGGTGAGACTACCGCGAAAGCGAGTATTCTGCTATTTTCCGGGATTCAAGGACTGCATCCGCCCGTTTCCTTTTTCTCCAAACCATAGACACGATGGCAAAGCCGCACCACAAACTAAAGAAGGCCAATCACGGCCGACGTCCTGCCAGCGCCAAGGCACGCAAAGCAAAACGCAAGAAGATCAAGACCTGAGATAGCTCGGGGCTCTGAAACTCAGAGGCGGTTGCTGTGCCAAAAAACGATTTTATTGTTGATCTCTCCCTGCTCAGTGGAAGCGAGCTGGTCGCCGATCTCGACGCGATCCGCGGCTACAATCCGCAGCGGCATGAAATGGAGCATCTGACCGGTATCCTGTACGAGGATGTCGAGACGCTCACCTGCGCCGGTTACAAAGACGTCCGACACGACGAGTTTTGGGTCCGCGGGCACATGCCCGGAATGCCCGTGATGCCCGGCGTGATCCAATTGGAAGCGGTGGCACAGCTGTCGAGTTTTTTCGCCCAGAAACATGATCTGCTAGGCGCCGAAATGGTCGGCTTCGGCGGAGTCGATAACGCCAGGTTCCGGGACGTCGTGGTGCCCGGTGATCGTTTGATCTTGATGATCCGATTGAGCAAAGCTCGTCGCGGTCGAATGATCGTGGCCGATTTCCAAGGTGTCGTCGGTGAAAAACTGGTCATCGACGGGGTGATCCGAGGGATCCCGCTGCCCGTCCAAGCCGTCAAGAATCACTTGGCCACGCGGTCTGCCCAAAACGTGGTTTGAATGCGACCGCTCGCGGAAATGCATTCGCTCCCTCTCAACCGCAACGTGCCTTCCCACGTTCCCGATGACTGCTGATCACGGCCAAGACCCCGCTGCGACCGATCCTCCGTTTCCACCGACGGGCCGATTAGCCGGCGTCGACTATGGAACGGTCCGAATCGGGATTGCCGTTTGTGATCCGGACCGCATTCTGGCCAGCCCGGTGGAGGTTTACCAGGTTCGGGGAGAGACCAAGGACGCCGAGTACTTTCGTCGGCTTGCCGAACAGGAGCGTCTGGCCGGATTTGTCGTCGGACTTCCCATCCACTGCGACGGCGGGGAGAGTCAGAAAAGCAAAGAGTGCCGCGAGTTCGCCCGTTGGTTGAGCGATGAAACGGGAGTGCCAGTGCGTCTGTTCGACGAACGATTCAGCACCGCGGCGGCGAAAGAACGGCTTTCTGGAGGACGGCTCAGTCGTCAAAAGAAGAAGAAACAACTGGATGCCGTCGCCGCACTCGTCTTACTGGAGTCCTTCCTAGAAGCCTGTCGTTATCATGGCGTTCTGGTCGGACAATCGATTCATGATCAAGCCGATGGCGGCGACACGTTGGAGTAGGGGTCGCGTACCATCAATCCGAACCCGACCGGACCGGATGGGTTCGGAGGATTGAATCATCGTCCCGATCAAGCCGCCTCGGCGAAAATCGTTTCGATCAAATTTTCGAACCGGCGGTCTGCTTCTTCGCGGCGTGCGGCACGCTCAGAAAGCGACCAGGTCGCCCGAATGTCGCGCACCCGACGCAGGATTTCAGCGTCCGACAGGTTGATCTCTTGGCCAGCTGTCTCATTTTGAGCGCACGATGTCGATTCCAAGACTTCTTTATTGCAAACAGCAGTCATCATGTTCAATCCCTCGCGAAAAACAGGGCCGACGCGTTGACTCGCATCAGCGGTTTAATTCCTAGGCCTGGGCAATCAGGTGAGGTTGATTGCTTTAGACCGATTTTGCCAGATCAACGCGATCTGACGAAAAAGTGGTATTGCATCAAGCGTGCCAATCAAACGTCTGGAGTCGCAATTTTGATGGGAAGTTCGCGAAAAAACTCCAAACTGCCGCGATTATCGACTCGGAAAAACGGAGGGGACCGTCAAACGCTGGAATCAGAAGCGCCGTTGGGGTCGCTGGCAGCGAGCGAGATTGCAAAGCTTTGAAAATTTTTCCACTGTCTCTTTGGCAGCACCATCACCGCGAATTGGTCGATTTGAGTCGTTCCGGCCAGAATTTCGACCAACTTTCGCAGCCGGGAGGCATCGCAATGACCGCGTATTTCTACATATTGGATCTCCATTTCGGCGTCATAGATCATGCCGACGACCTGATGATCCTCGCTCGCCCAGGCGAATGATCCGTCGGGTTCGAACAGGATCGACGGCAGCGATTGATGCAAGCGTTCACCCGCCGCTTCGAAACTGGTGGGGATCGGCGTCGTGCCGGGTGACGGCACCCGATCAGCGTGTGGATGCGGACCGTACAGGTAGATGTGAAATGAGTCAGTGGGCATCACAGTCGGACAGTCGGAGCGTGTGGAATGAAGATCTGGATTGATGCCGATGCGGCACCGCGGGACGTCAAAGAGGTTGTCTTCCGCGCCGCCGATCGTTTGGCGATCGAAACGGTGTTGGTCGCCAATTCGGCCCAGCCGATCCCCAGGTCGGCCGTCACGGTGCGGTCGGTGATCGTGCGCCAGGGTGCTAACGTCGCCGACCAGTACATCGTTGTCCACAGCCAACCCGGCGACTTGGCGATCACGGCCGACATCCCGTTGGCGGCTCAATTGGTCGACAAGAAAGTGGCGGTGATCGATCCGCGGGGCGAAGAGTACAACGATTCCAACATCGCCGCTCGACTGTCGATGCGAGATTTTCTCGATGAACTGCGTGGAACGGGAGCGGCGACCGGTGGCGCGGCGCCGTACAACGCCAAAGACAAGAAAGCCTTCGCGGCCTCGTTTGATCGATTGTTGACCAAGCTGATCAAACAGGCTGGCCAGTTTAAATAACCTGCAAAGTCGCCTCGATTCACCATAACGCGTCCTCGCATGGGGTGATCAGGGCGGATTGCCGAACATCAAAGGAGCTTTCTGATTGCGTTCGGCTAACTGGCGGGAATGTTTCAGTGTCTCGGAAACCTTCTCATGACTAAAGGAGTTTCTACTCCATGAAACAGATAGCCATCGCCGCGATCATGCTGCTCGGCGTTTCGGGTGTTGCGACCGCCGCACCGCTGGACGTCGGACACTCGATCCTTGTCAGCAGCTCCGTAGCGGCCCCGGTCTTGGATCCTACTCAGCCACCGGTCACACTTGTTCCGCCGATCCGATCGGCGACCTTTCAGAACATAGCGAAACCGGCGCCGTCAGAACCGGCGACGACCGAACCGATCAAAAAGCCACCCCGGAACCACGAACGGGAGGAAACCAAACCCGGAGTGATCGATAAACTCAAAGCGTTTGACCGGAAAAAAAATGCCTGGTTCAAACGCACCTTCTTGGGGAAATAGACGAAGGAAACTCTCCAAGAACGCACGGCAGCGAAACCGAATTGTCTTGCCAGCGATACACCTGTCCGGAACCACCTCCGGGCGGGTGTTTTTTTATCCCGTGTTCTCACCAACCTGCAATCCGTCGGGCGAATAGATCGATCGGCCGCCATCGACGGGCAAGCAGACACCGTTGACGAACGTGTTTTCACACAAGAAACGCACGGCGTGGGCGACGTGCCCCGCGGTTCCGATCCCACCGGTCAACGTGCTGGCACAAAGCTTCAGCCGTTGTTGATCGGGCACTTCATCGGCCAACAGCACCGGCCCGGGTTTGACGCAATTGACCCGAATCGCAGCATTGCGACTGGCAAATTCGACGGCCAGGGAGCGGGTCATCACATCGATCGCTCCCTTGCTGGGGAAATACGCGGCGTGATCGAGATAGGGTCGAACGGTCGCCCAGTCGCCAAGATTGACGATCGAACCACCGGTCGTTTGATCGCTCATCACGTCCGCGGCCGCGCGGGCGCACAGGAACGCAGCGACGGTGTTGATCTCGAAATAACGACGCATCTCCGCCACCGTGACCTGCCCGATCGGTGTCGGTGACCAGATCGCGGCGCTGTTGACCAGAATATCCAAGCGGCCGAACGCGGTGACCGTTTCGTCGACCAGTCGCTGCGGCACCCCGTCATCCTCCAGCGACCCTTGGGTCACGATCGCACCGCATTGGTAGCGCCGCGTCAGTTCGTCAGCAGCCTGGCCCGCTGCGTCCACGCTGGTGTTGGCATGCAAGGCGATTCGGCAACCGTTGCGGGCCAGTTCGGTCGCGATTTCACGCCCCACACGCGGGGCGCCGCTGCCGGTGATCAACGCGACTGGGGCGTCACAATCGAACACGGTTTTCAAGAAGCTCATCGGCGCGGTCTTTCGGTGGTGCGAGCGGGGAATTCGAAACGTCGAGGGATCGGACGACAAATGGGTTTCGGATCTCAAAAGTGGGATAGGCTTCCAGCCTGTCCCACCACTTTCCGCCCGTTGCTAAAGGTACTTGGCCAGGGCACCGCCGCGGGCGGCGCGGGCATCGACCTTGGCGACGGTCTCGGGGTCTTCGATCACCGGCGGCGCCTGCCAGGGTTTGAAACGGGCGTCGATGACGACACTGCCGCGGCATCCAAAATGTTTGGCGATCGTCTCCGCTCCGATGCCGGAAAGATCCGTCGCCGGATTGCTGCGCGTGAACGTGGTCCACAACCAGTTGCTCAGCGACCGCGCCGCAAAGTCGCTGTCGTCGACGATGGTGATCAGCGGAAACGCGTTGATGGGATCATCGGGTTGATAGTGCTGGCAAAATCGCAGCATGTCGGAGCGTCCCGTCGTGCCGTCAAAGGACTTGCTCTCGATCGCCAACACGCCCGGCATCACAACGCGGGGATCCTGGAATCCCTCAGGCAACCGCAACTCGGCGGGCAACTCATGCGGCAGCGTGCGGCGGGGCGGACCGGCCGCCGCGATCACCACTTTGGATCCCTTGTTGAATCCGGTGCCGGAGTAGTCCAAGGTGTCGATGGTCGTCTGGGTATGAAAATGAAGATCTCGTTTCCAATCCACGCGTTGCAGAATGAATCCGAGGAACGCTTCGATCTCATGAATGTCCAGCGCATCGGATCGGTCGTCGGCAATCATCAGGTACTTGGCGAGTGAAAGCTGGCCGTTGCCCAGGATCGCATTGGCCTGGGTGAGCAACTCTTGCGGCGCGGATTCCTTCAGGTACGGCATGTAGCGTTCGCTGCCGATCGCCAGCAGCAAGGGGTGCACGCCGGCGGCATCGACCGCATGCACCGCTTTGACTCCGGGAATCACGGTGGGAATGATCGGGTCGGTCAACTCGTGGATCAACTGGCCGAACGTCGTGTCTTCCTGCGGCGGGCGACCGACGACCGTCAACGGCCAGATCGCCCCCTTGCGATGCCAAACCTGATCGACCTTCATCACCGGAAACGGGTGTTCCAAGCTGTAATATCCCAGGTGATCGCCGAACGGCCCCTCGCGTTTGGTCACGTCGGGATCGATCGATCCGACGATGGCAAAATCGGCGTCGCGATACACCGGCGCGTGGTTTCCGCGGAGCAGCCCGATGCGTCGGCCCGCCAGAGCGCCGGCGAAGGTCAATTCGGTCAGCCCCTCGGGCAGCGGCATCACGGCGGCCAACGTCATCGCCGGGCAGCCGCCGACGGTCACGGCGACACGCAACGGTTTTTGCAGCTTGATCGCCTGTTGATGGTGAACGCCGATCCCCCGATGAATCTGGTAATGCAAACCGACTTCCTGGTCGCTGTAGTCATTCCCGGAGAGTTGGACGCGGTACATCCCCAGGTTGATCTTCATCAAGTTCCCCGGCTCGGTCGGGTCTTCGCTCAAGACCTGGGGCAGCGTCACGAAGGCACCGCCGTCGCGGGGCCAGCATTTCAGCTGCGGCAGGTCGGCGAGCGAACACCGCCCGGCGGCGACCGGGGCACGGCGGACAAATTTGGGCAGCATCCGAACCGCAGTCAGGGGGACGCCGGCATAGCGAAAGGGTCGTCTGGGGACCGCCGAGGGATCAAGTTTGACTTCGATCAATCGGCGCACCGACTCGAGCGTCTCGCGGAACAGGTAGCGGGCCTGATCGAGGGAGGCAAACAGATTGGACGCCATCGGGAACCGACAGCCCGTGGGGTTGGTGAACAGAACCGCGGGACCGCCGTTGGCATACACACGGCGTTGGATTTCCGCGATTTCCAGGTGCGGATCGACCGCATCGGTCACTTCGATCAACAAACCGCCGGCGCGAAGGTCCTCCACGACGTCTCGGGTGCTGCGGTGTTTCATGGTGGTCGATAAACTACAACGATTGCAAGTGATTCGGACGCTGCTCAAGCGTGATGGTTCAAGCGTCTGTCAACAACGTCTCAATTGGTGTCATCATCTTATGTCGGAAAGCCCGTCCCAGTCTCAACCGAATTGCGTCGCCCCACAACTGCCATGCCCGAGTTTTGTCGCGATCGACAACCCGATCGGTGAAAAATGTGACGTCTTGATCGTCGGCCTCTGCGACGATGCACCGCTGTCGGCGACCGCGGCCGGTGTGGATCAAGCTCTCGGCGGCGTGATCAGTCGCTTGATCGGTCAAGAAAAACTTTCCTCCGAATCCGGCGAATCGATGCTGATTCCGGGGGTCGGTGAGGAAGGTTCGCTGTTGGTCTTGCTGATCGGATTGGGTGAACAATCGAAACTGGATCGCGAAGCCGCGTTCACGCTGACCAGCACGGCGGTCCGAACGTTGGTTTCCAAGCCGCACGAAAAATGGGTCGTCGCGTTGCCGGAGTGCTTTGACGCGGCCGATCATGATGCGATCGTCGCCGGCACCTTGTACGGCTTGGAAGGCCAATCGATCTACCGCACCAAATCGCCGATCCATGTGCCGGCGACGATCGCCATCGCATCGGCCGACGCAGCCGCGATCGATCGGGGCGTGATCTTGGGCGATTCGATCAACCTGGCGCGGCGGTTGGTCAACGAACCCGCGTCGGTCATCTACCCGGCTTCGTTCGCCGAAAGGGCGACGGCGTTGGCGACTGAAGTCGGGCTGGGGTGTGAAGTGTGGGATGAAAAACGATTGGCCGAGGAAAATTGTCGCGCGATCCTGGCCGTCGGTGCGGGCAGCGACAAACCACCCCGCCTGGTCATCCTCCGGCACGACGGCGGGCCGCAGGGCGAACCGCCGATCGCGATCGTCGGAAAAGGCGTCACGTTTGACAGCGGCGGGTTGTCGATCAAGCCCAGCGACGGGATGGTCGACATGAAATGCGACATGGGCGGCGCCGCAACCGTGGTCGGAGTGATGCGGGCGTTGGCAAAATTGGGCGTTAAGAAAAACGTCATCGGATTCTGCGGACTCGCCGAAAACATGGTCAGCGGGTCGAGCTACAAACTCGGTGACGTCATTGTCACACGCAGCGGAAAGACGATCGAAATCTTGAACACCGATGCCGAAGGCCGCGTCGTTCTGTCCGATACACTCGACGTGGCCATCGAGCATCAACCGACGGCGATGGTCGATTTGGCGACGTTGACCGGTGCTTGCATGGTTGCCCTGGGAAATGAAGTCGCCGGCCTGATGACCAACAATCAATCGGCCTGTGATGCCGTCATCGCCGCGGCCCGCGGCGAAGGCGAACCGGTGTGGCAGCTGCCGATGTTCGAGCTGTACAACGAGAAGGTCAAAAGCAAGGTCGCCGACATCAAGAACATCGGCGAAGGCCGTTGGGGTGGCGCGATCACGGCTGCGAAGTTCTTGGAGAACTTTGTCGGCGACGTTCCGTGGGTCCACATCGACATCGCCGGACCGGCGTTTGCCGACAGTCCCAAGCCGCATCGCGATGCCGGTGCGACCGGCGTGATGGTGCGGACGCTTGTCCGTTGGATCGAGAATCAGGCGGGGTAGCTGAGGCTACGACTTGGCGCCGGGCCAGAACATTTTCCACTTGCTCTCGCTCGACTTGCTGCTTTCGCCGGTCTCGGCCGAGGTTTCTTTGCCTTGGAGTTTGGCGGCCAGGTCGCGGAGCGCTTGGGTGATCGGTGCCTTGGGCGCCTGGTTGATCAGTGGCACGCCGTTGTTACGGACTTCCACCATCGTGCGATAATCGTTGGGCAATAGCGCATAGATATCGCGACCGAGTGTTTCCTTGGCCTTTTTCAAGCTGATCTGACCCGATTCCAACCCCGCGCGATTGACCACGATTTCGATCTTGCTTTGCAGCCCCTCGATCTCTTCAAAGCTCATCATCAAACGGACGACGTTGCGCAGACAAGGAAGATCCAATTGGGTGATCAGCAACACCTTGGAAGCCGCTTCGATGGCCGCCATGTCGACCGCGCTGTAGGTCTTGGAGAGATCGATCACGAGGTGGGTAAACGAAGCTTTCAACAGACCGATGACTTTTCGCAGACTCTCGTCGGTGATCCCCAGGGTGTCGTGCAGTTCGACCGGGCGGGGCAACAGGTACAGCCCGCTGCTGTGCTTGGTCAACGATTGCTTGAGCAACTGGATGTCCAACCGCGAGACGTTTTGAACGACGTCGGCAAGCGTATAGTCGGGGATCGCATCGAGAAAGACGTCGGCATCGCCGAGTGCCAGGTCAAGGTCCAACAGGGCGACGCTGTTTCGGTTGTCGGCGGCAAAAATGCATCCCAAATTGACCGCGGCGCTGGTCGTCCCGACGCCGCCGGTTGCTCCAGCGATGGCAACGACTTCGCATCCCCGGGCGCCGCCCTCGCTGCTTCCGAATTTGTGTTGACTGACTCGCGTCAGCGCAGCGGCAAGGTCCTCGTGGGACATCGGCAGGGTGAGAAATTCCCGTGCCCCGGCGCGGATCGTTTGCAGAATCAGATGGCCGTCGGTGCTTTCGCTGGCCGCCAGGATCACCGTGTCGGGCGCGTCGCTGGCGAGCCGTTCCACCAACCGAATCGATTTCTCCGTGTCGTTGTCCAGCGAGATGACGCCCACGTCGGGAGCGGTTTGCTCGATCACATCCGGAAAGAATTCGTACCGCGAGCAATCGGCTTCCAGCCACACGGTGTCCATGCCCAAGAGCATCGACTTGAGTGAATCACGCGTGTCATCATTGGGGTCGACCAATGCGATTCGTAGCACGTTTGTCATTGCAGATGTATCCGATCGCTCATTTCAATTCCGTTCTTGCCACCCTTCGACGGCCACGTTGCCGTCGATCGCAGGCATTGTCGGTGGGGTGGCCGACAACCATATGCCCCTGGCCCGCATCCCGAGCCTCAATAATCGTCAGGCGTGCTGATGATGACACCTTCACCGACGACGGTCGGTTCGCTTCCCGGAAGGATCGCTCCCGGCGGCAGCGCCGATCCACGGTCCAGCGTCGCACCGGGTGGTAACCCCGCGCCCGGTGAAAGCAGACTTCCGTGGGCCATCATGGCACCGTTCTGCATCACGTTGCTGTGGATCATCGACGCGTTGCCCGATGCACCCGGACCGCTGTTCATTGAGCACCCGTCGCCGCCCAACAAGTTGGGGACTTCGATGTGGCCGTTCATGTACAGATCGCGGTCGTTGGGCGACATGCTGTGGAGTCCCGGGCCGCCTCGCGGTACTTGGTAGGGATCCATCGCGTCGACCAGTTCAGGGGTCACCGTGATCAACAGTTCGATATCATTGCGTTGTTCGCGGACGCTACGGAAGAACGTGCCGATGACCGGCAGCTCTCCGAGCAAGGGCGTGGCCCGGGTGGTCGCTTCGGTGCGGCTTTGCAGCAATCCCGCGATCGCAAAGGTCTGTCCGGCTTGCAGTTCGACGGCCGTTTCGACATATCGCTGGCTGAACGCGATGATGTTGGCACCGGCGACGTTAAGCGATCGCGACTCGTCGGGTTCTTTGACTTCCGGTCGGACTTCCAATCGAATGCGACCGGGACCGACGACGAACGGCAAGAAGTCGACCGACGTTCCGTATTCCTCGTAGCTGACCGTGACTTGGCCCTGCCCGGACGGAACGATAAACGGGATACGACCGCCGACGGTGAAGCGTGCCGGACGACCGTGCGTCGCGATCACCGTCGGTTCGGCCAGGTACTTGACCAGATCCTGCTGACGCAGAGCGGAGATAAAGGCATTGAATTCTTCACCTTGAAAAATGTTCGTCGCGTCGGACGCACTGATCGCAGCGGGATAGCTCGTGAAGGAACGTGTGTCCCCCGCCCAGTCCCAGTCGACACCGAGCTCGCGAAGCTTGGTCCGGGAGACTTCCATGATCCGTGTGTGCAACAACACCTGCTGGACGCCCACCACGCGAATGTTGTTGACGACGGTCGGATAGTATTGTTCCACGATTGCGATCGCCCGATCGACATCGTCGACGCTGGTGACATAACCGGAGACGATTGCCGAGGCATTGACCGGCATCACCTTCAGCGTCGCCAGCGGCAACTGGGACGACAAGATGCCTTCGATCTCGCGGGCGTCGGCGATCACCGTGATGTCCACGGTGTATTGCTTGTCCTCGGTGTCCCACAGGTTGATTTGCGTGGTCCCGGGGGTCTTGGCGAACACCTGCAGCTGATTCTGCGAAATCGGTGTGGCCCCGAGCACTTCTTCATTGTGAACTTGGAATCGCGGAATCTTCGCCTCCAAGGTCAGAATGCTGCTCGACTTGACCAGCATTTGCATCCGTTCGACCGCACGTGTGATCGTGTGGTTGGCGGCGCCGGCTGTGGCAGCGGCAGAAGTCAGTTGAGTGTCGTCGACGTCTTGCGCGCCGGCATGAGTCGCGAGACACGCCACCGAGAAAAGGGCGATCAACTTTAGCGCGGCTGGGCGGACCGCATTTCGGAACATTTGCATCGCAGGTGCATCCTTGCAGAACCTTCGTCTCGGATCCTTCCGAAACATGATGCCGATGACTTTCACCATCGGCAGACATCAGTTCGTTGCGAGTAACGTCGGGATAAAAAAGGGGACGGGTCACGCTCGCCGTCGCGGTCGGTCTTGCGTCAGAGTCTGAAGCAAGATCTTTCCTACAACGGCGAGTCTTGATTTACTTTATTCATCTAGCGAGGGTTCACTCGTCAGATCCTTCTCCGCTGTCGGGCTGAAAGAAGGGGCTGTCGGCGCCTCGTAGATAATCATCGGAATTCGGTTTGTTTTGGTCGGCTGATTGCTCGGCCGATTCATCCGTGGTGGCCAGGTCAAGCGCTCCGGTGTCTCCGACGACACGCGGCAACGGTTCCCCTTCCACCCATTCGTAAACAATCATCCTTCCGTTGATGATTTTTGTGGTGCGGAAGGTGGCTTTCTTGGGCCCGGCTTCCGCCTGTTCGACTTCTACGGGTTTTTCTTCCGCGGCAAGCTTTCGCAGCCGCTCTTGTTCGTCACGACGCTCCTGCAGATCTCGCAGGAATTTGCGGGCCGCTTCGCTGGGTTCCCCTTCGGGAATGCTTTCGTCATCGGCCGTCGGGCTGCCCAGCGACAGTGAGATCTCGCCGAGTTTCTTGGCAAAGTCGAAGGCTTCCACATCGGCCTTGCGGATCAGCAACTGAATGTCGCGAGCGGATCGTGTGCGTGGTTGGTCGGGATCAAACTTGGTGATCCCATCGATTCCATAAACCTTGATGCCCGTCAACACATCCAGGGCCATGTCACGAGCAAACATCTCACCCTTGGTGAAGAAGCCACGGATGTCGACGCGGTCGCCCGGACTGACCAGGTTGACCGTTCCGTCACGACCGGCGGGCAAGGAGACAACGGCATAGCCTTTGGGCACCACCTTGTCTTCGACTTCGTTCATTAATTTTAGGTCCAACATCGGCTCGCCGGCGAACAGCGGGACCTTGGCGAATCGCCCCTCGAACTGACTCAGCTCCGCCGAGGCACCCTGCGGGATCCGGTCGGCCGGCCACTGTTCAAGCCGCAACTTCTCGGCCGTGATTTGTTCTTCGGGGTTGATGGAAACCGTGGTGACCAAGATCTCCGCCATTTCCGTGGGGGTGCCGTTTTGTGCCTGCATCCACTGTCCGACTCCGACGGCCGCAACGGTGCCGCAGATGCCGGCAAGTAGCAAGAAAAGTGATTTGTTTCGCATGGCGTGTGCTGGTACCAGACCAGATGATAACGTGTCGGGTGTGGAGGACTGAGCTGGGAGGAGGCTGTCGACCCACTCACTTCACTCGGTTACAACCAGCGCCCGCCTGCAACCGCGCAAGCCGCAGACGCAGGGCTGGTGTAATAGGGTTGCTTTCTCTAGTCGCCAAGAATGAGCTAACTAGGATAAATCCCCAAAAACAGTAGGTCTTGAGGGTGGTACCCACCCTAATCCAGGTGGATTTCCTGGTGTCCAAAAACAGACGTCTGACCTTCCGTTCAGATAAGCATTCCGGCGTAGGCAAAATAGAGAATTGATCCGATTGCCATCGGTATTCCGTATGGCAGCAAATACATGGTCGGTTTTCGCTCGCGGGCGATCTTGGAAAGCTCCGACGGCTTCTTCACCGTCTTCCATTCTTCCAAGATTTGGAGCGCCATCGCGTAGTGTTTGGTCCAGTTCCCGCTCTTCCAGATCATGAACACGGCCATGATGCCGCCCACGATTGCGGTCGCGGCGAACGCGTAGAGCGTCACCACGGTGCCCAACCAGGCACCGACGCCGGCGAGCAGTTTCACGTCGCCGCCGCCCATCCCGCCGACATTTCGCAGAACGAGCAACAGCATCATTCCGACGAACGTGCCCAGCAGGCTCCATCCCAGTCCGGCGATGCCGCCCTGGATGGTGCAGTGCACCCAACCGCAGATGATGAATGGAAAGGTCAGCCAGTTGGGAACCTTCAAGATGGCTCCATCGATGACCGCGGCAACGATCAAGACGACCGTGACAAACCAGACGGCCCAATTTTCTGTCAGACCCTGGATGATGGTTTCCATGGCGTAGTTCCCCGTGACGATTCTCAAGAAAGTGTGTTGGTGGTCGAGTCAACGCGCGGCGGAATCGCAAGGGACGCCGGCCGCGGCGTAGATAGGCAGGAGTGGGAGCATGCCGACCTGCGGCATGCGGCGAGTGGATCACGCGAGGTTTCAGCGTGGTCCCAACATCCAACTGAACATCGCAAAGAGCAACGTGATAAAGCAGCACGAAAGCTGCCAAACGTGCTCTGCCGCGTCAGTGGGAAGGAGTGGATAGTTCATGGTGGATTCCGTGGTCGCCCGAGACGGATGGGCGCAAAAAAAGAGACTCGACGTGACCGATGTGAATGCGACTAAGCCCAACACCGGCCAATCGTCGAGAATCTCTCGGGGTGGTTGTCGGCGAAGCTTCTGAGCGAGAACTTCGCCAACACCAAATCAGTTGGCAGCGATTGCCGTACCGACTTCTTGGAACTTCTTGTTCGACTCGGTACCGATCGTGCCGACTGCAGCCAAGCAAACGACGACGATCAGGGCCAACATCACAGCGTATTCCACTGCGGTCGGGCCATCTTCTTCCTTCAAGAACTCAACGATGCTATTAGCGAACTTTTTCATTATTCAAACTCCTCGGTGGGATGTCATTTGCGATGACTCCCGACGATGACTTACTGGTCCGATTCAACGTGAATAGGATCCCGGAAAAGAAGCAGCCACGTCTCCTAAAGACTTGCCTAGGCAATCGGGATCGCATCTGAAACACGATCTCGACTGTTCCCTTGGCAGCTCGGCTATCCTTCGAGCAAAGCGAGTTGCTTTGCCCACGGACCCGTAGCTTTGCGCCCCGCCCTTTCGATGCGGTTTGCCTTTCTCTGGGGAGCCAGGCCGTCCGAGCATTCTGGTGACCGTCGGTTGGTCGAACCCTCGGCAGCAGATCATCGTGACCCGCTCTCAACAGAAACCTATGTCAGGAATCTGGCGAGTCAAAAAACTCCAGTTAGACAAGGCATTCCGCATCGACAAAGGGTGACGTTGGTCTGGATGTAACAGATAAACCAAGCTTTGCCCCCTGCAGCGGGATCGCCTTTGGCTCAGCACCGACGGCCCCGTCCCCATCGGACCGATACCGTTACCCTGCGCGACGTCGACTGGACGGGCGTCCTCAGGGTTTCACTCTGAACCCGACGGCTTGCGCTCCATGCCACGTCCTTTGGCACCAACCGGGGTGTTTGTTGTTAGCGGGTATTGGGCGCGAGCCCTCCGGTCTTTCAAGCTGACACCGGACGGCTCGCCCTTTCGGCCACGCCGCGCAAAAAAAAAACGCCCCGGCGCCGATAATCGGTGACGCCGGGACGTGTCTGGGCTGTGCCGCTGAAGCGATCCCGCTTCGGGCAACGATCGTCCGCTTAGTTAGCGGCGATTGCAGAGCCAACTTCTTGGAACTTCTTGTTCGACTCGGTGCCGATCGTGCCGACAGCGGCCAAGCAAACGACGACGATCAGGGCCAACATCACAGCGTACTCGACTGCGGTCGGGCCATCTTCTTCCTTCAAGAACTCAACGATGCTATTCGCGAACTTTTTCATCTTTCAATCTCATATGTGGGGAGCCTTCGAAGATCGAAGACTTCCATTGATGACTTAATGGGCCGTTTCAACGTGAAAAGGAACCCGGACGAGAAGCGGCACTGACTCCGAAAAAGTGGAGCCAACCACCGTCCGAAACCGTGTCCGATCGACTCTGCTCTGGCAGCGATGATCGGGGTTTCAGAAACGCGTCGTCACGGACACGTTCTCTACCTGGACCGTATGTCAGAAAGCGGGTGAAGCAAAATTGTGGGGCAACGAAATCTCATCGTCCGCCGATCCGGGTGTGCCTGTCACGGTCGTAACGGTCAACGCGAGCCAAACCCTGCCGGCAGACCCTGTTTCAGTCTCCGAGCACGACTCGATGGGTTCTGCAATTGAACTGCGCCGTAGTCTCAGACGATGGAATCGAACTCAAAATTGTCAGTGGATGAACGCACTTGAAAGGTTTAACGATGCAATTCAATTCTCGACTCGCCACCGCCGTCCTGTCCCTCGTCCTTGTCGCTTCGTCAGGGTGCAGCTACGTCGAATCCTTGTTCAACAAGAAATCCGGCGACAACAAACTGAGCAAAGCGGAGATCAAACGAATGATCAAGGAGAGTGAGAAAGATCTTCCTCACCGCTTGGACGAGAATTTCACGCTGACCAAAATCACGATGGACTACGGTGGGACGCTCAACGGTTGGTACACCGTCAGCGACGAATTGACCGCACAGCTTCGAAGAATTGGAAGTGTCAAAATCGAAGAAGCGATGCGTGAGAACATCGAAAAACTTGATTTGGACGACTGTGACGTGCCGGAGCAAATCATCCAGATTTTGGAGCAGGATGAGTTCGCGATTCAATACATTCTCGAAGACAAGTACGGACTGCCGATCGCGTCGGTCGTCATCAGCAAAGAAACAATGGACGGCGAAGAACGGATCGGCCGCCCGCAACAAAATCCCTTCGCCGTTCGCAACGTCTCCACCAAGGCCGGCAAATAAGCCGTCGCCGGCGTCGATAAATACGGCAAAAAGTGCCGTCCGTGGGTCCGAGACACAGGCACAGGCCGGCACCGGGCAAATATGATGAGGGGAATTGAAATCCAATCCCCTGCCCTGGAACCCGATGACCATGATCCGACTCGGACTCTGCCTGATCGTTGCCCTCGCCCACGTCGTTTCGGCCCCCGCCCAAGACGCCGCCAAGAAGCCGGCTCCGAAGAAGGTCAACCCGGCCTTCCAACCCCCGGAAGTCGACCCCAAGCTTCCCAATGTCCTGCTGATCGGTGACTCGATCTCCATCGGTTACATGGTCGCCGCGCGGGCGGCGTTGGAAGGCAAGGCCAACGTGTTCCGACCGCCCACCAACTGCGGCCCCACGACTCGCGGATTAGACCAGATCGATCAATGGCTCGGCGATCGCAAGTGGGATGTCGTTCATTGGAATTTCGGACTGCACGACTTGAAGTACATGGGGCCGAAGGGTCAAAATCTGGCCGACCCCCAAGCCGAGGGTTCGCACCCACAGGTGCCGATCGACGAGTACCAGTCCAACATCCAAACGCTGGCCCGCCGCATCAAGCAACAGGCAAAGGTCGTCATTTGGCGGGAAACGACGCCTGTTCCCGAGGGCGCCGCAGGACGCGTCGTCGGTGACTCGGTCAAGTACAATGCCGCTGCGGCAAACGCGATCGCCAAAGTCGGCGGGATCCAGACCGATCCGTTCTTCGCCTTCGCCGAATCGGTCAAACAACACCAGCGGCCCGCTAATGTCCATTACACCCCCGAAGGGTCAAAGCTGCTCGGTGAGCACGTCGCCGAAGTGATCGAGTCCGCCCTGGCTGACTGAGACGTCGCCAGCGGAGCCGCCTGTTCCGCACGACGCCCCAGCCCTGGCACGTCGCGCGGTCTACGCCACCGTGATGTCGGGATCCAAGTAGACGTCTTGAATCGCGTTGAACAACTCGATGCCCTCGCCCATCGGACGCTGGAATGTCTTGCGACCGCTGATCAATCCCATCCCACCGGCACGTTTATTGATGACGGCGGTGCGGATGGCTTGTTGGAAGTCGTTCGCACCGGATCCTCCGCCGGAGTTGATCAGACCGCAGCGTCCCATGTAGCAATTGAGCACCTGGTAGCGGGTCAGGTCGATCGGGTTGTCGGTGGACAGCCCCTCATAGATCCGATCGTCGTACTTGCCGTATTTGTTTCCGCCTTGGTTGAGTGCCCGATAGCCGCCGTTGTTGGTGGGTTGTTTCTGTTTGATGAAATCGGCGTTGATCGTCGATCCCAAATGGTTCGCTTGCCCGGTCAAGTCGGCCGAGGCTTCGTAGTTGACACCATCGACGGTGAATGCCGAGTTGCGCAGGTAGCACCACAACATCGTGAACATCCCCAATTCGTGAGCTTCGGCAAAGGCATCCGAAATCTCTCGGATTTGTCGCGTCGATTCGGGCGAACCGAAATAGACCGTCGCTCCGACACCGACGCACCCCATGTTCCAAGCGTCGCGGACGCGGGCAAAAGGAACCTGGTCATAGGTGGCCGGGTAGCTCATCAGTTCGTTGTGATTGAGCTTCAAAATCATCGGGATGCGGTGGGCGTACTTTCGCGCGATCCCGCCGAGCACACCGAACGTCGATGCGACTCCGTTACAACCCGCTTCGACGGCCAATTGTGCGATGTTGGCGGGATCAAAGTAAATCGGATTGGGGGCAAACGATGCACCACCGGAATGTTCCACGCCTTGATCGACGGGCAAGATCGACAGATAGCCCGTTCGCGCCAGCCGACCATGATTGAACAACGACTGCATCGCGCAGAGCACACGGGGACTGCGATCAGAGTGGGCCCAGACCTCGTCGACGAAATCGGGACCCGGCAGATGCAATTGCGACGCGGGAATCGTTTCGCATTGATGGCTCAACAACGCTTCTCCATCGCTACCGAGCAGATCGAGCACATTGGTCTTGGTTTTGGTTGTCATCGGGGATCATCCGGTTCAAAAAAGTTGGGCGGTATTGCACAGCCGATGCGCGGCTGCGTCACAAGACAAACCGTGCGACGGTCAGACGGAGTGCAGCAATCGGGACTTCGACCGTCACTCGTAATCGATTTCGGTCTCGGACCGGTCCGCTTGTGGCACGCTTTGTTTCGCTCGCAAGTTTTGGGCCAGCAGAGCTTGAGGAACGGAACTTCGCCGAAACCGGCAATGTCGCCGTGTCGTCGTGTGGGTTGGCCAAGTACGAGGCTCGCGTGCCATCCGCCATGGTGTGCGGATTTGCCACCACTGGTGGATTCCGATTAGACTGGACTTCCCCGCGATCCTTTTTCTCAGGTCCGCTCCCTTCCAAATCTTGGCACTTTCCCACCTATGCCAGATCCACCGCGACGCGTTAGCCATCCCCTGGCCGTGTTTCTCCCTGTCCTGTTTCTCCGTCCGCTGCCGAACCTGTGGTGCGTCGTGATGACGTGCCTCGTCTCGGCCGTGTGGATGGAAACTGGCCCGGGCGTTGCGGCCGACGAGAACGGACTCGACGCGTCGTTGCCGCTCGAAACGGACGCTGAAAACATCCAGTGGTTCGAAAACAAGATTCGACCGGCATTGATCGAACACTGCCTGGAGTGCCATTCGACGGAGACTGAAGCGAGCGGTGGGCTGGTGCTGGATTCACGTGACGGCTGGCAGACCGGCGGTGATCTCGGTCCGGCAATCGTCCCCGGTGACGCCGCGGCAAGTCGTTTGATCCAAGCGATCGCGTACGAAGACCCGGCATTGGAAATGCCCCCGGACGGGAAACTCGACGACGCCACGATCGCGGCGTTTCGGCGATGGGTCGAAAACGGTGCCGTGGATCCTCGACAACCGCGTCCAACGGGCGGGGAACCGACGCGACAAACGGGGCTTGCCGTCGAGCGAGCCCACGAACACTGGGCGTATCGGCCGATCGCCCGTTCTGATGCCTCGATCGACGCCTTGATCGACCGAGACCTGGCCCGGCACGGACTGGCCGCGGCGCCGCCGGCCGAGCCGCGGGCGCTGGTGCGACGACTGGTGTTCGACCTGCACGGGCTGCCGCCGTCACCGCAGACCATCGACGCCTTTTTGGCCGACCCCTCTCCGCTGGCCTACGAGCGGCTGGTGGATCGATTGCTGGCATCTCCGCACTTTGCCGAGCACTTTGCAAGACGTTGGATGGATGTGGTGCGTTATGCCGAATCGATCACGCTGCGCGGGTTTATTCTTCCCGAAGCATGGCGCTATCGCGACTACCTGATCTGGTCGTATGCCAACGATCGACCGTTTGATCAGATGATTCGCGACCAGATCGCCGGCGACCTGTTGGCTTGTGAAGACATCACTGAAACCCAACAGCGAGCGGTCGCGACCGGTTTTCTGGCGATGGGCAATTCGAACTTGGAAGACCAAGACAAAACGAAACTCGAATTCGATCACATCGACGAACAGCTCGAAACGATCGGCCGCGCTTTCCTGGCGCAAACGATCGGATGCGCCCGCTGTCACGACCACAAATTTGATCCGATCCCGACACGCGACTATTACGCGTTGGCGGGGATCATGAGATCCACCACACCGTTGAAACACGCCAACCTGTCCAAGTGGATCGAAAAACCGCTGCCGCTGGATCCGGCCGACGAAGCGCACTATCGAGCAGTGCAGTCCCGGGCGGATGTCGTTGCGGCCGAATTGAAGACGTTGCAGTCGCTAGAAAAAGGCAACTCCGGCAAAGACAGCCGCGTGGTTTCCGTCGACTCGCTGGCGGGTGTCGTGATGGACGACGCCGACGCGAGTTACGTCGGTGCCTGGACCGAGTCGACGTTCGTCAAACCCTATGTCGGTGCGGGCTACCGGCACGACGGCACAACCGGACAAGGCAGCAAGTCGGTCACGTTCGATCCGGTCGATCTGCCCACCGGACGCTACGAAGTCCGCATGTCGTACACGTCTCATGACAATCGAGCCACGAACGCGATCGTCAAAGTCTTTAGCGCGAACGAATCGGCCACCGTCCGGGTGAACCAACGACGCCGTCCACCGATCGACGGACTTTGGATTTCATTAGGCGTTTTCCCGTTTGAAAAGGAAGGTCAATCGTTCGTCATCGTCTCCAACGAAAACGCCGACGGCTGTGTCATCGTTGACGCGATTCAATTCTTGCCGATCGACGGTCAGGCGGCTGCGGCGAAGACGTCGGCCGACGCGAAAGCCGAGGATGTCGATCTGGCCGCGGTCGCCGCACGACGCAAAGAGCTGTCTGCCGAATTGAAGCAGTTGCAATCCGAGCTGAATCGACGGCCCAAGTATCTAACGGTTTCCGAGAGTGAACCGCGCGAGGAAATCGCCGTCCGTGTGCGCGGTAACGTGCACCAGCAGGGCGACACCGTCCGCCGCGGTTTTCTCACCGCGATCGGACCGGCGCGGCGTTATGCCGACCGTATCGGCACCGACGGCAGCGGTCGCGTCGAGCTGGCCGAGTGGATTGCCGATTCCAGCAACCCGCTGACGGCTCGGGTGTATGCCAATCGCGTTTGGTCGTGGTTGATGGGCGAGGGCTTGGTCGCGACCGAAAACAATTTTGGAACGACGGGCGAGTCTCCATCGCACCCAGAGCTGTTGGATGCGTTGGCCGGCACGCTGATCGATCACGGCTGGTCGACCAAATCGCTGGTTCGAACAATCGTCTGCAGTGATGCCTATCGCCGTGCCGTCACCGAAGACCCCGCGCGGATTGCGGTTGATCCGAACAACCGACTGTACGCATCGGCCAGCGTCAAGCGTCTTCCGGTGGAAGCCCTTCGCGATGCGATGTTGTGCGTCAGCGGCGAAATCGAACATCGCTACGGAGGCTCGACGATCCGGCCCGGCACGTCGTCGGACTACAATTACAAACACGACCTGAAACGGCGCAGTCTCTATTTGCCGGTGTTTCGCAATTCGCTGCCACCGCTGTTCGGGCTGTTTGACTTTGCCGACTCCAGCGTCTCGGTGGGCCAGCGGGGGCAGAGCACAGTCGCACCGCAGTCGCTGGCGATGATGAACCACACCTGGATCATCGAGCGCGCCCGGCAGGCCGGCAAGCGATGGCTGCGCGCGTCCGCCGGCGGTCCGGCCGAGTCGCTTTCAGCCAAATCAATCGTCGAGCAACTTTACCTCTCCTGCTACGGCCGACGGCCGGATACGGAGGAACTGCAACTCTGTCTCGAATACCTCGGCGGTGAAGACGCTTCGCCAAGTGAAGATCGTCTCGCCGACCTGATTCAATCCCTGTTCGCCTCCATCGACTTTCGGTATTTGGAATGAATGACGACATGACGCCCGACGGGGAAATGATCGCGCGACGCATGATGCTGCAGCAGTCGGCCTGCGGTTTTGGTGCCTTGGCCTGCGGCGCGATGGCCGCCAGCTCGCTCACGGCGCCGGCGTCTTGTTCGGCCGGCCCGGCGATGCCGCCGGGTCCGCATTTGATGCCCCGCGCCAAACGGATCATTTTTCTGTTCATGCAAGGCGGTGTCAGCCAGGTCGACTCATTCGACCACAAGCCGGCACTGAAAACCCACGACGGCAAGAAGATGCCGTTTGACGATGCCCGCGAGTTCGCCCGATCCGGCCAGCGCGGCATCGAGCAGCGGCTGATGAAATCGCCATGGGAATTCAAACCCTACGGCCAGTGCGGGCGCTACGTTTCGGATCTGTTTCCCGAGACGGCCCGTCACGTCGACGACCTGTGCTTCATCCATTCGATGCATACCGATGGCGTCGCGCACGGACCGGCGACGCTGTTTCTGCATTGCGGCTCGACCAACTTCGTCCGTCCCTCGGTCGGTTCTTGGATCTATTACGGGTTGGGCACAGAAAACGCCGCGTTGCCCGGTTTTGTCTCGATTGCACCTTCGATCGGTAACGGGGGGCCGCGAAATTATGGCAGTGCGTTCTTGCCCGCGCGATTCCAGGGGACACCGATCGGAACCGCCGGCCGTAGCGATCTGGAGATCGACAACCTGGTCCGCCAGGATGCGTCGATCGAGCGTCAGAAAGCTCAATTGGAATTGATCGATCGATTGAATCGACGTCAGATCCAGCGACGCGGGATTGACAACAGTGAATTCGAAGCGATGCAGCAATCCTACCAACTCGCTTGGCGGATGCAGCAAGTCGCACCGGACATTTTGGATTTGTCCAGCGAATCGGCGACGACACTTTCCGAGTATGGAATCGACGATCCCACGACCCAAGACTACGGCCGAAAGTGTCTGCTGGCCCGACGGCTTTGCGAGGCCGGCGTTCGATTCGTGCAGGTCAACTCGGCGACAACTCGGCCAACCCCGCATGGGACCAGCACTCGAATCTGCCCAAACATGCCACACACGCCAAGGCGGTCGATCGCCCGATTGCCGCGCTACTGGCGGATCTCAAACGACGGGGTCTGTTGGAAGACACTATCGTTTGGTGGGGCGGAGAATTCGGTCGCACGCCGTATTCGCAGAGCAACGGCACCGGCCGCGACCACAACCCAGGCGGTTTTACGGTCTGGCTCGCCGGCGGCGGCTTTCGTCCGGGGGTGGCCTACGGCCAAACCGATGAGTTCGGATTCGCCAGCATTCAGAACAAGGTCCACATGCATGATCTGCATGCGACACTGCTACACCAGCTGGGTCTTCATCACGAGCAATTGACGTATCGTCACGCCGGCAGAGACTTTCGCCTGACCGACGTTTACGGCCGCGTGATTGAAGAAATCATCAGTTGAGTCGAAACTCGTAACGAGTTTCGTCGCGTGATCGCGTGTTAGTGTCCGGCCAACTGAACGTTTTCGGCGCGAGGTCCCTTGGGGCCCTGTCCGACGGTGTACGTCACTTCTTGACCTTCGCGAAGGTCGTTGAATTCGACGCCTTCGACAGACGAACTGTGGAAGAACATGTCGTTGTTGCTTCCGTCGGTCGAGATGAATCCGAAACCTTTGTCGGTCACGCGTTTGATCTTGCCTTTTTCCATTTCCGTATCCATTGTTAAAAAACAATTGTGTCTCGATGCGTTGCGAGAAACGTTCACGCAAGCTCGGAGACACGGTGGGTGTTGCATCACGTTGCCGGTTCATCGGAACCGGCATCAAAGCACACGAATCGGAACCCGACACGAACGTGTTCGGCTCACAGGATCGCGCCGCGTTGACGCGGCACCGGTGCTTACGTGATCTTGATTATTCGCCCTTCAACAGGGGCGAAGTCATTGATTGATTTAAAGTTTATGCCGAGGGTGAGTCGTTGGGATCGACGACATCGGTTGGGTCGGGTGCGAGATCCGGAACGGCGGATTTGCGTTCGTTGCGACGCTGTCGTTTCTCTTCCGCTTTACGTTTCTTTTCCATCTCGCGCTGTCGTTTGGCGAAGGTGTTTTGATTTTTCGTAATTTGATCGACTCCTCTTGAACTAGTAATGTGATGCACGTCCCCGGCTGGCGAGGACGCTGCGGCCGAGTGAACCCGACGTTAAACCGTCTTAGGTCGTACTTCGACTTTGATCCGGTCGATGACGCGAGAGATTCCTTCGACGGACGAAACCGCCCTGAGAATCTGCTTGCGTTCGACTTCGTTTTTGATCGTACCGTTGAGCGTGACTTCGCCGCTGCGCACATCACCGCTCACTCTGGGTGAACTGGAACATTTCTTGGACAGGCGACTTTGAACGTTTTTCAGCAGCGTTTTGTCTGGGATTCGATTACCGAGGGCCATCGTTCACTCCTAGGTGAAACGGATGTAACAAATACCAGCGGCATCGGATCAATAGTTGCGCCGAATGAATGCACCGGGTATTGAATTGGAAATCCCGAAGGGGGAGGGAACGTTTCATCCGTCGCGCTCCTCCCGAGGTCCGGGAAAGGGATTGGCGGGCGACGGCTTGGCATCGCCCGGTTTGGTTGGGCTGTTCTTGCGATCGGTGATGCCGTTGCCTCGTGGCGGTTCTTTCCGATCCACACCAGGAATCGAACGGGCGACTTTCCCGCGCAGATTTCCGCTGCGAAACGCCACCGCCATCGCTTGCGGGACCTGGGCCTCGGCGTTGACCAAGTGGGCTCGATTTTCGGCGACCTTGGCGAGCATCTGTTGTGTGTGGGCCACCGCGTCGGCGCGGCGTGCTTCGGCCCGTGCGCGGGCGATTCGACCGTCGGCATCGGCCTGGTCGCGTTGCAACCGGGCGCCGATGTTTTCGCCGACGTCGATGTCCGCGATGTCGATCGAGACGATCGCAAAGGCGGTGTTCGAATCGAGTCCGTGAGCCATCGCGGCCTCGGAAATCTGAAGCGGCATTTCCAAGACGTCCATGTGCGTCTCCGACGACCCGATCGCGCTGACGATCGCTTGGCCGACGCGAGCGACGATCGTTTCTTCGGTCGCCCCACCGATCAATTGATCCAGATTGGTGCGGACGGTCACCCGTGCACCGACCAGTAATTCGACGCCGTTCTTTGCGATCGCGCTCAGCAGCGGTCGGCCCTCGCGGGCTTCGGGACAATAAATGACTTTCGGCGTGACACTCGTCTGCACCGCGTGAAGCACGTCGCGACCGGCCAGATCAATCGCCGCGGCGCGATCAAAATCCAGGTCGATGCCGGCTTGGTGCGCCACGATGATCGCCTGAACCACGTTCATGACGTCGCCACCGGCGAGCGCGTGAATTTGCAGGTCCGCGGTCTGAATGCCGCCCTGACGGTCGATCCGTAACCCGGCCTGGCGGCACATGATTTTTGCCGTGACCATCATCCGCAGATCCAGCTTCAGCAGATACATCACGATCAAGCTCTTCATCGTGATGTCCGCGCCGGACATGTAGGCTTGGATCCAGTACGCCCCGCATTTGCTGAGCACCCAGAACATCGCGATCGCGATCACCCCCCCGACCAGCGCAGCGCCGACCAGAAGTTGCAGTTGGGAGGGCATCCCAATGCTCAAGACGGGTTCCAACAAGAACGCCAAATGTTTACCGCGCAGCTATCGTTTCGCTCATCGAGAAAACAATTGCTCTCGACACAGCTTTTTCACATTCCGGCTCACCTCCAACGAGGCTCACCCAAGGACGTTCATCCAAGTGATGCTGACGCTCTTTAGATCATTGACCGCACCGACGATTAGATGGGTGCGGGGGGGCTCGCGTGGTAGAGTTGATCGACACGCGTCGCCGATCGACCGGCATCGCAATGGATCACCGGTCGCTAATCACCATTCCATCCTACCGGCGCCACCGCCACCCGCAATGGAGAAAGTTGGCATTCGGTCAGAATAGGGGCGTTGGGGGTTTCCGCCGCAATCACGCCGCGATCGGTTGGTCCGCTCCGCACAAGCTCTGGTAGAACCGGTTTTTACCGATCAATTCCTCGTGTTTTCCGCTGGCGGCGACCCGCCCCTGTTCGACCACGACCACACGGTGCGCCATCGCCAACGTGCTCGGCCGGTGAGTGATCATCACCCCGGTCCGCCCGACCAGGAACCTTTCGAGCGCCTGGTGGATCAGCTGCTCGCTTTCCATGTCAATCTGACTGGTCGCTTCGTCGAGAATCAGAATATCGGGGTTGCGTAAGAACGCCCGGGCCAAGGCGATTCGTTGCATCTGTCCACCAGAGAGTCGCATCCCGCCGGTCCCGAGGATTGTTTTGTAGCCCTCCGGCGTCTTTTTGCGAATGAAATCATCGGCGAAAGCCAGTTTGGCTGCCCGGACGACATCGTGAGAATCGGCACCCGGGCTGCCGTAGCGAATGTTGTTTTCGATCGTGTCGTCGAACAGGATCGTCCGCTGTGTCACCAGCGCGAGCCGCTTTCGCAGATCGCGGGTCCGCATCTGATCGATCGGCACGTCGTCCAACAGCACCTGTCCGCCTTGCGGATCGTCGAAGCGGCACAGCAGACTGATCAGCGTGCTTTTGCCACATCCGTTGGGGCCGACGATGGCAATCGTTTCGCCGTGCGGGATCTCAAGATCGATGCCGCGGAGCACCTTGGGGCCGGAGGGGTATTGATATTCGACACCGGCGAACCGGATGCTCGCGTGCGGTCGCTGAGGCGAACGGGGCGCGGTCGGCTCTTCGACCCGGACGGGCATGTCGACGATTTCCATCACACGCACCGCCGCCGCGATGCCGCGCTGTAATCCGCTCCAGACGTCGGCCAACTTGCGAGCCGGATCCGACGCACCGATCAAGAAGCTAAAGAACAGAAAGACTTGGCCTTGCTCCAACGGTTCGGTTGTCATTTGCAAACCGAACAGATGCGTCTGCTTGTTCAGCACCAGGTAGCCGCCGGCCAGGATCGCCAGGGACACGGTGGTCATGCCCATCAGTTCCGTCGTCCCACGAGCCAGCGTGTTGTAGAACGCCATCTTCATCGTTTTCTGGTAGTAGGCGAACGTGCCGCGGCGAAGTCGGGCGCGCTCGAACGCCTGGGTGTTGGACGCTTTGACCAGTCGAATCCCGGCGAAGGAATCGTTGAGCATCCCGTACAACTGGCTCATCTCTTCCATCGCCCGTTTGCTGGCCCGACGGATGGCGCGACTGAGTTGTTGCATCACCACCGCCAGGATCGGCGAGACGATCAGCACCAGAAACAGCAGCCGGTGACAGACGATCGCGGCACCGATCAAACAAGCCATCATCTTCAGCGGCTCACGGATCATGCGGCCGAGCAAGGTCGACACGCCCGCGGTGACCAGCGCGACATCGTTGGTCAATCGCGCCGTCAAATCGGCCGAGCCGTTTTCGCCAAAGGCATCCAGATCCAAACGCAGCGCCTTGCGAAAGAAGATCGCACGCAAATCGATCGCCGTTCGCCCTCCGACGTACTGCACCCACATCATGTTGGCGGTCAGCGCGACCAATTTCAACGCCGTGCCGACGACCAAGAACGTCAGGATGGCCAACAACGTCCCAAACGGCGTCGTCGGAGCGTAGGCGTCGACCCAGGGTTTGGCTTGGCGATACCAATGAGACTTGCTGGTTTGACGCGCCGCCTGCGCGCGGAGTTCGTCGATGGAATCCCCTGGAGTGGCCGCGCCGGACTCGATCTTGGCGATTTGAGCGGTGTACGTTTCAGCCGCCTGATCCGCTTTCTCAATCGACTCCTGGACGTATTGCGAAAGCGTATCGCCGGCGAAGACGACGTCCACGATCGGCAACACCGCACTGATGTTGGCACTCCACAACAGTGCGATCGCCAGCGAAGAAACAGCGATCCCGGCGATGGCCCAGTGACGGCGAAAAGCCAGTCTTAGTACTCGAACGAAAGGCGTGTTCACGGGGCCGTCCTTGGTCACCGTAGAGGGCGATGCTGTCAAATGGGTCGGTCGACGCGTCGGAAAGGTTGAGGAGGGTTGCCGATCCGCGCGGGAAACAATCGCGTTTTAGCGAAACGCAATGGCCGTGGCCAGTCCGTTCTGAAAATCGAGTTCGATGGAGGCGATCAGACGCCGTCGATCAAAAAATCCCGGCGCCGAATTCAGTGTCGTTGCCGCCGACACGCTTCTCTTCCTGACCGCTCGATGTACGTTGTTTCGACGGACTCGGTGAGGCGTGGGGCGGATCAATCAATGCCGTGTCCACGTCTTCGCCGGCATCGGCAAAATCGTCGTCGTATCGCGAACGATAGCCGGGTTGTTGGCAACGACTCAGCTCCGACTCGAACTCGTGAATCACCGCATCCTGAATCAGTTCGCGGCACTCGCTGTTGATCGGATGGGCGACGTCGGCATACAGTTTTTGCGGCGAGTCGAGCGCGCCGTCGCTGTCGAAAGAAAGCTTGTTACCGCAATGGTTACAGTAGCTGGCACGCAAATGATTCTTGTGGTGACAGCGATTGCAATGACCGGTCAACTTCCGGCTCGGCATCGCCACGAACGGTCCGTTGGCACCGTCGATGATCTTCAAATCGCGGACCACGAAACAGCCATCGATCGTGATTGAACAAAAGGCTCGCAGCCGGTCTTCCGACGACTCCATTAACTTGATTCGAATCTCCGTTATCTCCACGATCTGAACTCCCTCGCTTTTGACTGCGTTCTAGCTCGGCTCGATTTCAATGGGTGTCGCAGCAGGAACCGTTTGCGCCACTCGAAGCAAAACACCAGGTTGCAACTCGGTCTCTAAACGCTTCACGATCTCCTTGGCCTGTTCGGCATCCTTGGCAAGACCAAAACATGCTGAACCGCTACCGGTTAGTTGACACGGTTGGAGTCCGCATTGCCACAGTGATTCTAATAATTCGTTCAGCTGTGGCAGAATTTTCAATGCCGGCTCCGTCAGACGATTCATCATCGCCTTGCCCATCCGCTGGCGATCTCCATCCCGAAGCGCCTGCAAAAAAGACGCCGAAGAAACCGGTTGCTGGGGTACGTTCAACTGTGCGTAAACGCCCGCTGTCGACAGGCTGGTCGAGGGATAGGCCACCACAAAGTGTATCGATGGACAGGTCTTCAGCGGTGACAATATTTCGCCGCGCCCGGTCGCATGAGCAACCACGGGCGACTGGCCGTCTGCGGTCGCGAGAAAGAACGGAACATCGCTGCCGATCGACGACGCGATCCCGTGTAGCGCTTTTGACACGTTGTCAAATTGGTGAATCTGGGCAGCACAGTCAATCGCGTGGGCCGCGTCACTGCTGGCACCGCCCATCCCGGCCCCGGCGGGAATCCGTTTTCCCAGCCGCACGCGGAAGCCCGTTTTGACGCCAAAGGTGGCGCGAAAGGCATCCAGGGCGCGGACAACGAGGTTGGTGTCGTCGGTCGGAATCCGCAGCAACTCGGGCACGCGGCCATCGCCGGCGTCCAACCCCAACTCGCCGGCGACCGATTCGACCGAGGGCAACCAATCTGCCGTCAATTCGATTCGCGGCTGGGGAATCGATTCGATCTCCAGTTCGTCGCGCCAGTCGATCGCGGCCATGACGGTGTCGATCTCGTGGTACCCATCATCACGGCGGGCCGGAATCTCCAGGAACAGATTCAGTTTTGCCGGCGGCGAGGTTCGGGCGATCGTCATGATGGTTTCAAGCCCGTTGGTTCGACCAAAGCGAAAGCAGTTCGACTAAGTGTTCGGTGGCGGCAACCATTTCGTCCAGGCAAGCGAATTCACGAACGCTGTGGATATTGTGTTGGCCGCTGGACAGGTTGGGCGTCGGCAGACCTTTTTCGGTCAGCACGCTTCCGTCGGTGCCGCCGCGAACGATTTCTTTTTGACAGCGGCGGCCCAAGTTTTCAAACGCTTGTTCGGCCAATGTGACCGCCTCGGGCAGCTTGGCCAGGCCATCGCCCAGATTGCGATATTGCCGCCGCGTCTTGACTTCGACTTTCAATCCCGGCCATTGCGATTCCACAGTGCCGGCGATCTGTCGCAAGGTTTCCGCGTAGGTTTCCAAGTCGGCGGCATCAAAAGATCGAAGGATCAATTCGACCGTCGCTTCACCGACTCCGCCGCTGATCGAATTTGCGTGGATGAATCCTTGCCGGCCGTCGGTGGTTTCCGGAGTGTCGGATTCGCGGGGCAGAGCGGCAATGAAATCGGCGGCGCCACGAACCGCGTTGATCATGCGGTCTTTGGCAATCGACGGGTGAATGTTGTCTCCGATGAAGCGCACCGTGGCGGCGTCGGCCGAGAACGTTTCCACATCGACAATACCGGCTCCGCCGCTGTCGAGGGTGTATGCCACATCGGCGGCCAGTTTTTGCAAATCGATCTTGTCGGTGCCATGTCCGATTTCTTCATCGCACGTCATCACGACTTTGACCGGACCGTGTTTCAGCTGTGGGTTCTCGATCAGCGTTTCGACCAGTTCCATGATGATGGCGACACCGGCTTTGTCGTCACCACCGAGCAGCGTGGTGCCGTCGGTGGTGATCAGCGTGGCACCGACCAGATCGCGGAGCGCCGGGCAGGCGTCGACACGAATCACTTCGCCGTTGGACAATTCAATGTCGCCGCCGGGATAGTTTTCGATCACGTTGGGACAGACGTTCTCGCCGGGTGCGTCGGGCGATGTATCGACGTGGGCGACGAGTGCGACGACGGGCACATCGGCATCGCCGACGGTGGACGGAACGCTCGCATAGACCAGGGCGTGTTCGTCTTGATAGACGTCAGCAGCCGACATCGCCTCAAGTTCGGCGGCGAGCAGTTTGCCGAGTTCCCGTTGGCCTTCGCTGCTGGGATAGGTCCCGCTGTTGGGATCGGCGGTGGTGGCGATACGAACGTACCGTAGAAAACGGTCCAACAATCGGCGGCGGTTGATTTCGAACATGTGTCGTTTTGTGTTAAGCTCGTGCGGCAGGGGTCGGAAACGGATCCACACCCCAAACACGTTTTTTGAACCGGGATCAAGGTGATTGATGAGCGAAGACGTTTCCCATCTGGTATTTGACTGCGAAAGTATCGCCGATGGGGCGCTGATCGCGAAAGTCCGCTACCCCGGCCAGTCGCTTTCGCCGCAGGACGCCATCGCGCGTTATCAATCGGAATTGATGGAAGAAAAGGGGACCACGTTTATCCCCTACACGTTTCAGGTTCCCATTGCGGTGGTGGTCGCCAAGGTTTCCAAAGACTATCGGCTGATCGATATTGTTTCCCTGGACGAACCGAATTTTCGCAGCCACGTGATCACGGCCCATTTCTGGAAGGGCTGGGAGATCTACAAGCGTCCCCAATGGGTCACCTTCAACGGCCGCACCTTTGATCTGCCGCTGATGGAATTGGCCGCTTATCGCTTCGGCATCTCGATCGCGCCCTGGTTCAAGAACGACGGGTATCGATCGCCACGGAATCGATTCAGCGTCGATTCGCACCTGGACTTGCAAGATCTGTTGACCAATTTCAGCGCCTCACGCTTTAACGGCGGACTGAATCTGGCGACCAAGCTGCTCGGCAAACCCGGCAAAATGTCGGTCACCGGCGACCAGGTCCAACAACAATTTGACGACGGTGACCTCAAGGGCATCAGCGACTACTGCCGCTGTGATGTCTTGGACACGTATTTCGTCTTCCTCCGCTCGATGGTGCTCAGCGGCAAGATGACCCTGGAGAAAGAAGTCGAGATCACGGCCGAGAGCAAGGCATGGATCGAAGCCAAAGCCGCCGACTGCGAAGCCTACGCGACCTACCTGGAACACTGGGAAGACTGGTCCGATCCCTGGGAGAGTGATGCGGCCGACGCCGAAGGGTGAGAGTGTCGGAGGGTGAGAGTATGGATGGCAGAATGATACGGGGCAGAATGATTTCGATACGGATGCCCGATCGGTCTTAACATCATGCTGCCAATTCATCATGCTGCCATCTCTCGGTCTTCACACCGTTTAAATCTCGCCCTTCAAATATTGCAACCTGCGGATCACTTCGCCTTTGGGGTCGATCGGCAGCAAGACCGGCAGGAACTGAAACTTATCCGGGTCCACCTCGTAGCCATGGAAGTCACGCAGGAAGACGATCGTGTTGAGCATCCGTAACAGCTCCGGTTCGTTGGTCGCACGTTGCAGCGATCGATAAAGGAACGGTAGGGTGTCGATGTCGCTATGCACTGCCAGATACTCGACGGCTCGAATGACGACCAGCGGTTCGACGTCGACGAGGAATTTCTCGATGGCCGGAATCAGCGGTTTGGCGGCTTCACCCAGCGAACTGCAGGCGACCAAGGCCCAGTAACGGACCCACGGATCGGCATCGTCAAGTGCCGCTTGGATTCCCGGCAACGCTTGTTCGCTCGGCAGCAATGCCAAGTTTACCGTGTCGATGTACCTGGTGATTTGTCCGCTGTGCGATTCGCCGAACACCGTCGGATTGTTGATCGCTTCATCGACCATCACCGCTTCGATCACAAAGCTCAGATCCGGCAGCGACTTGAGCCGATCGTCCAATTGATCACGCATCATCTTCAATTGCTGCGCGTGCTCGGGATTGGACGCCAGATTGTTGATCTCGTACGGATCGGCCGCCAAGTCGTACAACGCCTCGGGCGCTTTGGCTTCGTAGAATTGTTTTGCCGCACCGGTCAGCTTTCCTTGCTGGTACATTTCGCGCCACTGCTGGTACGCCAAACACTTGTATCGATAGTTGTTCTGCAGACCGTCGGGATAGAACGACTCGAAGTTGCGGATGTATTTGAAGTCACCGATCCGCAGCGACCGGACCAGTTCGTATTTTTCGTCGAACCGATCCGCGTACCCCAACGTTTCGTCGCGTCGATCGACTTTGTCCGGGTCGGCGTCGATCCCCAAGAACGGTTTCCCGTCGACTCCTTCGGGTTGCTCCAGTCCGGCCAAACTCAACACGGTCGGCCCGAAATCAACGAATTCCACAAACCCCTTGGTGCGTGAACCGAGTTGACGTCCGGCCAGCGATTGGAAACGCTGCGGGACGCGAACGACCAGCGGAACGTGTAGGCCGGACTCGTACAGGTACCCTTTGGATCGTGGCAGCACACCGCCGTGGTCGCCGAAATAAAACACGAACGTGTTTTCCAGTTGTTCGTCTTCGCGCAGTTGGTCGATCACGCCGCCGACGAGTTCGTCGATTTTCATCATCCGATCGTGATATCGGGCGCGGGTGTAACGGAACAGCGGCGTATCAGGGAAGTAATCTTGGAGCTTGACGCCGGCCGGATCGGTGACCGTCTTTTCCTGCATCTGTGCTTCGCTGAAATGCAATCGGCTTTCGTGCGAATCGGCGAACGTTTGAACATGAAAGAACGGCATCGACGCGTCCGGGCGGTTTCTCCAACTCGCTTTCCGACTCGACTCGCTCCAAACATCGGATCCCTTGACCGCGTTGTAGTCCTCTTTGCTGTTGTTGGTCGTGTAGTATCCGGCGGCTCGCAGGTAGGCCGGAAACATCTGCAAGTCTTCCGGCATCGGCATCGCGACATGACGACGATGGAATTGCGTGCCGATCCGCGGGGCGTAGCATCCGGTGATCAATGTCGTGCGGGCGACCGAACAGACCGGTGCATTGGAGAACGCACGATCAAAGGTCACGCCGTGGGCCGCCATCGCTTCGATGTTGGGTGCCGGAGCCCCGGCGGGGTCAAAGTGACGAAGGTAATCCGCCGAGTTGTCTTCGGACATGATCCAAACGACGTTGGGTCGGCCGGGAGGGTCGGCCGCGGCCACGGTGGCCGAAAGCTGCGTCAGCAGAACCAGGCCGAGGGCCAAACGAACCGCGACCGCAGAGGGACAAATGGGGGGGATGAAACGCGTCATCAGGAAGAAATCCAGTGCGAAATGATCAAAGAAGGAGGCCTTGGTGGTGCTAATTCTAACCCGAATCGCCCTCCGGAGCAGGTTTCTGGAAACAAGGCTTGCCGAAACAGGGGGCCAGCGGGCATAATCCGCGACCCGAAAAAACGGCATGCATCCCCACAATCACACCTGTCTGAATTGACTTCCGATGGCTAAGAGCAAGAAAAAGGCTGAAACGGTCTTCCTGGTTTGCGAAGAAACCGGCGACTACAACTACACCTTGAAGCGTAAGCCCGGTGGCGAAAAGCTTCGTCTAAAGAAATACAGCCCGCGACTGCGCCGCCACACGTGGCACGGCGAAAAGAAAAAGTAGGTCCGATTCTGGACAACTGGGCAGCGGCGATTTGGCGATCGTCTCACTCGCCGCTGCGCACGGCCTTTTTTCTTGAGAGGTCAATCTCAGAACGCGTCACGCGCCCCAACGTAAGTGAGTCCAAGGATGAAACGGAAATGGCGGATCGTTCCCCATGATGCCGCCCGCGTTGACCAACTGATCCGTGGATCCGGATTGCCGCCCGTCGTCGCTCAGCTTCTGGTCAGCCGCGGCGTCTACGATCGCAAAGCCGCCGACGCCTTCTTGTCGACCAAACTGACGGGACTTCGCGACCCCCAAGAATTGCCCGGGGTCCCCGAAGCGACCGAATTGGTCGCCGAGGCAATCGCAGCGAAAACGCCGATCGCGATTTACGGCGACTACGACTGCGACGGGATGACCGGAACCGCGATCCTGTACAACGGCTTGAAACTGCTCGGCGGTAACGTCGCCTACCACGTCCCCAATCGATTGGAAGAAGGGTACGGGTTGAATGCCGACGCGATTGGCAAACTGGCCGATCGCGGAAAGAAAATGATCATCTCGGTCGACTGCGGCATCACGAGCGTTGCCTGCGCCGAACTCTGCAAAGAGTTGGGCGTGCAGCTGATCATCACCGATCACCACACGCTCGACGACACCCTGCCGGACGCCGACGCGATCGTGCACCCTCGACTGCCCGGTACGCATTATCCCTTCGGCGAACTCTGTGGCGCCGGCGTGGCCTTCAAATTGGCCTGGTCACTGTGTCAAAAGATCTGCGGATCCAAGAAAGTGACCGAACCCTTGCGGCGCTATTTGATGCAGTCGCTGTCGTTGGCCGCCATCGGAACCGTCGCCGACGTGGTCCCGCTGGTCGACGAAAATCGGATTCTGGTCGCGCACGGCTTGCGAATGCTCGGCAGCGAACCGTTGCCCGGTCTGGCCGAACTGATGAAGATCACCAAACTGGACGAAACATCGACGCTGAACACCGAGAGCATCGCGTTCAACCTGGCGCCCCGGTTGAACGCTTCCGGTCGACTCGGACAAGCCCAGTTGGGCGTGGAGTTGTTGACGACAACCAACGCAGAACGGGCCACGGCACTGGCCGAATACATCGACCAGCTCAACAAGAACCGCGACAGCTTGCAGCGCAGCGTCACCCTGGCCGCTCAGAAGCAAATCAAAGAAAACTTCGACGCCGAAAACGACCCCGCGCTGGTGCTCGCCGGTGTCGGTTGGCACCAGGGCGTGATCGGAGTGGTCGCCGGTCGGCTGAGCGACAAGTACGCCAAGCCGGTGATCATCCTGTCGATGGATGCCTCCGGAAAAGCGGAAGCGGTCGGATCGGGTCGCGTCGGTGGAACGGCGATTGACCTGCACGCCGCACTGGCCAATTGCGCCGACCGGCTGGTCCGGTTCGGCGGACACAAAGCCGCCGCGGGGCTGACGATCGACGAACGCCAAATCGATGGGTTCCGCGAAGACTTTTGCGAAGCGATTTCCGAACAATGGACGGCCGGTGAAATCGAGCCGGAGATCGTGATCGATGCCGAAGCGTCGTTCGGCCAATTGAATCTGAACACGATCAAGCAAATCGAAACCCTCGAGCCCTTCGGTGCCGGCAACCCACGCCCCACGCTGCTCTGCCAGAACGTCACGCTGGCCGAACCGGCCCGCCGCATGGGCAGTGGCGATCGCCATCTGACGGTGCGGCTGGATCAAGGCGGCAAGACCGTCCGCGGCGTCGCCTTCGGCGCCGGCGATTGGTGCGATGAACTCAACGCCTGTGACGGACCGATTCAGATCGCCTATCGCCCGGTGATCAACGAGTTTCGTGGCTTCCGTCGCGTTGAAATTCACGTCGTCGATTGGAAACCCGTGCACGTCGGCGTGGCCACCGGCTGAACCATCGATTGAACCGCGTTGACCGTTTGACCAACTCGGAAATCTATTCCGTTGACGCGTCCAACCGACGCCGCAACGACCTCGCTGCGGCTGCCGGATCTTCGGCGTCGTTGATCGCGGCGGTGACGGCGATTCGGTGAAACCCGCACGCGGTCACCTGATCGAGGTTCAGGGAGTTGATGCCGCCGATCGCGAACGCGGGGCGGGGCGTTTGACGGGTTTCCGCATGCACCTGTTTCAGAAACGCCGTCCCGGCATGGGCATCAAACGACTTCGTGGTGCTGGGAAATGTCGGTCCACATCCGATGTAGTCCGCACCGTCGGCGATCGCTTGGTGAACCTGGGCGATGTCGTGCGTCGACACACCGACCAGACGCCCGCCGCCGAGCACGCGTCGCGCCATGGTCGCGGGCAACTCGTCTTGCCCGACGTGAACTCCGTCGGCGTCGGCTGACAACGCGATATCGGCGCGGTCATTGACGATGAACAACGCATCGCAATCCTTGGCAATCGCGGCGCCCACCTTGGCCCGTTCAAAAAGCTCGCGATCGGAAGCCTGTTTATCGCGTAACTGAAAGACATCGACGCCGGCTTGGGACAACGACCGGATCGTTTCGACAAACATTGATTCGGACGAACCGCAATCGATCAACAGATACAGCACCGCTTCGGCCAGTCGCCGTGTTCTGCGATGGGCCATCGCCTGAAGCTCGATGCGACGATGATGCGTGTAGGCCCGATAGCGCAGCGATTCGATCCGCCGAGCAAAGTCAACGTCGATCGTCTTTCCGTACTCTTCCAGGACCCGCAATGATTGTTGCACCCGCTCGGCCGCCGCGGTGATCACATCGGCAATCTCCGTCCGCGAGTACTCGGCCGCGGTTTGCAGCGTGGTGCCGACGTCGGCATCGGTATCGCGGGCGGTGAGCAAATCCGCGCGGTTCAGCCGCGACAACGCCGCAGCGAGTTCGTGACGCAGTGCCTTCGCCGCACCGGCACTGTCGCAATCCTCCAGACCGAAGCGGGCAAACTCTTCGATCGTGCGAATCCCCTCGGCCGCCCGATTCGCCGACGCATCCAGTATTCGGTAGCTAATCTGTCGCGAGTCGTTCAACGGATTGGTCCAAACAATCAAGGCAATCAAAACAAAAACCGGGCGTCGGCGGACGACAGTTATCTCGCATTCCGGTCGCCCTGTCGAGCGAGCCCACCGACGGCTTGCGGCCTGTCGATTGAGTCGAGGTCCCGAAATCAATGTAATGATGTCGGGTGCGACGCGTAAGCGAGTGGCGCCGCGCGGCCCCTCGCTAACGCGTACGGGCTTCGATCGACAGGCCGCTTGCCGCAATCGGCTGATCCTCGTTCGATATCGGCCCGTTCACGCCGGCGCGCGGACGCCTCGGTTGATGTTCACTTCGCGGCGTCAAGCCAGCGGACGAAATTCATTCGTCGCGGGGTTGTACATCAGGAAGGTCTTGCAGTGCGTCAGATAGAACAAGGCGTGCACCCGCAAGTCTCCGTCAGCGACGGCCTGTTGGACCGCCGGATGCTGATGGAGTGATTTCACCTTGGACGCAAAGTCGTCTTTGGCACGACTCGCCTTGTTCAGCATCGATCGTGCCGCTCCGATCAGTGAATGGCCTGTTTCGCTCTGGGCGGAGTCGTCGGCCGAGTCGCCGTCGCAACCCTCGGAGTGACCCACCAGCCACAGACGTTGAACACCGCCCCGGGCCACCGCGCTGTCCAGCAGCGACCCCAAGTCACCGGATTGAAACTCCCACTGCGACTGGTGCATCGTCAACATGCCGCTTGACTCCATTGCGGCGGCCTTGGCCAGTCGACTGTGAAGATCCGGGTCATCGTGGGCGATCAGCAGCCAATCGATCGTCGATTCGTCTTCCATAATCGCTTGTTGCAAACGATCGATCGAGTGACTGGACAAAAATGTAACGTCGCTGCCTTGGGACACGTGCTTGGCGGACGCGTGATGCACCGGTGGATTGGCAAGTAAAGACATGGTTGGTTCCTTTTCGTTTCAAGTGACAATGGGATCAGCAATCGGTTTTGGGGTTCAAGAGGTGGAGCCGGTCGCCACGGCGTTGCCGAGGATGCGGCACCAATCCGTTCGGGCATATCGGTAGCACTCGCCGCAGTCGATCGCGGTCAAGTGCATCCATTGGTTGTCGATCAGCTCCTTGAGGTGTGGATGTTTTTCAAGGACCCGATCGATCGATTCGCGTGGGGCTGCGATGACGACTTGCAATCGCATCGGCAGGTGTTGAAATTGCTTGCCGTCGTGAATCGATTGCGTCGGCAACCCGGTCATCAAATCGCCGCCACCGCCGGACAGGATGCCAAACCCGCCGACGACGTTGTGGATCGTTTTGTCGCCGCTGCCGAAGTGATGGTTGTCGACCGTTGAAGCGTAGTACTGCATGTTGATCCAGTGAGCGACCACCATCGGCGCCGTCATGATGTTCTCCAGCACCGCGCCGTCTTCGTCCGCCGCCGCGTTGTAGCTGTGTAAGAACACACGACCGTCCAGGTTCATGTCTTGGGTCAGCCCGCGGGGCCCGATCACGAATGCTGCGTTGCCGGCCAATCCCCATTCGGGTCGGACTTCGGACCAATCGAGCGCGCGACGGATCACGTCGGACGACGATCGGGCACCGACGAGCGGCATTCGTTCCTGGCGTGTCTTTGCCGAGGCGATCCGGGTTTGATCGATCAACTCCTGCACGTCACCGCGGTGCGACGCCGGCACGCCATGAAGATCAAAGCAATCGATGCGATCGGTCGTCGTGTTGTGCAGCGCCGCCAAAAACAGCGTGTCGTCGGGGATCACGATTCCGCGTTCGGCCAACTGTTCACGGACGAACGGTTGATTCAGCAGCAGCGCAGCGAATCGCGCGTTCGGTTCGCCCGAATGTCCGCCACAGGCACCGCAGTCCAAACCGGCGGCCAGCGGATTGTTTTTCGTTTGGCTGCCATGGGCGCACAGCACCACCAGTCGTGCAAAGCCATCGACCAAACCGAGATTGCGAAGCATCGATTCGGCCAGGTCGGCCTGACGCGATGTCGTCCAACCCTGACGATTGAGCCCGCGGAGGGTCGGCCCGATGGAGGCGTCCGACGCGTGGGCCGGCGGCTCATCGCCCTTGCGCTTGAAACCTACAGCGGAATTGGTCCAGAGCTTTGCCGAATACAACAGCCCGGTCGTTTCGACAAATGAAAAGCATCCGACGGCTGATTTTTGGAAGCCGTGCCAAAGCTTGCTCCACAACCCTTTGCGTTTCCGCGCGACGCGGAGTTCGACTTCGCATCGGGCATCGCCATCGGCCAAGCCCTCGTGCAGCTTGAAACTCGGTCGAATCAATGCCGGCACGTTGCCGTCGCCGTGTCGCTCTCCCAACCGCACATACTCGATCGGCATGCCGAAGAATCCGGCAAAGCCATAGGTCTCGATTTCGGGAGTCGTCGATTCCAGGTGCCGGCGGATCCGCTCGCTACGCACGTCGATGCAAAAGACCATCTGGGCCAGCTTGCGCGCGGGTTGCTTCGGACCGTCAGTCGATAGCTGGGCCAGGACCTGGTCTCGATAGCTGATCTCGCTGGCCCGCAGCAGCAGCATTCGCACGGCAGTGTCGTCATCCGAAATCCCTTCCGGGATGCGGAAGGTCGCCGATTCGTCGTCGATCATCGCATCCCAGCGGACGCTCAAACTCGTCGCCTCGGCCAGCGCGACATCGTAGGCCGTTCGCGCGGCCAACAGTCCGATCACGTGTTCGGTCACGGTCTCGGGATCGATGTCGTCTTGATACTTCGCCCACGCGAACCAGCCCGGCATGCTGAAGACCTGGCACAACAAGTAACTTTCCCACAGCGGCCTGGGGATTTGCAAACGAGTCAGCAAGTCGACGATCGCTGCGACGGGCGTGTGGGGCAGTTCGGCCGCAAAGCGACGAAATCCGGTCAGCCCAAGAATCTCGGGATTGCAATCATGAATCGCCGAGCTGCGCCACGCTTGAAAGACCGGCAACTCTTTCCAAGGGCTGTTCCAGCTGGATTGAAATTGATCGTAGTGTGCCGAGCAAAACTTGCCCAACTCGTCGATGATCGTTTCGCTCCATCCCTGCGGCGAGAACTGGTCGGCCAGATCGGCGATCGTTCGAATCGGACGCTGACCGTTTCGCAGCGTCGGATGCCGACCGGTAGACTCATCGCTGACGGACACTCGCAAGCGGTCCATCACCTCGTCGACAGACAGATGGATCGAGACCTCATCCTGCTGGCATTCCGCAATCGCCTGACGCACGTCGTCGATGGTGAGGCGACCCTTGGCGTACTGAGATCGATAATACTGAATCGGCATCAGCAGTTCACAGTCGGAAAAGACTTGCAGAAACGCTCGCGCATCGGCAAAGGGACGTCCGGCGATGCCGCTGTACGGATTGATCGCCACGTAGTCCTTCAGCGGCCAAACCTTCGAAACCACTTGCGTGACTCCGGCAAGGATCTCTTCGATTTGGCGATAGACGTGGGGTTGGTCATAAACAGGGGAAAGGAAGGTGTCGCTTGTTTGCTCGGTCGTGAACGGGGCGTTTGACATGGGGAAATCTTGTGGTGAGTGATGGGGTTGTAAAACGTTGGTCGCAGACGACGCGGTTCAGCTTTTCGAAAGCGAACCAAAAACTCGGCGCAAAACACTCTCGACGTAGAAACCGTTACGGGCATGCACGTACCAGCGACCGCCTCGGGACTCCGGCCCGCGGCGCGTTGTGGTTCGCTCGGTCCAAAGCATCGTGGTGAGTCCGCAGGCGATGATCGATCCGATCACCGCCCATTGCATGACCGGCAACGTCACGACCGGCACACTGTCGGCGACAAACCCGTCGACGATGCGGAAGGAAAACACATAGAGAAAACAGAGCGCGAGCGCAAAGCCGCTGCTTTGCAACGCGAGCCGTCGATCCGCACTCGCAAAGACCTTCTCCAGCCAGTGGGCAATCGCCAGACACAAGACCGCACCCAACACCAATCCGCCTGGTTTGGTCGCAGGGTCGATTCCCAGCGTCAGACTGGCAAGTGCCAAGCAACACAGTGAGACACCCGCGGCGGCCAGTCCCGTCGTCATGCGGCTCGGCGCTTCGCCACCGGCCGATTTCCGTTCTGACCTGGCCCCCGCCACAGCACCGACGCGGGACCGCTGGGTAATCACGTCCCCGCTGCCGAGAAACGCGTGTGCCTTGTACATCGAATGGGCCATGATGTGCAGCAGCGCCGCGGAGAAGGCTCCCAATCCGCACTGCAACATCATGAAACCCATTTGCGCGATGGTCGAATAGGCAAGCGACTTCTTCACGCTGGTTTGTGTCAACATCACGACCGCGGCGTAACACGCCGTGACGGCACCGATCGTCGCCAGTACGGCCAGTGTCCATGGAGCGGCGGAGACAATCGGGCTGGTTCGCACCAAGAGGTAACCTCCCGCGTTGACGATCCCCGCATGCATCAGGGCGGACACCGGAGTCGGTGTTTCCAACGTCTGGGGTAACCAAGTGTGAAACGGGAACTGGGCGGATTTGATCGCCCCAGCCAAAACCAGCAACAGCGCCGCGGTTTGCAGCGCAACACTGGCGGCCGAGAGGTCAGCGACGGCGGCAAACAATTCGCCCAGGTACGCCGTCCCGAATTCGCGGTACAGCAGGATGCAGGCGATCGCCAAGGCCACGTCGGCGATGCGGATCACCGCAAATTTGGTCCACGCGGCCCGCTGCGCCGCAGGTCGCGTCGCGTCGTGCAAGAGCAAGTGATGCAGCCCGATGCTGGTCATCAGCCAGGCGATGTAAAACACCAGCAAGTGTCCCGCAAGGACCATCAAGGCGACCGCCGCAAGCGTGAAGCCGGTCCAAAGAAAATAATTGCCTTGCGATCGATCGCCGTCGAGGTAACGCACCGAGTAGCGACAGATCACCCAGCCGATGAAGCTGACCATCAAAAACATCAACGTCGAAACGCCGTCGAGGTAGATCGGCAACGCTTCGGAGCCGGCGCCGGAAAACCCCGCATACCAGGCATCGGGGTCGCTCGAGCCGAAGGTAAGCCGCAGGGCCATGCCGAGCGTCAGCACCAAAGCGACGGCCAACTGCACGGCGGCCAGGGCGGTCACCCAGGTGCGGATCGCCAGCGGTGCGGCGTCGGCGTCGCGGCGGGGGACGACCGCCGCCAAGGCGAGCAACATCACCGCGGGCAGGGCAGAAAGGGTTAGAATGGTCCACACCATCAGGTCGGCCTCCGGGGCAAGTCGCGAAAACACGAACAACAAAACGCGAAAACTAAAGCACGTTTTCCAATACACGAACCATGAAACACGACACATTTGTCGTCAATAGTGTTTCGTGTGTTTTCGCGGGCTTCTTGAGTCGGATTGGGGGCCGGAGCCGCGGCTGGGGCGAGAAAACACGGGTTTTTAGCGGCGATAAAATTCACGAATTTTTTTTCGTGGTTTCGGATGCTAGAATGGATTTCCCGTGCAACGAGAACTCCAGGCGGACCGACCCCGTATGAAATCCAACGTCAAAAAAAAGCGTTCCACCAAGGCCGACAACGCCCCCAAGCCCGACGAAACCGCCCTCAAGGGGAGTGGCCCCAAGGCCAAAGAGGGTGGTTCACGCTGGACGTTTTTGACCAACCACTCCCACGTCCTGATCGTCTTGCACGCCGAGCCGGAACTGGTGCTGCGGGAAGTCGCGGCGCGGGTGGGGATCACCGAGCGGGCGGTCCAGCGGGTCGTTCAAGACCTCGAGGAAGGCGGATTCATTCGCCGCGAGCGGGTCGGTCGTCACAACCGCTACGAGGTACGACCGAACGTTCCCCTGCGGCACCCGATCGAATCGCATCGCACCATCGGCGATCTGTTGAAACTGATCACCGGTTAGTCTTCGCTGGACTGCTTCAGTTCCATCAGCCGTTGGTTGTAGGCGGCGATGGTTTCCTTGCGTCGCAGCATGCCCAGAAAGACGCCCGGACGCTCGGGATCCAGGACCGGCAATTCGTCCAGGTTGTGCGACGTGAAGCGGCGCAGCGCGGTGTTGAGATCGTCTTCGGGCGTCAGGTACAGAAAGTTGTCCACCATGATGTCGCGGGCGACCGCCAGATTCCACAGCGTGTCGTCGTACAAGTACGCACGGACATCGTCGTCGCTGAAGATGCCGACCATCTTTTGATCGGCGTCGACGACGGGGAAGTAATCTTGATTGGTGTAGGCCAATCGATGCACGATGCTATCGAGCGTCATGCCTTCGGGAATCAAGATCAGCTTGCGGTCTTTTTGATACAGATCGCCGACGATCAATCCTTCCAGCACGTCGACGATGAAGTCACCGCGGTGGGCCATCGATTCCATCCGGGTCGCGGGTTGGTTGCGATAGAGCCGGAAGTGTTGGCTGAACATGAACGTCAACGTGGAAACCAACATCGTCGGTAGCAGCAGTCCATAATCGCCGGTCAGCGCACGGACCATGATGATGGTCGAGATAGGAGCCCGCGCGATGCCGGAAAAGAACCCGGCCATGCCGACCACGGCAAAGGCTTCGGGTTCATTGAACAGTTCCGGCCAGAATCGCTGGAGGGTCAGACCGACGGCCGCCCCGGTGCAACCGCCGATCACCATCGAGGGCCCAAAAACCCCGCCGGAGCCACCCGAACCGATCGTCAGCGCGGTGGTCAAGATCTTCGCCATCGCGACCAGCAGGACGCAGGCGATGCCCAGCTGGTCGGCCGTCGTCAACGCGATTTGCAGCACCCCATAACCGGTGCCCAAGGAACCGAGCAGGTTGAGATCACGATCGAACCAGTGGTACAGGCTGACGCCGAAGATTCCCGCCAGGGTCGCGCCGATGGCCGGACGGACGTGCCGGATGATCGGCAATCGCCCGAACGCCGCTTGGCTGGCGAACAGGGTTTTGACGTAAACCGCCCCGACCACGAACAACACCACCGCCAGTGCCACGTAGGCGGGCAACTGCAACGGCGAGACGAAGGTGTGTTCCAGGTCGGCGCCGAACAACGGAATGAAACGCGATTGGACCGGCACGGATTGGACATAGACGCTGTAGGCGATCACCGAAGCGGTCGCCGCCGGCACAATCACGTCGGCTTCCAGATCGGCGTCGCTGTAGAGGATTTCACCGGCGAACACGGCGCCGGCCAGCGGCGCGCGAAAGATCGCCCCGATGCCTGCGCCCATCCCGGCGGCCAACAGGACGCGGCGTTCACGGTTGGATAGTTTTAATCGCGTTGCCAACCAGGAACCGAAACCGGCCCCGATCAGCGCGATCGGTCCTTCGCGGCCACCCGAACCACCGGTCCCCAACGTGATCGCCGAGGCGAGCGTCTTGATGAACGGAATCCGCGCGCGAATCTTGCCCCGTTTGTTGTGGAACGCATCGATGGCGGCATCCGTCCCGGCACCCTCCGCTTCGGGGGCAAACGCATAAACCAGCGTCCCCGACAGCAAACCGCCGACGGCCATCACGACGACGATCATCCAAGGCGAAAAGAAATCCGATCGGTGTTCAAATCGATTGTATTCACCGGCCGCATCGGGCGGTTGATAGCCGGCGAACTCGGTCAGCGAATAGCGGACGACGAACTGGCCGAGCACATCGAACGCGATCGCACCGAGCCCCGCGACGAAGCCGATCAACGACGCGAGCAAGATCCATTTTCCCAGCGAATGCAGCTCAAAACGCTTTAGCAATTTCTGCAGACGTTTCACTTGAAAGCGTTTCCCCGGAGCGGATGGCGAGTCGGAGGCGATCCGAGCCGAATCAATCGTGGGCGACCACCTCGGCTCGAGCCATATCGTCGGGCATAAAATCGTCCGCGCGAAGGACCTCGACGTTCTCCACGCAAATCGTGATCGAATATCGGTCCACAAATTCACGCCGCAGCATGTCCAGCATCGCTTCGCAAGCGGCGGCGGAGACCACCAATTCCAACCGCACCTGGTCCTGCTTGGACAATCCCGTCTGCAAACCATGCCGCCCCGCCCCGCGGCAGGGGATCGCGGTGTAACCACAGGCCCCACAGGCGATGAATTGTTCGATCAACGTGTCTTCGAGTGACTCCGACGCCGTCACGGTGATCCGTCGCATGCGCGGCAGACTGCGTTTTCTCGCCGCGTGCGGATTGTCGGCAAGCGGTTTCAGGAAATCTAAGCCGCGGACCTCGAATCGTAAGCCTTCCTGCTCAAAATCCCGCTCCAGCTCGACCAGCTTTTCCATCACACTGTGGTCGACCAATTTTGCATCCGACAGATCCACGATCAGGTTGCGGCGCTGGACCAATCCGACCTCTTCGATCTGGCGCTTGAAGGGAATCCAGTTACTGAAGACCGCTGATTGGCGGGCGATGATCCGGCTGGTTTGCGCATCAACCTCCTCGATTTCCAGATAGGGTTTAAACATCGATCCCAGCGGGACGCCGTTGGAGACGTGGATGATCATCTTGAGCAAGATGCCGGCGGCCACGCCGATCAGCAGGTCCGTCGCCAACACCATGAACATCGTCGTGACAAAGATCGCCAACTGTTCTTTGCCGATCCGCCAGACATGCACGAACTCCGCCGGGTGGGCCAAGCGATACCCGGTATAGACGAGCATCGCCGCCAGGGCCGCCAGCGGGATCCGGTGCAGCACGGTGGGGATCAATGCGACGCAGCAAAGCAGAAAGATGCCGTGCCAGAAATCGGCAAACCGTGTCCGGGCGCCGTTGTCGATGTTGGCTTTGGAACGCACGATTTCGGAGATCATCGGCAATCCGCCGATGCTCGCCGCACACAGGTTGGCCACACCGACGGCGACGATGTCACGGTCCATGTTGGTCTTGCGTTTCCAGGGGTCCAACAGATCGATCGCTTTGGCGCTGAGCAGCGATTCCAAACTGCCGATGATGAAGAACATCATCGCCCACTTCCAGGCTTTGAATTGCCACAGCGCCGAGAAGTCGGGCAGCGTGATGTCGTCGAACATCCCGAACGCCCGGTCGGGCATCTTGACCAGGTATTGCTCGCCGAGCTGGTATTCGTGGTTGGCCAGGGAGTAGGCGTGCTCGTGTAACAAATCGAACCCCATGCCCATCGGAATGGCGACCAGCAAGACGACCATCGGCGCGGGGACTTTTTTCAGAATCGAAACCCGTTTTCCCGCCATCGGCCAACAGAACATGATCAGCAAACTGACCACGCCGATCGTGGCGATCGCCGGGTTGGCCTGGATCACATAGTCGGGGAACTGGCGCAGCATCTCCAACGGTCCCCCGCTGGCGCCGGTCACACCCAGGGCGACGGGAAACTGTTTGATCACGATGATGATCCCGATCGCGGCGAGCATCCCGTGGACGGCCGAGATCGGAAAGAACTCGCCCAGAATCCCGGCCCGGAAGATCCCGAACAGAATCTGCAGGATCGCGGCGGCCACGCCCACGGCCAGCGCGGCTTTGTAGGCGCTCAAGTCGGCGTCGGTCCAGCCGCCGATCAATCCGTCGCCGCCGAAGTCTTCGATGCATCCGATGGCGATCACGATCAACCCCGCCGCCGGACCCTTGATCGTCAGCTCGCTATTGCTGATGAACGTCGTCACGATCGCCCCGATGATCGCGGTGAAGATGCCCGCGATCGGCGGGTAACCGCACGCCAACGAGATCCCCAGGCACAACGGCAGGGCGATCAGGAAGACCAGCAGCCCGGAGACAATGTCTTGTTTGAAGTAGCGTCGAAATCCCGCCAAATTACCGCGGGGTTGGTCGTCGATCAGAGGGGCTGACATCAGCGTGTTTTGGTGAAGGACTTAGAGGAAACAGGACGATGACGATGTGGCTCGGGGCTTGTGCGGGCAGGGGGTGCCGCGCATATTCCAAGTCTCCGATGATGCCGGTGCCCGGGCGTGGGGTGGTCGGGGTCGATGAACCCGAACAGCCTCGCGCTTCGACGGCAGGCCAGCTCGGCAGGCCAGCTCGGCAGCCCGAGTTCGGCGGAGGATCGGCATCGCAAATGCAAGCAGGGTTTGTGCCAACCGCTGCGTTTGGTCTGTTTCGCCGTGTTTTTGCGTTCTGTCGCGTCCTCCTCGCCCAATGAACGTGCAAGTGGTTGCACGCGGCGTGCAATCCATTGCAGTCTCCGATCGGCTCGAATCCCCCAGCAACGTCTCATGACTGAACCCGTCCGAATCCTGATCGTTGACGATGAGCCGCACATCCGCAGCGGACTGGCCAAAGGTCTTGCCAAATCGGGAGACGTCATCGACACGGCCGGTGACGTCAATCAGGCGTTGGACAAATTGGAGCGAGCGGAATACCAAGTGGTGATCGCCGATGTCCGCCTGCCCGGCGACCGCGACGGGTTGGACCTGGTCTCGTGGATCCAACAACGCTGCCCGGAAACCAAAACGTTGGTCATCACGGCACACGGGACGGTCGAGACGGCCGTCGATGCGATGCGCCGCGGCGCGTTTGATTTCATCACCAAACCCGTCGACTTAAACCTGATTCGCCAGCAGGTCGGACGGGCCTTGGATCACGGTCGGCTGCAGAGCGAAAACCGGGTCCTCCGTGACCGGCTGGCCGACGCCGGCGCAATTTCCGAGATCATCGGCAATTGCACGATCATGCAGGAGTTGTTTCAGCAACTGCGGCAGGTCGCCGACACCGACGCGACCGTCTTCATCCAAGGCGAGAGTGGCACCGGCAAGGAACTGGTCGCCCGCGCCCTGCATGACCTGAGCAGTCGATCCAGTGGCGAGTTCGTCGCCGTGAACTTGGGCGCGCTGCCCGAGTCGCTGTTGGAGAGCGAGTTGTTCGGTCACGAGAAGGGATCGTTCACCGGTGCCTCTCGACAAAAACCAGGCTGCTTTGAACAGGCCCGCGGCGGCACCCTGTTCTTGGACGAGATCACCGAGATCCCGACCAAGAGCCAAGTCGATTTGCTCCGCGTCCTGGAAACCGGACAATTCCAGCGGGTGGGCGGCGAAGCCCTGTTGAGCTCCGATGCCCGCATCGTCTCGGCGACCAACAAGGACCCGCTGTCGCTGATCGACGACGGGGTCTTTCGCGACGACCTGTATTACCGTTTGAACATCGTCCCGTTGGTGATTCCGCCACTGCGAAAGCGTCGCGACGACATCCCGTTGTTGGTCGAACACTTTGTCAAGCATTTTTGCCAGCGACACAAACGACCGGACAAACAGTTCTCCGACGACGCGTTGGAACTATTGACGGCGGCCAATTGGCCCGGCAACGTCCGCCAGCTCCGCAATGTCGTCGAGCGGTTGGTGGTCACCCATGTCGGCGACCGCATCGATGCGAACAGTCTGCCGCCGGAACTGACCGTCGTCGATGCGGTCGGACCGACCGAAGTTCGGACCTTGGCCGAAGCGACCGAGTCGGCCGAGAAAGAGGCCATCAAGGTGGCGCTGGTCGCGTGCGGGTTCCATCGCGAACAAACCGCCCGCGCCCTCGGCGTCAGCGTCCGCACGCTGCACTACAAAATGAGTCGCTACGGACTGCACTAGATTCCGTCTCAGCTCAAATCTCGCGTAGTGGACGACGCGAGGAGTCCCGCGATTAGTTGTCTTGTTCAATTATTAGAATTGTCGGTGGACTCGTCGCCTCGTCCACTACGTGGTGATTCGTTCATTGATCGTTGACAGGTGTTGACTAGGAATGGATTGATGCACGAAGCGTTGTCTTGGTTCAACGGAAATTGGAATTTGCGGTCCGGCGAGTTGAACAGTGTGGCGGCGTCCTGCCGGTAAGATCGGGCATCGTGCCCGAAGGTTTTTCGCATTGAGCAAACATCGAAGGGAAGAGG
>WCIL01000033.1:0-119652 GCA_033042175.1 Phycisphaera sp. RhM
GCGGTTGGGGCGATTACTCGGCGTCGGCTGGGGCGATGGATACCACGTCTGTCGCGACGGCGGATTTCGCCCCGGGGCCGATCTGCCGTCGCACGGCTATCCCGATCAATTCGGTCACGCCAGTTGTCGCGACGGCTGCGGCTCAATCTATCCGCCGGGCACCGGGCTGTCCCAAGTTCACAGCGGCCCGCCCCATCTGCTGACCGGTCTGCCGAGTCTGCCGGCCGTTTCGGGGCCCGTCGTCTATCCGAGCGGCGTCGCACCCTGCAACGACGAAGGATGCGACGCGTCAATTTTCCCGTCCGGCAATCCCCCGGCGTCGTGCGACGATGCGGGCTGCGATACCGCCCTGGACTCGCTCGATTTCAACGGCACCGACAATGCCGCCACCGACACCGGATCGGCCGAGTCCGAATCAGCTGGTACAGCCGCGTCGTCTGCGGACTCCGAGGAGGCGATGGAGCTGCCCCAGGACTGGATGGTTGAACAAGACGTACCGAGCGATGACGAACCACTCGAAACGTCCGAGCCGCATGTCGTCGAACCGAATGGTGCCGCCTCGCTGAGCAAGCAATCGCTGAGCAAGCAATCGCTGCCGATCACCGTCACCGCGCCGAAGGTGGAACGACCGTTGCTTGATTTTTCGGGTCCGAACCAGCTGCCATTCGCCTCGGCCGAGGCAAATCCCACGGACGCCAATCAGTTCGGTGACGAACCGATCGGCGCTGGGCCCGATTTGTTGAACGATCAAACGATCGAACAACAGCTACCTCCGTCGGCCTATTTCCGTGGCGACGATGACCTGGGAGTGGAGAGTTCGGGCACCGGTGATCTGGTGGCGCCGGAAACTGAGCTGCCTGAAACACACCCGCCTGAGGCTGAGTTGCCAGTGCAACTGCCTTCGGTCCAGATGGAATCCCCACGTGCGGCGGACGCGCCGGAGGTCGAGACACCGACTGTCGACGCACCGGCAGTCACGACACCGCCGATCCGCTCCAACCCGTTCCTCGGAACCGGCTTGCGATCGACCCCGTCCACCTCGCGGAACATTGCCCCGCGGGTGGCAACGTTGCCGCACGCCGCTCCCAGCCGCGACTGGAATCCGATTCACCAGCCCGATTGAACCGTCGGGAATCAGCCCTTGATGTCGGCAAACCCACGCAGCTCGTACGGGATCTCGACGTAATCGAGCACCCGACAGAGACCGCGCAGTGCGACGCCGAATCCGTCGGGGCCGCTGAATCCGCCGAACTGACCACCGCCTTTGACGTGCGGTTCCAGATCCAAGAACACGCCGTCGGCGCCGCGACGGGTCGCCCGCTGGTGCAACTCGGGCAAGAAGTCTTTGAAATCGCGCAAGATCGCTTCGTGACCACAATCGCCGCGATCAGCGGGCACGAAGTTGTCCAAGCTGGCCTCGTCGACGTGTTGGACGCGTCCGGTGGGCGATGGGTCGTGATAGTCTTTGATGTGCATCCACCCCATGCTGTCTTTCATCGCCACGTACTGGGCGAAGGTTTCATCGGCGGTGAAACCCTGCGTGACGATATTGGCACCGTCAAAGATCGTCAGCATCGCCGGATGATTGACTTTCGCCGCGATGGCTTGCAACAGCGTTCCGGTTTGCCCGACCAAATTGGCTTCGACTTCCAATCCGAACGTCAGCCCGCGTTTGTCGCAGGCTTCGGCGATTTGCCCCAATTGATCGGCGACCTGATCGATATGATCCTCCGGCGCGGTGCCTTTGGGGTGATAGAACGCGAACCCGCGAATCAGTTTGGCACCGAAGGCTTCGGCGCGATCGCAGGCCGTTTGGACGTCTTCGGCCAGGTACTTTTCGAACGGAATGAACTTGTTGGCGGTCCCGTCGTCGACGTCCAACAGTTTAACCTTGCCGATCGGAGAGCCGATGCTGCTGACCTTCAGTCCATAATCGGACTGCATCTTGACCAGATGATTGATCTCGGCATCGCCCAACAACATCACATTCTTGATGCCTTCGCCGGCGTCAACGAAGCGAATGGAGTAGTAGCGCAACCCCAACGCGGCGAACGCCGAATATTGCTGGACGGCAAGTTTTTCGTTGGCGGCTTCGTCCGCAAAACCGCTCAAAAGGACGGGAATTCTATCAGTCATCTAATTTTAAGAATGGAGAGGGAGGGGGAAACGATCGGGGAATGGGAGCGGCAATTCGCTCGGGCCGGCGGCAGCCGCGGAAAAGGGGTCAGGTACCAAAAATGCGAAGCACCCTTCGGGCCATTTGGTTTTTGGTACCTGACCCCTTTTCCGCTCAAGGTTGCCCATGCATTAGGCCTGGGGCACCGGATATTGGACAATGATATTGCTGTGCAGGCCCCCGCGGGGCGTCCACTGGCTCTCCACCGTCGCACTTTTTGGCTGTACAACGGCGAGGAAGTCATCCATGATGCGGTTCGTCACGGCCTCGTAGAACATGCCTTCGTTCCGAAATCGCTGCAGATACATTTTCAAGCTCTTCAATTCCACACACAATTTGTCTGGAACGTAGGTGAAAATGATCTTGCCGTAGTCCGGTTGACCGGTCTTGGGGCACACCGAAGTGAACTCGGGGCAATGGTGCACGATAGTAAAATTGCGCGACGTGTTGGGATTGTCGAACACTTCCAGGATGTCGCTAAAGTTCTCTGAATCACTCAACGCTGTTTTCTCCCTTGGGTAAATCACAATTTTCGCACGCACCGGCCAAATCCACCAGGGGACCGGGTCACGCCCACTTGCTGGTCAGTGAAACCTTTTTCAGCCGGCAAGGCGAAGGCCGACTGACCGGAACGGAAAGTTTTTTTATCCGTACCAGCGGCTGCAATCTGCGCTGCTGGTTTTGTGACACCCCCTACGCGTCCTGGGACCCGTCGGGCGACCGCCAGACGATCGAATCGCTGGTCGATGCCGCTCGGCAAAGTGGCGCCGGGCACGTCGTGCTGACCGGTGGCGAGCCCCTGTTGCCCGCCGCGGCGACGGAATTATCTCACGCACTGATGGAGGCCGGGTTTCACCTGACGATCGAAACCGCCGGGACGATCGACAAGCCGATCCCCTGTGACCTGCTATCGTTGAGCCCGAAACTGGCCGACAGCACGCCCAACCCGCAGCAGCATCCGCGCTGGAGTCGTCTGCACGAGCAGCGCCGCATGCCACTGGACACGATGCGGAACTTGATCGACGCCGCGATCGCGTTTCAAGTGAAATTCGTCGTCGGCGACGCGGCGCAATTCGACGAGGTTCAGAACGTTTCCCGGGCGTTGGATGTCGGCAACGATGACGTCTTCATCATGCCACAAGGTGTGACAAACACCCAGATGGACGCCGCCGATCGCTGGCTCCGCCCGCTGGCCGAATCGGCCGGCTACCGATATTGCGATCGCATGCAAATCCGCTGGTTCGGAAACCGCCGCGGGACGTGATAGCCGTGCAAGACGAATTGCCAATCCGTCCCGCATCGGCGTGGAAGGTCACGCTGTGCGTGACGAGGGGCTACCCATCTGCGTCGATCAGACCGCGTCGACGGACGGGATTTCGTAACCCGGGTTGTTGGCGTCCTTGACCAAGGCGTTTGCTTCATCGGCCCGTTCGCCTTCGAAACGTTCGGTCTGGGCGTTGAAGTTCAGCATCGGTCCGAGCTGGTAGTTCGCGTCACTGCCAGAGATCCCAACGCCTTCGGACATCACCTTGTGCAAGCGGCCGAAGTGCTCGACCGCGTCTTGATTACCGCCAAAATCGCTGGCCGTTTCGCTGAACGGGACTTCCGATCCCAAGCGGTAGGAATTGTTCATGATGTGCCCGAGCACGCATCCGTAGTGGGCATCCATCACGTTGCCGTTGGCCATCGACGGGTTACCGGCGCGGACGGCGGTGATGAAGGCATTCCAATTGCCACCCGGAGTGACGTCGCCGGGTTCGATCTTCAACGGTTCGGCCTTGGAGGCTCCCGGACGCAGGATTTGGTAATTGCCTTCGCCGGTGATCACGCTGCCGTCTTCGAGGTAGTACTCATTGAAGACCTGCCGCTGGTAGCCTTTGTAGTTGACGTTGCGGACATTGAAGAACACCATTTGGCCGTTCGGATACTCGGCCATTGCGAACATCGTGTTCGGGGTTTCTCCCTGATCGTCCCACTGGAAACGGCTTCCGATCGCCATCGTTCGCGTCGGGTGGGTCTGGTCGTCGTCGATCGCCCACCGCGCGACATCCAGTTGGTGCGTCCCCTGGTTGTTCAAGTCTCCGTTGCCGGTTTCCCAGAACCAGTGCCAGTCGTAGGGGACATAGTTGGCGTGATAGTGATCGATCACCGCGGGGCCTTTCCAGTGCTCCCAATTGAGGTCCGCCGGCGGAGTGCTGATCGGCTCGTGACCGATGCCGCTGCGCGGTTTACAGCAGTAACCGTAGGCGATTTTCAACCGCGGCAGTTTGCCGGACTTCAACGCTTCGTGCAGTCCCGCGACTCCCGCATTGCTTCGCCGTTGGGTGCCGTGCTGGATCACAACGCCATATTTTTTCTGGGCTTCGACCGCGACCCGGCCTTCGGCGATGTCGTGGCTCATCGGTTTTTCGACGTACACGTGCTTGCCGGCTTGGGCGCCCCAGATCGTCATCAGCGAGTGCCAGTGGTTGGGCGTGGCAATCGAAATCGCATCGACGGTCGGGTCATCCAACGCCCGCCGAATGTCGTCGATTCCCTGGGTCGTCATCTTGCCCTTGACGCGTTTCTGGACACCACTGATCCCTTTGGCGAGCGCCTTTTCCCACGGATCAGCGACATAGGCCAGTTCGACGTTGGGCGCGCCCAACCAACCACCGATATGAGATTGGCCGCGGCCATTGAGGCCTGCCACGGCGATCCGGACGCGGTCGTTGGCCCCTTCGATCGCTCCGCTGGCTTTGGTGCCGGTGATCAGAAAACTGCTGCCGGCTAAAAAACTGCCGCCGGCGACGGCCGACCCGGTTTTCTTCAAAAAGCTGCGGCGTGTATTGGCGTGAGGTGTGTTCGGACGGGGATTCGGGTTGCTCATGGCAAACAAGCCTTCTCGGTCTCGGGAGGGAATGATTGGCAGGGGGGGGGGAGGACGGAGGCCGATAAGACGGCCGACCGACATATTAACAGCTTCTGACGGGCCCAATGAGGCTTTTGGGGCACAATTTCGGAGGTAGACTGAATAGATCGGCGATGATGAGTTGCGTGTGCAACGGAAGGATCAACGTCGATGAGACTGTTTCCTCGACTGGGATCACCGAGATGATTGGTATCGTTCTACGAACTTCGACTGCGATTCGCTCTACCCTCCGCCGCATGCTGCCACCCGGGGTCGCGGTCGCTGCGATGCTGTCCGTCCTGGTGGCCAGCGACGAGGCAAACGCACAATTCTTTCGCGGTTTTCGCGCTCGCGGACCGGTCTTGGTCGGTCCGCCGATTCTGCCCACGCCCTACTATGGAGATGCTTGGGGGGCATGGCCGCCGGCTCCGGTTGTCGTCGGGCCGCCGAGTCGTGTCCGCGTGCAAACCCCGTTCTTCTCGCTGAATATCGGCCCCGGTTCGATTGTTCCGCCGCCCTATGCCGGTTTCGACGGTCGCTACCAATCGTATCGCCCCAATTACGGATCGCGCTACGATTCACGTTATGATTTAGGTTATGAATCGCGCTATGACTCTGGCTATCGATCACCGTATGAACGCGGTTACAGCGAGCCCCGTTCGTCCGTGCCCCAATACCGTTCGCCCGAATACCGCTCGCGCGTCCCAAATTACGGTTCGTCGGGCAGCTATCGACCGGGCAGCGGAGGCGGAATCCCTGACCTGACTTCACCGATCGAATTCTCGTTGCCCGCACTGCGTCAGGCCGCCGAAACGCTTTACCGTACTCTGGCGGCGCGTCCCGATGACGGCGAGGTGTGGTTGGAGTATCTGCAACCCGAACGCATCATCGCGGCGACCGAATCCGGTCAACTCTCCGCATCGATGAACGAGTTGCATTCCCGTTTTCTGGGCGTGACAAAGAATCCTGACCTGCTGGTGATGACCCGAATCAACGGATTCCAGCGCACCTTGCAACTGCTGGGAATGTGGATCGAGTTGGAAGGAGACGCATCGGCCGCGGACGACTTCGTTGAGCCTAGCGAGGACGCAGAGACCTCGCCGCCGCCGGACCCACAACCGGAAACCACTCAAGAGATCTTGCCGGCACCGCTCGGACAAGTCGATCTTTAAACATGTTGGCCGAAGAGAGGGCGGCCGACGACGCGACCTTGGCGAGCCTGTCGATCGCCTGTTTCATCCACTCGCTCAACGGCGGTGGTGCCGAACGTGTGATGGCAGGCTTAACGTCGCGTTTGGCCGAGCGCGGGCACCGAGTCAGCTTGATCACGTTTGACGATGGAGCCTCTGATCGTCACGAGATTGCCCCGAACGTACAGCGTATGCCGCTCGCTCTGTCAGCCGACGCGACAGGATTATTGGCCAAGTTCCGTCAAGTTCGCGCGCGGCATCACGCTATCACCGACGCCGTAGAACGACTTCGCCCCGACGTCATCCTGTCGTTTTGTGATCGAACCAACCTCGACGTCTTGATGGCAACCGATCCAGCAGGCCCACCGGTGGTGGTTTGCGAACGCAGCAATCCGGCGCGTCAATCACTCGGACCGTTTTGGAATGCGGCTCGTCGGCACCACTACCCTCAAGCGGCAACCGTCGTCGCGTTGACCGAGACCTCGGCAAGCTACCTGCGTCCGTTTTCCCAATCGGTTGCCGTGATTCCTTCCGCGGTCGACCGGCCTCCGCTGACCTCTGACCGCAAGCAAGCCTGTGCGCGAAAACGAATGACCGGTGCCGGCAGACTGGAACCGGAAAAAGGATTCGACCGCCTGTTGATCGCGTTTGCCCAGGCCACGTCCGACGATCCGAGCTGGCGGTTGGTGATCTACGGCGATGGCACTCAACGTGACGCGTTACTCGCCCAGGCCAAATCACTTGGAATCGACGATCGATTCGAACTGCCCGGCTGGGTGCGTCCGCTTGCCGAACCGCTCTCCCAGGCAACGCTGTTTTGTTTACCCAGCCGGTATGAAGGATTTCCGTCGGCTCTGCTGGAGGCGATGTCGCTGGGCGTTCCTTCGTTGAGTGTCGATTGCGAAAGCGGTCCGCGCGTCATCATCGACCACGGCCATGACGGCTGGTTGGTGGAATCATCCGTCGAAGGCCTGCGGGGCGGGATCGAGACGCTGATCGCAGACGTCCGCCAGCGCGAAGCACTCGGGCGGGCGGGAATGGGAATCGTTGATCAGTTCGGTTGGGACACAATGGTCGATCGCTACGAACAGCTACTACGAAACGTGGTGCGAGAGCGTCCATCGCCAAAACGAAGCTGACGTCGCCCGACGGCGGCGTTGGCGAGACGGGGATGGCAGAATGATAAAGTGGCAGAATAATGGGGCAGCCGGACGATTCTGGCTCCGCGATCTGAGTGGCCAGAACATCATTTTGCCCAGAATCATTCTGCCACTTCAAATCGATCTGCGACGACCACGCTCTGGCGAGCGTAGCTACGGCGTTCGTGCGACGGCGTTCGTGCGACGGCGTTCGTGTTCCGTTTGTCGCTACAGCAAGATCTCTTCGACCACCCGTGCCGGTTTGACACCGGTCAGTTTTTGATCGAGACCTTGGAAGGGGAACACCATCTTGCGGTGATCGATCCCCAACAGATGCTGCATCGTCGCGTGGAAATCACGCAGATGCACCGGCGACTCGGCGATCTGGTACCCCAGTTCGTCCGTCGCACCGAGCGTCATGCCTGGGCGAACTCCACCGCCGGCCATCCATAGGGTAAACGCATTGGGATTGTGATCGCGACCGTGGAACCGCGTCGCCTGGCCGCCACGATTTTCCGCCATCGATGTGCGTCCGAATTCACCGCTCCAGACCACCAACGTGTCGTCCAACATCCCGCGGCGTTCCAGATCATTCAACAGCGCAGTCATCGGGCGATCGGTCTGCGTGCACTTTTTCGACAGGCCTTTCCCCAGTGATTCACCTTCGTTGGTTCCGTGAGAGTCCCATCCCCAATCGAACAATTGAATGAAGCGGACCCCGCGTTCGGCCAACCGCCGCGCCAACAAACAATTGTTGGCAAAAGATTCTTTTCCGGGTTCGGTACCGTACTCCTCGTGCGTTTGCCTGGTTTCCTGACTGATGTCCATCGCGTCGGGCACGGCGGTTTGCATGCGGAACGCGAGTTCATATTGCTTCATGCGTGTCAGCGTTTCGGGGTCGCCGAAGGTTTCGTAGTTCATCTGGTTCAAACGATCCAGCGTGTCGAGCGCCAAGCGTCGCTCGTCGCGCGAGACGCCGGTCGGGTTGGAAACATTCAACACCGGATCGCCCTTGGAACGGCACTGAACGCCTTGATAGACCGAAGGCAGAAACCCGCTGCTCCACAACGCTTTTCCGACACGCGGTTGCCGTCCGCCGGACAACAGCACGATGAACCCGGGCAGATCTTCACTTTCCGATCCCAAGCCCCACGTCACCCAGGAACCGATCGACGGGTACCCGACCCGCGACTGGCCGCAATGCACCATCAGCTGTGCGGGGCCGTGATTGAACTGGTCGGTCTGCATCGATTTGACGAAGCAAACCTTGTCGACGACCTTGGAAAAATGTGGCAACCGATCCGACACCCACGCGCCCGAGTCGCCGTATTGTTGGAACGGATAACGCGGCCCCAACATTTTTGGCGTGCCTTGAATGAAGGCGAACCGATTGCCTTCGAGATACTCGGCGGGGCAGTCTTTTCCGTCGACCTCGTGCAGCGCCGGTTTGTAATCAAACAATTCCAATTGGCTCGGCGCGCCGATCATGTGCAGGAAGATCACGCGTTTGGCTTTCGCGGCAATCGCCCCCAAACCGCCGGCGCTGGGACTGGCCGACAACGCGCCGGTCTGGCTGGCCAACCATGCCGCCCCCAACCCGGTCGCGGATTGCTGTAGAAAATGTCGCCGCGTTTCAAATTGCAGACTTCTTGCGAACACCTCGCCGGCGAGTCGTTGTTCGATACTACTCATTTCGTCAAAACCTCATCCAAGTTCAGCAAGACGCTCGCGACAGCGGTCATCGCCGCTTGCTGATTCGGCTCTTCGCCGTCGTGCTTTTGTATAATTGAATCGTAAAGTTCTCTGATGGCCAGCGATTCCGCTTGCTTGGGCTGTCGACAAGTCGCTAATCGGAAACCGACGCGAAGCTGTTGATCGACGTCGTCGTCGGCCGCGATCATGCGACCGGCCAATGCCTGAGACGCTTCGACAAACGTCGCGTCGTTGAGCGTCATCAACGCCTGGGTCGGCGTGTTGGAAGGCAATCGCCGCATCGAGCAAAACTCACGCGACGGCGCGTCGAACGAGGCCATCATCGGATAGGGAATCGATCGTTTCGTGTACGTGTAAATCGTGCGTCGGTAGCGGTCCGGGTCGCTGGGGTCCACCGTCGCCCATTTATCGCCACCTTGGAACGGTTTCCAGACGCCGTCGGGCAGCGGCGGATGAACCGGCGGGCCGAATTGTTTTTCGCTCAGCAGACCGGCAATGAACAACGCCTGGTCACGAATCGTCTCAGCAGGCAGACGTCCCCGCGGACCTCGGCTGAGCCATCGGTTGGCCGGATCGATTTCGTATCGCTCCGCGTCGACTGTTGCACTTTGACGATACGTCGAACTGAGTACCAGTTCGCGCAACAACGTCTTCACGCTCCATCCCATCTCGGTGCGGAATCGAACGGCCAGATCATCCAGTAGCTGCGGGTGCGTCGGGGGCGCCCCGGCGATCCCGAAGTCTTCTTGTGTTTCGACGATGCCGGTGCCGAACAGTTGCGCCCAAAAACGATTGACGGCGACGCGTGCGGTCAGCGGGTTCTCGGGGCTGATCAGCCACTCGGCCATCTGCAACCGCGTCAACGAAGCGTCGGGTTCGACCGACGGCGTGGTCAAAAACGCAGGAATCGCCGGGTCGACGGGGTCGGTTTTTGTGGTTTGATTGCCGCGATCAAACACCCGCGACGGTCGGGCAAACTGCTGGGGCCGTTCGATCAAGATTGGCGTGTTGATCGAACGGATCGATGCCCGCTGGCGACGAAGCGCCGCGATCTGTTCGCGAGCCGCCTTGCGTTCGGCATCGGTCAGCCACTCGGTGAATCCGCCGGATTGGCTGACCGCAATCCTGCCGCGATGGGCGATCAGCGGAAACGCCCCCAATTCGACATCGTTGAACGCGATCTCCACATCCAGACGGTCGCCCGGTTTGACCTGGACCGGCGGATTGGCCAGGAACGCGCCGGTGCGTGGGTGATGGATTCGAGAATACGGACCGAATCCGTGGTTGGATTTTGGATTCAAACTTTCGTTGGGTTGCAACAGCGGATCGGATTCGTCGGAGATCACCTGTTCGAATTGGATCGCCGTTTCAGTCCCGTCCTGGGAAATCAGCTTGGCCACCAGGTGCGAGACGATGAATCCCCATTCCGAATCGATCAGGGCTTGTTGTTCGTTTTTGGGAAATCCCGTGAACCGCAACGCGGTGATTTGCTCGATCGATTCGTCGATCTTGCCGTTGATGTGCACCTTCGTTTTGGTTTGAACCGTTCCCGTCGTTTGGTACTCCGCGACCCCATCGACGGTCGCGGCGACGACCCGTGTATTGTTGTTGGTGGACAATTCCAGATCGGAAACCGGTTTCCAAAGTTCGTCATCCTTGACCAGTTCGCGAGCGCGTTGCCACTCGTTCAACCACAGCTGGTCGGCCTGTTCGTCCAACTGAAACGCTTCATCGAATTGATCGTGATCGACGGGAACGGCCAGCGTCGGCAGGTCGTTGCCCAGATCACTGTCGGCGGTGTTGTTGAAGAACGCCAGGAATTGATAGTACTCCTTGTGCTCGATCGGATCGTAAGGATGCGAGTGGCACTGGACGCAACCGAACGAGACGCCCTGCCATGCTTGCCAGGTGGTGTTGACGCGGTCCATCACCGCTTCGGTGCGAAACGTCTCGTCATCCGTTCCGCCTTCTTCATTGGTTTGCGTCGTGCGGTGACACGCGGTCGCAAGCAGGTCATCGAGCGTGCGATCGGGCAACAGGTCACCGGCCAGTTGCCGGACCGTGAATTGGTCATACGGCATGTCTTGGTTGAACGCACGGATCACCCAGTCGCGGAATTGCCAAATCGTGCGGCGACCATCCAATCCCAGACCTCGCGAATCGGCATAGCGGATGACATCCAACCAAACGCTTGCCCAACGTTCGCCGAACGCGGGCGAGGCCAACAAATCGTCGGCGGCAACCCGGTATGCGTCTTCGCCGTCGCGACGGACGTCTGCCAAAAAGGCGTCGACTTGTGCGGGCGACGGTGGCAAACCCGTCAAATCCAACGACGCCCTGCGCAACCATTCTTCCGGCTCAGCATGCACCTGGGGCGCAAGCCCCTGCTGTTTCATCTTGTCCAGCACAAACGGATCGATGCGTGTTCGCGACCATGAATCGGATTCGAGCGAACGGGTCTCGGCGCGTTGCGGCTGGGTGAACGCCCAGTGTTTCCCCCACTGGCCGCCAGCGTCGATCCAACGCTTCAGAATGTCGATCTCCTCGGCGTTGAGTGGGCGGCCGTGATCACTCGGCGGCATGTGTTCTTCCTCGTCGGCCGGAAGCAACACCCGTTCCATCAAATAGGAGTCTTCAGAACTGCCCGGCTCGATGACCGCCAGCACGCTGTCGGCATAGACAAAGCTCAGCCCCCCGGCTTGCTTGACGCCGCCGTGACAGGCGACACAGTGCTGGTTGAAGATCGGCCGCACGTCACGATTAAAGTTCACCGGTGGCGAAATTGCGTTGTCTTCGGCGGGGGCATCACCCCCCAGCACACAGCCAAACCAAAAACCGATGCCTGCAATCAATGTGAGAAAACGTATCACGTCGCTCCGCCAAAAATGAACCTTCAACTAACCCCTGAATCTCCCCTCAGTCTAACCGAACTGTGGATTGAGATCTAACCGCTCGGGCCACTAGTGCTCTGTCCAGATTTGAATTTAGGGTTGCGATTGTCGAGCGGAAAAGGGGTCAGGTACCAAAAACCAAATGGCCCGCAGGGTGCTTCGCATTTTTGGTACCTGACCCCTTTTCCGCGGCGACCCCTTTTCCGCGGCACCCTAAGTATAAAAGTTGACGAAGCACTAGGCACGTCGATAGACCGTCTCCACGGCCTTGGCTTCCGAACCGTCCGGGAAGACGTTGAAGGCCTTGATCGTCAATTCCTGCGGGCCGCTTTTTTGATATCGCGTTTTCCAGCCCCAGCGGGGTGCATACTTGGCGACGTCGTACTCGCCGACAACCTCAAAACCGCTCTCATTCGCCGCGCCCTGGGAGAACATGATCGCATCGCTCATGTGAAAACTGTCGATCCAGGCAACTTGAAATTGCTCCGTGACACCGTTTTGCGAGATCAACTCTTCGCCGCGGCGGGGTTTTCCTTGCATCGCCCCTTCGTAGGTGTGTCTGGCGAACGCACCTCCCAGGATCAACTGAAACTCCCCTCGGACTGCAGACTCGTCGGCCAATTCATCGGGCTCGAACCAGGTCCGACAGGTGCCCTTCCAGTTGCCAGAAAGCCACTCGAAGAACTCAATTTTACTGATGGCGCTTTTGCTGATGTCGCTCATGGATTCACCCGATCAGGTCGCCGATCACGGTCCCATCGCGATTGACTTGAACGGGACGACCGTCGGCGGTGTTTAATTCCAAATCACCATCGATGCCGATCAGATGATACAGCGTGCGGACCAGATCGGCGGGGCTGATCGGTCGTTCGGCCGGTCGTTCCCCGTGCGCGTCACTTTTGCCGATCACTTGCCCGCCGACGATTCCGCCGCCGGCCAGGGCGACGCTGAAGGCACCGGGCCAGTGATCGCGGCCTCCCCGCGTGTTTAATTTGGGAGTCCGACCGAATTCTCCCATCAGAATCACAAGCGTGGAGTCGAGCAACCCGCGCTCGGCAAGATCGCTCAGCAGCGCCGAATATGCTTGATCCAGCTTCGGAATCTTACCCGCCGTGCCGCCGGCGAAGCCCTCTTTCAAACGCAAATAGATGTCTTCGTGCGTGTCCCACCCGCGGTCGGTCACGGTCACAAATTTCGCCCCCGCTTCGACCAAACGCCTGGCCATCAAGCATCCATGTCCGATCAAATGCCGCCCATAGCGGTTGCGATCACGTTGTGATTCTTGTTGCAAATCAAACGCCGCGCGTGCCTGAGAGGATTGCACCAAGCGAAACGCTTGGTCGAACGCCGAATCCGATTGCCCCGACTCGGCCAGACGCGTTTCGGTCTGCCGGGTGAGTTCGTCAACGGCGTTTCGAAACTCGCGGCGCCGCGTCAAACGATCGGGGGTCATGCCGGCGGGCAACTCCAAATCTTGAACACGAAACTCCGGTCGAGAGGGGTCGCCTTGGACGATAAACGGCATCGTCGACTCGGGCAGGTAACCGCTGCCGATCATCCCATTGGGTTTCGCGATCGCGATGTTGGTGGGGATCGCCGTCTGGGACTGGGAAAGGTGTTTTTGGACCGATGGAATGCTCGGGTAGGTCAGCGCCCGATTCGGTTTGTATCCGGTCAACAAATAATGGCTGGCGAAATTGTGTTCGCCCAGCGGCGACGTCATCGATCGCACCAGCGCGACCTTGTCCATTAGCGCCGCGGTGCGAGGCAATTGTTCACAGACCTCGATGCCGCTGACGTTGGTCGGAATCGGCGCAAACGGACCGCGAATCTCTGCGGGTGCGTCAGGTTTCAAATCGAACAGGTCCAGATGACTCGGGCCGCCGTCCAGCCAAATCAGAATGCACGCCTGGGCTTTGGCCGAATCATCGATGTGCCGCGTGGCGTTTGATTCGGCGCGGGCCTGCCTCGCCATCAACCAATCGCTGACACCGATCCCCAGCGCCGACAATCCGCCCACGTGCAGCAACTCGCGGCGGTGAACCCCATCACAGCGTCGATTGGGATGACGATTTTTCATTGGATTGGTCGCTTATTAATCAGCTAATGATTGGTCAAGAAAGTTTCACTGGTCAGCAAGCCCCAGAACACGTCGGCAAAGAACCTCTGTCGCGCGGTCGGATCATGCCATTGCCCGTCGGATTCGGTTGCCAATTTCAATTGCGTTGTCCAGTACCGACGTTCCGATGCGTTGGGCGGACGGGACAAGGTTTGTTTGTACAGCCGCTCCATCAGTTTGAAGTCGTCCGGGTACGCCTGCAACCATTTCGTCAATCGTCCCCGCGGATCATCCAGACGCCGATTCAACAGGTCACCGTTGAGAAAATGCAGGACCTTGGCGAGCGAACCGGCACTCAGGTCGGGCGTTTCACAAGCCGCTTCGCGGTCACAGCGACCGAGAATGTCCAGCATTTCCGACGCCATTCGGTTGTCGGTCAGCCGGATGGCATCGCGTTGATCGTCTGCACCGTACACGATGTCGACACCGGTGACGTCCGCGATCGCCCCGGCAACCACCTCAGCTTCCAATCCGCGGGGAATGAAGTGCGAGTAATAGACCGAATCGGATTCATTTCCCGGACGTGTTTGAGACGTTCGTCCATAGGCGTCACTGTTACAGATCAGACGAATGATCGGGCGGAATCGAAACCCTTCAGCGGTGAACTCAGCTGCCAGCGCGTCGAGCAACTCGGGGTGGCTGGCGGGATTGGTCGCGCGAATGTCATCGACCGGATCGATCAAACCGCGTCCCATCAGTTGGGCCCAGATTCGATTGACCGCGGCTCGGGCGAAGTACGGATTGGAAGGGGCGGTGACCCAGCGGGCAAATTCCACCCGACCGTCTTCGCCGGTCGACAGATCACGTGTGCCGGGAATCCGCGCCATCGCGGGTTGTCCGGTCACCGGATGAGTGACTTCACCACGCGTCGAGGTGCTGACGACACGTCCGCGTTTGAGTTTGGCGAAGATCGCGGCCAGCCCGTGATAGTCGTCTTGGGTCCAGTGGTCCAGCGGATGATCGTGACAATTGGCGCAGCGCAGGCGAACCCCCATGAACACCCGCGTCGCCAACTCAGCCAGCCCATCGGGGCCATTGCCTGAACGCAAGAAGTTGACGCTCCCCTCGACATAACCGTCCCCGTTGGCGGTCAACATCGCCAGCGCCGATGCGTTCCAGGGACTGTCCTGGCGAAACGAATCGGTCAACCAATCGTGATACGCTTGACTGCCTTCGGGTTGCAGCGACTTGCTATCGATGCCCAACAGATTGGCCCACTTCAGCGCCCAGTACGCCGCAAATTGATCGGTGTTCAACAAGCGGTCGATCAACCGTTGCCGTTTGTCTTCGGCTTGGTCTGCCACAAACGCATCCAGATGGTCGACCGACGGAAGATGTCCGGTCAGGTCCAGCCAAACCCGCCGCGCGAATTCATGGTCGTCGGCCCGGGGTGAGGCGGGAATCCGTAACTGTCGCAGCTTGTCATCGATCCATCGGTCGACCACGGACGTCGCCCCGCCGTTAGGCGACGACTCGAGTTCCTTCGTTCCCAGCGGGATGCCCAAGCGGATGGCATGAACCCGATCCAGATAGCGCGCGATGACGACGTGCTCTCCACGGCGATGGACCGTCAAACGGTTGGAATCGCGGTCGATCGAAACCGATTCGGAATCGTCCGACGTCAGCGTCGTGACATCGGTCACATCCTCCGTTGATCCATCATCAAACCGCGCAATGACCGACACGGCGACCGAGTCCTGCAGATGATCCAGCAAGACGTTGCTGGGCGTCACTCGAACGTCCGTCAATTGTCTCCGCTGCAGACGTTTGCCGCCCTGGGCAATCCATTGTTCCAACAGCGCGTACGCGGGTGACGCATCGTCAAACCGTTCCCCTCCGCCGTGCTCCATCGTTTCGGTCGCTTTACGCAGCAGCAAACTCTGCTGCGGTTGATACAAATTGACGCGACGACCTTCCAATTCCTGCACGATAGCCAGCTGGTCGTCGGCCGCTCGGGAACCGAACAGCGACAGTTTGAACCCGCCACGCCCGATCGCGGCACCGTGGCAGGCCCCCGCGTTGCAACCGTACCGCGTCAGAAGAGGAATGACTTGGGTATCAAAATCGATCGCATCATTCGGCCTCTCGCCACAAGCCCACTGCGACGCACCGCCAGCGCAAAGGGCGAGCGCCATCAACGAAAACCGGAACATGCGTCGAACGGTGAAGACCAAAGAAATCGCCTCGGGTTAGCGGGTAAGTTTCAGGTTTCAGGTTTCAGGTTTCAGGTTTCAGGTTTCAGATTTCAGATTTCAGATTTCAGATTTCCTGACTCTAACGTTTTCTATGTACCAAATTTTACCGGATAGGCGACGTCCTTCAGGCCCGGAGGGCCGGCAGAGTGGATGCCGGTGGCGTGAGCCACCGGGGATGATTGCAAAGAGTCCCTGAGGCCCAGCGGGCCGACACAATTCCCCAGCATTTGGCAATACCCGCGGTTCATGAGACCGATTGTGCCGGCCTTCCAGGCCTCCGTGATCGAGGTCTTTCCGTTCCGGTGGCTGACGCCACCGGCAAGCATTGTGCCAGCCCTCCGGGCTTCATCGCGAACAAACATAGAAAACGTTAGAGTCAGCAGATTTCAGATTTCAGATTCCAAAGCTAAAAGCTAAAAGCTCAAAGCTTCACACCCGTGGACTTTACACCGCTGCTCATTCCCTGCCCGGATTCGGGCGTTTTCGCATGTTCATCGCTCGTCCGGGATAGGCGGCTTTTTGGAGTTCTTCCGCGGTCGGCGGCGTTTTTCCGAGCGCTTTGGCGAACTCGCCGGCGATCTTCACGCCGTCGATCATCGACGGTTGGATCAGCGCGAAATTCGCCAGCACCTTGTTGTCTTTGGCCACCAAGACGGTCAACTCGACGTTGCGATTGAGCCCGTACGCGCCGGGCCCTTCACCGCCGTCGATCGAGATCCCGACAGGGACCTTCAAATTCAACGAGGGCCGTGCCCGAGTCAGGTACGCTTCCGCTTCGGCTTTGTCGTCGTTGAGCCAAACGATGGCGGCATACGACGGGGGCTCCTTGAGCGTTTGGGCATAATTGGTCAATCCGCGGGCCAACCCCAATCCGGGCCGAGTCAGTTTGTGAACGAACACCAGCAGCGTCGGTTTGCCATCGGCGTCGGCGACCGCGTCGAATTCTTGGCCGGCGGCATCATCGTAAACGCCCAACAACTTCAGCGGCGTCAGTTTCTCTCCGGGTTGTGGTCCGGAGAACACCGGATCCTCGCCGCGGGCCACCGGAGCCGATGCGACGCCGACCAATCCAACCGACAACAGCACCGCAAGGACCAGCCCGGCGGGCCTGACGCGACGTTTTTCAATCACAGACTGCATCACAGACATAGGGGTTTTCTCAACCAGAATGGGGGATCGGAATCGTTCCGTTATACCTCAACCCCACCGCAATCGCGACTTGATTCTTTATTCCGCAGCGATCGATTGGCGATAGCTCTTCGGCGATACCCCGACTTGGGATTTGAACTGGCGGTAGAACGTCGACAAGTCGTTGAAACCGCATTCGAACGCGACCGATGCGATCGACAGATTGGTTTGCGCCAATTGATGTTTGGCGTGGTTGATGGCCAGCCGACGGACATGGGTCAGCCAGGTGGATCCGGTGACCTCTTGAAACAGCTTGGTGAACGCGCGGCGCGACAGGCCCAGCGACGCCGCAGCGGCATCGATCGTCGACGCCTCATAAAACTCCGTGGCCAGCCGCGCCACATAGTCTTCGATGATCTCGCGGTCGTTGCTGCGGCGACCCCGCGGAACATTCGTCGCCGCCGTTGATCCCCCCAACTGCATGACCCATTCGACGATTCGCAGCGCCGAAGCGACCATCGAGATCGGACGCGTCAGATCCCCGCTGACTTGGTGGTGCCGCATCCGGCGAAGCTGAGTTGCCACCCGATTGGAAAAATGCGGATTTCCCGTGACCAAGCCGCGGCGTAAACGAGAAATCAGCCCGTCGTCGAACGCGAACAGCGACGGATCGATGCAACAAACGTACAAACTGCTCGCCGCATCGGGGGCATCGGTGATCCGGTTGGCGGTCATCGGCGGAACGATCACCAAATCCCCCGATTCGAAATGGTGCACGTGATCCTGGAACTCCAGCACACCGCGGCCACGCAGGACGTAGACCAGCTTCAAAAACGCGTGCTCACGCCATTCCATCGTGAACTGGGGCGAGTGGTGGCTCTCCAACACCAGCACGCCCCACTCGGGAAGATTCTCGTGTAGCGCCCGGTCGGTCAGTGTTTGCTTTGGCATTGCCACAATCTCATTGACATCGGTCACACCGGCAAGCGGGCATCCATCGACGGGCCGCATGCCCGAAATGCCAAACGCGACGTGACCGATTTTCCAAGACAGCCCCCCAAGAATCGTCTATTCTCTGCCAATCTGACTTCAAATTTGCCCGAAACGCAACTGGCCAGGAACATGAATCAAGTGGAACCGATTGACCCGATCAAAATGTTGAAACCGCGGCGAAAAATCACCGGCGTTTCGGCGATTCTGTTGCCGCTGTTGAGCGATTTTTCGGTCGACTGGTCGGGCTTTGACGCCCATGTCGAGCGGACCATTGATGCCGGCTTGGCCCCCGCGGTCAACATGGACACCGGTTACGGGAACCTGATCGACGAGGCGACCCGCCAACAGGCGCTGGAGCGGACACGGTCGATTGCAGCGGGCCGCGATTACGTCGCCGGAGCCTTCGTCGCCGACCGCCCCGGCGCCCCCTTCAACGCCGACGCGTACCGAGACGGGGTCGAGCAAATTCAAACGCACGGCGGAACCCCGATCTTTTTCCAATCCTACGGGCTGACCCAGGGAAGTGACGATCAGATCGTCTCCCGCTACGAAACCCTGGCCGCCGCCTGCGATTCGTTTTACGCGTTTGAATTGGCACCGGTGTTCGCCCCCTTCGGCTGCATCTATTCCTTGGACGTCTACGAACGTCTGATGCAAATTCAAAACTGTGTCGGTGCCAAACACTCGTCGCTCGATCGAGTCCTGGAGTGGCAACGTCTGCAACTCCGCGACACGATCCGCCCGGAATTCAAAGTCATGACCGGCAACGATCTGGCGATCGACATGGTGATGTACGGAAGCGACTATCTGTTGGGGCTCAGCACGTTTGCGCCCGATGCCTTCGCCGCCCGTGACGCCATGTGGGAAAACGGTGACGAGGCGTTTTACGAACTGAACGATTTGCTTCAGTACCTCGGCGCGTTTGCATTCCGCCCGCCGGTTCCCGCCTACAAGCACGACGCGGCCATGTTCTTAAAGCTGCGTGGCCAAATTCAAACCGACCAAACCTATCCCGGCTCCCCGGCTCGCCCGGACAGTGACCGCGAGGTGCTCGGCCACATCGCCCGCGATTTGGAATCGACACTCGATCGCGCCGGAAAGTCACTCGAAACGACCGCGTAGGGTGTGAACACAATTAGTTTTGGAGTTGCGTTGGTCGAGCGGAAAAGGGGTCAGGGCGGAAAAAACACCCACGGATGGCAGCGCGAACCCACGGATGACTAGGTGCCGAAAATCCGTGGGTTCGCGCTGCCATCCGTGGGCTCAATGCTCATTCAACGCAACCCTAAATTCAGGTCTGGACAAAGCACGAGCCACAGCTTGGTCGCCGGACTCCACACATACTTCTCTTCACCTCTTTACCCACTGACCTCACTTCCCATGCCGACTTATCCACGCATCGCCAGCCTGAAGACGTTTGACGATTTCCAAACGCGGCTTCGCGAACTTGATTTGCAGCTCGCCGCCGATGAAGTCGTTGACTCCGGCGACACCTCACCGCTGGCGCAATCCGCCAAGGTCGGCGAGTTGACGATCGGGAACCGGTTCTGCATCTTGCCGATGGAAGGCTGGGACGGCACCACGGATGGCAAGCCGACCGAACTGACCCGACGGCGTTGGAAGAACTTTGGCATCAGCGGCGCCAAACTGATGTGGGGCGGTGAAGCCGTTGCGGTTCGGCACGACGGCCGGGCCAACCCGAACCAATTGTGCCTGACCGAAAACAATCTTTCGGAAATCGGTGCGCTGCGCGAACTGTTGATCGCGGCGCACGCCGAACGCTTTGGCGACAGCGATGATTTGGTCGTGGGGCTGCAACTGACGCACTCGGGACGATTCGCCCGCCCGAACGAAAAAACGAAACCCGAACCGCGCGCCGCCCAACGAAACCCGGCGCTCGATCCGCGACTGAACATCACCGATGATTCGGGCCTCATGACCGATGATGAACTCAAGTCCCTGATCGACGATTTTGTCATCGCATCCGCTCACGCCGCCAAGCTCGGCTATCAGTTCGTCGACGTCAAACACTGCCACGGCTATCTCGGTCACGAGCTGCTCAGCGGTGTCGATCGGCCGGGCGAATTCGGCGGCAGTTTTGAAAACCGAACCCGGTTCTTACGCGAGATTGTGGCGGGGATCCGCGCCGAAGCTCCCGAGTTGGAGTTGGGGGTCCGGCTCAGCATCTTCGATTTCCTGCCCTATCGAAAATCCGAATCGGGCGTCGGCGAACCCGAGCCCGCCGGCGACCCGCGACTGGTCTTCGGGTCCAATTCACGCGGTGATGGTGTGGAACTGTCCGAACCGATTCAGTTCTTGGAATTGATGCAGTCGCTCGGAATGAAATTGATTTGCACGACCGCGGGCAGCCCCTACTACACACCACACCTGCAACGCCCGGCCTATTTTCCTCCCAGCGACGGATACCAGCCGCCCGAAGATCCATTGATCGGGGTGGACCGTCAAATTGCGGCCACCGCCGAACTGAAAAAACGTTTTCCGGAGATATTCGTCGTCGGCTCGGGGTACACGTATCTGCAAGACTGGCTGCCCAACGTGGCGCAGGCCGTCATCCGCGACGGGCTGGCCGATTCCATCGGACTCGGCCGCATGGTGCTTTCTTATCCGGATCTGCCCGCCGATGTCCTCGAAGGCACCCAGCTGGCCAGGAAGAAGGTCTGTCGCACGTTCAGCGACTGCACCACCGCACCGAGGAAAGGCATCATCAGCGGTTGTTACCCGCTGGACCCGTACTACAAAAACCTGCCCGAGCGGAAAGAATTGCTCGAACTGAAGAAGGGGTAAAAACGTCTACTCCACCATCCAATCGACGATGCGTTTAGCAGCCTTTCCGTCGCCGTAGGGATTTTCGATCACCTTGGCCCCGCTGCCGCGTTTGGGCTCGGCCAGCAATTCGCTTGCGCGGCGGATGATCCGATCGCGATCGGTTCCGACCAGTTCCGCCAGACCGGCCTCGACCGCTTCGGGGCGTTCGGTTTTCGTCCGCGTGACCAGCACCGCACTGCCCAGCGACGGTGCTTCTTCTTGAACACCGCCGGAATCGGTGATCACCAACGTGGCGCGATCCATCAACCAAACGAATTCAGGGTAGTCGGCCGGCGGTAGCAGATGGATGTTGTCTGAGTCCGCTAACAATTCATGAACCGGGCCCATCACGTTCGGGTTCATGTGGACGGGATAGATAAACTCCGTCTCGGGATGACAGGCGGCTAGATGCGAGAGTGCGGCACAGATCTGCTGCAATCCGCCGCCAAAGTTTTCGCGTCGGTGGCCGGTGACCAAGACAACGCGGTCGGCCAGCGCCATCGGATACTTTTGCCGCCATCGGGCATCGTCGGCGCGTTCTTTGGCAACGCTGTGCAACAAGGCATCGATGACCGTGTTGCCGGTGACTCGGATGGACGATTGCGGAACCCCTTCGGCCAGCAAGGCGGACTCGCTGCGCTTCGTCGGGGCACAGTGAAGGCTGGTGACGATCCCGGTCACGCGGCGGTTGAACTCCTCCGGCCACGGCGCCATCAAGTCCCCGGTTCGCAAGCCGGCTTCGATGTGCACGACCGGCAACCGATGGTAGAACGCGACGATCGCCGAGGCCATCACGGTGGTGGTGTCGCCCTGAACGACGATGCAGTCGGGGTCGTGTTGTTGAACGACCCGATCGACCGCTTCGAGACAGCGTGCGGTCAAACCACTGAGCGTTTGTCCGGGCTGCATCAATCCCAAATCGATTTCCGGTGTGATCGAAAAATAGCCCAGGACCTGCGCCAGCATTTCGCGGTGTTGGCCGGTGCTGCAGACGATCGGAGCGATCTGGTTGGGACGCGACTGGCACTCCCGCACGACCGGAGCCAGTTTGATCGCCTCGGGACGGGTGCCGAAGACGATCAGCGGTCGCAAACGCGGCCCCTGGCGACGGGGGATGACTTGTGACGACTCGGAAGAATACGTGGACGGGGCGGTTTGAAAAGGCATTCGCAAGCGAGGATTCTCGGGAAGACGGCAGAAATACCTGATTGATCGGTGATCCGAAGCTTCATTAGCCCGGAATCCCCTTGGGAAACCGGAGGTACGCGGCTATACATATAGACTACGTCCGTCAACAGAACCGACCGAATTGAAATCGGCCGGCCAATTCGGGCATCAATCACAGCAGACAGCCCCTTTTACGAGGACAGCGGCAGGATACACACCGTCGGGAAAGTGCGAGCTACTTTGCATTGGAACAGTCGCATCGTGAAAGACCCATCGACCAGATTCTGGGTGGGTGCTCCGGGCATCGAGCGAGTTGATCGGACTCCTTTTCTGAGGGAAACCCTACATCCGTCACGCAGCGTGGGTTGGTTGACTGCTGGCCCCTCCAAAACAACTCATTATTAGACCGAATGTCAGACAATTGGAACCTTCTTGCCAAGCTCCTTGGCACCCCTGGTCCGCCCGCACCCCCCAAAGCATCCGAGACGACAAAGAAAGCCGAATCGAAAGCCGAAGACGGTGACGAACGCCAAGCTTCGGCGGATCGTTCTGGATTTCCCGACCAAGAGTCGAACGAACCGGCATCACGAGACATGCCTCCGGTCGCCGAGGCGGTTGCGGATGTGCCGGACGAATCCGATGTGGTGGACGACGACCCCTCCGCCGAAGACGTGTTGCAAGCACTGACGGCCGAAACCGCTTCGGCCCAGCTTCCCGGGTTTGGCGTCCGCGCGAAGGACCCACGGATTGACGAACTCGCCGCCGGCGGCCCCCCGGCCAAAGAAGAGCCGGTCGTCGAAGAATTGCTTCACGTCGAAGCGACCGTGAGCGAATCCGACAAGCTGTTTGCCGACTCCACGTCGCCTGACGCTTCCGCCACCGATCAAGAACCCGAGCAAGAGCCGGAACCGGAGCCCGACAGTGGCGCCTGGTCCGAACTGGCTGGCGAACTGGGGATCGAAGCCACCGACGAACCTCCGCCCCACCGAGCCCCCATGCAAATCAAACCGGCTCGCAAAGAATCGGCATCGTCGAAATCGAAAAAGTCCCCGCGAAGCTTCGGCGATGGTCTGGGGATCGACCTCGGCCCCGAACCCGAAGTGATTGACGAGCCGAGCGACGTGGAAGAGGAACCGCACGTCGCGCCCGCGCCGACGCGGACGTTCGACGATGATCCGGCGCCGACGGCGAAGCGCGAGTCGAGCACGGGCAAGCCGATCGACCCGCCCGACCCGCTGTCGTTCCGCTCCTTTTCCGATCTCGAGGACGACCTTGATGACTCGGAACCGGAACAGGCCGAAGCAGTGGCCGCACCGACCAAAGAATCGCCCCGCCAGGATCGGTCACCCGCGCGTGAAGAGCGACCGCGACGCCGACGTGGTTTTGATGACCGCGACGAGTCTGACGATGACGATCGACCATCGCCTGCGAGTGAACCGCGCGGGCGTGGCGAACGCAGCGATCGCGACAGCTCTGAACCCGGCCGCGACCGACAGGAAGACGATGAAAGCCCGCGACGACGCTCCGGACGCCGTGGTCGGCGGGGACAACGGCAGCGAATGAGCGAAGATGCGCTGGAACTGGAACCCAAGACCGTCGACGCTGTCGCCAGCCGCGATGACGATGACATTAGCAGCGATGACGGAGACGATTCACGCCGAAACGCTCCCAAACGCCGTGGGCGAGGCGGACAATCCCGCCGCCGAACGATCAGCCGCGATGAATTCGATCCCGCCGACGGCGACGAATTCGAATTGGTCGACGAAGGATTCGGGACGGGCGTCGAACTCGACCTCGACGATTCCGATGATTCCGAAGACGAGACGGATGAAGAGTCCGGCACGCGGCGTCGCCGACGTGGCCGCCGCGGTCGCGGTGGCAGACGATCGCGAGGCGCCGGTGCGAGCGAATCCGAAGAAACGCGACCGCAATCCCGTGGGCGCGGCGATTCAGAACGCGACGATGCCGACTTGGACGACGATCTCGACGACGAACCGATCCCCTCGTCCGCCTTTGATGATGACCATGAAGACGACGAAGAAGTCGATGTGATTCGTCGCGGACGCCGACGACGCGGACGCCGAGGCGGACGTGGTCGATCGACCCGCGAATCCGAACCGACCGATCAAGACGATCGCCCCGCCGCGGACGACTTGGACGAGGAGGACGTGCGACCACGACGCGGCGCAAGAAGCCGTCAGGACGAACCCGAATCGGAATCGCGTGGCGAGCCCCCCACGCGACGCAAGGTCGTTCCGACGTGGCAAGAAGTCGTCAACGTGTTGGTCGACAATAACCTTGAAAACCACAAGAAGTCGCCGTCGGGCAAAGGCCGCGGACGCGGCCGACGCCGCTAGCGGCGAGCCCTGCGCAGCACGTTGCATGATCCCGACGGACGTCGATTGTATTACTGAGCGACTATTGGGCTAAGCACCGCTCTGTGGTGCACACCGCGGAGCGGTGCCACAACAAAGCCCGGGGTCGCGCGAGCGCACCCCCATACGCATCAAGCTAAGAAGTAACCCTCCCGTGTGCGGGAGGGTCGAGCGCAGCGAGGGGAGGGTCGATTCGTGGTGTTTGAGTGCTTCCGAGCCGCAGCGAACCCTCCCCGCGTCGTCGCACACTCCTCCGCGACCCTCCCTGGAAGGGAGGGTGACTTACTTGATTCATGGTTCCACTTCTTAACTTGATGCGTGTGGGGGTGCGCGGGCGCGATCCCAAGCTTTGATGTGGCACGCCGCTGGCGTGCGGGCGGCCTAAACCAGCCCGGCAAAACACAGCCCCAGCACCAACACGCCCGCCGGAATGCACCACCCGGCAAACCAGTGCAAGCGTTCCTGACGGCTCCATCCGATCAGCCACTTGAGCGCAAAGATCCCGACGCCGAACGCGACCAACGCGCCGATGGTCAACTCGACGATCGAGTGATCCATCGGCACCCCCTCTTGCACCTCGTCCACCAAATCCTTGATCGCCAGCACGGTCGCGCCGGAGATCGCGGGGATCGCCAACAAGAACGAGAACGTGACCGCATCGTCGGTCTTTAGCCCCAGCAACCGGCCGCCCAGAATCGTCGACCCGCTGCGACTGATACCGGGCAGGATCGCGAAGGCCTGGAAACACCCGACCACGAACGCGCCCCAATATGAACCGTCGCGATAGGCGCGCTGGCGAGCGGGTAGTCTACCCAGCACAATCAGCATGACCCCGGTCACGATCAACATCGCGCCGGCCAACATCGGATTTTTCAGAATCCAACCGAATTGAGATTTGATCGTCAGCCCGACCACCACCGCCGGTACCGTTCCGACAACCAACAAAGGGATCACACGCCGGTCGCTGGTCAGCAAATCTAAGATGCGACGCCAGAAAATCACCAGGATCGACCCGAGCGTCCCTGCGTGCAAGATAATCTCCAACGTCGGCGACTCGCTTTGGGCGTCGCTGAGCATCGCCCCCAAGATCACGAGATGACCGGACGAGCTGATCGGTAGGAATTCGGCAATCCCTTGCACTATGGCCAGGATGATGGTCTCGATCACGCCACTAGTTCCATTTGATTACTCACGAGGCTTGGAGAACAGCTGATCCGCGCAAAACACTACCCGAAAACTCAAAGTTAACAAAGCGCTCAATCGACCGCTTCTCGCGGCGCACCATCCTATTCAAACTGTTGCCGCAGTATTCATCGCCGCAGCGAACGAGGGAACCTTCCATCATGTCACCGGACCACCAGAACGCTGACACAGAGTGCATCGATCCGAATGCGCGGCCTGTGACGAATCAACCGACTTCGGAAGTCTCCGCCGCACCGGATGCTGCATCGCCTCTCGCGTCGAATTCCATTCGCTTGGACGTCATCAATCTGCTGCGTGGATTTTGTATGGGGGCGGCGAACATCGTGCCAGGGGTCAGCGGAGGAACCGTGGCGCTGGTGTTGGGACATTACCAACGCCTGATCGATGCGGTCAGCCGCGTCGATTCTCACTTGATCGGGCAAGTCCTCTCGCGTCGCTGGAAAGAAGCTTGGGAATACGTCGACGCCCGCTTCCTGGCTGCGATCGGCGCCGGCGTTGTGATCGGCAGTGTCGCGCTGGCGGGGCTGATCAACTGGCTGTTCGACCACCACATGCCCGAGACCTTTGCCGTCTTTTTCGGAATGATCCTGGCCAGCGTGCTGATCGTTCGACGGCAAGTCAAACGCTGGGGGCCGGCCAGCTTGGCCGCCTGCGTCTTTGGCATCGGCGTCGCGGTACTCGTCGGACGGCTCTCGCCCACCGACGGCGGAGACTCATTGATCTACCTGTTCGGATCGGCCGCCATCGCGATCTGCGCGATGATCCTGCCCGGCATCAGCGGCGCGTTCATCCTGCTCTTGCTGGGCGTCTATCACCCGATCACGGGACTGATCAAGAACACGGTGAAGCTGAACATCGATTTCGATTCCATCCTCCAGCTCGGCGTGTTTGCGTTCGGCTGCCTGTTCGGGCTGCTCGCGTTTTCTCGCCTGTTGAGCTGGATGCTCGATCACCACCGCGACAAGACGATGGCGGTGCTGGTCGGACTGATGATCGGCAGCGTGGAAAAGCTGTGGCCGCTGCAGGTTCCGACCGCAGAGACGGCCGGATTGAAAATGAAGGAGCGGATCATGCAGGTCGTCCCGCCGAGTGAATGGAACGGCAGCCTGATGTTACTGATCGCGTTGGTCGTTGGCGCCGCGGTGTTCGTGCTGGTCCTCGAACGCGTTGCCGAAAGCGACCTGATCAGCGACCATGAACCCGTCGATTGAAGATGTCCGGGTCGAACGGGTTATCTACCTTGGGCATGCGCCGGGTCCGCGGCGCGGCTTCGGTCATCGGCGGACCTGCATTCCACACCGACTCCGTCTGAAGCGTCTCGGGCAACTCAGGAATGCCTGTTGCCGAAGCCGTCTGGCCGACTTGATCGATTGCGGCAAGCTGCGGTGGTGACGCCGGAACCAACGTTTCAGCACCAGCACTTTGCTCCATCGCAGCCTCCCATTGCGACGGCGAATGGGCGGAAGGAAGCTGAGCGAGCCAACGGTCCAAGTTGGACATCATCGCCGAACCCTGGCTGCCAAAGGTATGCCGTCGGCCACCATGTCCGTCGGAAGCTCGCAAACGGATCAGACTGTTGGCCGGAGCGTTCAGGTCGACGTACTTCATCACGGCTTGCAGGTTGTCCCTGGCCACATCCTTCGGAGCCCACTTGGAGGTCAGTGCGGTGTGGATCTGAAACTCGCGCGTGTTGCGGTCGTCACGGGCGTGACAACTGGTACAGCGATTCATCAGGATCGGTTGAATGCGTGAAGTGAACTCATACACCAGCCTCTCGGGTAACCCGCTCGTCTCGGCGGCCGTCTCCGGTTCGACATCCCCGTGATCGTCGTTCACAACGGTTTCGTGCGAGACCGTTCGCAGGGCGGGAGTCTGCCCGTCGTTGGCAGCAGCCGGCTGAGCGGATTCGGACTGTTGTTGGAGCACCGCTGCGATCTGCCGCAGCAGTTGAATCGTTTGCGGGTTCGACGGCTCAAGCGACCTTGCTTCCAGGACGTCTTGGGCAGCCTCTCGCACCAACCCATGTCGCAAACCCCATCGAACATCCGCTTGCACGCGTTTCAAATCACCTTCAAAGCGATTCTTGCGTCGGTATTCGTACAGTTCGCTTAGCGATCGCCCCACCGTTTCGACCTGTGCGCTCGGTAGATTGATTTTGGATTGGTCGCTGCGCGTGATGCAGACGGTCCCGCCGATCTTGGTGACCGCACCGACCAGGACGTTGCCGTTACGAAGCAGAACACACGATTCTGCCTGCGGGGCAACCTGGGGCAACTCCGCCGCCGTCACAGGCGGGAACGATGCCAGCATGATCGCGATTGCGACGACGAGCCCGGCGAACGGGAGGGGTGTCAACAAGGAAAGGGAATTGTTCATTCGCTTGGGCTATCAAACTCCGCCCCCAGACGTCAAGAGCGACGTTTTTCGGGCGTCAGCGTCCTCATGCTTTAGGCAGCGTTGAATCTTTGGGCTGCGTTCAGCAAGCGGAAACGGGGGCAGGTCATGCTTTCGGCGAACCAACATGGACGCCAAAGTCAGGAATTGCTATGACCGGCTCGTTCACTTCAATCGCCTGGTCCGCACAGCGTTTGCACTCTCACTGTCCATGTCCACCCCGCCGCCCATGACACCGCGAATCCTGTTCCTGGACGACAACGTGCGCGACATCGGCGGCCACTATTTGGAATTGGCAAGTTTGCTCGCCGACGGTGCACGCCAGCTCGGCTATCGGCCGAAATTGATCACCCATGCGTCGTTGCCGCAGCGCAATCCGCAAGTGGTCGGTGATTCGCGGCTGCAACATCTCGAGATTGAGCCGCGGTTCGAGGTCCGGCGGATGGAAAACTGGTCACTCGGTGTCGATGGCCCTTCGATGGTCCAGCGGGACTGTCGCGGGATCCCGATCGGAGGCTCGGTGTTCCGCCGGATCCGCCAATCGGTGAACGATTTACTCTGCCGACCGTCGCGACGCCCGCGCGCGATGCTCGAAGCCTGGTCGTCCGTCTTCGTCGATTCGATTCGACGCTTTGCTCCCCAGCCGCACGACCGAATCGTGATCAACACGGGCGGCGACTTTCAAATCTTGGCATTGGCCCACGCCATCCAAGCACTGGAGCGAGAGGGCAAGCTGGCCCCGATGACCATTCACGTCCTGTTCCATTTCGCTGTGTTTGAATCCACCGTGACCGAACGCGCGGTCGCTTTTGGTCGCCAAGTCAACGCAGCGGTGGAGGCGATCAAGGGTCATCGGATCCATCTGCACGCGACCACCGAATCGCTGTGTCAACAGCTGGCGACCGTCGGTGTGCATGCGACCGCGATTCCGTACCCCACACGCGACGAAAACCACGCGTCAGCCTCGCCCCCGTCGACCGCAGGGACGAAGATCCTGTTGGCCGGGATGCCGCGAGCCGAAAAGGGCCGCGACCTGATTCGCGACTTGCTCGAATCGATCGAAACCCCTTATCTCCGCTCGGGCCGTTTCACTTGGTCGATGCAGCTTCCTGAAAAACGTTGGCAGCGGATGATCCCGTTGTCGCTACAACCCGCTTGCACCCCGTTGGCCTCGGACCAACCAGAACTCGACACCGGCGTTGGCATGGAAATCCTGCGTGGAAACTTGACCGGCGAAGCCTATCACGGCTGGCTGGACACGGCCGGGATCGGGTTGTTTCTGTACGACGCCGACCGTTACGTCGCGCGGTGCAGTGGCGTCTTGTTGGAGATGATGATCCGCGGCGTCCCCGTGATGGTCCCGGACGGTTGCTGGCTGGCCGATCAGGTTCGCGCCGCCGAACCAACCGGCGCGATCGGCTGGATTTATCAATCCGTCGACCGGATTCCTCAACTGCTAAGCACGGTGGACGAAACGCTGGCGGACATCTCTGCGAACTGTCGGCAGCACGCCAAGCACATCGCCGCCTACCACTCCGGAAAAAACTCGCTGCTCGAAATGGGCATCGTCGATCACGCATCATCGTCGGTTCGGTTGGCCGGATAGGATGGATCAAAGATGAAACTAAAACACTTGCTTCGTTACCCGTTTGACATTCGCCTGGCCGAGCAGCAACTCGCTTCGCCGGCGAAATCGGCATCGGAATCCTCTGCCGCAACCATCGGACTCGATCTCTACGCCGATCATTTGCTGTTTGACGGCGGGCGGCATTTGGCCTGCCTGGCGGCTTTGGCCGGCAAGATCGGTTCACCCGTCACGCTGCGCTGCAGCCGTGTGCTGTTGGCTGCGATCGCCCACAAACCCCATGGTGGTCGCTTTCTGGCGATGCCCCATGTCAATTGGATCGAACCGTCTCGTCCGTTCCCGCCGCACTCGCTGGTGCTGCTCGATGTCGACGGCGGTCGCGCCGATCGGGCCCTCAGCCGACAACGCACCGTCGCCATGCTGATCGGACGCGAGCCCGCGGCAAGAACTTTGGTCATGCCTTATCCGATGCATCCGCAACAGATCCAAGATTCGATCGACGGTCGGTTCAACACGCTGCGGACCCAAATGAAAGCGGGCATCTTCTTCGCCGGAAATCAGAACCGCCGCTACGGTCGCGATTCAATGCACAGCGAGTTCGGCGTGCTGTCACGTTTGGAAATTCTGTCGACGTTGTCCAAGACCTTTGATGTTCGGATCAGCGCACGCGAGGCGGACGGGCGTGACGACCGGATCGTGCTTCGCGATAGTGCGGTCGACCCGATTCCGGCCCAAGATTGGATGGCGACCTTGGCCTCACACCAATTCTTTCTGTGTTGCCCGGGAGCGTCCCAACCGGTTTGCCACAATGCGATCGAGGCGATGTCGGTCGGCACCATTCCGATCATTGAGTACGCCGACCGCTTCCATCCTGAACTGGTCGACGGCGTCAACGCGATCTGCTTCCGCGGCCGCAAGGGCTTAGTCGCGGCGATCCGTCGGATCGATTCCATGCCACCGGAGAAACGATCGCGACTGTCTCGAAATGTGTGCCAGCACTACGACGAACACCTTGACGGCGCCCGGTTTTTGAAACGTTTGCGCGACGATTTGAACACTGATTTTGTGGACCAGGTTTCAATGCCCTTTCACAATCGCAATTTCTTTTCCACCGCCTCACCGCCCAGCGGCCGTGTTCCGCTGAGCCACTCCCGCGCTGCTTGACGAATCGCGGGTCAGCATCGAAGATTCGGGCCTGACTTCATCAACGCGGAAAAGGGGTCAGGCCCCACGCGGAAAAGGGGTCAGGCCCCAAAAATGCGGAGCACCCTGCGGGCCATTTGGTTTTTGGGGCCTGACCCCTTTTCCGCTCGCAACGAGACTCGTTCGATTCTTCCCTTTGCTGGTCCTTTCCTTCATGCGTGTTCTCGTTACCGGACCGGCCGGATTTCTGGGCGCCGAGATTGTCAATCAGTTGCTCGCTCGCGGCGAACAGGTCGTCGGTGTCTCACGCGGTGACTACCCCGAATTGACCGACAAGGGCGTTGCGTACCATCGCGGCGACCTTTCCGATGCCGCGGTCACCGAGCGGCTGATTCGTGACGTCGATGCCGTCGTGCACACCGCCGCCGTCGCCGGCGTCTGGGGCGTTTACGAAACGTTTTACCGCATCAACACCCAAGCCACGTTGAACGTGATCGACGCCTGTCGCCACAACGGCATCGGCAACCTGGTTTTCACCAGCAGCCCCAGCGTGACGTTTGCCGGTGACGACCAGCGCGGAGTCGACGAATCGGTGCCCTATCCCGAACGCTGGCTGTGCGCGTACCCGCAAACCAAAGCGTTGGCCGAGCAAGCGGTTTTGCAGGCGCATCGGACCGGCGAGTTGAACACGTGTGCCCTGCGTCCGCATCTGATCTGGGGCGCGGGCGACCCCCATTTACTCGCTCGGGTGATCGACCGCGCCGCGGCGGGCAAATTAAAAATCGTCGGCGACGGGAAGAACCTGATCGACACCGTTCACGTGGTCAACGCCGCCGCCGCCCACCTGGATGCACTCGACGCGCTGCAGCAGCGTCCCGAGGTGGCGGGAGGACGAGCGTATTTCATCGCCCAGGATGAACCGGTCAACTGTTGGGATTGGATCGCACAGATTTGCCAAATCGGCTCGGTCGCGGCCCCCTCCCGGCGTGTCCCGTTTCGCGTCGCGTACGCCGTCGGGGCGGCTCTCGAGGCGGCGTATCGCTTGACCGGCAGACAAACCGAACCGGTGATGACCCGTTTTGTGGCGGCCCAATTGGCCAAAGACCACTATTTCGATATTTCTGCGGCGAAGGAACGATTGGGGTACAACGTCCGCGTTTCGATGGACCAGGGCCTTCAAGAATTACGGTCGGCGTGGCAAGACCAATCGACTTGATCAGGGGCATCCCCCTCGAACGACGGTAGCTGCGCCGGGCAAAGCGTGGTCCAATGGTCCAGACGTTCCAGACCCGAATCCTCCCCCACACCATGCAAGGCGCTCCCATGTCGACTAGCGACGTGCGAAACATTGATTCGCTTCAGCGGCTCCGCACCGGGGTGCTCTCGATGGCCGACAGCTGGGAGAAAACGCTGCAGGAGATTCGGATTTCCATCCACCGGGCCGATCAGTATTTCGGCGACGAGGTACCGAGGTACTGGCGTCATCAGACAGAGCTTGCCGAGCGTGAGCTGACCGAGGCGAAAGACAATCTCCAGCAGAAACAGTCGGCCGCACGCGCCGGCGACCGTGTCAGCGCCCTGGAAGCTCAAAAGCGGGTGGCCGCTGCCAAAACTCGCTTGGACATGTGCCGCATCGCTACCGAACCGCAAAATCATTGGCGATCGAGATTCGCCACCAATGCGACGCGCTGCTCGGTCCACTAGCGGACATGACCGAACACAGCGACAATCTCCTGCCCGCCGCGGCGCTCAAGCTCGGCACGCTGCTGGAATGGCTGCATCGCTACGCCGACGCCGCCCAGTTGCCCGTGTCCCCCGATGAAGCGTTCGCGGCACCGTCCGGCCCGACTTCGGATCCTCCGCCGAATCCCCCCGCATCGGACACCCCGTGAAGCGATTCGTGGGATCGGATTCTCATCCGTCGATGCTGACCCTCTTCAACGACTCCTACCGTCATTCCAACTCTGTCGATGTCTGAACCTGCCAGCCAAATCTTTGAAACCCTCCGCCATTGCGACACCTCTCGATCGGAACTGCTCCAACAGCTCGCGGACTACTTCCGCCAAGAACAGTTGCCGATGGAGTTGTTCGAAGCCCGCAAGATGATCGTCCGCGACCGACTGGGGTTGCCGCTTTTGACCAGCGAAGACGAGCCGACGCGGTCCGAAGAGGTCGAGCGACAACTGGAATTGGGCCTGTTGGAAGCATGCCGCGAATCGGGCGAGATGCTGATTCGAGCCGGACGCATTTTCGAAGGCTGGACCTACCTGCGGCCGACCGGCGACAGCGAGCTGATCCGGAATCTGATCGCGGAAGTCGAAATCACGGACGACAACTACGATGAAATGCAACGTGTCCTGTTGCACGAAGGCGTTGATGTGGGCCGGGGATTCCAAGCCGTTCTGGACCATCAAGGCACTTGCAACAGCATCACACTGTTTGACCAAGCAATCGCCCAACGCAGCAAAGCGGACCGCCGCGCCGCCGGCGAACGCTTGCTGGAACATTTTTACAACGAATTGATCACGCTGGTCCGCGACGACATCACCGCCCGCGATGCCGCCCCCGGCGAAGACGAATCGCTGTCCGACATGCTGGCCAGCCGGCCTTGGGTGATGAAAGACGGCGGCTATCACCTCGACACCACCCACCTGTCATCGACCGTGCGGATTGCGTCCACGCTGACGGACCCGAAACAGCTTCGCAAGGCCTGGGAATTGACGCAATACGGACGCCAACTGCATCACCAGTTCCAATACCCTGGTGAAGAACCGTTCGTCGATTTCTATCCCGCCTACGCCGCGTTCTATTCGATCTTGCTGGGCGAAAACGTCGATGCCGGGTTGAAGCTGTTCGAACGAAAAGCGATCAACGTCGATTCGCAAGAACACGGCACCGGTGCGCTCGAAACCTACATCGATCTGCTCGACCGCGTCGGACGCCCCTTGCAAGCGATCGAGTTTGCGGTCCGCCAGGTGCCCGAAGACGTGCCGTCGCAATCGATCGTGCCGCTGTTGATCGAATTCGCCGGCCACGCCGCCGAGTCGGGCGATACCTCAGGCTATGACCTGATCATGGACTACTGTGCCGCCAAGCAAGACGCGCTCGGGTTTGCCGTCGCCAAACACGCCACTCTGGCAAACAACACCTGATCCAGATCATCACGTCAACAATTGTGCGAGCCCCAGCATGACAAAGAAGGCTCCGAAAACCCCCACGATGATAACCAACTTGACGGCGACCAAGGGCGACAAGAAAACCGCGGTCGCGACCAACAGTGCCCCTGCCAAGACGACGCTCAATCCCCGCACGCGTTTTTTCCGCGTTTGATGCCGCAATGCGGTGTCGGCCAATTCGTCTGCATCGACATCACCCAGCCCGATCGCGCGAAGCTTGCTGACGATTGCTCCCTTGGCCGCTCCTGTCGCAGCAACTTGGCGGGCCAGTTCACGCCCGCGCGCACGCTGTTCAGGACCGGCAGCATTTCGTCGCGGCGGGGAAAACGGATTGGTCGGCTCCATCACAACATTCAATTCAGGGGACTCGGCGTTCGGCCCGTAGGCTCGCGCCAAACGGCTGATCATCGTTTGACATCACCTGAGCAACCGCCCCCAACTCACTCAAGCCGGGGTTACCGGATCGCCGTCGGTCACTAAACTCTACGCACTCGAAGACAACATAGCTGAAACTGTCGCCAATGAGCCAGCGTTCTCCAATGATTCTCCGTGGCCACCGCCGATGAGACCGGCAGAAGTTCTAGCACGTCTGCGGGGCACCGCGCGTGGCGACACGATGATGTCGCTGCTGGATCAGGTCGTGGTCAGCGGGACACGTTTTGCAACCACCGTCATGGTCGGACGATTCGGCTCGGAATCCGAATTGGGCTATTATTCACTGGCCTTCAGTGTGTTTGTATTGCTGGTCAGTTTCCAGGAATCGTTGGTCTCGGTTCCGTACACCGTTTTTGTCAAACGGCTATCTCCAGACGACCAGCGCAAATACGCCGCCAGTTCGCTCGGGCAAGCGATCGGTTTAAATGGGCTCGCGATGCTCGTCTTGGCGGCAACCTGTGTGATCGTCCAGGTGACCCGTCCGACGACCGGCTTGCTCGGCTTGTTGTGGCTGTTGGTGCTCTTGCTGCCGTTCTTGACGCTGCGTGAATTCGCGCGCCGGTTCGCCTTCGCCCACCTGCGGGTTGCGACGGCGATGGCATTGGATGTTGCGGTCAGCGTACTTCAACTGGGCGGGCTTGCCATGCTGGCGCTGCAGGACCAGATGGATGCGACCGGCGCCTACCTGGTCTCCGGAGGCGCCGCGGGGATCGCCGGATTGGCTTGGCTATTTTTTGTCCGATCCGATTTCCAATGGGACCGAACCCGACTGCGAACGGACTGGACCAAAAACAGCAGCTTCGGCAAATGGGTCGTCGGTGCGCATCTGACGTCCGTGCTGCACATGTACTTTGCCCACTGGTTGCTGGCCGCGATCATCAGCGAACGCGCGACCGGAATCTACGCGGCCTGCATGACCGTCGTGATGCTCGCCAATCCGTTCATCTTGGGGATGAGCAATGTGTTGTCGCCCAAAGCGGCCCATGCCTTCGCCGCCGGCGGAGCTGCGGCGGCAAACCGATTGGTTTGGCGGTTTACGGCCGTGATGGTCACGGTCCTGTTGCTGTTTGCCGTCGTGGTGGGCGTCTTTGGAAACACATTGATCGTCTGGATCTTTGACGAACAGTACGGCGGTCATGGCGTCGCCGTTGCGGTTCTGGGGTTCGGAACCGTCGCGTCAGGGGTCAGCTATGCGATCTCCAGCGGTCTGCGGGCGATCAATCGTCCCGCGGCAAATTTTTGGGCCGCCACGTGGGGCTTGGTCGCGACCGTCGCGATCTCCTCGGCGTTGGTCCACTCGATGACCATATTGGGCATGACGATCGGGTTGGTCAGTGGATTTTACGTCACGGCCATTTATCGCGTGTTGGCTTTCCGCGCCGCGATCAACGAATACGAGGCCACCTCGGAGTGACCCTTGACCTTGTTGTAGTGGTTATGACGCATCTGTAGTTTTCCGCCGCGTCCCGAGTCCGCAGCCAGACCAAGCCTGCTAGCTGTCCGCGTCGCATCAACTATGCTGGGCAGCACGCACCCCACGCCACGAACTGTGCCCGAAGAACGATGGAGAACCCCGTCTTGTCCGCGGATCAAGAACCAGACGTTTCCGTTTTGATGACCGTCTACAACGGCATGCCGTACCTGGCCGAAGCCGTCGAGTCGATCCGCGCGCAAACCTATTCGCGGTGGAAGATGATCATCGTCGATGACGGTTCGACCGACGAATCCGGCGACTACCTCGATTCGCTCGAGGACGACCGGATCACGGTCATCCATCAAGACAATGCCGGCACCGCAGTCGCCTCCAACCATGGTCTGAAACTCTGTGACACGGAGTTTCTCGCACGCATGGACAGCGATGACATCTGCGACCCGACACGTTTGGAAAAACAAGTCGCCTTCTTGCGCGATCACCCCAGCGTCGGACTGGTCGGTTCACAGATCGTCCCCCGTGGCGCACAGAAAGCCGGGCGAGTGATCCCGTTGGCGACCGATCATCCATCGATCTACAGCCAACTCCGCAAGGGACAACACGCCATGTGCCATCCCACCATTCTGATGCGCACCGCGCTGCTCAAGGGCATCGGTGGCTATTGGAAACAGCATGGCATGTTCGACGCCTGGGACATGTTTTTGCGGATGGGCGAAGTCGGTGAATTGGCCAACCTGCCCGAACCGCTGCTGGAATACCGCATCCACACCGGAAGCATCAACGGCAAGCACATGCGAAAGCTGCAAGCGAGTATTGAATTCGCATGCGAGCTTGCCCGGCGGCGTGAAGAGAATCTGCCGGAGATCGCGTATGAAGATTACTTTGCCCAGCGCGAGCGCGCCGGGCTTGCCAATCGGCTCGCGAAACAAATCAATGTCTATGCGTTGCTGCAATACCGGTTGGCATCGATCGATCTACTCGGCGGACACCGTCTACGCGGCTATGCCCGACTGGCCTGGTCCGGCCTCTGTTCCCCGGGTCGAAGCGTCAATCGTCTGCTAAGACAACTCAAACTCGCCTGATCACCCACCCCATCATTCTGCCCCGAATCATTCTGCCATCCCTCGCCACCTCAACGCGCCGCTCCACCGTTCGGCCGATCGCCTCATCTTCTGAACCCCGTCACGACTACTGGGCCCACATCAGCAGCACCGTGACGAGCATCACGCCGTTGAACAGCACGGTCAGTCCGAAGACAATGCGAAAGGATTGTTTTTGAGTTTTGTGACGCAGTTTTTCTTGAGCGATCAGCGCCCCCGGCCAACCACCGATCATCGACAACAGGTGCAGTGTGCTTTCCTGAGTTCGCCAGTTGCCGCGGCGCGCCGCTGATTTATCCATCGCGTACACCAGATACGTGACCAGGCTGGCGGCCAAGTAGAACCACAGCACCAGACGAGGCAATTGGGCGGTCCAGACCAACAGACCGACGAGCACCAAGAACAACCAAGCGGCGATCACCGGCAGTGAGGTTTTCGATCCCTTTTTGACGGCCGCCCGCAACGCCCCCGACCTCACACCGGCGGGGCGGGAACTGCTCGTGCCGGGTGAAACATCACTCCGTCGGCCGGGCTCACTCACCAGTTTGGCTTGGTCGGCACAAGGCCTGCCCTGGCGATCGGAGGACATTTCATACGTCACCGACTGGCCGGCAGTGGGGCGAGACGTTCGGTTTTGAAACGCTTTGATGTGGACAAACACCTGGCGGCCGCCCTCGCGGGGTGTGATGAACCCGTAGCCCTTTTCATCGTCCCACCTGGCAATGACACCTTCCATCGACGTCGTCCCTGTTTCTCGACACTCGTTTTCGATCGCGCCCCGCCGAGAGGCCTGCACGGGACTTGCCACTCGCCGGCGCGTCTGGCCGGAACGCGTCTGGCCGTAACGCGTCTGGCCGTCTTGCGTCCGGTCTGGGGCGGTCCAGTGTTGCGACGACCGACGCTTACCGAATTCCCACCGGGCGGCTGGCGACGCGTTGGTGTTCGGTCGTTTTGCCGATCGAAATGCCGACCCAACCGTCACGCAATTCAAACTGCGTGATCCCACTCTGCTCCGGCAAGCGTTCGGCCAACAACTCCGGCGACGTCAATGGCAAGGGCCGTGTCGGCGAGAGCACTTTGTTAAAGATCGCTCGGACGGGGAACCGCTGCCGCATCGACATCCCGGGGCCGCTGATGCTGAGATGACCGTCGCGAACCAAGGCGGCATTGAGCCCGTCGACCTGGGCCGTGTAGGCCGCTCGGACGATGAAGTTTCTTAGCCGCACTCGATCGCCCTGCAAGCGGATGATTCGCATCGTGATCCAGACCTTGCCGTCTTCGATTTCCACCGTGATCGGTCGATGCTTGGCAAATTGAATCATGATGTCTTCGGGCAGATCATCCGGCAGAGGACGATCGCTCGCACCGAGCACGTCAAAGCATTGCGTCAACACCTGGTCGATCGGCAGCGTCTCATCCTGGGGCACCAATTGTTCCAGGGTGTTGTTGATCGCCGACTGGTGCAATTGCACGCTGAACAGGTTATCGCTGAGTGCCCGCGGCCGTGGCGTCATCGCGGCCAATTGCCAATCCCCGGCCATGCGATAGCGTGCGATCAATCGTGACGAGGTCGAACTCATGTCGATCACGCGGGGTTCCAGCTGCAGCCGATTCAACGGACCGAGGATCGTTTCGCTGAACTTCGCCGTCGCCTGGTCGACCTTTTCCGTCACACTGCGGTCAATCTCGTCGCCGATCTGCGATCGAATTCGGTTGCGGCCGATGCGGTCGGCCAACGAGGCTTTTTCGAAGTATTGGGTTTCAGCAATGCTCTGAACCAACGTTCCGACCAGGGGCCAAGAATCATAGGTCGTGTTGATTCCACGCAGTCGCGATCGGCCGCCGACGTTGACCGAGGGATCGCCGAGGAAGATATCGTCGGGTTTGATGGTGATGGGCGTGGCCGCGGTAAACGGATTCACGCTGGTCGTCTTGATCGCCGCCGGCCCGCTGCGTCCGACGCTGCGTGTGGACACATCACCGATCGTTTCCAACGTCAATTCCCACGTGGACGGCGACGGGATCAGCCGTAACCGAAGGTCCGTGCTGACGCGACTGACGCCGGTCACTCGGCTGCCCAGCATCGTCGTTCGAAGCGGAACTTCGCGGGTGGGCAATTGCGGCATCAGATCACGCAACAGTTCTTCGCTGAGCGAAAAGCGGACGTTCGCGTTGCGGTAGTGCGTGTCCAGGTTGGCCGACAATTGTTGGGCCTGGGGATGATTGGCATGACCGAGTGCCTGCATCGACTGTGCGATCTCGGCGGTCACCAAGTCGATCGCGTTGGACTCCGCCCTTTCGATCTGGTGCAACAAAGCCGAGTAATCGATCGCGCCGCTGGCCCAAGGCTTGATCGCGACGGCGACGTCATTGACCGCCGGGTCGGCAAGGAATCGCTGATGCGGTGCCGCCAGATTCGGCCACGTTAAACGCGACAAGAACGTTTGAGCGACTTCACGGCGTGCGTTGTCATCGCCGGACTCAAACGCCTCGCGAACCGACTCCAGCAGCAGGAACTTCGACCAGCCTGCACCATCACCGGTGACCACCAGTCGGCCTTCCAATCGATCAATCGCGTCGGCGACCGACGGCACGTCGTCACCGACATGTTGTGCTGCGGGAAAACTACCCGAATTGATTTTGAAAATCGGTTCCCACACCGCCAAACGTCGTTCGATCGAATAGGCCGCTTGAAGCCACGCCACGCGGCGACTGCGCGAACGCAAGGACTCCGCTTCGACCGATGCGAACTGTTGCAACTGTTTCAGTTCATCCAGCAAGGGCTCGACGTCGCGTTGGCCGAGACGATTGGCTTGGTGAAGCTGACTTAGCAGATCACGAACCTGTTTGGACCATTGGAGTAATTCGTGGTGACCGATCGTTGTGATCGGCGTCGTCGCGGGATCAAGGTCGAAATCATCAGCCGGCAAGTCCGTGCGAATGACAATCGATTCAAGGATGTCCAATTGTTCGATCAATCGATGCGGGACCGGCCACGCGGCCGAACGCGGCTGGGCCAGTTTTCGAGTCGAACCAGAGTCCTCTGCGTCGCTCTCCTGTTGCCGCTTGATCTCGGAAACCTCGGGCGGAGCCTGGGCGTCGGGTGAGCTGTCGATGTTGCCGGGCGTCTCAGCAGGCGTGACCGACTTCTCTTCGGCACCCAACAAATCCGTGGCGGGCTCGCCCGGAGTCGCTTCGATTTCATTCCGGTCCGGTGCGAGATCGGCGACCGTGGCGGCGGGTGCTTCGAACGCCGAAGGCAAAGCGACGTCGTCGGTCGGACGTTCGGCCATGCGGGGCGTGGGGTCAGCCAAGCGCTCGTGCGGTTGTCCTTGCGACAGCGGTCGCTCATCGGCGAAGAACACATCGGGATCAATACGAATCACCATTTCGTCCGACGACGCGACCTTCGCCGCATCCAGCTCGACCGAAACCTGGTGTTCGGCCGGCGGAGCCAGTTCCAAGACCGGCAGATCCCCGATGGACGCCCCGTCCGAAGCATTCTCAAAGTCTGCCTCAAACCCAAAGATGTCGCTGTAGCTGTCCAGCGAGGGTGCCGGGATGCCAGCGATGCTGGGCTGCTGAAGCTCGAAGGACGCATCGCTCCAGGATTCGATCTGCGACAATTCGGCCCACGCGTCCGCGACGGCTCCGCGGGCCGGTGAAGCGGTCGTTTGGGCGGCAGTTTTGACCGTCGACGCCATCCGACCGGATGACAACCCTGCCGGGGTGGCACTGACGCGGGGGACGTCCGGCCGGATGGTTGGGGGCAGGATCGTCCGGGCCAAGCCTGAGGTTTTCCAAAGCGAGACGGCACCGGAGACAATCATTCTTGCCCCGGGATCGGCCTGCATCCCCAGCCAGCTGAGTCCGGTCACGAAAATAGACGCCGTCAGCGGCCACATCACGAGGGAACGTTTCACATCCTTGCGCATCGAAAGACCATCGGTCAAAAGAGAAAAGCATACGGTTTCCATTTCCGCCTGGGCTGTGAATCGGCCAGATCACTTTGGCCGGTCCAGCGCGGTTGCCAAGTGCTGCGAAAACTCGCCAATCGCCATGACGGCTGTTTGCCCGGCGATTTGCCCTAATCGGCAATTCTTGCCAATTTTACTCATGTTGCCATGGCCCCACCCACGATGCCGGGTGTACGAAAACGCCCTGTCTCGCAAGACTATTGCCTCAAACCCAGATCCCGGCCTCCACTGATGTCGGGGCGGAAAAGAATGAATCCTTACGGAGTGGAGATGGCGAAGAAAAAGGCAAACGCGGCGTTCGAATACGTGGAGCCGATTGGCGATCGAGTGTTGGTCCGCAAGGACGAACCCAAACGCGAAACCCGCGGCGGCATCGCGCTTCCCGATGCGGCCGAAATCCCGACGATCACCGGACGCATCGTGACCATCAGCGCGGTGGTCGAAAACGACGAAGAGCTGCCGCTGCGCCAATACGACAAGATCCTTTTCCATCCCAAGAACGCCGTACCGGTCGACCTGGAACACGACAATCAGCTGTTCGTCGTCCCGGTCGATGATATCGTTGCGGTGTTCCGCCGCAACAAACCCGAAGACGATTGACGCCGCTGCAGGGGGTGACGTGCCGGCGACGGGCCGCAAACATTTGAGAACATTTTCGCCATCCGAGCAGTTACACTACTTGGATAAGTTACATTGGGGGGCGGGCGGTCATCCGCCGAGGTTGTCGCAGAATCGAACTCACTCGCTGTAGGGGGAGGCTCGGTCGCGACGGACGTGTCAGTCGCTGATGCCTTAGCCGAAACGATGCCTTCAGTCACCGATTTAATTAGCCGCAGCCAAGAGGGAACCGAAGGCGATACCGACCGTCTGTTCTCGGTAATGTATGACGACCTGCGCCGACTGGCAGGCCGATTCCTGCAGAACGAACCGCTGCGAAACCGACTCAGCAGCTCGTCGCTGGTCCACCAGGCCTACATGCGGATGGTCGACCACTCCAGGATCAACTGGCAGGGCAAGACGCATTTCTTTGCCATCGGTGCCACCGTGATGCGACGCATCTTGGTCGATCACGCCCGCAAAGTCCAATCGTTGAAGCGGGGCGGAGGCTGGGAACGACGCCAATTGCACGACGATGTCACCTTTCAGCTCAATCGAGACGACGATGTCGTCGCATTGGACGATCTGCTCGAACAGCTCGCCCAACTGAACCCCCGACAAGCCAAAATTGTCGAACTGCGTTTCTTCGGCGGCATGACGATGCGCGAGATCGCCGCGGAAATGAAATTGGGACTCCGCACGATCGAAAAGGAGTGGGCGATGAGCCGCGCCTGGATGCGACGCGAATTGCGACGTGACGGCGAGGACACCGAGGAAACCGAGTCGTCCACCGAACAGGACACCGACTCCCCTGTTTCTCCTCCCGCGGCAACGGAACCCGAGACGACTTGATGAATGCGGAGCGTTACGCGCGGGTCCGTGAATTATTTCTAGCCGTCGACGAGCTTCCCAGCGACCAGCAACACGCGTTTCTGGTCTCGCAGTGTGGCGACGACCCAACGCTGATCGACGAAGTGGTGTCCTTGCTGGACGAGCACGACCACGAATCGGCTCGGCTGGAAGGCAACTCGGCCAAGCAACCGGCGATTCCGCCCACCTTGGCGGCCCCATCGCCCCACGAGCCCTCCGCTCCAGGCACCGACGGTCATGCGGCAACGTCCAACGCACCGTTCCTGCCTCCCGGCCAACGCGACTCGATCAGCGACGCATCGACTGCCCCCTCCAATCCGACACCCGCGGCGAGTGGTCGCCAACCGAACCGTCAGACCTACAAAAGCGGCGTTCGAAAATCGAAGTCCGGATCGATACCCACCCCTTCCAAATCGGCGCAGGTCACCCAGCAGAGTTCTCAACGAACCCACGCCTCGCCCAGGTATCGGGACGAAGAGCCGCCTGCCCGGCGACGCCCCTCGGCCGGGATCTGGCAGACACGGGCGACCAAACATCGGCGTTTCAATGCCGGCTGGTTATGGCTGGCCACCATCTTGCCGACCGCACTGATCGGATGGTGGACCTACACTCAAGTTGAATCGAGTCTGCGCCAATCGACCGCGAACGAATTGGCCGGCGTGGCCGATGCCGTTCGGACCAGCGTCGATCAATTCCTCGACGATCAATCCCGATTGACCGAATCGTGGACGCGTCACCGCGACCTGAGGGAGGCGATCATTGCTCTGGTTCACACGAGCGAACAAGATGATTCGGTCGACGCCCTGCGTGATGCCCCCAGCGCAAAACAAATCCGTGCGGCACTGGTCGCCCAATCAAAACAACCCGATATCAAGTATGTCGTCTGGGATCGCACCGGCAAGGTCCTCGCCAGCTGGCAGGTCGACGGAGCCGACGTCGGGGGCAACGTCGCGCCGGACGGGGCGGCCAACCTGGCCCGCGCGATGCGTGGTGAAACGGTGTTGTTCGGTCCCGAAACCTTGATCGCCGACGAGAGCGGCGTTCAACCCGAAACCCGATTGCCGGTGATGGCAAAGATCTTGCCGATTCGCGATGACAGCGGGCGCGTCGTGGCCACGATCTTGATTCGGGGCTTTGGCATGTACGACGCCTTGGACCAGATCTTTCGCGAAGCTTCCAATGCGGGTGGCCTAGACGTGTATGCCGTCAACGCCAACGGCATGATGGTCACCAACAGCCCCCGCGCGCTCGACTGGCTGACGCTCGACGCATCCGACGACGATTCGGTGTCCTGCCGATTAAGAGTCTCCGATCCGGGCACGTCCGCGCCGTCGGCCACTGAACTGTCAAGTCTTGTTCGACGCACGCAACCACTGACCTATTCCGTCGCGGCGGCTTCGTCGGGACAATCCGGATCGCAATTGGCCCCCTATCGCAACTACGCCGGCGTGGACGTGGTGGGTGCATGGCGTTGGGTCAACCGATGGAACTTGGGCATCGTTGTCGAACGAACCGCACCTTCGGCATTTGCGACCGCGCAAACCGTCTGGTTGGGATTCGTCGCGTTGGGGATGATCCTGACCTTCACCGCGCTGACTGCCGCCGGACGGATCGCCAGGCGAACCGCCATGGCCCAGGCCGCCGTCCACCCCCTGAGCCGCTATGAGTTGATCACCGAGTTGGGAAGCGGAGGGATGGGTGTCGTCTATCGCGCCAAACATGGACAACTCGGTCGCGATACCGCGTTGAAGGTACTGCGCGGTGACCGCGATAACTTGGAAGACCGACTGCGGTTCGATCGCGAAGCCAAACTGGCCGCCTCGCTGAGCAATCCGCACACGGTCACGATCTATGACTACGGCCGGGGCGACGAAGGCGAAGCGTATTGCGTGATGGAGTTCTTGAAGGGAATCACACTGTACGACGTCGTGGCACGCAGCGGGTTTCAGCCCATCGGACGGTCGCTATTTATTCTGCGTCAAGTTTGCGACTCACTCGGCGAGGCTCATAAGTTGGGGCTGGTGCATCGAGACATCAAACCCCAAAACGTCATGCTGTCCCTGGACGCCTCGGTCGGTGACTGGGCGGTCGTGTTCGATTTCGGCTTGGCCAAACCGCTGCAACCCGACGCCGATTCCTACCAGACCGCGGAAACAATTTGGGCCGGAACCCCGATGTACATGGCGCCGGAACGCTATCGCGAACCGAACAACATCGACCCCCGTTCGGACATCTATTCGGTCGGATGCATCGCCTACTTTTTGCTGTCGGGCCGTCCGCCGTTCATCGAGTGTGACCCGGAATCGTTGTTTGCGCTGGTGTTGACCGAACAACCGATCAGCATCGGCGTGCATCGCGATCAAGAGGTCCCCGAACCGATCATCGCGTTGGTCCGAAAGTGCATGGCGAAAAGCGTGGACGATCGATTCTCGACGATCGACGAATTGGCGTCGGAGCTGGATCGGCTGATCGCGATGCATCCCTGGTCGGTCGAAGAGGCACGGTCGTGGTGGCGAATCCACGGAGACGAAGTCCGTTAGCGCATTGTTAGCAGAATAAGTGGGATAGGCTTCCAGCCTGTCGATACTGAAATGACAGGCTGGAAGCCTACCCCACCCTCAGCGGAACGAAGCGCGATACTTGCCGGGCGTGATCCCACGTTGCTTTCGAAACATCACGCTCAGATATTCCGCGTGCTCGATGCCGCAACGCCGCGCGATCAAATCGAGAGGGAACGAGGTTTCGCGGAGCAAGCGTTCGGCCCGCTGGATCCGCGTCGCCACGATCATCTCGTGTGGTGTCTTGCCCAACATCGCTTTGAATCGCAGTTCCAGCGCGCGACGCGTCATCGAGGTCGTGGCCACCACATCGCCGACCCGAATCCCCGAACACGCGTGGGCCAAAATGTAACGCGCGGCGTTTTCAATCTCTGGATCGTCGACCGCGACGGTATCGGTCGAGCGTCGTGTCGAGATCCCGATGGGAGGCAACAGGGTGCCCGTCGCCGGGACGCTTTGACCGTTCATCATCTTTTCCAACAACTCCGCCGCGACGTAACCCGCCTGCTCGGCATCCGGAATGACGCTGGTCAGGGGCGGAGACGCCAGCCGGCACAACAGTGGATCGTCGTCGACGCCCAAGACGGCGATCGAATCGGGAACACGCCGTCCCGCTTCGTCACACAAATCCAAGATCCGCCGAGCCAACGAATCATACGCCGCCATCAGCCCGCAGGGACTCGGCAAATCCCGGATCCAACGCAACAGCTTCGGCCGCTGACGCGCCCATGTCGAGCGCGCCGTTTCCGGCGGGATGTCAAATACCGAAACCTCCAACCCACGCGACTGCGCCGCAGCGACAAACGCATCGCGACGCCAACACGCCCAGTTGAACTCGACTTCGCCACAAAACGCCAACGCGCGCAATCCCCGCTCGCGGAAATGTTCGACCGCCAAATCCGCGATTTGCTGATCGTCGGTTTCCAACCATGGAATGTCGGGCAGTCGCCGCGCCGCACTCAAATCAATCGTCGGCAGCCCCGTCGCTCGGACCGCCTGGGCGATCTTGTCCGTTTCGATCCGCGCCAAGATGCCGTCGCCCGGATACCGGCGCAACCAACTCGGCGGATCCGCCCCACGATGCTGCTCCGGCAAATCGACCTTCCATCGGCCGAACTCTTCCTGGTATCGCAACACCCCGCGCAGCAGCCCTCGGGCATACTCGTTACTGGATTCGATCAAAAGCGCCACGCTTCGTTGTTGCATGTGAAATAGCTTAGCAATGATGCGCGATATTGCATTGATGGCATCACGATTTTTGCTAAGTTTGTCGCTTGCCCCGGTCAAACAGCATCGTTTTGTTACTGCGGTTTCGCCTCCCTGCGCCACCGTCGATCCGGCACCGGCACTGCGATTCGTTTCCTCCCTCGCTACCCTTGGTAAAGGTTTCCCATGTCCAAACCTGTTCGCGTCGCAATGATTGGCCTCGGTTTTGGCGCCGAATTCATTCCGATCTATCAAGCTCATGCCGGCGCCGAAGTCGTCGCGATTTGCCGACGAAACGAAGTCGAATTGAACAAGGCGGCCGACCAATTTGGGATCGAGAAACGCTACACCGACTACGCGGAACTGCTGGCTGACCCGGACATCGATTACGTCCACATCAACAGCCCGATTCCCGATCACGCCTGGATGTCGCTGCAGGCACTCGATGCGGGCAAGCATGTGATGTGCACGGTGCCGATGGCGACGACGATCGACGAATGCCGTCAGATCGTTGAAAAGGTCAAGGAGACGGGGTTGAAGTACATGATGGCCGAGACGGTCGTCTACAGCCGCGAGTTCTTGTTCATCAAACAGATGTACGAAAGTGGCGAACTGGGAAAGATCCAACACCTGGCCGCATCGCACCCGCAAGACATGGACGGTTGGCCGAGTTACTGGGAAGAAATGATCCCGATGCATTACGCCACGCACGTCGTCAGCCCGTGCCTGGGTCTGACCAACGCACTGGCCGAATACGTCAGTTGTTTCGGCTCCGGCGAAGTCCGCGAATCGATTGCCAAGAAGTCGGGAAATCGATTCGCCGTCGAGAGCTGTCATATCAAGTTGAAAGACAGCGATCTTTCGGCACACATCTGGCGTTTCCTGTACGACGTCGCCCGCCAATATCGTGAGAGCTTTGACGTTTATGGAACGAAGAAGAGTTTCGAGTGGACGTTGATCGAAAACGAACCGCATGTCTTGCACACTGCCAAAAAACCCGAAGCCGAGATCGCGGAAAAGATCGAAGTGCCCGACTTTGCTCATCTGTTGCCTGCCGAGATCCAAAAGTTCACGCTGCCCTCGGAAATCCACGACGCCGATCACCTGTCGTTCGTCCAAGGTGGCGGACATGGCGGATCACACCCGCACCTGGTTCACGAAATGGTCAGCGCGGTCAGCGAAGATCGCGATCCCTGGCCCAACGCCGTCACCAGCGCCAACTGGACGTGCGTCGGGTTGTGTGCTCATGAGTCGGCCACCAAGGGCGGCGAGATCGTCAAATTGCCCGAATTCACGCTGCAATCGTGAACCACGCCCGTGAATGAATCGCCCCCCGATCCCGCCGGCTGGCTGCCGCCGTTTCGACAGCGGGCCGCGGAATTGGGGTTCATCAACGCCGGGATCGCCCCGGCGGTTGATTCCGCAGGCTTCACCGATCTGGTCAAATGGATCGAGTCGGGTTACGCCGCCGGGATGCAGTACTTTGCCGATCGTTTGGACGCCTACCGCCATGCCGACGGCGTGATGGCGGGGACCAAGAGCATCATCGTGCTGGCCTATCCTTATCCGGCCGATGCCGACCAACCACGCGCGGACGGCCAGGGATCGGTGGCGCGCTACGCCTGGCCCGGTGTCGACTACCACGACACGATCCATGCCAAACTCAAGCAACTGAAACGTCTGGTCGCCGAAGCCGCGCCGCAAGTTTCCACCCGCGGTTGCATCGACACCGCGCCGTTGATGGAACGCGAACTGGCGCAACTGGCCGGGCTCGGTTGGCGCGGCAAGAACACGTTGCTGCTCCATCGCCAACACGGCAGCTATTTCTTTCTGGCGTGTTTTTTGGTCGATGTCGAATTGCCCTATGACGCACCCCACCACACCAATCATTGCGGCACCTGCACGGCGTGCCTGGACGCTTGCCCGACCGACGCCTTTCCCGCTCCCGGCGTGCTCGACGCCAGCCGCTGCATCAGTTACTTGACGATCGAACATCGCGGTGCGATCCCGCTGGAACTGCGCGACGCAATCGGCTCCTGGGTGTTTGGCTGCGACGTCTGTCAAACAGTCTGCCCATGGAATCGCAAGCCATCGCGTCGCAGCCAAACGCCGGCGGAGCAGCGGGTGCTCGATCGCATCGATCTCCAATCGCTGTTTGAAATCGATGAAGAAACGTTTCGCGCCCGGTATCGCAAGTCCCCTTTTTGGCGGACGCGATTGCGGGGCATGCGCCGAAACGCAGCCATCGTGCTCGGTAATCAAGGCAACCCCGACGCACTCCCCGCCCTGAAACGCGGCGCCGACGACGAAGACGAGATGGTCGCCGAAGCCTGCCGCTGGGCGATCGAAAAGATCACCCGGTAGCCTCGCGACACGCGGTCGACGTTTTTCTGTTGCAACTTTTCAGTTTTGCAAATAAATCCAAACGGTTGCTGACTCTCTCTTCCAGCAGACTGCCGCAACGGACTCCTCAGGCACGGCGTGGCGGAAACACCACCGTACAATCGTAGTCGTACACAAGGCTGATTAGGATCCAGGACAGCGACGAAGGAGATGGGATGACTCGACTTTTGGGGTGCCTCGCACTGGCGGCCGTGTTCACCGGCGTGATCAACGCCGGTGAACCGTTCTTTCCGCTGCGGGCTGAGGACGGCGATCGACTGCGCGGCCGTGTGTCGATCGACGGTCGTGAATTTGCGATGGAATTGGTCGATCGTGATCAAGACGGCGTTTTCGCCGGACAGGCCGATCGGCTGTTGATTGACTTCGATGACGACGGACGATTGCATCCGTTGCGTGAAAAGTACGCGACCAATCGGCCGCTGCGGCTGCGCGGTTTCAACGCCGCCGAACACTTCGAGCTTCAGCTGCTGGAAAATCCTTTGCGGGCGCGACTGATCCCGATTCAAGGCATGGGCACCGTGGAAGCCCGATTGGATGCGTTGCAAGAGGACGCCGTGCTTTCAAAGCTGACAGCGACGTTGGTCTCGAAAAGTGGGATCCATCGCACGATCGATTCGTTGCACGAGGCGATCGCGATCCCAGTGGGCAGCTATCGTGTGGAGGAGGTGCTGATCGAAGCGAAGGACGGTCGTTATTGGGCGATCGGATTCCGCAACAGTGATATCAATCTGGCGTATTCGATCGAGATCACGAAGGATCAGCTCACATCGTGCGAGTTGCTGGGCGGACTCAGCCTCAGTGCCCGTGTCGCCGCACGTGACTATTTCAAAGGCAAGCTGACGGTCTTACCGAGTTTTGTGACCGACACCGGACTGACCCTCGTCAACTGCCGCGTCGGCCAATTGGAACCGAGTGACGAGAGCCGTTTGGCGGCCTCGCTCGTCGGCATCGACGACGCCCAGAAAGTCATCGATCGGCGCAGTTCAGGATTTGCGTGTAAGTCCTTGTGCCCACTGGTCTTTGAAACCCACGACTTGATCGATCCGCAGATGGATCTTGTGTTGAAATTTGATATCGGACCGTTGGGCGGCGTCATACGACACAGCGTTCCGGTGCGATCGACGGGGTACCAACCACTGGGGAAAACAATCGAACGATGAATCGTATGAACTATGGCCGACGCATGGCGGCACTGACGTTATCCGTTTCCTTCGCCGTTTACGGACTCATCGCGATCCCCGCATCGGCAGCCAGCAATCCTGACGTGGTCAAGATCCGAGTTCTGGATGCCTCGGGACAACCACTCGACAGCGCGACGATTCACATGGTCGGATTGTCGGGCTCGCAGGACGTGGGAATGTGGCACCAGACACCGGGCAGCGTTGCCGTCCCGGCGGTCGGCAGCGGTGAGTTTGAAGTCGCAATCGATCGCGAACAGCAACAATTCTTGCATCACGATCGAGTCTTGATCGTGGTCACCGCGCCTGGGCATCGGATGAAAGCGCGCGAAGTCCTTCAGACCCGCTTGCGTTGTGGCGTTCCACTCGAAATCCAGCTTGATCCAGCGGCAGCAGCCACGATCGAGGTGATCGATGACAATGGAGTTCCCGTCGTCGGGGTGCAACTCGCGCCAGCAGTTTGGGGCACCACCGTGATACCGAAATTTGCAGGGATTCCGGAATCTGCTGCCACCGATGCCCAAGGCAAGACCCGAGCAACGTGGATTGCACCGTCTCGTTTGGCGATGGTTTATGTGTGGGGCGAATCGATCGGTTCCCAGCGATTGCCCCTAACGCGCAGCGACGACGGACGGCCGCGCCTCGTGACCATGAGGACTCGCCAAACCACGGGACGCTGGACCGCGGAAACCGAACCGGAGTCCGATTCGGCGTTTTTCACCACCCCGGTCACGGTTGCATCGTCGCCCCAGGAATTTCGGTTCACGCAGGGTGCAACCCAGACCTACACGTGGGGAACAACCTCGCTGCGCACCGATGGCACACTTTCCCCGCTGCAATTGACTCCGGGAAAACTGGCTTGCAATTCACAGATGCCCGACAACGTCTCGATGACAACCAAGCATCAACTCAATTCCACTCAGCTGACGGACGAGGCCCAATCCTATCTGATCGAGTGGTTCGATGGCATTCGCGTGCGCGGTCAGATTGTGGACGAACAATCCGGTGATCCGCTCTCCGGTGTCAATATCCAGCACTTCTCATTTTCTCACCCAAACTACGTCACCGGCGCCGATGGGACGTTCCAGATTTGGTTCACCCCGGGTGAACGAATTTGCTATTTCCCGATCGATGCACTCGGACGACACATCAAAGCGGGAGGCTTTTACATTTATCCGCAACAGTTGCCGGTCGACGGAAAATTGCAGTTGGATCCGCTTCCCGTGCAACGCATGTCGGCTGCAACCGGCCGAGTGGTCGATCCACAGGGGCTTCCCGTTGCGGCGGCCCAGATCGATTGCCAATTCAAAGACGAACGCTTCACTCGCACGCAAACGTTGTTCAGCAATGCCGAGGGCGAATTTCGTTTCTTTAACGTGCTTGAAAACGCAACGGTGCATTTGACCGCACGCGACGACCACGCGATGACCGAACAAGCCGCATCGGTACAATTGTCGCCCGACGCAAAGGTGGAGTTGCAAATCGATCCTCGCCACGCGGTGACGATTCGTGGCCGTGTCGTGGATACCAACGGCAGCCCCATCGAGACCGTCAGTGTGACGGTGCGGACGCCCAAAGTGGTCCAACAAGAACTCTACAACGGGCGCGATGCATTGACCGTCAACCTGTTCGACGAAAACTCGCCGATCACCACCGATCAACGGGGTGTGTTTGAGTCGCCAGCCATCATTGATTGGAAACGCGAAGTGTCCGTTAAGCTGAAGGCACCAGGCTATCGCACGACAGCCACCTATTGGCGCGACGCGGCAATTGCCGGAAACCAACAAGCCGATCTGGATTTGGGAACGATCAAAATGCATCCCCAATGGAAATCCATCGACCAACCGATTCGGGTCATCGACGCGGATTCAAAACGTCCCCTCCAGGGTGCTCGGATCGCCTGTCGCGGCGTCTACGTCGATCATCAACGTGGGCGGAGCGATGAAGACGGTCGAGCGATGTTCTCCATCCGCGATAGCACCGCCGTCTTTGCCGTGCATCAAAACGGTTACCACGCCGCCGTGTTGGTGCGTCGGGCGGGCCAACCACTCGGACCGATCGAGCTGAAACGGCTTGACGCAGAACCTCTTTCGCCGCCACTGCTGCGACTCGAATCTGACAGGAAAGTCGACGCGGCAGGATTTGCCCGCCAACTGATCAAGCGTTTTGAAACGCCCAAGCCCAGCGACACGTTCCACCGAATCTCAAGCTACTACCGTGCGCTTTCGATCGCTGATTTCGAAACCGCGTTTGATGAACTCACAGCGCTCGCGGAGTCGCCCGACATGAAATCCTCCGCCGGAATCATACTGATGCAAATGGACTGGCTAAGCGTCGAGCAGAAAAAGCGATTGCTTCCGTTATTGGACGATGGCGCGGCATTCTCCCATGCGCTGTCGCTGGCCGATCAATCGGTCCAGTCCGAAGAGCGGCTCGAACTACTCGGCGAAGCCCTCGTGTTGGCGCGACAGCAGACCGGCGACACGGCTCTGGTTTCCGCCGGTCGTCTCGCTGCCATCTTATTGGAACTGGGCGAGACCGAGACGGCAAACGAACTGTTGTCTGACGCCTACACCGACCACCCCAAACTGGAGCAAATCCTGGCTTCCGGTGAGAGGGAAAAGGTTGCCGGGGTTGCCCGGTACTTTTTGCCGGTCTATGCGTCAATCGCCCCCCAGAAAGCATCGCAACTCATTCGGCTGACTGCCTACGCCGATGAGATCGATCGATTGCAGACTCTGGCGGTTCGATTCGCCACCGAATATGGCGATCACCAGCCCCAAACACTCTGCAAACAACTGGGCCTGGAACGATTGTCCTCGCCTGGAATGACGAACAGTCTGCTGGATCTACCCCATCGTGATGTCGAGCGTGGTTTGGCCCTTGCCGAGTTGTGTGACGGCGGCCTGGGCAAAGCAGACTTTCTATTCGATCTGGCAAAGACATCCGATGCGGACATCAAGACAAAAACGACTCTGGCGCGCCGGGCGCTAGAGATCATGGAATCGCCCGTCGAGGGACCGATGATTATCCAGCCCAGGCATTGGTTGGCCGAACGCATCGAAGAAGTCGCAAAATGGAATCCTGCCCTCGCCGAAGAGTATTTGTTTGCTTCGATCTGGGTCGAGAATCGGTCCAGTCGCATCACGCCGTTTTTCCCTACCGCGACACTGGCAACGTTGCTCGCGCCGGTGAATCGAGACATTGCCAAGGCTCTGGTGGAACCCTGTTTTGACGACTGGTCTTGGCTGTTTGGCCAACGCGATCAGTCTGTGATGTTTTCCCAAGCCTTGCCCTTGCACGCCGCTGCGGCGATCGATCCCGACTGGACGCTTGGTTTGATCGAGGACCTGTTGGAACAACACATGGCCGAAAACGAATCTCGAAAGTTACTCATCGTTTCGGGAATCATCACATCGCTGGTCGAATGAATGACGGTGGATGCCCAACGCATCAAGCCTTTCGTCGACACGGAGAAAATCAAAGTCCTGACGACTTCCGCAACACGTCGGCCAGCCGTTCGTATTGTTCCAAGCTGTTGTAGGCCTGGGCTGAAATCCGCAGACAGGGAAGCGTCCCGTCGAGCAAAAAGATCGGCACCTCGATCGCATGTTCGCGAAAGATCTGACGCTGCAACCTGTTCGCGGACTCGCCGTCGCCGACACGTTCAGCGGGCAAGGGAACCGACGCCAGACTGCCCAGCATGTCGGCCGGCGCGGGAAGATCACAACCGAGTGCGTCCAGCAACGCTTGCCGCCCCGCCAGCACGAGCGCGTGATTGTCACGCATCAACTGCGCCAACCCGCCTTCTTTGAGCCCACACAGAAACTCGATCGCCGTCGGCATGGAAAGAATCGGCGACGGGTCGTACGTGCCCACCCAATTGAACTCTGCCAGAAACGGCGTCGTTCCCAGCCCCGGTGAATTCGCACCATGGCTGATCGTGGTCGGATGGACTTCGTGTTGCAAGTCGCGCCGTACGTACAAAAATCCCGATGTCTTGGGACCACACAACCACTTGTGATGGTTGCCGGTATAGTAATCCGGATTCAAATCAGACAGATCGACGGGCACCATCCCCGGCGCATGTGCCCCATCGACCAACACGCGCACTCCGCGACGATGTGCCAGTTCAATCAGTTCTTTGACAGGCAAGACCAAGCCGGTCGGACTGGTGACATGATCGATCAACAACAACCGCGTCTTGGACGTCAGCGTCGCATCGACCGCCTCGATGACCTGTGCGCTTGATTCGATCGGGAATGGCAGTTCGGCGACCGCGACACCACAGCGTTCAGCCCCGCAGCGTTCGGCCGCGTATCGCGCGGCATTGTTGCAGGCGTTGTAGCCGTGGTTGGTGATCACCACTTCGTCGCCGTTTGAAAACGGGAACGATCGCAGCACCGCATTGACGCCTTCGGTCGCGTTCCGCACGAACGCCAAATCAGCCGCATCGGCCCCGATCAGACGACCGATGCAATCACGGACCCGATCCAGTTTCGGCAACAACGAACGTTCCGGCCCCAGAAACTCAATCGGGTCGTATTCAAGCCGTTCGATCCACTCGCGCTGCGCCTCCATCACCACCCTCGGCGTCGCGCCAAAGGAGCCGTGGTTCAGGAAGTCGACGTCGGGGTTGAGACACCAATGCGTTCGAAATGGATTTGACACGCTGTCCCCCAAGTCATCCGTCCGGCCCATGCCGCCAGAAAGGTGTCGGACACCTTTTTGGCAAAAAACATGTTTTAGGTAATCTCGGGTGTCACCCGCAAGATTAGGCGACTTATGGATCCCTATGCAATGATTCGCCTTCGAAACATCCGTTAGCGGCGTCGGCGACCGCGACGCAGGCCGGCGACCATCAGTCCGCAGCAAGCGATGACCAGGGTCGTCGGTTCGGGCACGGTGCTGTTGACCATCGCGTTTCGGACCTGATACCCCGGGTCTCCACTGACATAGTTGGACAGCGTGTCGCCGAACACCCAGTTGACGCCGAACGACTCATTCGTTGCGCGTCCGGAAAGCACAATGGGCGCCCCGGTCCCAAGCCCAGCCCAGTCGGGAACGTTATTCGGCGCCATGATGGTTAAATGGGCCAAGTCCGCGAATGTCAACCCAACGCCGTTGTTGGGCAGCCAAGATTTGTCGCTGTTTTCATAAACCTTCGCGACCTTGTCAGCCAGGTCGGCGAAGGTCAGATCGTAGCCGTTGTTGAACAGAGGTTGGAAGGCTGGATTGGACGGCTCGTTGGCGACGACGGCAAAGTTGCTGCCGTCAGTGACCCAGAAGTTCAAGTAAGGACCGACTGCGGGGCCGCTGCCGGCGGTGAACCGGCTGACATCATCGAGACGCTCGATCGACAAACGCCCGATGTCGCCCAGCTTGGTGCCGTTAATGTCCGACGAACCCAGCGCCGCTTTTTGTCCGCCCGCCGTGATGATGAACTCGGTACCGCCGCCGGTTAAAGGATTGATCGTTGGTGCAGACCCGCCGGCTTCGCGAATTACGAAGGGCGTGAATCCTGCGGTGGAGAATTGGGAGACGCTCAGCGTGACGACAGCAGCCAAGGCGCAAAGCCAGCTTTGCATTTTAAAACTCATGAAGGTTCCTTAAGGTGGGGAAGGAAACAGGGGGGAGTTGGACCAGAAGGTCTGGTCGGAATCAGGAAACTATTCCGAGGGGGAGGGACGATCAACCAGAACGGCACTGTCGTTTTGTGCAGAAACCCCAAAAGCGTTCTTCTGGTGAATCGTCATCCGCCGAAGGGACGACGCTCCAGCGGTCAGAGCTCGACAACCACAGGGCGGGCGGCACCTGTGGCGGTGTCGTCGATACCAATCCCCCGTCCCGCGACCTCACTTGCAAAACCTGTATCGACAACAGAACGGATGCATGTGTGCGCTTTCGAGGCGGGTGTCACGCGTGTTACGCTATCGAGTTAAGATGGTGGATAGCTGAATGGTGATCAGACGCAGCTGTCCGTTTAACTTTTCACTGCATAGAAGGGGCTTTTTGTGATCGTTGAGAAATCGAAACCAAACCGGGACGACGAGTCAGGCCGTGAGCAAAACGGGGGGACGCGGTTGGCGCACATGGATGCTGCCGTTGATCGGTCGGCGGACCTTCAGGACTTGGTTTCTTACCTCCGCCGGGACGCAGCGGACGATCCGATCCACTATCTGATCCGCAGCAATACGTCGGGTGACGGCGAATGACGCCTGGCCCCGACTGAACGAAAACGCGAAAGATCCCCAAATTTTCTTTCCGACCGCCCCAAGAACTCCGTTTGGGTGCCGAACAGGAGAGCGAAACCCGAGCCGACCCAATGAAGGCTCCCTTCGAACGCCAATTTTTGGGGATTTAAGTCCATGTTAAAGAAAGCCATCGTCGCCGGCGGTGCCGTCGCACTTTTGTCAAGTTTGGCCGTCGGTGTTCCGCTGGCCAGTTACACCCGATGCGGAGTCAGTTGGCTTCGCGATTCTGCCAGCGATGCTGTCCCTCTGGAGTGGGAGCTGAAGCGGGCCCGCCAAATGATCAGCGACTTGAAACCCGAGATCACGGACAATGCCAAACGGATTGCCCGCGAAAAAATCGAAGTCGTCCGGTTGGAAAAACAGTTGAATGAAACCGAATCTCGCCTGGCCTCGGCCCGAAACGACATCGAACGACTGACCGGCGATTTGGAAGGCGGCAACGAGTACTTTACTTACGCCGGACGCACCTACACTTCGGTGCAAGTCCAAGACGATTTGAAGAACCGCTTCAAGCGTTTCAAGACACGCCGCGCGACGGCGGATAAACTGCAACAAATGCTGACCGCTCGTCAGGCGACGTTGAGCGCGGCACAACATCGCATGGAAGAGATGCTGAGCGCGAAACGGCAATTGGAGGTGGAGGTCGAGAACTTGCAAGCACGCTTGGGTGCACTTCGAGTGGCCCAGACGGCGAGCGAGCTGAGTTTGGATGACAGCCATCTGTCCCAAACCCGTCGACTGCTCGACGAGATCGAAACCCGTATCGACGTCGAAGAAGAGACGATGAGCGTGGATGCGGAATACTTTGGCGAAATCAACTTGGAAGAGTCCGGCGATGAAGACTTGTTGGACGACATCGCCAACTATTTCGACTCCGAGCCCAGCCAGCCCAAGGCGCTCGTCTCCATTCAATTGGATTGAACGTCGCGCCTAGTTGCCAAAGTAGTCTGTTCGCCGAAGTCGCTCGCAACCTTCGCTTCTCCTCCGCTCCTGTCCGATGAACCAAACGATTCGCCCAACGACCGACACTGCTCAAATGTCCGCGTGGCGTTTGTGGATCGATCGTTGCGGCGGATTCGCGTTGTTGGCCGGAGAGAGTGTAAGCGTCGGTGGTGCGCGACCTGATTCAACGACCGACATCCAGGTCCGCAGCGACTGGCGGCGCTGCGAAGGGACCGTGGTTCGCCGCAACGGTGACTATTTCTGGTCCGCCGCGGACAATCACGCGGTGGAACGACAGGACGCGGGCGGGCAGTTGCTGATTGCCAACAGCGTGTTTCCGATCTCGGGTTCGGCCACGCTCAGGCTGCATCAGCCCTCGCCGCTGTCGCGTTCAGCGATCCTGTCGCTCGATCCGCCCCATCGGTTTGACCAGCATGTCGATCAGGTTGTGTTGGTCGATCAAACCGTCTTGATCGGGCCGAGTGCCGGCGACCATATCCGCTGCACCGCCCTGGACACTGCGGCCGTGCTGGTGATTCGCGATGGACGCTGGCAAGCGAAGTTAAAACCCGCCGCGGCGACGGCCGGATCGTTGCGGCGAACCACTCGACCGCAGTCGGTCGACCTTGTCCCGGGACGCCGAGTCTCGATCGGTGAACTCGACATGATGTTGGAAGAAGTATGAAGACTCTCGCCCCCGAAACACGCACACTCGTTGGCCGAGACATGACAGAACAACCGATTGCAGCGGCAGACGTTGCCGCCAAGCCACAGGGCACCGGCCATCCCCACGGATCTGCGACCGGCAGCGAGGGGGAAACCACACAGCGTCAGGGAAGAAAAGGCGGAGCAGGACTTGCCGCGAAGTTCTTTCGATGCTGCCAACCGAAGTCCAAGGGGCAAGAGCGTAAATCGAGCCACCCCGAAACGCAATTTTCGGGTGACGGTTCCGTGAATGGGGATAGAATGCAACCTGCGTTCACCGAAACTTCGCTCGGATCGCCCCCCGAAACTCGACCGATGTCCTTTACCTATGCCCCCGGTTCCCAGCCGCTGCCGCCGTACACGATACGGCGTGGAGTCGGTGTGGGTGGATTCGGCGAAGTCTATTTTGCGGTCAGCCAGGCGGGTAAAGAAGTCGCACTTAAACGGATTCAACGCAACCTGGAAATCGAATTGCGTGGCGTTTCGCAATGTTTGAACCTGAAGCATCCGAATCTGGTTTCGTTGTACGACATCTGCCGGGACGCCGACGGTGGGTCTTGGGTGGTGATGGAGTACGTGGCGGGGGCGAATCTGCGTGAGATCCTGGATCGCAACCCGGATGGCTTGCCCGAGGCCGAGGCGCGGCGCTGGTTTGCCGGCATCGCCGCCGGCGTGGCCCATCTGCACAGTGCCGGTTTGGTGCACCGAGACTTGAAGCCCGGCAACATCTTCGATGATCTGGGGATCGTGAAAGTCGGTGATTATGGCTTGAGCAAATACATCTCGTCGTCACAGCGGGGCGGCCACACCGAGAGCGTGGGCACGTTTCACTACATGGCGCCGGAAATCGGCCGCGGCAAGTACGGTCGCGAGATCGATGTCTATGCACTCGGTATCATGCTCTACGAGCTGTTGACCGGACGCGTGCCGTTTGACGGAGAGAGCTGTCACGAGATCATCGTCAAACACCTCACCGCGCTGCCGGATCTGTCTGGTGTGACGTCGCCGTATCGGGAAACCATCCTGGCGGCCTTGGACAAGGATCCGACAAAACGACCGGCAACGATTGCCGATCTGGTTGCCCCGCTGGGATTGTCGCTCTCCGACGCCGCGGCGGTCCCCACCTTGGTCAGCGCGACCGTCGGAGACGCCCCCTCACCGACGGACGAGCCGAGTTTACTCGGTCGGCGGCAGGACAACGTGCGGGGCAACGACCGGTCCACCAAAGACATCGATCCGGTGGTGGGACTGGAGTATTCCGATTTAGCGGCGGCGGCTCCGGCCTCGGTCGACGAACCGCTGCTGAGAGCGATCCGCTCGTCGGCCCATGATTTACGTTGCTGGTGGAAATCGCTCGAGCAATCGCCGCGGTCCCGGTTTTGGATCGGCGCCTTCCTGGCATTTGTGCTGTTCATCAACACGCATTGGTTGTTGCCGGCGCTTTCGATCTTGGGTGCGTTCTACGTGCCGTACTACATCATCCGACAGATGGTGCTGCATTCGAGTGAACAGCCCAGCTATGCCAAAGCACATCGGATCGCATCCCAGGCCGGACCGTCCAACAAAGCCAGGACCAGACAAGAATGGCGCAGCGAGGTGCGTCATCTGCTGCGAGCCAAGCACAACTTGGTGCGGATGGCGGAGCTGAACACGTCGTGGATCGCGTCGTCGTTGACGGTGTTGACGATGGCGGTGGCCGCCGGAGTGATCGGACTGCGCAGCGGTGATGTCAGCGCCGTCGACGTGGCACCGTATTTTTGGATGGGCTTGGTCGTGCTGGTCGGGGCGCAGGGCATTTTGGGACTGGGAAAACTTTGGGAACGCGATGACGGCGAAGGGCTGCCCAGGCGATTGGTGCTGGCGGGGGTCGGTGCCGGAGTCGGGTTGTTCGCCTACGCGTTGAATGAATTCTTCCTGCTGTCGCTGGTTCCCGGCGGCAGCGAAATGTTGGGCTCCGAATTGCCGCAAGCGCTGTATCGTGAGGATTCGACGATCCGCGCGTCGGGCATGATGGCCCACTTTGCCTTGTTGTTCGGAGGTATCCGTTGGTGGAAGTCGGTGGATCCACTGCGGCGAACACGATTGAGTCTGTGGAGTGTAGCGGTCGTATGTGTCGCAGCCTGGGGAGTCCAGCAATTGATTCCGGTTCCGCAACCGATGGGATTGCTCGTCGCCGGCGGTCTGGCGATGGCGACGCAAATGTCGGCCCCATGGATCAACCCACGCATGTTCGCGGCCAATCCGTGGCCGAGACGCAAGCATCCGTCACCCCGTCTTCGGGAGGCTAACGCATGAAAACGCTCTTTCCCGCCGCGTCGGCCTGTTTCGTCGTCGCGTTTGTCGCATCGGTCGGACTTGCCGAATCGTCTCTCGAAGCCACAGCCGAACGCGCCGGCAAAAACAGCTCCGAACAGCCGATTTCCATGTCATCCGCATCGGCCGATCCGGTGTCATCGGCCAAGCCGAAACAAACGGAGCTGTCGGTCGCTCCGATGCACCATGTGACCTATCCCGATGATCGGCCGGCTTGGATTGAAACCGAACCGGACCTGCAGTCACCGGTCCACCGGTGGGTCGTCACCACCAGCGGCGCCGAGACCATGGAACAGTGTGAAGCGGAATTGGAGGTGCTCAAGCCCGCCGCGGTGGCGCTGTACATCAAAGAAACGACCGGCTGGGTGTGCGACGATGCGGTCCTGGATGAGCAGTGGATCGAAGACGAACTTGTCGATCGACGGTACGTCGGCACGCTGCAAATGGGTGATCGCCAGTTGCACGAGATCGCGGTCGAGCTGACGTTTGATGCCGACAGCCGAAAACGCATTCGCAAAGCAATGAACAATTCGGTGGTCGGCGAGCGGTTGCGGGCCATGGCAGGTCTGTTTGCGTTGGCGCTGGTCGGGCTGTGTTGCACCGGAGGCGTACTGGGGGTCTTTAGCCGGCGCTACGCGTCGTAGCGATTGATCATCGCCGCTGTCATTGGCACCGCCATCGGGGCGAGAATCGCGGTTTTTAGCAGTCGGGCCACTGCGGTGGGATAGCCGATCGCGCACGCCAGTCTACAATCTGCGGTAAGCTTTCCCTTTGGTGATTCCCAGTGCCAGGCAGCAGAAACGATGATCATGACAGACGAAATTGCCCCCGTTTACAATGCCGCGACGATTGGAGCGGACAGTATTCTCCTGGTGGACGACACGTTGATTTTGCGTGATCGACTGGCGATGGCGATGCGGCAACGCGGGTTTCGCGTTCAAACGGCGGGAAGCTACGACGAAGCAGTTGAAGTTTTCCAGCACTCCCCCACCGACTTGGCCGTCTTGGATCTGAGAATGCCGGGGCGTTCAGGACTGGATTTACTGCGGAAATTGCTGCAGATGAATCCGAATGCACGAATCATCATGCTGTCTGGATTCGGAAGCATTCCCGCGTCGATCGATGCGGTCCGCGCCGGGGCGATCAATTTCCTCAGCAAACCCGCCGACGCCGATGACATCTTGGCGGCGTTCGCCCGTGGCGACGAGCCTTCGGTCCCGACCGGCGAAGTCAGTTTCCCGGCGCCCTCGTTGGCCCGCAACGAATGGGAGCACATCCACCGTGTGCTGTCCGATTGCGGAGGCAACATCAGCGAAGCCGCCCGGCGGTTGGGAATCCACCGACGATCGCTGCAACGCAAACTCCGCAAACGAGCCCCGGAAGATCCGGCCAGTCCCGAAGTCGTCGAAGACGACGAGCTGGAGTGAGAACCGCCCGGGGTCTGTCCCCGCGCCCGGCGCCCCGGGGTCTGCCCCCGGCCCGATCGGGGACTGTCCCCAGTCCAGCCTGCGACGGATAGGCCCCATAGGACAAATGGGACCTATGCGTCCCCTCTGTCCCATTGGTCCCATTTCTCGCTGATCAACCGGGGTCCGGATCAACCGGGGTCTGTCCCCGCGCCCGGCACCCCGGGGTCTGTCCCCGCGTGATCAACCGGGGTCTGTCCCCGCGCCCGGCACCCGATCGTGATCAACCGGGGTCTGTCCCCGCGCCCGGCACCCCGGGGTCTGTCCCCGGCCCGACCGTGAGCACCCGGGGTCTGTCCCCGCGCCCGGCGCCCCCGTCCCCGTGATCACCCGGTGTCTGTCCCCGCGCCCGGCACCCCGGGGTCTGTCCCCGGCACCCGATCGTGATCAACCGGGGTCTGTCCCCGCGCCCGGCACCCCGGGGTCTGTCCCCGGCCCGATCGTGATCACCCGGGGTCTGTCCCCGCGCCCGGTGCCCCTGAGATCACCCGGGGTCTGTCCCCGCGCCCGGCGCCCCGGGGTCTGTCCCCGGTGGGGCGGGGCGTGTCCGGTTGAACACTTTGTCGTCGGGTGTGTGACGATTCGCGCAGGCTTGATCTGCAGGCGCCGTCATTCTGGATGCTTCATCTGATTTGATGGAGGGGGCGGCGAGCCGCCGTTGCAGGCTCAGAACGGCTGTGAACGGGAATGCAGGTTCGCGGCGTCCACTGGTGTGCCCCCGTTTTGACCGGGACAACCGTCAAAAGGTACATCAATTGCAGCAAAAGATTAAAATCTGGGCGACTTGCATAAACCTTGTTGATGAGCAAAACTTCGCCAATCAGATTGATGTCGCCCCCCCTTACCTGCGGCACCAAACGAGACACCCCTAGAAGAAGGAAAACCAATGAAAGGTCTTCGAGTTTTTGCGGCTTGCACTGCGTTGTTGATCGGTTCACTTGCCGCCGTGAACGCGTCGGCTGGTTGCTGTGAGCCTGCACCGGCTCCTTGCTGCGAACCCGCACCGGTTTGCTGCCCGCCGCCGCCGCCAGTTCCCGTGACGTTCTGCGTCGTCGATCCCGTGACGTGCTGCAAGTACCCCGTCACCGTCTGCGTTCCATGTCAGTGCGCCGGTGAAGTGCCTTGCTACGTCGGCTGCCGCAAAGGACTTTTGGGTCGCAAGATCCTGACGTACAAGTTCCAGTGCTGCGGCGAGTGCGTCGACATCGTGATCACCAAGCACGGTCGCGTGATCGTCCGCGACTGAGGGATTAAAGAACAGGTTCCACCGCTTTGGTCTCGCGATCAAAGCGGTAAACCTGTTTTTTTTGTGGGTCGGCGACATACAGGTACTGATCGTCGGCCGTGATCCCGACCGGTCCACCCAATGGTTCGCCCTCGAACCACTTTTCCGTCGTCCCATCGGCCCCGAACCGCCAGATCGCCTTGCCATAGCCATCGGTGACAAACCCTCCATCGCCGGTCCAGACCAGACCGTTGGGGAATGCGTACGGGCGATCACCGACAACGGTTTCCGCCGTCTTCTTCTCCACGTCGATTTTCTGAATCGCTTCGGCGTCTGGCGTCACCGCCCAAAGGTTCCCCTCGTCGTCAAGTGACAATCCGCGGGCGTTGACTCGGGCGACCAATTCAGGCTTGCCACCTGCGATCGGTAGCCGAAACACCGCCCGCCGCTCCGCGTCACCGACATAGATCGTCTTGCCGCCGTCACCAACCACGATCGCCATTGGGATCCCCAAGTAGCCATTGTTCAGTGCCACCAGTTTCGCACCGGGCTGTTTGGCATGATAGATCTCGCGGGTGGCCGAATCGCCGATCAAAATGCCGCCGTCTGGATGGGGGGTCACACACCAGGGCGCATTCATCGGCTTGCGCAACAGCGGCGTTCCGGGCGTGAAGACCTTAACCCCCTCTCCATCCTGAATCCAAACACCCGGCAAAAATCGGTCCACGACCAGCAGCTTTCCGGCATCGATCGCGACTGCTCGCGGGTAATTGACCGTCGCCTTGTCCGAATCGATCGGCTCAGGGACTTCGATCTCCTTGCTCGCCGCGGCAGGTTCGCTGCTCGCTGCGGCAGGTTCGCTGTCCTCTTGAGCCCTCGCCGTTTGCACGGGGATCGCTACCCCCAGCGGAATGACCAGCAAGGCGAATAGGGCGGAACGGTGGCAGGATATTCCGATTGCGCAAAGTTTTCTAATGATCACGATTGGGAGTGCCGAACATAAAACAAGAAATGTACCGAGAAGCGGTTTCGGATGTCGCAACGCCTCCCAGCGGAAAGATTTGGAACATGATAACGTCAAGCCACTCGATTACGCGGGTCTTGCCTGGTCGAAACACGTCGAGTCGTCGAAAAATGTCTGCGACGGTCCTTTGCCGCCGCCTTTGGCAACACGCCGCGTGGCTTTTGCTGGTCATCGCCGCTTTGCTGGTATGGGGAACCCCGACATTGGCCGGGGAGCCGGTCGTGCGTGCGGCAGCCGACGTCTTTGAGAGCGAACGGGTCGATCTTTCCGGTGTGAAACCGGTTCGACGCGCAGCACGCGACGTCGCCGTCGGTCACGCAATCAAATCCAACGGTGTGGTGCGGCCGGTGTCGTATTACGAAGGCGAGATGGGTTACGGCCCCGCCGTCTTTGAATCAAGCTGCGGCTGCGAGACGGTTTGTGACTGCCCGGTGGGCGGCGGGTTCATGGATCCCGGTTGTGGGATCGAAGCGTCTTGCGGAATCGAAGCGTCTTGTGGCGCGGAAACATGGATCGAGCCGGCGTGTGGATGCGAGGGTGTCGGATGCGACGCCTGTTGCGACGGCTATGACCCGATGTGCGGATGCAGCGCGTGTTGTGGCGGCATCGGAGGATTCATCGATTGCTTGTTTCCGCGACTGCGGATCCAGTGGGCTCAACTGGACCTGTTTGCCGGCGTGGCCGGGCATACCGGACCGATGAATTTCGCCAACACCAGCTCGACGGGAACTGATCGTCGCGGGACGGGCAGCTTTGGATTCTATGAAGGATTCAACAAAGGAACCGCGGTTCGCTTTTTCGGCGCCGACCTCGCCTGGCAATCCGGCGTTCGCTTTACTCAAAACAATCTTTCTGGAGCCGGATTCAGCGACGAAACGCGGGGCCAAGTCTTCTTGACCAGCGGCATCTTCCGCACCGTCGACTACGGTTTCCAGTACGGCTTGGTGCTGGACTATCTGTACGAAGACTGGTACTACCGCAGCGATCTGGTCCAGCTACGCGGTGAGCTCGGCTGGGTCAATCGCGGCTGCAATGTGTTCGGATTGAAATTCGCAGTGGGCATCGACGACGACACCGCGACCACCAGTGTTCTGGACAACAGCGGAACCGTCGTCCGCAATGACATCGCGATGGAGGCGCTGACGCAGTATCGATTGTTCTATCGCCAACGGTTGGCACGTCTCGGTTCCTGTGAAGGCTTCGTCGGCTGGACGGACAATGACGACGGCTTGCTGGGCATGGAGCTCGATCTTCCGATTCACGGAAACCTGCTCTGGAACACCTCGGCGACGTACCTGATTCCCAATGAGGGAACCGGCAGCGGCGGCAACCAAGAGGAAGGCTGGAATCTGGCGATCGGATTCACCTACCGCCCAGGCGGACTCGGCGGACAATCACGCTACTCACGGCCGCTGTTGAAGGTCGCCGACAACGGAACGATGATGGTGGATCGAAAGTAATCCGGTCTCGCGGTATCGGGCTCGCGTCCTGCCGCTAACAGACTCTGATTGGACGGCGTTTGCTGTCTCTATAACCTAAGCGGCGTGCCGGTGCCTGTTCCATCTGGCGGTTTTATTGTTTGTTTCAGCGGCTTGCTGCAGGACGACCGTGGTCAAAAAGAAATCGCCTTCCAAAAGCAAGTCATCTCCGTCGCAAGCTCCCCCACCACGCCCCAATCTTTCGGTTCGCCGGAAGGTCATTCTGAGCATCGTCGTCGTCGCGTCGTTCTTTCTGGTCGCCGAGGGGATGCTGCGTGTTGCCGGGTATCGCGTGCCCCTGGGCGTCGAGCGAATGGAATTTACCTTTCCAATCGACGACTACAACACGAACTCTCCCCAGCCGTTCTTGGCTCGCGACGACACCCTTTTTTGGCGTCCGCGACCCGGTGCGCTCGGGCACAACAGCATGGGGTTTTACGGCCCCGAATTTTCTGCCGACAAGCCGGACGGAGTGTTTCGAGTCGTCTGTCTCGGTGACTCCTGCACACACTTCGGACCGATCACCTATCCCGACATGTTGCGTGGTTATTTAGACAAGGTTGCACCGGGGCAGTTCGAGGTCATTAACGCTGGCGTCATCGGCTACACCTCCTTTCAAGGCAAACGATTGCTGGAAACCGAGGCGATCCGGTGGGATCCCGATCTGGTCACCGTGTATTTCGGCTGGAATGACCATTGGCTGGCGCGAGGGTTCCAGGACAAGGATCAACAGTCGGGCGAATCAACGGTGGCCGACGGTTTGGGAAACGCTCGCATCTTTCAGCTGATCCGAAGTTTCGTGAAGCGTCCACCGTCGACCGCCGATTCGGGGATGCGAGTTGAACCGGAGGATTATCGTGCCAACCTAAGAGAGATCAGCGCGATTTGCGAAGCCAACGGAATTCGTTGTTGGTACCTGACCGCACCCCACGCGTTCGACATCGGTGTTCCTCCGTATCTGATCGAGTCGGGAGAAGCCAAGAATTTGGAAGACCTGCTTGAGATTCATCGCAACTACAATCAGATCGTCAGAGATGTCGCCGACGCGCGGGGTGACACGCTGATCGATTTAGAAAAGGAGATCGACCCGATGAACAAGCTCGAATTGTTCATCGATGATCACATTCATCTCTCGCAACAAGGCCGGTTGTTGGTCGCCAAGCGGCTGGCCGAGGAACTGCGTGCGTCAGCGATCTTGCAAGTCGATGACGACCAGTAGATGACAGGCTGGAAGCCTATCCCACTGGTTTTCAGTCGCGGGGGACTTCGATGCCTCGGATCATGGCCAGCAATTCTTCGTCGACGTCGCGTCCTTCGATTTCGGCTTCGGCGCTTAGCTGAACACGGTGCCGCAACGCCGGGATCGCCACTTCCACCACGTCATCGGGGATGGCGTAGTCGCGACCGCCGAATCCAGCCAGCGTGCGAGCGCATTGCATCAACGCCAACCCGGCACGGGGCGAGGCACCGATGTGAAATGCCGGCCAGGAGCGCGTCGCGCGAACGATTTTATTGATGTAATCGACCAGTGCGTCTTCGACGTTGACCGTTCCGCACAGCTGAATCAGCTTCCGCACCGTCTCTGGGTCGGTGATCGTTCGCACCTCGTTTTCCAGCCGTTCATTCAGATTCACCTGCTTGCTGTGCAGTTTCAAGATCTCCGCTTCTTGGGCTTCGTTCGGGTAATCGACCTTCAACTTGAACATGAACCGGTCCAATTGAGCTTCCGGCAGGTTGTAGGTGCCTTCGCTTTCCAACGGGTTTTGCGTCGCCATGACCAGGAACGGTTGTGGAACAACGTGGCTGGTGCCGTCGATGGTGACACGGTATTCCTGCATGATCTCCAGCAGCGCGGCGTGCGTCTTGGCGGGCGAGCGGTTGATTTCGTCGGCCAGCAAGAGCTGGGTGAACACCGGCCCGGGGCGAAAGCGAAACTCGCTCTTTTGCATGTCGAACACGGGGGCGCCGGTGATATCCGAAGGCATCAGGTCGGCGGTGAATTGGATTCGGCCGAAATCGCAGCCGAGTGCCCGTCCGAGCGTGCGGACGAATAACGTCTTGCCCAGCCCGGGGACCGATTCGATCAGCACATGCCCGCCGGAAAACAGTGCGGTGAGAGTTCCGAGCACCAGTTCGTCCTGGCCGACGTACAATTTGGCGACTTCGGCCGAGACCGCTTGGTACAGCCTTTCCACCGGTTCGAATCGTTCGCTTTTGCCTTGGAACGCAATCGGATCCGTCGGCGCAGTGGCGGCCGCCGTGGAGGTCGCCGTGGAGGTCGCCGGCGCGTTCACGCTTGTGCCATGGGGTGCCGGCAGGTCGTCGGAACCTGATCCGGCTTGTGTGTTTCCAGGAGTCGGGTCAGTCAACGGTCAGCCTCGATCAAGTGGGTTGGAATCGTCTCGACGACGATCAGTAGATTCTGGATGGATTGGACTCGTGTCAACCGCCTTGGCTGTTTGGCCGGGCGGGTCCGCGATCGGTTGTGGCGCCGTGACGTTCGGCCCCATCCGTTTGGGATCAGGCACGTGCAAGTGGAGCGCCGGGTCGGGGGCGTGAACGGGTTCTTCGACCACCCAAGGGCCCGACGTTTCATCCCGGACGTGTTTCATGTAATCACTGATCCGTCGCCGGGCAAATGCTTCACCGCCGCGTCGTCGCATCAAGGTGGCCACCGCGGTCAAGTGGTCACCGAAATGTGTCAAGACGCCGCGATCGACTCGTTTGGGCCGACCAAAGATCGGCATCAACATCAAGCAGATCACGAAGCCCAGGATCGCGATGTGAAAGGTGACGAAGCTGAGCGGGAACTCGGTGAAAAATTCCGCTCCGGAAGCTCGGGGAACTTCAGTGCCGCGGTCGCTGATCGGCAACGAGTACGATGCCGTCGCGAAACTCACTTGCGGCTGCGAGCCATCGGCCAATAACCGTTCCTGTGGATCCACCCGTTTGGACTGAATCAACGGCGCGAACGAGGTGCGGATCAACCGCTCGGCGAGCGCCTGGTTTTCTGGTTTGGTCAATCCGTAGTTGGTCAGCAAGGAACCGCCGGCGACGACCACGACCTGCGAGTTGCCCCAGGCTTTGCTGGTCAGTCGGGCAACGATGGCGTCACCGTCTTCGGACAAGACGATGGGCTGGAACTCGGTTTTCGTTGACGTCGGTGCCACATTCTGTCCCATCGGCCAGACCGGCGCCCCCGGGCCGACCGGTTGAAACACGATGGTTCCCTGCTGTGCCTTGTTTTTGCGGTCATAGGCTTCCAGCATCCATTCCACGCGACGCGGCTGCTCGGATTCGGCCAGATCACTCCACGCGTCATCACGTGCGGCCTCGGAATCGGCCAACACCATTCGGGTCTGTTGCACCTTGGGCTGGATCGATAGCCAACCGTTGGACGGCAACGCGGTTCGCAACAGTTGCCATTGATGTTCTTTGATCAGGTTCTCGGCGTATTTCCTGCGATACTCCAGACGTTGCTCTGGTGGTGCGAGCGGTCGTGCATCACGAAAAAACTCCGTCTCACTGCCGCTATCGGGGACCACATAAATCAGCGTTTTGTCGTTCAGCCGCAACCATTGTTCCAACCACCGTGTCGTGTTGGATTCGATTCCCGTCGGATGGGTTGGCGTCCAGACGATCACCGAGCTGCGTTTCGATCGGTCTGTCAAACGAGTCAAATCGCGCGTGGCAAAACCCGCGTTGCTAAATGCGTTGCGCAACGTCGTGAATCCGTTGACACTGCGTTTGGCCAGAATTCCGACGCTGGGGCCATAGCTGGTCCGCAATCCGCCCTCACAGCCGGCGAGCAGCAACAGCAGCAGCGACAGGAGCATGATGCGTTTCATTTGCCCGCTCCGTAGGCTTGGGTGGCCGATTCCAACATCTCGTTTTGCCGCCACAGTTGTTCGAACACGTGGGCGGAAATCTCGTGCCGGCCGAAATAAGATTGCTCGAACGCGTCGGCAGTGGCGCGCAACCAGGTGGCGATGGTGTCGTCGTGGTTGCGGGTTTCGCGAACATAGCGTCCGTTCGTTTTTCCGCGACTGAGCCGTAGCAGCCCGTTGCGATCCAACAACAGAAGCTGATGGCCGAGCATCAAGATGATTGCCTGGTCGAAACGTCCTTCATGCATCAAGCGTTCGCATTCGGTTCGAAGGTTCACATCGGTTCGCCGCAATTCGGGCGGCAAATGCTTGATGCGTTCCAGGGTCTGTTCGTCGGGCAACCCCTTTGCTCGAGAGGCGGCGGCCGCCGACGTGCGATTTTCCATTCGCAATTCCGCACGCGAGACGACGTAGACCGTGATGCCAACGATCCCCAGCACAATCACGGCCAACAGCACCCATCCAAACAGATTGCCCCACGTCAATGAGCTTCCGAACAAACCCGTTGCCGGAGCGGTTCCGGTGTTTGTCGCATTGGACGACGGATCGGGCCGATCAATCTTTTTCGGTTTGGGCAACCAACGGCTCTCTCGATGGATCGAGTCGTCTTGACGGATCTCCAATTCGATGGGCACCAGTTGCCGGGATTCCGGGTCGTACCAGGGCGTCGAATCCAGCGACTCGCTCACGCTCGAATCAAACTCGATCGTCGTGGATGATTTCGCGGCGTCGCCGGTTTGGACCAGTGTGATGGCGACGGGACGTTGTTCGGTCGGGATCAGCCGGTTCGCGGCAGCGTCCGGGCCAGTCCCCAGATCCGACCCGACCGATCGATTCACCACCGGTGCAACGCCGGCGTCGGCGACGTGCCCGGTCAGCGACGGTGTCACGACCAGTGCCAGAACGATCACCGTCAGGCCGATCAGGCGACGCTGTGAAGCATTTATTCCCTGCGTTTGACGAGGTGTTAGCGGCAGGGCGCAAGCCCTCCGGTCGCTCATCGTTGCCGAAACACCAGAGGGCTCGCGCCCTACCGCTAAAAAATGCTTCACAGCGTTGCCGATCACGATTCCCTGCCAGGATTCTGGCGGCCGGTGTCCTGGCGGCCGGTGTCCTGGCGGCCGGTGTCCTGGCGGCCGGTGTCCTGGCGGCCAATGGCGCCAACCGCAGCGGGATGGTCGGCGAGAGACGCTGCGTCGAATCGGGATGCACTGAATCACGGCGTTTCTCCGATTGCAGCGTTGTCGAGCGGGATCGGCGGCGGGACCGATTCGACCGGCCGCTGTGACGCCACTTTGGGGACGCCGGTTTCTTGGCCGAATTGACGCAGCGCCTCGGCCCGCACGGCCAGCTCGACGTCCCAGCCCTCCAGACGGATGCGTGTATCCAAATAGGCAATCATCCGCACCACCACACTCAACCCGCCGACCACCCAAAGTGCCAGCGGGTAAAGCACCAGCAGTGTCACCAGCCCAAAATTCCAGTAGCCGGTCGCGATCCCACGCACCCACACCAAACTATAGAACAGCCCGGCAAAGATGATGGTCAGCGTCGTGGCGACCGCGATCCAGCGGCTGCCCACGTCGCTTCCGGCGGGGCGATGCAACGCGCGTGCCCGGCGACCGAGCGTGATCTCGTTGGCATTCTTGCTTCGCAGCGGACACATCTCCAACAAAATCATCTCCGGCAGAAACGGACGCCCGGCACGAACCACCAAGGCGACGAAAAAAATGATGATGGGCAGCGTGATGTCCAGGAACGTGTCGTAGGGCTGGAACAATCGCAACGCGACCAGGATCATCACCGGGATTGCCAACCGCCGAATCCCCAAACAATAGAACCAACGCCAGAATTGTTGCCGCGAGATCTTCAGCGCGCTGCGCCAACTGGGCTTTTGTTCGAACACCGCTTGGCCCAAGTAGATCGTCGTGACGACTCCCGCCGCTGGTGTCTGCAAAAACACCAGCAACGCCATCCAGGTCCCATAGCGGATCAGTTCCCAAGTCGCCTCGGAATCATCCAAGCCATACTGGGCTTCGGTCAAGGGAATCCAAGACAGCAGCAGCGCGTTGGCAATCATCCAAGGCCAGGCGCCTAACAAGAACCCGATCAACAGCATCGACGGGTAGCGGTGCAGCAGCACGAGCGCCAGGTCGCCGATTTCCGTCAACGTTCGGACCCGGACGGCCACGTGGGTTTGATCAAGTTGCATCGCGGTCTCCTTCGTCAGCGGAGACACGTGAATCCACCAAATCGGCGTAGCGCGCCGTTCGCACCAACGATCCCCGGTCGCTTTCGTTTCGGGGGAACCCGAGCACGACGAAATACAGCGTGATCATGCCGCTGGAAAAAATCGACCACGCCACCTTGATCAAATAGGGCGCCCCGCTGGGTGACAGAAACCCTTCGGTGAACGCTGCCAAGACAAACATCGTCGCGCTGGCTGCCATGACCGGCACCGCGTCTCGTCCGGCTTGACGGACCGAGTCGACACGCGACAGCCCGCGGGTGTAGAACAGCCCCATGCCCAATCGCAATCCCGCGCCGGCCGATAACGCGATCGCCGTGAGTTCAAAAGGACCATGCGCGGTCACAAATTCGAAAAAATGATCGGCCCCTTCGATCCCGTCACGTGACATGTAACCGAAGGTCGCGCCCAGGACGATGGCGTTGTAGGCGAGTGTGACCAGACAAGGAATCAACAGGATGCCATAGGCAAAACACTGCAGCCCGATCCCGGTGTTGTGGCGGATGTAGAACGCCGCCCGCGCGGTGTATTCTTCCGGACGCACCGCCAGCGGCTCTTTGAATGACTCCGCCGTCCCCTCCAGCATCTTCGTGCCACAGATCCGTTCGGCGAAACCCGGGAACTGTTCTTCACTGGCCCCCATCACCATCGAAAGCGCGAACAGTCCAAAGAAAACCAGCGTGGCGACGCGGACGCAACCATCGTTGAAGATCCGCTGCGGGGCTTCCTGAAATAAGATGCGAATCCAGCCGCCCGGGGCCGGGGTGTGGGTGCGATAAAGTTGATTGTGCGCGCGGGCGACTAACCGATGCAGGTAGGTGACCGTGTTGGGCGGTAGCTGGTAGGCATCGGCAAGCGCCAGGTCGGCGCAGGCCGCCCGATACAGCGAGGAAAACCGTGCCACGCCTGACGCCCCGCGGTGTTTGGGGCTAACCGAATCCGTGCTGCCACGCAACTCCATCGCCTCGCACAAACGCTCCAGTTCCGTCCAATCGACACGACGTTTTTCTAACAGCTTGGCGACATTCACTGGCCGTCCCCCGCAGTCCGAGGTGGCTCGCTCGTCGGTGCGGCGGGCGCCGGAGCGGGCGCCGGAGCGGGCGCAGGCGGTGGCGGATTCGTCGCCGCGTTTGACGAAGAGTTGCTCCAAACGTCGCCGCGCTGTGTTGTCTGTCGACGCCGAATGGGTTGCCGCTGTGCCGGTTTCCCCAGTTCATCTGGAATCGCGCTTTGCAGCGGCTCGGCCAACCCCGATGGTTTGTCGGCATCTTTGGCCAGCGGACTGTAGCCGGCCAACGGTCCCAGGTCCGCCGGCTCGGTCATCGAATCGGCCAGAAACGTTTTGTAATAAAGTGCGTACAACAGCAAGTCGGGGTCAATGTCCTGGCGGAATTCAAAGCGTTCGATCAGAGGGTCGGACAGGTTTCGCGCGACTTCGCGGCGCCGCGGCGGGGTCAAAAAATGTCGCCGCTCGACATACGTTGCCAGAGTCCGCGCCATTTTACGTGTGATCAAGTAATCGCCGGGAATGTACGACGCCAACGCCGGCACGCGTGCATCGTCGACTTTGGCGATCGGCAATTCCCATTTTCGCTCGTCGACCACGACCATCGTTCCGGCCGCCAAATCGCCCAGACGCTGCATCCGCTCGGTCATCATCATCGTGACCAACCCGATGATGCCCGTGGGAATAAAGTAGATCGGCGGAACGTCAGGGTCCCAGGTATTGATCGCCGCGACGGGCGCCAGGTCCGCGATGCGAAGCAAATTGCGAAGCAACGCGCTACGCGGCGAAACGGGACGGCCATCGACCTCGATTACGCGGATGCCACAAAACCACTTCCCCACCGTGCGGCCGTTGAAATACGCCTCGCCGATCGTACCGTAAAACCAATTGATCACGAAGATCAAGATCACGATGAAGGCAAACGTCAGGGGGCCGTAAAACGTCGACAGTGCGCTGAGCATGCCGCCGATGATCAAAATCGCCAGCCCGACCCCCAAAATCACGCCCCAACGGACCGCCAAATCAATCAAATACGCCGGTAAACGACGGAACGGCCCCGCCAATTGATACTCAAAGGCGATGTTCTCCGGCGTGACCACGGCGATGGTCGTGTCGAGCGGTTGGACTGCAGCCATGCAAATGATTGAGAAGCGAAGATGGTCATCCCGGCGGTCACCTGATTATCACCCCCCAAGGCCACAGGACGCAACCGTCGGGGATTTTCAAATCTCAAATCTCAAATCTCAAATCTCAAATCTCAAATCTCAAATCTCCAACCCGAAACCTCAAAACCCCCGGCCTGTCCCGCTCTGCTAAACTCTTCGCCATGAATCAAGATCAAAGCGAAATCATTTCCCCTCCGACCTCGTTTGGGCGGATCCTGTTAGCGGTAGGGCCGGGACTGATCGTGGCCGGGTCGATCGTCGGGAGCGGCGAATTGATCGCCACAACCAAAACGGGCGCCGAGTCGGGATTCAGTTTGTTGTGGCTGATCGTGATCGGTTGCGTGATCAAGGTGTTTGCGCAAATCGAATTCGGACGCTACGCACTGATCAGTGGCAAAACCACGCTGGTGGCGCTCGATGAGGTGCCGGGCCCGCGGATCAAGGGGCGTGGGAACTGGTTGGTGTGGTACTGGTTGATCATGTGGCTGGCCAGCATTTCACAATTGGGCGGCATCGTCGGCGGCGTCGGTCAAGCGTTGTCGATCAGCGCCCCGCTGACGCGGCAAGGCGTCGCGTACAACCAGGCCGCCGATGCCGAACAACTGGCCCGTTTCGACGCGTTTCGTGCCGCACATGATCGCGGCGAATCCGACTTCGAAGTCTCCACGCCGAACACCTGGGTCACGTACGACGCCACCTACCACCCCGCGACTCCCGGGGAACACCGACAGCCCCATGACACGGCGATCTGGGCCATCCTGATCTCGCTGATCACCAGCGTGATCCTGGTCGTGGGACGCTACAACCTGATTCAATCGTTTTCCACGGCGCTGGTGGCGTCGTTCACGCTGTTGGTCGTCGTCAACGTTTACTGGTTACAAAGCGAAGCCGAATTCGCGTTCAGCGCCAAAGAGTTTCTTTCCGGATTGATGTTTTCGTTTCCGGAAAAGACGGCGGGGATCAGCCCGATTCGCACCGCGCTGGCGACGTTCGGGATCATCGGCGTCGGTGCCGCCGAACTGATCACGTACCCGTATTGGTGCCTGGAAAAGGGCTACGGAAAATTCACGGGCAAGAACGATGGCAGCCAAGCTTGGAAGCAGCGTGCGGCCGGCTGGATGCGGGTGATGCACGTCGATGCCTGGGGGGCGATGCTGATCTACACGTTCGCCACGATCGCGTTCTACTTGCTAGGCGCATCGGTCCTGCATCGCATCGGATTGAACCCCGAAAAAAATGACATGGTGCGGACGTTGGCGGTGATGTTCCAGCCGGTTTTCTCGGAATGGGCCGCCACGGTGTTTCTATTCGGTGCCCTGGCGGTGCTGTACTCCACGTTCTTTGTCGCCAACGCGTCCCACGCGAGAACGTTTTCCGATGCGCTCCGCGTGATCGGCTTGATCGCCCACGACGAACAGACGCGAGACCGCTGGATCCGGATCCTCAGCGGTGTCTTCCCGATCCTCTGCGTGGTCATCTTCATCGCCTTTCCCGCACCGGCCCAACTGGTTTTGATCAGCGGGATCGCGCAAGGCATCATGTTGCCGATGCTGGCCGCGGCGGCATTGTTTTTCCGCTACAAGCGTTCGGTGGAGGGTTTGGAACCGAACAAGCTCTGGGACACGTTCCTGTGGTTGTCCGCCGCGGCGATGCTGGTCACCGGGGCATGGACCGTGTTCGCCGTCTTGTCGTAGCGACTGGTGGTGGTGTGGCGTGCCAGCCTGTCAAGAGTCGGATGCCAGGCCGGAAGTCGATCCCACATTTAGGATCACGTCGCGGAGTCGTTGGTAGCAGTGATTTCGAGTGAATTCGCGTTCGATCGTTTCCAATCCGGCTCGGGCGATCCGCCGGCGAAACGGCACATCTTGAATCAATCGACTCAGCGCGTCGCACCATTGCTGGTGATCCCCGGCCAACACACCGTTTTCGCCGTCGCGGATCAATGTTTCATTTTCCCCCAAACGCTGGCCGATCACGGCTGCTTCACCAGACATGTACACCTTGGTCTTGAGTGTTCCGCGGTACAACGATTCCGAAACGTTGAACATTGGGAAAATCCCGATGTCCATCGCGAGCACTTCTTTGACCATCGTTTGTTGGTCGTACGACGGCACGACGCTGTAACGCACGTTCTCGAAACGGGGAATCCGGTCGGGATCGGCGCCGACCAATCGCAAATGGACGTCGGGGTGTTGTGAAAAACACTGCTCCAGCGATTCAAAGACTCGGTACAAGGCATCGGCGGTGTACTTGCCTCCGATCCAGCCGATGCGACATTGCCGGTCATCGCGATCGGCCGAAGCGCGATACTGATCAAACACTTCCAGCTGCGGTCCATCGGGAACGACGACGACGTGATTGCTGTGCTGCCGTGTGTAGTGCGCGGTGTACTCGTTTTCGCAGATCACCGCGTCGGAGGACGCAAGCATTTCGTGGATGTGATGCCATCCCTGGGATTGAAAACAGGGCAGCCAGAGGGCGTCGATCAGGTCGGTGATCAGGCGTGTCTGGGACAGCTCGGCCAAACGCTGATGCAGGGGCCACGAGGGGACCGTCATCATCATCACGACGTCGCATTGGCGTGCGATGTCAACGATCTGCGATTCACGTCGGCGAATGATTGCCGATTCGACGGCACTCGCCGGTCGCCGCAAACTCGGACGCCATGGCCAACGCTTCATCACCGCATTGATCGGCTCACTGGTCCGGCCGATGAACGCGACCTCCAATTCCGTGTCTCGCTCGAAACACTCACGGAACTGCAACGCCCGAACCATGGTGCTCGGCGTTTCCAGCGATTCGTATACGAGCAGAACTTTCTTCAACGATTTACCAACCCGATTGGATCACATCACAAACTCGGTCCGCATCGGCCAGGGACATGTGGGTGTGAAGGGGCAAGACCAAATAGCGTTCTTCCAGGGCGTTCATGTTGGGGAGTTCGCCTTCACGGAAGTTGGCAAAGACGCTGTATCGGTCATTGCGAAAATGAACTTGTCCGGACTCAATGGAAGCGTCGCGCAGCTTTCGCTCCAAGTCTTTGCGCCGATCGACCAACACCGTGCACAGCCAAGCTGCATGCACACGGTCTTCGAGTTTTGCGCCGACAACTTCGATGCCGTCGATCCCCGCGAGTCGTCGGATGTAGCGGTTCAGAATCGATTGACGGAGGGCGAGCACGTCGTCAAGCGTTTCGAGCGCCGCCAAGCCCATCGCCGCACCGATATCCGTCATTTGATACTTGTAACCGATTTCGCTGATGTCGTTCCGCCAAGTCCCTTCCTGTTTGGCTTCGCGGTCAATCCCGAACCAGCGAATGCGTTTGGTTTTGGCGACCAGCTGCGGATCACGGATCATCAACATGCCTCCGTCGCCGGTCGTGATATGCTTGATCGCTTGAAAGGAAAACGCGGTGAAATCTGAGATCGCACCGACCGGCGCGCCCTTGTAGCTTGCACCGACCGCTTGAGCGGCATCTTCGATCAACGGCACGCCTGCATCGGTGGCGATCGCCTGCAATTCGTCCATGTCGCAGGGCAACCCCCCGTAATGAACACAAACGATTGCCCGAGTCCGATCGGTGACCAGCGACCGCACATGTTGGGGGTCGATGTTCATCGTGCCCAGTTGCGCATCGGCGAATCGGATTCGAATCCCATGATAAAGCAACGGGATATTCGTTGCGGTGCAAGTGAAGACGGGCACGATGACCTCGTCGCCCGGCTTCAAGTTGCACAGCACGTAGGCCAAGTGGATGGCGTCGGTGCATGACCCGACGGCGACCGGATGGTGTTTGGAACCCAGTGCAAGCCGAAACGCTTCTTCGAAACGCTCCACTTTAGGACCTTGCCCGATCCAACGTGTCCGCAGGGTGTCGGCGACGCCTTCAATGGCGGACTCCGGCACGTGCGGATGAAACAAAACGATGTTCTTACCGTCGACCGGCAAAATCGACTCGTCACGCGTATCGACGAACTTTGGCATTACTGGTGTCCAAACGTTGGAATCTGCTACTGCTATTTGGTCGCTTCCACGCGAATGTCACGCCATTGTTGTTCGTGGAATCTGGGATCGGTCACAACGATCTGCGAAAATGATGCGTCGCGAAGTTCTTGCTGCAGGTGCCACGCCGACCAACCAAACGAGTACGGAGTGAACGCAATTTGGTTCGCGATCTCGCTCAAATCAAACGCATAGACTCCCCGAACGCCCTCGAGATAGGCTGGCAGATCACCTTCCGATTCAAGCAGATGTTTCGCACACTTTTCAATCGCAGGCAATTCGATCACCAGTTTTCCTTCGGGCCTCAACAGCCGGTGGGCGGCGCGAAAAAAGCGACGCGCCTGCCACAGATTGAGATAGCTGAGCGAGTGAATCATCAGGATCTCACGCGCGCTCGCCGCAGCAAACGCACGTTCCAGTTCACCAAAGTCCATGTAAAAATCCGCGCACGCGGCCGGATCGGCATCGATGTTGATGTAGCCATCCAAATGCATCGGACCGCAACCGAGGTTCAACTTGATCTCGCGTTTTTCCAGCAGGGGGCCCGTAACACGTGGAACGACCTTGGGCCCCAACACCGCAGTGCTCGGCATGATTCGTTTGGCGATTTCATAGCGGCTGCGGCGACCGATTCGGGTTGTCAGCACCGCGGCTTGCTTGAGGAGACGTGCGATCATTCCAGCATCACCTGCAAGCCTTTCTTGATCGCCATCACCCGCCACTTGAACGCCGTCCAGGCCTTGGTGCCCAGGCGGTCACGGTGCATCGTACGCCGGTAAACCTGCTCGTGCTCGCTGGTGTAGGGAAGTTCCAGGTATTCGTGGATGCGACGCCCCACCGCGACCGGTTGGAGACAGAGCTCTTCGTAACCGACTTCATGGTACCAGCGATGGGCACGTCCGAAGGTTTCCACACGCTCGAAATGAGCCAACGTCAGTTTCTTCCAGTGCTCCGGATCCTTGTAGACGCCGACGCCCGGCTTTTCGCGGTGCGACAACGACGCCGCAATGTCATCTGGATCCCGTCGGATGAACAAAATCTTGCTTTCGGGGAAAACGTCCAGGTAAAGCGGCAGCAAGACGCAGGTCCGGGCGTCCTTGATACCCCACGGCGATGTGCCGTCGTAGCCCCATTGCATCAGATCAATACGCCATTGCTGAAGCATGAAGTTGCCGACGGACTCCCGATAGCTCATCACCTCTTCGACCGACATGATCGGATAATTGGCCCAATTGGAACCGCCACCCATCAACAGTTCGTCGTTGATGTAGTTGGAGAAGAAGTGAGATTCACACTGTGTGGCGTTATTGACCATGAACAATCCGCAGGCGTGCAGACAGCGCGACAACGCCGTGCTGCCGGAATTGTGCATCCCCATCACCAACACCGGGTCCGGCGATTTGCCTCGGAATTGGGTGGGGATCGGTTTTCTCAAGCCACTCACGCCTACTTCGCTACCTTGATCTCGGCCGCTTCCGCTTCCAGCTTGGAAATCTCGTCTTCCAACTCTTTCAGCTCGCTCAGGTCATCGGCTTGCTGACGCGAGCCGGCCAATTGTTGCCGCAAACTGGTCAGCTTCTTGTTGATGACGTCCAGCCGTTTCTTTTGCTTTTTGTCCACGTAGATCCTGCTTTTCAAACCGAAGTTGCGAACGGGTGACCCGGGGTCGATTCGTCAATCAAACCCCGAGTCCTCAATAGAACTTCAACGGCGGTCGGATCGCAAGACGCTTAGAACCCGATTCCGATCGAGATCCCGCTGCGGCCGTAGCCGTAACCCGGATAACCGCCAAAGCGGACGCCCGGTCCGATGTAACCGCCATATCCCGGTCGGTAACCATAGCCCGGTCGATAGGACGAGTAGGGGCGGTAGCCGGGGCTGACGTAGGGGTACACCGGAGCACGATAGACGCCGGAGTAAACGCGTGGCACGGCGACCGGAGCACGGTAAGCGTAACCCGAGCGGACCACCGAGCGGGTGACAGGGCGACGGTAATAACAGTCCCCTGCCTGGCTGGTCGATTCTGAAACGGCCAGGGAGCCGACGCAAACCGCGGCGGCGAGTAGTAGTTTGTTCATGCGAACGCTGTTCCTTGGGATTGGGAGTGACCTAGCGGGTGCCCGCGGCGAACCCGTCGACAGCGGATAGCACCCGACTGGGTGATTCTGCCTGCACACGCCGGACCAAAAGTATCGTCGAAACGGGAAACCGCGACCATGGCACTGGGACCCGCATCTCCTAGACACCCTTGCTTTCCCAGACCCCCTTTCCTAGCGTCCCGCCGCAGCCGACTTGACGTCGCCACGCTCGCCAGCGGACGACCAGCGTGTCAAAATGACGCCACCGGTGTCTCATTACCAGCCTTTCGCGCGGCCCTCGGCGTAGATCTGCGCGATGTCTTCTTCGCTGATGCCGTGAACCAACGCCATGTGCGTCACTTCGCGATCGACGACCGATCCGAGTGTTTTGTTGAGCGCTTGGCCGGCGGCTCCCCCGCTGGGAATCTTCTTGGACTTGCCGAACGAAGACGCGATCATCTGAGAATAGTCGCGATAGATCTGTTGACGCGTCGATTCGGGCAGATTGACTTCGCGATAGTCCGTGTCGGCGGGCGTCTCGTCCAGGTTCAGGTTTTCGACGACCGTGGCTTGCGTCCTGACCGGAAGCTTGGGTTTTTCAGGCTCCTCTTCACCCCCGCCGGAGAACAGGACCAGCAGAATCAGCCCGACGACGGCCACGCCGGCGACTCCGCCGACGACCAGCCACTGCCCGATCCGGTCATCGGCGCGGCCGTCGTCTTCTTCGTCGTTCGCGGCGGATTTAGATTCGGCACCACGTTGTGGCTTGGCCTGCCCCGCCACAGCCGCGGCGATCGCAAACGTTTCGCCACACGAAGCACATCGCGTCGACGCCATCGAAGCGGGGACGTTCATCGCCGCGTTGCAGCGAGGGCAGCTGACACGTTTAATCGACATCGGCGGTTCCTGCGTTAGAGATCTTTGCGATGCATCATCCAGCGACGCTGCAGATCCATCACGATTCGTCGAACCGTTGGAGGTGGATCGACGTGTTCGCCTTTGAAGGCTTCGGGGAAGAACAATCCGAATCCGTTCGGCTCGATGCGTCGCACGATCGCTTCGAGTTCGATTTCCGTTTTGTTCATCGACAGCCGAGCGCGGAGTTCGTCGTTGATGTCCAGGGGGATCGTGCGGTCCTTGGGGACTTCCACGAACACACCGGTCATGCTGATGTTGGTCGGTTTGGACTCGCAGCGTTCTTTGCCGGAAATCAGCGTGACGCGCAGTCCGCTGTCTTCGATCACCGGAACGCGGAATGACTCCCTGCGATTTTCATCTTGTGTCTGAGTCTCGGTTTCTTCCGGCGGAGAGAGCAGGTGCACGAAATCAACGAGTCCCTTGACCGACTTGGGATCAAAGGAGACGGATTTTTCGGGATCTTCGCTGCTGGAGATCTTCAACGTTTCGCCGTCATAGAAAATCTCAATGTCGCGTAGGGTGATTTCTGCCATCAGATTTTCTGGGCGTCCTTTGCTAAGTCGTACAAGCGTCGAATCTCGTCCAAGTCGACATCGACGGGTGGGAATTGTGGATCCATCTCGCTCAGCGTCTTGGCGACGATGGAGGAGATGGCGGCATCGCGAAACCATTTGTGGTCTGCGGGGATCACGTACCAAGGGGCGTACTTGGTGCTGCAATGTTCAAATGCATCTTCATAGGCCCGGCGGACGTCGTCCCATTGATTGCGGGCCTCGTAATCGCCGGGGTTCAGTTTCCAGTGTTTGGCCGGATTCTCCAAACGCTTTCGAAAGCGTTCTAGCTGTTCTTCGGGGCTGATGTGAAGATAAAACTTGAGAATCCGCGTCCCGCTGGCGGCCAAATTGCGTTCAAAGTCGTTGATGATTTCGTAACGCGGCCGCCAAACGGACTCGGGAACCAGGTTTTGAACTCGGACCACCAGCACGTCTTCATAATGGGATCGGTTAAAGATCGCAACCTTGCCGCGTGCCGGGGTGCAGGAGTGGATCCGCCACAAAAAGTCATGCGCCAGTTCCACGCTGCTGGGGGCTTTGAACGGGTACGTTCGGCATCCCTGTGGATTCATCTTGCCCAGCACCTTGCGGATCACGCCATCCTTGCCGGCCGCGTCGGGGGCCTGCAAAACAATCAACAACGACTGCTTGGCCTCGACGTACAGGCGGTACTGCAGCTCCTGGATCGTGGTGATATCGTTTTCCGTCGCTGCGACCGCATCCGCCTTGTCCTCAAACGGGCCTTTGGTTTTCGTTTCGCGTTTCTTCAGCGAAACGGATTCGGAGGGCTTGATGCGAAATTCTTTCTCAAAATCCATTGAGCGATCGTGGTGGCTGGAGGAGCATTGGGAAAAAATACGCTTTTTGACGATTCCGTTCAATCATTCTAGCTCGCCTGCTTCTCGCTCGTCTCCCGAAACAACCCCGCGATCACGTCTTCCAGTGGCGGATCTTCCACGGCCACATCTTCAATTGGATGGTCGGCCAGACAGCGTGACAAGACCCGCGGAACGTCCGCCCGGGCGACCTTCAACCGCACTTTCGGCCACGTCTCGGACAACACTTCCCCGAACGCCCGCAAGTCCGGATGATGCTCTTCGGCGAATTGCAGCGTGATGATCTTGTAGCCGGAAAACTTGTCGACGATTCCCGACAGCGAACCGTCGTACTCGATCGTGCCGCGGGCGATCACCACCACCCGCTTGCACAGCGCGGCGACGTCCTTCATGTAGTGGCTGGTCAGCAGGATCGTGATCTTGCGTTTTTCTTGGTAGTAACGCAGGAATTGCTGGATGTTGTGCTGAGCGATGACGTCCAACCCGATCGTCGGTTCGTCCAAAAACAGCACGTCGGGGCTGTGTAGCAAGGCTGCGATCAATTCCATTTTCATCCGTTCGCCCAGCGACAGCTCGCGCACCGGCTGGCTCAGCAACGAACCGACCTCCAACAAGTCCGTCAGCTCATCCATCGTGCTGCGAAACTGATCTTCCGGAACGCCGTAAATCTGTTGCTGCAGCCGATACGACTCCTGCGCCGGCAGATCCCACCAGAGTTGGTTCTTCTGCCCCATCACCAGGGCGAATCGGCGGCGATAGGCGTTTTTTCGTTGCCAGGGCACATAGCCCATCACCGTCGCATCGCCGCTGGTCGGGTCGATCACGCCGGACAGCAATTTCAGCGTCGTCGTCTTGCCGGCTCCGTTGGGTCCCAGAAACGCCACAAACTCGCCCGCCTGGACGTCCAGGTCGATTCCGCGGACCGCGTGGACCTCCTGGTATTCGCGGTGAAAGAGCCCCTTGAGACTCTCCCTGAGACCTTCGCCCTTGCGATAAACGCGATAGGACTTCGTCAGGTCTCGGACTTCAATGATCGACATGGCACTCGGGTGACGCTGGAGAAAAATGACAAGCGGCGGTATTGTAGTGGCGAGATCCATTTGCCACGAGACAGCCTTCGAGCATGCGCGATCTGCCCAGCGGGATAGGCTTCCAGCCTGTCATTGCCGTATTGACAGGCTGGAAGCCTATCCCACGATTCCCGCCCCGCCCGAACCACACACAACCATGCCTGCGACACCCGCCAACGTGCCAGACCTCCGCATCGGATTGGGGTACGACTCACATCGATTGGGGGCCGGCGGGCCGCTTCGGATCGGCGGCATCGACGTGCCGGCGAAACTTCACGCGATCGGCCACAGCGATGCCGACGTGCTGCTGCATGCGATCACCGACGCGTTGTTGGGCGCGATCTGTGCCGCCGATATCGGACGTCTGTTCCCCGACACCAGCGACGTCAACGCGGACCGAGACAGCCGCGACTTCGTCCAAGCGGCCCTGGACAAAGTGCACCAACGCGGGATGGGGATCGTCAACCTGGACTGCGTGATCCTGGCCGAACGCCCCAAAATGGCGCCGCATATCGACGCCATGCGGGCTCACGTCGCCGACATGCTGGGCGTCGATGCCGATCGGGTCAGTATCAAAGCCAAGACCGGCGAAGGTGTCGGCGAAATCGGCACGGGGATGTCCATCGCCACCCGCGTCGTCGTGTTGTTGGCCGGTCGCTGAGCAAAGCAACCGACCGCAAGAAACGACCGAGTCGATTTCGAGCGAAACCCCGATACCGCTAAGTGAAGCGTTGCTTCGTTGTGCGGGGGCCCGTAGGCTCGCGCCAAACGGCTGATCATCGTTTGAGATCAGCCGGTTCGCGCCAGCGTCCAGGCGGCACCTCCGCTTGTCTTCACCACGAGTGGAAAATACGAGTCGCATTGCCTCGGATCGTCAATCGCGGACCTTGCGTAACAACCGCATCTCGTTGGGGCCGATGAACATCAACAGCAGCGCGCCATTGGCGGCGTAGCGATCGAAGACATCTTCGTGGAATTGGTCTTCGCCCGGCCAGGGATAGGAATAGACGAGCGCAAAATCGTCCAAGTCCAATTCCCACGCTCGGTAAGCCGATTCGCCGACATGTCCCAGTGACGGCAAGGTCGGGTCGAAGGAAAGATCCGCGGCCCCGGGCGGCAGAAAGTTGCCTTCAAACAAATCCACCTTCGCCGGCCAGTTTGCGATCGTCTTCCGCGCCTGGACAATCAGATCCACATGGGCTTCGATCGCGTGCGAATTCCAGCCCAGTTCATCGGCCAAACAGGCCACCGCCGCAAAACCACACCCCCACTCCAGAAATCGGCTTCCGATCAGGGGCTGGTGCTGACGAACCCAGTCGAGCGTCTGGTAGACCAATTCGTAGTCCGCCGCGACGAACTGTTCGGCACGATGCTGATCCCAGCAATCTTGAAACGCTTCGATCCGCGCACGCATCGACGACAGTTGTGCAGCGACCGGAGACGGAATCGGTTGCGTGTCGATCTGGGACGGAATCTCGATGGGTTGCAACATCGCGCTACTATAGCCCGATTCGCCATCGAGTTCACCGGCCCGATGCGATCGATCGAGCCCACGCCGGCGGCGCGACACCGTCGCTCTAGTGCTCCGTCAACTTTTAAACTTAGGGTGCCGCGGAAAAGGGGGCAGGTACCAAAAATGCGAAGCACCCTGCGGGCCATTTGGTTTTTGGTACCTGACCCCTTTTCCGCTCGACCAACGCAACCCCAACATTAAATGTGGTTGGCGCACTAGTATTCCGTCTCAGCCAAATTTTCGGGTAGTGGACGAGGCGACGAGTCCTCTGCCAATCTGTCGACTGCAGTGGACGAGGCGACGAGTCCTCTGCCAATCTGTCGACTGTAGTGGACGAGGCGACGAGTCCTCTGCCAATCTGTCGACTGTAGTGGACGAGGCGACGAGTCCTCTGCCAATCTGTCGACTGCAGTGGACTCGTCGCCTCGTCCACTACCGCCTACCCGATCCGCAAGGTGACGAGGAGTACTAGCACAACGTCGCCGATTGCAAATGCAACCAATCCCGTTGCTCCGTTGTCAGCGCGTCGAGTGACATTGCCGTGATCTTGGTCGTCGCATCGATCAAGGCAACCTGCGAAAGCGTGCCATCGGCATTCACCACGCCGAAGCTGACGCCGAACAGCGATGCATCGCGCAGGTCCGCTCCGCGCAGATCCGCGGCTGAAAAATCGGCTCCTTCCAGATCCGCCCCGCGAAAATTCGCGTCACGTAGATCGGCCGATTGAAGATGTGCGTTGGAAAGATTGGCGCCACGAAACTCCGCGCGACGCAGGTTCGCGCCACGCAGATCGGCGTTGCGCAAGAGCGAATCGGCGGCATGCAGGTTTTCCAGATCTAAACCGCGCGCTTCCAGACTCAATAGATCGCGGCCGCTGAAATCGCGTTCGCGAATCAGCCGAGCGGCGTCTTGCTTGCCGAGACTTGCAGCGATATACCGCTGCTCCTTCCAAGGATCGGCTCCGTTGTGGTAACCGGCATCGGATTCCCAGTAACCGAGACGATCATCGGACAGAAATTCGATCCGCTCGAGCCACTTGATACTCTTGTAAAAATACTTGCCCGGCACGACCATCCGAACCGGTCCGCCGTGTTCGACTGACAACGGCTCGCCGTCGGCTTTTAACGCGATCAACGGATCCTGGTCCAACAGTTCGTCCAGGGGCAGCGACGTGCTATGAGAACGCTCGCTGCGAGCGACGAACGAAACAAACCGGGCTTGCGGATTCCAAAGCGGCTGACCGTTTGCATCTGCGACCAGTTCCGCAAATCGAACGCCTTCAAACTCCATCTGCAACTTCGACCACCGCGTCACACAATGCACGTCGATGCATCGAGTCGTTTGCGGCATTGCGGTCAAGTCAGCTAACTCAATCACACGTTCGCTCAGCACCTGGCCGCAAACCGCAATCGTCCATGGAAGACCGCTGTTGCCGGGAGACCGTTCGCCGACGACCGGCCAACAATCGCGGCGGACCAATTGCTGATTCGGAGGGATTGATTTGGAGTTCATAAGGGGAAAGAGAAACACATCAACAGAAGATTCGCAACCGCGCTGGTGTGCAGGCTTTAGCCGCCCCGTCTTGCTGCTTCGCAGCGCGTGGGGATGCGCCTGAAGGCTGGACACCAACGGTTGCTGGTGTGCAGGCTTTAGCCGCCCCGCCTCAAGGCAAGACACCAACGTGCGCCCCAAACTCACTGCGGCGCCAATTTCAGCTGTTCGACCAAGTCCACCATCGGGTCGGTCAACAAACGGCCCTTGCGCCACATCAACACGATTCTTCGCTGCCCCAGTTTGTCACTGAGTGATCGCGAGGCGAGTTTCTTACTCAGCTCGCCGTTGCTGCGGCCGGCCAGAATCCCGATCCCCATGCCGGCTGAAACACAGGCGATCGTGAAGGCGCTGTTGTCGGTTTCGACGCTAATCTTGGCCTGCAAACCTTCGCGATGAAACGCCTGGTCGAGCGCGTCGCGTCCATGCGTGCCAGCCAAGGTGACCACCAACGGGTGCTCCGCCAAGTCCGCCAAGTCCGCTGATCGCGACTTCATGTAAGGGTGCGATTTCTTTGCCACCGCCAAGAACTCGACTGTGTAGGCCGGTTCATAGTGCAGGTGAGGTGACTTGCGGTCCGGTCCCGGTTCCAAGGCCATAGCGAGGTCAGCCTGGTCGTCCATCAGCAACTCTTCGGCGCGGCGATCGCTGCCCTGGCGAATCACCAGATGATTGGGGTGCCGTTTGTGAAACGCCGCCAAGGGAACCGCCAGGTCTTCCAGCATCATCCGCGCCCCGGCGACCATCCGTATCGTTTGATCGATCGACGATCGCGACACCACGTCAAACGTCGATTCGATCTGAACCAAGATCGAACTGACGTGTTCGTACAACGTCTCCGCCGCCGCGGTCGGCTCCACATGCCGTCCCGCTCGCGCGAACAACTCCACCCCATAAGCCTTCTCCAACGCCTGGATATGTTGCCAGACCGAAGGCACCGAGAGATGCGAAACGCGGGCCGCTGCTGCATAACCGCCTTCCTGCATCACCAACTGAAACGTCCGCAGTTGGGCGATGTTCAGATCGTCGGACTGGATCGGAGGCGGCATGACGCACCATTTAAAAATTCCAAATGATTGTTTCAGACTATTTTATTGTAGCGAATGAGAGCGAGGGCCTACAATCCGGACCACCATCGGCTTCCCCCTGCGTTCTCCCCTCTACTCCCAGTCCTTTTTTGTTTGAGTCGTATGAGTTCTTATCGAATCGCATTGTTGCCAGGTGATGGCATCGGACCGGAGTGCATGGACGCGACTTACCGGGTACTCGGCCACATGGTCGATCAGATCGACGGTTTGGATCTGGGGTTCACGTCCCACCGCGCGGGCGCAGAACTGTATCGCGACACAGGTGAAACGTTACCCGCAGCAGTGTTGGAAGATTGTTTGGCCGCCGATGCGGTGTTGTTGTCCGCGATCGGGCTGCCTGACGTGCGCTACCCCGACGGCACCGAAGTCCAGCCGACAATGATGGTCGGATTGCGTCGTGCGTTGGCGGTGCATTCGGCGGTCCGTCCGGTCAAGCTTTATCGCGGCGCCCCTTGCGTGCTCAAAGACACCGGCCCGGGAATTGATTTTGTCATCATCCGAGAGAACCTGGAAGGACTGTTTGCGTCCTTCGGCGGCGGCAGCAAGGTGGGCGACGATGTGGCCACCGACACGCTGGTCGTGACCCGCAAGGGTACGTCGCAGGTATCGGATTTTGCCTTCCGTCTAGCCCAGCGTCGCAACGGACGTCCCGTCGACGGCAAGAAAATGGTCACCTGTGTCGACAAGGCGAACGTTTTCCAAAGCATGGCGTTCTTCCGCAAAGTCTTTTTCGAGGTCGCGAACAACTATCCCGACATCCAAGCGGACGCGGTGTATGTCGACGCGATGAGTTTGTACATGGTGCAGAACCCCTGGGACTTTGATGTCCTGGTGATGGAAAACCAGTTCGGCGACATCCTGTCGGACCTGGGAGCCGGCTTGGTCGGCGGACTCGGTGTCGGACCCTCGGCCGAGATCGGCGAAGAACACGGTTTATTCCAGCCTTCCCATGGGACGGCACCGCAACTGGCCGGCAAGAACGTTGCCAATCCGCTGGCGACGATTCTGTCGGCCGCGATGATGTTGGATTGGCTGGGCGACAAGCACGACGACGCCGTTTGTTCGCGCGCGGCCGTGGACTTGGAACAGGCGGTCGAAAAAGTGATCGCCGACGGAAACGTGATCACGCCCGACATGGGCGGGAACGCGACCACGTCCCAAGTCGCCGCAGCGGTGTGTGACGCGTTGGGATGTGACGCGCCGGGCAGCGATGTCCGCAGCGTCGCCGCCCCGACCAGTTGAATCCGATCCCTTTGATTCCCCAGCGTCGTTCCCCGACGATGCGTCTCCCCAACCCCCTGCTTCCCTCCCTTCCCCACCGGGCAAACATGATGAGACGAACAACACGATTGAAACCTCACATCGCAACCACATGGCTGCTTTTCGTTGCCGCAGTCACCGCCGCGTCAGCGCAGGCGCGGCAACCGATCGTCGATGAGTCGGTCGTGTTCGCCGAGCAGGATGGCCTGGTTGCCGTCGAAGCGGAGCATTTTTTCAAACAAACCTCCAGCGACGTTCGTGCGTTTTACCTGACCCACCCAGACTCGACGCCTTCGACCACACCCGACGGCGATCCGTCGCACGTCGCCGGGGCCAGCGGTGGCGCCTACTTGGAAATCTTGCCCGATACACGTCGCACCCACGGCGACAAACTGATTCGGGGCACTAACTTTTCACCCGAACCCGGTGCGATGGCCGTGCTGCACTACAAGGTCGATTTCTCGACGCCGGGGACCTACTACGTCTGGGTCCGCGCCCATTCGACCGGATCCGAAGACAACGGTCTGCACGTCGGCATCGATGGCACTTGGCCCGAAAGCGGCCAGCGGTTGCAGTGGTGCGAAGGCAAACGGACATGGCGTTGGGAAAGCAAACAACGCACGGAGAAACAACATTGCGGCGAACCGTACAAGATCTTTTTGGAAATCAACGAACCCGGCGAGCACGTCATTCATTTTTCGATGCGTGAAGACGGTTTCGAATTCGACAAGTTCTTGATGACGACCGAGCGAGACTTCCCCCGCCCCGGCGGCGCCGGTCCCGAACCGCGTCTCAAACGTGGGACGCTACCCAAAGCATTCCCCCAGGTTGCCGCCCCCCGCAATGACACCGCGTCAACGACCACGGCGCCGACAGCCCCAGAGTCATCTGCCAGCGGTGATCAGGCGTCCTTGAAATTGACCGCCGCCGCGTTCGCCGAAGGCAACAAGTCGGGGTACTACCTGGACCAGGGCAAATGGCTGGCGATCAACCCCGATCAACACAAGCGCGGATCGACCGCCAAAACCTTTCCGTTCCCCACCGGGCGATACAACATCACGCTGGAAACGGTCGGCGAAAACGATGGCCAATCCAGTTACGAGGTGTCGGTCGATGAGACGAAGATCGGCCGGTACACCAACCCGCTCGCCGATGCGATGTACAAGCAAGGCAAAGCGTTTCACAAGACTTGGAAAAACGTGCCGATCACCGAGGGCAGCATGATCGGCGTTTCCTCAACGATCGGCAGCAAGGACGGACAAGAATTCAGCCGCGCCCGCTGGGCGGCCGTCGCCTTCACCGCCGCCGATGCCGCGACCGCTCAGGCGATCGCGCCGATCCTGGCAAACCAGGCGGCACAACCGCAACACGTCGCCACGGGCAATTCTAAATCCAGCCCCACCAAACCCTCCAGTGATCAACCGCTGCAACTGCCACGCGGCAAAGACGGTGACGGCAGCGTCAACCTCTCCGGTGAATTGAAGCAGTGGCACAAGGTCACGCTGGACGTCAACGGCCCCTACGCCCACGAAAAAGACAATCAGCCCAATCCGTTCACCGACTATCGCATGACGGTCCAGCTGAAACACCCCGGCGGATCCCAATACACTGTGCCGGGCTACTTCGCCGCCGATGGCAATGCGGGCAACACCTCCGCAGAATCAGGAACAACGTGGCGAGCCCACTTCGCTCCCGATCAAACCGGCCAGTGGACCTACACGGTTTCCTTTCATCAGGGCGATCTGGCGGCACTGGATTCCGACGCCGCGTCCAAACCCGTGGCACCTTTCGATGGGATCAGTGGGACGATCACCATCGCCGAAAGCGACAAGTCGGGCCGCGACCTGCGTGGCCAGGGCCGATTGACGTACGTCGGCAAACACTATCTGCAATTCGCAGGATCAAAAAAGTACTTCTTGAAAGTCGGTGCCGACGCGCCGGAAACCCTGCTCGCCTACGCCGACTTTGACAACACGATTGCCGGCAACCCCAAGAAAGCTCCCGTGAAAACCTGGGCGCCGCACGTGCAAGACTGGAAACCAGGCGACCCGACCTGGGGCGACGGCAAGGGCAAAGGCTTGATCGGCGCGGTCAATTACTTGTCCGGCAAAGGCTGCAATGCGTTTTCCTTTCTGACGTACAACGCCGGAGGGGACGGGGACAACGTCTGGCCCTTTGTTCAACGCGAAGACAAACTGCACTACGATTGCAGCAAGCTGGACCAGTGGGGAACCGTGTTCGATCACGGGACCGCCAAAGGCATGTACTTGCACTTTAAGCTGCAGGAAACCGAAAACGACGATCACAACAAGCACAAGGCGTCCGGCGGTGTTCCGGAAAGTCTCGACGGGGGCGATCTCGGTACGCAACGTAAACTGTACTGCCGCGAATTGATCGCCCGCTACGGCCACAACCTGGCGCTCAACTGGAACCTGGGCGAAGAGAACACGCAGACGACTGAGCAACAACAAGCGATGATCAACTACATCGCCGAACTCGACGCCTACCGGCACAACATCGTCGTCCACACCTTCCCGTCGCAACAGGACCAAGTCTATCGACCGCTGCTCGGTGATCGATCAAAACTGACCGGCGTTTCCCTGCAGAACAGCAGCCTGGAAACCACGCACGCGCAAACGGTCAAATGGGTTTTCGAATCCGCCCAAGCAGGCAAGCCTTGGATCGTCGCCTTCGACGAATCCGGCAGCGCCGCCCACGCCCAGTGCCCTGACCTCGGTTACAAGGGCTTTGACGGACACGACCGGACGGGCAAGATGGCGTACACGCAACACAAAGTCCGCAAACAAACGCTGTGGGGAACCCTGATGGGCGGCGGTGCGGGCAATGAGTATTACTTCGGTTACCAGTTCGACGAAAACGACATCGTCTGTGAAGACTGGCGCAGCCGCGATCAAAGCTGGGATTATTGCCGGATCGCGATCGGGTTCTTTCATGACCACCAAATCCCCTTTTGGGAAATGAAGAACGCCGATGAACGAATCGGAAATCCAGATCGCAAGCCGACGAAATACTGTTTCGCCAAGGCGAACGACACCTACCTGGTGTACCTCTGCGACGGCGGATCGTCGACGCTGGATCTGTCCGACACCGCGGGAGACTATGACGTCCGCTGGTTCAACCCGCGTGACGGAGGACCGCTGCAGTCGGGCAGCACGACCCGCGTTGCCGGCGGCGGCACCGTCTCCCTCGGCGACGCCCCTTCCGATCCCGATCAAGACTGGCTGGTTGTGGTAAAAAAAAGTAGCCGCTGACTCGGGGCATGCCGCTGACTCACGGCGGACTGATTCATTCAAATTCCAATCGCTTGGTACGCGCGCTCTACTGTGGCGGTGCGGGTGTGCGAATCTTCCTCCTAACCTTGTTGTGATCGGGTATGAAACCACGTCTCTTCTTGACCACGTTGCGGTCCGTCGCCGTGTCCTCTGTCGCGGTGCTGCTGTGCGTCGCCGGTGCCCCTTCAGCTTCAGTCGCGGTCGGCCAAGAAACAGAAGAAGCGGCATCGCAACCGGCGAAGGATCTCAACGCCAGTGATCCCCTCGATTCGGGCGTCTTCCGTTGGCGCGTCGGACCTCCGATCCTGCAGGTCGACGCCCAGCGATTGCCGGCATCGCCGGAGCATCCCTGGTTGGCGATCAAAGATCCCAGCATCGTGCGTTACGCCGACCGCTGGCATTTGTTTTGCACGTTGCGGAAACGCAAATCAGGCGACGGCCGGATTCGAATCGGATACCTTTCCTTTGCCGACTGGGCTGATGCCAAGGATGCCGACTGGAGCGTGTTGGACTTGACGATGGGCTATCACGGGGCGCCGCAGATTTTCTATTTCCAGCCGCATCGCAAGTGGTACCTGATCTATCAGGCCAGCGATGACACCCGCGGCTTGAAATACGGACCCTGCTTTTCCACCAACGATTCGATCGACCAGCCCGACCGTTGGACGCGACCCGAACCACTGTATGTCGTCAAAGACGGCGCCAAAGCGGGATTGGATTTTTGGGTCATCTGTGACGATTCCAAGGCACACCTGTTCTTCACGACGCTCAACGGTCAGATGTGGCGTGCCGAAACCTCGCTCGCCGATTTCCCCAATCGCGGATGGTCGGAACCCCAAGTGGTCTTGCAAGCCGACATCTTCGAAGCCAGTCACACGTACGCGATCCAAGGACGACAATCGTACTTGACGGTGGTCGAAGCCCAAGCCGGCCGCAGGCGTTATTTCAAGGGCTTCGTCAGCGACCGGTTGGACGGAACCTGGAAGCCGTTGGCGGCAAGTCAGCAAAAGCCGTTGGTCTCACCGATCAACGTGGTCAATCAAGACCAATCGTGGGCGACCTCGTACAGCCACGGCGAACTGATTCGCAGCGGCTACGACCAGCGATTAGAAGTCAACCCCGATGATTTGCAATTGTTGTTCCAAGGGGCCAACGACGCGGAGTACCAGCGTGGCAATTACGGCGACATCCCCTGGCGGCTGGGAATTCTAAAGTAGCGACACTCGCCAGAGCTGGACGTTCAGGATGGTTTAATTTGGCAGAATGAGACGGGGCAGAATAATGTTCTGACCGCTCCGAAGCGCGGAGCCAAAATCCGACGGCTCCCATCGTTCTGCCTTCCCCATCGTTCTGCCTTCCCCATCATTCTGCCTTCCCCATCATTCTGCCTTCCCCATCGTTTTGCCTTCCCCATCGTTTTGCCACCCCGTTTCGCCGAGTCCGCCGTCTGGCGATGGCAGCTACGCTGCATCAGCCAGTCATCGTCCGCTCGTCGCTTCCAGCTAACAGCTACCCTCCAACCGCATCTTCCTGCAGCAATCGAGCAACCGGCGATGTCTCGCTCGCCGACTCGGACTGTTCGAATTCCGTGATCTCCATGAACGACACGCGGGCGCGATTAACGATGGCCACACTCATCTGTTGCGGGCTCTCCGGCGACTCGGCATCGATGACGCTGGCATCGGCCACGGGGAAGAAGTCACGGTTGGCGTGCAGAAACTCTTTCACCGTTTTGTTGCTCGTCATGTGCAACCGTCCCCGCACGATCCAACGATCGATGGCCACCACCGCGTGGAACAGTTGCAGCGCACGCCGACTGCCGATCCGTTTCTCAGCGGCCTCGTGATGGTTGCCCGCGATGCCCGCAATCATGATCTCGGGTTTGCGGACCTTGACGCTGTCGACGTGGTCGATCGCCTGGCCGCGGCGATACAGGTTGGCATTGGTGCATTCCATGTAACCGCTGATCGACTGGTTCATCACGTCGGACATCCGTCGCCCGCCCAAGTCGCAATCGGCATGGATTTCAAAACCGGTCGTCAGCAGACGAATGGCCGTCGCCGGACTCTCATCGGTCTTTCGCACCAGCGACTGGCACACACTCAAGTTTTTTAGAAGCTCAGCTACATCGTCCATCGGAGCGCTCATCCAAGTTGATTCGGTGTTCATCGGGCCGCGTTGCTGATCTGACGCCAGCGCAACGGAAAAGCAGTGCATCGGAAAAACAGCGGGTATGGCTTCAATTAGGTCATCGCTTCGCCGCTTCGATCCGCAAAGCGTCAAAAATAGGGGCCAGCCTCACCGCGCCGGGCTAGTGTTTCCACCAAAATGTGAATAACCCGCAAGACAACGAGCGTCGAGGCGGGGGGAGTGTCCGCCCCGACCGAGACCCATCGTTGGGGTGGGGGGACGCAGTCGGTTCTGGTGCGGGGGCGAGCGGGTCGAAGCGACCGCTGAGGTGGTTTTGGACGTCTTTGTTCACTACAACAAGGCCTGCTCCGTCCCCGTAGGGTCGCCAGAAAATGCGTCGTTTCCTCCGACTTTTCTTGTTTTCGCTCATCGCGTCCCTAGTCGCGATCAGCGGACTTGCGCAGCAACCGGCTCCGATCGCGCGACAATGGCAATTCGTCTCGTACTTCGAGGACGCCCAGTTGGCGGAAAAGTCGGTCACGCATGCCGACGTGGCGGCCGATGGATCGGTTTGGCTCGCCGTTTCCGACGGGCTGTATCATTACGACGGGTATCGCTGGAAACGTTACACCACCGCAGACGGTCTTCCCAGCAACTACGTTCGCTGTGTCCTGGTTACCGACGATGGCGCACTCTGGGTCGGGACCGACCGTGGCGCAGGACGCTTTGACGGCGAAACGTTCGATGGCAGCATGCTGCAAGGTCAATTGGCCGGCCCCAGCATCCGCCGCATCGTCGAAGACACCGATGGGTCGCTGTGGTTTTGTTGCGACCAGTGGCCCAAGGGCGATGTCCGCGCCGGCCTGACCCGCATGAAAGACGGACGGTTCACCACCTGGCGCCAGAGTGACGGGTTGCCCAGCAGTTACACGTCCGACTACGTCCGAGTCGCCAGCGGCCAACAATTCGTCTTGACCAACCAAGGCCTTGCCGAATTCACCGACGACGGGTTCCGGCAACCGCTCAAGGATGCCGGGCTGTGGGAACAAGACACCTACGTTTGGTCCTTGGTCGAAAGTGCCCGACACGGATTGATCGTCTCCACCGACGCCCATTTTTTTCAATTCAAAGACGGATCATGGCGTCGCATCCCCAATCAGATCGCGGAATTGGAACAACCGAAACTGGTCGCCACCCGTGACGGCGAAGTTTTCACGTGCACGCCGGGACGGGGACCGGTGATCTATCGCTGGGTCGGCGGCGGTTGGGAGAAAGCGTCTCGCCAGTTGACCGACGTCACCGGTGCTAACAACTACCTGTTCGAAGACAAACAGGGTGCGGTCTGGATCGCCGGCTCGGAACGTCTGCTCCGCTGGAACCGAGGTGATCCGGAATGGCAACTGCATCAAGATGTCAGCGGTCCGGTCCATCGTGACTCACAAGGCGGGGTCTTGTTCAAACAGGTTCAAGGCGGGTTGGTGCGGTGGGCGTCGGATCGGCCCACGCATTTCCCCAACCTTTCTGAACCGATCTACGAAGACTCGCAAGGCGTGCTCTGGGCGGCGTCCGACGAGGGACTTTATCGATGGGATCACGGTCGTCTCCGGCAGGTTGATCTGGCAGACCACATCAAGCCGAAGCTGCTGGGGATCGACGGCCGTGATGTGGTCTGGCTCTCAGCGACGGACACCGATCGAAACCGATTCGTGATCGGGATCGCCGGCGATCAGATGTACGTCAACGATATTTCGCATTTTCAAGATCGCGTTCGTGTGAGTCGCTCCTTTGCCGACCCGCGTTCAGGGATTTGGGCAATCCTGGGCGCGAACAACTTTCCGCCGTTTCAACTGGTGCACTGTGATCCCGAATCGATCACCCCGATTGCGCTACCGAACCGGGCTCAGATCAGTCATCCGCCGAATGTGACCGCGTTGGCCGACGGCTCGGTTTTTGTGTCGGGATTTTTCGGGCTGATGCGGACGACCGATTCAGGTGCGAACTGGACCGAAGTCCCGATGCCCTCATCGGCCTTGGGCAAGATTCGCGTGCTCGGCGGAGAAGCGTGGGTACAATGTCGCGGCGACTTGGGCGGTCAAGCCGCGTTGGCGCGGTTCCGTGACGGCGAGTGGGAAATGATGTTTGATCGTCAAGGCAAGCTCGTCGGTCAAAACGGAAGGAAACAACTGTTCGCATCGTCGCAAGGCAAGATCGAGGTGCTGACCGCGGGCGTTGGGGAACTGCCGCCGCCGATTGCCACCACGCCGTTCGAAACGCGCGTGTCAAGCGTCGTCGCGGGAGACTCCGGTGAGTTGTGGGTGGGGGTGGGCACGCGATGCTATCGCTATCGGTCCGATACCGATGCGCCGGAAACTGAAATCATTGACGGCGATCAAACGCTCGGTGAAGACGAAACGCTGCGGTTGCGTGTCCGTGGTTTGGAACGGTTCAAACCGACGCAACAGAAACGGTATTTCCGTGTCGCCACTCGCGTCGACGACCATGATTGGACGCCCTTTGAGACGCTCGACGAAGAGATCGTCTTTCCGATCTTGCCGCTGGGCGAACACCGCGTGCAGGTGCGGGTTCAGGATGCCGCGGGCCAAGTCGATCCGACACCCGCCGTGTTCCGCTTCAGCGTTCTACCGGTGCCGCTGCAATCGAGAGCCTGGTTCAAACCGGTCGTGGCCACCGGTTTTGTGTCCATTCTCGCCTTGGCGCTGCTGGCGTTCTTCAATTGGGCCAGGGTTGGAAAAATGGCTCGCGATCTGGAGCGTCAAGTTGCCCTAAAGACCAATCGAGTGGTCGCCAGCGAGCGGGAATTCCGGCTGCTGTTCGAAGACTCACAGGACGCGATTTGTTTGTTCACCGATGACGGGATGTTGCAAAGCTGCAACGGTGCCGGGACAGAACTGTTGGGCAAGCAAAAAAACGAGTCCGCTCATCTGCGGGCACTGTTTGTGGACCAAGACGAAGCGGATCGGTTTGAGACGGAGTTGCGGAAAACCAATCATCTGCGCGGCAGCCGCTTTCGAATGCAAACCCTCGATGGGAAACCCTTTGACGCAATCGTGTCGGTCAACACGCGAACCGACGTCGGCGGAAAGCAGACCGGGCATCAAGTCATCATTCGTGACATCTCCACGCTCGTCGATCTCCAGCAACAGCTCTCGGAGACCAAGAAGATGGAAGCGGTCGGCCGCATGGCCGGTGGAATCGCACATGACTTCAACAACTTCCTGGCGGTCGTGATGTACGGCGCCGAGTTTGTCCGAATCAGTGCCAAGGGCGACCCGGCGGTGGATCAAGGCGTTCAGATGATCTTGGACGCCGCCGAACGCGGACGAAACTTGACCGGCCAAATCCAGACCTTCAGTCGCGCGTCGACGAACAAGATGGGCATCGTCAAGACGGACAAGGTGCTCGAGGGAATCGAACCGCTGCTGCAAGGCGTCGTCGATTCGTCGGTCGCGGTGGAATACCACGTCGCCGAAGGTCTTGACAACATTCGCGCCGATGTCGGCCAACTGGAACAGATCTTCGTCAATCTGGCGATCAACGCCTCCCACGCGATGCCCGGTGGCGGAACGCTGAGCATCCATGCGTCCAACGCGGACATTGCCGCAGAACAACTGCCGGAACTGTACCTCGATGTCCCCGGCCCCTACGTCGTCATCGAAGTCGTCGACACCGGACACGGTATGGACGCGGCGACCTGTGAACGAATCTTTGATCCGTTCTTCACGACCAAACCGCACGGCCAAGGAACCGGGCTGGGGCTGGCAATCGTCTACGGCATCGTCCGACAGTTCCGCGGCCAGATCTCGGTGGACAGCCAGCCCGGGCGCGGGACACGGTTCAAGATTTTTCTTCCCGCCACCAAAGAACACAGTGACCAGCCGGCCCCTGAATCCGCCGGCCAGGATCCCACCCACGGCAGCGAGACGATCTTGTTGGTCGAAGACGAACAGGCGATCCGCGATCTGGCGTGCCGGTCGTTGCGACATTACGGGTACCGTGTCGTCGGCGCCGTCGACGGTCTGGACGCCAAACAAAAGATCGAAACCGGTGGCGAGTTTGATCTGGTGATTTCAGACGTGCTGATGCCTGGAATGACCGGGACGGCGTTGATGAAGTGGATCCGCAAGACGCGACCGGATCTGCCGATCCTGCTGATGACCGGTCACGCCGACGGTGGCTCCGATCAAGCGATGACGAACTCGACGCGCCCTGTTTGAAAAAGCCGTTTCTTCCGGCGACGTTGGCCGCACAAGTCCGTCAATTGCTCGACGGTCGGTTGGCTGCAACATCCTCTTGAATCTTTTTTTCGAAGATCTGGTCGTCCCGATGGAGACCGTTGGTTCTATCGAACAACCATGATTCGACGCATTCAAGCCTCCATCGTCGCTCTGCCTGGGTAACGAGCGTTCTATGCTTCCGCAGATGTTTGCAACGTACACCTGCGGGGTTCCCATGAGTCGTCTATCCGTCATCCTGGTCGCGTTCCTGTTGGTCGATTGCGGTCTTGCCCAGGCGCAATGGTTTGGCAATCGCTCTCGGGGGATGCGTTCCGGACGTGCCACCCGGGGACACGCCAGTGCCAACGTGCCCAACAAGTATCGGACACCGTATCCCACCCCCACACGTGGCATCAGCATCGGTGTGTTCAGCTATCCCGATTACAACCACCCGCGTCCCGGCGCGTTTGATCCCTACCGGTTCGACAACTACGTCTACGATCCCTATCGATTCGGCAGCTTTGAAGCACCGGATCTGTTGAACGATCCCTACTTTCGCGAGCGGCACCGATACGACAGTCATTTTCCGGGTCGGCGGAAGCCGCCGTTGGTGATGCAAACGCCGCAGGTGGAATTCGCAACTCCGTCACCGCGAAACCCGTGGCTGTACAAGGGCAGCCCGGAAGCGCTACGGCATCCGGCGTCGCGCAGTCTTTCGCCGACCGAGTCGGCCCCCCAGCGACTGATCACCAGTCTGTCAGCGATGGAAGACGGAGAGGCATGGATCGAGTTTCTGGCTCCGGACCGCGTCGACGACTTGGTTGCCCAGGGTGATACGCCCGAACTGCGAGAACTGCTTTCGCACTACGACGGGATCGTCAACAGCCCGGCGCTGAAATCGATCGCCTCCGCGCCCGGATTCGAAGCGACCCGGAACCTGCTGCAACAGCAAGTCGATCCATCCGACGAGTCAACGCATTCACCCAGCGATCTCCTGCCGACACCCCAGATCTAGACCCCATCCGCATCGTTGGTGTCCAGGCTTCAGCCGCCCCTTCCAAACGCGAAGCGTGCCCCCACCCCCGTGTCCGTCACACGATTGAGCAGACACCCCACCGAAAAAGGTACAAACATTGCGGGTAGGAAGAAGTGGTGCAATCGCTACGCTCTCCGTTGACCACCAGCGAAGTGTTTCTTGTTAGCGGCAGGGCGCATGCCCTTGGGTCCCTCATCGTTACCGAAACACCGGAGGGCTCGCGCCCTACCGCTAAAAATGCTTCAAAGCGTTGCCCGGAGGGTGTCAAATCAAATCGCGCCCGAGCCTGGGGTCGATGGGATTTCGGGCCGTGCTTCCCGGAGGTGGCGCTGCGCTGACCTCCAGCGACTCGATGTGATCCCTCCAGGATGCCCGACCGCTCGCGCCAAACGGCTGATATCAATCGCGCGATCCTCCGTTTCACACAGTGGCGGATCGGATGCGGCGCGTCAAAACCACGCGCCGCTCGCTGACGCGTCCCGCTGGGCCGCAGGATTCTCCATGCGTCGCGGGTTTTGGGGTCGCTCGTCTTCACCACATCTCTACAATTGGCGGCACGATTGACCATCCCATGATGACTTGAACCTGCCCCCGAATGGATTGGGTAACAACATGAAGTTGACAGCGGCCACAACGGACGAATTTGATTCCGGTGATCGTCGCCGCGGCGACACGGTGGAGATGATCGGAAAGGTTCGCCTGATGGAGGTCGGAAAACTGGGGGTGCGGGCTGAAGTCGAGGGATCGATGGGCAACGCCTACGAGGTCCTGCTCGATTTCTCTGAACTGTTCGATTCCTCGCTGGGCGTCTCCTGCGAATGCCCGAGATTCGTCGACGGGTTCAACTGCAAACACCTTTGGGCAACGATCGCCAAGTTCGACCTGCTCTACCCCAGCCCACTGGTCGACATCGACTCGCTGGACCTGTTCGAGGTCGACGATGTGGTGATCGGGCACCCGATCACGTCGAGAATCACCACTGGTCCATCGGGGCCGACGCGTTCGGGCAAGGCGGCGTCCGCTTCGAAACCCCAGGCACCACGCAAATCCCAGCCACCCTCGTGGAAGTCGCAACTGGTCGGTATCGCGAGTTCGATGACCGCTGCGTCGCGTCCATCCCCGCTGGGATTGCCCCACAAACATCAGCCCGATTCCATCGCGAAAGCACAACACTGGTTTGTGTTCTCCACCTCCGACCCCGCCAACAGCGATACACTGCTCGTCACCGCGATGCGGAGCGAACGAAAGATCGACGGTGATTGGGGGCGGCCCAGTGGTGTCGAATTGATGGCCACGGACATCGCAAAACTGAGCGACCCGACCGAGCGGCACGCTCTGGCCATGCTCGAACCGCGACAGGAAGCCAACACGCATCGCTTCTATGGAGCATATCGGCAATGTAACCGGCAGTTCGCGGTCAAGCCAGTGTTGGTGCAGGAATCCCTCGAAGCCTTACACGCCACCGGACGGCTGGCCTGGAAACTGGGCGATTCGAAACAGCATTTTGAAGACGCCCGCCCGGTCGACCACCTTTCGGTCGCGACGCCGACGACGCTGCAATTGCGAGTCACACCCGATCCGGAAAAATCGTCCCAGTTGATCGTCGCGGCCGAACTGGTCGTCCCCGACGCCGAGGTCTGCTCGATCGAGCAACTGATGTGGTCGTCGACGATCGGCTGCGCGCTGCTGCAAATCGACTCCGAGCCGACGGCGGTTGATGACGACGCGGAATCCAGTGATTCGCAAGAGACGCTCCGTACCCGCCTGGTGAGGATCACACCGAGCGATTGTCGTCGGATTCGGGCGTGGCAACAAACGCCTTCGATCCGCGTGCCGCGCAAGAGTTTAAAAAGCCTGTTGGTCGAGCTGTCATCGCACCACGGCGACGTTGATCTGGTCTTGGACGATTCTCTGGAGATCCCAAAGCGCATCGAAGAGCCGTCGGCGCACTGCTTGCTCGATCAGCGAGAACCCAAGTCACCCGACTTCACCGTTTCGATGTCCGTCCGGTATCCGAATCGAGACCTGGCGTTCGACTGCACGGCACAGTGGTGGTTCGACGCGGATGCCGGTGTCGTGCAGCTTCGCAATTGGGACGCCGAACGGAACTGGTTGTCAAAGCTGGACCACGACGTGCTGGACTTTTCAATCGATCGCCATTCGTCCAATGTGCGTCTGGCTCCCGAACGATTCTTGACGGTCGTCGAATCCCTGCGTGCATCGGGCTGGAACGTGACGGCCAACGGCGCGCCGCTTCGCATCGCATCCGACTTTGACATCCAAGTCACCAGCGGGGTCGACTGGTTTGACTTGGACGCAGAAGTGAGCTTCGACACGGTCAACGCTTCGTTGCCCAAGTTGTTGGAGGCGCTTCAGAAGGGCGATGCCACCATCCAGCTGGATGACGGCACGGTCGGCATGTTGCCAAAGGACTGGTTGTCGAAGTTTGTCGGCATTCGGGAATCGGGAAAAGAACATGACGGTTCGATCCGCTTCCACCGATCTCAAGGCTTGTTGCTGGACCTGCTGTTGGAGGAACAGGGCGAGGTCAAACGCGACCGTGACTTTTCTAAATTCTTGCGTCAAGTGAAATCGTTCGACGGCATCAAACCGGCCGACCCGCCGAAGACTTTTACGGGCCAGCTGAGGGATTACCAGCGGAGCGGATTGGGTTGGTTGCGGTTTCTTCAACAATTCGGCTTCGGCGGATGCCTGGCCGACGACATGGGGCTGGGGAAAACGATTCAAGTGCTGGCGCTGCTCGATGCGCGTCGCAAACGACGTGTGCCCCAGGGACAGACGCGCAAACCGTCGATCGTCGTGGTTCCCAAAAGTCTGGTGTTCAATTGGCTGGAGGAGGCATCGAAATTCGCGCCCAAGTTGCGCGTCCGCAATCACACCGGGACCGAACGAAAACTCGATTGGGACGCCTTGGCCGATTCACCCGATTCGATCGATGTCCTGCTGACCACCTACGGGACGATGCGTCTGGACGCGCCCCTGTTGGCGCAGCTGCAATTCGATTACGCCATCCTGGACGAGGCCCAAGCGATCAAGAACCCCAAAAGCCTGGTCGCCCGGGCGGCGCGATTGCTGCCCGCCGAACACCGCTTGGCGATGACCGGGACGCCAATCGAAAACCACTTGGGTGACCTGTGGTCGTTGTTCGATTTTCTGAATCCGGGAATGCTTACCAACGCGAAATCGTCGTGGGGGCAGCTGCCTGATTTGGAAGACCAAGCCCAACGCCAGCATGTTGAACGTTTGGGCAAGTCGCTGCAGCCGTTTATTCTGCGACGCACCAAGTCGGAAGTCTTGACGGAGTTGCCGGAGAAGGTCGAGCAGACCTTGGCGTGCTCGATCGACAAGAAACAACGCAAACTCTACGACGAACTGCGGGAGCACTATCGCGTCCACCTGAGCAACAAAGTGAAGGAACTCGGTTTGAAGAAGGCCAAGATCCATGTGCTCGAAGCATTGTTGCGTTTGCGTCAAGCCGCTTGTGATCCGCGGTTGATCCATCCCGACTGTGGTGTACGAGGCGGCAAAATCGAGGAGCTGCTGGAACGACTGGACGAACTGCATCGCGAAGGCCGCAAGGCATTGGTGTTCTCGCAATTCACTTCGTTGCTGGGGCTGTTGAAACAAGACTTGGATCAACGGGGCTGGAACTACGAATACCTGGACGGCAAAACTCGCAAACGCGCCGAAAAGGTGCGACGATTCCAGAACGATCCCGAATGCCAACTGTTCTTGATCAGTCTGAAGGCCGGCGGCAACGGGCTCAATCTGACGGCGGCCGAGTACGTGTTCATCTTGGATCCCTGGTGGAACCCGGCAGTGGAAGCCCAGGCGATCGACCGTGCCCATCGTATGGGACAGACCCAGAGCGTGAATGCCTACCGAATGATCTGCAGCGAGACGGTGGAAGAAAAGATCGTCGAGTTGCAAAAGTCCAAACGCAACCTGGCCGATGCCATCGTCAGCCAAAATAAATCGCTGATCGGACAACTGACGGCCCAGGATCTACAAGACTTGCTGGGCTGATTGCAGTTCAGCGAGTGGTCTGGCGAAGCCTCGGTACAGCGACCATCGGCGTCTGGGCTTGGTGCGTTTGGAAACGTTGTGGAGGGCAATGCCGCTAAGTTAAGACAAAGGGAGAGGCCGCTCGCGCTGGCGCGAACCGGCTGATACCAAACGATGATCAGCCGTTTGCCGCGAGCCTACGGGCCCCAGCACACCGAAACGACGCTTCACTTAGCGGTATTGGTATAGAGAGGCAGAAAGACAGGGTGGGAGCGTGGGGAGGTGGGCGACAAGAAAATGGGTGACAAGAGAATAGGAGGTGCGGGCGGACGTGATGCCCGTGTCATGGACGTCGCCAGTGTCTGGACACCAGCGTCTTGTCCACCCTTCTGCTTTCCGCTCAATCGTCTCCGCGGTCGATTCGCAGGATCTTGTCGCCGTCGGGGAGAACCATTTCATCCTGTTCAATCAGATTCCCGCCGGCGTCGAACAACGTTTCGATGCCTTCGGGAGCGTCGATCTGGTGGGTGAAATTAAAATTCCCTTCCCCGGCGGTTTGGCCAAGGCGTTCCATCACTCGTCGGATGAATTGAGGACTGTCGTGGGGGCCTTGGATGTAACACGGTTTTCCCTTGCGACCAAATCGAAAGGTCCGTTCACATTGCGATTCGTCGACGTCGTGCCAGATTCGGCTGGTCCGTTCATAGTCCCCCAAAGGATCGAGACCGAACTGAGCCGCCCACTGGACCGCATCGGTGACGAGTTTTTTGGCCACGATGGGATCACACTTGATCAGTTCCGAACTCGATCGCAAGCGATCTAAATGGTCGGAGAACTGTGCGGGCGTCACCAATCGGGCAAACGCGTCCTTGACGCCCAAGCAAGCCCTGTCGACGAGAAAACAGGCGAACACCAATCGGCCGTCAGGAATCGGGCGGGTGACCAGGACGGCTCCGATCGCCCCGTCGTCTTCGGCGTCGTCCACCAGCGAAGCGTAGGCATAGCAGCGGTCGATCGGCAGTCGCATCGACGCGGCGATCTGGCCGGCGACCGATTTCAAAGCGTTTTTCTCCGCGGCCAAACGCTTCCGTTTCGCAAGTTCTTTGCTGCGTTTCTTCGCTAACTTCTTTTGACGACTCTGTTCCGTTTTTGCCATCGTGCGATCTCCATAGGGGCCGTGGCACATCATTTGCAACCGGAAACACACCGTTCAATTTCGAATTTGACCACCGCAGTTGCCGATTTGTCCAGCCCGGAGGGAATGCATCGGATCAGACGGAATTCCACTGTCTGGGAGGGATTCCAACGACCCGATGGAACTGTCCAACTGCCACCGTCGTCAAATTGCGTTCTATCTTCTGCATAGCGTGGGTTTCTCGGCGGCGATCGTTAGAGTATCAGAGTTTTCCTGGCACTCGTACCGATCCAAAATCAAGCGGAAGATCATTACACCTATCCGTCACTCCCTTGGCCAGAGGGTAATGCGACGACGCTAGAGGGGCGGTTGCGAGGACCGCAAACGGATGTCGCAACGAACAGACGGTGACCTCGCGTGAACGGACATTCCTAGAAGAAGCATGACCAGCATTTCTATCGACCCAGCCAACACGACCGAAATCGATGTCTCGCAGTTGCTGTGCGCGGCCCGTCACAATGCGGCCCGTCACAATGCGGCCCGTCACAATGCGGCCCGTCACAATGCGACCCAACAAGAGGCCGACGCCGCTGACGCCGAGGCACTCGGACAGTTGTTGCAGCTGTACCGCAACTACCTGACGATCCTGGCGACCACGCAACTCGATCGCCGGTTGCGGCGGCGGATGAGTCCGTCCGATCTGGTCCAGGACACCATGCTGGCGGCCCATCGCGATTTCGGTGCGTTTCGAGGGGTCAGCGAACCGGAGTTATTGTGTTGGCTGCGACAAATCTTGGTGAACTGTCTGCGTGATGCCATCGACATGCATTTGAACGCTCAGAAACGTGACATGCGGCGCGAAGTGTCGATTGAACAGGTCGGCGCCACGCTGGACAAAAGCGCCTGTCAGCTGGCCAACGTGTTGGCCGATCGCGGCCCCTCACCGAGCGAGCCGGCCAGGCGGCGCGAGCGTGCGGTCGAGCTGGCCGATCAACTGGCCAAGCTTCGCCCGGAGTACCGCGACGTGATCGTGTTGCGCAATTTGCAAGGACTTTCGTTCAACGAAATCGCCGACCGGCTGGACCGTCGCCCCGGCACGGTTCGCATGCTGTGGTTGCGGGCGATGGACAAGTTCAAACAGACCTACGACCAACCCCGAGCGTAACGACCGAGCGACGTGTTGGACTATTCCTCGATTTCCGATTTAAGCGTCGAACCTTCGGCGACACGGCACTTGTCCGATGCCCAAAAGGATCGGATGACGTTGTTGTTGGACCGTTACCTGTCGGCATTGGAACAAGGCGTTCCGCCGCAACTGGAACATCTGGCGGTCGACGATCCGGAATTGATCCATCCGCTGCGATGCTACATCAATGGACTGGAAGATCTGCATCAGATCGCAGCCGGGTTCACGCCGCAATCCGATGCCGATCGCGACGACGGTTCCGACGGAGGTTGTGACGACGAACGCCTGTTGGGCGACTTTCGATTGCTGGAGGAAGTCGGTCGCGGTGGCATGGGAGTCGTCTATCGCGCGCGACAGTTGTCGTTGGATCGAACCGTCGCGATCAAACTGTTGCCGTTTGCGGCCGTCTTGGACGCTCGTCAAATTGCCCGCTTTAAAAACGAAGCTCACGCGGCGGCGCAGCTGAATCATCCCCACATCGTGCCCGTCTACACTGTCGGCGTTCAGCGTGGTGTCCACTACTATGCGATGCAGTACATCGAGGGACAATCGCTCGATGCGGTGATCGCAGAACAAGCGGTGATCGCAGAACAAGCGGTGATCGCAGAACAAACCGACCGTGGGCAGATGCCCGACATCGCGGTCACGTTGCAACGGGCGATCGATGTCGCCCATGCACTGCACGCCGCCCACGAGTTTGGGGTCGTGCACCGGGATGTCAAACCGTCCAATTTGATCTTGGACAACGACGACAAAATCTGGGTGACCGATTTCGGATTGGCCCGTTGTCAGACCGACGCCAGCATGACCAAGACGGGTGACATCGTCGGAACGATGAAGTACATGAGTCCCGAACAGGCTCGTGGCGAATCTGCGATCATCGACGGACGGACCGATGTCTATTCGTTGGGTGCGACGGTCTACGAGATGCTGTGCTTGCGTCCGGCGCATGATGGCAACGACACGCCGGCGGTGCTGCGCCAAATCGGTGAACGCTCGCCCGCCCCGCTGCGGACGATGCGCAACGACATTCCCAGGGACCTGGAAACCGTGGTTGCCAAAGCGATGTCCAAATCGCGTGACAACCGCTACGAAACTGCGTTGCAGTTCGCCGAAGACATGCAGCGTGTTTTGCGGGGCGAACCCACCGTCGCGCGGCCGCCGACGATGATCGACCGATTGTCGCATTGGGCGCACGCTCATCGCAACATGGTCGCCACGACGTTTGCATTCGGACTGTTTGCCGTCCTCGGGCTCTCGGTCAGCATCGCGATGGTCGCCGCGGCGAAACAGGAATCCGACGCCAACGCGGTGCTGGCCAAACGCAGCGACGCCCTCGCCCGCGCGACGGTTGATCGGCTGGGCGCGCAAATGGCCGAACTGTTGTCCACGATCCCGTCGGCCAGTTCCGTGCGTCAACAATTGCTCCGCGAAACGTTGGCCTATTACCAGGCGTTCGCCGATCAGGCCGACGACGATGCCAGCTTGACCAAAGACCTGGCGATCACCTACGGCAAGATCGGATCGTTGCAAAATGAAATCGGCTCGCCCGGCGAAGCGATCGAATCATTACAAGAGTCGCTGCGGTTGTTTCAACAGTTGTCGGTCAGCGATCAGGCCGGCCGGTCGATCGATCACCAACTGGCAACCAGCGAAAACAATTTGGCGTTGGCGTTGGAACGCGGCGGCCAATACCGAGACGCCCAACGTCACTACGAATCCGCAATCCAGCGTTGGCAATCGCTTGTCGACGACGACCCCCAGGATGTGGAAACGCGCGCGGGACTGGCGATGTCGCTCGGCAACTTTGCGTTGTTGCTGAGCAAGACCGATCGCCCGGACCAAGCCGAAGCGATGTTTCGACGCAGTTTGACGATCGCTGAAGTCGAACCGCAGAACGACGTCCTCGTCAAGCAACTTGCGTCGACCTACCAGAATCTCAGCGGATTGTTGGCCGAACGTGATCCGCTGCGGGCGGTCGGCTATGCCCGCGCCGCCCTGGAGCATCAGATGCGGGAACTGTCCGACGACCAAACCAGCCCCACTTCGGCCAGTCGTGTCGCGCTGACGATGAACAGTTTAGGTGCGGCCCAATCGGCAAGCGGAAACTTAGACGCCGCGATCGAATCCTATCGTCAAGCTGCCCAGATCCAGCAACAATTGATCGACCGCTGGCCCGACGAGTTGACCTACCAACGCGACTTGGCCGTCACGCAAAACAATCTCGGCATGGCGTTGGCCTCTCAAGACCAATTCGACGCAGCGAGGCGGGCGTTTGACCATGCATTGAAGTACCAAGTCGGCTTGACCGACGTGTTCGACAATGACGCGGAGCTGCAAAGTACCTTGGGCGGGATCTACAACAACCACGCCTTTGTGTTGGAGCAATTGGGGCGTCAGCATCAAGCACTGGACTCCTATCGACTGGCGGTCGAGCATCAACAGTTGGCCCATTTGGCGGCCCCCGAAGTCCCGCGTTATCGCGACTACCTGAGCAAGCATTTTTTCAATTGCGGCAGACTGTTGCGGGAGAGCCGAAACGTCGGCGAAGCGATCGAGTTCGCGCTCCGTCGACGCCAATTGTGGCTCGACGACGGTGAACGTCTGGCCGGTGTCGCCGAAGAATTATTGACGACCGCGTTGCTGATCGATCGCACGGGTGCCACGCCGGAGAACCAGGTGACGAAGTCCGATTGTGTCGAGTATGCCAACGAGACGCTACGGATGGCGATCCTCGCAGGGTATCGAGCCGACACCGACTTGCTCGATCGTCCAGAGTTCGCGGAATTGCTGCAAAAGCAACCACTCGACGAAACATGACAAACTAATCTTCAACGCGGTTTCTCGTTCAACCGATCCAGACGCCCCCCATGAGACACGACTCCGTGAACCGTTCCCCACGCCCCCGCCGCGACGCCGCCCGTCGAACCATGCGTTTCAAGGTCGAAAGACTCGAAAGCCGGACGATGCTGGCTGGTGATGTCGATCTGGGTCTTGCGGTGGACGTCGAAACGGACGATGCAGGTCACAAGCCGGCAGCACAGGTTTTCACGGACCGACCGGGGGCGACAGGTTCGCCAACCGCGCCGGCGATCCGCCTGGAGTCCATCCGGCCGACCTCGCCAGATCCCCTGGCTCGAACCGCGATGCGTCAAGCGACCGCCCCCCCGGCCGATGAACTGCCACAAGAACCGTCGGACAAGCCTCCGACGGATGACGAAGGAGGCATGATCGCGGTACGGAGCCCTGAATTGCCCTCCGATCACGCCGACGAACTGGCCAGTTTTGAGTTCACCGCCGATTTGGGAATGCAGTTTCTGACCGCCGATTCCAACATCAGCGATGCTCAGCGGACGCCTGTGGATTCACCGGCAACCCTTCGATCGTCGAACCTGTCGCAATCGGCCGTCACCGCATCGACGCCGTCGAACACGCAATCGGTGCCCCCGCTGGCGGACGCCCCGATTCAGCCGCTGGCTGAAATATCGGTGAAGCCGCTGGTCGAAAACCCCGCGCAGCCACCCGCCGCCTCCGGCAATGACGACGGTGGCATGATTCGCGTCTACAGCACCGCCCTGCCCACCTTGGGGCCAACGGCGTTGTCGTCCAAGATTCGAATCGAACTTGCCCCCAGCACGGGGCACTATCGAAATTTTCGAATCGCCGAAACGCCCGGGCTGGATTCAGAACGAGATTCTGAACGCTCCGCCACCTTGGTCAGTCGGTGGCCCCAGGGCGATTCGGTCGACAAGCATCGATTCAAACGAAAATCGGTTGGTGTCCGCGGACTTCCCCGTTCCATCGCAACGACGCCCTCGGTGGTCTCGGGAAGCGCCCTGTTGAGTGGCGAAATCGCCGGTCGCAGCGAACCGACAAACGCCGCGCGTTCGCAGTAGTCGATCCCGCTCGAATCGATCCGACACTTGTTTTCCGCTTGATCCTGATCGGTGCGTGATCTTTTCTCGGAAAAACGTTCTCCGTAGCGTGACACTCCTACCCGGGTTTCCGCCTGGAATCGGATCGGCAGCGTCTTGTTTGGCGTTACCGCATCAGGTCCCAACGGTATTGGATTGACACTTCAGTTGTGTCCATCGGTACCCGCAGTTGCGGCCCCTACGCCAATGAACGTTCGTCTGATGAATCCTTTGGAATCCGATCCGGTCACAGAACTCTTGTCCAAACTGTACCTGCCCCGGTGGCAGGCGGCGTATTGGCATCTGCCGACTCGATGGGGCCTGGAAGTCCCCGCTGGCGTCGTCAGCATGTATGTCATCACGCGTGGCGGAGGCTGGTTCGTGCCTGGTGGCAACAACTTGAGCGGCAACGGTTCGAGCGGCAAGACATCCGAGGCAACGACCGCCAAACCGATCCGCGTCATCGCCGGTGACCACCTGATTACCACCGATGGCGGTCGACACCACTTGGTGCGGGAACATGGCAGCGACACCGAACCTGTCGCCGAACGCCTGTCCGATTGCATCTGGCCGATCTTGCCGGGTCCACACGACTCGACCACCGTGCTGTACGGACAATTTGAATTGACGGGGCTGTCGATCAACCCCTTGGCGATCGGATTGCCGCCCCTGATCCACCTCAATCACCGCCGCGACCGTGAATTGAAAACGTGCCTGCCGCTACTGGATCTAACCCACCAGGTGATCCGCGATGCGGCGCCGGGTTGGCAGTTGACGGTACGCAAATTGTCCGAGCTGGTTTTGATTCAAACCATCGCGACCCAGCTGCACCGCAACACTCAGTCAGTCGACGAAGTGGATCAATCGGGATTGCTGCGGGCGATGACCGACACCGTCATCGGTCCGGTGCTGAAGACGATGATCGAAACCCCCGAATCCCCCTGGACCGTCCCCACGATGGCTCAGCACGCAAGAGTTTCCAAGTCCGCGTTTTCCGACCGATTCCGCAATCTTCTCGGTCGCGCGCCGCTGCAGTACTTGACCGAATTGCGGATGCAAAAAGCGCGTCGTTTGCTACGCGAAACCGACGTCGAAATTTCACACATCGCCACCCAAGTCGGCTACGAGTCTCCGTCATCGTTCAGCAGCGTGTTCAAACGATGGAACGATTGTTCTCCGGCCGAATTCCGACGCTCGCGGTCTCCCCTTAAAACCGGATAATGCCGTGTTCCCATACGATCGGTCACCAACCGGACATCAACACGTCCACTCGATCGGGACGCAACGGCCCCATCGGCGGATCGATTGTGTGGCTGATTCGACGAGACGAATGACCGGCGAGTTCCGACAGTGATTGCGGGACCGGCTGGCGATCGACCGGCGCGGTGACCGACAATGCGGCGGCACGTTCATCGAAATTCACGTGGCTGACGGTGATCGGTGCCGCACCAGGTTGGCTCACACAGGCCTCCTCTCGGAAACCGATGCTGACCAAATCTCCGTCGCTCGCCTCAACCGGTTCCGCGGTGTATAAAAACGCAGTGATCGTCCCGGCATCCTGATCGATATTGACGGACATGGAAACTCTGCCGTTCCAGAACTCTCCCGGTTCGACGGCCCATTCTTCGGCGCGGACGACGTTGGGGTCGTATTCGATTCGAATTTCCGCGGCGCGAACGTCATGGGCGTTTTGAACGCGTAGCGGCAATCGAAGCTCGCGCGCCGATTCGTCAAACGATTGCGTCACGGAAACGGTTGCCAACAATCGCCTGGATTCCAACCGCTCCGCGGCAAGCCTGCGTGTCTGAACTGCCATCCTGGTACCACTGATCGAGAAGCGTGCCGTCCCTACACGGTGCGTCACGATCTGTGCTGTACCGATTGCCGGCCCCAGCAAACAAGACCAACCGATGGAAGTTGGTGAAGTGCGCGAGCCATTTGGACGATTGAGCAAGCCGCCCTGTCGACGATGCCGCTTCTGCGATAGCCGCCTACCAAAGCTGCGTCGTCGCGTAGACCTGATCGAGGACTTCGTCTTCGTCCTGGGTTTTGTTTTCAGGCAACAGGGCGCTTACAGTCACAGCCGATCGGAACGAGCCAATGATCGCGTCGCTGGCGCCGGGAACCATCTCCCCCTCGCCGGCTGAAACACTCAGCAACGATTCGGACGTCGCTGCAGCAGCGGTCGCCGATTCACTCGCCGCGTCCAACGAACTCAGAGACGTCGCGGCGACCGCGGCGGAGGTGATCGTGGGTGCCGTCGCGACGCTTCCGGTTTCTGCGTCGTCGTTGATTCGAGCGATTTCGTTGGACCACGCATCCGAACCGATCGGCATCACAAGTGTTGTCAGCAGCCGGTTGTACAAGAATGATGGAAGCAGGCCGAGTTCAGTGAAATTCTGATCCTGCAACGCTTCACCGGCCGTCAGCGCCAGAGTCAATTCGTTGTCCCCGCCATCCAAGTAGGCGACGGGTTGTTGTTGAGTGATCGTGTACGTCCCCGCCGGCAATTCGCTGAACTGATAACTTCCTTCGGCTGCCGTCACGGTTTGCTGTTGGACGCCGGACGTCGTGTTGACCAACGTGATCGTGACACCCGGAATTGCCTCGCCAGCGTCCAAGCTACCGTTGGCATTGGCGTCGGCGAACACGAATCCGGAGATCGTTTCCGAGCCGCTTGCGACGATCGTCAGGATCCCGTCGGTTTCATCGTCCCCCGCGATGGGTGACGGCGTGACGCTGAGTTGGCCTTCGTTTAAAACGACGGAGGTCAGATCAAGTGTGGTCGAAGTCCCGACCGTTGCGTCGCTGTCGACGGTGAACTGCAACTCGACCAGGCTTCCCGCGGTCGCGGCCAATTCGGACGACGACGAGATGAAAATAATAATGGTTCCGGTCGCATCGTCGACATTCACGGTCACCTGGGTGTCACTGCCGCTGTCCCAGACCGAGCCGGCGGTGACATCGGCTTGTTCCAGATCCAACAGATCGGTGTCATAGCTGAGCCGAATCTCGGCACCGCGGACTCCCTCGGCGTCATCGATGTTGACGGGAACGGAAACCACCGACGCCGGCGCCGCCGTCAAGTCATCGGCGATGTCGACCGCGGCCAGCAACCGACGGGCCGAGAGACTTTCGATCGTCGGGCGCCGTCGTCTGTTTCTCAAAATCAATTTCATGGGGCTATCAGGCAGGGAGATTCGGGTAGGTGCTCAGGGACAAGGCGGATTCGCGGAGCAAGGTGTCACAGAGATTTTGGTGAAAACCACGCGCGGTTCTTTGTAAAAGGCGCTGGTCACCAACACATCCTAAGTCACCCTCCCTGGCAGCAGGCGGGACGAGCGGAGCCATCGTGCACCGACACCAATTGTGCAAAAAACTTGCTTTGCGGTGTGACATCCCTGCTGACGAATCCGCCTGACAGGCACGGGCAGATCGTCGTTGTTGACGGATCTGCCCCATCACCCGAACGCCGCAGAATGGATTTTTCGACGGCGATTGATCTTCCGCGATGGACTGCCCCACACCGCTTTTAGCACCGGCATGCCCCGGACAAGGTCACACGTCAATATGCGTCAACACAACAAGGGATTTTTCTCGCGTCTCGCGTCACGCCGCTGGTCCGCCAAACATTCCGCCAATCGCTCGCGGAAGCAATTCGGGCGAAGGAGCCGATTGGAAACACTTGAATCGCGACGCGTATTGGCCGCCACGATCGCTTCGTTTAGCCCCACGCCCAGCGGGTTCGTCGCGGAACTGAGCGAAGAAATTAACACGTCCGTCATCAACCTGTACGACTCCGAAAACGGGCTGGCCGGTGCCGCCGATGTCACGTTGACCGGAGCGACGACCGGAGACGTGGCGGGGTCGTTGATCATGGACGGCACGTCGCTGACGTTCATCGCCAGCGGCGGACCGCTGGCGACCGACACCTACACCGTGACGCTGCGCAGTGCGACCGACGGGTTCAAAGATCTGGCTGACGGCGAATTATTGGACGGCGACGGTGATTCCGTGGCGGGTGGAAATTTCGTCGACACCTTCACCGTCTCCAGCGGAACGGCGCTGGTCGTCAGCTTGCCCGACTTCGTCCGCGGCCCAACGCAAGCGATACAGGTCCCGGCCGCCGGCAGCGGACAGGACTTGCCTCCGGGATTGCCGATCCAATTGAGCGATGCCGAAGGCGTCACGTCGTTGACGTTGACGATCGAATATGATCCGACGTTGCTGGACATCAGCGGCGTTCAATTGGGCAGCGATGCCCCGGCCAACAGTCAGGTCGACGTCAATTTGACCGTCCCCGGCGTCGCCACCATCTCCTTTTTCAGCCTCGCCCCCTTGGCCGCCGGCGCCGCCGATCTGGTCGACATCATCGCCACGGTCCCCGAAGACGCACCCTATGGCACCAGCCAATCGGTCCGCATGACATCCATCGAAGTCAACGCGGGCGCGATCGATGCGGCCGCGGATGACGCATTGCATGTTGTGGCGTTCCCCGGCGACGTCAATCAGAACCGACGCTACGACGCCGAAGACGCTCGACTGATCGCCCGGGTCGGAGTGGATCTGGATTCAGGGTTCGTGTTCTCCAACCCGACCGGCACCACCGCGTCGACTCGCTTGTTCCCCAACATTGATCCGGTCCTGTTGGGCGACGTGTCCGGTGTCGACGGAGTGAGCCCGTTGGATGCCAGCGATGTGCTGCGCCGAGTCGTGGGCCTGTCGACACCGAACATCCCCGATCTTCCCGATGCTCAAGCTCCGACGGGAATCAGTTTGTCATCCGACAGCATCGATGACTCGACCGCCGTCGGCACCACCGTGGGATCCTTCACGACGTCCGACCCCGATTCTGGTGACACGCACACCTACACACTGGTCAGTGGCACGGGCGACACCGACAACGCGTCCTTCTCTATCACCGGCAACGCGCTCGTCACCGCGCAGACCTTCGATGCCTCCGCCCAGAACTCCGTCTCGATCCGCGTGCGATCCACCGATTCGACCGGACGTTTCGTCGAACGGGTGATCACGTTGACCGTCGAACATGCCAACGCCGCGCCGACGGCACTGGCGATCAGCAGCATGACGGTCGACGAAAACGTTTCCAGCGGAACAGCCGTCGGAACGTTTACCACCACCGATGCCGACAGTGGTGACACCCACACCTACAGCATCGTCTCCATCGACGCTAGCACCACCAGCACCGCGTTTACCATTTCGGGAAACTCACTGCTGGTCGCAACGGCGTTGGACTTTGAAACAAAATCCAGCTACAGCGTCGTCGTCCGAAGCACCGATGCAGGTGGATTGTCGGTCGACCAGACGTTTACCATCACCGTTTCGGACGTCAACGAAACACCGACCGCGCTGACCCTTAGCAATTCCACCGTCGGGGCCGACGCGGCGGTCGGCACAACGGTCGGTACACTTTCCACCACCGATGTCGATTCCGGCGAGACGTTCACGTACTCCCTGGTCAGTGGAACCGGAGATGATGACAACGCCTCGTTCTCCATCACCGGCGACGAATTGCAGACCGCCGCGACGTTAGACTTCAGCTCGCAATCCAGCTATAGCGTGCGGGTTCGGACGACCGATGCCGGCGGTGAAACCGTCGAACAGGTCTTTACGATCACGCAAGGTGATTCGGCACCCTCGGAAGTCACACTCAGCAGCGACACGGTTGCCGAGAACAGTGCGACCGCGACCGTGGTCGGTGACCTGCAAACCACCGATTCCAACCCCAATGACACGCACACGTACGCGTTTGTGTCCGGCGACGGTGACGACGACAACGCATCCTTTACGATATCAGGCGGGCAACTTCTGACGGCGGAGTCGTTCGATTTTGAGTCGCAAGATTCCTACACCATCCGCGTCCGCAGCACCGATTCGAGTGGACTGTCTGTCGAGCAGGTGCTGGTGATTTCCGTCACCAATGTCAACGAATCAGCCTCCGCGGTTTCGCTCAGTCATTCCAGCGTCGCCGACGGGCAACCCAGCGGCACCGTCGTGGGAACGCTCTCCAGCGATGACCCCGACAGCGGCGACACGTTGACCTACACCCTGGTGTCGGGAACCGGCGACGATGACAACGCGTCCTTCACCATTTCCGGTGACGAGCTGGTTACCGGCTTCGCGGCAGATCAAAGCACCAAGTCCAGTTACTCGATTCGAGTTCAGGTCACCGATGCCGATGGGCTGTCGATCGAAAACACCTTCACGATCGACGTCACCAGCGAGAATGTCGCCCCGACCGCGGTCGCATTGAGCAATTCGTCGATCGCCGAAGACGTTGCCGTGGATTCGGCCGTCGGAACGTTGACCACCACCGACGCGAACAGCTCGGACGTGTTTGTCTACACCCTTGTCTCCGGCACCGGCGATGCCGACAACGCGTCGTTCGCCATCGATGGCGACACGCTGACACTCAACACCACCCTGGATTTCGAATCCCAGTCCAGCTACAGCGTCCGGATTCGCAGCACCGATCCGTTCGGGTTGTTTGTCGAAGAGGTGTTCACGATCTCGGTGTCCGATGTCAACGAAGCACCCGATGCTCTGACGCTCGACTCGACGGAGATCAATGACGGCGATCCGAGTGGAACGTCGGTCGGCACGTTCTCTGTCACCGATCCCGATTCCGGCGATTCGGTGACCTTCTCGTTGGTCGCCGGTGAAGGCGACACCGACAACGCTTCGTTTACCATCTCGAACGCGGAACTGGTCACCGCATTTGACGCCGACTTCTTCCAGCAAGGCACCTACAGCGTTCGCGTTCGAGCCACAGATGCTGGCGGTCTGGTCGTCGAACAAGCCTTCACGATCTCCGTCACCGAACCCAATGCCGCCCCCACCGCGATTTCGATTTCCCAGAGCACAGTTGCCGAAAACGTGGCGGTGGGAACCTCGGTCGGAACGTTGACGACAACCGACGCCAACTCCAACGACACACATTCCTATGACCTCGTTGCCGGCGACGGAGACAGCGACAATGCCTCGTTCGCGATCGTCGACGGTGTCGTGCAAACCGCAACGGAGCTGGATTTCGAAACGCAGTCGACGTACAGCATCCGTGTTCGCACGACCGACAATTCTGGTGAATCGTTTGAACAGGCATTCTCCATTTCGGTGTCCGACGTCAATGAAGCGCCGGAGAACCTGAGCCTGAGCTTCTCGTCGGTCGCCGACGAGCAACCGGCCGACACGGTGATCGGAGACCTGTTCGCCGACGACCCCGACAGCGGCGACACGCTGACGCTGTCACTCGTCTCCGGTGACGGCGACGCGGATAACGCCGACTTTACGATCGAGAACAATCGACTCGTGATCACCGAAGCGGTCGACGATGCGATCCAATCCCTGTATTCGGTTCGAGTGCGAGCGGAAGATTCCCAAGGCCTGTTCACCGAACACGTCTTCAGCATCGACGTGACCGAAGCCAACGTCGCCCCCTCAGCCGTCGTGCTCAGCAATTCGACGCTCAACGACGGCGATCCATCGGGCACCGTCGTCGGAACGTTGACGGCGACCGATTCCAATTCGACCGACGTCCATAGCTTCAGCTTGGTCGCCGGATCGGGTGATACCGACAACGCCTCGTTCACGATCGACGGCGATCAACTGAAGTCTGCGGTGCCTATCGATTCCGGATCGCCCAGCTCCTTCAGCATCCGTGTGCTCGCCCAAGATCGCTACGGATTAACGGTCGAGCAGGTGCTGACGATCACCGTCCAATCGTCCTAACCACCATCGAGAAAAGTGGCGTAAGCTTCCAGCTTGCGATCCCGACAGCGTAAGCTGGAGCTTGCGTTTCCAACAGCGTAAGCTTCCAGCTTGCGTTTCCGGCCGCGTAAGCTGCCAGCGCCACTAGAACGAAACCAGGGCACCAAAGCTCAAACCGTGAGCGATGAAGGTGTCGGTTTCGAATTGGAACGAAGGGTCAAGCGTTCCCGACGGGACCTCCGGAGGGAACTGCGAGACGTTGCGATCGATCATGTCTGCAACACGCAACGTGTTGGACCAGATGATCACGTTGTAGCCGATCGACAAATCGATGTAGCGATCCAAACGCGTCGTGAACATCACACCCAACTCAGGGATCACACTGAATTCCGATTCATCATAGCTGCCGATGTTGGTCGATTGAGCCAGCAGCCCGCCGGTGAAGGTGCTCGAACCAGCGCCGGGAACAGTGTTGGTGGCTTGACCGTTGATCCGCGCCTTGGCCTGATTGACTCCGAAGCCGAGTTTGGCCATCGCGTTAAAGGTCGAGGAGCTGCGGCATCGGCGCAGGTAATGCAGTCCGATCTGAGCTCCATGGAATCGGTTTTCAGCCTGAAAATCGTCGAACAGGGCTTGGGTCGTTCCCGAAATGATTTGCCCCTGGGCGGCAGTGAATGCGCCGACTTGGTCGATCCGCAGCGATTCATCGAGGCGTCCATGCCGGTAACCGACCAACAGATCCAGCTGATCGCACGACGAGGTGCAAAGTCGTTGACGACGCAGGGCGTCAAAGGCGTACAACTCACTGTCGACCTGTACGGAAACGCTGCCGGTCAAGAAATCCGGATGGGCGATCAGCATCGCGCTTTCGCCGTTCGAACCGGTGTCAAAGACGGGGCGGGCCAACAAGGCGCGGCCGTCGCGAAAGCTCTCGCTGTCCTCGAAGATACCCAGGCCGCTCAATTCAAACCCGTCGCCACATGGATTGTTGCCCCAGCTCAACGTGACACGGGCGCCCGAACGCAATTCGTCTCCGACCCCGGTTCCGCCAAACAAGATCGATGTCCCGGATTGATCCAAACGCCCCGTGTCTTCCAGAGTCGTCCCGGCGGGGCTGGTTGTGACCAAGGCGGGTAGCTCGACCGCATCGAGTGACCACAGCAAGTACTCGGTGTGGATCGAAAATGAGGTCCGTTGACGGCTCATCACGCCCATGCTGTCACAGCCGAGCGTGTCACAGCCGAGCGTGTCACAGTGGGCGTTGAACGTTTCGCCAGGGAGATATTCGTGCGATACCGTGGCGACCGGTTGGCGCTGGTGGTTCCGGGGAGATGGTTCACTTTTTCGTCTGGCATCGGCCTTGCCCGTCGTGACGGGCCGCCAGGTCATCAGCGGCGAATCCGCTTCCAACTTCGAGACGATCTTTGATTCCGCAGCTGAACGCCCCTCGGCAGCGGGTAGTGGTTCGAGGGCAGACGCGAAAGTGATCCAAATACAGCCAGAAACAGCGGCAGTCCAAGGGTTTCGCAGCAGCGATAGAAGCGACATTTTGCAGACTCAGCGTCATCGACATAGGAAATGAGTTGTACGTACACAACTTCCTCAAATCCATTTATCGGTCACCAGCCAACTAATCGTTAATGCTTGCCTAATCGATAAACTCGATTGTCGAATCCAACGATCGCAAATCATCAGCCACACCACCGTCCGGGATCTGTCCCCACACCACCGTCCGGGGCCTGTCTCCACGCGGGCATTGAAAAAATAGGACCAATGCGACGGATAGGACACATGCGTCGCCTAGGTGCTCTTGGTCCCATTTCTCCCAACCCACCGGGGTCTGTCCCCAATCACCCGGGGTCTGTCCCCAATCACCCGGGGTCTGTCCCCAATCACCCGGGGTCTGTCCCCAATCACCCGGGGTCTGTCCCCGATCACCCGGGGTCTGTCCCCCGGGCGGGCTGAAAATAGGACCAACGCGACAGATAGGACACATGCGTCACCTAGGTCCCATTGGTCCCACTTACCCCCCGACTCGCCGCCCGCTAACCGCTAACCGCTCCCCCGGAGCGCGCACGAAAAAACCCGCGTTGGCTGGCGACAGTCCAACGCGGGTCTTCGTGATTTTTTGGTGGTGAAATGGAAGCAAGCTTCCCTGTTGAGTTCTCGGTGCCTTTACAGACACTTGCGAGATCACTTCCACGGATTCAGAAGCCTCGTCACCGAGACTCCCATATTTCTAAGAATCCTTAGAAAGGAGGTGATCCAGCCGCAGGTTCCCCTACGGCTACCTTGTTACGACTTAGTCCCAATCGTCGAGCTGACC
>WCIL01000034.1:0-119029 GCA_033042175.1 Phycisphaera sp. RhM
GGCAGAATGACGGGGGTGGCAGAATGACGGGGGTGGCAGAATGACGGGGGTGGCAGAATGACGGGGGTGGCAAACGGTGGGGATGGCAGAATGATGGGGATGGCAGAATGATGGGGATGGCAGAATGATGGGGATGGCAGAATGATGGGGATGGCAGAATGATGGGGATGGCAGAATGATGGGGATGGCAGAATGATGGGGATGGCAGAATGATGGGGGGAGTTGTCTGATTCTGGCTCCGCGATCCGAGCGGTCAGAACATCATTCTGCCCCGAATCATTCTGCCACTTCAAATCATTCCGTCATTCCGCCATTGAGAACCCTTTCGCAACGATCCCCATTCACCACGATGCCGACGCCGTCTCCGGGCCGACCCGGTCGTTGCCCCAACGCCGCCGGGCGTCTACCGTTGCGTCATGCGATACGTCGAACTCCACTGCAAAAGCAATTTTTCGTTCCTGTGCGGGGCCTCGCACCCCGACGAACTCGTCACCCGGGCGGCCGAACTGGGGTATGACGCCCTCGCGCTGACCGATTCGGAAACCCTCGCCGGTGTGGTGCGTGGATTCGGTGCCGCGCGGGACCTGGATTTCAAGTACATCGTCGGTGCCGAAGTTCACCCGATCGATGCGCCGTCGATGGTCCTCTGGCCGACCGATCGGTCCGCCTATGGACGCCTCTGCCAGCTGCTTTCGCGCGGTCGTCTGAGGTGCGAGAAAGGACAGTGCGAGTTGAGCTGGTCCGATATCGTCGAACTCAGCGAAGGCTTGATCGCCGGAGCGTTTTCCTCGCCTAGCGAACTAGCCTGCGGCGACAATTCCGCTGCGGCGGACAACGATCCGGGCCAAGCACGCCCCGAGCTGAATCTCGAATTCCTCCGCGATGAGTTTCGACAACAGTTCGGTGACTCGGCGTACTTGCTGTGTTCGCTTCATCACGGCGTCGACGACCGCGCGACGATCAAGCAAATGCACACGCTGTCCCTGCAGTCCGGGGTGCCCCTGGTCGCTTCCGGAGACGTGCACTATCACACCGCCGATCGGATGTTGATGCACGACTGCGTGACCGCGATCCGCAACGGCACGACCATCGACCAAGTGCACGAACAGCGTTTCGCCAACAGCCAACACCATCTCCGCCCGCTTGCGGAAATCGAGGAACTGTTTCGTGACGTTCCCGAAGCCATCGAGCGCACCCTGCAAATCGCCCAGCGGTGCACGTTCAGTCTGGACGAATTGCGGTACGAGTATCCGCAAGAGATCGCTCCGCCAGGCATGACGTTGCTGGAGCATCTGAAACGGCTGACCTGGGAAGGGGCCAAACAGCGTTGGCCCGGCGCGGTGCCCGACCGCGTCATCGAACTGCTCAAGCACGAATTCGAACTGATCGCGGAGCTGCGTTACGAAGCCTATTTTTTGACCGTCTGGGACATGGTTCGCTTCGCCCGCAGTCGAGACATTTTGTGCCAGGGCCGCGGCAGCGCCGCCAATTCAACGGTGTGTTATTGCTTGGGAATCACCAACGTCGACCCCAGTCAAACCGACTTGCTGTTCGAGCGATTCATCAGCCGCGAACGCAACGAAGCACCCGACATCGATGTCGACTTTGAACACCAACGGCGCGAAGAGGTGCTGCAGTACCTGTACGAAAAATACGGCCGCGACCGGGCGGGGATGACGGCCACCGTCACGACCTACCGCAGCAAGAGCGCGATTCGCGAAGTCGGCAAAGCACTCGGATTGTCGGCCGATCTGATCGATTCGCTGTCCAAGATCGCCGGCAGCTATCACAGCGACGATGCGTTGCCGACCGGGATGGCCGAATGCGGCCTGGACCCGGAATCTCCGATCGGACAGCGATTCGGCTATCTCGTCCGCACCTTGGTCGGGTTCCCTCGTCATCTCTCCCAGCACGTCGGGGGCATGGTGATGTCGGCCGGTCGACTGTGTGAATTGTGCCCGATCGAAAATGCCGCCATGGCCGGGCGAACGGTGATCCAGTGGGATAAGGACGATCTGGATGAATTGGGGATCCTCAAAGTCGACGTGCTCGCCCTCGGGATGCTGTCCGCGATCCATCGTTGTTTTGACTTGGTGGCCGATCACTATGGCGAGACCTGGTCGCTTTCCACGTTGCCACACGGCGACAAAACGACTTACGACATGATCTGTCGAGCCGACACGATGGGCGTCTTCCAGATCGAAAGCCGCGCCCAGATGAGCATGTTGCCGCGTTTGCGACCACGTTGCTTTTATGACTTGGTGATCGAAGTTGCGATCGTGCGGCCAGGCCCGATTCAAGGCGACATGGTTCACCCGTTCTTGAAAGCCCGTGACAATCCCGATGCCGTCGTTTACCCCAACGACGCGATCCGTGACGTCTTGAAACGAACACTCGGCGTCCCGATCTTTCAGGAACAAGCGATGCGGTTGGCCGTCGTTGCGGCGGGATTCACCCCCGGCGAAGCCGACCAGCTGCGCCGCGCGATGGCCGCCTGGCGGCGCCCCGGCGTGATCGACAAGTTCCGGATCAAGCTGCTCGACGGAATGAAGGCCAACGGTTTGACGGGCAAGTTTGCCGAGCAGGTGTTCAACCAGATTCGCGGCTTCGGCGAATACGGTTTCCCCGAATCACATGCCGCCAGTTTCGCGCTGCTGGTCTACGCCTCGTGTTACCTGAAATGTCATTATCCAGCCGCCTTCTGCTGCGCACTGCTCAACAGCCAGCCGCTGGGGTTTTATGCACCGGCACAGTTGATCAACGATGCCAAGCAGCACGGCGTGCAAGTTCGCTCGGTTGACGTCAACCAAAGCGATTGGGAATCGACGCTTGAGCCCGATCCCAACCGCAGCGGCCCGGCAATCCGCTTGGGGCTGGGAACCGTGAGCGGGTTGCGCGCCGATGCGGCCGAAACGCTCGTCGCGGCGCGGCAGCAATCCGGGCCGTTTCGCGATGTCGCCGATCTTGCCAGACGCGCCGGGATCGGCCAGGCGGTGATCTCACTGCTCGCCGATGCCGATGCCTTGTCGAGCATCGCCGGTAACCGCCGCGCCGCCATCTGGCAATCACTCGGTCAATCCAACAAGCCCGGCGAGGCGCCGCTGTTGGATGCCGTGGATGACGATGACGAACTGCCCGAAGACCTGGTTCCGATGTCACCGCTGGAAGAAGTCTACGCGGATTACAACACGACTGGATTAAGTCTGAAGGCCCATCCGATGTCATTCGCCCGCGACGAACTCGATCGGCTCCGCTGCGTGACCTCCGCACGACTTCCCGAACTTCGCGATGGCCGCCACGTCCGCGTCGCCGGATTGGTGTTGATGCGACAACGGCCCAGCACCGCCAAAGGCATCACCTTCGTCACGTTGGAAGACGAAACCGGGGCGATCAACCTGGTGATTTTTCCCAAGGTCTGGCAGCGATTTTTCAAAGTCGCCAAGACCAGCAACGCCTGGCTCGTCGACGGAAAACTGGAAAACCGCAGCGGCGTCATCCACGTCATCACCGGCCGCATCACCGATCTTTCCTCCCAAGTCAGCGGCCTGCAACTCCGCACCCGCGATTTCCGCTAACCAGTGGGATCGGCTTCCAGACTGTCACTTCGGGGCAGCCCATGCCGACTTCGTCAAACGACTCGACGGCGTTCGCTACAGCACCGATTCGGCCACGATCCGGTCACGGTACGGCAAACACGTTTCGACGTACCACTCCGCCGTGCCGCGTTCCTTGTGGACCAAGTACTCTAACACGATCCGCAGCTTGTACCCTTTTTCTGAGCGATCGGCCGCCAAGACCACTTCCGCCTTCTGGCGACCGTAATGGCTGAAGACGCGCACCGGACGCCACAACACCCATTCGTGGTCGACCGGATACTTGACCAGATCGGTGACCGTGGAACTGTCCTCGTCTCCCGGAGGCGAAACCTCTTCGCCACGCTCCCGGGCTTCCTTCATTTGACGTTCCCTCTTCAACCGCTCCAACTCGTAGGTTTCCTCCAGCGGCATCGTCTTCAAGTAACGATTGACGTAACTCTTTTGAAGCTCTTTGGCGTAGATCTCGTTTCCGCTGCTGGCCACCCGCACGAACTGGCGTGCAAAGTATTCGGCCTGGTCGCCCAACGTGTTCCGCTTGAGCGAGTAACGGCCGACACCCCAGGTGCCAAACAGCACGGCCAACACGATCCCGATCCGCGCCGCGGTCGTGCCAACCGGCAGGGACTGCGAATCGCTTTTCCGCAGCGCGAAGATGCCGAACAACACCGCCGCGATCGCAAACCCGACCATCGGTAACGCCACGATCGTGAACCCGCTCAACAGCGACAACAACAGCGCGACGAAACCGGAGATTCTCAGCGGAGCATCATCAACATCGGCTTCATAGCCCGCCTCGCTGCTCATCACAGCACCGAGGGTACGCGGTGGAGTCGTTTCAGTCGTCATCAGGTTGAAAAGATCAATGCGGTGGGGAAATTCGGCAAGACCCGGAGACCGGCCGGCCTGTTGATGGAAGCCCGCATGCGTCAGCAAGGGGCAGCTGGTCGCCCCTCGATTTCGCATTCGGGCGAACACGCTCGCGCTGATTGGGACGCATCGATTGAATCAACAGGCCGGCTGGCCCGGCCGGAACGAGAGTCACAGTCGAAACAGTACGGTTTCCAGCGGCAACCGGTTTGCCCACAACTCCCAATTATTCACAAAAAACTACGCCCACCACCGCGCAAGAGCCTTCCAGCCTGTCATCCACACCGCAAATCAGCCCTACGCCGCCCGCTTCGTTAACTCGGTTGCGGCACCCTGTGGCAACAGCTCCAGAATCTTCGCCGCGGCGCGGTCGCTCGCCCCCGGCTTGGCGTACCGATCTTGCAATCCTGCCAACTGTCGACGTTTCATTGCCAGATAATCGGTGTCGTTCATCATTCGGCCGACCGTCGCCACCAAAAAATCCCTCGCCTTGGCAGGGTTGCCGACCGAGACGATTTCGGGGAAGACGCGCTCGGTGCTGCTTCCCCGCGCCGAGCGGCCTGTTTGTTTAAGCCCGCACGCGTCAGCAAGGGGCCTCACGCCGCCACTCGCTGGCGCGTCCGGCTGACATGATCGCGTCGGATTCGGAACATCGACTAAATCAACTGACCACGAGGCTTCCGGCATCAAATTCGGCAGCGTCATGCTGTCGACTTTGACGACGCATTTTCCAAACGCATACAGGAATCGGCCGACGCGATAGATCACCGCGGCGGGGGTTTGCCGGGCCATCAACTCCAAACTGACCGACCCGCTGACCATCATCGCACAGGCGGCATGTTCGATGACCTCGCTGGTCGCTCCCAAATAGAAATCGATCGGCAGCGGCCTGCCTGATTCCGCGGTTTGGGCAGCCGCTGTTGCTTTGCAAAACTCGAAATGCTTTTCGCGATACGCGGCGACGGCAAACCGAGCCAGCGGATTGGTCGCCGACAACTCGGCGATCGCATCGAGCATCACCGGCCAATTTCGATGGACTTCATGAGTCCGCGAGCCCGGCAATACGGCCACCGTTTGGGCTTGGGGGGCCGCCGCCGTCAGGGTCTGCATCAACCCTGCGTCGAGCTGCGATTCGCTGACGGCGTCGAAAAACGGGTGACCGACGAAGCTGGTGGGGATCCCGTGGCCGCTGAAAAACTGTTCCTCGATCGGCAGCACGGCCAACACATGATCGACCGTCGCCTTCATTTTTTTAACCCGCCAGGCGCCCCAGGCCCACAATTGGGGCGGGCAGAAATAGATCACCGGGATGCCGTGCTTCTTCGCCCGCTTGGCGATGTGCCAGTTGAACCCGGGGAAATCCACCAGCACGACCGCGTCCACGCCCCCGGCGGCGAAAATCGCCTCGGCCTGATCGGCGAAGCGGAAGAATTCGCGAAGCTTGGGCAGGACCTCCAGAATCCCAACGACGGCGTGCTCGGTTAAGTCGAGGTCCACGGTGCAACCGGCCCGGCGCATCTCCTGGCCACCAAAGCCACGCACCTGCAGTTCCGGTTCGCGGGCCTTCAGCGCCCGAATCAACCGCGCCGCATGCTGATCGCCACTGGGTTCACCGACCGAAAAGAAGATTGTCTTATTCATTCACCCCAAATAGTCCAAATCACCCCACCACGTCAACAGAACTCGCGCTCGCCACCGCCCCAGACTGGATGCCGATGTGGGGCTCAAGAGCGCCCCGCGAGTCCGGGGCGGGGGATCTGATCCATGCCGCCCAAGCCCGTCGGGGGAAGCAATTCGGCGAATCGGGGCCTACTCGGGTGGCTGTTTTAAAAGGAAAGGCCGTCAAAACCGGGCAAAAACCGAACCTGCCAACGATTTTGGGAGACTCAGGCAAGAGATCTTGTCAGTGAAAAGTCGAGAAACTAAACTTCGCGACCCACCGGGAGAAAACGCCCGGCGGCCCCGGCCGATCGCCCACCAAGGCAACCCGGCCGGGCAAACCAATCCCCTGTAGCTCAGTTGGTAGAGCAGGCGGCTGTTAACCGCCTTGTCGCAGGTTCGAGTCCTGCCGGGGGAGCTGAATTTAAAAAAGCGAAAACTCTCGCGAACCAGTTAACGCCCGTCGGTCCAGCATGACCCGCGGGCGTTTCTCGTTTCCGCCCCCTTTTTCGCGGTCTTTCGCCACCGCGACGCCAAAATCCCGAGTTCCAACTTTCGCAGAGAGAGTCCGGGCTGCCGAATCCAACCACCCTGGTTCGCCCCGCACCCCTGAGACAACCCCGAGAACTCTCTGAGTCTCTGTTTGACATGTCGGTCTCGGTTTACACGCCAAACCACAAAGCCGATCGGGGGAAATCGGGTCACCTGCTCTCGCGGGCGTCTCCGCCGACTAAAACGAGCAAGCTCCGTCGACGTCAGTGACCGTCACTTCGATGCTCGATACGTTGGCGGCTGGAGCCTCTCGAGAGGAAATCTTCAAAATCTACCCAAGCCTGAAGCCTGGAAGATATTCTGCCGGAAGTTCCTCTCAGGGTTCAGTTGGCTAAGCGGCCAGTGTTCCAAACGGCCGGCGTTTACGTGCCCGCTACTATTTATCTGATTGAGCACGTTTGCCGTTGACGTTGATTCGTCGCTTTCTCGTGCTCTTAGACAGTTTAGTTTGTTCGCTTGGATTGAGCCGTTCGCCTGGGATCTTAACCACTACGACGAAACGCGACACGGTTTCACCGTTCGGGACAACGGAAATGGGCTTAATGCAATCAGTCAGGTGGATACCTTTTCCGTCGCGATCAGTTTGATCCAGCACAAGTAGGAAGCCGAGTCTTGAAGCCGTGTTCTGATACTCGAATGTTTGCGACGAGTAGGCCTTGTTCAATGAGTCGAAGGAACAATCTCTATCTTCTCGCTTTACCTCAGTGATCATTCGCTCGCCAGCAAGCGATACGCAAACGTCTGCTCGTCCAGAACCGATATTCATGACCTCAACGTCAGTGCCGGCCATGAACGGACGCAAAAGCGAGATGTAATCGAGTTGAAGAGCTGACTCTAGTGGCTTCTTTCCGTTTGGCTGTCGAAAAAGGTACTTGACCGCAGGCTCGTCTTTGACCGTCATGTCGAGCCGAGTGCGAGCAAAGTGGACTGTCCAGAACAGCATGGCATTAAAGAGGCGTCTTGTGTCCGCGGACTGTTGGTAGTCGGGATGCTCTTTGACAGATTCCAAGCATTCTAGAATGACGCTGAACTCAACATCACTCATAGTTGCGAGATGTGTTGAAAATAGGTCACTAACCGCGCTTGCGAGGAGGGCTTCCGTGTGCGCTCCAAGACGCAAGGTTTTGATTACTTCTTGAGCAGATTGCCGACGAGCCTTCCCCATGAATATGCTTCTTGTTTTTGACTCGGCAGCAAATTGGCTCGTCTTCCCGATCAACTCAGCGGCGGCTGCGGCAAATTGGGAGTCTTGACTTCGACGCAACCATTCGCGAATTCCGTGCAGGAACGCTGGTGTAGCCGCAACCGCCCCAATTATTCGAGGCTGCAAGAGCGTTTCGATGCCTCCGGACTCTTGCCGGCGAAGAAGCGAACGGGTTGCACGGTAGACAGGAAGAAGATAACGCCCAACAACAACGGCGGGTTCGTACCAAGCTGGTGCGACAAGTTCGTTGTCGAGAGCTCGCAATCGATCAGACATATCTTGCCAGAGAAACACTTCCGCTGTTCTCGAAACCAGCCATGTCGGATCTTCTTCGCTGCGGTGATATGCGAGTAGGCTCGTTAGGGCAACCGAGATTTTAGTAGCAAGCTCCTGCGCAGTATCGGTGAGCTCGCCTGTTGAAAATTCCCGTAGCATGCGGCAACACAGTAAGAACAAATCCGCATCAGGCTTGCCCATTGAGTTTTTCGAAGCCTGACGAAAGAACTCCTCTGCCTGCATCAAGGCCGCATTCGCATCGCCAGGATCGTCGGCTGAGATCGCACCCGCCAAACTCGACATGCCGAGTTCAAAACATGCCTCGCTGGCCGCTGATTCGTATCCTTGGAGCTCTTCAAGTCGTCGACGTAACTCAGGTTCTGGCCAGTGAGAATGGACAATCCCGATGATCTTAGCCAGCCAGCGTGCAAATTCACCATCCGTGTCGATCTTGATTCGTACAAGCATAGCGATTAGGTCGAACCTGCGTAGCGGTTCTCCGATCGTCAATCGCAAGCAACCATCTAGCATCGCGGCACGACCGATCGGCTCAAGCTCCTCGTTCTCGCACGCCTTTCGATAAGTATTGAAAAGCAAACCTCCTTCGTAACCTGTTGGCTCAATTGCCTGGTCAAGGACGTTTACAATGTCGTGCAAAGAGGGTCCGTCAGTGCAGGCCAAAATGAGCCGAGAGATTAAAGCCCGACGTTCAGAACTTGTACGGTCATCGCGGTCCCGCGCCAGGACTTCGAGAAAATCAGGAATCAGCGGCGACTTGCTGATCTCTGCCTCGGCTGCTAACAGACCAGATAGACCACCGAGATTGTTCATGGTGGTATCGACATCTGAACTGAGTAAGTCGACCATTCTCTGTTCAATGGCGTGCATCTTCCACCTCCCACTACCAGAGATAGTCGTCGCCTTTGGCACGCTTCTGCCTCACGCTCGGAACGTGCTTTAAAATCGGCTCGGAAGCAATTGACGCCACAAATACTTGCAAGTGCTCAAGCTCTGCCGCTACTTCTGAGAGTCCTAGAATCAATTGCTCCAGATCTTCAGAAGCAACCTCTTGAGCGCCTGGTGAATCGATGACCAGCATTCCTGGATACCGTCCAACGCCCATCTTTGTTCCGACCTGAATCATCGCGAGAACAGTTGCAACTTTGAGGCGAAGCTTTTCTCCCGGCGTCACGTAGCTGTAACTCGTGCTTTCACCACTCTTTGTCAAGCTGAGGCTCAAGTTACCAAGTAGCTTAACGGACGTGAGCCCTGACATCCCAAATCGCTGTGCAAACGCAAGAATGCCGTCCGAAATTTTCTCGAGTAGCTCGACTTGCCTCTCCTTCAAGCGTTTGTCTGTTTCGACTACAACCGCGTTGAGAATCCTCAGCTCAGGTGGTTCTTCGTCAGTTTTTGGAAGTGCGGAGCTCACCTCGTCAATGCGGGTTTCGAGAACCGCGATTTCAACATCGAGTGCATTTCGTCGGCCAGGTTTTGCGACTTGCCTGGCGAGTTTCGCTTGCTCCTTCGTTGCGTTCTTCAATTCTTCCGCAAGCGTCTCTCGTCTACTTTCAAGATCTTTCAAGACTTGAGACGCCTCATGTTTGGCTTGTTTCGATGCATTCATTCGGTTGGTCAGTTCACGCCTGACTTCTTCCTCTGAAACGTCTGAGCGGATGGCCTCGCCGCAAACTGAGCAGCAATTGTTTTTCTGCTCGTCTGTCTTTCGTTTTGCCGAAATGGACTTTTCACAGCGAGGGCAATTTGTTGGATCCAAAACCCGAAAGATAGTGGATGCCGCCTGCGATTCGACGTGCGTCTGCAGTTCGCGACGGTCATCAGCGTACGCGGCTTTCACAGCATCAACATTGCCGTTTGCTTTGCGAATTTCCTTGGACAGCCTGAGGTCTTCTTCATTCAGGCGTCGAAGCGTGCTGCTCGCACTTTTAACATTCTTTAGTAACGCTGAAACATCTGGAAGCTTATCTCGTTCGCTCTTTTTTTCACTGAGTTCAGCGTTCAGTTTTTTAAGTCTCGTCTCCGATTCCGCTTTCGCATCGTCTTGGAGCTTGGACATAACAGCTTGTTTGCGTGACAATTCAGAAACGGCAGATTTTGCCGCGCTCAGTGTCGAGATCCACGGCAAACCCAAGTACATCTGCATCAAACGAATTGGCAAGCCAGAGCTAAAAGGCAATTCGCCGATCAGCGTCTCGTAGTTGGTTCCGATGAACATGGCGCCGCTAATCGCTTGCCATCCGTGCAAGACGGTGCGTCCACGAACCGTATCCAACTTCCGATAGACGGCCACGTCTTCCATGCTAAACGCGCGCATGAAAAAGTCTTCTACAACGGCCCTGAACTCATTCTCATCATGGAATCCAGCAACTCGCCTCCGTTTACCGGAAGTCGAATAACGGTAGAGACCGCCGGACACTGACTCGCCACAGGTGACTTCAAGTTCATATGATACGTCATCGAGCTGAAAGGCTACCTGAAGTTCTCGGATCCAAGATCGGACATCAGTTTGTAATGTATCAGAGGGCTCGCCCCGCAACGCCCATCTCAACACTTCCACGACGGTCGTTTTGCCGCGAAAATTCCTGTCTGTTAGTAATGCCCAAAGTCCAGAATGCAATTCAGACCATTCGAAACCAAATGGATTGGGGTCGTCTTCGGTGCCTTTGTCGCCAGAAAAACGGATAGCTGAGATTTGCAATTGCTTTGGACTCGGAACGACCGGCGATGGTTTGATCCGATAATCTGATAGCACTTGCTCGACCTCGTCTGTCGACATTCCCGCGCGCTCACAAATTGCATCGAACCATTGCTTCTTTTCGGCTTTCGGTTTCATTTAAGCGGTCTCGGCGATGGGGCGTTTTAGACGATCTTCCAACCGCGATCGGACCTCGTCGTCAATCGAAGGGATCACGGCACCGAGTGGTGTCGATGCATATTGAATGCGTTCGTACTGGCGTGCTTTCAATGCTGAACCTGGCCGGCCATCTGCGATCAAATCCACCAACGCGGCGCGTTTGGGATACCACTCGAGAACCGGCTCTTGCGCGACGATATCGGCACACAGCTTGACGGCTTTGGGAAATACCAGGAAATCCGTTTCCTGAACCTTGTCGACGGTCTTCCGACCACCAATTCCGATCAGCTTCCGTGAAGTCAGAATTGCCAAGGCGTCGTCAATGCGTTCGTAAGCCCCGAAACGAAAACGAATCATGGGGATGCGACGCAAGTCCGGCTCTTCGTCGACAAAGATTGCTTCAGCTTTCGCGAGAAGGTCAAGATCACCCGTTTTGTCGAATCTCTCAATCAGCTCATCAGCTAGATAGTCTGGGTATCGCATCCAGAAGTCGTAAGCGTACAGACGCGTATTACCAGAGAAGACGCGGTCCTCGCCAGCAATCTTCTTCAGCGGCGTTTCACCTCCTGTTGTCATGATGAACAACAGGCGAATCGCGTCGAGGTAATACGGTCGTCTTTTAATTACTTTGTCTCCTCTGTGCATTTCCTACTCGGCAGTCAAGCGAGCTGATTTAACCTGTCGGGCGACCAGATCATTTCCACAAGTTTCGTGAGCAAGGTTTGACGTTTGCGTTGTTCGTCTTTCCCGAATCTGGAAAGCAACTCGAAGGGCAGGCCATTGGCCTCGTAGAACTGGCGGAATTTCGGTTGGTGATCGTAAGCGTCTGCGTTCAAGCTGGCTGCATAGAAATTCTGCTTGCCATAGTGTGCGACTTTTTGGTCGTACGGTTTGTCTTGCAGACTTCGGTTAACGTCAGCAGGCAAGAGCAAGAGTGAGCCGATATGATTTCGCCATTCGTCGAAGTCAGCTTCGCTATCAAAGTCGTCCTCAACAGCTGCGTAGCTGTCAGGCAAAATGTGCTCGATGTCGAACGGGTTTTTGACCTTCCGATCCACGAGTTTGTCGAAAGATTCGGTTCGTCCTGAGTTCTGTTCGACAAAAGCCGTGACGCGAGCCAGCAGATGGTAAATGTACCTTCGGCTGAATTGATTCAAACGAAGGTCTGAAAGCCCCTTTCGTTGAGGCTTCTGCTTATGACCTTCAAAGGAAACGTCATCCTCGTCAAGTTTCTTGCGCAGGATATTCAATAGGTCGGGTAGCGGTTTGCGACGTATATCGCGGCACAAGATGAACATCGCGTATGAAACACTGGAGTATCCAACGCGAACGTAATTCACGACGCGACGCATCAGCCAAATGTCTAGATAAGTCGCTGTCGCAGCAAGCTTCAAGCGAACCGTGTCCTCATCATCAGTCAGCTTCAGCGGAGCAAGCAGCACGGTGTTCTGCCACGTGAAGTCGTTATGGGCGTTGTAGTAGATCGGCTCCAATCCTTTGGTCATCGTCCGACTCGCAGCGAGAATCCGAAGATAGGCCTTCGCAAAAAAGGGAAACGCCTCGGTAATAAAGCCAACATTTTTGGCTTCGGAACCGAGCCCGAGTGACTGATGGTGTTCCCGAACCCAGCGGTGAAAGGCGTTGCCGATCAGCTCCCAGTCCTTATCGCTGGCACCTGCTTTTCGGTCACGGATCGACTCTGCATGCTGAGCCCGAAGCCAAGCCTTGATACAGTTGATGTCCCGCTCAGATTCTTTCTCTACACCCCATGAAATTAAGTTTAGGACGTTTTGCTTCCAAACCTGATTCGCGGTTCGTCGTTTGTCCGAATCTTCGACGGGAGCAAGCAGATATGCTTTTAGCATGTCCACCGGACTGAGAGCCTTTCCGCGATCGTTCATTGTCTCGAAGATCGCGTAGGCGTAGCTGTCGTTGTCAGTTGCGATCTCGATCAGGCCAACACGTGTCAACAGCCAATAGATAAAGTGATTGATGCCGTCTTCGAGCTCATCAATGAAGCCGTTCTGCTCGATGTCGCCATAGCGGGCGTACATCGTTTGAATCGATTCGTCCTTGCCATCGGCGCTGAAATCGTGACCGTTGAACAGCGCTTCGATTACCGGTAGTCGCTCCGGTATGTCGAGGTTGAACTTGGGTTCGCCAAGATTGTCGCTGTAGATAAGTGGCGCAATCGTTTGCAGGACTGGTAGGTTCTGTTCCTCGGCGATTCGGTATAGACAGATGAGCAATAGTGTCAGCGAAGTGACACGCTGTTGTCCATCGACCAGATAACTCTTGCCGTTTCGTTTCGAGACAATGATCGAACCCAAGAAGTACTCGCCATATTTGCTAACCTCCTTGGTGCTGTGGTCCGGCTTATAGGAGTTGCTGAACTTGCCGAGCAAATCGGACAGGAGCTCATCAATATTCTCCTTTTCCCATTTGTATTCACGCTGGTACTCATCGATGGAGAACGATTGGCTTTGCAGCAGCTGCTGAACAGTTCGGTAATGCGGGGTAATTGCGCTCATGATTGATTTATCTGTGTTCGACCGACTAGGCCGGTTCGTCTAGAGTTCTTCCCTCGACCAGCCCTCGGCCAAAGCTTCTGCTTGCTTCATCACCAATTCGATTGCTGCTGGTGCATCCTCTGGCGGATACTTATATCGACGGAGCAATACTCGCACGAGGTTGCGAAGCCTGGCACGGACGCTATCGCGTTCTCGCCAGTCAACCGTGGTGCTGGCCTTTAGCTTCTCAGTAATCTCTACAGCGATCTTCTTGAGTATCTCATCGCCAAGCTCACGAACCGCGCTCTCGTTGTTCGCTAACGCGTCGTAGAAGGCGACCTCATCACCGCTAAGTCCCAGCTCTTCATCGCGTTTGAGTCGTGCCTGAAAATCCTTTGCCATGGCGATCAGCTCTTCGATCACCTGCGCCGTTTCGATACTACGGTTGTGATACTTGCGAAGGGTCGCGATCAGTCGATCCGTATAGGCTTTCTCCTGAACGACATTGCGGGCACTGCGGCTGCGGATCTCGTCTCGCAACAGCTTCTCGAGCAGTTCCACAGCGAGATTCTTGAGTGGCATGTTACGGACGTCTTCGAGAAACTCGTCCGACAGCAAGCCAATGTTCGGTTTGTCGAGGTTGGCCAGCGAGAAGACGTCGACCACACCCTCGGAAACAACGGCGTTGTCGAGGATCTGCTTCATCGCTGAGTTCTTCTGATCCTGAACCAGTTTTTGGTCAACCGTCGTGTTCTTGACGATCGCCGCGCGAACGGCGGATAAGAAGGCGATCTCCAGATGATACGGCTTAGCTTCGTCGAGCGTGCTGCACAGCGAGTAAGCCTTACTGATCGACGCCATGATATCGAGGAATCGCTGCTTGCCGGTCTTGTCGTTTTGCTTCTCAAGTCCAAGGATGTGATTGGCGGCAGGTGGCAACAAAACCAGAGCGTTGTCGCGGTAGCCCGAGTAATCGAAGCCGTGAAACAATCCGCGAACAGCATCCATTTTCTCGTGGAGTACTCGTAACGCTTCCTCGGCTTTAAGCGTTGGTTGCCCCTTGCCCTTGGCATCCGTGTAGGTTTTGAGTGCTGCTTTCAACTCGGAACCGATGCCGATGTAGTCCACGACCAGACCGCCCGGTTTGTCCTTGAAGACGCGATTCACTCGCGCGATCGCCTGCATCAGGTTATGCCCCGACATCGGCTTATCGACATACATCGTGTGGCAGCAGGGCGCGTCGAAACCGGTCAGCCACATGTCGCGGACAATGACGACCTTCAGCGGGTCATTCGGGTCTTTGAATCGCTTTTCAAGCCGTTTCTTGGCACGACCAGTGTAAACGTGTTGCTGGATGTCCGATTTGTCCGTTGCGGAACCGGTCATGATGATTCGAATGGCACCGTCTTCATGGTTGTATCCAACCTCTTTTCCTTCGTCGTTCGTGATCTTCGTGCCTTCCCATTCGGGTCGCAACTTGATGATTTCGGCGAACAGGTCCACGCAGATCTGACGGCTCATTCCCACGAACATCGCCTTGCCTTCGACCGACGCGGTACGCTTTTCAAAATGAGCCACCACGTCTGCAGCGATTTCCGCGAGCCTTTCCTTCGCACCAACTAACTCTCGGAGTTGGGTCCATCGACTCTTGGTTTTTTCGCGAGCCTCAACGTCTTCTTCGTCTTCGATGACCTCTTCGACGTGCTTGTTCAGCTCGTCGATTGCCGCTCGGTTGATATCGATTTTGACCAATCGGCTTTCGTAGTAGATCGGAACGGTGGCTCCGTCATCAACGGCGTCTTGAATGTCGTAGATACTGACGTAGTCGCCGAAGACTCCGCGAGTGTCCTTGTCTTCCTTGTCGATCGGAGTGCCCGTGAATCCGATGAACGAAGCGTTGGGCAATGCGTCACGCATGTGTTTGGCAAAGCCGAATACGTACTTTGCGTCAACCACTTCGCCGGTCTCTTTGTCCTTGATCTGCTTCAGTCGAGCCTTCAAGCCGTATTGGCTGCGGTGAGCCTCATCGGAGATCACCACGACATTGCTGCGATTGCAAAGCAGCGGATGTTCGTCTTCGTTGTCCAGCAGCGAGAACTTCTGCACGGTCGTAAAGATGATGCCGCCGGATTCGCGTGAGGCGAGCATGTCTCGCAGTTCGTCTCGACTGTTGGCCTGCTCGGGCGTTTGCTTCAGCAGATCTTTGGCCATACAGAATTGCTGATAGAGTTGGCCATCCAGTTCGTTGCGGTCGGTCACCACCACGAGCGTCGGATTCTTCATTTCCGGCTGCTGCAGCAGTTTGCCAGCGTAGCAAGCCATCGAAATGCTCTTGCCGCTTCCCTGCGTATGCCAGAATACGCCCGCTTTGCGTGATCCCGGTTGTACTTCCGCTCCGTAGGTGGCACGTCGTTCCCGCACAACACCATCGTCAGTATCCGCAGCCGCAATCGTGGTCACTCGAACAGCTTCACGAACACCGTGGAACTGGTGATATCCGGCGATCTTCTTGATCAGCTTGTCGCCATCATCCTCAAACAGCACGAAGTACCGCATGTAATCCAGAAACAGCTCAGGATCAAAGAATCCTCGAACGACCTTTTCCAACTGGTATTCCAGCAACGGCCGATCATCTTCGTTCTTAACTACATTCCACGGCATGAACCGTTCTTGATTCGCTGTCAGCGATCCAACACGTGCATTGAATCCATCGCTAATGACCAACGCCACGTTGTAGGCCATTAGGTCCGAGATTTCGTCCTTGTAAGTTTGCAGTTGCGAGTAAGCCTTCCACACATCGGCCGATTGATCCGCCGGGTTCTTCAGTTCGATGACCGCCAGCGGCAAGCCGTTGACAAAGATCACCACATCAGGCCTGCGAGTCTGCTTGGTCCCCTTCACGCTGTATTGGTTGACGACTAGCAAGTCGTTGTTGTCAGGATGCTGAAAGTCGATGATTTGGGCGTAGATCGTTTCCTTGACATCGTGTCCGTCTGCATCATGCGTGCTGTATTCAACTTTAACACCGTTGGTGTAGAGTCGATGCAGTTCCCGATTGCGTTGCAGCAGACTGGGATGATCCATGTGCGTGACGATATGCACTACTTCGTCGACGGCGGACCGCGATAGATCTGGATTCAGCCTTGCCACCGCGTCAGTCAAACGATCCTTCAAAACAACAACTCGGTAGTCATCCCGTTCGGGAACGTCACCGTCAGGCGAGATGTCTACACCGTTCGCGTATTCCCAGCCTGCGTCTTGAAACCAGTTTAAGGAAAGTTGTTCGAGTTGGTCTTCGTTAATCATTTTGCAAGCCACCGACTACCGTTCGGATTCGATTCTCAGCTTGGTCATAAAGGCCTCAATTAGGTTGAATTGGCTCTCCCCAAACCAAATCGGAAAAATATTTGCTGAAGACAGAAATCGCTCACGTTCGGCTTTGTCGTCGTCGTCTTTCAGTTCCACGAATGCATAGTGTCGCGGTACATGGTCTGCGATATTGTCTCTAACGAAATCCTTCATAGCCCGAATGGTTCGGTCTGCATAAAGACTGCAGCCAAGGAACAACATTGCCTTGCCGAATAAGACTCGGTTAAAAAACTGACCAACGACGCCGTCGTTTTCGTACGCCTTTTCATATTCACAAGTGAGGAGAACTCTGTCAGCAACCTTGTCGCAATGACCGTGAATCTTAAGCAACATTCGCTGGCCACCGGCAATTTGCCGTAAGACTTCAGGAAGGTCAGTGCCAGTTTTAATAACGTCGAATCCTTGATACTGGTCGTCGCTGTAAACGTCCTCAATCAACGTGTCGAAATTGGTGGTGATGAGGCTGGAATTTGGAAACATCTCGGGGAGAAGATTGATAGCTCCCTCCGGTGTTTTTCTTCTTCCGAACATTGATTCGAGCTTTTCGTTGAACAATGCCGGCGTTAGGTCGTCATGAATTAACTGAGCGCATTCCTCGTATTTTCCTTCGCGAATCAGTTTGTCGATCTGTTCTTCAGTAATGCCGGAGTCTCTTCCAAGACGATGAAGCGTTTCACCCCAAAGCGGGAACCCACTCTCGTAAGACATCCCAGCGCCTACAAACACATTCATGTTTCCGCTAGAGTAAGCGCGAACGAGTTTGTCGAAGCGATCCTCTTTGTCAAATTCTTTTAGTGCCGCATCGGCGTCCTCGATCAGCTGCGCATTTCGTTGGTCTAGCCATTCTTGGAATGAGTACTCATAAACATCGGTCCGCAACTCTCGCAGGGCTTCGCTCGGCCTAATAAACTCGCCTTTCAGCTCGAAAGTGCCATCGGACACTTCCAGCTCGGCAACAGAGTCAATTTCATCGTCGAAAAGCTTCTTCAAGTACTCCATGCCCGCTAGTTCTCCCGTACCTGATCAGCTTGTAGCTCGCCACTGAGAAGTTTCGGGAGAAGCAAGTCACGTGACCTCGCGAGGCTTGATGACTCGCGTTCGTTCATGTCTATCTGCCCCTCGATCTGACACATCGTATCGTCGAATGCGTTTTCAATTTCTTCCGGGGGAACAATCAGCGGATAGGAAAGGAAGTCCTCACGCGCCAAACCAAGATTCGTTGTGCCGGTTGCGCACGAACGGCAATACTCGCGGTAAGCGGGTGTGAGAAGTGTTCGGTAAACAATGCTTCGTGACGGGGCGTTTGCGTTGAAGACAAGCTTGACTGTATCTTGTGTCAGCCGCCCAACTTCAATTGAGTTTGGCACCCGCGCAACAGATCCCAATAAGTCGGCGGACTGCGTTACGTCTTTGAGAGAAACGTAGAGATCGCCGGGGTACAAAAGAAGGTTTTGGGGATTATCCCCGCCGTATGTAACAAGCTTCTCGGCTCGGAAACCTCCGTTTCTTTCGATTGTCCCAAGTCCTAGGAGGTACGGACCTGGCGTTCCTTTCAGTTTGCTTTTGTAGGTCTTGCCGCGTTGAAGTTCGACATGATCGCCGAGCGTTTCTATTCTCCATCCTTCGGGTAGCGGCCCGAGTTCGGAGTCTTGGAAGGTGGAGGGGAACAGGCTGAGAAGGGTTGGGTCGTAGGAATCGGCCGGCATCTGGCCGGCGTTGATTTTGACCGGGTCGAAATCGACGAACCAACTCTTGAAGATCGCCCGCGCAAGTGACTCCAGTGTCGCATTCATACGACGGTTCAACTCGATCTTGTCGTCCAATGCTCCAAGGATCGACGCAATCGCTCGCTGCTCAGGAAGGGGGGGGACTTTCACTGGCAAACCGTAAAAGTCTTCACGGCTTGTGGACGGTATTGCCGACCCGCTATCCATCGAATTGATATCTTTGGTCAGCAACTCGTAGTACGCCCACTTGATGTCGAATTCGATTTTCGGCTTCAAATAGAACGCGGTGTCGATCACGAAGAATGCATCTGGCGAAAAGTGCACTCCGCGGTAAGCGCCCTTTCTTCCGATCACCACTCCAGCCGTTTCGCATAGCGCTTCGTCATTAAACCCGATCGGACCGTTAGTTCCGTAAACCGGTACGCCTGATGTTTTCTCTCGATAGCCTTTGAGCGACTTGCCATATTCAAGCGTCGCGATGTCGCCCCAGCGCAGGTCTTGCCAGCCGTTTGATTCAGACACTTCGCAGGCCTCCGACATCGGACACAGCGACTTTTTGATAATGAAAACGCGAAGACGCTAAGGCGCGAAGACGCGATGGGCTTTCTGGCAATTCAGAATCTTTGCGGCTTTGCGTCCTTGCGACTTTGCGTTCCCTTTTTCGACTTTCCAAACCGGCGAGACTCATTCCTCCACCTCCGGCAAAGCAAAGCCCAGCTTTTGCATGTTGTCGCGGATCACCGACTGCAGTTTTTCGGACTCGTGAAATTGAGCGGCTAACTCGCGGGTCAAGCTCTCCATCTTTTCGGCGAAGGGAACGCCGTCGTCTTCCACGTCTTCGGCTCCGACATAGCGGCCGGGCGTGAGGACGAAGCCGTGTTCCTCAATCAGTTTCAAATCTGCGCTCTTACAGAAACCGGGGATATCTTCGTAAGCATCTTTGTCTCGCTTCCACGCATGAAACGTACTAACAATCTTTTCCGTGTCTTCGTCAGTGAAGGCGCGGAGGACGCGGTCGACCATGTAGCCCAGCTTGCGTGCGTCGATGAACAGCACTTCACCGGACCGGTCTCGAAACGCGTTGGCTCCCCGGCCGCGCTTCTCTTTGGTCTTCGTCAGAAACCAAATGCAAGCCGGAATTTGCGTGTTGGTAAAGAGCTGGCCGGGCAATGCGACCATGCATTCGACCAGGTCTTTCCTGACCAACCTCTCGCGGATCTCGCCTTCGCCACCGGTGTTACTGCTCATCGAACCGTTGGCCAACAGCAGGGCCAGCGAGCCTTTCGGGGAAAGGTGATACAGCATGTGCTGCAGCCAGCCAAAGTTGGCGTTGCCTTTGGGCGGATCGCCATGTTCCCAACGCGGATCGCCTTCCAGCTTGCCATCCCACCATTCTTTCATGTTGAACGGCGGATTGGCCATCACATAATCGGCTCGTAGATCCGGATGCAGGTCATTGGTGAACGTGTTGGCGGGCTGGCCGCCGAAGTTGAAGTCAATGCCGCGAATCGCCATGTTCATCGCCGCCAGTCGCCACGTGGTTGGATTCGACTCCTGACCGTAAACCGACACGTCGCCGATCTTGCCGCCATGCTGCTCGATGAATTTCTCGCTGGAGACAAAGAACCCGCCGCTGCCCATCGCCGGGTCGTAGACTCGCCCTTTGAACGGTTCCAGCATTTCGACGATCAGATTGACGATTGATTTGGGCGTGTAGTACTGACCGCCCTTCTTGCCTTCGGCCAGTGCGAATTGGCCCAGAAAATATTCGTAGACGTGCCCCAGGATGTCTTTGGCGTCCAGGTCTTCGTGCTGAAACGGGATCTCGGCTATCAGGTTGATCAGGCCGGTCAGACTCTCGGCAGGAAGCTGCAGTTGGGTGTAGTTCTTGTTGAGCACGCCCTTGAGCTTGGGGTTGTCCTGCTCAACGGCGGTCAGTGCATCGTCGATCAGCTTGCCGATCGACGTGATTTTGTACGTCGTCTTTTTGCCATTGACGATTTCGATTTCAGTGCCGGCAGGCAGAGCGGCATTCTCCTGAATCGTCTTCCAGCGAGCCAGCGCCGGCACCCAGAATACATTCTCTTCCAGGTAGTAATCGCGGACTTCCAGCTCCAGCCGAATCGTCTCGTTGTACTCGTCCTCTGAGTAACCTTCTGAGTCGACGAAGTAGTCATCGTTCGGGTCTCGCAACTGAGCTTCGAGCGCTCGCTGACGAAGTTCAAACGCATCCGAAACGTATTTCAGAAAGATCAGACCGAGCACTGCGTGCTTGTAAACGGCGGCGTCCAAGTTGGCACGCAATCGATCCGCCGCGGTCCAAAGCTTCTTATCGAGATCCTTGAGGAACTTTTGGCCGTCCGCCTCTGACATAGTTCATACTTCGCGTTGAGAAATCGCGAAAGAAGCGTTTCGTCATGCCCCTTTCGTACTGTTGCCTTTTACCTGCAACAATCGTATGGTGTCAGAGCACCGCAAACAAGCAGGTAGGCACCCATGAACGCCTTCGGCGAGAAAATACGTGAGCTTCGCAAAGCCAAGGGCTTTTCGCTTCGAACGCTCGCGCCGATGGTTGGCGTCGGCTACAGCTACTTGAGCAAAGTCGAAAACGGCAAATTGGATTTCGGCGACTCGCCCTCGGAAGCACTGATTCACCGGCTAGCGGACACGCTTGATGGTGACGAAGACGAACTGCTCCTCATGGCCGGCCGAATTCCCGAGTCCATCTCCCGCCGAATTCTCGATCAGCCTGAGGTTTTTCGTGCACTCGCGAATTGCGACGATGAAACCCTGAAAAGTGTTGCCAACACCGTGCAGAAGGATTTGACAGGGCGCGGTGAGCGTCCGCGACGATCTCATTAAGAAGATCCAATGAATCGCCAAAAGCTAATCGACGAAATTTCCGAGCAACTTGCAATCCTGACGCACAAGATCAAGTTGCAAAATGGAATCAACCTCACCGATTTGAATATCCACGCTGAGAATTTTTTTCGAGATTTCCTCAACCTGCTGCACGGTTTTCAACTCCGCAACTGCAACGCTGAAAACCCATATGAAGCCGCGATTGACCTGCGTGACGAAGCAAAGCGAATCGCTATTCAAGTGACAGCGAATTCACGCAGAGAAAAGATCCAAAGCACGATAGATGCTTTCTGCGCGCAAGGGGCGAACGAAGAGTACGACAGGCTTATTATTTTGCTCTTGGCCGAAGGCAAATCTTATCGAAAAGACTTTGTTGCTGAATGCTCGGACGGAAGTTCTTTCGTCATCCGCAGAACAGATGATGTCTGGAATCTTCAAAGGTTGATACGCGACGTCGGGGATTTGACACTCGAGCGTCTATCAAAAGTCCGGGACTTCCTTGTGCAAGAGCTCGGAGGAGCGATAACGAGCCGTCGCAAATTCCAAACTGAATTGCCTGAGCATCGCCAGTTGTCCAGAATCATTTCATATGGGCGAACTGCCTGTTTCACAATCCGGAAGTCAAATGCCGACGCAATGGACGAGCTTCAGCGCGGAATGGAAAGACTGCAACTGATCGCCTCAATTGCACTCTACGATACTTTCCTACGTACGAAATACCACGATTTCGTCTATCTGGGTTCCATCCTGGCAGAGGAAGATTCAGAGGGTGTAACTTTCAGCTTCGAAGTGACTTGTCACGTCTCCCACTTTGTCACCGCTTACAAAGAATTGCTTGGCTGCTTCGAGGCCAATGATGACGGAGCCACCAACGACTTCGACTTGAACTTCAGAACAGTTCAGCCGATTCCACTGACTGTCGCAGAGTCAGTTGCATATCGGGGACGACTTGTTGGCCCGTGCTCGATCGACATCGAGATTGAAAAGCCGTTTACGCGAATGACTCGCAGGTTGAGAACGAGTGAATTGCTGAAACTGATTTCTCAGGCGGTGCATCACCAACCTGTCATTGTTAGCGACTTTGTCTCAAACGATGAGACGACTGAAACCCTCGACTATTTTGCCCGAGTGAATGACACTGGCACGTTGTCTCTTGACGATTTCGAGCTCGATACCGAAAACGCCGAGCGATTTACGATTCGACATTAATCGTATTCACTCGCTTCAACGCGAGGTAGCACGCCTCAGATGGACGAGGCTTCGATCTCAACACCAAACGACAGACGGGACAATGACTCACTTGCGGGCAGCGGTTGATCGTTCCAGGCATCAAGTTCACGGTCACCATTAGCGATCGCCTCTGCCGCTTCATCTATGCTTGCGGCATTGATCAATGCCTTGGTCAACGCAATCAGTTCCTTACTAAGTCGGATCGTTGCGGAGACACCGCTGGCGAGCGACAACTCCACAACGGAATCGAATTGGAGGACTGGTTCATCAGAGGATTGTGAGTCAAATCCAAGTTCCTGCTGGACCGATTTCCTCGAATCTGAAATCCTGGTCAATGCGACTGCCAGCTCGTTTCCAATCTCGACAAAGCCGATGTTGCGATAGAATCCGAAAAGATGCGCAACTACGATTGCAATCCCATCGCCCGAATTGAACTCACGGCGCTGACCATTCTCATTTGAGTTCCAGGCCCTGATTGCAAGCTGCCGGGTTGTAGCTTGGACTGCGTTGGGATTCACACGTGTTGCGATAACGATATGCCTTGGAACATAGAGTGGGACGCCGCCGAGTGTCATGCGAATGTTGCGCACTTGTTGGTACCACGACGCGGGACAAGTCACGTTTGATGGCGACAGAATCGCCTTCGACGTCCCCTTCGCCTCGGCAGCAGCAATCTGGTAGAAGACCCCGCTATTCACTGGCTTTAAAGCAATGTAGTCCGGTCGCAATCTAGAACTACTGCCGGCGTCCTCGGTTACAGAAAGATTCGCTCGGGGAAAGTTATTCGGCCAAGATACCGAGATTGGACCGACTGATTCTGGATAGAACGCGCTAGCAGGAGCAACCCACCGATATCCGAGTTCGGACAATACTCGACGACCTCCCGCTACTCCCAGCATCCAGGAAATCACACCTTTCCACTGCCGTTCTGACTGGCCGAGCCAGCGGTGAATTGTGAGGTAAGCCGTGCTTCCCGCGTGCGATTGAAACAAAATCTGCGATGGCCAGCCGAAGAAGGAAGCTCCAGTTGCGAGCGGCAGGTTTGGTAGCCAGTCAGCCAATAAATGGGCTGAAATGTCCGTTGTTGATAAGGGCAGATCAAGTCGAGCAGTAGATCCGATTGGTATGTAGTTCACATTCATAGTGTCAGTCTGGGCGCCGCCCTGATTTGCCGCGAAATGACCAAGCGAACGTGATTTCTGGTTAGATGGGCTTAGGCTGAAGAAACTCTGGGTCGGGCGAGCTCGTCTATTGTGCAGGAACGAAAATCGCCCGCCAAGATGACTGTCGGGAAACGAAAAAAGCCGGCGGTTAGCCGGCTTGGGAAGGTTTTCGATTCTGATTCTTGTTGACTGTCAGTCGGTAGATCGCATCAGGTTAAGATGCGCTACCATCGTTCGATGAGTGTTTTTCGCTGGGAACGGGATGCACGACTGGGTACGGCGGCATGTCTGGGTAGTACTCGCCGGGATGACCGGGAGGCAGGTTGTCCGGCGCGGAGTAGCCGGGAGGCACGTGGTAGGGGTGATCGGGCGGAAGCCGCGGCCAGGTGTGGATCGGTGGCGGGGCTTCGATCACGACGGGTTCTTCGGGCTCCGGCGGCCACGGCCAATCCTCGGGCCACCAATCGGGCCGCGATCCTGAACTAGACGTCTCATCGTCAGTGCTGGAGCCTTCCGGCGGATCGGGATCGGCGGGCAACGATGGCGATTCGCTCCCCGGTGGATCGAACGGCGGTATAAATGGAGGCGGCGGCATTTCGGGTTCGAACGAATCATGCGGGGTCATCGCAGGGCACTCCGTTGCAATGGATTTGGATGAACAAACTTGGTGCGGTGCGATGGACACAGACCGCACTGAGGAATCGCCTTCGTTTGCAAGAACCGGCGAACTTCATCGTCGCTCGCGTCGGGCGGGCAGGCTTGGTAGTCGCGGAACGGTTGCCACTGAGGCAAATGGTTCAACTTCAGCTTTGCGTCGAGTTGTGCGTGGTACGCGAGCGCCGGACATTTCCAAAGCGTCGCTTGATAAAGTTGCGTGCAGTTTTTCTGCATGCAAATGCGATAAGCCGATTCCGGTTCTGAATCGAAAGGAACCGGCTTACCGTCTTCGACGTTGTATTGCCGCATCCAACCGCGATGCGACTGTCGGATCTTGATCTGGATGCCCCGGTACTCTTCACGCCATCGCCAGACGAGATGCTTCACCTCCCGAAACCGTTGCACGTAGGCTTCGTGAGTTCCGTGTTGACTGACTTCGAGGCGACAATTCGTGTCCAGCAGGACTTCCGGTAATTCGGGAAAACGGTGCAATAAGAAACCGTTCGTGACCAACATCAGATGGCTATCAGACCAATGCTGTCTGGCAAGCTGAATGTGTCCGATGACCTGCGGATTCAAAAGTGGCTCGCCACCTAGCAGTGCAAATCGCATCGGCTTCAACCGATGCGACCAGTTCGAGTACTCGACATCGGCGTCATCAACTGTCGGCAGTTTGCCTGCGACGTGAAAGTTGCTGTAGTGGCTGCACTGCTGACAAGAGAGATTGCAACCGTGGGCGACGTGGTATTCCAGTGCGGGCAATTCGATCATCGCCAGATCACCTTTTTCAATCCGTGTTTTTCTAGCCCGCGTTTGAGGAATTGCGGACGATGCCGCTGGTAGCCGGGCGGATCGATGTGTTCATGCTTGAATGAATGGGAGACGTCGCAGGCCACGTTGACGCCGGCGACCTTGGATCGCCAGAAGAAATCCCAGTGCTCTTCGACCTTGAGTGATTCGTCCCAGCGGATCGCTTTCAGAACGTCGCGGTAGGCGACGAAGCAATTGCCGACGTAGTGGCACCAGCGAATCGAGCCACGATGTTTCAGAACGCCGCGATGGATGCGTAGCCGGCGTCCATCGCTTCGAAGTAATCGTGGGCGCTCCTCGTCGTTACTCAGGGCCGCGAGCAGATCGATGTCGCTGTGCTTATTGAGCTTGCCGACTAGTTCCGGAAGCTTTGTCCGCTGTGTCACCAAGTGATCGTCATCGGTGAAGACGACGATCGGCGTCTTGCCAGCGTCGAGCAATCGATTGCGCCCGGCGGATAATCCAATGTCGAAATCTGTCTCGATCAATTGGTCCACCATTGCCGCTTCAGTCGGGCAATTGGTAGAGAATCGCAACTCCGGTTTGCCATCGTCGAGCACATGGATCGCCGGGCGATTCGTTCCGTAGTGTTCGTGGATGCTCCGCACGAGCGCGGCACAGCACTGGGGTCGATGAATGGTCTTGATACAGAAGGTGACTTGATCACGCATGGACGATGCCGCCTCCCGGGTATCGCAATGAATGGAAACCATGTTTGCGAAGGCCGAGCTTCCTGAACTTCGGCCGGCAGCGCAGATCACCGTAGGGTTTTGCACCAACGTGGGCGTGAACGACCATGCAGTCCTCCGCGACGGCGACTTTCAGTTTTTCAATGTGGCTGGCCCGATAGAAAAACTCCCAGTGTTCGTACGTCTTGATTTCGGGATCCCATCGCAGCTTGGCGATCGCGTCTCGACGGGCGAGAAATGCGTTGCTGGACATGTCGCACCAGGCCAGCGGGCCAATGCGCCGATGTTCGCCGCGGAACATCCAGATCCGTCGGCCATTCATCAGGGGTGCAAACAATAGTGGCCGACCGCCACCGCCCTGTCGGACGCCGAGGATATCGATGTCATGCTTTTGAAATCGCTCGCAAACTCGATCGAGGTGTAGGCCGGGCGTGACGACGTGATCGTCGTCGAGCAAGAAGATGAACTCAGTCTCCGCGGCGTTGATCGCTGTATTGCGACCGACGCCGACTCCGACATCGTGACGATCGAGGTCGATCACTCGGCAGTGCCTGGCCGTTTCCGGATACTTGATCGAAAACCGCAACTCGGGCCGACCATCATCGACGACCAGGATCTTGGGCTGTTCAAAGTGCTTGCGTAACGACTGAACGAGTCGATGGCATGCCCAGGGACGATGAATCGTCTTGATACAGAACGTGACGTCGGGTGTGAATAGTTTTGCTGCGGCCATTGGCTCACCCATGCTTTCGAAGGTCTGGGTTGACATGCGCGATGGCCGAGGCGATTTCGTCTTCGGTCGGTTCAATGCCGAGGAATTCAATCAATTCGCCAATGACGCGATCTGGCTCAGCAGTCAGCTCGGCAAACTCGATCTTGAAGACTGGAACCTCTGGATGCGTTTCGATGAAGCGATCACGGTGTTCCAAAAGACTCCGCTGCAGACGCTCGCAAGATTCATCGTCGGCAGCGAACCATTGTCCGGCGTGCTTGCTTGATCGATCTTGCAGACTACGAATGGAGGCTTCGATGTTACGGTTCACGGCGACAATGCGGAGTGAATCGCCGAGAGCGGCGTGTAGGTGGTCGGCGAAGCGGCAGAGATGCGGGTACTTTCCGCCGGCAACGGTTTTGTCACGATTGGCTTCTGACTTTCTCGTGACAACCCAAGATTTCAGTTGCTGGATCAACTGTTGGTCACTGATCACTGGGTCGGTCGCCGGAAACCGCATCGCTTTCTCGCACAACTGTGCGAGCCCAACTGCTTCGCCGCCACCCGTTGCCTCATAGCCACCAAGTTGGTTGCCCATGTGAACGCCCAGGTGATGCATGACCATCGCCACGCACGACGTTCCAGCGCGGTGTGGTCCGAGAACAGCAAAGAATGGTGCGTCAGAATGGTCAGCATTGCGGGCGTCGTTGAAGAACCGCGTCTGATTCCATTTCCGGCCGCAGATATTGGATTTGGTCGGCAACTGCCCCACCATCCAACGGTCCGGCGTATAAACCGCGATCGATTCCTTTTGAATGTTCTTGCCCTGGACCAGTGCTTCGTAGCGGCGTTGAATGAAGCGACCGAGGTGATGATCGATGTGGTGTTTGTGATGCCAATCGTTCCAAGTCAGGTGCCGATACAACGCTTTCATGTTCTCGCGACCGCGGACCATGAACGCGTGGGTGCGATTGACGTTGTAGGGGCGATAGACATGTTCGCTGATCTTTTGCGGCGGATGCTTGCCGGCGTACAGGTGCTGGCCGCCGAGGTAAGCCAGCCCCCAATCGGCCGGCAACTCATCGACGAATGCGTGGAATCGTTCTGCGAAGTCATCGGTGAATCCTGCGTCATCTTCGAACACCACGTACGAATCGATCTGCTCGGTCAGACACTTTTCCAAGATCAAGAGATGCGAGCGATAACAACCCCACGCTCCGTTGCCAGCTCGCCATTGAGGTGGCGTTGCGACGTGCCGACCATCGATTGCCGGGAACCGTTCTGGTTCGGGTAACGGCCACGGATCGGGCAACTGTTCGAGCCATTCCCGCAATCGATCGGGCCGGCGGTCGAGGTTGATCAGGAAGCAGCGATCAACGATCGAATGGCTCTTCAGCATCGTCGTTCGGCTCGGATGCCCCTTCGGGGAACTTTTGTTCGAACTTGCGGATGGCGGTGTTGACGAGTCCACGGGCGATTCGAGCCGTAAACCTTCCATGGGGCAGACCTCTTAATTGGGCTTCTTCGAGTAACCAGTCGACGATCGTGTCGATGTTGCGGCGGCAGCCTTTCGCACCCCAGTCGTTCATCGTGTCGACGCGGGTTTCGCAGTTGCACGTTTCGCTGGGTTTGGCAAACCAGGCCAACATGCGTTTCAGTTCATTACCGGGGCCGGGACGGAAGCGATCGATCTTGATCGTCTCGGGTTCATCACGCTCAGGCAGATAATTGCGGAGTAATGATTCGAGTTCGCGTGTGTCCTGTTTGCGGCGTCTCTTGTTGACCAGCGCCATGCCGATCGTGACCAAGTTGATTGCTCTCGGGTTTTCGTTGGCTTGGCAGGCGTTGCAAGCCGAGGGTATCGTGCGAACCTTGCAGCCAGCCATTTGTCCGGCGACTTCGCAGGCGTTGTCTTGGGTCAGGTGAGGGCAGTGAATCATGCGGTCATCCCCGCAACTTGACCGTCATAGGCTCCGGAACTGCTAGGCGGCTCGCCGGGATCTTCGCAGTCGCTATCGACTAATTCCCAACCGCACGACCAGATCCAGGTGCTATTGCAAGGTTCACTCGATCCGCTGCTGTCCTCGGACGGTGGTTCGCTGGCACTGTGGCTCGGCCGTTCAGATCCTTCGCTGGTTTCAGACCGGCTTTCACTGGGGCGATCGGAACTATGGTCGCTGCTTTGACTTGGCCGATCGGATTCGGAGGTTGACGGATGACTTTCTGAGGGAGGTTCGCTCTGGCTCGCCGAGGAATCCCCAACGCTGGGATCATCGATGCTGTTGCTGGGGCGGTCACTGTCTGACGTCGATTCAGAATCACTATGGGAACGTGAATCGGAGCCGCTTCGAGATCCAGAATGCGAATCGCTTGTTGACGTTGAGCCTGAATCGCTTAGCGACCGGGAACCGCTTCGAGAGTCCGAATCGCTCGCCGACGACGGCTGCGACCCGCTCGGTTCGCTGGCGGAACCTGAGCCGCAGTCGCTTTGTGATGTTGAATCGGATCCGCTGGCGGAATCTGAAACGCTAGTCGATTCGCTTCCCGATTCCGAGATGCTGCCGGAGCCGGAGTGGCTCAGTGAGTAGGAATCGCTCGTTGATGAATCACGTGAATAGCTCGGCTCACTCTGTGATGCACTGGTGGATGCGGATTCGCTTTCTGATTCAGACGTTGACGCGGATTGGCTTGATTCCGATTGGCTTAGGCTGCTGGCGGACTGGCTGTGGGAATCTGAGCGTGATTGGCTTGGTTCAGAATAAGACTGACTTGTCGATTCGCTTTCCGAGTCGCTACCTGAATCACTCGATTCAGACTGAGACTGCGAAGATTCAGAACGCGAGGAACTCCCGCTAGATAGGTCACTTCCGCTTCTGGAGCTTTCGGAATCTGATCCACTTGAGTCAGATCCCGACGAACTGGCTGATTCAGATCCCGACGATGAATCTGACGATCCCGATCCGGACGAGCTAGCGGAACTGGAAGAACTGTCGACGCTCGGGGAACTAACCGACCGACTCGATTCGCTTTCGGATTGGCTTGAATCGGAGTCACTGCTACTTGCCGATGACGCGCTCGAATCGCTGGATGAGGAATCAGAGCTTGATGCATCGGACGAATCAGACTTCGAATCGGATGATTCTGACGAGTCAGAGGATGACGCCGAGCTGTCGCTGGATGACTGGCTCGATGAGTCTGAGGATTCACTTGATGAACTCGATTCGCTGCTTTTAGACGAACTTGAATCGCTCGATGAAGAGCTGCTGTCAGATGAGGACGAACTGGACGATGAGGAACTGCCGGAAGACGAGCTGGATGAACTCGATGACGAACTCGAGTTGGATTTCGACGAACTGCTGGATGAGCTGGATCCTGATGACGACGAAGAGCTGCTGGACGACGAAAGCGAGCTTGATGAAGAACTGGAAAGTGAGCTACTGGAACTCGACGAAAGACTGCTCGAGCTGGATGACTCCAGGCTGCTCGATGAACTTTGGCTGGACGATGCGCTGCTAGAGCTACTGCTGGACGACGAGTCGCTGGATGATGAACTACTCGACGAGGAGCTGCTGGACGATGCGCTGCTACTGGAGCTGGACGATGAACTGCTAGAGCTTGAACTACTACCATCGCAGCAACGGCAACCAATCGTAAGGTAGGCCGATGTGTCTTCGTGGAAATGGCAAACGATCTGCTGCGATGCCAAGAGCGCGTAGTCGCAGACGTTATAGACCGAAACTTTGACGCCGACTGGCCGCCACTGCGTCCCGTCAAATCGCAGCTCTCGAGCGGTGCCCCAGGATTTGGCTTTGATCCGCCGGGTTGGTTTGCAAAGCAGCGTTTGCTTGGGCGGGTCAAGCAACCACGATTGGTTACCGTCGAAGGTGAGCGATAGATACTGGTCCCCGGAACCTTCAATTGGCCCGCGGATCCGCTGGGCCGAGTGATTCCGTGCAACGATGCGGACCTGTTCGCCATCGACGTCCAACACCGGTTCGATGTTGCCGGATTGGTCCAGTCGGTGGAGATCACATGTCCCGCTGCCGGTCGTTGTGCCCTGGCGGGCGCTGATGCCGCCGACCGGGACCTTGACCAAATGTGCGATGTCGGTTGGATGCCCCACCCGAACGACCGCCCACTGCAAACCGGTTTCCGTCGGATTTCGTCGCCAGAGGATCTGGGCCGAACCCTCTGGTTTGGATTCCAGAAAGAAGCTCGGCGACAGTGATGCGTCGGCAAAGTCATGCCAGGTCTTGGTGATATTGACTTGAGCCGCGACAACGCCATCGAAGACGACGCGACCGACCTTGTCTTCGGCAATCGGTTCGATCGCGACGCCCACACGACCCGTGGAAGCACTCGCCACAGGTTTGCCAACTTTGATTGTCGCATCGCGAACAAATCGAGCGAGTTCGACCGGACCATCGAGCGGGTCGGTCAGTGGCTGAACAAATCCAGCCGCACCACCGATCGGAATCGTCTGCGATGTGATGTTGTGAACGCGAACCGTCGCCGCGTTCTGCAGATGTGTCCGCGGTCCGCCTCCACCGGGCAACCGATTCTTATGCAGTGCATCAGCCGCCGCCAACAGCCGGTTGTACTCGGTGGCGGTGATATTGTATTGATCGCCGGGGCGAACTCGTCGTGTCATCAGTTGATGCCCAGCGCGTTAAAGTTGCCCTCCGGATAGACTTGCTCGACGTAGGCGGCGGCCGGACGGCGTAGAACGCGATCCCCGACCACCTCTTCATCGTGCCGGACCCACAAGTAGTCCCATCCTCGCTTACTAATTCCCGAGATCGCGCCAACGGACAACGCCGGTTGGTTGGGCCGCGCGGCAAAGTGATAAGTGATGTCGACCCAATTCTGTTCGTCTTCGCCACCGTCAGCACCGAGAAACAGAGCTTCGCCAGGGGCGAAAATGGACCAGTCGGTCGAGTTCGTGCGACCGGTCATCGACACAACGGCCAACAGATAGGCGGTCGAAACCCACTCGAACTTCTTCCGAACCGAGAACTCGAATGCCGGCACGGTAACATCGACGCCTTCCACACCGGAGTCGCTGACGCCGATCGCGCCTTGGTAAACCGGAGCGATCTTGCCTGGCGCCGGATAGATTCCGCGGGTACCGAGGGATTGATTGAGGTGTGTGGTTGCTCCGGTCGTGTTGAACGAGACCGGATCGAGCTTGGTCTTGTTGATGGTGACGCTGACCAACGCATGTTTGGCGTTGATAAACTCGGCGTCGATCTGCAGGTATGGAATCAGGTCCGGGAAGTTGGCTTTGTAATAGCCGTAGGCGGCGCTGGCAGCCGCCGCCGGATCGACTGCGCCACCGTTGGTCGCAACATAGGCGACGAAGTCGGAATGCGATTTTCCTCGCGATGCCTTCTCGGAGAGCGCCGCGGTCTCGAAGCTGTATCCGCCGGCCGAAAAGCTCATCAGCTAAACACCAAGCCTCCGGACTTTGATCGTTCGACCAGCCGACGCGTATTCTCCGCAGTCGCGATAATCGCCCGTTTCATGTCCTCCGTGATGCCATCACCGGACGAAGCAGGTAGCTGCAACCGCGAGATTGCACCACTGATTGCCATGTCGAATTCGGTGAGGGACTGACGGACCGACGCGAAGGCTTCATTGATGGCAACAACATCCAACGCCGGTTCATCAACTTCCGGCTCGACCTCAGCCATTGCCTCGTCAACCGGTTTGTCATCTTCGGGAACGTTCAGCAGCGGCGCTGCGATTACATCTTCGTCCAATGGTTCGATCGGATTGAGTTTCAGAGGCTCCAGCTTTCTCGCACTACTGCCGAGCCCCAAGCCACGGGAATCGAAGTTGCCTGCCGACTCGACTTGCGCCGTGTTGTCGGGACCGTCTGCAAATCGATCCATTGATGCCTGAGCATCTGGATCGATCCCGAGTTTTAGATCCTTGGGGTTCGGAGGTTGCAGTTCGGGATCATCGATTCCAGGTAGATCGACCGCGGGGATATCGACTTATCGGAATTGATCGGTTCAGGCAACGCCGGCGGTTTCGGCGGCTCGGCGATGTCGGGTAGGGAATCAGATTCATCCGCGCGGTCAGATGGTGCAGTTGCATTGTTTGCTCGTTCGACCGCGGCCTCAAAATCGGCTTGCGCTGCCGCGATCTTATCCTCGCGTTCCTTTTGGCGATCGCCTAGTTCATTTGCACGTGCTGCCTCACGAGCGGCTTTGGATTCCGCCCGCATTTGGTCGAGGGTGGATTGGACGCCTGCCGTGGTATCGTCGATCAGTTGCTGTCGTCGGGCCTGAGCAGAATCGTTTTCCCGGAACTGTTGCTCTTTTGACTGATCGACGACCGCGTTCTTCGCATCGGTCTCCGCGTCGATGGCTTGCATTTCCGCATCGAGATCACGACCTTCACGGGCTCTGCGCCGTGCTTCGAGTTGAGCCGCGATGCCTTTTTGCATCTCGATGCGGTTTGCTTCGATCTGCTGTTTCCGTTTCGATCGTCGTTGTTGCCGCTCAATGATTGCCTGGTTGTGACGCTGTTGTTCCGCTGCTTCGGCCGCGCGAGTGTCAGCGTCGATCTTGGCCATTTCGACGTCGACATTGATATCGTCGTCGAACAGAGCTTTGAGCTTGATCCAAGCCTTCTTGAGGAAGCCGACCGTCGAATTCCACATCGACTTCACCTGGCCAACGAACACGGTCCAGGTGTCGGCCAGATAGTCGACCGTTTCGACCCACGCTTTCTCAACGCCGGCAAGAGCATTGATCAGTACGCCACCGATCTGCACGGCGACGTCGCCGGCGATATCGACCAGTTCATGAAGTTTGAGGAATCCCTTCTTCAGAAAGCCAATCGTATTGTTCCAGCCTATCTGGACCGCGGAAGTGAGAATGGTCCAACCATCGGCCATGAATCCGAGCGTATCGTTCCACACACCGGCCAGGCCCGACAACGCACCGATCAGTACGTCACCAATGGAATAAGCCGAGTCCGCCCAGACATCTGCAATGTACTGAGTGAACTCGGCCCATTTGGTTTGCAGAAACGTGGTGCCCTTGATCCACTGGAGTTTCAGATACGACCAGAGCACATCGGTTGCCGCGGTGATGTCGCCGGCTGCCAGTGCATTGGCAATCGCACCGAACGCGGCCAACGTTTCCGTTTTGAGGACTTCAAAGACGCTGCCCAGGTATTCAACCGCTTTGCCGGCGATGCCGGTCGAGTACAAGAAATAGGCACCGAGAGCTGCGATCGCAGCGACGACCAGACCGAGTGGTGTGAACAACATCCCGACGGCACTAACGATCACTCCGATGGAGGCACCGATGAAGCTGAAGATGCTGGCCAAGCCACCAAGGGCGAATGATGCCGCAGCGGCAAACGAGCCAAGCGTAAACAACGCGGCGCCGATGCCGATAATGGCTACCGCACTTGCTGCCGCCATCTTGACGATCTTCTGGTTCTTGTTGATCCACTCGATGACTCCGGAGGCCGCGCGGCTGAAGGCGTTGACCATGTTGGTAACGCTGCCTTCGAGCGATTCACCAATCGCGATGGCGACTCCTTCGATCGATGATTTGAGGATCCGGAACGCTCCACCGAGACCGCCCTCCATTTCCTCGGACGTCTTCGCGGCAATTCCGCCAGCCTTTTGCAGTTCTTGGTACAACTCGCGAGTGTCGGCCACAGACTTGCCGATGGAACTTGCAGCCGTGATGCCCAGTAATCCAAAGACTTCGTTGAGCTTTTCCGCCTTCTCGGCAGTGCCCATGCTCGCGGTCGCCGCAGCGACTTCGCCCAGAATGTCGACCAGCGATCGGGCGTTGCCCTTGGCATCTTTGGTTGCAACTCCGAAGACGGTTTGGAACTTCTCGGACTCCGCCGCGCTGATCGTCAGCAATCGACGCATGGCGTTACCGGCCGATGAACCTTGGATGCCCATGTTGCCGAGGGTCCCCAGCACCGCCAGGGTTTCTTCCAGACTCATGTTGGCATCGGCGGCAACGGGACCGGCATAGGACAAGGCTTCGCCAAGCGATTCCACCGTGTTGAACGATTTGTTCGCTGCGGCGGTCAATCCGTCGGCGACACGCGTTGCTTCGCCGGCTTCCATACCAAATTGCCGGATGGTGGCGGCCATGATGCCGGATGCCTGCGTGGCGTCGGTACCGGTCGCGCGAGCCATGTTCATCACCGCGGCGGTCATTCGCTCGATCTGTTCCGGCTTGAAACCGGCGCGACCGAGTTCAGTCATCAGAGAGGCGACTTCGCTGGCAGAGTAGCTCGTAGTCGCGCCGAGTTTCTTGGCGGTATTGCGCAGCGATTCCAGCTGCGTTTCCGTCGCCTGGGTGATTGCGGCGACGCCACGCATGGCATCGTCGAAGTTGGAAAAGATGGCAACGCTTCCGCCCAGAGGAGCCGCCGCGGCGGTGCCGAGTCCCATGAGCTTCGTGCCGAGCAAGCGAGTTGATTGCCCGAACGATTGCAGTCGCTTTTGAGCCGAACGCAAACCTTTGACGAACGCTGCATCCTTGGTCAGCAATTCGACGTAGGCGGCTCCGGCTCTGACTTGCGACATGGGTGGTAAAATCTCTTCATGGACGTTCTGTCACAACCGACCAGTCTTTGCCGTTGGTAGTGACGATCCAGAACCTTCGTTTTGATCCATTGCGGATTCTGATAAAGCCGACCTTTTTCACGCCAAGCTTCCAGGCTTCATCGCGAATCGCATGGCACATGGCTTTCGTCACCGGCTTATCAACACCGATGACTTCCATCGTTTCGCTGTCGATCCACCGGCAAGTTGCTGACCAGTCGTAGGGATCACCGTAAACGGAGTCTGGCTTGGACCAGACTCGTAAGCATGCCGCGATCGGTTCGATATGAACTTTCATGGGTTCATGCGGGATTCAGCGGTCTCCCGAGAAGGCTTGCGAGCTGCGGTACGGTGATGGGAACCGGCTTCGCAGTCACCCGAATCAATGGATTGAAATCGTCGGGTTTGAAAGGTTTGCGACGACGCCGACGATCGCGATTGATCTCCGCGGTCAGCGCCATCACGCTTGATGCGATGTTCCAATCATGTCGCCGACGCGCGTCGGCCATTTGGATCAGTTGGCGGAGGGTGAGTGGTCCGGGATCGACTCCGACAATGCCGGCGAGTTCGATGACGATCCGTTCGACGTCGGCACCCCGAGTTTTTGCTCCAGATCGCTGACGATCGAGTCCACCAGCGTCGGATCGTCCAGCCTCCGTTCGATCGCTTCCAGTCCCCGCGTCTCGATCATCCGCTGTTTCTCGGCCGCCTTCCTCAGAAGACGGCGACGGGACTCCGGGAAATAGGCCACCAATGCATCGACGACCGCTTTGCAGGCTTCATCGATTGCGTCACCCGCCAAGCCTTCAGCAAACGCTTCATCGTCAACGTCTTGCTGGTCCGCCTGCGGTTTGCAGATCGCGAACAACACGTCGCCAAGGAGCAAGGGATCGGTTGCCAGCCGATTGATCAAATCGCCATCGATCGCATCGAGCAAGCGAACGTCGGTGAGTGTTTTCACGCGGCGAAGCGTCGTGTTGTCGATATCGACGATCCAAACCCGGCCGCGGCGATCAATGAATTTCTGCATGTGTGTATCGGGCTAAAAAGCTGGGGGCGGGTAAGCAGAGCCGAATTTCGATTGCGATGCTTAGGTAACGACCGGGACGTTGATTCCGCCACCGGTTGCAGATTGGGTCGGTTTAAGCGTCACGTCTGCCGAGACCACCTCTTCAAGGTTTTGATTGACGTTGAAGTTCATGACTTCACAGGTCAGCGTGAGAGAACCACCGGCATCACTGATATCGACGTCGCAGGGAGTGCCGCTGCTCCACAGTCCCTGAAGCATCCCGAACGAGGTATCGCCGTTCTTGTTGAGCACGGTGAACTCAATCGAGGCATCCTTCAGCGTCCCGACGGTGGCTCGCCAACCGTTGTTGGCTCGCGTTGATGCATCCGCCTCGGCCTTCTCAAGATTGACGGTCAGGTCTTTGACGTTCTTGATCTCGGCACCATCGATGGTGAGGACGGCGTCGAGACCGAGGACTACTTCTGCTGACATATTGAATCTCGCGAGTTACTTCACACTGTCACGCCAAAACTTGGGCAAGCGTGATTGATTGGCTTCGAGGGCGGGTCGCATGAACGGGCGTTTGGGATAGCGACGCGGTTTTGATGTACCGCGCCGCTCGTTTTCAGCTTCGATCAGCCGGGTTGCACGGTTGGCTTGAGCACCGGTAAGTAGCTTCGTCCGAGCGAACTTGCCGGGCCGGACAACTCGAATCGGACCATGCTCACCAACCCGGAAGCGATGACGTTTGAGTTTGCGGCGTTTCGTGGTAACGCCACCGAATTCATGCAGGTTCCACAGTCGGCCAGCAATCTCGTTGACTGGCCCGATGACGGCCTCTTCGCGATCCCGATTCACTTCGTAGCGAATCACGCGACGAAGCATGCCGGTCTGCGTGTGAGGTGGCGATCCGGGGCTGGACGGCTTTTTGCGTTTGCGGATCGATCGTTTGGCGGTCAGTCGAATCGTTCCGGCCGCGTGCCCGAGCGAGCGAAAGTTGGCGGCCTGGACCTTCTTTTGAACCTGGCTTTGGTTAAATCGGACACGTGTCCGGATCTGGATCATTTGGCCAATTCGAAGGTGAGCGTCAGCAGGCTGGTGAATTGGTTCAATTGCGTCCAGTGTTCGACCGAGTACAGCACCGCGTTCTCGACTTTCACACATCGGGCGGCGACGAACGAGTTGAGTCGCTTGAGGCGGAAGTAGTCGGCCAATTCCTCTACAAAGAAGACGAGAGGGTCAATCTCCTTGGCGTCGCCTTTGGAAAACTTCTTCTGGACCGCGATGTCGATCGTGGCGTGAAGTTTGTTGCTGGCTCGGTCAAGTGGCAGGTACTCGACCTCGCGCGGCACCACGGTGACTCGCAATTCCTTCATGTCCTCGAGATCGAAGTTGGGAACGTAGAGTCGCTGGGCCGCCAGGTTCGTTTTGCTGAAGTCGCCGGCGTTGATTTCGGCGACAACGCTCTCGGCGATTTGTATGACGGTGGCGGGAGTCGCGGTCATAAAAGGGTATCGACCAGTTTGGTGTGGATGCGGAGTTTGACTCGAAAGGGATCGCTGTAACGCCACGGCGGTTCATTGCCGATCGACATCAGCTCGTAAACGAACGTCGTGTCACCGTCCGTTTCAAGAATGCGGTCACCACGGCGAGGCCAGGTGCCGACGTCGCTGCTGAGCAAGTCTTTGGAGTTGATCAGAAAGTCACGGACTTGAGCGCGGGTGATGATCCCTTCGCCATCATCCTGCTCGTATTCCGACTTTGCGATCGTGGCCGCCAACTCGACGGATAGCTCGTCGCGTTGATAAGTGACCAATCGCGATGCATGCTTAGTCAGTTTGTCAGACAGCCACGCCTGACCACGCTGCAGCAGGTCGCTCACGATTTGGACGACCGTGATGTGGTTGTGGGCTTCGACTTGAGCAGCGTCGCTGCCTTCTCGCCCAACTCGTCACGCCATGCCTCGTCGGCCCGCCGTTGATATTCGTCGGCGATCGCCTCGGCCTCTTCGTTGAGCTGTTGTTGCCGGTAATTGGTCGGCCGGACGAACGGCTGGGTAAAGTTGAGGTTGTTACCGTCTCGGTCGCGCTTCTTTGCAGGCAGCAAGGCCACGGCAACGAGCACCAGGACGACAACAGTTGCAATTCCAAGAATCATGAGCCTTATATGCCTTGCTTGATGAGAATGAATCCGAGCAGAATGACCGCGACGACAATCAACGCGAGCGTCGCCAATTCGCCGGCACCTGCCCAAATCAGGGCTTTTCGGCCGTCGGAATCACGGTCAAAGAGTGGCTCGCGATCACGGTCTCGATCGAAGGGTCGCCATGTGGGCTCAGTCGGTTCGATCGGACAATAGCCGTCTGGGCAATCTTCGGGAGAGAGTTGGAGCGTTGGCGAGATCGCTGAGTCCCAGGAATAGCCGCGCGACTTGAGGGCTCCGGTTTTCTGGGCTTGCCGAGTCTGCTGATAGAGTTCGTAACCGTAACGCAAATCGTCGTATAGTTCCGCCGGAGTCGATGGCAACATCGTGTAGCCAGCTGCGTGAACGTGACCTCCGCTAGAATCCTGGAAGAGAACCACAGGGAACTGGTTGGCGGGAACAATGTTGGCAAAGCGGGTCTTGTAAAGAGCGTTGCTCTGGGTGTAGACCTGGAACTCGCAGCTTTGTCGGAGCTTCGAGAGCTTGGCATCCTCGTTGAACCATTCCAGCAACTGCTGGCTCCTTGCGTCATTGCCGACGAACAAGGCGATTTGATATCGCTTCGACGTGGTCTCGGGGACCGTGTTGCCGGTGGAATTTGTTGGCGTGACGATGATCGGCGCCGGCACGGTAGGTGCGGGTACGGTCGACGGTGCCGGAGTGGGCGGCTTGACAACCGGCCTGGTGGGAACGACGCGATACGGTCGAATGGTGGGCCGAACGACCGGTGGACAGGACGGCGGGCAGTAGCCGGACTGTTGCTTGAGCTCGCCTTGTGCTTCCAGGTTCACCTGAGCCGGCTCGGGCAGCTTTTCGATTTGCCGTCCAACTTGTGGGGTCGGCCGTGCTGTCGGTAGTTGCCACTCGTCTTTCGGCTGTGGCTTGGGTGTTCGATGCAGCGCGGAGAATACTGCACCGAGCAGGACCGCATGCAGCACCGCGACAACGATCAGGCCGACGCTCAGCCGGATCCGAATTTCATCCTTCATTTTTCACGTTGCTCCAAGCAGAAAGTGTATTGCCGGTCGTTGGTTGCACGACGCTCGACTTAATACGCCCCGTCCAGGATTTCGTAACTTCGGTAGGGCAAGGAACTGGCGGGATCTTCCATGACGGTCAGGGCAAATCCGCCGTAGCCCGCCCACAGGCGTACAAACTGTTCACGCGGGGTGAGTTCAAATCGGCCGGGATAGTTGTTGTCAAGAATCGCGGCGTACTGTTGACCGTTGCGCTCGACCCAACCGACGAACGTGCAACAGTGAGCCGGCTTCCACCACAGAATCGCGCCGCGACGCGTTGCGTTGGCCCAGTCCAGAAACCTCGGGTCGGCTTTGACCGTGTAGCTGTAGTTGATGTCGGCGGCGTCGAGTCGGTTTCGCAGCCGCGTGTCCCACTCGCCATCGCTGTAGGTTGCTCGCCAGCGTTCGCCAAGTTCATACTCGTTCAGCCAACGCAGGTGATTGACCAGTGACGCATGGACGCAGCTGCCTTGATTGAGCCGACCAGTCCAGTTGCGTTGGTGCAGCTGCGGCGGAAGATTGGCGACGGGTCGTTCCGCCGGTGGTGCAGGTAGAGGACGGACCCGTACTGACTGCTCAGGCAAACATCCCGTCAGGAGCAGAAGCAAAGATGCAGCGGCAATCGCAAGCGGGAATCCTTTCACTCGGCTTTCCTCTTCAAGGTGCATGTGGACTATTGCGTCAGCAGGACGCGAACGAAGGAACTGCCGGGGCCCGCCGGCAAAATCGACTTGCCAAGCAGCGGGTGACCGCTGGCCGTCTTGACCACATGCCAACTGACGGTCGACCAATAAAGTCGCGTGCCGACGGCGATGTCAGTCGAGGGATCTTTCAAAACGTCGAAGACACCACGGACGGCGATTGCACCGGTACGCCCGGCGGCGACGAAGAATTTGCTGACGCCAGCGAGTTCCCCCAATACAACGATCGAACCGGCGGGCACGTCCGCAGCCGCGATGAAGTCAACGGTCGATCCGTCGTGCAGGAAGGCTGCGGGCATCGCGTGTTAGCGTCCTTTCGCTATTGGCTCAGGCGGACACGCACACTCTCATCGCCGGCTGCAGCCGCCAACACCGCCTTTCCCAGTAACTTGTTTCCGGTCGCGGTCGTCTGCGGCTCATTGCTTCCATCGACGTAAACCTTTTGGCCCACGGTGAAGGCAACCGCAGCGACAGGATCTTTGGGAACGTCAAACACTCCCTCAACGGCAATCGATCCGAGCGTGTCGGCCTTGATCGCGCGTCGGGTAATGCCGACCAGATCACCTTGCACCACGATCTCTCCTGATGCAAGGTCGGCGACGGGTGTATGGTCGATGGCCGCTCCATCGTGAACAAACTCTGCTGCAGACATAGAAACCTCAAGTGGACTTGATCGCGTGTGTTGCTATAGCGGGGAAAACATCACTGCCAGGAATTACGCTTCGCCGGTGACTTTCACCGCGGCGCGGTGGTCTTGGCTGTTGACGCCGAAGTCGATGTAGGAGCGGAAGCCCATGCCGAGTGTGTTCGGTGGCATTTCGACGCGTTCAATCACCGGTGTGCGACGGCCGTTGAGGAACACGATCTCAAACGCTGGCAAGACTCGCGGATTGGCGAACAAGTACCAAGCTGTGCTAGACGCACCTTGGTAATACGAGTCCGACAGATGCGGCGTTGAAATGATGCGGTATTTGTTACGGTGCGGGTTGTCGACCGGAATCTTGGTCGGCGACCCTTGCGCGTCGATCATCAATTGGGCCGAACCCATCAACAGTTCCGCTTCGGTTTCCAGTTCGACCGGCACAACCAGGTACTCGGGACGAATGTTGATCGGCTTCTGGTCTTTCGGCTTGCCGCCCGGGCCAGCCTTCTGCTTGCGGAAGGTCGTCTTGGCAACGGTGAGGCTGTCTGGCCCGAACTTGGTGTCGATCCCTTCGAGCAAGTTCGCGTTGCCCGACGAGAAGAAGCCAGAATTTTTTAGCAGCAGTGTGAAGAACAAATCATCGATCGACTCGGCGCCGCTGCGTCCCATCTGGCGAGGGATGTCCATGAACGCGTTGAGATCATCGTTGATGATGTCGTGCCGAGTCAGCGTGAGGATCTGACCGTAGGTGTCGGCTTTGTTCGTGAATTTCTGGTCCGACAGTTTTCCATGCTTGAGCTCGCCGTCGGGTGCGACCTGTTCGAAGCCGCCGGTACCAAGCAAGCGATAGCGTGACACCTCTTTGAAGTCGGAGACCGTGCCGACACTGCAGAGATCGAAAGCTGCGATCGGCGTGTTTTGGTAAGCCGCGAGCAACGTCTTGTTCATGACGTTTTCCATGATGCTCGGCAGGCTCATGGATGAGAAACCGGCGCGGATCGTTTCCGTTCCGTCGCCGAAGACACGCGGCACATCGATGCCTTCGCTGCGAGCACACTCGGCGACGAGTTCCTTTAGGCCAATGTGTCGAATCGGATGTGCCGCTTCGAGGGTGCGTTCGCCATAGCTTGCCAGCAGTGTCTTTTCGTCAATGCCGACCGACAGGCAAGCGGCGGCTTCGAGGACTTCGCGGTTGTAGCGCGGCGAGTGTTGAGATTGATCGGGAGCTTTGGGGCGTTCGCTGCGCAACACGGCAAGTTCCGTTTTCGTAATGGACCAGCCTTGCTCGATCGCGTCGGCCTCGATGGTGGGATGTTTGTCACCGCAGAGCTTGCGAATGCCGGCGATGCGACGCGATTCGGCGGCGGCCTCGGCACGCATTTGTTCGACGGCCGAGAGCGGCTGAGATTGCGGTTTGGCTTTCGGCTTCGTGCTCATGGCGAGACTCGCGTTGACAGGTTCCAGTTCGTCCGTGGTTTCTTCGTCGCCGGTATCCGGATCTTCTTCTGCCTGGCCGGCAGCGACGCGGGCTTCGGTGTTGTCGTCCGCGCCGAGGGCGACGAAGGAAACTTCACCCAGGGTGGACTTGCGGGCGATGTAAAGTGGGCCGTTGTGATCACGCCCGTTTGCTTTGGCTGTTTTGCCTTCCGGAATGAAAACCACCTTGTCGGCACTGGCACCCAGCGACGCTTGCCAGGGGAAACCGTTCTCGCTGGTCGCGATCACTTCCTGGGCCGTTGTTCCAACTCCGGAAATGACGCCGGCAACCTCCAATGATCGTTCGCTGATCTTGATGTCGTCGGTATGACCAACGATGCTGCCACGGTCGTGGTCCTTGAGGATTGGTCGTGATTTGCGAGTCACTCGCAAACCTGCCAGGTCAACCACGACCGGATACGGCCAACCGCCCAACCGCATCGCTCCGCCGGTGTAAGCCACCATCGAAAACTTCCGCAGCGCCGGTTTGTCATCGCCTTCGACCGGCGGATCGGCCGCTGCAAGCGTGATCGTCGCGGCATCATCGCAGACGATGCGTAGCGAACTGGGGAAGGATTCGGCTTCCGCTTCAAGCGGTTTGGGGTTCAGTGTCTTCGGCATGGTCTTCCGTGACTTCGAGTTCGGATGAAGAATCAGTTTCGTCGGACTCGATCGTCAGACCGAGGTCACGCATCAGGGTGATTTCTTTTGCGCGTTGCTTGAGTTCCGTCTCCCAGTCACGCCCCTGCCGCGCAAATTCGATGGCCAAAGTTGTCGTATGACTGGCGAGACGGATTTTTTGCGCATTGGCCTCTTTGGCAGGGTCGACATGCTCGTGGCCGTCCCAGAACCATTGGTGCTCGAACGTGGAGTCGAGCGTGCGAAGCGAATTAGGCAGATAGCCCTCGATTAGAATGGCTTCGCGAAGCCAAGCGTGCAGGATGCGGTCGAGCACGACGCGGGAAAGTTGTGATTGCTCAACACGAATCGATTTGAAATAGGTTTGGTGGTCGAGCCGCCCACTGGCATAGTTGTAGCCCGAGGAATTCCCGGCAGCGACGTTGAACGGCATGTTCAGGCAGCGAGCGATCTCGTTGAGGATCTCTTTCTTGAACTCGCTGTACGTGGTCGATGGCTGCTCACTCTTCATTTGAGCCATCTTCCAGCCACCGGGCATCGTCAGCAGCATTCGCTTTTCAAGCTCGATGGGCTCAAATGGTTCGGCCGCATCGGCCTCGCCATTCGCGGGCGCGTCGGTATAGAGAATGCCAGCGAATTCAGCGGCAGTTTCCGCAGCGGCAAGAACCGCAAGCGTGAATCGCCTCAGTTGTGCAAACAGCGGTAGCGCTGGTGTGATATCCGGAATACCTCGTATTTGTCCCGGCCGATCGCAGCGAAAATAGTGGACGACGTCGGCAGCCGGCACCGTGTTGTATTCGTCATCAAGGACAAAGAATCCATCGCCGGGGTGATTCTTCAAGACGTCGTACGTTACGGGGTTCCCATCGGTATCGAATCGGATGCCATCAAGGTAGCGGCGTGTGTCAGGTGCTAGCGTCGGCGAAGCCACTTGATCGGCTTCAATCAGACGCAAATCCAGATTCACCGGAGTCTCTAGTCGCTCGTTGCTGGTAAGCAACCCGAACGATTCTCCATCGGCAACTCGCGATAGCCGCATTGTCCGCAGTTTTTCGGCAAGGCCAACGGCCTCACACCACTCGAAGAATTCCGATTCAACAAACCGATTCGCTGCATCGTCGGCGGTCAGCATCTGCAGTCGAGGCCCAGTACCGACGACATCATTGGCGAGCGTCAGCGTAATGCCGCGTGCGTAGCTGTTGTTGGCGACTTCGTAACGCGATCGATTGCGAAGCGTCCGTCGGACGTCGGGGCTGTTGGCCGCAGCAGCGGAAAGTCCGTCGGCGCGCGACCAGTGTTTGAGATTGTCGAGTGTTGTGTTCGCTGCGTCGTATTTGGCACGCAAGCGAGAGAAGAAGGACTGCCGAGGCGAGCGTCCAGAGGCGGCGGACAATTGTGCCGGCCCGCCGCGCAGTTGCTCGATGATCCCTGACAAACGTTTCAGCATCCGTGCTGGTTCCTGTTGCCGTCCCCGGCAGCCCTTAAGAATTAAAAAGCGAAAGAAGGATCAGCCGGCCGATGGCGGCACAATCTTGTTGAAGCGGAGCCCGCGATGCGGCTTGGCCACGGCATTTTTGCCGGCGAGATGTTTGTCCGCCGCGATCTGATCGGTCAGCTTGTGCTGTTCGACGCTGCCGGCATCGCCCGAAGCCTTCGCCGGCCCCGAAGCGTTTTCACGAATCTCATCTTCGAGGTTTTCAGCCATCAAACGACCTAAAGGAGGAATCGATGTTTCCCGTTACCTCTAGACCTTCCAACTTTCGAAGTCAAAAGTCGAAACGGGCGAGCATTTTTCAAGAAATGCTCGGCGAGAAAACGCACTGAGAACCCCACCGAGAGTTCTCGGGATTCATCGACCAGCGGATCGCGAGTCGATTATCCTAAGTCGGCCGCCGGTGTGCGCTCGGGGAAGACCGGAACTCGCGTCGGTCTGCGTCACCTCCGCGCCGAAGCAGAATCGCTTCGTGCCGGAGGTTGGTCCAACCGAAGCGGCGAAGTAAGTGATCGAACCGCCTTCCTTGTGGCGATTTGAATGCCATTAGCGTCTGACGGCTCCGCACAGGCGGATTAATAAGGATACAATCCGTTAAATTGCCAAAATTCAGGATGGCTCACTGCATGTGCGCATCGAGCCTCGGCGATCCCCGATGCGATCTCTGACGTTTGATGCCCTTCTCTACCTGGAACCGATGATGAAAACGACAGCCTTTGTAGCCATTGCGCTCACGATTTGTTCGTTAGCCAACGCGCAAGTCGCCGACACCATTTACACCAACGGCAAGATCTACACGGTCAATGAAGCCCAGCCTTGGGTCGAGGCTGTCGCGATCAAAAATGGCAAGTTCATTGCCGTCGGTTTCGATGCCGAGGTGAAGGAGCTAACCGGCAGCGGCACGGAAGTCATTGATCTGAAGGGTGCCTTTGTAATGCCGGGCCTTCATGACACACATGTCCACCCGGCTTTGGTCTACACATACGAGGAGTCGGGCGAACTCCTGTTTCCTGAATCCACCCCGCTCGATGAAATCATCAAACTCATTAAGGACTTTGCTGAGAAGAATCCGGATTTAGAGGTCATCCGCGCTCAGAAGTGGGCAGCGTCAGCTTTTCCGGGCGGCAAGGCCACCAAGCAGTGGCTCGATCCTCATTTTCCCGACCGCGCCGTTTACGTCCTCGACGAAACCGGACACAACGCTGTCGTCAACTCCGTGGCGCTCACGCTCGCGGGCATCACCAAGGATACTCCAGACCCCGAGTTTGGCTCAATCGATCGCGATCCGGAGACTGGCGAACCGACCGGCTATTTGTCTGAAAGGGGGATGATGCTGATTGGCAAATTCGTCAAGCGGCCGGGTGTAGACGCAAATTATCGTGGCATCAGCCGGGCACTCGAGACTATCCGCACTTATGGCATCACCTCCATTGTTGACGGGTTGATCGGCCCAAATTCTTTGGAAGCCTACCGTCGGCTCGAGAGGGAGGGCAAATTGAATATGCGAGTCGATGCCATGATCAACCTGAATGACTACCAGGCCGAAGCCACAACAGAAGAAGAGTCCGAGGCAATCATTGCTCGCCGTGCTGAATTGGATTCCCCGCTCATTGACATTGGTATTAAGTTCTTTGCTGATGGCACACCGCTGAGCAAAACCGCGTTAATGGTGGAGCCATACGCGGACGATCCGAGTACGCGTGGCGCGATGACGATCGGTGCAAAACAACTCGAACGGATCAAGCAGGCGCATCGCGAAGGCATCCAGGTGATGGCGCACGCAACTACCGACGGCACGACCAGGACGCTCCTCGACGCGATTGAGCAAGCGCGTACCAACGATCCAAACCCTTGGCTAAGGCATCATATCGGACACCTCCTGACGGTCACGAAAGAGGACATTCCACGTTTCAAGCAACTGAATGTCATCGCCGAGTTTTCTCCAATCTGGTTCTACCCCACGCCAATGGGCGCCATCGCATCCAAGTACTACGGTCCAGAAAGGTACGCCAGGTGGCAGGCCATCAAGGAGTTCGTAGACGCGGGAGTAACAGTGTCAATTGGCAGTGACTGGCCCGCCGGTACACCTGACGCCGACCCTTGGAAAGGACTGGAGTCGATGATCACACGGATGGACCCAAAGACCAACTCCGGCGACAAATTAGGTGAGGGGGTCGACCTGGAGACCGCCATCAGAATCCTGACAATCAACGGAGCCATGGCCATGATGCACGAAGACAAGACTGGTTCCATCGAAGAAGGCAAGCTGGCCGACTTTATCGTTCTGGACCAAAACCTCTTTGAATTGGAAAAAGCGGGTCGCATCGACCGGATTAGCGAAATACATGTCCTCAAGACCATTTTTGAGGGCAGGGTCGTTTACGACGCACTCGCGCAGGCTGAGAATGGCAGATAAGGTGGACTCGGAGTTGATTCTGATCGTGCGACCGTTGCTGACTTCAGCCCGACTGCGACATCCGAAATCGCTTTGAACAAGGGTGCGTACCCGCCCTTTAATGCCTCATCCGTTGGTCACCGTTCGCGCTGTCGGTTGCATCGGCCTGCGAGAGTTGGGCAAATGTCTTCGACGCACACTTGCCGAAGAAACGTTCTCAGTTTCTGGGAAGTGTGCATTGGGACGAGTCGGAAGTTATGATTGGCGCTCAATGAGTGAAGCCTGACGTAATATGGGAGGAAAGGAAATGAGCTTTTTCGACAACGTTGCTGCCGTTGTCTGTTGGCTACGAGTCGCCGTTTCCCCAACCCTCGCCGGTGCATTGATAGGAGCATTGCTGTATCTCGCAGTCGGAGGGCAAGCAGGCGCCGTACTGTTTGCTCTATTCGTCGGGTTGGGTGCTGTGCTGGGAGTGGCATTTGCGGAGTGGGCCAGAAGAAAGCACGGCACCGTGAACTTCGTTTCGAAGAGCGAGAACTTTACGCCAGGTATTGACGACTTCGTAAAGAATGCTGACAGGAAATGAGACAGGCGACTCGCCGACGGGAACGAGAGGCGTGCACAACGGAAGTCACTCGATCGCAGGTCGGAGCGATGTCGAGTTGCCAGAAGATCACCAATGGCAAGCACATGAATCACTGACACAGGACTCAGCGCAGGCCCGTGACCGTAAGGGCAAGACGCTGGCCTTTGACTGAATCATTGATTTAATTCCCGGCGCGCGGAAGTTGCATCGACCTCGAGCAATTCTCGAAATCGATTAGACGCACAGTTCGTGATATCTCGTAGCAGATTAAGAGGAAACTGCAGCAAGTTCGAATCTGCTTTGGACTCACGATCGAAGCGGTCGACTCCAGGACAGTTACTGCTTGGCCCGATGTAGGTTAGCTGAGGGAATCGTTCAGCTTTCGAGTAGTTTGTACATCACGAGGGCGTCGACCAGACCGTGCCGCTGATGCTGAAAAGCCCGTGGCAGAGTTCCCACCACCTCGAATCCGTGCTTTTTCCACAGGTGAACAGCACCTTCATTGGTGGCAACGACCAAGTTGTACTGCATTGCCTTGAAGCCCATTACCTTGGCTTCTTTCTGTGAATGCTCGCACATTAGCGACGCGACGCCGTGACCGCGTGCGTCTGCCGCTACGATGTAACCGCAATTGCAGACATGGGCTCCCAAGGTAGGTTGATTCGGTTTGATGTAATAAGTCCCGATAACAGCTTCACTCTCGTTCGTGGCCACAAACGTTGCCGCAGGAGCATCGACCCAAATTTGTCGAGCTGCTTTTTCGGAAATGGTTGGTGAAAAGGGATAACTCTCACCGGCTCTGAAAACTGGCTCAATGATCTGCCAGGTCGCAGCCCAATCCGCGGGGTAATACTGTCGTACATCGATCATGTGAGCTACTGTACCAAACAGAGAGGCAAATAGTCACCTTTGAATCATGCAAGAGTCAAGGGCATGATGCTGGCCTTTGACCGCGCGACGTCTAGCGGCTCGACGCGAAGTCGGTTGCATCGTCTTCAGCGTCGAAACATTTTGGCTAACTCGCGTCGGTGTAAAATCGCCGGAGACACCGACGCGCCGAACGGAAGTTTCTTCGTGAATTAGGCTGGTCCAACCGCTGGCTCGAAGAAGAAACCGGAATTGCAGTCGGTCGATATCACCGACGCGAGCGAAAGTAATGGAGGTGCTCCTCAAGTCTTGTGTCCGTCTCCATTTCCCGATTGAGCTTTCTTGTCGCCTGATTCGGTTTGTTGGCTCTTGGCTCCCGCAGCGCTTCTTCCAACAGTGTCTCTCGGTCCGGCAAACCCCGGCCCGCCGGCCCCAACGTATCCGTGGCTGGCGCCGGACTCGTCGGGACTGACCCAGAAGGCGTATAGCGCGCCGTTTTTGAGATGGAACCGGAACCGGACCGGTTTGCCGACAAGGGCCGAGAGATCGTTGTCTTCTTGCCAATTGACTTCCGCAAGTGTCTTGTCCACGGAAACCGGATCACAGTTCTTTAGGGTAAACGGCTCGATCGCGTTCCCGCCCTCATCCAGTACTTCGACAGTCAATTCGCCCTCGGGGCAATCAACGTTCACGAACAGGTGCTTTCCCTGGAACGTCACCGGTCTCGTCGTAAGCGTTCCAACCTCTTTGCCTGCATTCATGGAGGCGAACCCGTCACGTCGCAGAATGGCTAAGCCGGTCGAGGCGTCTCGATCCCAGGCATCGCCATGGCGCGGCTTGGCGTGGCCGCTGAAATAAAAGTACAGCTTGTCGCCCACGACCAGTGGGCCGCCGGCACATGACTGCACGTTGCCATACCTCCAGCTGCTTGCATCCCAAGTGGAGGAAATGAACCGTTCGCGGCTCGGCCGGTCCCAATGGAAACCGTCGCGGCTGAAACCCAGCAAAATATCGTTTCGTTTTTGAAGGTTGAGGTCGCCGCATGCTTCGTTCGACGGCCCCTGCCAGATCGAAAATTGCCCGAGCATCAAGCTCTCGTACGGTGCCGCGTCCAGGTTGTACAATTGCGGGGCAATCTCAGAGAACCGTGAATCGGTGTGCCGAGGATCAAGTTTATCAGCCCCGGTCCAGTTCACAGACTCTCCCGTAGCCTCACCAAGGACCATCCTTTCTCCCTCGATGTGAGGTCCGTTGTATGTGACTTCGGACATCAAGTCTCCGGCGGTCGGCCCTTCGATGTAGGATCGAGTCCTCCTCCCCTTGTCATCCTCCGTTCGTTGGCTGAGTACCCACACGTCCCGGAACGGATTATAGAAGGCGGTTGAGCGGTCGCCCCAAATCCTGGCTCGCTCCTCCTTTGGCTCCGACCAATGAACCCCGTCGGCACTGCTGCGATAGGTGTAGAACCAGCCGATTTCATCGTCTTCAATATGAAAATCTTCGCTGGCAAAATACTTGAACTTCTCCTCCGTATTCGCGGCCCGATGATCCAGCCAAACCGTGCTCGAATTGACGCTCTCGGGGTGTAGTACCACGTTTGCGTGGTCCGTGCTCTCGGCGCGATTGGTCTTCCCGGCGGGATTGATTGCGAAGAAATCGAAACGGTCGGATGCCAGCATCTCCGCCGTCATTGTGAACACCCCGTTCCCACTCGCCGTGTCGAGAGTCCCGCGGTCGTCAAGGACAAAGCCTGCCTCGCCAAAGCCGATTTCGACGTGCTGGAGAGTCGAAAGGTCAATCTTCTTGCCTTGAGCGTCGATCGCCGTGAACGAAACTTTATCGCCAGCGGTAACTTTTCTGGGAAGCTTCAAGCATACCGAACCGACCTCTCCGGAGACGCGTTTCAGCGGGCAATCCCCACCAGCGGCGAACGCGGCCGCGATGGATTTAAAGGGAGCATCTTCCTTTGGGTGAACCAACACGCAGGCTAATTCTCGGGCCAAGTCCGGCGTTTTTTTGGCTTGGTTACGCTTCGGCGTTTTCCAATGAATGCCATCTTTGCTCGTTGCATACAAGAGAGTGTTCTCGCCGCCCGAGTACCAGATTTTGAAAAGGTTGTCGTCCGGATCGTACCACGCACCTCCGCTGAAGGGCGTTAGGTAGTCGCCAGGTTTGTCGCACCGGATAACCGGGTTCTCCACGCAATACTCAGCCTGGTGGAAGGTGCGACTCAACGTGGTCGTTTCGATAAGGAAATCATCAACGAAGAGCTGCCGCCCCACGTCGATGGGAATGACCGCTGGGGGATCAGTCAGGTATGGAACCGGCATCGGGTCACGCGATATTTCGCCATAGTCCGGCGGCCATTTTTCCGGCAGCACGATGCCGTTGTAGAGACTTCTATCGACGCCCACAGGACGATCAAGTTGCGCCGAGGTTGTGTTCGATACCTCCCTTGATGGTCCTCGCTCATCGATGGTGTTTTGGGAACAGCCGCACGTTAGTAAGCTGAGCCCAATCATCAGTGTTTTGAAAAGGCTTCGCAGCTCATCCATTACTCTTCATCCTTGTCGTCGCGGGTCACATCGGCGTGCTCGTTGAGATTGCGCGCATCGGAACCAACCGATTGCGCCAGTGAATTGATCGCATCGTGGCAAACCGGACGATCTCTGCCAAGTGGTGGGTCTAGGGTGGCATTCGCGTTCCGATGATCGTCAGAGGCCGCGGCATCAGGGCAGGCTCTGTCTTCAATGGCAATGTCGTCAACTACGACTTCGTGCCAACATTCGTCGACTGGGCCGGCGGCGATCCGACTGATCTGAAGAACATCGACGGCGTCAGTCTCGCTTCCTACATGGCAGGGAACCCGCCGACCGACGCGTTCCTCAACCGAAATCTCTATTTCCACTACCCTCACTACCGTTCGAGCATGCCGCAATCCGCAGTCGTCTCTGGGACGCGCAAGTTGCTGCATTTCTACGGGGCCTTGGCTTTTCTGCTCTTGGATCGGATGTCGGGACGACGGTAACTCGAGATTGCATGACGTCAGTCCCCTACCGTCAACGCAAAACGGGACCGCCACCACTGAGGGTGACGGTCCCGATGTTCGCATAGAGTCCAAAAGCTCCCCGATCAGGACTCGAACCGAGAAGAACTGAGTTAACAACCAACGAAGCGCGCAACACGCAGAGGTGAATCACACCGACTGCACGAACGGCGATTTCTTCGTGCTCTCGGTTGCATCGGCTTCACGAAATTCGGCGATTCGATTCGCTGCAGTCTTCTTGGAATCCCAGACCGCACGGCGAGGAAACTGCGCCGAAATGGCCGACGCCGTTTGCCTGCGCCGATCGAATCCGGTTTGGCGCGTCCGCGCTTGTAGGGTTAGGGGCGTCACGAACTGCTACCTGTGTGGCCCGCCTCCGAAGGCTACGCGGATCCCTGTTCCCATTTGGTGTGCTTGCCCCACATCCCGTTATCGCCGATATGCAACCGTGATCGCCCCAGACAACGACAATCGTGTTCTTGTCCAGGCAGGTTTCTACGGTCTGCATGAATCACTGTATTTTTGACAGGGCGATCAATACCAGTATTCCCGCCGGGATGGGAAGAACTGCGGTCAGCAATGCGAGTGTAGTAAATCGGTCACGACGCATCACGAAACCCATGAGCGATAACGCTAATGACGGCAGCGGGAAGACGATAAAGACGACCCAACTTAAGACAGTGATCATGATCAACACAGTATCTAAACCTGATTCGTAGCCGGCCTCTGCCCGCTCCCAGCAATTCAGTCCTTCACAGAGATTCATCGCGACAACTGTGATGACAACCGGGATCGCGCTGATGAATCCTAAACAAGAACACACATAGGGAATTGCGTGGCCCCAATATGAAGAGCCTCGTACAGGAACGGCTTCTTCTGCCTGGCGCCGTACCGGATCTTCGGGCTTGCGACTGCCATCCTTTGCGGCAATCGCGCGATCGATACCTGTGCGGCAGGCTTCACAGTACCGGCCCCTCAGTTGATCAAGCAAGGTCAACTGATTCCCACATTTTCGACACTGTCTCGATGCAGCCATGTTTGCACCACTAATCGCCGTCGCGACGTACTGTTGAAAGTTGTGTTCTTGAGTGCACTTTACCATGCATTGCCACGTTCCTCTCGATAGGTTCGCTGGATGGTGCGTAACGGCCCCTCAATAGCGTCGAGGCTTTGTCCGCCAGCGTGCGGAAGTTGCATCGGCTTCGCGGAGTTAGCTCAGATTCTTCGACGCGCGCTTCGTGAAATCGCGGACCAGAAATTCCGGAAACTGCGGCGAAGCGAAATGGCTTCGAGCAGCTTGCTGGTCCACCGGACGATTGTTCGGTGTGGTTGCGCCGGGCCCGTGTAAGGCAATATCGATGCCCGACTCTCAGTGACATCTTTCTCGACCCGCCAGAATCAGGAGTCAACATGCCTCATGCCAAAGCCAAGAATCCCAGGTAGGCAAGAATCAAGACAGAAATAGATATGATTGCTGCCGGGTTTCGGATCTTCACCCAAATGGAGACAACGGATGCAAGGAACAGAATAATAACAACCTCTGGCGTGAGCTGAATCACCGTAACAAGGAGTCGGTTGTTCTCCACTAAGTCGATCAAATGCGTTCGAATCCCACCCGTCAAATACAGCAGTGAAAACAAACCGACGAGAGAGTTCGCAGCAAGACCCAACTTTGCGAAAACAGGTGGTTCTTCCGATGATCTTTGGCGTACATCGAGAACGCTGAGTGCGATACCTATGAAACTGCAGATCAGACCCGCCAGACCGCAAAGGTGCGGTGCAAGAAAGGCGCGCGAGTTAGCTGCGATTCCCAACAACGCGATTGCAAGCGAACTGGGCGGTTTTGGCAAGCGCGTGCTGACCGCAATCAACCCTATCGCTACGGCCATGATGGGTGGAGAGAATACCCACAAATAGATTGCGCCCTTCGGTAAGGAATCAAAACCGAACCAACGGACTGCGCTGAACGGCGAAATCAAGAAGCCGGTTGGTAGCATCGGCAGTGCAACAATCGCGATCACAATCCCTAAAATGGATGCCGCATGTTTCAAGATCTTCATCAATACAAATTCGTGACAGTGATGATCTTATCTCCAAGTCCGAAAACAAATCGCAAAGAGCATTCCCGTCAACGCACATCTTTCTTACTCATCGCCAGCGGTCTACATTAGAGACTGGAGACCCGCACCGGGCCACCCGTCAACGACATACGTTTTTCAAGTTGGCGCGCTTCCATGATGATGCGTACCTGCCCGAATCGGCCGCTCGGGCCTGCGGCAGTTCGAGGGGCGATTGCTTCCTACCAATGTCATTCGAACTCGCGGCCGTTCCAACTCAGGTACAGGAAGATCTGAAGCGGTGGATTGAGCTTCTGTAACGGCGGTACTTCTGATATCACCCGATCGAGAGCGGTTGCTGCCGTCGGAGACGAGAAGGGTGCGGTACTGGCCTTTAGTAGTCCCGCGAATTTGCTCCGTAGCGCGCGGAAGTTGCATCGACCGAACGGAGTTCGGTCGGGGTGAAACTCGCGTCGGTGTCTTCAGAATCCGGGCACCGACGCGTTGAAATGGCCTTCACCGAAAGTGCTCCGGTTTCATCGACCGGAGCAGGGCATTTATTAGTGCTTCTAATTCCTTTTGCGGCGTTGGAGTTCTTTGAAGCTGACCCGCTCTCGCTTCGGTGCGGATGGTCGATCGGTTCCGAACAACAACGCTCCTTGCATGGATGCAGCGACGGCGGAGCCGACAAGGCAGTCGAGCCAGTGGTTATCGGGTTGCTCGGGACGGGCTTTCCATTCGTCGACCGTTCGGCCGCGGCCTTCGGTGCGGACGTAGTACTCGGCCGTGACTTGCTCGGCGAACATGCGGTGTTGGTCGGGGCGGTCGCCGAAGATGGAGAGGCAGCCTCGGTCGCCCATGGCAACGGCAAGCCTCGCGTGCGTGAAGGACTTCCACCAGTTCGTGTCGTAGATCACGTGTCGGATGGCTCGCTTGCCATGGATGGTTGGGACACGCCAGTTGAGCCCTACGCGATCTCCCGGCCGGCGTTTGTATTCGCTGAATGGATTGGATGAGGCGCCGACGAATCGCCCGTGCGACGGGAGCAGGATCGAAGCGTGCGGGCTCTGCCGGCAGAATTGGTAGACGACGTTGGTCGAGTGGCCCCAGTTTGCGTCGATCAAGCACCGACCGATCTTCATGGCAGCGCCGTCATCGCGTTGCCACTCGCGACCGAGTAGATCGTTCGTCAATGATTCAAGGCCGGCGTAGATGCTACCTTCGAGCCCCGTGCCGTCGGCGGCGGACGCAAGTGTGTGTCGGGCGTCACGCAGGGTAAAATAGGGTCGCTGTTGATCGGGGTAAGTCCCGTAGTCCACGACGTAGCCTGTGAAATCGTCTTCCCAGGCAGTGACGACGTAAAACAGCAGTTTGCCTTGAACGTCGATGAAAGCGGTCAGATGGTTGCCGGCGATCGGGACGCGGCGTCGCGGCATGTTGTTGATCTTGGCAGCGACTTGGTCGGCGGTCAGTTGATCGGCGCCGACAGTTTCTTCCGGCAGCGGTTCGTTTTGATACTCGGCGAAGAACGCTGCTTCGTCCTGAAGCTTTAAGTTCATTGCGTGCTGGATCGCCGATAGTTCGTCGTGGTTGAAGCGTTCTTTCCACGAGACATCGGCGCCGGCATCCATGGCTTCACGATTCTGGCGATAGAACTCCGTGCCGGCCGACCCGCCATCCCCGGCACGGAGGCCTTCCGCGCGGATTTCCGCGTAGCGATGCCATAGCGTTTCGTTGGCAGGGAAAGCATTGACCATGCGAGTGCGTTCGCCGTTCCATTCCGGGTGCAAGTCGCGGCTGAGAATGTTGTCGGCCATGTCGCCAGGGCGAATCACCGTGCAGGGCATGATGCCCGAGATCTTTTTGCCCGGCCCGGCCAGTCCGAGGACCGCGCCGGCAAGGATGGCTTCGCGGTTGGCGCATTGGGAGAGCGACCGAGCGGATTCGTCGGTTTGCGGGTCATCCAAGACAACGAGCGAAGGCCGCACGGTTTTGCCGTCGGGTCGCTTGAACTTCATCCCACGGATGCGACCGGTGAGTCCGGCGACTTTAATGATCGCGCCGCTCGCTTTGCTGCCAGCGATCGTTGGCAAGACGATTTCCTTGGCAGTCCAGCCGATTTGTGTTCGTTTCCCTTGGAAGAGTTGCCCGTTGGCACGGTTGGAAATCCCGTCCAGAGCTTGGATGGGGAAGCAGACTTCTGGGTAATCGGCTGCCAGCAGTTCGTTGCTATCGAGTTCGGTCTTGATCGAATCAAGCATGTCGCAGGCGTGTCCTTCGTCGCTACCGATCAAGCAAACGAAATCGCGATAGCCGTTCAGCACCGCCCAGATGCAAGCGACCTCGGCCAGCGAACTTTTTCCGGAGCCACGAGCCATAGCGAGCGAGAAGAGACCGCCACGTATGACCGCTTCTTCAATCTTGTTTATGACCTTCAAGTGGTCCGGCGACCACTCAAGATGAAACGTCAATCGGAAGTATGCCTCGCAGAACGCTCGGAATGAACCTGCAGCCGTAGCCTTGCGATTGGGGTTTTCAACAACGGGCAATTCTCCGATATCGCGACCGGCCAAAGCGATCGCCGCATTTCGTGCGCGGGCACTCTCTTTGAGCTTTGCGTACGGGTCGACATCGGAAACCGGTTTCGGTGCATGCCGCTTCTCATGTAGCCAATCAGCATAAGCCAGTAGATCGACGTGCCTTCCGTCTCCGATGCGATTGCCGGCTTCAACTCGATGTCGATGCAGTTGCCGTTCATTGATGACGGTACCGAGTGGCGTTGAGTTGAGTAGCCGGCAGCACTCGCTCGGTTTCAGTTTGCGTGGGTCACTCACCACGGCCGCCCTCCTTCAGTATCCATGCGGTGTAGGTCAACAGGTTCAAGCGACCGGCACCGTTGGTCGGTGCGCCGGCCTCGATGTCGGCTTCAACTTCGGCAACGGGAACCCTTCGCCGTCGCAACTTGGAGAACAACGCGGCCGTTTGTTCGGCAGTCATCGCATTCGGGTTCAGTTCTTCAATATTGCCTTCCATGACGGGCTCCGTGGGTGAGTTTGCGACTGTGCCAACACGTTCGCGACTGTCGCGAGCATGTGCATTTTTGCGGTCAGCGGCCGCATGTTTTAGGCGGCGACGTAGGGCCAAAATTGGCCGTGTGAGGGCGTGAAAAGAAAGCTGCGAATTACTGGAACATTACTTTCGAACTTCGCTTGAGGTGTCTCAAAACGCATGGCTCATGTGTGTCAACGCAAACGAATTCCACGCTTTTCGGAGACACGAACATGCACGCCAACGACATCGCCTTCGGTATCGAAATCGAAACTCACATGCCCGGCCACGACCGCACGCCGATCGGCGGCTACCACAACGGCCTTCCGGTTTCCTGGCTGCCGACGGGTTGGAAAGCCGAACGCGACGGCAGCATCCGCACGCCGGCCGGCCGCAAACCTTGCGAGTTTGTTTCACCGGTCCTCCGCGGACGCGAGGGTTTGCAAAACGTCGAGACCGCGGTCGAAGCGATCAAGGAACGCGGCGCACGGGTCAACGAATCTTGCGGCCTGCACATCACCATTTCCTGGAACGGCGATGCGGCGGCCTTGGCTCGACTGATTTCCTTGATCGCCAACCACGAGAAAGCGATCTACGCATCGACCGGAACGCGACGCCGCGAACGAAACCAATGGGCAAAGCAAATCAAAACCTACGGCAACAAAGATGCGGCGAAGACACGCTGCGAAGCCGACCGCTACCACCTTTTGAACCTGACGCACCTCGCCCGAGGACGACAACGGATCGAGATTCGGGCTTTTGCCGGAACGCTCAACAAAACCAAGCTGATCGGCTACATCCAAATGATCTTGGGCTTGGCCGAACTCGCCTTGAACCAAAAACGATGTGCGGGATGGGACTACGCCAAGAAGCCGGGAACGAAATCTTGCTGGGACCGACCGGACGCCGGCCACGGTGAAACGGAACTGAACCGGCTCTTCTACCGGCTGGGTTGGACGAAGGGTTGGTACAAGGGCGACCTTCGCAATAAACGATTCGGCGAACTGACCGCCGGCGAGAACGGATGCGACTTTCGCCCGGTGAAAAAGAAGCTCTTGGAACTGGCCCGGAAATACGACCGGGCGATTTGACCGCCAACGCTTCAATTCTTCCAACGTCGCGCTGCGTAGCGCGGCGTTTTGCCGTTTTGTGCCGAACACGTTGGCCTCGGTGGCAACGTTTTGGAAGGTCCAAAGGTAGACGCGGACTTCGACGAGACGCGACACGCGGCGAATCTGGGCGACACGGGCGGGATCAATAAACCTGCGAAAAGCCTGCGAATTACTGGCTGGATTCGCTTGCTGTGTTCGGAAACGCATGGCTCATGTGTGTCATCAGAAGACGGTTTTTCATTCACCCAAACGGAGAAACAAACATGACCCTTGGCGAATTGATCGGCTTGCTTGAAGAGTATCGCGACGAACATGGCGAAGACTGCGAAGTGCGGTTGATGACGCAACAGAACTGGCCCTTTGAAAACCGCATCGCCGGCGTAACCAGCGGCGCGGAGATGAACGAAGCAGAACACGACGAACCGCACGAATTCGCGGATGACCAAGACGTCGCCGAAGACGCGATGGTCTACATCGTCGAAGGCGGGCAGCTTTGCTACGGCAGCAAGCGGGCATGGGAAACCTGCCGCGATTGCTAAACGCGAACCAACATGCCGGCGGCGAGAAACATCGCCGCCGGCCTTTCTATTCAACAACACAGGAATGAACCAATGACGAACCGAAAGAAGATTGAAGACGCCTATGCGGCCGCACACATTCGAGCCTTGACCTTGCTGGAAAACCTGCACGAAACGGTCGAGGACTTGCCGGCGCCGGGAAGCAACGAACACCCGATTGATTGGGGCCACGTCGGCTCCTTGAATCATCTTTGTGAACAACTGGCAGAACTGAAAAAGCACTTCGCGTCGCATGAAGACTGATCGGCAGAGGCTTCCTTGCCCAACACGCCGCGACGTTCGCAACCTGTCGCGGCGTTTTCTTGTATGCGGGTTCTTTATCGCACGGCAATTCAACCGCGTCTCGGCCGAATGTCGCCGGCCAATCGAAAGCTGCAGAAAGAATGCAGATTCCTCCCGGACTTCGCTTGCTGTGTTTGTAAACGCATGGCTCATGTGTGTCACCGATACGGTTTCCATTTCTTTCACCAACGGAGACACCACCATGGCCAACGCAACTGCCCGCCCAACTTCCGCAGACCTTCTCTACCTGCACACGCAAACGCTCGACCTGATTGAAGAGTTGCACGCGGCGGTCAAAGACTTGCCGCTTACCGCGGCGTCCGACAACGACAACTTCGAGCGAGTCTTTGGCGAACTCGATGACCTGCACGACACCATCGACGGGCTGGCCGCGAAACTTCGCCGCAACACGGCCGAGTAACTCGCTCGCGAAACGGCATCGTTCGCAGTCTTTGAAGAACCTTTCAAAAGACTGCGAATTGCTGCCGGACTTCGCTTGATGTGCTGCGAAACGCATGGCTCATGTGTGTTAACACCAACGGGGCGAACCAAGAAATAAACTTTCTACCGGAGACGAAACCATGGCCAACGAAAACAAGACCGCCGACCTTCGCACGGCAATGCAACAACTTGACCCGACGACCTGCCAAGAGATTCGCGAAAGCTACTACCGCATCGCCGACAACCTGAAGCCGCTGGCCGACGCTTTGGAAAAAGCCGACGCCGACCAAGGCGGCAACGCCGGCCCGCTGCTCGACGAGCATTTCCTTTTCCTGCAGATGTACGACCTGCTTCGCACGAGCAACCTTGGCGGGGTGGTGTGAACCGAAAGCCGAAACGCCGGCCCTTTTCCTCGAACGAATCGGGCCGGCGTCGTCGCGGGCGGTTCCCGCGGCCTGACGATGGCAGCCAACCATACGAAACCAAGCATTGGAGACAAACGAATGAAGAAGGCAGACGTAAAGATCGGTGGCGAGTACTACGCCAAAGTGACGAACAAGAAGGTCGTTGTGCGGATCGACGCGGAGAATTCCTCCGGCGGTTGGGACGCAACAAACCTCACGACCAACAAAAAGGTGCGGATCAAAACCGCTGGCCGACTGCAAGGACCGGCACGGACGGCCGAGTCGACTGCGGAGCCCGCCACGCGAGCAAAGAAGCGAGTGGCCAAGAAGAAGTCCGATACCAACACGGGCGGCGAGAAAAAGCTTTCCTGTGTGAAAGCCGCCTTGCAGGTTTTGGAATCCGCCGGCGAACCCATGAACACGCAGGAAATGATCACCGCGATGGTCGATCAGAACCTCTGGGAAAGCCCAGGGGGAAAGACTCCGCACGCGACGCTGTACTCGGCGATCCTTCGCGACTTGGCGAAGGGCAACGAAAGCCGATTCGTGAAGACCGAGCGTGGACGGTTCACGGTGCGAAGCTAAGCGGAAGGGAACGATTCGATGCAAAAGCACTTCTATGATTTGCGAGAGGTCGAAGACTTGGCCGACGGCGAGCAAGCTTTGCCCGAGCCCGGCGTCGCGTATGACTTGCGGACGATGGAGAACCGCACGGTGGATAGGGAGGTTGAATGTATCTTTCGTGATGGCGAAACCTTGTTCGCTCGAACGGCCGCCGGTGAAACCTATCCGGTGACCGGCGAGGGCTCGTACGTTCTGGTACCGCGCGGCTTGTAACCGCCAACACTTCACCGCTTGGCGAACGCTTCGCCACATACGCCCGACGTTGGCCACGGCCGGGCGTTTTGTCGTTGGTCGGCTACCTGGACGCGCGACTTCACGAGGCCACACGCGGCAACGGCGGCCGCGATTTCTCGAAGCCGAAAAACATGGCGAATCTTTCCGCATGTATTGCAAAGTTCGCTTGCTGTGTTTGCCAACGCATGGCTCATGTGTGTCAACGCGAACGCCATTTCATTCCACAAACACGGAGAACCCGAATGAAAGACCTGCAACAGCAACGCTGGCGATCAACCGTTGTCTTAGCCGACGGCCGGCGAATCGAAGTCGACGAACCGCTGCCAGTTCAAACCATCGTCGCCGATGCGAAACGCGCGGGTGCCACCAAAGTGGAACTTGAAAACGGCACCGAAATTTTCCTCAACGAAAACGGAGAACAACGATGAGCAACGTTCAAACCCTCAATCCTCGGCCGATCGAACCGGCGCCGGCCTACGAGAACGGCCACCAAATTGCTCGCGACCTGTTGCGGCACATCGAATTGCAACTCGACCGCATGATGCGGCCGGATAGCAAAGACCTGCGATGGCATCACGTTCGTGCGGTCAATCTCATCAACGCCCAGCTCTCGGAGGCCGCCACGCTACTCGACGAAACCAACGGAGTCCGAAACTGATGAAACCCAAATGCAACCTCAAGGCGGGCGATCGCGTCCGCCTGATCGAGATGGGCGATGATCCCGATCCGGTCCCAACCGGCACCATCGGAACGGTGGTCGCCGTGTATCCGCAGAGCGATTGGACGCAAGTCGACGTGGATTGGGAGGGCGGCCGGTCGCTGATGCTCTCCGTTCCGCCAGACCAAGTTCAACGCATCGACGCTTCACCCCAAATCCAATCAGGAGAATGAACCATGTCCACTCGCGCTGTAATCGCCCTGAAATTGCCTGACGAAACCGTCGTCGCGACGTACTTACACTTCGACGGGTATCCCGACCACGTGATGCCGGTCCTCGAAGGCGGCTACCTCGATCCAGACGAAGCCCTGGAGTTGATCGAAGGCGGTGAACTACGATCACTATCCCCGCGGCCAGCCCAGCCTGAGTACTTTGCAACCAGCCGGCCGACCGAGAGGCTGCAATCGGCCGACGAACTGCCGCGTCTGGCTCGGTATCTGAACGCCGAGCACATTTACTACTACGGTGATGAACGCTGGACGCATCAAAAACTGTGATGCCACCGCTCATCGCATGTTCTCCTCGCGAGCGCCGACCGGAATCGGTGACTCGCCGGTCCGCTCAAGAACCGCGGCCTTGCCGGTGAAACGCTGGTACCGATCAACGATGACGTCGCAATACGGCGGGTCGAGTTCCATCAAGAACGCTTTGCGGCCGGTCTGCTCGGCGCCGATCAATGTCGAACCGCTGCCGCCGAAGAGATCCAGGACGTTGTCGCCGCGCCGCGACGAATACTGCATCGCCATCACTGCGAGTTCGGCCGGTTTGCCGGTAAGATGTTCCAACTGTTGCGGCGGAATCTTCTTGACGTGCCACAGATCCGTCGCGTTGTTCGGTCCGAAGAACTTGTGGCCGGCACCTTCTTTCCAGCCGTAAAACGCCCATTCGTGAGCGCCCATGAAGTCCTTGCGAGTCATCACGGGATGCATCTTGTCCCAGATGATTGCCTGCGAGAAATACAACCCGGCCTTGGCCAGCACGGGCGGATAGTTTGCGATGTTGGAGAAGCCTCCCCAAATGTAGAAGCTGCGGCCGGGTTCGAGAACGCGAGCAATGTTTCCGAACCAGGCTTCGAGCAATCGGTTGAACTCTTCGTCCGAAACGAAGTCATTGGTCAGCGGCCGGTCCTTGGCTCGCATCTTCTTCGGTCCGTCTTTGGACTTGCCCTTGCCGGCCTCAAATGAGCTGTTTCCGGCAGCGATCGCGTTCTTGCTGCGCGGTTCGACCTTCACGTTGTACGGCGGATCCGTATTGCAAAGTTGAATCTTCGCGCCGGCGAGCAATCGATCGAGGTCTTCGACGCTGGTCGAGTCGCCGCACAAAAGCCGGTGGTCTCCGAGAATCCAAAGGTCACCCGGTTGCGTGACAGCATCGTCGGGCGGTTCTGGCACATCATCAGGATCGGTCAGTCCCGGTTCAACACCTGGATCGAGCAGCTTGGCCAACTCGTCGCTGTTGAATCCCAGCAATTCACAATCAAATCCGACGTTTTGCAGTTCGCCGATTTCCAGCGGCAGCAGATCGAAATCCCACTCGGCGTTCTCGCCGGTTCGGTTGTCGGCAATGCGGTAGGCCTTTACCGCCTCGGGTTCGAGGTCCGTGGCCACATGGACCGGCACCTCGGCAAGATTCAGCTGCTTGGCGGCTTTCCAACGCGTGTGGCCGACGATGATGACACCGTCGGGATCCACGACGATCGGTTGCCGAAAACCGAATTCATTAATGGATTGGACGACCGGAGCAACCGCGTCATCGTTGATGCGAGGATTCTTTTCATATGGCTTGATACGATCAAGCGACCACATTTCGACCTGCATGGAGAGTGTCCTTTTCCAAAAGGGGAAGAAGCGGAAAAGGTTCGGTCGGTGGTTGATTTGATGGTTGGTTGGGGCGCCCGATTTTTGCTTGGACAGATGCTTCGAATGCAATAGAGTGCTGCGTGAGACTCTGCTAGGGAGTCTTCGATTCTTGAAATCGCGTGATTCGTTGGCACATGGCAATGAAATCTTCCTGTGACATCGTGTTCTTCGCTCGATTCACTGCTTTCGTCACTAATTGACAGTTTGAAGGTGAGAAGTCGCCTCCGTCGGCCAATGCAATGATGTGATCGAGTGCAAAGTTATCCGGAGTCAAATGCTCGCCGGATATCGCACAGCAATACGCTTGTTCATCCAGTTTCTTGCGGAGGTAGTCGATCGTGACGACATGATTGTCAATCTTGCGCTGACGTTTCCTTTTTTGCTTTCGATGCCGCCGATCGAATAGCCAGGCAGCATACGCCATGAGGTTGATTCGTTTTTTGGACGACTCAATCGATTCTGCTTCCTGGCGATGACGGTACAGTTGTCGATCGTGGATCACTCTTCCCAATCCACAACGATTCAGGGCTCGGACTACGTCGCAGGGCCTCATTGACTGATAGTCTTCGACTCTTGTTGTCGAAGCTTCCAGGACTGCAGCCTCATCCGCAACGCGTAGTCCCATGGGGTTCTCGAACGTTGCGACTGGTAGGTTCTTAGTGTCGCAGTCAGCTCCGTCAGAATTGCTGTGTCCCAGCAATCCGTAGCTTTCGGCGATTGCGGAGATGGCTGTTGGCGACTCACCTTCTTTTGCCGAAGTCTCCTCTCTCGAATCCGCTGCGCATTGACGCAGCATGCGATCGCCCGATACCAAGGATCGCGATGCTTGCTCCGCTGAGCTTCTCTCGCGGTCCATGCCGAAATTGCTGCTCTGCACCCTTCCAACCACGCTTTGTCTTGGTTCACCCAAGTCACTCTCCAAAGTCGGACAAAACAATAAAACTGTGCTTGGTACCCCCGCTGATTCGGCGGGCCTTGTGAGAAAACGGTTCGGCCGGGAGTACCTAAACGATCTCGGAGGCGGCCGGCTCGAGCGAACGTGGGGCGTCCTGTGTGGCGTCTCGCGACTGGTGATGGGCGTCTGCCGGTCGCGAACTTCTTTCCCTCTTTCACCCCCTGTCGTGTAGAGACACAAATACGTGTGTATCGCGTGCGCGGGCGGGTACGGGTGAACGGGTGAAAGAAGAGATTTTTTTCTTATATCTACGGGTTTTACGCCCAAACTTCCTTCACCTTTCTTTCACTCTCGTTCACCCACCTTCACCCCGGTCGGGCCGACTTCGTTCACTTTCACCCGGTTTCTTCACCCGCGCTTTCCGCCATCGCTTGGTCGGTCAGGCGATAACCACGTTGAGGCCTGCCGGCGGTCTCGGCGGTGATGACCTGGATGTCGCCCTGCTGAATCAGTGTGTCGATCAATTGATGAAAGACCTTGGCCTCCATCTTCATCCGTTTGAGCAGCACGCTGTGCGCAAGTGTTCGCTCCGGCGACTTCCGCAGCTTTTCCATCAACCGCAAACATTCGGCGTGAAATGGATTCTCGGCGACGTTGGATGCTGCCATGAAAAGCATCCGCCGCGTTTGGTGCTCGATGACCTCAATGGCCCAGCGAGCAGACTCTCCGTCGATGACCGGATCGCGGCAATTGCGACTGATCGCGTGAATCAAGGCCAGCTTACGAGTTTGCTCGCTGACGCGTCCCCAGACCGTGGTGCCGACTGCGTCGTTGTCCGCCTCGGCCTTGTCGTATTCGGATTCGGCGTGCAGTCTGGCATCAGAAAGTAGCATGCGTGCCTTGTCGTCATGGGGCACGATTGCAGGCGTTGGATTCCAGTCGACCAGATTACCGGCACCAGGACGGAAGTTCTCCCACCACTCGGCGGTTTCGAGTATCGATGCTGGGATCGGTTTGATCTTGGGCTCTTGGCCCTTACCGCGGCGGCCGCATTCAAAGATCAACATGCGGGCGAAAAGACCGTTGGTCAGCATTCGCTCGGAGAGGGCGGCATAGTAGTGGTTCGGAATCGCCGTCCCGAAGATCACGAGGTTGGGCTGGTTGATCGCGCCGGCGGATTCTTTTCCAGCTTTGCGGCGCATTGGGTAGACGCTGCTTGCCGACGAGTACATCGTCAGCAGCGTTGACATGATTTGCTCATGCCGCGCGTCTCGGGATTTGTTGATCGATTGCAACAAGCCGTCGATTTCGTCCGTCTGAAACAGCATCGTGGGCGTCAGAAACAACGAATCCTGAATGCCCTCACCGGATGCGAACCGCTCGCCGACGCAATCGGCCATGCCGACGGTCTGCATGATCTGCATGTTTAACTTGCGAGGCCAATCTTTACCGGCGGCCGAATGTGCTAATCCAAGCAAATAGAGATTGGTTCGGTTATCGCCGGGATCACGCACGCGGCGGCCGGCGAGCGTGGCTTGCAATGTGAGTGCACCACAAAATGCCATCACCGGGTTCGGGTACGGAGCCGTGTCGAGGCAATGATCCATGACCTCGGCGATAAAGCCAGGGCATTGCAGCAATCGCTCGGGCAACACACCGGGATCATCCGGCATCGGTCTATTCGGCTCCGCCTCGACACGAACCACATCGACCGATGGCCTAGCACCAAAACCGCTTAGATCGACCGGTTCGCCGATTGGGTCGGCGGGCATGTCGTCACGCAGCCAACCGAACGGACGATCGTGGGGTTTCGTCGCGGCTTGGGTGATCTTGTGCTGTATTCACGATCGGACCACGGCGGTTGGCATCGCGGGTTGTAGTCGGTTTGCAGGATCGCGAGGGCACGATCGGGTTCGATGCCGAATCCATGAACCAGAGCAGTGGCGGCAGCAAAGGTTTGAGAGTGACCGTTCGAACCGGCGATTGCCGGCGGCATCGCAGCGAGGTAGGCGATGGCCCGACTTTCAACGTCGGTCGCGTCAGTTGGCCGGACTGGGGGCACTGTTGGCGAATTACTGGTAACGCTACCGCCGCGTCGTACGATGACGGCATCGGCAAGGGCTTTCACGCAGGCGGCCAACATTGGAGCGGGGACAACGGCCGGTTCGTCATCGAGGACGTCATAGGGTTCACCATCAGGATGGATGCTGGGGCCGACAACGGTCTGCGCACCCGTGGAGCGCAGCTCGACGACCATGGATCCTTCGCGATCGGTCTGCTTTTCGGTTGTCGCTCCCGATGCGATATACCAGCGGTGGGATTTGGGTGATGACGGCCGGCCAGTGATCGCGGGCGTCGGCGGCAGGTATTGGTCGGCCAATTCGATCGCTTCTTTGCAATCGAGGTCAACATCGACCAGCCAGCCGGATGGTTCGCCCAGGATCAATCCGATGTTGCAGCCTTCGGGGAAGACTTCAGGGCTCAGTCGGAGGCTCGTCCAATCGCGTCGAGCTGGTGACTTGGAACGTGGGCGCAGCGGAACAGCGAACCATCCACGCTCGCGGTAGTTTGCTACCCACGAGCGTACGTCCATCGGTTCGGGTTCCACCATCGACATCTACTCCCCCCTGCGATTCCCAGATTGACTGCGGTCAACGACTCAGCGGTCGACCGGATCCATGTGTGGGATCTGTAGAACCAGGGTCTCGAACTCGTCGATGGTTTCGTTGAGTTCGTTGTCGCCGAATTGTTTCGCGACATCGCGACAGAATTCCGCAGCAGCGAAGATTTCGTATCGCCAAGTGTTCCAACGATGACGGTCTCCGGTCGTCATCGACCAGGCACACTTGGACCAGAGGTCCGTTGAAACGGGGCATTTGACCGGCAGCGTCATGTTGTGATGAAGTCGATGCACGACCGGATCACTCGACTGGTCGGTATCCGTTAGGTCGTATTTTGCAGACATCGTTGGCATGGGGGCGTTTTGGTAACAATCCTCATCGTCTTCGTCATAGAACTCGATGGCAAGGCTACGGAGCTCCTTACTTGGAGGCAGATCGCTGACGAAGTGGAGTCCGTCGAAGGGGCCGTCAAATAGCTCGAAGCGTTGTTGCACAAACAATCCTTTTAGTCGCAGGGAAAGAGTCGGTGTTGGGTGGTGATTTAGAACGGCGCTTCTTCGAGAGCCGTATTCGGAATCTCGGAGAGCTGATGACGGACGATGCGGTCGTACCGTTGGCCGGAGATCGAACGGACCGTGATCGTTTCGGATGCGGCCACTAGTCCGGCATCTGCAAGCTGCAGAGCTTCGTCTGCATTGTCTGGACACGGATCGAGGCAGCGTTCTCGCCACCAAGCTTCCGCTTTGCGTCTGGCGAAGCCGGAATGCTCAATACAGATGAATTCGCTTTGCCAGTGATCGAGGCCGATCATGTAGTCGACTCGCAAGCAACGTGGCGCATCGTCCTCAGCGTCCCGTTTTCGGTGGACGCGATAGACAACATCGTGGACGTCGTATTCTGTGTCGGTGACTTCGCCTGATAGCACGCCAGCTTCACTTGCTTGTGCCTCGTGCGATTCGCGTTCAGGTGGAGGAAACGGCTGCCCGCATTCCGGACAGTTCGCATAGCCACAAGCAACCAACGCGTGGCACTTCTCGCATTCTTTGGCCGGCGGCAGCTGGCCGGAACGTGATTGTTTTTCCTTGGGTTTGATCTGGTCGATTGGCCCGTGGCGTTCGATATTCCCACCGAAGTCCAGGACCAGGCAATTCTGCTTGTCAGGATGCAATCGAAAGCCGCGGCCAACGCATTGATAGAGCAGTCCGGGTGACATAGTGGGCCTCAGCATCACCACACAATCAACGCGAGGGGCATCAAAACCAGTCGTCAACACGTTGACGTTGCACAGATATCGCAGCGGTTCTTGGCCGAACAACTCGTTGCTGGCATCGCCACGAAAGCGGCCAAGGGTTTCATCACGCTCCGCCGCCGGCGTCTGCCCGGTGACGAATCCGCACTCGATGCCATGATTGTTTCGCAGAGTGTCGACGACTTGCTGACCGTGTGCGACGCTGGTGGCGAAGATCAACACAGCTCGACGCTCGGCCGTCAGTTCAACGATCTCGGCGCACGCGGCCGACACCAATGATTCGTCGCCAGCCAAGGCATCGACCTCTTCACTGATGAATTCACCAGCCCGCATGTGGACTCCTGAAAAGTCTGCTCGATTGATGCCGGCCTTCGAGATCAGCGGGCAAAGGTAGCCATCGCGGATCAGTTCCTTGATTCCGATCTCGAAGCAGACGCTGTTTAGAAAGTGATCCGGCGAACAGATCATGCCCGAGTCGAGGCGAAACGGCGTGGCAGTCAGACCAATGACGCGAACACTCGGGTTGATGACTTTGCAGTCGGCGAGAAACTGCCGATACATACCGTCGCCCTTCTTGGAAATCAGATGGGCTTCGTCAACAACAATGAGGTCGAACGGATCGAGATCGCAAGCTCGCTTGTAGATGCTCTGGATGCCGGCAACCAAGACGGGCGTATTGGTATCGCGTTTCTTGAGACCAGCCGAATAGAGTCCGACCTTGATAACCGGACACAGTCGGCGCACCTTGTCGGCGTTCTGTTCGAGTAACTCCTTGACGTGGGCCAAAATCAACACGCGGCCATTCCACTGCCCGACAGCGTCGCTCGCGATTTTCGCTAAGACCAAGGATTTGCCAGCACCCGTGGGCAACACGGCGACCGGATTGTCATCCCGCTCACGAAGATGGCGGTAGACCGCATCGACCGCGGCTTGTTGATAGGCACGCAGTTCCATCAGAGTGCCCTTCCGTTGTGACGTTTACCAAGCCATCTCGGGACGGCGTTCGGTGACATCTCAGACTGGCCTCGCTTGCAATCACCACAAATTCGGTTGGCCGGTCCGCCGGACGAGAACGGCTGGTTGCACTGAAGGCAGATTCGTTCGATGTTTGGCTTGGCCTCTTCGGCAAGCGGAATTACCCAGACAAGTGCCTCGCCTTCGAATGGCTTGGGAAGTTCCACGCCCGCTTCAATCTCCTCGCGGGTTCGACGTTTCAGCTTTCCTTTCGGTTTGACTACCGGAAGAATCTTCTCAATCGCTAGACGAAAGATCTGAGTATCGTCTTCATACACGCCACCCCACTGAAGCGAATCTAAGATCGCTTTGAGGACGTTGTCCACGTCGCGGCGGCGTCGGTCGGGTGTGTAGAGCTCGATGTTGACCGACAGCGGACAGGTAAGTGTTTCGATGTCGCGTGTCCGCAAATACTCCATGACTTGCTTGCGATAGTTACGTCCGCGACGACTAATCAGCACCCGCTGGCCGACGTGTCGCCAGTAAGTGTTGATCGTGGGTGGGAAAGGCAACTTGAATTTGAACATCGTGCAACGCCTTCAGCATGGAAACGAAAACAGCCGACCGGCATTCCGTGCCGGCCGGCTGTTGAACTTGGAAGCGATCAGAAAGAGGCCGCGGCTATCGCTTCCAAGGCGCCTCGGCCGAGGCGGCGGACTGGGGACCAACGGCTACCGGACTGGCGGTTTCGAGAGTTCCACTACCTGGATCCCGCTTGCTGTAGCCCTTCACCTCGTTCTGCAGCTCACCGGTGTCGCTGCGACGCTTGACGCGAACGTGGATAATGCAGGGCAAGTTGTGCAGGTCGGTGGAGTCCGTCGGGGCGAGCACACCGACCGCGCGGCAGATCGATGAGAGTTCCCGGCGTGCAATTTCGACCGCCGTACCGTTGGGATTGTCGAGATTCAGTCGCACCCACAACAAACGTCCGGAATGATCACCTTCGATGATCTGGAACGTGAGCTGAAGATACGAGCCGGCACCGGATTTGGTGGGTTTCATTTCGCTGTCGGTGATGACGGCGACATACTTGCCCACGGGGATTGGTTCGAGATCGTTCGCGGGTTCGACTTCGTTGGCGTCAAAGCCTTGCAGATTGGCCATGGATGGTTCCTTGGTTTGGTGAAGTGGGAAAAGTCAATGAAGCGGTGGACGGTTAACTTGCTGACAACGCCGACACGAAGGCGGGCCAGGAGAGCGGCAATTCCTCGGCGATGCCGTAGCGGTTCTTGGCGACGCAGCTCGGCGAACCGTAGGCACGAATCACACGTTCGCCACCGTCCTTACCAACGGCGTGTGCGATGGTGCGTTTGCGATTGAAGCCGCCGTCTTCGGTTTGCGTTCGCATCTTGCGAGTCGCAAACAGCACGGCGTCGCACCACTCCTTCACCAACGCTGCGGCGTGTTTGTGAAGGCGAGGTGAATAGCGGTCGTAGGGCGACGATTCGGGATCCTCGAATCGTTCGACCTTGGAATGTGCGATCAGCACGACCACCATTCCGCGAGAACGGAGGACGGCGAGCAAATCGAGCACTTCACGCCACAGAGAGAGGGCGTGCATGTAACCGCGAGCATAGCCGCCATCGACCTTTTCAATCGATTCGACGCCATACTGCTGACAGAGTTTGTCCCAGACGAGACGCTCCAGCCAATCGAGCGAGTCGATCACGACGGTTTCGTAATCGTGCTTTTGATTGACGAGCGTTTTTAGAGCCGCGATCACGTCATCGTAATTCACAGCCAATGGAAATCGATCGCATTCGATTTCATCAAGCCCGTCTTCGGTTTGAATGAAGATGGGCTTGGGGGCCTGGCTGCCGAAAGTGGATTTTCCGATCCCTTCGACACCGTAGAGCAAGACACGCGGCGGTTTGGATTGCCGGCCGGACTGGATGGTTTCAAGTAGGTTGGTCACTGTTTGGTTAACTCCTTGGCTGTTGATTGACTGGCTGGTTAGAGAGACTGGATGTGTTCGACGTCGAAGTTGCCGTCGCGGTCGCTCGTCACGAGGTAATGCTTGAAATCGACTTGCACCACGAATCGCTGGCCGGTTCCGAGTTGCTTCCGAAGAGATTTGCACGCTCCGGTGAATTCGCGTGATGCTTCGTTGAATCGGTCGGCCGATCGCAGATAGCGACCGACCGCAAGTGAAATGGCGACGCGACGTTCGATGTCTAAAGACAAGTCAGGCATAGAGGCTCGGTGTTTGAGGTTGGGTTGAGCGAGGCTTCCAGTGGCTTTCCGCTACCTCTAGACCTTCCAACTTTTCAGACTGAAAGACGAAGCGGCGGTCAAAAAACTTCAGACGAGGTACTCGTGAAGGCCTCGCTCACGAAACACGACGGCGATCTTTGCCAGCCAGTACTTCAGCGTCGAAAGTGGCACATCCATGATTTGCGAACACTCTCGCAGCGAATGGTCGGTGCGCAGCATCAGTAGCCGTTGCCAGTGCTCGGGCAGCGTTGCAATGGCCACCGCCAAGTCGTGCCGTAGATCAATCAATTCGGTGTCCGACAGCTTTGCCGTCTCGATGCGGTTCCGGTTGTCGTCTTCGCTGATGCACTGAATCAACTCGCGACGTTCACCACCGGATTCCACCATCACGTTCAGCGACGTCACTTCGCGGTCATCGCGAATCTTGTGCAATCGATAGGCACGTAGGTTGGTCGCAGCTCGATTGACGACCATCGTGATGAACGGATTCCGATGCCCAATCGCCGCGTCGTGCGATCGCATCGCTCGATCGAGTTCCGCCTGCAACTCCTGATGCAGGTCTTCCGCTTCGTGCGGAGCGAATTCCGGGCAGCGCAAAAGACGACCGACGCAGCGGCGAAAGACCGTTTGAGCAAACGGGTCTTCGGTGAGCGTCGGTACGGAGGAGGTGATTTGGGACTGAGAGGGTGCTGAAACAGACATGTTCACTCCGTCGATGGGCGGTGCTGGAAAAGGCCGCGTCTCGGCAGCGGCCACACCCACCGGCGAAGTTGCACCAAATCGCACTCGGCGATCACTGCAACAGCGTTTCACCCCGAAAATCACAGGGGAAACGCATCGGAAAAAATGTTGTTGCAGTTGCACGAAATCGCACTAACTGCAACTGCAACAACCGACAGCCCCCGGATGGAGGGGTGAGGAATGTTGGAATGGTCGGCAAGATTTTTTCAGCGAGCTGGACCAAACGTGTCCACGAGGTCGGTCAACCTGGACGGCCACTGTTTATCCAGACCTTCCTCTTAATGGAGCCTCGCTATGCACGCCGAAGTTGAACAGCTTTCAGGTACTGAACACGTTGAAACTGAAATGGTTGGACGCCTCGCCCGACTGTTGCTCGATCCGTCACTGGACCGCTGTGACATCGCCGATGGCATCTTGTCCGATATCGAGCTCATCCGATTCCTCAGTGGCTACCAGCAGATCGTGATCGAAAACACGGCAGCGCCGGGGACGAATTGGATGATGGAACAACGAGGTTTACACGAACTAAGCTTTGTGGCCCATGCCCTCAATAAACCACGCGAGCACTTCATCATGCCGCTGCTCCTGGGATCGCTTTGTGATCACATCGGTCAGCCGTGGTTCCAGTCCTCGGTCTATGAATTCGTGCCGGCCGTCGAAGGAATCAAGACGACCAACATCGGCGGAAAACCGATGTTCAATGCCAACCTGCACTCGGCACACCGCCGCAGTCGGCCGGCTACGAGAACGAATGCGGCCCTGAACTGAGGGGGCATCATTTGGCGGCCCGATGTCCACTTCGTTTATCAGCGCTAATTCAAGATTTTTTCACTGCAAATTACGGCACTCAAGCGTTTGCTAGCAAAATTTGGCTTGTCGGAATAATCGGCATGATTAGATTTGCTGTAGCACGAAACGAAGTCTATCAGCGCTAATTCAAGCCGCCACATTCAACCGCCAAGGATGCCGATTCATGAAGCGAGCCAAACCGAGCCGGGGACGACCACGCCAAACCGAAATCACCGAAGGCCAATCGCGAGCACTCGACGAACTGTCCGCCGCGATCGATCGCCATGGCATCGCACCCACGATGACCGAACTCGGTGACCGGCTTGGCATCAGCGCCGCCAGTGCCCACCAACTGGTTCTGCAACTGGAACGCAAAGGCTATGTCGCTCGCCAGCCCCGCAAGGCTCGCAGTTTGCGGGTGGTTCGTCGGCCGAGTCAAACACTCGCTTCCATGACCAGTGTGCCGATGCTGGGTGTGGTGAAAGCGGGACCGGCAATGCTCGCCGAGGAAAATTGTCTGGGCGAAGTCATGGTTGCTTCCGACCTGGTCGGTCGCAGCCCATGCTTTGCTTTGACGATCAGCGGTGACAGCATGAAGGGCGCGGACATGCGAGACGGGGACGTCGTGATCGTTCGCCGACAACAGCTTGCCGAAAACGGTGAGATCGTGGTCGCGTTGATCGATGATGAAGCGACCGTAAAACGACTCGATTTGAACGATGGAGCGATTCGCTTGTTGCCGGAAAACCGGAAGTACAAGCCGATCGAGATTCAGCCTGATAGCGACTTTCGTGTGCTTGGAAAGGTTATTTGTGTCACCAAGAAATCTGAAAGTTAGCTGTCATGCCTCAACCCACTCCGTTGTCCACCTTGCTTCGCGTGATTCCCAACGAGCTTCTCAAGCGATGGTTCCATGATCACATTCCTGGGCCGTTCGATATCCCATGGGAGACAATGGGTGAGAACGACATCGAACCCATGATCGTGCACCTGGATGAATTGCCATCGAGTATTCGCAAAGATGCCGAGATTGATTTGCGGACCATTCGTTCGTTCGCCAGCGAAGCGGGAATGCGGGCGATCGAGGATACAGCACGGATGCACGGCGAGCCGGATTTGATGTCTCGAATTCCCGACGGACTCAATCTCAATGGACGTGCGATGTGGGTTCGCTTGCACGAGTGGGAGATTCTCCACGCAGCCACCACACTTCTTCACTTGGAGGAAGCGACGTTCTGGCGAAAGCGAAACGGCGTACCGGCCAATATTGAAATCGCGGGCGATGCGGCCGAGCAACTCGGTAACGCAGTCTCCAACATGCTGCGTGAAGAAGGACGAGGCCAGCACGTCACCGTCGAGCGATTGGAAAACAACGGCATCGTTTACTTCATCGTCCATCCCGACGACTTTGTCCGCAGCGACAATACACACGACGATCATGGACGATTGGCGACCGTGTCGATTCGGCCGACGCTGGACATCATCTTTGCCTATGAACGTCACGCCGGTTCGTTTGAACTCTGCGCAAATCTGCCGAAGGCCCACAAGGAGCGACTGGAGCCAATATTCTCACGCACAGTGCTTGGCTGGCAGTTGCCACCCTACGAGGACGAAAGCGGCTACTACATCGATCACTTGAAAGATCCAAACATGCCACTGCCAACCGATCCGGCTGATCAGATTCGGGTCCGCATCGAAGAGATCAAGATGTTCAATCCATCGACCCGTCGTCGGATTTCAACAGACATCAACAAACACGATGAGACCGACACGATCCATCGGGCGATCAACGAGGAGCTTCGATCGTCGCACGATGTGCTGGCAAACTTCAGCGTCAACTCCGTTGGCATCCGATTCGTTTTTCCAGCAACCCGCTACGCGCGAGCTGGTGCTCGGATCATTCGTATCACACCCGGCAGTTGCAACCTGCGGAGCCTGACGCCGGACCGTGCCGAGATTGTCCAGAAGCACCTTCGCATGTGGGGAGTCGACAATGCGCCGACCGACGAGCCCAATCTGGTCTCGGTGGGAGCTTAGCCCACCAACGATCACTGTTCGTGAAGCCAAGCAGTTTGATCAAGAACAGTTCGCGATTCTTCGTCGCCTCCGGTTGGTCAAGCCAACCACGCCGGCGACCCAACTGCAATGCAAAGACTGTGGCGAGCACCAGCCAGTCATCTATTCACCGGATCGAGAGGGCAACCGCCACGGATTCATCGTCTGCGAAGGCTGCGGTCCGACGGAGGTGCTACCCGAATCGCTCAACCAATTCGTGTTCGCTACCGAGCATCTGCTGGAATATCTCTTTGCCGACACCCGACTCGCGATCAGACCCATCGACTCCGATTTCTTGTGGCAAATCGGCAGACGAACTTTCAAAGGACAAAGTCGCGAATTGCTGTTTCTGCGTTGCTTGAATGCCAGGAACGAGACAAGCATCGTCGAACAGCTTGGTCGTCGGAAACGATCACTGGTTTTCATGCCGCTGAGCAGCTCTGCGGCGAGACTGGACACGATGGTTGCCAACTTGGGCATCGGGATTCAGGACGTCGTCGAATTCTCGGAAGATTGCTTGCGAATCGACTGGGAGACCGTCGGAGATCGCCTGATCGAATCGAGTGAATCCGATGTTCAAAAACCCAAGCCGCAACCACGCCGATCATCACGGACTGCGAAGATCGAACTGTTGGTTCAAGAGTTGACGCAGCATTTACGAAGTGCTGCTGATCATGCTCACGCATCCGGCGAACTGCTGCCTCGTCCCACGCAGCAAGAACTCGCGCGACGAACCGGAATGTCAAAATCCGATGTCAGTCGCTGCCTCAATGACTCATCTGCCAAGCAGCTGCGGTTGCTGTGGCAAACGGCGGATGATCTGGATGCCGTTTTGCGCTTGCCGCGCAGACAACTTCGCTAAATCTTTCTTTTCGATTGGCTCCGACTTTCAGATCCAGAACTTGGAAGGTCTGGGGATATGGCGGTCTGTTAACCGCATGATCCCACTTTTCACTTCTAGGTTCTGCCAGTGCGAAACACCAATCCGAAATCTGACTCCGATGAAGCACGATTGAGGCGTCGCGAAATCGTCGACCTGCTGACTCGTGCCGTCGTTCGTCACCATCGAGTTACCGCAATTTCCGGGAATTCTGAAGAATTTGGCCGCGATGCCCAACCCGATGGCTTGATCGAACCCGAAAACGATCGCTCTCTGTGACTCGGCCGCGGTAAACACGCCCGGCACTTCTTCGTTTCAAGTCATGGAGAGCAACATGAGCAACCCATTGGGCCAAGAGTTGGCCGCGCTGCGCCGAATGTCGGTCAGCACCCTTCAAGCCAAGTACTTCGAAGTCTTCGGCGAATCAACGACCGGTCGCAATAAAGCGTGGCTTCAGAAACGGATCGCGTGGCGAATGCAAGCCAATGCGTTTGGTGGCCTAAGTGATCGGGCCATTCGGCGAGCCAGTGAGCTTGCCAACGAATCGGATCTTCGTGTGACGGCACCACGCGAGCCATCATGCTTGCCACCACCCCCGCCGGTGAACCGCGAACTTCCACCCAAGGATGAACGGTTGCCGCCCTTCGGCGATTGTCTGGTTCGTGATTACAAGGGCCGGGAATGCGTCGTCACCATCATGCCCGATGGTTTCGATTTTGAGGGCGAGCACTACAAGACACTTTCGGCCGTCGCCAAAGCGATCACGGGCCAGCACTGGAATGGCTTTCGGTTCTTCAAAATTCACAAGCAGGAGTCAGCATGAGTCGCGAGCAAATGAAACAACCCACTCGGTGTGCGATCTACACTCGCAAATCGACCGAAGAAGGACTCGATCAAGAGTTCAACAGCCTGGACGCACAGCGTGATGCGGGGGAGGCATTTATCACCAGCCAGCGAAGCGAAGGCTGGGAATGTTTCGAAGAACGATACGACGACGGCGGTTTTTCAGGTGGGAACCTCGAGCGTCCCGCGATGAAACGTCTCATGGCCGACATCGAGGCCGGCAGAATCGACTGTGTGGTCGTCTACAAAGTCGACCGGCTTAGTCGTAGCCTGCTCGATTTCTCCCGCGTGATGGAAACATTCGAGAAAAACAATGTGGCCTTCGTCTCGGTCACACAGCAGTTCAACACCGCCAGTTCCATGGGCCGGTTGATTCTCAATGTGCTGCTTTCATTCGCCCAGTTCGAACGCGAGATGATCAGCGAACGCACCCGAGACAAGATTGCGGCAACACGGCGTAAGGGCAAATGGTGCGGCGGTGTACCAGTCTTTGGCTTTACGATCGAAGACACCAAGCTCGTGGTCGTACCCCACGAAGCCGAACGCGTCCGGCAGATCTTTGACCTCTACCGTCGCACGCATTCCCTGCTCGAAACGGCCAAGGAAGCCAATCGTCGTGGCTGGCGGACCAAGCAGTGGACGACCAAGAAGGGATCAACTCGCGGTGGTCTGCCTTACGACAAAAACCGCATCTACCAGATGCTGACCAACGTCACCTACATCGGCAAGCTGACGTACAAGGACGAGATCCATGAAGGCCAGCATCAGGCCATCGTTGACCCTGAGGTTTTCAAAGAAGTCGGAGAGTCGCTGCGAAAGAGTGGCCGCATCGGAATGATACGAGCTTCCACCAGCTTCGACGGAATGCTGCGAGGCATCCTTCGGTGTGCAAAATGCAATCGAGCCATGCGGCATACTTCCTCTGGTCGCGGCACGAAGAGGTATCGTTACTACGTTTGCGGCAAAGCGGAAAAACAAGGCTACGAATCTTGCCCATCACCTTCGATTCCCGCAAGGCAGATTGAGGGGTTTGTCGTCGACGAACTCCGCGTGTTCGCATGTGACGACCAACTCATCCGTGACGTCTACGAACGCTGTCATGAGCAGAACCGCGAGGACGTCGATTCGCAAAAACGTGAAGCCGATTCGATCGCGAAGTTTCTCAAAGAGGACCACGCCGAGATGACTCACCTTGTCGCAACGGCCGCTAGCCCTGACTTGATTGAAGCAACGCAATCACGCATTGACAAAAGCGAAACACGATTGAAAGAGCTACGTGAAGCCATCGACAACCATCGGCCGATTCGCGTCAGCCATGCATCGATCCGCAAGACCCTCGGTGAACTGGATAAAGCCTGGGACACGATCCCACCGAGAGAACGTTGCCGACTGATGGAGTTGTTGATCGAGCGAATCGACTACGACGGCGTTGAGGGCACGCTTGATATCACCTTCCAACCCGCCGGACTCGCGTCACTCGGCCAGGACGGCAACTTTGCCCGCCACATTACGGAGACTTTGAATTGAGCGATCTATCGAACAACTCAAACGAAGCACCGCCGCGCACGTCGGCGATACGCCGCACGTTTCACGTTGCCCGCGTGGATCGCGGCGCCCGCGAGGTGCGCGGCGGTACAGCCCCACCGCGGCCCAGAACGGGCCAACTGCCGAGACTGTCCCGGCTGATGGCACTCGCCATCCACTTCGACCACGCTTTGGCATCGGGCCGCCTCCGATCGCAAGCCGACTTGGCCCGAGCCGGCCAAGTCACACGAGCACGTCTGAGCCAGATCATGAACCTCTGCAACCTCGCCCCCGATCTTCAAGAAGAGCTGCTCTTCTTGAAGCCCTATTTCAACGGCCGAGCGCCCATCACCGAGCGTCAAATCCGACCCATCGCCGCCGAGCCCAACTGGGACAAGCAACGCCGCCGCTATAAGAAGCTTACCGGTTCTGCCGGTCGCAACGATCGCGGTTAGCTTGAAGGTCCGATAACCTCAACTATGTAGCTCACGACTGCGGGCTATGCGGGATGCATCGTCGGGATCCGAGTCGATGAAATTCGTACGCCGCTATTGCGATCTCACGGCTGACCAGCGGTGCCTTGGTCCGGCTGTAAGGAATGTCCGGGTCGTTCGGTTGAGGCACGGCTGCGCTCATTGAATCGCTCGTGATGGTCGATTCAATCAATCGTAAGGTATGGTTATCGGCTGCGCAATTGGTGCGCTGAAACGACGGATTCGATGGAGCGACAGGATGTCCCAAAAGCAACGCACGACCACAACAAAGTCCATACTACCGAGCTTGACGGTTGTAGCGATCCTGGCGACAGGGCTGTTGGGGTGCAAAGCGCCGCAGCACTGTTGTGACGTCGGGCTCGTACATCGCGAACTGGCTTGCCGAACCGGGCATGACGCTTCACGCGTCCGGCCGTGCCAGGAAGTCTTGCCTCCCGGAGTGGTGCTCGAAGACGGCCTGAGTGAGGATGAAGCGGTTCATACGGCACTGACCAATAACTCGCTGTTTCAGGCTGCAGTCGCGCAGCTTGGTATGGCAGCAGGAGACGCCGAACAAGCTAGTCTGCTCGCGAATCCGCAGTTTCTGGTCTATTTCCCAACAAGCACCAAAGAGGGTCAATATACGCTCTTTCAGCCGATCGAGTCGTATCTGCTGCGGCCGGCTCGTGTGAAAGTCGCCAATCGCGAGTACCGTCGTATCGGGTCGCAACTGGTTCAGAACGGTTTGGATGTCGCTCGGGATGTTCGGCTGGCCTACGTTGATGTTGCCGTGGCGGCGGAACAGGCAGCGCTCGCCCGCGAGGCACTTGAGATTCGCCAGAGCATTGAAGAAATCACCGACAAGCGATTTGATGATGGCGATATCAGCGAATTGGAAACGATCACCGCTCGCGTCGATCAACTCAATGCTAAGGCGGCCGCGGGAGTACAGGACCAGACCGTGTCCATTGCCGAGGCCCAACTGCTGACGCTGATGGGGGTGCCGTTTGCACCGGAGCCAGTTGCCGTACTTCCACTCGAAGTACCGCAACTTCCGGCATTGGTTGAAGACGAGCTTGTCGCGCAGGCGCTGGCGTGCCGGCCGGACTATCAATCGGCGAAGTGGGCCGTTGCCGCTGCGTCTCAGCGAAGCGACCTGTCGCGTTGGTTGTGGCTCCGACTGGATGGCGTATTGGATGTACGCAGCGATCCCGGCGATCGCACTGGCGGAGGGATTCGGCTTGACATTCCGCTATTCAACCGCAACCAAGGTGGCATCGTTCGCGCTGACTGGGAGCTTAATGCCGCAATGCACAACCGAGATGCGATCCGCGATCAAATTGTTGCCGATGTCCGTACTGCAGTGCGCCAATTGCAACAGGCAAGGGACAACCTGCGAATACTGGAAAAGGAAGTTGAGCCGGCTCTGATCGAAGCGTTGGAAATCTCGCGCAAGGGTTTTGCCGATGGCGGAACTGACTACCTGCTGGTGCTGCAGACGACGACCCAGTATTTGGATGCAAAGTCACGCATTCTTGTTCAGAAAGCGTCAGTACTGCGTGCTCTGGCCCAATTGGATCGTGCTGTTGGAGCCAACATCGAATCGGGATCGATGGATTTTGTGGGCCTGGTAGAAGAATCCAGCGTTCCGATTCCCAATCTGAAGTATTTCGGAGATAAGCCGCTTGCTGCAGGAACCGTTGAGAGCGCCGAGGATCCAAGCCTCGAATTTCGGGATTTTTTGACTTTCTGAGGTTCGACTCATCGGGCATTCATGTTGGTTTCTTACGATGGGAAAGAGCATCAGGCGATTTCGGCACACCGTTGGCTGGAGGCGTTGGTGCGACTTTCCATTAGAAGGATTGAAACAGAATGTTGAAGCGAACACTCATTGCCGTGGGACTTTGTGTTGCCGTCGGATCAACTGTTTGGGCCTTAAACCAAGACGGAGCGCAGGAGCACGAAGATTCCGGCGAAAAGGTCGTCAAGCTCGCAGACACCCCAGCGGCCGTTCAATCGGCCCTCAAAAAGGCCGCCGTTGGTGCAACGATCGATGAGATCGAGATGGACACGGAGGATGGCGTGACCATCTATGAAGCAAGTTGGAAAGTCATCGGCGTCGAACACGAAGTCAGCGTCGATGAGACAGGACAGGTGCTCGAAAGCGAGCAAGTGGTCACCGGCGATGCCGTTCCGAAAGCGGTTCGTGACGCGGTCGCGAAGCACATGCCGAAGGGAGGCGAGCCCGAGTTCGAGATGAAGTCAGTTGTGCTCTACAGCATCGAAGCGATGGTCGATGGAAAGGAAGTCGAGATTCTCGTTGATCCAGCGGGCCGGCTGATGGAACTGGAAGCCGACGACGACCACGAACATGAAGAGCATGACGATGACGATGACGACGGAGAAGATGAGGAAGACGACGACTGATCGGTCCAGTATCATCTTATGCGTATTTTGGTCGTTGAAGATTACGAGCCAGTCCGGAGCGCCGTTGTTCAGGCTCTGACTGAAGAAGGCTTTGCTGTGGATGCTGCGTCCGACGGTCCGGACGGCCTTTGGCTTGCTCAAACTTCTGAACACGACGTTCTCGTGCTGGATATCATGCTGCCCGAACTGAACGGTGTTGAGATCGTTCGTCAACTGCGGGCAGAGAACAACGACGTTCCGATTCTGCTACTGACAGCGCTTGACGCGGTGGAGCAGCGAGTTCAAGGGCTCGACAGTGGCGCGGACGATTACCTCGTCAAACCTTTCTCGATGGCCGAGCTTTTGGCTCGGCTACGGGCGCTCGTCCGGCGGCGATTCGGTGACAGCAGCAGCGTCATCTCGATCGGAGGGCTGGCAATCGACACCGCGGCTCGAAATGTCACGGTGAACGGTGAAGCCATCGCAATGACCGCAGGCGAATACAAGTTGATCGAACTGCTCGCTCGACGACGCGGCGAAGTCATCACGCGATCGGAGATTTGGCAGAGTCTCTATGACATGAACAGCGAGACTACCAGTAACGTCGTGGATGTCTACATCGGGTACTTGCGCAAGAAGCTACGCGCGGCGGGGCTGGATTCGATAATTGAAACGCGTCGTGGATTGGGTTACGTGATGCAGGAGCCCACGCCGTGATGCGTTCTCTGCAGGGCCGGTTGATCGTGTTGGTCGGTGCGTGCAGCACCGCTGGATTGCTCGTGTTCGGTGTGATCGTTTGTCTCATCGTTGAGTCGCGACTGTGGGCACAATTCGACAACGGCATGAGAGAGCGGTTGTTGCAACTGACCCAGCTTGTCGAACAAAGAGACGGCAAGATCGAATACGAGTGGAATGAGTCGGGAGCGACCGCGATTCAAGCGGTGGGGGAACGGGTGACTTGCTGGGACGGCGATCGGGTAATTGCCGTCTTACCTGAAAATGCCGAGCCGCTACCGTTGACGATGATCGCTGCGGATCAGCGACTCAGTCCGCTTGAACTCGATGGCGAGCGAGCGAGAGTGATTGCCATGCCATTCGTTCCACGTCTCGACGAAGATGATACGAGCGGCCCCGTCGAGACAATCACGCTTGCAGTCGCGCGGCCGATAGGCGACATCATTTCAACAATCGGCATTATCCGATGGTCGCTAACAACAGCCGCGGGGCTTGCATTGGCACTGACGATGGCCTGCGTTTGGATCGCAGTCCGACGTGGGCTTGCTCCGATTCACATCGCAACGCGAGCAATTGCGGAGGTGACTCCTCACCGGCTCGATCAGCCAATTCGCAACGTTGATAGCCAGCCCTCCGAACTGCACCCGCTGCTGACCACCATCAATCAATTGGTATCGAGTCTGCGGGTTGCTATGGAGCGCGAACGAACGCTCTCTGGGGAAATCGCACACGAGATGCGGACACCGCTTGCCGGATTGCGTGCTAAATTCGATGTCGCATTGTCCAAGCCGCGGTCATCGGAAGAACTTCGAGGGTTGATCGAGGATTGTTCACGCATTAATGACGACGTAACTTCGATGATCGAAAGTCTGATGGCGACGGTGGTCCCGGTCACTTGTGAAGGAAAACCCTTCGAGCGAGTCTCGCTCACGCAGTCCGTCGAATCATGCATCTTGCACTACGACGATCGCTTGACGCAGCGAGGACTACAAATCAGCCATCAAATCGAAGACGGCGTTCAAGCGTTTGGCAGCGAGCACGCGACGCGCATCGTCGTACGGAATCTCATTGACAATGCGGTCAGCTATGCAGATACGGGCACGACGATTGAGATTGAATGTTGTCAGGTGGGAGACACGGCCCGACTGGCGATTCTGAATCAGGCATCGCAGTTTCCGGCTAAAAAGATTGATCAGGTGTTTGAGCGTTTCTGGCGAGCCGATGCGTCACGTAGCAAGTCCGAGGCGCATAGCGGCCTGGGATTAGCGCTGACCAAAAGGATTATCGAAGCACACGGCGGCACGATCGCGGCCAGTTACAGCAAGCCATTTTTCAAAATTGTCGCTCAGTGGGGGCTCCATGCTTAGCCCCGAGTTGACCGCCAAGGCCGGTTTGGGCCAGAAGCCGGAGATTATGCTCTGACGAGTATTCTTGCGAACAGCGGCTTGCAACCTCAATTAGAACGACACCATGCAGAGAGCGGAAACACAATGCAAATAATCGACCGACCCCTTTGGCAATTCTTCTGCCCGTACGCGTTGTTGACGTGTGTGGTCGTCAGTGGATGCAACCAGAAAACCTCGACCTCTTCGGGACATGGCGAAAAGCCGGCCAAGGTCGAAAAGTTGCCATCCGAAACAGACCTGGCGACCATTACCCTAACGGCCGATGCTCTACGGCGATTGGGAATCACGACGGCGGCGGTCGAACAGAAAGAAATTCGTCAGCGGCGAACGCTCAGCGGCCAAGTCGTCGTGCCATCCGGGAAAACAATCATCGTCACATCGCCATTGGCAGGAACCGTGGCGACGACAGGCAGGCATCCGCTGCCGACGCCCGGTTCGTCGGTTGATCCCGAGAACCCACTTTTGATGGTCAAACCACTTTTGTCTGCCGAGCGCGACGTGCCAACCCCTGCGGAGCAAGTTCAGATCGTGGGAGCGCGTGCCAATCTGATGGCGGCTCGCACGGTAGCGGCTGGCGATGTGGAACGCGGCCGGGCTGAAGTCGAAGCGGCGCAAATCGCCTTGGATCGGTCGCAGAAGCTTTTTGCCGATCGTGCGGGCGCTCGCCGTGCTGTCGATGATGCCGAGGCACAATTGAATATCGCTAACTCGAATCTTGAGGCTGCAGAGCAACGCGAAAAGCAACTGGCTGAATTGTTGAAAATGCTGGACGCTCCCACGACAGAAGGCGAAGCAACGGCGCTTCCAATGACAACGCCCATTTCAGGAATCGTCAATCGGATCGAGGTGCGAGAAGGACAAACAATCTCCAGCGGAGCGATGCTGTTTGAGGTCGTAAATCTAGATACGGTCTGGATACGTGTTCCGGTTTTTGTTGACCTGCTGACAGAAATTGACACTACGGCGGCCGTTCAACTCGTCCGGCTTTCAGGTGGTTCGCTTGATTCAACCATTTCGGCGACACCTATCGCCGCTCCGCCGACTGCGGACGCGATGTCTTCGACCGCCGACCTCTATTACCAGATCGACAACTCCAAGTTAAACCTAAGACCGGGACAGCGAGTTGGAGTCGAACTTCCGCTGGTCAGTCCGGAATCGTCGTTGGTCGTACCTAGCAAATCACTTTTGTACGACATCTACGGCAACGGCTGGGTTTACACAAAGTCCGGCGAGAAACAATTCACACGCGCTCGCGTCGACGTTCGTTTTGTCGAAGGCGACAGCGCGGTGCTGGCTGCTGGACCCAAGCCGGGAACGCCAGTGGTGGTTGATGGAGCTGCAGAACTGTTCGGCACCGAATTCGGAGCCGGAAAATGAGTTGGCTGATTCGCACATCATTGCAGTTTCGGTTGCTGGTTGTCGTATTCGCGATTGCGCTGGTAGTCGTAGGCATCCGAACGTCGGATTCTGTTCCTCTGGACGTCTTTCCTGAGTTCGCACCGCCACTGGTCGAAATTCAGACCGAAGCACCGGGCATCGCCACCGAAGATGTCGAAAGCCTGATCACCGTTCCGATTGAGAATGCGGTAAACGGAATTCCGTTCGTACAAACGGTGCGTTCCAAATCAGTGCTGGGCTTGTCCAGTGTCCGCCTGATCTTTGAACCTGGCACAGATCTGCTGGTCGCGCGGCAACTGGTGCAGGAACGACTGGCACTCGTTTCCACTCAGCTACCAATGGTTGCGCGACCACCGGTGATCCTGCCCCCACTCTCATCGCTCAGCCGCTGCCTGAAGATCGGTCTATGGTCCGATACGCAATCGCAGATGGACATGACCGTGCTGACACAATGGACCATTCGTCCACGGCTCATGTCTATTTCGGGGGTTGCGAATGTGGCTGTCTGGGGAGAGAAGGAACCCCAGTTGCAGGTTGTCGTTGACCCGGATCGGCTGAGGGCCAACAACGTCACGCTTGATTCCGTGATGCAGACCGTACGGGATGCCACGGCGGTTGGAGCCGGTGGCTTTGTCGACACAGCAAACCAACGGCTGGCGATGCGGCACGTTCCGGCTGTCTACACGCCCGAGCAACTCGGTGACATTGTCATCGGTTTTCGCTCCTCTGAATCGCAGCCCGGCGCTGCTGTGATGGCAGCGACCGGCTTGAATTTGTCGGCCGGGGGGACGGGGACGTCACCATCACTCACCGCGCCGCTGCGTATCAGGGACGTTGCAGATGTTTCTTACGACCATGCACCTCCGATTGGTGATGCGATTATCAATAGTCGTCCAGGTCTTCTGTTGATCGTCGAAAAACAACCGTGGGCCAATACGCTGGACGTGACTCGGAACGTCGAGAAGGCAATGATTGAACTTGAGCCGGCGATGGGAGACGTTCACTACGACACCACGATCTTTCGCCCCGCCACGTTTATCGAGCGAGCGCTCTCAAATCTCAGTCATTCAATGCTGCTGGGTTGTGTGTTGGTGATCATTGTCCTTCTCTTATTCTTGTTCGATTGGCGATGCGCGGTCATCAGTGCGACTGCGATTCCGTTGTCGCTGCTCACTGCCGTGATGATCCTCTACTATCGCGGCGGAACGATCAACACGATGGTCTTGGCCGGGTTAGTGATTGCACTGGGAGAAGTCGTAGATGACGCAATTATTGACGTTGAGAACATCATTCGACGGTTGCGTCTGAATGCAAAGTTAGCACGGCCTCGATCTACCTTCACCGTGGTGCTTGACGCCTCAATGGAAGTCCGGAGCGCAGTAGTCTATGCAACGGTCATTGTCGTGTTGGCCTTTCTGCCAGTGTTCTTTCTGACTGGTTTGGCCGGTGCATTCTTTAGGCCGCTGGCTGCCGCCTACATTCTGGCGATCCTCGCATCGCTTGCGGTGGCGCTGACGGTCACGCCGGCCATGTCGCTGCTGCTCTTGCCCAAGTCTGCCCGCAAGCGTTCCGTCGACGGCCCAATCGTTCACGCGTTCAAGCGAATTTATCGATCGGTGCTTTCCTGGGCGCTGCGACTTCGCTGGGGAACCGTCGCAGCTGCCTTGACTGTGTTCGTGGCGATCGCGATGACGATTCCGTATCTGGGCGAGCAATTGATGCCGAAATTTCGCGAGACCGACTTTTTAATGCATTGGGTCGAGAAACCAGGGATCGGAATCGACGCGATGGACCGAATCACACTTCGGGCCAGCGATGAGATGATGGCCGTCGATGGCGTGCTGAACTTCGGTTCACACATCGGCCGCGCGACAGTTGCTGATGAGGTGGTCGGCCCAAATTTTACAGAATTGTGGATTAGCATCGACGACGCCAAGGACTACGACGCGACTGTGGCCGAAGTGCAGGAGATTGTCGACGGTTACCCAGGCTTGTATCGCGATCTGCTCACGTATCTGACGGAAAGAATCAAGGAGGTTCTCACGGGAACGAGTGCGTCGATTGTCGTTCGCGTCTACGGCCCCGACATGGAACAGTTACGAACGACAGCCGGCGAAATCGAGTCGGTGATCAAACCGATTGAAGGTGTAACGACCTTGAAAGTCGAGCCGCAGGTACTCGTGCCTCAAATCGCAGTCGACTTGAAGATTGATGCTGCAAACCAATTCGGACTGACGCCCGGCCTGTTGATGCAGAATGTGACAACACTGGTCAATGGCACACGGGTCGGTGAGATGTATCGCGATCAGGCAATTTTCCCGGTCGTCGTTGTTGGCGAATCAAATCTTCGTACTGACCTAGCGACTCTCGGCGCATTGATGATTGACACACCGTCGGGAGCTCAGGTTCCTCTTTCGAGCGTGGCTAACCTGACCATCGTACCCGCCCCGAACGAGATCAAGCGAGAAGGTGCTTCACGTCGTTTGGACGTAACCTGCAACGTGGATGGCCGCGACTTGGCGTCCGTGGCGACTGAGATCGAAGCCGCTGTGCGAGACAAAGTCGCGTTTCAAACGGGCTATCACCCTGAGTTCCTCGGTGAATATGCCGAAGCCAAAGCGTCGCGACAGCGGCTACTCTTGCTTTCGCTCGGGTCAATCCTGGCCATCACGATCATCCTTTATATCGACTTTGGTAAGTGGAAGTTGGTGTGGCTGATCCTCTTGGCCTTGCCGTTGGCATTGGTAAGCGGCGTGCTGGGAGTGTTCGCTGGCGGCGGAATCATCTCGCTTGGGTCGCTGGTCGGTTTCGTGACCGTTTTGGGCATCGCCGCGCGCAACGCAATCATGCTGATCAGTCATTATCGGCATCTTGCTTCGGAGGAGCCAGACCTTGAGAAGAAGGAGTTGCTTTTGCGCGGAGCCGAAGAACGCTTGGCCCCGATCCTGATGACGGCATTGACAACCGGACTCGCGTTGGTGCCGCTGGTTGTCATGGGAGAACTGCCTGGACAGGAGATCGAGTATCCGATGGCGTTGGTCATTTTGACCGGTCTTGTTGGTGCGACGCTGATCAATCTCCTTGTATTGCCAGTGCTGATGAGCTGGCTCGATCTATCGGCCATTCGTCCGCAGCTCACCGCCGAGGGAGATGGCGCCACGTGAACTGGTTTCGACCCTTGTTATCAAGCTGGCAATTTTGGGCGTTTCTCTCGGCTCTTTTCGCTGCGTTGACGGCGGTGTTTGCAAAGCTGGGTGTGAAGAAGATACCGCCCGACGTTGCCACGTTTGTCCGCACCATCGTCATCCTGATTTTTGTGATGGCGATGCTGTGGCTGACCAGTCAATTCGGAATCGTCAAAACGCTTTCTCGGCGAGCAATTGCGTTTCTTGCTTTGTCCGGACTGGCGACCGGGGCAAGCTGGATTTGCTACTTCCGCGCCCTCGATCTGGGCAAGGCATCCCAAGTCGCGTCCATCGACAAGCTGAGCGTCGTCATGGTTGCCATCATCGCTGCAATCTTCCTGCACGAGCGTTTGCCGCCAATGGCAATTACGGGCGTCGCACTGATCACGATTGGAACCATTCTGGTGGCTCTCGCAGGTTAATTCCGGTAGTAAATTGGCTCTGGAACCGCGGTGATGAGATTGCCCTTGGCGTGCAACTAAGCGTTTAGTAAAAAGGCGGGTTCACGGGAAGAATCTCTCTACACCTTTCAGGGAAGAAATGACGACGATTGCTTGCCTCTACCCGCGTCGTGGGCTAACCGTCCTCGAATTGCTGGTCGCGATGTCGATCGTCGGCATCGTAGCGGCGTTGGTGCTGCCAGCGGTAGGGGCCGCACGCGAGTCGGCGCGGCGTGTCACATGCGTCAACAATCTCCGCGAGTTGGGTCTAGCGTCGCATAGTCACCACAATGCGACGGGCAACCTGCCCGTCGGCTGGCAGTTTGATCCCTCTGAAAAGACGGCATACGGTTGGACGGTTTCGCTGTTACCCTACGTCGGACAGCCGGCATTGCATGATGTCATCGATACAAGGTTGCAAGTCGGCGATCCCAGAAATCAAATGGCTCGCGAAACGACGCTGGAGCTAATGTTATGTCCATCGGACATCGCCGAGCCGAGTTTTACGCTCTATGAAGATGACGAAGATGAAGATGAAGAAGATGCCACGAGGAGTTCGCTCAAATTCGCCGCTGATCTGACGCCGTTGCTGCAACTTCCAACAACAAACTACGTTGGGATGTTCGGCACGTTCGAGATGGACGACGAGATTCCCGCTCCGATCGGCGACGGTGCGTTTCTCGAAAACCGGAAAGTCTGTTTCCGAGACTTCCAACGAGGGCTTTCGCAAACGCTGCTTGTGGGCGAGCGAACGATGGCCCAAGTGCCATCGACTTGGTACGGCGTCGACCTGGCCGGCGAAGATGCATCGGCGCGGTTGGTCGGTGCAGCCCTGGAGGGAATCAATAAACCGTATGCCGACGAATGCGATTTTTCCAGCCGTCATCCCGGCGGTGCGAACTTTCTGTTTGCCGATGGCCACGTTGAGTTCATCACCGAAGGCATTGATCTTCGGCTCTACCACGAGCAAGCCCGACTACGCGATCGAGGGGGAAATTGAGATGCCGCATCGTCAATTGACGAAGTGTGAATCCGAAGTGATGGACGTGGTCTGGAACCGAGAATGGGTAACAGTCAATGACGTCGTCGAGGCGATTGATCGTGATCTTGCCTACACGACCGTCTTGACGACGATACGAATTTTGGAAGACAAGGGAGTCGTCGAGCGTGGGGAAAAAATCGGCCGCGCGAATACCTACCGCGCAAAGGTTTCCCTCGATGAAGTGCGTCACGGTATGATCCGTGAACTTTCTGACCAGCTTTTCGGAGGGAGCGTGAGGTCGCTTGTACTCAGCCTGATCAACAGCAAGCAAGTCACCCAGGAAGACCTTGCCGCGGTTCGCAAGGCAGCCGATGAGGCGGAGAAAAACCAATGAGCCCATCGCTGCTATTCGAAACAGCAACCTCGTTGTTCGTGCAAATTACCTTGCTCGTGGGGTACGCGTTGATCGTTGATCGTTGTCGTGATTCCGCGCGTCGATCAGGGCAAATATGGACAACAACTTTTGTGGCATCACTTCTACTGACGCTCGTTGCATTCCTTCTTCCACACGTCCGCTGGTTCCCGTTGCCTTCTTTTGATGAACCATCGACTTTGGGGACCGTGTTGCGAATTCAGATTTTCGCGGCAAGATTGCTTTTGGCGATCTGGTTGATTGGCTTTTCCATTAGCCTTCTACGACGAATCTGCCGTTTTCTGACGCTCGTACACTTTTTCAGCGTTCGCTGCCTTTCACTCAGCGAACGGCAAATCGCTTCCCTGCCGCACGACATAGTTTCCCGCGCGCCCGAGTCAACGCGATGGCTATTATCGGATCAAACGCATGGTCCGTTTTGTTGGCAACTGCATCGCCCCACAATCGTTTTGCCGGCCTCGATTTTTCAACTTGACTCTGAGATGCAGCGACACATCCTTCGCCACGAGCTGGAGCATCTGAGCGTTGGGCATCCTCTGCAACATTTCTTGCAAGGATTCTGCAACACGCTGCTGTGGTTTCACCCGGCAGTGCGGTTTGCCGCCCATCGTGCCGAATTAACCCGTGAGTACTGGTGCGATGAAGTGGCAGCGCAGTGTCGCGAGGGCGTCGCTGGATACTTACGCTCGTTGGCAACCATTTGCGAACAAAATGCCGATGCGCCACCATACACGCTGGCGATCGGTCGCCGCGGCAGTGCCATCGTTAGGCGCAGCAACCGCTTGGCAAGATTGATGAAATGTAGGGATTGGAAACCAGGGCAGGAAGACAGTCCGATGCGACTGGGTTTCTCCTCAGTCTCTATTGTCATGGCGGCGGCGTTGCTCGCCCAACTTTGGTTGCCAGTTAACTTACTCGCGTCCGGCCACGATCGTTTTTCCCCCTGGCCTGCCTGGAGCGCTAGCGTTCTGCACGACGTCGGGTTGACGGTGCGCGACTACGAGTCGTTCGACCATCGGCGCGAAGCCCACGAAATCTTGAATCCCGACAGCGAGTAGGCCGGCAAATCTCTGCATCCAGACTCACTTTTTTAATCCTAACTACTAATCGCTTAGTTGCCCGTGCCCAGCTTTGAAGCCACAAAAGCCAATCGGTTCGCGATCCAGCTGATCTGTTTTGTCAGTATTGGATGGACGAACCTCTGCGCTCAACCACCTGAACTTATGGTTTCCAAAGTCTGGGACGAAGCAACGCCTCGAACAAGCTTTGATCCCTATCAGCGATTTGAAATGATTGAATGCGACCCTCCCAGCGTAAGGCGGCAACGTCCAAGTCTTTTCGATCGTATCACTGAAGACCACCGGAAATTCTATTCTGCGGAATCCTTGACGTGGCTTGGCGGTGGAATAGCCATCGGTGCGATCCTGGCCAACACGTCGGCTGACGAACAAATTCTTTCGCACTTTCAAGTTAGTGTTCGCGGGGCGACAAGCGATGATTGGTACGAATCGCTTCACGCCAATAAGGAACTCGGCAATGGAATCTACACCTTACCGGTGATGGCGACCGCATGGGTGGCAGGGAACTTCTTTGATGATTCCCCAGCCGCAGTCACGATCGGGAGCTGGGGAGAAAGGTCTCTACGATCGTTCCTGGTCGGTGCTCCGCCGATGCTACTTGCTCAACGTTTGACCGGTGCATCGAGACCGGGTGAAGAAGATCATGGATCGCAGTGGCGACCATTCGCTGACGAAAACGGCGTTAGTGGCCACAGCTTCATGTCGGCGTTGCCCTTCATCAATGCCGCGAAGATGACTGACAATCCCTGGGCTAAGTCGGCCTTGTATGCGGGCTCCTTGATTGGGCCACTTTCCCGAGTAAATGACGAGGCCCACTATCCATCACAGGCCGCATTGGGATGGTGGTTCGCTTATATGTCGGCATCAGCGATTAACCAAACCGAGGTTACTCATTCACGCTGGAAAGTGGTTCCACTGGCAGACGTGAGTCAAGCTGGACTCTTATTTGAACTGAACTACTAAGCGATTAGTTGCAATGCCATTCAATCGGAGGCCAAAGGAATGAGAAGCCGAAGACAGTTTTTGATTCGCGGTGTTTCGTGGACTGCGGGCGCGATCACGACGGGTTATATCGGGTTTCGCGTCGCCGCTCACAACGGATGGATCTATGTCACACGGAATGCCCGTGGGTTCCAACGGGGAGCGGAGCCGACCGGTGAGATAGAAGCCACATCCATCAATTTTCTGGTCGTTGGTGACACCGGCAAACCAACGACGGAACGGACAAGAGTTGTTTCCGCGATGCGGGCTCATGTGAAGAAACATCGCTGTGACGCAGCGGTGCTCTTGGGCGACAACTTCTATGAGAATGGCGTCGAGTCGGTAGATGACCCTCGTTTCGATGAAGACTTTGAAGATCTATTCGATGCTAAGTCTTTTCCGATCCCGTTTTACGTCGCACTTGGCAACCACGACTGCAATGGCAACGCAGAGGCTCAGGTCGAGTACACCGCAAAGAACAAACGTTGGCAAATGCCGGCTCGTTTCTACATGGAATCCATCCGTCGCAGCGGCATTGCCGCTGATCTGTTTGTCACCGACACGAACCTGCTGCTCGAAAGCAACGAGGCATGCGACGATCAATTGAAATGGCTTAAAGACTCACTCCACGCAAGCGATGCGAGATGGAAGATCGTGATTGGGCATCACCCCGTTCTGACCGGCGGGCGTCACCACGCCAGCCCCGAAGTTGCTGCCGCTCTCGGACCAATACTCGACGAATGCGGCGTTGATTTCTACCTGTCCGGGCATGATCACGATCTGCAGCTTTTGGATTCAGGTCGAGGTTGGCGGCAAATTGTCAGTGGTGCCGGAAGCAAATTACGTAGCACCGCCTGGATCGACGAAACGTTGTTCGCCCAGGCGTGTCCCGGATTCACGTCCATGACACTGTCGAGGGATACCGCCTACCTGAGCTTTTACTCCAGTACCAGCCGCCTGGTGACGACGAGCTTCTCTGCCTCAACCCACCATTTGGCTATGCCAACTACTTGAGCCAATTCAATACCAAAGTCAATGCAAGGATGCGTGCGATGCAGGAATCAGATAGCCGCCATTTCGTTCAAACAGTAAGTCTCTCTCTGGTGATTCCCGCCTACAACGAGGAGGAGGTGATCGAGCAAGCCATCGACGAGGCGACAGTCGCTCTTTCGCAGTTGGTATCGGACTTTGAGATCATTGTCGTCGACGACGGCAGCACGGACGATACGGCTGCGATTGTGGCAGCGGTCGCTGAGTGCAACTCGCACCTTCGCTTGCTCAAGCACGATTCGAACGAAGGATACGGGGCCGCTTTGCGAAACGGCTTCGCTGCAGCCAAGAACGAATTGATCGCGTTTACCGACGCGGACTGTCAATTCGACCTCTCTGAAATTGATAGTTTTCTGCTGCTTGCGAAGCGTTACGACGCCGTTTGCGGCTACCGTATCGATCGGAAAGACACAAAGCTACGTTGCTTTTATTCACTGATTTACAACTGGATTGTCCGGCTGCTGCTGGGTATCCGGGTGCGAGACGTTGACTGCGCACTGAAGGTTTTCCGTCGTGCAATGCTTCATCGGACGAGGATCCAATCCGACGGATTTCTAGTCAATTCAGATTTGCTGACTCAAATTCGCGACGCGGGCGGCAGCATTGTCGAAGTCGGCGTCACGCACCGCCCGAGGGCCGCGGGCCAAAGCACTGTTTCTATCCGACATATCCCTCGTGTCCTCGCCTCGCTCGTTCAATTCTGGTGGAACGAGATTCAGTTTCCGAAACGCGAACCGACCACAGGCACGAAAACTGAGCTGAGCAATCGAGGACGATTTGGGCTTTTGCAATGGGCCTTAATCGGCGTTGCATGCCTGTTTTTGTTCACCAATCTCAGTTACCCGCTGATTGATCGCGACGAAACACGTTATGCGGAAATTCCGAGAGAGATGCTGGTCTCGGGCGATTGGGTTCTACCGACGCTAAACTTCAAGACCTACTACGACAAACCGCCAATGCTGTACTGGCTGGTTGCTTCCAGCTTTACCGTCTTTGGTATCGATGAGTGGTCTGCTCGGTTGGTACCGGCGTTCGCCGCACTAGGAACTCTACTGTTGGTTATCTGGTTTGCGAACCGTCACTTTGGTCAACGAATTGGTCTGATTTCGGGCGGCGTCTTGATGCTGACTGGTGGGTTCGCATTCTGCAGTAGGTACCTCTTGATAGACGGGGTACTTACATTATTCACAACTGCGTCACTGATGGCCGCCTACGAAGCCGTTTGTGATGGACAGAGCAAAGCAGTTCGCTGTGGTTGGTGGATCACCGCCTCGGTTGCCTGTGGTTTAGGTTTCATGACGAAAGGGCCTTTGTCCCTTGTGTTAATGCTTCCGGTCATCCTTGTGTTTTCCTGGCTAACCCGAGAGGTCGCACGCATTCGAATGATCCATCTACTGAGTCTCATCGCGATCGTTAGCCTCATCGCTCTTCCATGGATGATCGCTGTCTCCCTACGAGACCAAACGTTCCTCTGGGAGTTTTTCGTGAACCACAACATTCGTCGTTTCGCGGGGCAATACCACGATCGGCCGTTCTGGTACTTCGTCCCAGTGTTGCTGGCAGCGGGTTTTCCTTGGTCATTCCTTGCGATCCCGTTCGTTCGAGATCTGGTGACTCGAGCCAGTTTGGTGCGAGACTCTCGTTCACCGATCATCGGCTTCTTGAGTTTGTGGGTGGTGTGGATGCTCGTGTTCTTCTCTGTCTCTCGCTGCAAGTTGCCGACCTACCTGTTGCCGACCGCTCCGGCATTTGCTTTGCTGCTCGCGACCTACCTCGATCGAATCATTCGTCCGGCCGAGGGATTGGATGCATGGGAACGGATGGCGCAGCTGTGGTCGGCGAGGATGGCTACCATTGCCGGATGCTCGATAGGGGTTGGGTTGATAGCCTACTTTAGTTTAGGTACCGAAGGATTTGGAGTCGGAATGTTTGCCTGGACGATGGTCTGGGGAGCAATCTTGGTGTGTTCGCTTCAATTAATTGGCGACCGTCGATATCGGCAATTCGCTTGGGGGTCATCCGCGCTACTCAGCTTCGCGATATTGACGCTGCTTCTGCATCAATTGGTCCCGTCGTACAGCCAAACTCAAAAGATCTTCGCTGCAAAGGGCAGTACATTAATCGGTGTCCAGCACGATGACTCAATGCCGGTTGCGACCATCGGTCACGAATTCTCCGAAGTGCCCTACTATTTGAATCGCAAAAATGTCTTCAACTTCTCTTCGAAGAGCGATCCGGGAATTTATGAATTCACGCGAGATCACGCCGACGCACTCTTGGTTGTGAGAAGAGACATTCTAATCGGCGAGATTCAGAATCAACTGCCTGAGGGAACGCGTCTCCAAACACTCGGTGTTCGTGGTCCGGCCCGCTTGTTACTGTTGAGTAAGAACGCTTATCAAATTGCAAAATCCAACGCTAATCTTCATGGATCGCGTTGAAGTTTGACGGACAGATCACACCGGCCCTAGAATGCGTGAGCGAGACGCTGCTTCAGCCTCTTAGGAATGTTGCCGGTGTTCGGAAATCTATGAACTGCCCCGCAGCTCTGTAGAACTACAGACATGCCGGTCAAAAGATTGATCTATCGGGTGCGTGGCTCAATCGCGTCGTGCGTCGCCTTCACGACGATCGCCTCTCTTGCGAGCCTCGGCCTAACGGCGTTCCCGCGTCTCGCGCTCGCGTGCTTCGCTTTCCGCGTGTTCCCGGTTCTCGACTTCGCGCTGTTGTCTAACTTCTCGCTCGAGCCGACCAACCTGCTCTGCCGCTTGAGCAGCCAGGTCGTTCAATCCGGCGGCACGCAGGTTTTCGACTGCCGAACGCAAGTGACGAAGCCGCTTAGCCGCTTCGCTCTCGTGTCGTTCACCCTCGCCCTGTCGCGAGGCACGGTAACGCTCCAGTAGCTGATTGACTTCGCGCTCCACGGCTTCGGCTTCGTCCGCTTTTCCAGCTTCGCGGAGTTCGGCATGCCGCCGCTTCAGCCGCTCGACACGCTCTCGCAATTCCGCCGGTAATTCACGTTGCTGTCGTTCGGCCCGTGCAATCCTTTCTCGAAGTGCAATGAATTCACGCTCGACTTCTGCCGCCTGATCAAGCCGTCGAGCCTCTCGGTGCTCATTCAAACATCGATCCAGGACTTCGAATCGCTCACGAAGTTGCGCCAGTGATGCCGGGCGTTCGTTGTCGATCCGCTCCAGCCGCTGGCGCAGTTCGATTACCTGACGTTCGACGATCGCAGCTTGGTCGAGCTGTCGTGACTCGCGCAGCTCATTCAGACGACGATTGAGTTCTTCGAGCCGCTGCCGTAGTTCCGCTCCCGGCCCACGCTCTCGTTCCTCACGTTCTTTCGCGCGCTCCCGCTCTTCGCGCTCGCGATTACCATCTTCTTGTTCGTCAGCGAAAAGAGCGACCAGGGTTGTTGCCGGGCCTGTGGACTCGGTCGTGGCGATCAGAATAATCGGATCATCACCGGCATTTGCTGGGGCCGGGATCGAAAACAAGAAGTTCCCAAGGGTCAGTGTGCCGAGTAACAACAGAGTACCTGCGATACCTTTCAAACCGAAAATCGTCATGGCTTTAAGATTCCAATTGGCAAGGGAATAGGAGTGGGAGGACACGTAACCGACGGGCGAACCGCCGGCCGCAAAACGTACACCGGCCTGAACGGTGGACACGACGAGACTGGGATCGACAGGTTCCCGTGCGACGGCTTGATGAGGATTCAGCAACACCGCAATCACGGCCAGTGAAACGCCACGCAGCACGAGACGACGACGTAAAACTTGCCGTGCTCGTTCTAAGCGGCCCTTCAGCGAACCAACCGACCAACCGAGTTGCTCGGCGGCTTGATCACGCGATTTTCCTTCCAAGCAACAAAGGATCAGCGGCAAGCGGTATCGCTCAGGCAAGCGATTAAGCTCTTCATCAAGCGTCGAGCGGCCATGCTCGGTCGCAAAGTTATTCAAGAAATGGCTATCTTCGGCCATGACTTCGCTCTCAAGTGTTTTTTCCCGCCTGCGTGCTTTGGTGGCCCTGGCTCGCAAGGCGATTCGGAATGCGGTTTTGTGCAACCAGCCGGGCAATGATTTTCCTTTTCGAAGTGATCCGGCTTTTCGCGACAACACGAGAAATGTCGCCTGAAAGGCATCTTCCGCATCTTGCTCGTTACCGAGCGCGCGTCGACAGACTCCCATCACGAGTCCGGCATGCCGAGTGACCAGTTGCGCAAAGACAAGGTCGTTGCGGCTAGCGGCGAACTCTCGCAACAAAGCCGCATCGGATTCGCTCCGATTCGACTCGCCGGTGGAGTGCTGGCAATCGTTTGTCGCAATGCTCATCAGGTATTCATTCCTCTCGTCGCTCTTAATGAGTCAGGCACCGCAGCGAACGGCACGGTCATTTTCCAAAAAAGATCGAAGCCACCTAGGTGGCGGGGTATGCAGCGATGGATTCCACCTGCGGTACCGACTTCTTACGACGGAGCGTCGCTTCAAATGCCGCGTGCAGCGAAACACCCTAAATCTAACCAGTTTTTCTCCGAAAATCCGTGCCGCGCCCGCTATCTCGCGACTCTAGCGTCATATTGAGAGATCCAACCAGGGCTCGATTACTAGCTGATTGGCGATTTATTCAGGAGTTTGCATGACTGCAATAGCTCACAACCAACATTCCATCCTGCTTGGCGCAATCCTCTTTACGTGCTTGGCTCCACAGCTGTTAGGCCACGACAACGACGTCGCCTCTGACCAGTCGGCGGTGATTCGGTCCGTTACGTCTGGTCCGTGGTCAGCTTCGGCAACATGGGCGGGGGGCGAGATTCCATCTGCGGGAAGCCGTGTTTTGATTCACTCCAGGCATCGTGTTGTCTATGACGTCGAGTCTGACAAGCCCATTCGCGGAATCACGGTCTCTGGAACACTCGCCTTCGCAACAGATCGGGATACGCGATTGGATGTTGGGCTAATCAATATCCAGGCCGGCGACCAGTACAGTGAATCGGGATTCGACTGCGAAATGCACGGCGAGATGCCCGACGCGGGGCATCTGCGTCCGGCGTTGGAAGTTGGCACTGCGACGCAAAGCGTGTCTGCCGACCACACCGCTTTAATCCGGCTGGTTTACTTCGACGGGATGGACAAAGAGTCTTGCCCTGCCATCGTCTGTTGCGGTGGTCGGATGGAGTTTCATGGCGCACCGATGAACCGCACCTGGGTCAAGTTGGGGAGTTCCGTTGGCCATGGGGATACCGAGGTAACATTGGCTCAAACCGTCACCGGGTGGCGCGTAGGAGACAAGGTGATCGTGACCGGCACCGTGCGGCAACATAAGCCAAGCAAAACGTTCCGACCCAGCGTACGAGACAGTTCCCAAACAGAAGAACGTTTCATCACCGCCATTTCGGGCAACACGGTCACGCTCGATCAACCAATCACCTTTGATCACCAAGGCGATGGCGAGTATCGCGCGGAGATCGCTAATCTCAGCCGCAACGTGATCGTCGAGTCAGCCGATCCCCAGGTCGCGCGTGGTCACACGATGTATCATCTCGGCTCGAGTGGTTCGATCGGCTACGCGGAGTTTCGCCATCTGGGTAAGGAAGGCGTGCTGGGACGCTATAGCCTGCACTTTCATCTGGTGGGCGACACGATGCGCGGCAGCAGCGTGCTTGGCGCCTCCATCTGGGACAGCGGCAATCGCTGGTTGACCATTCATGGCACGAACTACCTGGTGGTACGCGACTGCGTGGGCTATCGCAGTATTGGCCATGGCTTCTTCATGGAAGACGGAACCGAGGTAATGAACGTGCTGGACCGAAACCTGGCCGTCCAGGCGTTCATCGGCAAACCGCTTCCCAAGCAAGTCATCCCCTTTGATCAGAACGACGGATCGGGTTTCTGGTGGGCCAACAGTCTGAATACGTTTGCTCGCAACGTCGCCTGTGATTGCGATGAGTACGGTTACTTCTTTCAGGCGGCGAAGACGAACGACTTTGATCCGGTGCTTTCCATTCGTCAGCCGGATGGCAGCCATCGGCGTATCGATATCCGTACCCTGCCGTTTGTCCGCTTCGAGGACAACGAGGCGCATTGCCAACGCCGACAGCATTCAACCTGGGCGGCGGTGTTCCGTTCGGTGAACCGAATGTGGCGGGCGTTGGGCCGGATGCGAAGCATCCCTTCGTGATTCGCAATTTCAAAGTCTGGAACAGCCACTGGTCATTTCATCCGATTTCGCCTTCGGTGATGTTGGATCACTTCGACGTCTATGATGCCGATTACGCGGTGTGGCGACCGGAGTACGATCGCCATGCGTACCACGACATTTCGATCGACAAGGTCCCCGACGCGCACCGATACGCATTCGTCAGCGGTCCTCATCCGGTGGATGCCGCGGACTTTCCCACGCCGCTGACACCGACCGACGACCTCCCGCCGGCCACGGTGATCACACATATTGAACCCGCTGCGCCAGGTAAGATCGTCGTGCGTGGAACGACATCCGATAATGGTGACGTCGCGGATGTGATAGTGAACGGAGTCGATGTCGAAGAACTTGCGCCCAACTACGCTCAGTGGGAAGTGACACTCGACGCGCCGAGTGACGGCAAATTGATCGCAATCAGCAATGACGTCGCGGGGAATGTCGAACAAACTCCGCACGTGCGTTTGATCGCAGCGCATTGATCGGGCAGGGAGCGTATTCACAATGAAACCAAGTCTAAGGCACGACGATCAAATACGCGCTGTCGCCTTTGGGCCGCTCGGCGGCAGTGTTCTCACTGGCGGGCGCGACAAGACGGCGCGACTCTGGGACGTGGCCACTGGAACGCCTGTTTGTCCGCCGTTGGTTCACCCTACAGAGGTCCGCTGTGTCGCCTTCAGTCCGGACGGCCGGATTGTGGCGACGGGTTGCTACGGCGACACGGCACATGTTTGGAATGCCGCTGCAGGAACACCGGTTGGCGATACATTGCGACACGGTGCTCTCGTACGCGCTATCTCGTTCGGTCCGGACAGCCGAACCGTGTTGACGGGCAGCTTCGATAAGACGGCGCAGTTATGGAAAATTACCGAAGTTGGAGCGGAATAGATGATGAACATCGGCTTCCCAAAGCTGGCGGGCAAGTTTAACGCACAACAACATCTCAACAGAACGATGAAATGCAGCTAAGAAGTATTCTTTCATGTGTGATCGCCTTGCTGGCAACATTTACATCGGCGCTCACCGCAGACGTAACGGCGATTCGCACTTTTCCCAGCAACAAAGGGCCGGGGTGGAAATCGTCGATCGATATTGCCGGCGCGGTGGGGCCACAGCATGTCGTGGATTTTGATGTTGCAGCCTTCGTCGTCCATGACAAGAAAAGCGGCGAGATCCTGAAGCGGCTATCGACTCGCGAATTCTGGAAACACGTCGAGCCGGCGGGCACACTGATCCCCGTAAACGACGCCAACGATGCTCGTATCATTTACGATCCCTTGTCGCAGCGTTGGTTCGCGTGTGCGGCAGGAACCACACAGCCCGACTGCTTTCTTGCCGTCTCGACGAGCTCGGATCCGACCCAGCCTTGGCATGGGGCAAAACTGCCGCTGCCACGAATCAATCCCTATATGAAACTGGGGGTTGATCGAAACGGGCTTTACGTGTGTTCCTGTAATGGCAATCCAGACATGAACCAGGGAACCAACCTTTATGCGATCCCGAAGCAGGACGCCATTGCCGATGGCGGTCCAGTGCTGACGCGCGCACAAACGTTTGAGAACCTGCAGTTCAGTACGATGCCCGCCATCGATCCGAACCCCAACAAACCGGCTGACGCACCTGCCGTCTTATTGGCCAATGAGTTTTGGGAAGGAGTCTGCAGTCGGCTGTTCATGTACAAGGTGACTTGGGAGAACGGAACAGCCAGCATCAGCAAAGCGCAAGTCATACCGTTGGGTACCGCCTATCTGACACCCAACAATCAGACGCCGCAGATGGAGGCATTTCAGCCGGCCCCCGGGCCGAAGCTGCGAGCCGGCGGAGGTGGGCGCCGTCTCGACAGCGTCTTTGTTCGCGACGGCACTGTTTACGGATGTAACGGGGCGAAGCGCCGTACCGATTCGCGACCGGGAATCCTCTGGTATCAGATCAACATCGACGACGGCGCCTTAATTCAAGAAGGTTTCGTGGACTCGCCCGATCGCGATTTCATTTATCCATCCGTCGCTGTCGACGCACGCGGTAACATCGGCATCGGTTGTACCGGCACATCCGAGAAAGAGTTTCCTTCGGTGTACGTCATGATGCATGCCGCCACCGATCCGCCTGGCAGAATGCGGCAACCCGTTTCGGCGGTGCCCGGGACGACTATTTATCGCTATGAGGGGCAGATGGCGGTCAACTGGAGTCACTACTCGGCCACGTGCATCGATCCTTCGGATCCGGATCGGCTTTGGACCATACAGGCATATGCAAATAGCGATGTAGACCGACAATGGTGCACTGCCTGGGCAGCGTTTCGATTGCCAGATACAGACACTTCGAAAACCGACTATCCCACCGAGAGCGATGAGCAAACATCGACGTTCAACGTCAAGGACTTCGGGGCAAGAGGTGATGGAGTCGCGGATGACACTCCTGCAATTCAGTCGGCGGTTGATGCAGCGGTCAATCGCAATGGCGGAATCATCCTTTTTCCACGCGGCACGTATCTGCTCAATTCAGCCTATCCCAGCAGTCATCCCTGGGCTTTCCATAATTTGATTATCGATTCAAACGTCACCTTATTGGGAGGGACGGGCGCAAAGCTATTACAGGGTCCGAAGGGTCGCCATCCCTTGCCGGAAGGTGCCGAGGGTGTGCGCAACACGATGCTCGCCTTCGGTGCCGATCATGAAGTGATTCGCTTTCAAAACCCGGCGTACAATGGAGGTTTTTACTCGCTTCACGGGACGCAAGCCGCGAGCAGCACCGTGACACTTAAAACAGCGTCCGAGGCTTCAAGATTTCATGCAGATGATTATGTCGCGATTTACGCAACCACCGACGGGGATGTTATCCCGACCGAAACGGGCCGTATTGCAAGCGTGAACGCCTCAACGGGAGAAATCGAACTTGAAGACCGCCTGAGCCGCTCCTTCCAGACACCGACGATTGCCAATGTGACGCACATCGCAACGACGAACGTTGGCGTCAAGAACCTGATTGTCGAAGGTGCGGAACCGCTGACAGTTACGGAAACGTTCGGATTCATAGCTGAGGATTGTCACTTCATCAATGACACATCGATCGGAGGAAAGAACGTCATCGACTTCAATATGAACACGCTCAATGGCTTTCGATTCACCCGAAACCGGTTTTCTTCGATCGGACCGGGATACATTGTTCTGGAAATGACTCAGCGCAACAGCCGCCACGGCGTGTGGGAAAACAATACGATTGAAATGATGCAGGGAGGCATGGGTGAATACGCCGCCGACATCCAGTTCCTCAACAACACATTCACGATCCATCCAGGCGAGACGACGAGTGTCGGTCTGATGATCGGAGGGCAGGACATCATCTTTCAAGGAAACGAGATGACTTGCGGCCCAATCACCGGCGGCGAAGGCTGGGGATGCGTACTTGCCGATTGCGTGGGGCCTGGCTACGACCGCTACGCCGGCAAAATTTCGATTACCGACAATATGTTTACCTACGAGGGCAACGGAAACCAAGTCGCTCATCTGGTGGCCTGTGATACGTCGTTCACCGGCAATACGGTGACCGTTACGGGTTCGTCCCTCGGAGTGCGCGGCGAAGGTCCGCCTCCTCAGCGGCTGACGATTGCGGACAACACATTCCGAATGGGCACGGGTGCCGCGGTTATGATTGCCACCCACGGCGTCGACGGCTCGACTGTCACGGGCAATGCGATTACTGGCTCGGGTTCGTATGGCATCTACATCGCCTCGCCGGACAAGCCCAATACGGGGCGACATGTGATTCACCACAACCAGATCGACGGCTACCGCGAGGAATTGTTCATCGAACTGCAGCTGCATCCGGGAACGGTTCTCTCAAGCCTTCGATAGTCGAAATGCACCAAGACCACTGAAACGATAGAGAAACGAGATGTATCACCCACCAGGATTGTCTCCGCCCCTGGCCTCCCTGGTCGCAGTACTTTGCGTCTGCTTCAACGCCGCTGCCGTCGTTGCCAACGATCGTCCTACTTGGTCGTACGATACCTACGATTACACGGAGACCGTCGAGCGAGGCGACATCAAGCAATACCGGCTCGCGATCCCAAAAGGTGTGACCACAATCAAAGGAATACTGGTGGTCTCCAATTGTTTTGGGGGAGATTCCCGCGACTGGTACAAGGACGGGACGGCTTATGAGTCCTTCATCAACTTGCACGACTTCGCATTTGTTGGTGGAAAGCTCGACTGCTCACACTACGAGGCTTACGACGCATTTGTAAAGGCACTCTCCGTCTGGGCCAAGGAATCTGGACACCCAGAACTTGTCAATACGCCTTACTTAGCCACCGGAGTGTCAGCCGGAGGTGGCTTCGCGAGCACGCTTGTGACAAAGTGCCCGGAAAAGACGATTGGTGTCGTCATCGTCTGCGCCCGGCTGAACTTGACTGTCTTCGAGCTGAAGAAGTACGACGAGAACAACCCGGTGCCCGTGCCCGAAGCAGTCATCCGGACGCCGGTTCTAAACATCACGGGGGAAACGGAGTATTCCGCGTCTGTCATCGAGCCACCGATGGAAACCTGGCGGCCTCACGGCGCACTCTATGGCTGGGCGGAGTCTCCCGGGCGCGGACATGAATACAACGGGCAGGAACGCCTCGCGATCCCATATCTCGAAGCTGTGCTGAAGCTGCGATACCCGTCGGAAGGTGACGTCCGGGAAAGACCACTGCAGCTGAACGACGCCACCCCGGAAACCGGCTGGGTCGCCGACGACACGACCTGGAAAAGCGGCTTGACGGCGATCAGTCCATACAAAGACTTCACAAGTGACATTAGTAAGTCGAGTTGGCTTCCCAACAAAGACGTCGCGTTCATCTATCGCGCTTACGCCACCAATGACCGTCGGCTCAAGCTCACGTCACCGCTTCAGGACAATATCTACACGCGAATCGTTAATCCGGATTCGAGCGTCGTCATCAGTGTCGACGCGAGTGACTTTCCCGACTGGAAGAAGCTGGAGTTCTACGACGGCTCCACACTGCTTGGCACCGTCACGTCCGGAGCGACTCAGTTCACGGCGACCAATCTCTCGCCCGGATTTCACGCCTTCTCTGTGCTGGGCACAAACTTTACCGGCAAGGTCACGATATCCGATTGTGGGATGATTGCCGTTCACAAGTCGAATGCACCAGCGGCAAATCGCCCTCGGGCGAGTTCGGCGCTGGGCAGCGAGCCGACCGAGCCTGCTCAGCAGACCGCGCCCAATGTGACCTCCTCACTAAAGACGGTGGGGGAAGATCGATATGTGGTCCACAACTATGACAACGGTGCAACGCTGGCCTACGCCGTGGTCATCCCCGAGGGGCTGGAGACGGTGCGAGGCCTGTTGGTCAACGCTTCCTATCTCGGACAGGACACGCGGGAGGCCTGGACACATTGCGAGTACTACCGCCAGTTCATGCATCTGCATGGTTTTGCGTTCGTCGGGTCCGCAAACTCCGCTGGTGGTCACCCGGAAAATGCTCCGCCGCTGACAGAGGACACCGCCCGGGGCAGACACTACCGTCTCTTCCAGGGCTTTGAGAACTCCATGAAAAGGATTGCCGCTTCCGTCGGACGCCCCGAACTGGTCAACGCCCCCTATGTGAGCCTGGGATTCTCACATGGAGGTGGCACCTCTTTCAATATGATGGTCTTTGCTCCTGAAAAGACGATCGCTGCCGTGAGCTATGCGTCGCCTTACAACTTCAAAAGACGAGCAACTTTCCCCGTGAGCGATGCGCTGCTCCACGTTCCCTCAATCAGCATCACGGGCGAAGAAGAACAGTTCAATGCACCGCTGCCGCCCGAGGTTGATCCTGCCGAGGGACCGGCGAAGATCTACGAAGTGTTCGTACCGTATCGCCCGAAAGGCGGCCAGTACGCGTGGCTGGAACGACAGGGCCTCGGCCATACATACGACGAAAACCGGCAGGATGTGATGGGGGTGGCTCTGCTGGACGCCGCAGTGCGGGCCCGCTATCCGAAAGATGGCGATGTCATCAAGGGCCCAATCAAGCTGATCGATCTCGATCCGGCCGCGGGCTGGATTGCCGACCACACGACCTGGAAAAGTGGTCTCACGGAGATCATTCCGGCAAAAGAATTCAAGGGCGACCTGGGCCAGGCGAGCTGGCTGCAAAACGAAGACCTGGCATTCATCTATCGCGCCTATTCCACCTACGACAAGCCGCTAACCATCACGTCGCCCGGCAACTGCTGGCCCACCATGCCGGCGCTGGAACCGGACACGAGTGTGCCCATCACCGTCGATGCTTCTAAGTTTCCCGACTGGAAAACAATCGCCTTCTACGACGGAGCGAAAAAGCTAGGAGAAGTGACCTCAGGGTCGCCACCTCAATTCACCGCGACCGACCTGACGCCCGGCTACCACGTCTTCTCGATCCTGGCGACCGACGGCGACGGAAACGTGCGCACCGCCGATCCGAAGCTGGTCATTGTGAAACCTCTCGTTCAATAACGTGATCGCAGTTACCTCATTTGATAAGATATTCCGTCATGCAAATGCAATCGATCGCAGCGCGTATAACTTTACCAAGGAGGATTACCATGAGTTTTCGACACATCGCCGCGCTGGTTTTCTTCCTAAGTGTGACCAGCCAGACGTTTGGATTCGAAGTCAGTGCGACGATTCGTAAGATCGACACGGATAAGAGCGTTGCGGTTGTGTTTGCCAACGGACAACAACGAACCGTCGCGATCGCAGGCGACGTGAAAACGCTTGGCGAAAACGGCGAAGCGTTGCCGGACGGACTTCGCGCCGACGCGTTCAAAGAGGGAGCCGAGGTGACGCTGAGCGTCGAACGCATCGGCAATGTGCCGACGATTGTTGCCATCCGCTTGGGAAGTCTAGCGAATAGCATTTCACGGCCCAATGGGCGGTCCGCCATCTCGGTTGGCAAGAGCAGCGTGGGTTTTAAGCCGCTGACCGAGATGACAGCCGACGATCGTTACAAGGGTGAAGACGGTGGACTGTACGGAGGTGGCCGTAATGAACCGCCCGAACCGCTCCGTGCGGACGCGATGAAAGCAACGGCGAACATCCAACCGCTCGACGCGGATGGACATCCTGCCAAGGACGGAAAGATCGGCTTGGTATCCATTAGCATGTCCAACGCGACTCAAGAGTTCTCACGATTCAAACAGTTGGCTGATGCTGATCCTGAAAAATCAGCACGCGTGACAATCGTGGATTGTGCGCAGGGCGGACAGACCATGGCTCGCTGGGCCGACCCCCAAGCTCCCTGCTGGACCGAGGCGGATCGGCGTTTGGAAGCTCACGGCGTTTCGCGCCAGCAGGTTCAAGTCGCTTGGATCAAACTTGCCAACGCTGGCCCCACGGGTGAACTGCACGAACATGGCAAGCAGCTAGAGCGTGACACGCGAAAAGTCCTTGCGAATCTGGTGACTCATTTCCCGAACCTGCGCATCGCGTATCTCGGAAGCAGGATCTACGGAGGCTGGGCGGATGGACGGTTGAATCCAGAGCCCTACGCATACGAGGGCGCCTTTGTGGTTCGTTGGCTGATCCAGAGTCAAATGCAGTCCGATCCCGATTTAAATTTTGATCCCCAGGAAGGTGAAGTGAAATCACCGCTGCTGTTATGGGGACCTTACTTTTGGGCGGACGGAACAACGCCGCGCAAAAGCGATGGATTGGTGTGGCAGCGAAGCGATCTGGTCGGCGATGGAACGCACCCAAGTGACACCGGACGTCAGAAGGTCGCCGAGCAATTGCTAAGATTCTTTAAAAATGATCCCTATACCCAGCAGTGGTTTGTCAGGCACTAGCTGTCTTTGGGCTTCGCCGCTAACACTCAAGAACGCAGAGTGTCATCACTGGTAACTTGATCGTCTTCGCATGTCAACTGAACAACAAAGATTCAAACGTTCACTCACCTGGATCGGATTGTGTCTGGGCCTCGCTTCAGCTGCGATCGGATCTGAGCCGGCGCCTTGTCCTGCCACTCAGGTGACCTCGGTTGATCGCTACTTCGCTGATGAAGTCTGGCCCAAAGTCGCTGCGGCTCAGTGCATCAAGTGCCACAAGAAAGGCGGCGATGCGGAGGATACCCGGTTCGTACTGATTGCCCCGGGTCCCTCGACTCAGGCAGAGCGCGCCGCTATGACACGACAAAACCGCGACGCGTTCGTTCGAATGGCGATGGCCAAATCGGAACAATTATCCTTATTGTTGGTGAAGGTGACCGGGGGGCTGGACCATGGAGGTGAAGTGGTCTTTTCCAAAGACTCGGCCGGCTATCGCGTCCTGCAAGACTTTGTGGAAAGAGTGAAATCGCCGCAAGCCGCTGCAGATCTCGGTTCGGCGTTGAGTCACCCGGAAGCGTCCATCTTTGAGGGCGTTGAGATGCTCGATGACCGGCGTTTGCTGAGACGTGCCACGCTTTCTCTTGCCGGACGACTGCCAACCGAATCTGAAATCGACGCCGTCGCCGATCGAGGACTCGATGCAGTGGTCGGTATCCTGGATGACGTGATGCGGGAGGAGGCCTTCTTCGAGCGTCTGCGCGAGGCCTTTAATGATGTTTTTTTGACGCTAGGAGTCGACGGGAACCCGGACCAGACCGTGTTGTCGTATGAGCATTTCGAAAAAACTCGCGGCTGGTACCAGAAGCATGACCTGAGTCACATCGCGGACGAAAAAGAGCGGCGGCAAGCGGGTTACAAGTTGGCGAACGATTACCGCCAGGCCCTGCTGGAGGAGCCAATGCGGTTGATCGACTACATCGTCAGAAACGATCGGCCTTTCACGGAAATCATCACGGCCGACTACATCATGGTCTCGCCATACACGGCACGCGGGTATGGCGTGTTCGAGGAGGTGAAGGATCGCTTCCAAGACCAGGAGGACCCGTTTGAGTACGTTCCGGTGAGGCTCAATGCACTGGTCGGGCGTAGCCGAGCGGAAGACCAGGAATCCGCCACAGGGTTTTATCCACACGCGGGTGTACTGAGCACGTTTCAATATCTCAGTCGGTATCCCACGACCGAGACGAACCGAAACCGTCTGCGTGCTCGAATGTACTACCAGCACTTTCTGGGTGTCGATGTCCTGGAACTGGCGGCGCGTGTTTCGGACGCGGCCGCCGTGACGGCGAAGTTCGAAATCCCGACCATGCAGGCGTCGGAATGCGTGGTCTGTCACAAGACGCTCGATCCCGTTGCAGGACTGTTTCAGGATTACTGGCGATTCGATGCAAACTTCAGTATTTACGGACGCCGCAAAGAGGGCTGGTTTGCCGATATGTTTGCCGCCGGCTTTGAAGGTGAAGACTTGCCGGCAGAAGAACGTTGGCGTGCACTGCAATGGCTCGGCGAACGTACCGTCGAGGATCCCCGCTTTGCCGTCGCGATGGTCGAACACGCCTATTACCTGCTGACCGGTCGCCGGCCGCTGTTGCTGCCCAAAGATCTGGAAGATCCTTTATACAACGCCAAGCTGCGAGCCTACCGGCAGCAGCGGCGCGAGGTGGAGTCGATTGCAAAGCGATTTGCGGAATCGGGATTCAATATTAAACAGTCGATCAAAGACTGGGTGATCTCGGACTTTTATCGCGCCGACGGATTGAGTCGCTCCGCCAGTTCACCTGAGCGGCTTGCGGAGTTGGACGACGTTGGCGTCGTGCGAATGCTTTCCCCCGAACAACTAGAACGCAAGATTGCGGCAGTCTTTGGTGATTCCTGGGGAAGGTTGACCGATCAAATGGCAATGCTTTACGGCGGCATCGATTCCAAGGAGGTCACCGACCGTGCCACCGATCCAAGCGGCGCAATGGGTGCCATCCAGCGAACAATGGCCAACGATGTAGCCTGCCGCAACGTGGCTCTCGATTTCAGCCGCACCCCCGACCGCCGCATCCTGTTTCCAAGAATCGAAACCGATATCCTTCCCGGAGTGTCGCCGGAGTCCGATGATCAGATTCGCCAGGCAATCGTCTATTTACATCAGCGAGTGTTGGGGCGGTATGACGAGATCGATTCGCCCGAAGTGGATCGCACCTTTGAGCTGTTTGCCGGAGTCGTCGCCGACGCCAAAGATCAAGGCAGCGTTGAACAGCAGGAAATTTGGAGCTGTCGTCAAGGACTGGAACAATCGGTCCCCGACCCGCACTACACCGTCCGTGCATGGCGCGCAGTGGTCACTTACCTGCTGAGGCAACATGCGTTTTTATACGAATGAGGAATGGCTCGATGCGTCGTAACTTTCTGAAGTGGTGTGCATCGGCCGGACTTGGACTGGCGGCGCCTGTACCGTTGATGCGGTCGGTCAAAGCCGATCAGCAGGAGTTGCCCCCGTACGAAGGTCCGTACTACATCGTGTTCAATGCCGCCGGCGGCTGGGATACGACATACCTGATGGACCCCAAGGGGATTGGCGGTATTAATCGGCTGTACCAGGCAGGCGATATCCAGACGCACGGTGCGCACCGGTTTGCACCGACGGCAGAGCATAAAGAAGGTGGACTCAGCAACGAAGATTTTTTTCGCGAGTTCGGCAACGAACTGTTGGTGCTCAACGGACTGGATTACTCGGTCAACAACCATTCGCCCTGTTCGCGATACATGGCGACCGGCAAACTTGACAGTCTGGCTTATCCGACGTTTGCCGCCTTGGTCGCTGCTTGTAAAGGGCCAGCTTGTCCACTGTCTTTTTTGACCTTTGGAAACTATTCGGCGACGGGCAATCTTGTCGCGATGTCGCGTGTGCCTTACTTGCAATCGCTGAAACGGATTGCCAACGCCGACGCCATCGAGGGTAACGAACGCTCGCCCTACCACGACGACTTTGCACTGGACCGCATCGAACGAGCACTGGCTGATCAGCGTGCCGAACGATCCGCGATGCCACAGTTGCCCCGTCAAAAGCGTGCAGAAAACATGTTGTACGCAGCGCAGGTGAATTCAAAGGCACTCGCCCGTGTTACGCCGCATATTCCAAACGAGATACCCAAACAGAGACTGGCCCAGCAGGCCGAAATTGCATTGGCTTCCTTCAAAGCGGGGGTCTGTGTTTCTGCGAACCTCTCGATCGGTCAGTTCGACAGTCATGCCAACAACGACCGGGATCAGATGAAGCTTATCCCCGAATTGCTTGAAGGGATCGCCTATGTATTACGTCGCGCCGAGGAGTTGCAGATTCGCGAAAAGTTGGTCGTGATCGCGCAGAGCGAGATGGGCCGAACGCCGACCTACAACAAGGGTGATGGGAAGGACCATTGGTCGATCGGTTCGATCATGTTTCTCGGCCCCGGCATCGAGGGAAATCGAATCATCGGTGCAACGGATGACGAACAATTTGCGGTCCCTCTCCAACCGCACACACTTAAACTTGATCCCGATCTAGGGCTACGCGTCAGACCCGAGCAGGTCCACGTCGCTCTGCGTGAACTGGCCGGAATTGGCGATCATTCTTACAGCAAGCAGTTTCCCTTTGAGGTCCCTGATTCCGAAAGGCTCAAAGGTCTGTGGCACTAGCGCCCCAGCGAGCGTGAATGCCGAAACCGACCTCGACCACGAACTCACCGACGGCAAAACATGTTTTTTGACTGCAAGCAAGCAACTGTATTCGCTTTGATTGCGTTCGTCTCGGTACCGCTCGATGGCGCGGAACCAGAGTGGGTTACGCCGATGCGGGCGGTCCACGTCGTGGGGGACAATGAGCCGGGGGTGATCGTGAACATCGGCGATTCAATCACTTACTCGATGGCGTACTTCGCGCCGCTGCAATACCTGAATGAGGAGGCATTGCCACCGGCAGTCAGTGATGCCTTGGAAACGGTTAACGAGCACATCAAAAGTGATTGCTACCGCTGGAAGGGACCTGACAAAGGAAATCAAGGAGGACAAACAGCGGGTTGGGCGTTGACGCACATCGATCAATGGATCGAAACGCTGAAACCGGAGGTCGCGTTGATCATGTTCGGCACCAATGATGTTCGTCGCGGGAGCATCGAGCAGCACGAACAGAATCTACGTCGACTTGTCAAACGCTGCCTCGACCAAGGCGTCGTTGTAATCCTCAGCACGATCCCGCCGATGCATGGCTTCGAAGAAAAAGTCGAGCAGGCGGTTCAGTCGCAACGCCGGGTCGCGCGTGACTTGAAGGTGCCCTTGATCGATCTGTACGCTCACATCATCCGGCGCCGTCCGGACGACTGGAACGGAACGTTACCTCAATTCACCGAATACGATCAGTGGCAGGTACCGACCCTTATCAGTAAAGATGGAGTTCATCTCAGCAACCCTGACCGTTGGCGAGAGGACTACACAGAAGAAGGCCTCGCCACAAACGGCAATACACTCCGAAACTTCCTCTCGTTGATGGCTTATTCCGAAGTAATCGACGTTGTCATCCATGGAGATCCGCCGAGCTGGATCTCGAAAACGCTACTCGGAGCCGAACCGTCGCTGTCGAATCGGCAGAAGGAAGGAAAATGATTTGAGGAAGATTGCAAAGCGAACACGTTGGCCAGATGGCTGCCGCGGCAGGACGGCGGCGTGCTGTTCTAATGTTGGTCGCGCCATTCAGTGATCCACTACACCAATGGTTTCGAGACCTGGCTTTGGGATGATCCGATGCACGGGTTACGCCGCGGGGCGGAATGACTTTAGGTGGCCACCGAGCTCGGTGTGGCAGACGAGTTTGTGTTTCGCGAGATCGACCGCTGGAGGCGCGGCTGGGTCACGCACAGGTGGAAGGTGATCGCGCCCCGAATGCCCGCGCCGACGGTTATATCATTTTTGTGAGACGCGAAGGATGTGGTCCAGGTGATTCTCGTTGACGACACAAAACGCGTTTAAGACCTCATGTTTGAGCGTCTGAATCACCCGCTCTACAAAGGCTTGTAGGTTGGGCGATCGAGCTGGCTGTCGATTCGCGGCTCAAGGTTTTTCCGATGTGAGAGTCGAGTGAAACAGCAGGCTACTTGACGCGGGACTCGATCTGCAGTTGAATGTTCATTCAATTGAATCGCTGTTAAGGTCATGCCGATGAAGACACTGCTGAATGTACTTAGCCGTGATTCAGGGGGACATTCAAGCTGCGCAAGTGTTCTCAAAGTACTAGCCGATGACACTCGTTTGGCAGTTATTGAACGGCTTCTCGACGGCCCATCTACGGTGACGGAGATTAACGAGAAGCTCGGCGTGGAATCGACGCTGCTATCCCATCACTTGAAGGCACTGCGTGAAGCGAAGCTGGTGACACGAACCCGGCAGGGCCGTTACGCGGTGTATGCACTTGCGCCGGAGTTGCTGGCACGTCGTAAAGGCCGCTCAATTGACCTCGGCTGTTGCAGGATTTCGTTTTCTTAACCCTTCGCGGATAACAGCGTGCCACCTCGTTTTCACGTTGCCCTTTGATTGTGCCCCAATAGGCTTCTCCTCGATGAAATCAATTTTTGCAACTTCCTCTCTTTTTCTCCTGTGCTTTACGCTGGTCGGCTGCACATCATCTCCACCGACGCAAAGCGGCTCGAGCGAACTTTCGGGACAGCTAACGCTTACCGGATCGAGCACGGTTGCTCCGCTGGCAACAGAAATCGCAAAGCGATTCGAGCAGCAGCATCCGAAGGTCCGTATCGACGTTCAGACGGGCGGTAGCGGAAAGGGCATCGCGGATGTGCGCCTAGGCGTGGCGGATATCGGCATGGCTAGTCGCCCCCTTGCGCCGGACGAGGCTGATCTCACCGCCCACAGAATCGCCGCCGATGGTGTGGGGCTGATCGTTCATGATTCCAATCCGATCAAAGAATTGTCGCAGCAACAAATCATCGCGATCTACACGGACAAGATCAACAACTGGAAAGACGTTGGCGGGGAAGACAAGGAGATCACCGTCGTTCACAAAGCGGAAGGACGCGCAACACTGGAAGTATTCTTGAAGCATTTCGGAATCGAAAATCCGAGCGTGAAGGGCGACGTCATTGTTGGCGAGAACGAGCACGCCGTCAAAACAGTCGCCGGTACAGAGGGAGCCATCGGCTACGTTTCCATCGGCACGGCCGAAGCGGATTTTGAATCAGGTGTTCCGATTCGATTATTGCCCATCGATGACGTGGAGGCGAACACGGAAAACGTGGCTAGCGGTGCCTTTCCAATGAGCCGACCGTTGAATTTGGTTACTGCCGAGTCGCCCTCAGAGCTGGCCAGCAAGTTCATTCAATTCTGCCAATCCACCGATGTGCACGATCTAGTCAAGTCTCAGTACTTCGTGCCAATTACAAGCGAGTCTGCCGTTGCGAAGTGATCAAGCATTGACGATTATCACTCGCGCCTTGGCAGTCATTTCGGCTGCGATCGTCTTGCTGATCGTTCTTTTTTTGCTGCGAGAGTCGACGCCGGCGCTACGGCAATTGGGTTGGTCTCGATTCTTTGCCGATGCGAGTTGGCATCCGCTTTCGGGCCAATTCAATTTGACGCCGATGATCGTGGCAACTCTTGTGACCAGTGCAGGAGCGATCGTGATCGCAGCGCCGCTGGGCATTGGCTCGGCCGTGTTTGTGAACTTCTACGCGCCGCGCCGACTGGCGGCTTGGCATCGCAGGCTGATTGAGTTGCTGGCGGGGATTCCTTCGGTTGTCTTTGGCTTGTGGGGACTGGTGGTGCTAGCACCAATCATTGCCACGTTTGGCGGAAGCGGGCAAAACCTCTTAACGGCAACAATCGTTCTCGGACTGATGGTTCTGCCAACGGTTGCACTCCTGTCGGATACAGCAATCGCCGCTTTGCCACGAGAGTGGATTCAGGGGGCGGCGGCATTAGGCATGGGTCGATCTGCAATCGTTAGTTGGATTGTGTTGCCCGGCGCACGACGGGGCATTGGCAGCGGAATCATCCTAGCACTCACCCGCGCGTTGGGCGAAACAATGGCTGTGCTCATGCTAGCCGGCAACATTGTGGAAATGCCCTCGTCGCTGCTTTCTCCTGGCAGAACGCTCAACGCAAACATTGCCTTGGAACTGGGCTACGCCTCGGCGGGTCATCGGTCCGTGTTATTCGTCAGCGGATTGATGCTGATGCTCGTAGTCAGCGTGATCGTCCTGTTGGTTTCGCGTCGAGGGGGGGCCACCCGGCGTGATCGATAGCGGCCCAGCAACCTCTAGAGCAATCGAAGTTCGGCACCACTGGCGTGAATTCTGCGTAACGGTTGCTGTCTGGGTCGCTGCGACGTCAGTGATTGGCGTGCTAATTTGGATCCTGGCTGATATTGCGATTCGAGGTCTCGCTGAAGTCAATTTCGGTTTCTTGCTAGGAGACGTGCAAAACGCGGGTCGAGAGGGCGGAATCGGACCCATCATTCTATCCACCGGGCTGATTCTTTTGGTTTGTTTGGTCGTTGCGGTCCCTCTTTCCTTTGGCACCGCCATCGCATTGACTGAGCGACTCGATAAAGAACCGTGGTTTGCACGCAATGTACGTCGCTCACTGGACGTATTGGCTGGCGTCCCGTCCATCGTGTTCGGCCTTTTTGGTAACGCGTTCATTGCGATTGCGCTCGGACTGGGATATTCGATACTTTCTGGCGGCTTGACGCTGGCATGCATGGTGTTGCCGATTTTGATCCGCACATCGGAACAAGCAATTCGGGCTGTACCTGCCGAGTATCGATACGCGGCTGCCGCTTTGGGTATGAAACGCACCACAACCCTGTTCCGGGTTGTTTTGCCAGTCGCAATGCCGGCACTGGCTGCCGGCGTCGTGCTGAGTATCGGTCGCGCCTTGGCAGAAACCGCTGCCCTTATATTCACCTCGGGATATGTCGCTCGCACTCCCGAATCGCTTCTTGATTCCGGACGCTCGCTGAGCGTACACATTTATGACCTCGCGATGAACGTTCCTGGAGGAGGATCGAAAGCGTACGCGACGGCGTGCGTACTGGTGGTGTTGTTACTCGCGATCAATGCGGCGACGGCACTATTGCTCCGGCTCGCTGGATTGCACAATCGAAGCACGACAGGAGATTCGCTTTGATTACCACCAAAAACCTTTGCGTGTCGTATAACGGCCGTACCGTTCTTCGGGATGCGACGATTGACGCAAAGCCAGGCTCTATCTTGGGCTTGGTAGGTCCCTCCGGATGTGGCAAAAGCAGCTTTCTTGCCGCACTCAATCGACTGACAGAGATCATACCGGGTGCTAACGTCAGTGGTCGCATTCAATTTGACGGACAAGACATCGACACTGTATTTCCATCTTCGGTCGAACTGCGTCGCCATATCGGCATGATCTTTCAAAAGCCGAACCCGTTTGCCATGTCGATTCGTCGCAATCTCGAGCTGCCCCTTAGGGAGCACGGAATCCGCGATCGGCAGCAGTTGGGGCAGATCTGTGAATCAGTTCTTAGAGATGTTGGATTGTGGGACGAGGTGAGCACGCGTCTTGATCAGTCGGCTCTGGAATTGTCGGGCGGCCAACAGCAGAGGCTTTGTATTGCCCGCGCCATCGCGCTCAAGCCACGGGTATTGCTGATGGACGAACCGTGCAGTTCCTTGGATCCAATGTCGGCTGAGCGAGTTGAGCATTTGATCGACTCGATGCGAGGTCAATACACAATTCTGATCGTCACTCACAACTTGGCTCAAGCACGCCGACTGTCGGACCAGATCGCCATCTTCTGGACGGAAGATGGCGTCGGGCGAATTATTGAGCAAGGTGAAACGGAGGAAGTCTTCAACAATTCAGCGAATTCAGTCGTTTCGTCATACCTGTCTGGACGCCGGGGGTGATTCGTGTTCAGACGCGATGATACGTTGTGCGTCATTCGTGATTCATATTCTCGTTTGAAATGCAAGGCGTAGAACCGACCGGCGAATGCGTCAAGCCACACGGCGGTACGAGAGCAAGTGACCGCCAAGTGTCGCATCGCAGATCACTTGGTTTTTTGAGAACGGCAAGAGCGGAAACAACGCTTCGTCCCGAACGGGCGGCAAGTGGTCTCGTGCTGAATGCCCTCGACGTTTGTTGTACCAGTCTTGCGTAGCATGAAGAATTCCGTCGAGATGCTGGTTTGTCACAATGCAGAACGCGTTCAGCACCTCATGCTTGATTGTTTGAATGACTCGCTCGACGTGAGCCTGCAAATTAGGTGATCGAATCGGTGTCAACTTGATCTTTCCACCGGTCGATCGGACGATCTCATCAAACGAATCAACGCACTTTGCATCGCGATCGCGCATCAGGATCTCGCACGTCAATTCATTGTCTTGCAGGTGCATTTGGAAGTTGCGTCCCTGTTGGGTCGTCCATTCACCGGTGGGATTCTCGGTGCAAGGCGAGATCCAGATCTGCCGCGTTCCAATGTGAATGAAGACCATGAAATAGACGTCGACCAACCCTTTCAATGTCCACTTTTTCTTGCACGCAAAATCGCATTGCCAGAGCGTGTCAGCGTGACGTTTGATGAATTTATGCCATGTATCCGGGTGATCGCCCGACGTCGGTTCCAAGCCAGCCGCAACGATCACGTTCTTAACCGTTTGGCGAGAAACATGAACGCCCATGCGACGAAGTTCCTGGAGAATCTTCGTGTATCCGAATCCCGTTTCCTTGCGAATTCGAATGATGGTCTCGCGAACGTCTTCCTTGAGCTTCGGTCGCCCGGCTCCGCGTATTGCCGCCTTTTTCGCCACTGAAGGCTTTCCTTCTTCCGTTCTGCGAACCCAACGCCGAAACGTCGAATATGACACGATTGTCATGACATCCTTGATTTTTCCGTTTAACTTCTTCCCGTGTTGGACCAACGTGCTTCTTTCACGATTGTCGAGCGTGATGCGTTTAGGTAACTTACTCCGAAGGATCTCGTTTTCAGCTTTCAGGAACCGAATCTGCTGAGCAAGTTCCTGCCGAGTGAGCGAAGCGAGGAGTGTCAAAAGTGGGTGAACAATATTCGCCATCGAGCGCCATTTTGCCTCGCAAATCTCAGAACCATTGGGGTGGCAGTCTTTTTGTACCCCGCTGAAACGACGAGCATACGGAACGAGTCGCTCACCGCAACCGCCGCGTGGGTGGGGAGTGGTATGCCGTTCTAATTTCGGCCGCGCCGTTCAGAAGAACTGGAACAGATTGCCAGCGGTAGAGCCGCTTTGGGCGACATTCTCTCCCCCTGTTAACCACTCGCAGACATGCGAGAAAACGCAGCTTTGGTTAACAGCAAAACCACCAGCAGTTTTCGCTTTTGCTTTGTCTCGATCCCGATCAAACGAGACGGGAATCGCATGGAAGCAGCCGTCTGAAGCAGAAAAAGCCTGCAAAATCCGCTGACTCTCTCTGGATTGGTTTTGTACAGGGAGCTAGACATTCTGTCTGTCTATCTCTCGATGTGTTAGAGCCCGGCTTTTTGCCGGGTTTTTCTTTTGGCGGTGAGTCAGACACAGCCTGATTCGCGCTGGTGTTCCCGACGCCGTTCCCGTTTTGGTTCCCGGCGGCCGACTCCGATTCAACCATTGCACGGTCCCAGTGGTCTGGCGTGACCTGCAGATAGTGTTTCTCGGCGACCTTGGAACTGTGACCAAGCCAAGCGTTGATCACGTGGTCCGGGAAGCTCTCCTGAAGCTCTGTTCGGCGAGATGCTCGCAAATTGACAAATGTCTTCGGCCAGGGCGTGAGCCCGGCCGCCTCGATGATGCGATTCGCCTGCGTTCCCAAGTTACTGGTTCGGCGGTAACGCTGGATGGCGAACACCGATCGTTCCGGGGCGTTTTCCGACGCAGTGAGTAGGACTGAATGAAGTTCTGGGAACAGAGGGCAGAATCGCAGTCCCGTTTTCGGCGACTCGATCCGAAGCTTGTTTTGGTCCCACAGAATGTCGGTCCACTTCAGTGACGTCAATTCGCACCGCCTTAGCCCTCCGTACCGAGCCAGGGTGAACGCGAGTTTCCAATCGTCGTGGCTGGCGAAGTCGATGATCGCGTCAACCGTCGGCCGGTCGATGAATGCGTCTCGCTCCCGATTCACCGCTCCGGACAGCTTGATGTGATCGAACGGGTTCTCGCTGATCAGGCGGTCGCGGACGGCGTGCGTGAACATCGTCTTGCAGCGTTTGATAATTTTCTCTGTCGTTGAAATCGCCAGTGACTTGGAAATGTGCAGTTTGAATCGGTCGCCATCGGCGCGAGTGATGCCGGACAGGACTTTGCTTTCACCTTCGGGGAAAAATTCGACAAGGTATTTCTTTGCGTGCTTGAAGTTCGTCACCGTGGACGGTTTCACGTCCGTCCGACCCTTGATGTAGTGATCGACGAACGCGCCGAGCAGCCGACCAGCGTCCTGCGACTTTGATTGTTGTTCCGGCTCCACCAGCCCCAACTTGCTCAGCCGACTCCGCAGTTTACCGGCGAGATCCATTGCCCATCGCTCCGTCACGGCATCCGGGCGAACGCCGTTTTCCTTCGCCAAAATCAACTCGCAAACGTGCCGAAAGATCCCGTCGGCTGATCGTTTGGAAACGCGTCCAAGTGAGACAGCGCGATTCTTGCCATCCGAGTCCCGGTAGCGAATTTTGCTGATATTATTTTCACGGTGCAGTGATGCCATTCAAATCCTCGGAAAAAGTGCTGGTCCCAAATGAGAGGCCGAAATTCGATGCAAACAAGTTGTGATTTCCCCGAGAATGCCCGCCATTTACGCGGAAATACGACGCCCACCAATGATTCCTAGTCCAATTAGAAGACTCGTCTCGCGCGAGAAATATAACTCCGCCCAAGTGGCAGCTATGTTGCACACCGTCGCCCCGTGAATCAGCCGAATCGAATTTCCTGGAATTGGAAAACGGACACATATTGCTGTGTTCTCTTTGATTGACGCCGATCTGACTCGCAAGCCGAGTCACACATTCAGACAGACACCCTTAATAGGGTGTTGTCTGTCTGACTGAGTGTCCGAGTCCCGCTTGGGAGTCGGACTGACTCAGACTTGATTCTTCTGTCCGAGTCAATCTAACTGTTCATTCGGTAGACTGATCTCCTAACAACTCTTCTTCGGCCGACCGTCGCAATCGTCGAGCGGTGTACGAATGATTGTTGCGTTTTTTAACCATCCCGGATTCCAGGCTTCCCTCCTCGGCAAGTTTGTCCATTGCAGCTTTGAACGATTCGGTGTTCAATCTGGACCTTGACTTTGCAATATTGTCAGTGAGGTAGTCGCCGTCGCCGTACACTTCGCGAAGCTTTTTAACATTACATTGAAGAGTTTGTCGTTTCGCTTCTCGTTTCGCACTCTGCTTCGCCGATCTCAATTCTTCGACCGCATGCGAGGTCGACTGCAGCGTCAGATCCCAAGCGCGTTCGCCGCTCTCATCCCTGGACTCGTCGATATCGAGCGCAACCTGACAGCTGTGGCCGGCACTGCCGCCGATTGTCACCCACAGTCGACTGATCGGCTGTTCCGGATCATACTTTTGTCTTCGGCCTATGAGTGTCCACTGGCGGAAGTATTCTGCTTTGCCCGCCCCTGTGATGTCCGAAAGTTCGAGCGGCTGACCGGAATGTGTCAACGACAGTGAGACAACTTTTTGGTGTGCGTTAGTTGCTCGTGCAACAATGCTCGGGGGCCAGCCCCCGAACCCCCGGGATTTTTCCAGGCATGGCTCGGGTGTTCATAGATTCGT
>WCIL01000035.1:0-92702 GCA_033042175.1 Phycisphaera sp. RhM
CGAATCTATGAACACCCGAGCCATGCCTGGAAAAATCCCGGGGGTTCGGGGGCTGGCCCCCGAGCATTGTTGCACGAGCAACTAACGCACACCAAAAAGTTGTCTCACTGTCGTTGACACATTCCGTCACGCCATCGACCTGACCGACCATAACCTGCACGACGCCTCGATCTCTCAGCATTTCGGTGCGTCGGACTCTGGCATCGCAGTGACACTCTGAATTTCGAAAACTATTCGTCTCTGAACCTTTAGATTGCTGACCCTTTGAAATTCAGCCAACCACACATGCCAACGGCGCTCATCACCGGAATCACCGGTCAGGACGGGTCCTATTTGACCGAGTTGCTGATCAGCAAGGGCTACACCGTCCATGGAATCGTGCGTCGTAGCAGCATCACCGCTCGCGGTCGGTTGGATCAACTGTTTCACCAAGAAGACGTCTACAACAAACGCCTCTTTTTGCACTACGCCGACCTCAGCGACGTGACGACGATTCGTCGCATCCTGCTCAAATCGACCCCCGACGAACTGTATCACTTGGCCGGACAGAGCCACGTGGGGGCGAGCTTCGAGATCCCCGAGACGACCTGCGAATTCACCGCCATGGGCACCCTGCGATTACTCGAAATCCTCCGAGACTTGGACAAACAACCCAAGTTCCTGCATATCAGCAGCAGCGAAATTTTCGGGCGTCCCGACCAATCGCCGCAGAACGAAACCACGCCGATGCGTCCGGTCACGCCCTATGGGATCGCCAAGGCGTTTGCGACTCAAATGGTCACGCTGTATCGAGAATCTTTTGGTTTGTTTGCCTGCAACGCGATCTGCTACAACCACGAATCACCCCGCCGCGGTGAGTCGTTTGTGACCCGCAAGATCACGCGAGCGGCCGCCGCGATTTCGATGGGGCTGCAAAAAACGCTTTCGCTCGGATCACTCGATGGACGTCGTGACTGGGGATACGCCCCCGAGTACGTCGACGCGATGTGGCGGATGTTGCAGCAACCGGCTGCCGATGACTTTGTCGTTGCGACCGGAACCGCGCACAGTGTCAAAGATTTTCTGGCGGCGTCGTTTGATGCGGTCGGATTGAACTGGAAAGAGTTTGTGACGCAGGACCCCCGCTACATGCGTCCCAGCGAAGGGACGCATCTGGTCGGCGATCCCAGTCGGGCATCGCAGTCGCTGCAGTGGACGGCTGAAACCCAGCTTCCCCGACTCGCCGAAATCATGGTTCAGTCCGATTTGGACGCGCTGACGACGTCGCGTCAACGTGCCGAAACCTGAGCCGATTGTATTCGCGCCAACGCCTCTCCGAATTGCTGCAGTGGATCGCTGCGTTCACATTCGGGATTGCCCCCGCGATGTTGGCCGGCGATTTCGGCGGCATCTTGCCATGGACCAAGTACACCTCCGCGGTTGCATTGACCCTCGCCTGCTTGATCGCCCTACTGGCCCGATCGCTTTCGGTCGGCTGTCCGGGCGAAATTCGCTTGCCGCCCAAGGCGTTTGCGTTGCCCGGGTTGTTGTTGGTTTTGTTGGCCGCGGCCACGTTGCAAACCGTGCCCCTGACAGCGCGTCTGGTCGCATGGTTGAGCCCCGCCAGTTATTCCGCGTCTGTGAATTGGGCAGGCGGGATTCTGCCAGTCGATCTCTCCCAATCCCTCACGATTTCGATCGCCCCATTCGATTCCAGACACGCGATCGCCAACCTCACGATCGCCGTTCTCGTCTCGTTTGTTGCCGTCTTGGTGTTTCACCATCGAGGGCGAACGACGTGGTTGCTCTCGGTGATCACGCTGGGTGCCTGTTCGGTCGCACTGATCGGGCTTGCCCGCAAACTGTTTCCCGAGTTTCACCTCTGGAGCTTTCGCAGCGGCGGCGAAGGGGCGCCGTTTGGAACGTTTCTGAACCGAAACAACGCAGCGTTGGCGATCAATCTAGGCATCGCATCGGCGCTGGGGTTGATCGTCTATCGCGGCTCGTCCCTGTCGCACCAAGGCGACGCGGGCGGGTCGACGGAGCGAGCCGGCCGAAAAGCGTTCGGTTCGCTGTGGCTGCGCGATGGGGTGTTGCTGACGGCCCTCGTTGCCCTGTGCGTCACTTTGGTCGGATTGATCGGCTGTGGCTCTCGCGGCGGGCTGCTGTCCATGTTGGTCGCCGGCACGGCGACGGTGGCGCTGACACGCGGAAACCGGCTGCGGCTGGCAGGCGTGGTGGCCGCAATCGCGGTGGTCGTGTTGACGGTGGTCGTAATGTTGCGAACCGGCACGATCGGAACCGAGACCCTCCGCGACGACACGTTTCAGCAAATCGGTTCGACCGTCTCACAGGGCAGCGATCGTTTGTCGACCGACACCCGGTTGTCGCACTGGCCCGACGGATTTCGCACGGCGATCAAACATTTCCCGGGCGGCAGCGGGTTGGCGTCTTATGGTTACGCGTACCTGCCGTGGCAGCAAACCAGCCCCTGGCGTCATTGTCTGCACGCCGACAATTTGTGGTTGGAAATGTTTGTCGAACTCGGCCTGGCCGGCCTCGTCCTGACGGCGATGGTAGCGGTGTTGATGGTCCAGAGTCTGAGGCGTTTGTACGCGTCGACAGATCCGCTCGACCAGGGGATTGGGATTTCCGGCTGCTACCTTTGCGTCGTGATCGCCGTCAGTCAGACGTTCGATTTCGGACTGATTTTGCCGGCGAACCTGTTTGCGGTTGTGATGCTTTTGTCCGTCGTCGTGGCGCGTGCCTCGACGGTGGTGTTGGCTGCGAGCGGGCGCGAGAACGCGGCGCCGGGCACCAGCGGCCAACGGAAACTAAAACTGCTGCCGCAGGGCGCTTGGTGGCGGTCACCGAGATTCCTGCGCGAACGCGTCTTTCAGATCGCCGGTGCGGGCGGCCTGTTGGTCCTCGCCGTGTTCGCCATCAATCGACTGCGGTTGGACAACTGGGTCGACCTCGCCGTCCGCACCGCCGATGCCGAGTATCAGCACCATCGAACGGACCCGCGGTGGCTGGATCGGTTTGCCGCCGAGACGCGAACACTTGCCGAGCAACACCCACACCCGGATCTGCTGGATGTTCGGACCAGGATCGATTTCCAGCGCGGTCGCCTGTTGGAGTTGACCTTGATGAACGCCGGACGAATCCCGCAAACTCAACAGGCGGCGCTCTACGCGGCGACGTCGCGCGGACGCCGGCGACTGGGTTGGCGGGCAGCCGATCCCGTGCTTTCAACGCATGTGACCGACGCTGGAGTACCGGTGCCCTCGATGCCGGTGAATCCATCGTTGCGTTCGCCGGACTCGCCCTACACCCAGGCGTTGCAATCGGCCGAAGCGTCACTGCGTCAACGACCGTTGGCGATGCCACCTCGTATCGATCAAGTCTATCTGGAATTCATCCACCGATCACCCGAACGCACCAAGGCGGCGATCCGTCAATCCGCCGCACTGTTTCGAAACACCCCCGAGTTGCAACTTCGTCTCGGGGCGTTGGCAGCCAATCACGGTGACTATGAAACTGCGGTTCAAGCCTGGCGACGCGCCGCGACGCTCGACGAACGCATGATTTCCCGCGTGCTGGGGCGATCGCGCCGATTTCCCGATTTTCCCGTCGAGGATCTGGTCACTTCTCCCCACGACTCCTTTCCAAATTGAAACCAGCTAGATCATGAAAATATTATCCGTCGTCGGAGCACGGCCGAACTTTATGAAGATCGCGCCGATCATGCGCGCTCTGGACAGCTACGGAGACCGGGTACAGCAGACTCTGGTGCACACCGGCCAGCACTTCGACGAAAAAATGTCGGACGTTTTCTTTCGTGAACTCGAACTGCCCAAAACCCACGAGCACTTGGGGGTTTCGGGAGGATCGCACGCGGTTCAAACCGCCCGGATCATGCTCGAATTCGAACCGGTGATCTTGAAACATCGGCCGGACTGGTTGGTGGTCGTCGGCGACGTCAACTCGACCGTGGCTTGTTCGTTGGTGGCAGCGAAGATCGGCGTTCCGATCGCCCACGTCGAAGCGGGCTTGCGTTCGCGTGACAACACGATGCCGGAAGAAATCAATCGCAAGGTCACCGACGCGATTTCGGATTTGTTGTTGACCCCTTCGCCCGACGGCGATGCCAACCTGATTGCCGAAGGCGTCTCGCCGGACCGAATTCACTGCGTCGGCAACGTGATGATCGACTCGTTGATCCGTGCGTTGCCCAAGATCGAACAAAGCGACATCCTGTCGACTCTGGGACTGACCGCCAACCAATTCGTGTTGGCAACCCTGCACCGGCCCAGCAACGTCGACGATCCGGAGATGTTGGCCGAGTTGATCGGGGCGCTCAACGAAATCTCAGAGTCGTTACCGATCGTGTTTCCGGTGCACCCCAGAACACTGGCACGCTTGGAAACGGAAAACATCACCGTTGCCGACAAGATCAACATGGTTGACCCGCTGGGATACTTTGATTTCATGGCATTGATGAAATCGGCAAACGTCGTCCTGACCGACTCCGGCGGCGTCCAAGAGGAAACGACCTACCTGGGCGTCACGTGCCTGACGGTTCGTCCGAACACGGAACGCCCGATCACGATTGACGAAGGCACCAACCGCCTGGTCCAACCGGGAAAAGACACATTGTTGGCGGCATGGAAGGAAGTCCAATCGAACCCGCCCCGGCGCAATTGCCCCGCGCTCTGGGACGGCAAAGCCGCCGAGCGGATCGCCGCGAAACTGGTTGAACAGAACGCCGCGTCAAACCCCCTGTCGTCCTAGGATCAATCGCGGATGTCCGACGAGTCCAATCGAATCACCTCCATCACGCCCGTCGAAGGATGGTTTGCGCTCAATCTGGGAGAAGTGTGGCGGTACCGGGATCTGCTGTATCTACTGGCAATGCGAGATATCTCGGCTCGGTTTCGGCAGAGCATCATCGGCTACGGGTGGGCGATCCTGCGTCCGCTATTGACAGCCGCAATCTTTACGCTCGTGTTTAGTGTTTTCGTCAAGGTCGAAACGGTCGTTCCCTACCCGATTTTCGCGTTCGCCGGCTTGATGCCGTGGCTGTACTTTTCGAATTCGCTGACAGGCGTGACGTCGAGTGTGGTGGGTGGCGGTGCCCTGTTGACCAAGGTGTATTTTCCCCGACTTGTCCTTCCGCTGGCAAAGGTCGCAGTGGGGTTGGTCGAATTGGCACTTCAGTTTGTCGTGATGTTTGTGCTGATGGCGTTGTACAGCTACATGCCGGGATGGGAAATCCTGCTGTTGCCTGTCTTTGTCGTCGTCACGGTGGTCACTGCGTTAGCGTTCGGCATCTGGTTGACCGCGTTGAATGTGAGATATCGGGACATTGGAATGGCGGTTCCCTTCCTGATTCAGATTTGGATGTATTTGTGTCCGATCGTTTACCCACTGGACGTCGTGCCGGATCGGTACCGGGCACTTTATGCGATCAATCCGATGGTCGGCGTGGTCGAAGGCTTTCGGTGGGCTCTGCTGGGAACGGCGCCCCCGGACTGGACGATGGTGGGGGTTTCACTGCTTGTGATGCTGGTGGTGCTGGTAACGGGGATCGCCTATTTCAGAAAAGTTGAAACTACTTTTGCGGACATCATCTAGCAGCACAACTCGACGGATTTCATGACGTTTTCGATTCAAGTTCAACATCTGTCCAAACGCTACCGGCTGGGTTTAACCCACGCGGGAAGCGTGCGCGAACTGGCCAACGGAGTGGTCCGTCGCATGTTCGGGAAATCAGAAATGAACACCCACGAGGCGGCATCCGCCGAATCGGAACGCGTGGAAAAAGGTGAATTTTGGGCGCTACGCGATATCAGCCTGCATATCGACCAAGGCGAAGTGGTTGGGATCATTGGCAAGAACGGGGCCGGCAAAAGCACGCTGCTCAAATTGTTGAGTCGGATCACGTATCCGACCGAAGGCAGGGTGGATTTGCGTGGTCGCGTTGCGAGTTTGCTGGAGGTCGGCACGGGATTTCATCCTGAACTGACCGGTCGCGAAAACGTGTTCCTGAACGGGACGATCCTCGGGATGACGCGTCGCGAGATTCGTCAACAGCTCGACGCGATCGTCGACTTCGCAGGCGTTGAAAGCTTTCTCGATACCCCCGTCAAACGGTATAGCAGCGGGATGACGGTTCGCCTCGGTTTCGCGGTCGCGGCGCATCTGGACCCCGAAATCTTGATCGTGGATGAAGTGCTGGCGGTCGGCGATATTGAGTTTCAGAATCGATGTTTGGGGAAAATGAAGAGCGTCGCTGAGTCGGGGAAGACCGTTCTTTTTGTCAGCCACAATCTCGCCTCGATTCGGTCTTTGACCAAACGCACCGTCGTGCTGTCGCAAGGAAAACTGCTCTTTGACGGCCCGACACAGGAGGGTGTCGCGCGGTACATCGCAGAGAACCTGGTCAAGAACGAGTCACCGACATCCATCTCCAACGCCCCGCGCGCCTTCAGCGGGCTGGATCAACAACTGCGGTTCGTGGGACTCCGTCTCGAGGGGCTTGATCAAGAGGGCAATTTACCGTCATCAGGTGCGTTCCATTTGGAAGCATCGATTCACGCACAGGAGCAGTTTGAGGGGTTGCAGATCGCGCTGACAGTTCTGACAGACGACAAATCGCCTGTCGGTAGCACGTTTAGCGACGTCCTCAGTGCGCCCGAGAAGGGCGAAACTGCAACACTGTCATTGGCTGCCACGTTTCCGCTGGCTCCGGGCAGGTATCACTGCGCGATTTCCATTTCCAATGTTCGATCGGCCGGCAAACAGATTCATGATTCGCTGACCGATGTCCTTCCCTTCAGCGTCGCCGTTTCATCGATCACTGATGCCCAAGGTCAGATCAATTGGAATCCGGCCTGGGGAATGGTTCGCTTGAACCCGCTGACGCGTTGCTCGGATCGCTAGTGCTTCGTCAACTTTTAGATTTAGGCTGCCGCGGAAAAGGGGTCAGGTACCAAAAATGCGAAGCACCCTGCGGGCCATTTGGTTTTTGGTACCTGACCCCGTTTCCGCTCGACCAACGCAACCCCAACATTAAATGTGGTTGGAGCACTAGTTGCCAAACATTTTGAATTCGATGGGTCAACAGGAACATGCCTGTCAACAGAGTCAACGGTACTGTCTCTGCCCTGGCTGCGACAGCGATCGCACCCTCGACTTCGGCCGCTGCACCGTTCCGGTTGAGTTGTCGCATTCGGATGCTCCGGCGATCATCAGACAAATCACCGAAGAACTCCGCGAGAGTCGGCTGAAAAAATGTCATGACTGTCAACTTTTCTTTCGATGGCCGCAGTTGAGTTCGGATGATCTGGCCACGCTCTACCAAAATCTGCCCGATGCCTTTTGGGACTACAACGCGAAAGAGGTCGGGTCGTGGAGTCAAGCCCGAAGCATCTTGACCTCGCGGTACGACACGTCGGAGTCGATCTCGATTCTCGACGTTGGCGCGTTCGACGGTGCGTTTCTGTCCCTGCTTTCGGACCGTTGGAGAAAATTTGCCATCGAGCCTTCGCCCGCGGGGCGAGGCAAGCTTCGTGAATCAAATGTCCAAGTGATCGCCGACTTTGCCACCAACCTCGATCTGACGCAGCACGTCGGTCGGTACGATGTCGTCACGTTATTCGATGTCTTTGAACACTTGCCGAATCCGTGCCAAACACTCGATCAACTCTCGCTGCTGGTTAAACCGGGCGGCATCTTGCTTGTATCAACGGGCAACGCCGAGCATTGGAGTTGGCGATTGCTTGGCGGACAGCAGTGGTATCTGCACTCGGCTCAGCACCTGTGTTTTGCAACGCTTCCGTTTTTCCGACGGTGGGCCACGTCCTCAGGGATGCAGGTCCAATCGTCCGTTCGTCATCCGCACCAGATCGGCAGTGTGCGTCGCAGATTCGTGCAGAGCGTGGAAACGATCCATGCATGGGCCAAGAAAACGAACCGAAAACGGACGCTTGGGCTGTTGTATCGGATTCCCGGATTTCGCTACCTGAGCCACAAGCAAGGCATCACGTTCACAACGTCGCTGCATGACCATCTGATGGTGGTCTTTGAGAAGCCCGCCACGAACCATTCGCCCGCCAGCCAGTATTCTTAAGATGCGTCATCTCATCAAATCTGCTTTCTCGCTGTTCGGTTTGGAAATCCGTCTGGTCAAGAACATTGCTCGGGCACGCGCCAAACAAAAACATGACGACTTGGTTCAGCGATGGAGGCTGCTCCAACGCTATCAGCCTGAAACCATCTTAGACATTGGTGCCAACACCGGGCAATGTGCTGCGTTGCTGCGTGAGGCGTTTCCGGGGACGGCGATCTATAGTTTCGAACCGCTTTCGGATTGTTTCCAGCAAGTCGATCGGTTCTTGAACGAAAACGGACCGGGCAAAGCCTATCCATTCGCGCTCGGGGAGTTCGATGGCGAAGAAACGATCAACCGCAACCGTTTCACGCCGAGCTCTTCGATTCTTCCCATGCAGGACTTGCATCGAACCGAATTTCCGCAGACCGTCGAATCGTCGCCCGAGACCATCCAGATTCGACGTCTCGACAATTTGGCGGACGAATTGAACCTGAATGTCCCCTTCGTGATCAAGGCAGACGTCCAAGGGTACGAAGACCGTGTAATTCGTGGTGGAATCGAAACATTCCGAAAGGCGTCCGCGGTGGTTTTGGAGTTGTCCACCTACCGGCTCTACGAAGGTCAAGCATTGTTCCCGGAGATACTCGAGCAACTCGCAGAATTAGGTTTCGCGTTTCGAGGTGTCATAGACCAGACGCCCAGTTCGATCGATGGCCGGATTCTTCAGTTTGACGGTCTGTTCGAAAACGAGAACGTGGCCTGCGACACCGCCGACGAGTTGCAAGAAGCTGTAGGAGAAGGATGATGGCACTCCCCAAAGTCCTCTTGCTAACCGGCAGTCCGCCAGGTGACAACGGTGTTGGCCAAATCATCGTCAAAGAGATCTGCCGCAACTATCCGCAGGATCGCGTCGTCTGTTTTGCCACCTTGAGTCGACATGAACAATGGGAGAAACCTGCGGAGTTCAAGGATCTGGCGGTTCGGATCGGCGTAAAGCGTTATGAGCATCGGATCCAACCGATGCCAGGTCCTGTGGGGGCGACCGTCGCAATGGCGGCCTACTGGGGAATGTTCCGCCGACACTGCCGCCACTTGACGTGTGATGCCGTTGAGTTCGGACGAGAGCATCAGTGCGAGATCCTGTTTTCGATTTTGGAGAGCGCGACCAATATTCAAATCACCGATGCGGTTGCTCGCGGAATCGGTATACCCAAGCGAGTGCTCGTGTGGGACGCCCCGGACTACATCGCGACTCACCTTGGACAAATGCCGCTCAATGTGTCGGCGATAAGCTCGGCATTCCAAAAAGCCGTGAAAAATGCGGACGCTCTGGCGGTTGTCAGCGAGCCGATGGCACGACTCTACCGACAACAGTTTGGGTTGGAATCGGTGATTCTGCGTCATGCCGCTCCGCCAGCCGAACCGAGTTTCGAGTCTCAATCGGACGATTCGACGTGCGAAAGGGATCCGATCGTGATCGCGTTTGCCGGTAGTGTGTCTGCCAGACCCCAATTGGACGTCCTGCAACGGGCACTCGACCTGATGCATTGGAAGATCGGGGGAAGGGAAGTGAGATTGGACCTTTATGGAATGAGGTTTGTACTCGAATCGAGGGGACCGCGCAACGTTCGTTATTGCGGCTATCGTTCCGTCGCCGAAACGGTCGAAGCACTTTGCAAAACGGCTGACGTACTCTTCATGCCGCAACCTTTCGAGTCCGAGCTGGCTTCCTTCACGGAGCTTTCGTTTCCGACGAAGTTGTCGACCTATTTTGCAGCCGGGCATCCCATCTTGCTGCTCAGCCCTCCGGTTTCCTCCCTCGGCGAGTTCTTTCAAGAGTGTCCTTTCGGCGTGTGGTGCCAGGAAATGGAACCATCCAAGGTGGCCGAAGCGATCGAGAAGATCGTAACCGACAAGCAAGTCCGTGCGACTGCGTTACAGAATATCCGCCAGCAACTCGAAGGAGCGTTTAGCCAAAACTTCTTTCGCGAACAGCTTCATCGATTTCTCGCTCCGGCCAACACGGTCGCCTGAGCCATTATGGGCCGTCATCTCCAGAGATGCGTGCTCCCCGTCGGTGAGGACTCCTTTCGAAATGCCTGTTGATCGTCAAGTAACGCCGGATTCGCTCACTGTCGTGCAGTTGCACTCGCACGACTATGGTGGTGGTGCGGAGGCCGTGATGCGGTTGAATCAACGTGGTTTGGAGTCGCTCGGGCACCGGGCGTCAGCCATCGTGGCGAGCAAGACAGGTTCAGAATCGTTCGTGCAGCCACTGGTCTACCAGCGAGGGATCCCCGGAAGTCGTCGTTTGGCGCAGTGGGTCAGAGCGACAACCGGTCTGCAAAATTTCTATGCGCCTTCGTTTCGGGCTGTTGAATCTTTGTTTCCAGAAACGCCTGATGTCGTTCACATGCATGCCATGCATGGCGCTCAAGAGTGGGCGGACTTGAAAGGTCTGAGCACCTTGGCGAGAAAGTATCCGCTCGTCTGCAGCCTGCAGGATCTGTGGTGGTTGACCGGGCATTGTGCCTACGGAATGCAATGCGAGCGTTGGAAGACCGGATGCGGGCGTTGCCCCGACCTGCAGCGCTATCCAGCAATTCCTCGAGACGGAACGGCGCGCAATTGGCATCGCAAGCAGCGTTTCTATCAATCGCATCACGTTCATCTGATTGCGCCATCGTTTTGGGTGCGGAGTCAAGTTCAACAGAGCCCCATTCTGCGTGATTGTCCGATCACCGTCGTTCCCAATGCGATTGATGTTGATGCCTTTACCACGGAGGATCGTGGCGGGGCGCGGGATCGATTGGGCGTCGCAGCGTCACAAAAAACGATTTTAGTTGCGGCCAACCATTTAGACAGTCCGTTCAAGGGACCCCGTGAAGCGATTGAAGTCATCAACCGCCTTTCCGACCTCGATGTGCTGGTACTGTTGGTCGGCAAGAACTGCGATCAGATTTCCGATCAAATCAAGCTTCCCAGTCGCGCTCTCGGTTACAGGTCGACGGTCCAAGAGATGGCAGACTGTTACCGTGCGTCCGATGTGTTTTTGATCCCTTCTAAAGTAGAGACCTTTGGACTGGTTGCCGCCGAAGCCGTCGCGTGCGGGACCTCCGTCGCTTCGTTTCATGCCGGAGGGCTTCAAGAAGTAGTCGAAAACACATGCGGCATCGCGGTCCCGGATGGCGATGTCGAATCACTGGCAAGCAAAATGCGTTTGTTGCTTCAATCGGATGAGGAACGACGCGCCCGCGTGGAGCGTGGACGGGCATACCTCCTCAATCATTATTCCCCTCTTGCTCATGCCCAAGGCTGTGTCGATGTCTATCGCAAGGCCATCGAAGACGCCGCGGAGAGGCATTCTTAAATGTTACATGTTGTCATCACCACGATTCAGCGTCCAACTGCCAGTGTTTTTCGGTTGGCGGAGTGTCTCAGCGAAGGTAAAGCCCGATTCATCATCGCTGGTGATACCAAAGGACCGGACGAATTCGATCTCAGTTCCGTCGATGGATTTGAAGCGGATCAACTTCAGTTTCTCGATATCAATTCGCAACTCGATACAGGCTTTGAACTCGCCGCCCTGCTGCCCACAAAACACTATTGCCGCAAGAACGTGGGCTATCTTCTGGCGATGCAACAGGGCGCCAGTTGCATCTATGAAACCGATGACGACAACGCTCCGCTCGAGAATTGGACGATTCGTCAACCGTGGGTGAGCGACGTGCGATTCGCCGACCGTCCGGAATCGGACCGGCCGAACTGGTACAACGTCTACAAATACTTTTCCGACAAACTGATCTGGCCGAGAGGGTTGCCGCTGACCGAGATTCATGAGCCATCGGACATCGTCGCGGACCGCCCCGAGGGACTGATGCCGGCGGTCAATGACGCCGGCGCGTATTGGGCACCGATCCAGCAAGGGTTGGCCGACGGAGCACCGGACGTGGATGCCATTTGGCGTCTGGCCCTGGACGAAGAATTCACGTTCAACCGAGACCGCAGCGTGATGCTGGCAGCCGGGCAATGGTGCCCCTTCAACACCCAAACCACATGGTGGTGGCCCGCAGTCTATGCGTTGATGTATGTGCCGAGTTACTGTTCCTTTCGAATGTGCGATATCTGGAAAAGCTTCGTGGCGCAGCGATGCCTTTGGGAACTTGGAACGGGAATCGTGTTCCACGCACCGGAAGTCGTCCAAGAACGCAATCCGCATAATCTGATGCGAGACTTTGATGACGAAATTCCGGGCTACCAACAGAACAATCGTTTGGCTGAAGTGCTGGAATCGTTACAGCTTCAATCTGGCGTGGACCACGTCGCAGATAACCTACTGACTTGTTATCAACAGCTGGTCGAAAAAGGTTTCTTTCCCGAGAAAGAGCTCCCGCTCGTCAAGGCGTGGATTCGCGACGTCGGCGCGCAACATGTCCACTGAAAAATTCGTTGTCGTCAAGGGTTCCGGTGGTGCCGGACTGGGAGACCGGATTTGTGGACTTGCCGTCGGAATCGCGTATGCACAGATCACCGGACGTACGCTGTTCGTGGATTGGCGTGACCGGGCATTCCAGTCGCAAGAGGACAACCTGTTTCCCAAGCTGTTGACGGTTCGCACTGTCAATCAGTGCCAAGTGCTGCCGCAAATCGACGACGTCGCGCCTCCGGTTTGGCAACAACGACTAGACATGGAAATCGATCAGGTACGAGCGATCGACCTGCGGGAACGTGGGATCGAGTGGTCGGGCGCAGCCCCGAAGTGGGATCGGGACGAAGCGGTTCGCCGCTACTCGATTGATGTCAGCGACTTCACTCGGCCAGAACGATGCGTTGTCGTTTGGTCCGGCGCCTCGATCAATGGGTTACTGGATCAGCTAAAACGCAACGGTGCCGTCGCAGCATCGTTCACTGCGGACGGTTTTCTCGGAAAAGTGGTCCGCGATTCAATTTCATTTCATCCAGAGATCGAAACTCGCATTCAGCGTTTTCGTCACGAGCGGTTCCAGGACAGGATGGTGCTGGGGATACACCATCGCAAGACCGAGGAAGCGGCGGCGGTTAGGAGTATTCCGAGCGAACGTCAATACTTCGATGCGACCGATCGTGCCCTGGCGAAGATGTCTTCTGATACGGTCATCTTTCTTGCAACAGACAATGCCGACGTTCAGGATTTGTACGCGAAACGATACGGAAGCCAGCGGGTTCATTGGACGGACAAATGGTTGCCCGAGGGTGGCCAATCGATCCATAAGAACGCGGGCTGCCCCGACGGCTCGCTCGCTGCAAAGGATGCACTGATGGACGTCGGACTGCTGGCACGCTGTGATCGACTCGTTTTGACCGGTAATTCTTCCTTCAGCTCGCTCGCCGGCTGGTTTTCAACCAAACCTGCTGCCACCCGCGAGCTCGTTTTTCCGTACGGCGGATCAGTGCCACGCCGCGCGCTGCGAATGCTCAAACGTCTCGTTGGCAAAGCCATTTCATCGAGGAACTCAACGTGATTTTCAAGCTCAGACGACTCCGAACACAATGGCGGGAATTGAACGCTCGCGTCGATCAGCTCGAACGCAAGCTGCGTGAGACCGATGGAATTGTCGATGCCCTGTTGTCCGATGCGGACTACACACCGGATCTTGATCTCGGAATGAATGGCCAGCATCGACGAAAAGAGGTAGTCGAGCAGTTGTTCGATCAATTTGCATTCGAGCAGGTCTTGGAAACGGGAACGTTCCTCGGGGCGACGACAGGGTACTTTGCGACGAAGTTTCGCGTACCGGTTTACACAAGTGAATTGATGCACCGGAACTACCATTTTTCCCGTCGAACACTTCGTAATCTTGAGAACGTCAACTTGCATTTGCAAGATTCTCGTTCTTTTATTCGACAGCTTTCGACAAACACCGAGATCACTTCAAAGCGAACGTTCTTTTATCTAGACGCGCACTGGTACGACGATCTCCCTCTAGAAGACGAAATCGACCTGCTCGCGCCGAGTTGGAAAGACTTCGTCATCCTCATCGATGACTTTCAAGTTCCCGGTGATTCGGGATACCTGTATGATGACTACGGTCCGGGGAAGGCGTTGACAATGCAATACTTGTCCGCCGCGGTGAAGCGTCATCAATTGTCGGTCTTTTTCCCCAAGGCATCGTCGGAAACCGAAACCGGCAAGAAACGCGGCTACTGCATCCTGGCCTCTCCCACGCTGGCTGACGGCATGAAAGGTTGTGACCTGCTTGTGGAGGCCCAATGAAAGTGTTCGATCCGATGGGCGGTTCACCGACGGTTTCGATTCTGATCCCGAGCTACAACCAGGGGCGGTTTATCGGCGAGTGTATCGAATCCATTTTGGAACAAGACTATCGTCCGATTCGAATTCACGTCGTGGACGGTGCATCGACGGACGAGACTTTGGATGTCCTCACGTCGTACGGCGACCTGCCTGAATTGGATTGGATTTCCGAACCGGATTCGGGGGTGGTTGACGCCGTGAACAAAGGGTTTCGCCGGGTGGACGGTGAAATCGTTGGGATTCAGAGCAGTGACGACATGTACCTGCCCGGGGCAATTCGAGCGGCCGTCGACGCCTTTCAATCCTCCTCCAAGATCGGGCTGATTTATGGCGACACGTTGAAAGTGGATGCGGACGGAAATGAGTTGCTGCGACAAAAAACGAGCGACTACTCGCTCAAGAATCTTTTGACATTTCGCACATGGATTCCACAGCCTTCGGCGTTCTTCCGCCGTGAAATGCTGACTGAATGCGGCGGCTGGGATGAATCGATTCCCTACGCGCCTGACACGGATCTTTGGATTCGGATGGCGTACCGATGCGAAGTGAAAAAACTGGATCGGTTTCTCTCGCGGCGGCGAATGCACGACGCCCAGCGTGACACGCAGGGTGCAAAGATCATTCGTGACTTTTCCAAGATGATCGATCAATCCCCGGACATTGCAAACAGTGATGCTTCCATTCGGCGTGCTGCGGAAGCGGCGAAATACCTGATTCGGATTCGATACAACACCGACGGTGGCGACTGGGTGAACGCTTGGAATCTGTATCGCGCCGGGCGATTGTGCCCCGAAGTCGCCGATCTCAAACAAGTGATGCACCACCTGTGCCTGCCCTCCCGTCGCATCCTGTCGCGACTGAAACAGAGCTTGTTGGGGAATCGGAATTGACCGACGCTCCGTTTATTACCGTCTTGATTCCGGCGCTCAACGAGGGCCAACACATCGAAGCGTGCCTGGCGTCCATCGAACACCAAAGCTACCCGCGTGACCGATTCGAGATCGTCGTCGTGGACAACGGGTCGTCTGATTCGACAGCCGACTTGGTGCGTGCGGCCGGCGTGCAACTGATGACAGAGTCTCGCCGGTCGGCCTACTGGGCTCGGAATTCCGGAATCCAGGCGACCAGCGGTGATTTTCTGGCGTTCACCGATGCCGATTGTTTGGCCGATCGCGACTGGTTATCCCAGCTGACGGCGAAGGCGATCGAGTCTGACGCATGGGTCGTCGGCGGAATGATCCGATACGAGATGGTGACCGACACCCTGGGCAACCGTTTGTTGATTGAAACGCACAGTGCAGATCACATTCGACAGCATATCGAACTGCATCACAGCGTTGCCGGAGGGAACATGTTTGTCCGGAGAGACGCTTTCGAGAGCCTGGGATTGTTCAACGTCATTGCGTGGGGCTCGGACATCGACTTTTCGCAACGTGTCGCAGCAGCAGGGGAAAAGGTCGCCTTTGCGGAACAGGCGGTGGTCCGCCATCAATGTGATTTGAGCAATTGGGAATATTGGCGACGGAGCTACGAAACGCGTTACGGCCAGGTGTTGTTGTTCGACGAACGTTCCGGAATCCGAGCGGCGATTCGCAATCTCGCACGGCTACCCTGGCGACCTGGTTTGCGAAGCGGACGGAATCGATATCGGTCAACCACCGTCGCACCGGCACCGATGCTTTCCGATTGGCTGTATCGCTGGGGAAACCGATGGATGGAATTCGTTGGCGAACAAACCGCGCTGTTGACCAAGAAGCCGTCATGATGATCCACAACCTCGTCTCGACGATCATCCCCGTCTTCAATCGACCGCAGATGTTACGCGTTGCGGTTGCCAGCGTGCTGGCGCAAACCCACCGTCCCATCGAAATCATTATTGCCGATGACGGGTCGACCGATCAGACGCCTGAGGTCGCCGGGGAACTGGTTGAGCAGGCTCCGGAGATCATCCGCTACGCTCGGCATGATAACGCCGGTCCCGGTCCGGCGCGTGAACTGGGACGAACGCTGGCTCGCGGCGAGTTTTTGCAGTACCTCGACAGCGACGACCGCCTGCTGCCCAACAAATTTTCCGACCAAATCGCCGTGCTCCGCGATCACCCCGAGTGCTCCGTCGCGTACGGGGTCACTCGCCTGGTCGATCAACACGGTGACGTTCTGGCAGATCCCTTCAAATGGACAGCTCGCGAAATCCCTGAATTATTTCCCGGACTGCTCGTCGACCGCTGGTGGTGCACGCATACGCCGCTGTACCGCCGCTCTCTGACGGATCAGATCGGTCCCTGGTGTGACATGCGGTGGAGTCAGGACTGGGAATACGATAGTCGGATCGGAGCGCTTAATACGAAGCTCGTCCATTGTGGCACTCACGTCAGCGAACATGTGCAGCACGACGGAGTACGACAAACATCGTCGGCATCTTGGTCGACCGATCCCATACGACTGCGAAACCGAGTTCAATTGATGAACGTGCTGTGGGACGGTGCGTCGAAAGCCGGCGTCCCGCCGTCCGCTCCGGAGCGACAGCATTTCGCCAGGTGGTGTTTTGCGATCGGACGCAACTGCGCAGCGCAAGCGATGCGTCCAGAGGCGTTGCAATGTTTTGACCTGGCCGAGTCTGCGGCGGGGGCCGACGGTGCCGGACGAAAGGGAGTCTCCTTCTATCGTTTTTTGTTTAAGACGTTCGGCGCCGGCGCGACACGCCGCATTGAATCACTCACACGACGGGTTCGACGTCGCCCCGGTGCGGCAACGATGGAGCAGTCGTTTGCATCAACGACGTCTGTCAAATGAGAGTCCTTGTCAACGCATTGTCGGTCAACAATCAGAGCGGGCGACACGTTTTGATGGGGCACCTGAACCGGCTGCGGGCCTGGACCGCGGGAACGCACGACTACGTGTTCCTCTTTCATGACGCCAATCGGGACATCGTCGTCGATCTACCCGGCTACCAGTGGATCGAGTGCCCGGCATCGACATCCCGATGGAGCCGACGGGCGCTCTGGGAATACCGAAATCTGAACAAGATTGCTCGGCAGACCCACAGCGATTTTATCTTTACGCCCGCCGGTGTCTCGGTGCCGGGCATCAAGACGCCGCAAGTCGTGTTCTGTCAAAATCCCTGGTGTATGGTGCCCGAATTGCACCACGGTTTGAACGACAAATTCAAAGCGTGGTTGCAAAGGCGTGGCTATCGTCGCACGATGCGTGAAGCGACGTTGATGGTCTTTAATTCACAATTCATGCACGACGCCTACCACGCAAACGCGGGCGGCGACGCGAAGCGTGCGATGGTGGTTTATCAGGCCATTTCGGAAACGACCTGGGAAGCGGCCCGTCGATTGGGAAAAAGTCTGCTGGAAAAAAATCATATCGTCAGCGTCTCGGCGATGGCGCCACACAAGGGGGCCGATGTTCTGGTGCGGGCCTTTCGTCTGGTGCGCGACACGATCGCCGATGCAAGGTTGACGTTTGCCGGTGGTTGGCCCGATCCATCGCACCGTCGGCAGGTTGAAAACCTGGTCAACGAGTTGGGGCTGGCTGACGCGGTGACCTTTTGTGGTTGGATCAGCGATGAGGAACTCCAGCAACTGTACTCTCGAGCGCACGTGTTCAGTTTGCTCAGTCGTTGCGAATCGTTCGGGATTCCCGCGATCGAAGCGCAGAGCTTTGGGACGCCGGCGATCGGGACCGACACCTGCGCGATCCCGGAGATCGGTGGCGACGGTGGGGTGTACAGCCCCGTCGATGATGTCGAAGCGGCTGCGGAGAATTTGGTAAACGTTCTGACGAATCAAGGGCTCTGGAATCAGTTGAGCGATCGTGCGAGCGAGAACGCACGCCGATTTTGCTGGACCGAGTGCAGTCGCCCGTTGTTGCAAATGTTCGATATCGTCGATCAGCACGCCGAAAATTGATCGGCAAGGATGCATCATTGAACGCGTCTGGAACGATAGACCCGATGCGGTTTCACGGTTTTGACGCGCTGCGCGTCGTCGGCATGATGGCAGTCATCTACATCCACGCCTGCGACACGAACGACCATGTCGAGTGGGGAATGCGGTATCTGGGCTTTGCGGTGCCGTGTTTCTTCATGATGAGTGCGTTTCTTGCCCAGCAGACCTTCCTGCGAAAAAACATTGCCTTTTTCGATTGGATCAACCGCAAGTTTAGACGTTTGGCACCTTCCTATTTTGCCTGGAGCGCAATCTATTTAGCTGTGCGATTCGCGAAATCGATGGCGACCGGCGAGGAACTTGAGTCGGGGATCTTCGGCAGCATCTTCTGGGGCGACGCGTCGCATCAACTTTATTTTGTGCCGTTTCTTTTTTACAGCTTCGTTCTATGGACCGGATTGATGATGCTGGCGCGGCGGCGCCCGGTGATGACGGCAGGATTATTGGCCGTTTGCATCGTGATCTTTATGTGGCAGGCGTCCGCGATTGAAGCCAGCTTGCCGGCCAATCGCTGGTTTATCGGAAAGAACCTTGCGTGGTTTCCGATCGGAATGTTGTATGCCATCGTGGTGGACCAATTGCGAGAGAAACGCGCCTGGTTTTTCTGGCCGATGTTGGTGTTGTTGGTCGTGATGCTGCTCAGCGACTTGCTGAATGTCTATGCGATTTCAACCGTCGTCTTTGCGTTAGCGATCGCGGTCCAGCGTCCCGCACCCGATTGGCTCAAACATCTTTCGATCTACAGTTTTGGCGTCTATCTGTCGCACGTGTTGTTCATCGAAGGGATGCAGTTTGTGGCACCGCGATTGGGGCTGAACCTTCAGTCGATCAGCGTCACGTTAGGAATCATGGTGATCGCGGGTCTCGTTTCTTATGCGACCTGTATGCTTCTCGGCCAGTCCAAGTGGAGTCGCTGGAGCGTCACATGAGCGGGGCGAAGCAAGACCGCCCGCGCGTCTCGGTCGTGATGGGGGTGTACGACGGCGCGTCTCAATTGACGGCGACCGTTGAAAGTATCCTTGATCAAACCTACGAGGACTTTGAATTGATCCTCGTCGATGACGGGTCGACGGACGGATCATCGGAGTTGCTGAGAACATTTGCGGCGCGGGATCGGCGGATTGTGCTGTTGCATCAACCCAACGCAGGGCTCACCTGTGCCCTGATCAAAGGTTGTCAGCACGCCCGCGGCGAGTTCATTGCTCGACAGGACGTCGGTGACCGATCGCTTCGGAGACGTTTGGAAAAACAGGTCCAATACTTGGATCGACATCCCGATGTGGTTGCGGTCGGCGCGGGATGTCGAAGAATCGGCCCAGAAGGGGAGTTTCTCGGGGAGACGATACGAGATCAAACTCCGGAACAGATCACCGCTGCGTTCCTCGACGAGGGAATCGGAATCTCTCATACCGTGGCGATGTATCGTACCGATGCCTACCGCTCGATTGGCGGATACCGTCGCGAATTTCGATTCGCGCAAGACACGGATCTTTGGCATCGAATGACACGGGTCGGTAAACTCGGCGAGTTGCCGGAGGTGTTGTTTGAATGGGGAATTGATAGGGATGGGATCAGTTCGACCAGTCACGATCGGCAACGCCAACTTGCAATGCTGGCACAGCAGTCGTATCGGTGTGTCGAGCGTGGAGAGGATGATCGCGAGATTCTCCGCCGGGCGCAACAAACGAGCTGGGGCGAAATTTCGCCGACGACGGTGATTTCACCACGTGTCGCGCTGGCGAGTGCTGAGTTTTTTATCGGTAGCCAGCTGTACGCCATCGGAGACCATCGTTGTCGGCCCTATTTGTTGCGGGCCATCCGGCAGCGCCCGTTTTGGATTCGCCCCTGGGTGAAGGTTGCCTTGTCCTATCTGCGATTGCCGGTGAAAGATGCTTGAGACGTTAATACGAACGTTTCGCTTGGTCGGTTGGAGGATGCGTGCATGCTGTTGGTCGATTCGCGGTGCCAGGCTCCAGCCAAAGGTCAACATCGGTGCGCGATGCCGAATGGACTATCCTCGCGGAATCTGGTTGGGGACTCGGGTGACGCTTGAAGACGACGTCTGGTTGAAACTGGTCAATCAACAGGCGAAGCTTGATGTCGGTGCATTCACTTTTTTTGGCCGGGGGACCGAATTGGATGTCTCCCAACAGATTTCCATCGGCAGCAACGTATTGATCGCCCCGCGGGTGTTCATCACCGATCATTCGCACAACTCGGCTCGCGGTATCCCGATCAATCAACAAGGTTGTAACAGTCAGGCGGTCAGGATCGGAAATGATGTTTGGATCGGAACCAACGCGACGATTCTTTCCGGCGTGACGATCGGCGATGGCGCCGTGATCGGTGCCGGGGCGGTGGTCAAAAGCCATGTTCCGGATCATGAAATTTGGGCCGGAGTCCCGGCGCGACGAATTGGGCAACGGTAACGCGGCGATGACAAAATTAGAAGCGATTCAGATATCCGACGAGATTCAGCGTTTTCAATCGGGGCAGCCGCTCATGATGCGGCTTGCCGCTTTCTTGAATCGAGTTTCGCCACGTGGAAAGGGCGCCATTCCGCGGGCCATCGGCCGCAGGTTTGGCGGCGGTTGGAAGACAGCGATCACCACGAATTCCGGTTGCAAGCTGGCGGTCGATCCGGCCAATTTGGATCTGTTTGTGACGATCGAAAACGAAGGTGCTTGGGAACCCTGGATACGCCGCGTCTGTGTGCTCGCGATGCAAGACGGCGGCGTCATGTTTGACGTCGGTGCCAACGCCGGTGCGATCTCCAACGAAACCGGCTTAGCCTGTCCCGATATCACCATCAAAGCATTCGAGCCACAGGTGGAACTGGCGACGCTCGTGGCCGTTTCGGCGGAGCTGAATGGCTTGCCGAATATCGAGGTATTTCCCGTCGCGGTCGGTGATCACGAGGGAACGGTCCAATTGCACAAACCGGCTCATGCGTTACACGCATCTCTCATGGCGTCCGGGCATTCCGGGGAAGCGGTGTTCGAGGTGCCGCTGATCTCACTCGATTGGGCGGTCCATTCTGGGCAACTTCCGGTTCCGACGTTCATCAAAGTGGACGTCGAGGGCGGCGAACTAGGAGTTTTTAACGGGGCTCGGCAGATCCTTTCGCGACACGAGCCGGTTGTGATTTTCGAAGCCAATGAAAGCTCGCATCGTTTCGGTTATGGCCGCGAAGATCTGTTTGAATTGTTTCGTCAATGCAGTGACTATGAATTTTTCCAGCTCGCGCCGGGCGACGTCCTCGCCAGCCCGAAGAAGCGTGCGACCGAATTCGAATCCCACTATCAGCGAGTTTGAATTCTGCACCAGATGTCTCCCAACGTGTCAATCGTCATACCGACGCTAGGACGCGACGCGGTTCTCGCCACGACGATCGAATCGCTGCTGTCGCTTCGATCGCCGGCGGCAGAAATCTTGGTCGTTGATCAAAGTCCCGAACATGATCAATCGACGACGGATCAATTGACACATTGGAACTCGACGGGGTTGATTCGATGGATTCGACTGCCGAAACCATCGATTACCCGGTCGATGAACCACGGTTTGCGCGAAGCCAATTCCCCACTGGTGCTGTTCTTGGACGATGACATTCGCCCCAACGCGGATTTGGTCGCCGTTCATGCGGCGGCTCATGCCCAGTGCCCGCAACTGTGGGCGACCGTCGGCCAAGTCATCCAACCCTGGCAGACACCTCAGCCGATCGACGCTCCGCGCGCCCTCAAGGGTCTACGCCGAGACGAAGATTTTCCGTTTCATTCCACGCGTGAGATGGAAGTCCACAACGTAATGGCCGGAAACCTGTGCGTTCACCGCGAACGCGCTCTGTCGATCGGCGGCTTCGATGAAAACTTTCAAGGTGCCGCGTATCGATTCGAAACCGAATTCGCCCGCCGATTGGAAGCCGCCGGGGGATCGATTCGATTTCTCGGGTCGGCGGGCGTCGATCACTTGCGTGTCGAGAAAGGAGGGACACGTGTGTCGGGCAGTCATTTGACCAGCCCATCGCCCAGACATGGCGTCGGTGATCACTATTACGCTATGTTGCACGCGCAGTCGGCTTGCGAAGCGAATGGCTACTGTTTGCGACGCATCCTCCGCGAAGTCCGGACCAAATTTCACCTGACCCATCCGTGGTGGATTCCGGTGAAGCTACTGGGGGAGGTGCGAGCCTATCTGGCTGCGCGACGGTTGATGCGAGATCGGATGACAGTGTTCAACCCCTCGGATCCGATCAAGGTTAACGAGCAGGCTCCATGAAACTTGCCTTTCTGACCACGCACCCGATTCAATACCAGGTGCCGGTGTTCCGGCATTTGGCGGCCGAGGACGGCGTCGAATTCAAAGCCGTCTTTTGCACCCTACCGACCGCCGAGCAGCAAGGCGCCGAATTCGGCGTCAAATTTGAATGGGACATTCCACTGTTGGAAGGCTATGACTATCACGTCTTGGACAATGTTTCCAAGATGCCGGGTTTGATGCACTTTACCGGCTGTGATACCCCCTGCGTCGCTGACTATTTTCGAGATCAGGGGTTCGACGCGGTCGTGATCAACGGCTGGGTCGTCAAAAGTTGTTTGCAAGCGGCGCGGGCATGCAAACGGTTGCGAATCCCCTGCATCGTTCGCGGCGAAGCCAACAACTTGCGGCAGCGGGCTTGGTGGAAGCGAATGATCCACAAGCGGCTGATGCGTTTTTATGATGCGTTTTGCCCGATCGGAAAAGCCAGCGCGGCGTTCTATCGTGAACTCGGCATTCCCGACGAGCGTATGTTTCTGGCGCCGTATTGCATCGAGAACGATCGTCTCGCCGCAACCAGCCCGCGCGATGAGGATTCCGTTGCCGCCGCCCGTCGACGGTTCAAGATTGACGCGGACACGTGCTGCTTCCTGTTTTGCGGAAAACTGATCGAAAAAAAGCAGCCGATCGGTCTGATGAAAGCCGTCGCATTGGCCAAACAGCAAGGTGCCCCGTTTCAGTTGCTGGTGGTTGGTGAAGGCGCCCAACGAGAGCAATGCGAGCGATTGACGCGTGAGGGGAACCTGCCGGTTCAGTTCGCAGGCTTCCTAAATCAATCGGAAATCGGGCAAGCCTACAGCGCCGCGGACGCCTTGGTGTTGCCATCGGACAATGGAGAGACGTGGGGATTGGTGGTCAATGAAGGCTTTGCGGCAGGTTTGCCAGCGTTGGTCAGTGATCAGGTGGGGTGTCATCCGGATTTGATCCATGACGGAGCGACGGGGTGGGTGCACCCGTTTGGTGATTGGCAGACGCTCGCCGACCAGTTGGTGCGGGCTGCCGGTGACCGTGCAGAACTTCAGCAAATGGGTCGCAATGCGAAAGCGTTGATCCGACACTACAGCCCACGCGATGCAGCCGACGGAATCATGCGCGCCGCCCGCCATGTCACCGGGCAGGGAAGCTAAGATGATTCGCGTCGCGCTGCTCGACACGACGGTGCCCGGTGAACCCGGAAGCATGGGACGGTATCGAGATCAGCTCGCCGGTGCGCTGGCAAAGTACGTTTGCGATGAAGTTGAAGTGTCGGTGAAGTTTTTGGGGTGTGGTCGGGAAACGCTCGATCGCACACCCAAGCGATTGCGAATGTGGCGCCGTCACCATCACATTTGGCGCGCCGCTCGGAACTTGGATGTTTCCCAATTCGATGTGGTCCATTTGCTCGACGGGAGTTTTGGCTACGTCGCCGACGTGCTGCAGTTAGACCGCGTCGTCGTGACGGTCCACGATGTGATCCCTCGATTGCAAATGGACGGCGACTTTGCCGGCGCGCCGCCGGTCCGACGCGGGGCGCGTTGGCTGATCAAGCGGTCGTTGCAGGGGGTCGAGGCTGCCAGCGTGGTTTGTTCGGTCAGCCAAAGCACCGCGGATGACTTGAGGAGATTCGGTTGTGTGCCAGGGGGAGGCATTCGAGTCGTGCCGAATGCCATCGAAACCGAATTGTTTGAAGGAGACCCGGCGACGCCCGCTGATCTCAACCAACCGTGCCCCTTTTTGTTCCATCTCGGCAACAATGGTTTTTACAAAAACCGTGCCGGTGCGATCGAGATCTTCAAACGCATCCACACCAGCGTGCCGGTTCGGTTGGTTCTGGCCGGGCCAGCCCCGGACGATGCGCTGCGCCAGGTTTGCAGTGCCAGTGGTGTTGACGAACGGATCGAGTTTGTCATCGATCCAGATCAGGACGCGCTAGCGACGTACTACCGGGCCGCGGCGGCGTTCCTCTTTCCGAGTCTTTACGAAGGATTCGGGTGGCCGCCGCTGGAAGCGATGGCCGCCGGATGCCCGGTGGTTTGCAGCGATGCGGGGTCGCTTCGGGAAGTGGTCGGTGATGCCGGAGTGGTCGCAAACTGTGGGGACTATGACGCGATGGCGCGGGGGTGTGAAAGGTTGTTGACCGAGGAAGCGTTTCGCAATGAAAGGGTTCGAGCGGGACGCGAAAGAGTCAAACACTTCAGTCGAGAATGCTTGGCAGAAAGGATGATGGGGGTTTATCGAGAGGTGCTGGAAACTTGAAACTTGACCCCAAACTCGATACATCGCGAACGGCTTGTCCGTCGTCGCATTCCACGGCCAACAAGATCGGGCGTGTGCTGTGGGGCATCTGTTGGTGGGTCTTGTTTCGACCTTCGCCGCGGATCGTGTTCCGATGGCGAGTCCTGGTGTTGCGTTGTTTCGGGGCGACCGTGACAACCGAATCCCGGATTGACCCGACGGTTCGGATTTGGGCGCCGTGGAATCTGACGATCGGGCGCAACAGTTCGATCGGGCATCATGTGGATGTCTACAACGTCGCAGCGATCACGATCGGCGACAACGCGACCGTCTCTCAGTACAGTTACTTGTGCGCCGCCTCACACGATTTGGCCGATCCGACGATGAAACTGACGACGTCGCCGATTCGAATCGAGCATGCCGCGTGGGTCTGCGCCAAGACGTTTGTCGGCCCCGGCGTGACGGTTCATGAAGGTGCCGTGGTCGGCGCTTGCGGTGTGGTCACCAAGGATGTGCCCGAGTGGACGATCGTCGCGGGCAATCCGGCCCGCGAGATTCGCAAGCGGGAAATCAAATCGTGACGCAACTTCGATCGGACAGCGCGGATCGGCCGATGCGACTGCCTATTTCGGTGGTCGTGCTGGCCAAGAACGAAGAAATCAACATCGTGCGGTGTGTCAATGCATTGGCGTGGGCGGATGAAGTGGTCGTGGTCGATGATGCGTCGACCGATGCGACCGTGGCGTTGGCCGAGCGGTCGGGGGCACGCGTCGTCAATCATCGCTTTGAGTCGTTTGCGGGTCAGCGAAATTGGGCACTCGATCATGCCGGCCTGCGAAACGAATGGGTGTTGATGCTCGATGCAGACGAGGTTTCCACCGCGGAATTTGCCGAGGAAATTGGGCGGGCAATTGAGACGGCTGGTCCAGAACTTGTTGCCTTCCGCACGTGCCGAAAAACGATGCTCGACGGAGTCTGGTTAAAATACTCTGACGGATTTCCCGTTTGGATCATGCGGTTGGTTCGGCGAGGCGGCGCGCGGTTTGAAGACAGCGGTCATGGTGAAGTGCCGGTGCCCGCGGTCGATGGCGATCTGGGAACGATCCGGTCGCCGTTCATTCACGAAGCGTTTAGCCGCGGGATGGACGATTGGTGGATGCGGCACGTCCGCTATGCGGGCCGCGAAGCGAAACGGGAGTGCGGTCAAGAACGCGATGAATCACCCTGGTTGATCTTCAGTCTCGATGCGAGTCGGCGTCGTCGCGGGCTGCGCTCGCTGGCACGTCGGGTTCCGGCACGCGGTGCAATGCGGTTTTTTTATCAATACGTTTTGATTGGCGGTTTTCGCGACGGCCCCACGGGGCGTCGATTTTGCCGCATGATGGCGTGTTATGAATCGATGATTTCGATTCGCAAATCGGAACCGTCAACAGTGGATCAGAACGGCAACCCCTAGCGAAGCGAATCCTTGGACTCCATTTTCTACATCGTCGTCGCGATCGGCGCACTCTTCGCCGTCACGGATTGGCGTGCCGGTTTGGGGATTGCGATCGTGTTGGATTGCTTTCGCGATCCCATTCGCAAAATGTCCGAAGGGGAACCGACCTTGCTGACCTACTGCGTTTGTGCGGTCTGGGGCGCGGCGTTCCTCAATCTGTTTTTTGGTGGCCATCAGGGATTACGCAGGGTTCGGTTCCGCTTTCCATGGCTCGAACGGGCGATGACCTGGTATTTGTTGGGGTTGATTCCAGGGGCGGTCTTATCGCTAGCGCTGTACCAAAACGGCATTCTGTTGGCGGGGCTCGGATTCATTTCTTACGCCGCGCCGCTGCTAGGAGTTGCGTTGGGCGCGGCATTGGCGTTCGAACTTAAGTCTCTCAAACGCCTGCTTGAGCTCTACGTGATCGTCAACAGCATCGCATTGATCGGATCGGTGGCGGAATACCTGATGTGGGACTGGCCGGGGCTGGGCGGGCTGAAAGGATTCGAGTGGATCCGGCACATGCCGGGCGTGATTGTTCGACTGATCTCGGGATTCTTTCGCAGTCCGGATATTGCGGGTTTTCATGCGGCGAACACGATGATGGTTTCCGCCATCCTATTGCTCAATCGTGGCGACAAGGCGGGGTTGAAACGACGGATCAATCCGTTGTGGCTGTCCACCGCGATTTGGAGTGTCGTACCCCTGCTGCTTTGTGGACGGCGAAAGATGTTGATCATGCCCGTGATCTTCATCATCGCGTACTTGTTGTACATCCAATTGGCGGCTCGACGCAGTGTGGTGCAGGTCTTGGGATACATCGTGTTGATCGTTGTGATCGGCGCGATTCCGTTAGCAATGTATCGGGACGAAGAAGGCATCGAAGATCACCAGGCGTATTACGCGACGACGATCAGCGATGTTGCCCCGCGCCTGAAGGACAACGTGGCGGGAAGTGTCATCGGCACGTTGAAGCAGTCCGGAGTGATGGGATCAGGCCTGGGAGTGGCGACTCAAGGTGCGCAGCACTTTGCAGTTGAGGCACGAGAGGGCGTCTGGCAAGAAGACGGCGTGAGCCGACTGTTCAAGGAACTCGGAGTACCCGGCGTGGTGCTGATTTCGATCGCGTTCGGGATGGTCCTGAGTCATTGCCGTCGCGAGATTCGGCGACAACGCTACCTGCCGCTGATCGAATTACAGGCATTGATCTTTGCACTCGTCATGGCCAACGTCGCCTCGTTTGTCGCCTCCCACCAGCATTTCAGCGGCGATCCCGCGAATGCATTGTGGGTGTTGCTGTTCGGGGGGTGCTTTATCGGCACGCTTGCGATTCAGAGCGAAAGGTCCGGCAGCCCCCCAACGGGACGGCCGGTGGCCCGGTGAGGCGGCCTGTCCCGAAACTGTCCGGTTGGCGCGAATAAAGGGGAGAAACGCGATAGGAGAGAACATTTGTCCAAGATAGGGGATTTCTACCACCTGCTTATTGAAAATGGCTAAATCGAAACTACACTGGGCACCTGCGTGGCAGTCCACGTACTGAATTGTGCGTAGTGAACGGAAGAAAAATGAAGAAATTTCTTGGCGGTCTGGCGATTTTGCTCTGCACCACTCTATGTGGGTCGGCCGATGCCGCGACGGTTGGATTCTTGGGATCGATCAACCAGGGGCAAGCCGGGCCGATTCTGGGTTCGTTTCCGCGGAATTTTTCGCTCACGCTGAATTACACGATTAATCCGGGAGGCGGAGTGACTCCGGCAACCGGAGCGTTTGAGTTCCCTGCAATCCCCCAACGCCGGAACGTCAAACCCGAATTCACACCCCCCCATTATGGCCTTGGTCAATGGGAACATCACCGTTGCCAACAACAATGGGCCTGGTGGGACTGACTCGTTCCAATTCAATGGAAATACACCGATCGGCCAGTTGAATCCGACGCACCAGGTGAATTTCTCGTTCACGTTCACGAACCCGGTGAGCACGATCAGTTCGACTTCGGTTGATCCGGTCAACATCGCCAAACTGATCGGCGGCCAGACGTCGATAGCGTTTACCAGTCCGACGGTGTCGGGTGTAGGCGTGATTCGTGGAGCACCCGAGCCGAGTACGATGATCGCCTTGACGGGATTGATCGCTGGCGGCAGCGGCATCGGATATCGTCGACGGATGAAGGCAAAAGAGGCCGCGGAGGCCGAAGAGACAACGGCGGAAGAGGCCTGCTAAGAGCGGTTTTTGCTTCCGATTAACGCGATGCATTAGCAAGGTTCTCGTGAAAACGGGAATCTTGCTTTTTTTGTGCCCCAGCCGTTTCTCCCTGGCTTCGCCGCCATCAGATGTGCGACGATAGGAACCGACCGCGGTGGACAATCTAGGAACGCCGGCCTTTCCGCAGAATGCCTCAACATGGAAACTTCGACACACCCGAGATATTTGGCGGCAATCTTTTGGGCGATCGTCTTCATCGCCCCACTCCCCGGTCTGTCCGTCTATCTAGCTTGGTTGAGTGAACTGGATCAGTACGGGTACATCTTCCCGTTGCTGCTCGCACTCGTTGCGCTGATTTTGTTTCGGTGGGATCACCAGTTTCGGATGCCCGCGGATTCGGTTTCGTTTGTCCTGGTCGGGATGGGAGGAGTGCTGACGCTCTTCGCTTCGTACCGGGCAACGCCTTGGTTTTCCGCAATCGCGTTTGCGCTGGTCGTTGCAGGCTGGCTTAGGTCGCATCGCTCGTCAGCGGCTGATCGTCATCGGCTGACTTATTTGAGTCTGCTGTTACTGATGATGATTCGATTGCCATTGAACCTGGATTTGCAACTTGCCGCGACGTTGCAGCGGGTGACGTCGCAAGTGAGCAGCTATTTGTTGGACTCGTTTGGTTTGACGCATTATTTGCGCGGCAACGTCATTGAGCTTCCGGGCGGGACGTTGTTTGTGGAGGAGGCATGTAGCGGCGTACAATCGCTATTTACGGTCTTGTTTTTAGTGTGCCTGTGGATCGTTTTCCGTCGCCGGCCGTTGATCGCAACGCCCGCTTATCTGCTGGCCGGAGTGCTTTGGGCGTTGGTGATGAATATTGTCCGCATCACATCGATCGCCGTTGCGCAAGAATGGTATTCCACGGACCTGTCCAGCGGGACGCCGCATGAACTACTCGGTTGGATCTGTCTATGTGGCGCGGTGTTGATGATGCTCTCGACCGATCGATTTCTACGGGTGATGTTCTACCCCGTCCCGCCCGACGAATCGAGCCACCCCGGGGATCCGGTTTCGCGGCTTTGGAATCGGCTGCTGCTCTTTGGAGTACCCGAAGAGCATGACGACGAGGGCACCGTCGCGGTAGAAGAGAGACTGGAAAACGGTGTGATCGGGCAACCGCTGGCCAGAGCGATGCTGGTCGTCGCCTCGCTGGTTTGTTTCTCCAGTTTGGCGATGGGCTATCGCATCGTCGCAACTCGTTTCGACAGCGGGTTGGCGGACGCGGAACGGCCGCTGTTATGGGATCCGGGGGCGTCGCTGATGAATCGCACCGGCTACGCGTCGCTGATCACCAACCACGAGTCGCTGCGTGACGCAAACAGTAAAGAGTTGGGGAACCATGCGGATGTTTGGACGGTTGTTCTGGATGGAATGCCGGTCAGGATTGCGGTCAGCCAACCCTATCCGGAGTGGCATGACATGCGGCTTTGCTACAGCGGAAATGGCTGGCAGGTGAATGATTGGAAACCGGTCCTCGCTGCGGTCGGCGGGGCCGATCCGTCAGTGTCGATCGGTGATCGATGGCCGGTTTCTTACGCTGAAATGGTTCGTGACACGGGGGAATTTGGCACGCTTCTGTTTTGCGGATTGACCCGTGACAGTGATTTATTGTCGCCGCCCATGTCGGGCTTGTATTCATTGCTGAATGATCGCATCAAAGATAGGGCGGCATTGCATTCGAACATCATCATGTTGCAGCTCTGGACAGAGACAGAAGCCCCGTTGAGCCCCGAAGAACGCGAGAAGCTAGAAAAGCTGTTCGACTCGTTTCGTAGGACCGTCGTCCAGCAGCTTGCCCCGAATTCCGAGTTCAACTTGAGCCCGGGCAACGGAAATCTAACGATGAGCACGCGAACGGGGGTGCAGCGATGAGCGTTGTTCGCATTCTCCAACGTTGGCGCCGTTTATTCCTCTCCGGTTTTCGATTTGTGGTTCGTTTACCGCAATCGCTTCACCTGATCGATTGGACAATTCACGCCTTTTCGTTTCCTCAGCATGACTGGGCGAAACGTCTGCGGCGCAACTTGGCGGATGAGGAAGCGACGGTTTCCTGGGCACAGGCGATCAATCCTTTGTTCTGGGGAGTGTGGGGGATTCGGTTCTTCGGCCGTTGGGTCAGCAGCCGCCCGTACATGACACTGGCCCCGTCGATTCCCGCCCTGATCGTTGCGACCATGCTCTTGGCAACCGTCGTGATCATCATCCGCCGAGATCAAACGGAAACGCAGACGATTTATTTGGACACGCTGCGCACGTCGCTTGCATCGGGAGACACTGGGGTCGCTTCGGTGGCGGTCCAGCGATTGTTGGCGATCGATCCAGAGAACTTGGAACACCAGTATCAGCTGGCGATGCTGGATGACGAACTGGGGAAAAAAGAGTCCGCCAGGATGGCGATTTATCGACTGGCGATTCAGAAAGAGTATGGCCCGGCGGCGCTGTGGATGCTCAAAACGCTGGTCTTTGAAGACCCGGTGTCCGATCGAAATGGCGACAGTCGCCCAGCGGCGCCACTCGTTCCGCGAACGACATGGACCGAGGACGAACAAACGATTTGCCATCGTTGTGCCACGGTCGCGATGACAAAACTGCCGTCCCAACGCGGAGTATTTGCGAAAGAAATGTATGCGCGTTTTCTCGCCGAGATCGGTGCGGCACGCGACGCGTTGGCGCTGTATGAAACGATCGCAGAGTTCAACCCCGACGTGAATCTTGCCGCAGCCACACTCGCCAATCAATTGGCCGAGAAAAATGGTGACTACCTGACCGTTCAACGGTTTGCCAAAGCAGCGATCCGCCATCTCGAGCCGGCGTTGTTGTCCGATCCGACATCCATCTCCAGGCGTCTGAATCTGGCGCAGGCCTTCGTGCTCGACGAACGAGACGACGAGGCATTTGAATTGTTGACTGCCGGTTATCAGCTGACCGGTGACGAGCGGCTGCTGTTGGCATCCGGAGAAGCGCTCGTTTTCACCGCCGTGCGACTCAAACGGGATATCGGGGCCAGAGAGACGCTGGTTGAACGAGGCCCCGTCCTCTACCAGGCACTCGAACTCGCCCCAAGTAGTCCGATTGTGCTGGAGGCCGTGGTCCAATTCTCGATCGAATGCGCCGAAGCAGATGATCAAGAGCTACAGAACGTTCGCAAAAAGTTGCTCCGCGGGGTCGATCCGCCGGCGATGCACTTCATCGAAGGCACCGTGGCGCTGATGGCTGGGGACCATGAGAGCGCCCAGCGGCACCTGTCCCTGGCCGCCAACGAATGGAAAAACATGGCGGGCCTGCTGAACAATCTCGCCGTCACACTGTCGCAAAATGGAGACACCGCCAAGCTTCCCCAAGCGTTGCGGTTGTCCGATGCCGCCTTGGACCAGTTGCCGGGACATCCGTATTTGCTCGAAACCCGCGGTCAAATCCTGCTGCGAATGGAGCGTTACGAGGAGGCGATTGTGGATCTGGAGGCCGCGCTAAAGGAACCCGCGATGCGCCCGCTGGCCCACCCGTCCCTGGCAATCGCTTACGAAAAACTGGGCGAAGACGACCTGGCCGAACAGCACCGCCGTCTGGCCGAACGCCACTCGACCAAGCCGTAACGCGTCTGAGCGAGGTTAGCGGTATTGGTCTCGCGCGCTCCCGCTCACAACGAACACCCCGCTTGGCGTCATCGTAGAAGGCATTGGGCCGTCGGTAAGCGGTGAAGTGGCGATTGAGTCGAATGTTGCCATCGCAAGAGGGGCTTGAAACCATGCCGTGACTAGGGAAGGATAGGGGGTTCCAAGAGCAACGAGGTTTTGCCGCTTGGCAAATGTCGCCGTGGAAAGACGGCTTTAAGTTTCTTGCCACAGGGATGTTTCTTCCGACGGTGCGGATTGGTCGGCGTACCGTTTGTGCAGGAAGCGTGGAATGAAACGATTGCACGATCGGCGGACAGATTTTCGCCTCGGCTTGGATGCACAACTTAGGGCCTGGACGAACCGGTGCCTGTAGGTTTCTGAGGGAACACCCCCGCGCAAAGATGCGTCAAAAAGGCTGAACCGTTCAAGAATGTGAACTACGCTCGGTCCTTATCAATCACGCACCTCCAATCCTTCTAACCGTGTATTCGTCGATGCTGGATCAGACCTCACCACAGCCGGTCAACTACGACTCAAGTGTACGCTTGACCCGGCGCAGGAGCAGCACCATGGCGAGACCATTCTGACGGTGCTGTGGCGATTCAAGTGGCTGCTCGCCGCCTTTGTCGCCATCGGAACATCGATCGGTTACTGGATTTATAAGCAGAAACCGACGACGTACCGTGCGACAACCCAGTTGATGTTCAAAAGTGATACGCCGATTTCGTTGGATTCCAATACCGGAATCGTTCGTGGCGGGATTCCCAGCGGCAAGCTGATGCAATCGCTGATCACCTCCGACGCCATTGTCGGTCGCGTCGCGACCAATCCCGAACTGAAGTCGATTCCGTCGTTGGAATCCAGCACCGAGACTCAGATCGTTTCGATGGTTCGCAGCGGCATCCGGTTTCAAACGCTGACCGACCAGAGCGATTCGCGGGATCGGATGATTGCCGCGCTTAATTTTGACGGCCGCGATCCCCAGGTCTGCGTCGCCACCGTCAACGCCGTCAGCCAGGCGATCAGTCAGCACTTCGAACGCGAACGCCAATCGACCATCAACGAAGTCGGCGAATTGGTTCGCAACGCGATGGACAAGCTGATCCGCAAACAGAAAGACCTGGAAAGTGAATACTTGACGTTTCGCGACAACGCGGATCTGGAATGGAATGTGGAAGGTCAGGCGATCAACCCCTATCGAGAGCGACAATTCCAGCTGCAATCCTATCGGACGGAGCTCGAGCAGAAGAAACGGGAGCTCAACAGCGATCTCCGATTGGCCATCAACACCCGCAAACTGCACAACGACCCGCTGCTGGTGGCACAAATCATCGGCCATCTGGGAAGCGTGGTGGATGAATTTGAACCGCTGCGGCAAATCGTCGGCCCCGGAAACGCGGCACCGGATGACTTGACGCTCAAGAAGCTGGAAGTCGAACGGGCTTTGATTCCGTTGCAGATCAAACGTGATCAGTTGGAACTCGCCTACGGTGCGTCTCACCCCGAAGTGAAATCGATCGCCATGCAGATCGAAAGCTCGCAGAACAAGCTCAACGAGCTGAACCAACAAATGTCTGAGCGGATCGCCGAGTTGCGAGCCCAGTCCCAGCGGGTCGATTATGACAAAGAGGCGCGGGAGGCTCGAGACGAACGCGCCCGAATGGCCGTCGACGCCTACATCCGCGGGCTGGAAGGACAACTGACCGTGCTCGCTCAGGACATGAGTGACATCGACTTGCAAATCGAACAGCAAAAAGACGAAGCGGACAAGCTGAAGATCGTGGAAGAACGAGACGCCTCGTTCAACCGCAGAATCGAAACGATGCGAGGATTGGAAACACAGTTGGAGCAACAGCTCGCGGCATTGAACTTGGCCGATGTCAAAGGCGGGATCCTTGTTGAGCCGTTGCTGGACACCGGCCAAGCCTATGAAACCGGACCCGATCTGAAAAAAGATCTCGTTCTGTTCGGCATGTTGGGGCTGGGATTGAGCGGGCTGCTGGCGATGATCTTCGAAAGCACCGCCAAGATGTTTCGCAGTGCCGAAGAGGTCCAGCGCGAGTTGCGTCTTCCCGTGTTGACCCACATCCCGCTCGATGAAGGCCGGATTCAACAAGGCAAGGGGCTGGTCGATTCCGAGATCGCCAAGCTGGACCCGAAACTGTCGGTCGTTCACCGCCCCTATTCTCCCGCCGCCGAAGCCGTGCGTGGGGTGCGGACGGCGATGCTGTTCGACCGCCGACAATACAACAGCAAGGTGTTCCAGATCACCAGTCCCCTGCCGGGCGATGGCAAGAGCACGTTGGCCGCCAACGTCGGCTGCTCGGTCGCCCAATCCGGTAAACGGACGTTGTTGATCGATTTGGACCTACGCAGCCCTCGGCTTTCCCTGCGGTTTAACCTGGAGGCCAAGACCGGGCTGACCAATGTGCTCAACGGCGAACTCGGACCGGCCGAAGCGATTCACCAGTCGCCGATCGAAAACCTGGACATCCTTCCCTGCGGTCCGCTGCCGGCAAACCCGGCAGAAGCCTTGACGCTTGCCGAACTGGCCGAAGTCTTTCAGTGGGCTCGCGAAAACTATGACTTTGTGATCGTCGACACTCCGCCGCTGCTGATGGTCAGTGACCCCGCCGTCGTCACGACCTATGTCGACGCCGCGATGTTGGTCATGCGGATCCGGCGACGGTGCAAACCGAACGCCAAAGAAGCGATCTCGATGTTGCGAGCTGCCGGCGCTCGTGTGATGGGTGTTGTGGTCAACGAAATCGACGATGTCAGCGGTGGAGCCTCCTACAAGAGCAGCGCCAGCGGAAGTTACCAGTCGATCGGTTATGGTTACGGGGACAAGTATCGCCGACGTTACCAGCAGGAAGCCAAGACCCAAGACACCTATGTGGTCAAAGGCAAACACGCTTCCGATCCGGTGTCGACACCCGTCGCCCCGACCGAGTCCGTCGACGAACCCGGGACTTACGAACGGGAGATCACTGACCCTGAATTCACTGACCCTGAATTCACTGACCCTGAATTCACTGACCGCAAGGTCACAGCCCCCGACGCCCCTCCCTTTGCTCCAACGGTCGTCCCCGAGCGACGTCGGACCAACGTGCGGTCATAGGTTAGGGCCGCGCCGCATGAATCGAATCAGGAACCGATCCCGAAGCCAGCCGTTTGGCAAACGCATGCCCTTGGGCAGCAAGCGTATCGGCTCCATCGCCGTTGTTCTGCTGGTCGGCTTGTATGCGTTTGCCCAGCCCCATCTGAATGATCGGTTCGGCTGGCAGCTTCCCGGCTTGAATCAGCAAGCCGAACAGGACGCGTCCCCTGTCCCCACCCGGCCGGCACAATCCCCAGAGCAAACCCCGGACCGATCGGATTCGGGTTCCGCCGATGCCACGGATCAAGACGGCCGAAATTCAAACGCCGGCTTGCGCTACGGGTTGCTCCGTGAAGTTCGGCCCAACGAGTTCGTTTCGCCGGAAGGGCTGCGGTACGTCCCCGGAAGTGCGGAAGGGCACCGACTGGAGCACCTGCGACGCCACACCGAGGACATGCCATCAAGACCTGGGAAACACGGCGTCTTTGACGGCGGAATGGAAGGTGCGTTGGTGACCATCGACAATGCTTACGGGCTGGCCAAGAAGAAACAACGGTCGACAAAGCAAACCGATCGGGATCGAACCATCTACACCGTCGACATGGAACGACGCGTCGGGTACGTCGGCGGCCGCGAAGGCAAACGTCAAAACCATCCGGTCGCCCGTCGCGTCAAGTTGGTGCTCGAAGACACCATCGTGATCACCGCCTACCCGTTGTAAAGCAACGATGAACCAGGACCACGATCAAGACCGCGCCCAACCGCCTCTGAATCCAGGGCCGATTCGATCGGTCGCGATTTGCCCGATCTGCGACGGCGGATTGTGCGGCGTTCGGATCTGCACAGGGGACGATCCCACCCAACCGCTGCCCGACCGCGGTTTTGTGATGTGTGACGAGTGCGAAGCGGTTTGGATGGATCCCGATGTCCAAACGGAACACCACTACGTAGATGCCCAAAACCCGGAATGCCCCGTCTGTCACGGGGGACTGTGGGCGGCGAGTCGCTGGGCCGATGGTGCGGACGTCCAGCGGTTGGGGTGGAGCGATAGGATCGATGCCGGTCTGGACGGCGATTCCGCTCCCTGCTGATCCTCAGCGTGAAACGTACTTGACCAGCGTCACTTTCCGCGACGCCGAATCGATGAAGACTTCATCCATCACACTGGTCAGCAGCAACATGCCGCGTCCGCGTTCGTCTGAAAAACTTTGCGGGGTACCCGGCATCGGGGCGTGATGGATCGATTGGCCGGAACCTTCATGAACGACCACGAATCTCGCTTCCCCGTCCGTCACATCCAGTTGCACCGTGACAATCCGTTCGGTCATCGACCTCAATGATTCGTCATCGAGTTTCTCTGCCACCAACGCCCGCGCGTCGTCGATCGACATCGGCGTAGAGCGAACGGGCTGCTCAAAATTGCCGTGAATGATGGAGTGCACGATCAAATAGTCGAGCGCTTCGGCGATTCGAATTCGGTCGCTGGTGTGCAAGACGTTCATCGCGGCCAGCAACCGAACGACCAGGCTGACCAGCGGCGTGACTCGCTCGATCGAGCAATCGAGAACAAAATCGAACCGAGTCCGCGACAACGCTCCCTTCAAGTAAAGCGATTGAGCGTTTGCTTGGGCAAAGGCCGTGATTCGGTTGACGATATCAGGCAGCAGGATTCCGACGTGGTCCTTGGAAATGTAGTTGGCAGCGCCCCCACCGAGCGCCTCGGCGGCCAGATCCTCGTTGCCAAACGCCGTCACCAGGACGGCGGGGACGAGCGAGCATTCTGTCCGCATCGCTCGAATCAGCTCGACACCGTTCATCTCTGGCATCTGCATGTCCGTGACGACCAGATCCGGTGCGTGCTCCCGCAACGCGGCCAACGCCTCCAAGCCGTTGCCCGCGGTCCGCACCGTCAGCCCTTGCTGCTGCAAGACCGACGTGATCATCGCGATCTGGGTGGCACTGTCGTCCACGACTAGGACATTCGGCATGGCTGGGTTCTTGAAAAGGTGTCTGAAAAGCCATCACCGATGATAGCGAACCGCTCGCGAGCATTGTTGCCCGAGCGTGTCAAAAACTGACGCCACGCAGAATTCGGGGCCTGCAATCGACACCATCGGAAATCACGCCTTGGGTGCGATCGAGGAACCTGCGATCAAGATTCGCCAGGCCCTCCAGAGGCACGGCCGTCGGGACGCTCGCTTCGAACCGGCCGACCTCGATGGAACATCAGCCGTTTGGAGCGAGCCCGCGGAACGCTCGATCGGAAGACGTCGGGGCATCAGAGCAGTGAACGGCGGCCCGGATGCCGGAACATTCGGATTCGGTGACAAATTCCGAAAAAGACGTAGCGCCCACACCGCCGGCAAAATCGCCCCTGTCTATGATGAAGCCCCGATGGGGCAGCACGTGAACGAAACGCATGGGTGCGGCATCGGCGCGGTCGCGTCGTTTCAGCGGAAAGAATCAATAACGAGGCGGGATCGATGAAACGTTACAGGCGGTGGTGGACGCGGTCCGGCAGCAAATCTGATTCGCTTCAACATTCCCGGGATCGAGCGTTCAGTCGGCGTCGGCGGATGTTGGCCGAATCGCTTGAAGACCGCCGCGTCTTAGCCGCGACCGTACCGCTGTTGGAAAGTTTTGAAGTGGCCGATTTGGCGGCGCTGACCGATTGGACGTTTGCCAACACGGGTGGCGGGACCGTCGATCTGGATACCGCCTCGGCGACCCAGACGGGAACAACCTCGCTGCGGTTTGACACGAGGACTAACTCTGCCAACGTCACATCCGACGCGGTGCTGGAACTCGACCTTTCCGGTGTCGCCACCGCGACCGACTTGACGTTCGATTTTTGGATGAAGCGGCTCAACTCGTCGACCCATCAGGGTTTCTTCATGCAGGTCGATGCCAGTGGCGATGGCAGCACCTGGACAACACTGTCGCCGTCGCTTCAACCGGTCGGCAACGTTTGGATCCACTACGTCTACGATCTGGACCAACGTCTTGTCGACGCCGGCATCATGCTCGATAGCGACGTTTTCTTGCGACTGCGGCAAGCATCCTATTTCACCACACATGAAGCGATCGTCGATGATGTCCGCGTCGGTCAATTTGGGGACCTGATCGGTCCGGCGGTAGCGACAATCGCACCGAATTCGATGACGGCCGGTCCTGTTTCGTCGGTCGACGTGACGTTTTCCGAGCCCCTCGACGCCGCAACCTTCACGTCCGCGGACGTGGCCTTCATTTCGGCTGACGGATCGCCACTCGGCTTGCTCGGGGATCCGGTCGACAGTGGCAATCAGACGACGTTCACGTTGAACTTTGATGCTGCTCAAACCCTAAATGGCACCTATCGCGTTTACATCGATTCTGACATTACCGACATCGCCGGGAATCTGATGAATCAGGATGACGATGAAGTCAATGGTGAAACGATCGGCGATGATGACTTCTCCGGGACATTCGAGATCGGACCCACGATCGCGCAATCGATTCCCTATTTTCAAGACTTTGAGGTCGCCGATCTTCAATCGCTTGACGGATGGAGTTTCCACGCCGTGGGTGACGCTTCAAGCAGGCTCGATACGGCGTTGGTGAAAGCCGGTAGCACGGCGTTGCGAACGACCGGTGGCGGAAACAGTGGCGACAACTTGATCGAATTGCACCTGAATCTTCAGAACGAGGCAACCGCGACCGATCTGGTACTGGACTATTGGGCGGCACGGGCAGGGCGGGGCGTCCATTTCCCCGGTTCACAGATCGTCGCTAGCAACGACCGAATCACCTGGACCGACATTTTTACGCCACAGTTACCCGTCCTCGGTCAATTTCAAAACTATTTCATCGACCTCGATGCTGAACTTGACGCCGCCAATATCACGCGCAACTCCGATGTTTACTTGCGGTTTGAACGAAGTAGTTTTTCCAACGAGTCGATTTTGTTTGACGACCTGAGGGTCGCACGTCGCGACGGCGAAGGTCCTCACATCACGTCGATTTCGCCCGCGTCAGTGACGGCCGGACCGCTCAGTCAAATCGAGGTGACCTTCAACGAAGCGATCGACGCAGCGAGTTTTACGGCCGACGATCTTAAAATTCTGGACATCGGCGGAAACCAAGTCCTGCTGAGCGGTGATCCCGTCGACAGCGGTGACCAAATGACCTTCACGCTCAACCTTGCGACGCCGCAAAATGTCAAAGGCAATTATCGCCTGACCATCGGCCCCGACGTGCTGGACGTTGCCGGAAACGGCATGAATCAAGATCGCGACCAGATCAATGCCGAACCCACCGAGGACCAATACCGAACGGACGTGGTCGTGGGACCGGCAACACCTCAATCGATCCCGTATTTCGAAGACTTCGAAGTGGACGATCTGTCGTTGCTGCCCGGCTGGACATTTTCCACCGATGAGACGGGGCTGATTTGGTTGACCGAGGCCAATGAGCCCTATTCCCCCACTCGTCATCTCGCATTCGGTCAAAACGACATCAGCGAGCAACACGCGATGCTGGTCGTGGATTTGTCCGGGCAAACCAACGCCACGGATCTTGCCCTCGATTTCCGGGCCAAGCGTCTCTTTCAATCTTATTTCCGAAACGCGATGACCGTCCAGGCGAGCGGGGATGGAAGCACATGGACCCAGTTGGGGCCGACAATCTCATCTGATTTTGAAACTTACGTCGACTATTTCTTCGACCTTGACCAGGAACTTGCCGCCGCATCGATCGCGCTCGATGGAGATGTGTATTTCCGCTTCACGCATCAAGGATCGTCGTCGTCGTATCAAATGCGGATGGACGATGTTCGGATTGCAAACCGGGATGCTGACGGACCACGGGGCGCAACGATGACCCCTGACGGTTCGACGACGGCACCGCTGTCGCAGTTGCAAATTCAATTCAACGAAATGATCGTCGCTGACACGTTTACCGCGTCCGATGTGACGATACTCGGCCCCCTGGGTGAGGTCCCCGTCAGTACGGATCCGGTCGATACCGGTGACGGGATGACCTTCAATATCAGTTTCGATGCAGCGGTCAGCCAAGCCGGACAATACCAGGTGTCGATCGGCCCGGATGTGCTTGATCTGTCCGGTAACCAGATGAACCAAGACGCCGACAATGCCAACGGGGATGCGGAAGACCGCTTCCATGGAACCTTTCAATTCGACGCGGTTCCCAGCGACGTTTTTCCCTACTACCAAGGGTTCTCTGGAATCGACGAACTCAACGGAAACTGGTTCTTCCGATCGGAACCCGGTGGAAGAATCCAGTTGGTCGATGACGGCGGGCGACAAGTCCTGCGGATGGACAACCCGGGCGGAGCTTCTGTCAATCAAGCGATTCTGTCCATCGACTTGGCCGGGAAGACTGGCGTGCGTTTAGCGTTCAACGAAAATCGCAGAAGCGATTCGACGACCGCGGGCGACACCTTGCGGCTCAGCAATGACCAGGGCCAAACTTGGCACAGCTTCAACATGCTGTTCAGTGATTCCCATTGGGATTCGTACGACATCGACTTGGACGCGGTCATCGCGGGCATCGGAATCGCGTACACGGATGATTTCTGGATCATGATCCAGCAGTACGGAACCAACGCCTGGCCGAGTAACGGTCGCCAGTACGATGATTTTCGCGTCACCACAGACACCACGGCACCGAGCGTGGTCTCCCATTCACCCATCGGGCTATTGCGTCCACCGGGGCCGCTGGATCACTTTGACTTGACCTTCAGCGAGCCGATCAATCCGTCAACGTTCGGCCTAGACGATTTGAAATTGACGCGAGAATTCGTTGACATCAGTGATCGGTTGGTTGGAATCAGTGGATCCGGCCAGGAATTTACCGTCAGCTTTTCGCCGAGTGGATTGGGTCACTATGAACTGACCGTTGGCCCGGAAATCCTTGATCACGGCGGTAATCCCCTGGATCAAAATGGCGCCGGCGGGACCGGTCAATTCCCCGAAGACCAATACGTCGCCGCGGTCGACTTCAATGATCCCTATCGCTTGGGATACCGAGAGACGTTTGCCAACGGACTGCCAATCGATCCCTGGAATTTCCTCAGCTACGGCACCGGCGAAATCTCAGTCGTCGATGAAAGGCTCAGGCTCGAGGCCTCGTACCAAAATCCGATTGACGGCCTCAACCGGGCCATCTTGCATTTGGATTTTGCGGGCGAAACGAGAGCGAAGCTGAACTTTGATGCGTTTGACGCGGACGGATCAACAACGAGTTCTCCCGCGATCGGCACGCGGGGCGATGGGTTGTCATGGCGTGATGTCGTCGCGGTGAGCGACGATGGCGGAATGACCTGGACGATTCTCGATCTACTCAACTCCAGTGGATACAAGTCTTACGATCTGGCCGCATTTGCCGCCGCGAACGGACTGTCGCTGGTCGATAACTTCTTGGTGCTCTTTCAGCAACACGGCAATCGTACTGCCCGTGACGCGTGGGAGTTCGACAATATCGTCGTCGAACGTGAAACGCTGTCGCTGAGTACGGTCAATGCGACACTCGTCGAGGGCACATCCGACGAAGTGTTTGTGAGGGTTTCGCGCGAGGCGGATGCGGATCTGACCAGCGAGCTGTTGGTCTGGTTGTCCAGCAACGACACCAGCGAGGCGAACGTGCCTAGCACCGTAACCATTCCGGTTGATGCGATGTTCGTCGACGTACCGGTGACGATTGAAGATGACACGGAGATCGACGGTCCACAAACGGTTGGCATCACGGTGGGGGCCGACGGCGTGGCTCCTCAGAGAATCGATTTCACCGTTCTCGACAACGAACCAGAAACTCTGCTCGTCGGGATCGACGTCGCCGTCATCAACGAAAACGATGGCCCCGGTGCCGCGACGGGAACTGTGACGCGGAATCGTGGTTTGGAGAGCGCGTTGGTCGTCAGCCTTTCTTCGAGCGACTCCTCGGCCTTCACGGTCGGCGAAACCGTGACGATCCCGATCGGTGAAACTTCGGCGACGTTTGAGATCGCTTCTCACAACGATTACTTGGTGGATGGGACTCAATCAGCCGACGTGATCGCCTCGGCAACCGGGTTCGTTTCCGGATCCGCCCCGCTGCGGGTGGCGAATGACGACACGGCTGAAGATCGCACCATCGGTGGCTTTATCTGGGGCACGTTGCCCGATGACGACTATACCGTGACCTTCGACGTCCAAGTTCCGGCCGGCGAAGTCTGGACGATCGATGCTGGTGCAAGTCTATTTTTCGATCCCGGGACTTCACTAAAGATCGCCGGCACTGTCCTCGCTGAAGGCCAGACCGATAACGAAATCCTCTTGACCAGTTCCGCGGCGACGCCGGCGTCAGGGGACTGGGGCGGAATTGATTACAACGCGTCAGGCCAAACGAGATCAATCTTTGATCATGTTGAAATTGCCTATGCGACAACTGGCATCGACGTGTCGTTTCAAGACCTGCCGATCATTACGTTGCGTGATTCGCACGTTCACGACAGTGCGGTTGGGGGTGTGCTGCTTGTTGCCGGAAGAGGGGGTTCGTACTTGCGCCAAAACGTGATAATCGAAGCCAACCGGATTCACGACAACAACGGATACGGCGTCCACATTGGTTCTTCCGCCGGTGCTTGCAATCAAACCTTCGGATGTGGAACGACCGCCAGTCCGACCATCACCGAGAACGAGATTCATGGTCATCAACAGGCCGGCATTCTGGTCTCTTCCTCGTACAGTTTGGGGGGGCTGTATGCGAGCAGCGGTACCGCGAGCCCTGCCGTGACAAAGAACCATATCCACAACAATGCAGTTGGAATCTGGGCAGGAGTCCATGACCCCGAAAGTTTTGGAAGTGCTTGGACGGCGGGTTTCTATGCGAACAACTTGGTCGTCGACAACACAGGCACAGGGATTCTTCTGACGCAATCGGTTGACGGCAACCAGAATTCTCGGCTGGTCAATAACACGGTCGTTGGTAATGGCGGCGCTGGGATCTCACACGATATTAACCGTTTCGGGGGAGTCATCCGAAACAATCTGGTCGCCTTCAACCAGTTGGGAGTCGTGGCCAGTGCAGAGTATACGCCCAGCGTCGGGCGGGTCGGATTCAATGACGTGTACGGCAATGACGGAGGCAACTGGATGAATTATCCATCTGCCTTCGGAACTGCCACGACGACCAATGCCAATGGAACTCCCGCAGACGCCGAATTCAATCTCAGTCTTGATCCGATGTTCGCCGACGGAACGCTCTTCGAACCGATTGACGCCTCACCGGTTAACGATGCCGGCACCGACACGGATGCACCTCATGACGATTATGTCAGCGCGTTTCGGCATGTGCCTTATGACATCGGGGCTTATGAGCATGATCCGGTGAACAATGTCGTGACCACATTATTAGACGAAGACGACGGTGGGCTCGGACTGGGGGCAGGGAATTCACTTCGCGAAGTGATCAACGCGACCAACGCACGTCCGGGACTTGACGTCATTACGTTCGATCCAACCTTGAACGGTGGGACGATTTCCCTCGGTGCAACCACATTGCCAACGTTGACAAGTTCCACGACCATTGAAGGCCCCGGCGCGGAACGACTGGCCATCACGGGCAATGACCAAGTTCGAATTTTCACCGTCGGAAATTCGGTCACGGTGAACATTTCGGGGCTGACTCTCCGTGATGCGGCAGCGAGTGCAATCAACAATAGCGGTAATCTGACGGTGTCAGAGACGGTCATGACGTCGGGTGTCGCAGTCAATGGCGGTGGAATTTTCAACGCCGTCTCCGGGAATCTGACGGTTCGTCGATCAACGATCAGCGAGAATACCGTCACTTCCAATGGTGGGGGGATCTATAACAGTGGCACGGCATCGATTATTGATTCGACTATCAACGGCAACGCCGCTGGCAATGCGGCGGGTGGGATTTACAACAATTCATTGCAACCACTGGCGGTCATACAATCGACGATCTCAGGCAACAAAGCGTTCTTCACTGGGGGAGGCATTGAGAATCGCGGTGCTGATCTGATGATTCGTCACTCGACGATTACCGGTAACATTGCTGACGCAGACAACGACGGCAGCGGCGGCAGCGGCGGGATCAGCAACTACGGAACAACGATTGTCCACAATAGCATTGTCGCTGGAAATCTCCGCAGCGGCTTAACCGCAAACGACACCGGACCGCTCGACCCGACAAGTACCTACAACTTGATCGGCGATGCCGCGTCAGCAGGCGGGCTGGTCCATGGTGAAAACGGGAATGTTGTTGGCGTCGACGCGCGACTTGCGCCGCTGGCCGATAACGGCGGACCCACTTGGACCCACGCCCTGCTCAACGCCAGCCCCGCGATCGATGCCGGCGACAACGCGCACGCCGTCGATGCCGATTCACAGCGACTAAGATTCGATCAACGCGGGTCGCACCACGAGCGGATCATTGACGGCAATCGATCCGGTACCGCGAACGTGGATATCGGAGCGTTCGAAACCCTACCGCCTCCGATCGTCGACGGGATTGTGATCAATGGCGGTCACGATCAACGATCCAGGCTCGATCGGCTGGCCATCCGGTTTGATCAACCGGTGCGGATCGACGATGAAGGGGGCAGTCCGTTCGAGCTGATCAATCTGGATACCCATCAACGCGTTGATGTGTCTGCGAATGTCGATCCGCTCGATTCCCAGCCAACACTCGTGTTGACGTTCTTGCCCGGGCCGTCGGTCGGGCCCGGCGGCATGCTGCTGGACGGGAATTACCAACTAACGATGAAAGCAAGTCTGATCACCGCCGGCGCGATGGTTCTCGACGGCAACGGTGACGGCACCGCAGCAGATCACGTCTTCGGAAACGAAGCCACAGACAACTTCTTCCGATTCTTCGGGGATTCAGACGGCGATCGAGACGTCGACGGCCAGGATTACGGACGGTTCGGACTGACCTTTCTCAAGCAAACCGGGATGAGCGACTTCGATCCCACGCTGGACGCCGACGCCGACGGAGACGTCGACGGACAGGACTACGGTCGCTTCGGACTGAATTTCCTAAAGCGAATCTAAGTGGCGTAAGCTTCCAGCTTGCGATGCGGACATCCGGCCGGCAAGCAGGATGCTTGCCCCACGATGGCAAGCAGGATGCTTACCCCACATCGGCAAGCAGGATGCTTACCCCACTATTCGCCGTAAACCGGCGGTTTCCAGTCTTTGGGTAAACGGCCTTGCGGCCGCACGCCGACGGCACCGGTCGGGATGACCGCATCGGACGGTTGGGTCAGCGGCAAGTCATCCGGGAGGTGCTTGATCTTGAAATCTTTGTACTGAATCGTCATCGCCGGACCGACGTGGACTTGGACGGCAAGCACGCCTTCGAGCGATCGTCCGTTTTCATCCAAGTCGATCAGGTCCGCCGTCATCTGACCATCGATCCAATGCTGGTGGTGATTGCCTTGGACCAAGACGCGATAATCGTGCCATTGGTCGGCGGCAAATTCCTTCACCGGCATCGTGCCGACGATCCAGGGCTGTCCTTGCGGGTCGATGACCACTTTTTCGCCGGTGTGTGAAAGGATGCGTCGCCCTTTCTCTTCGTACAACATGCCGTTGTACTTGGGGTTGTCGGCAACGACGTCACACTGGTAACCGGTGACCACGTCCAGCCCCAGATCGGGGCGTGAGGTGCCTCGGTACTGCAGCCCGCTGTTTCCACCGGGCGACACTTTGACTTTGACGCGCAAGTCGAAGTTGCGAATCGTCGAGCCCTTCCAGGTGATGAAGCGATTCATCTTCAGCGAGCCGTCGGTGACGCCGGTCAACGTCCCGTCACGCATCGACCAGTATTTCGAATCACCCGCCCAACCGTTCAAGTTTCGGCCATTGAGCAAATTGACAAAACCGTCTTTCCCCGGTCGGAACGAGACGGCAGCGGATGCCTCGGGATGCGGCACCGTTGACGCGGTGAAGGGGGCGTTCAACGGGTCGATCGGACCGCCAAGTTCTTTCACTCGTTGGTCCGTCCGCTCACGCATCGCAGCGAGCGTTTCGGCGTGGGCGGGATCATCGGCCAAATTCACCAACTCGTCAGGATCCTGTTTCAAGTCATGCAGGAACTCGCGGTTGCCGTGATCAAAGTAGCGGACGTATTTGAAGCGTTCGTTGCGGATGCCTTCAAACGCCGGGATGCGTGTGCGGACGGCAAAATGTTCGTGAAACGATTCGGTTCGCCAATCGGACGGTTTGTCACCGGAAACAATCGGTTGCAAGCTGTGTCCCTGGTATCGCTCGGGAACCTCTCCGCCGGACCAGTCAACAAACGTGGCGGGTAAGTCGAGGTTCAAGGCGATCGCGTCGGTCACCTTGCCTTTTTGAGCTTGATCGGCGCGGGGGTCGGCGATGATCAGCGGCACACGCAGCGACTCTTCGTAGTGCGACCATTTACCGGCCAATCCGCGGTTGCCCATGTGATAGCCGTTGTCCGCCGAATAAACGATGATCGTGTTTTCCGCCAAGCCGGCTTTTTCCAATTCCGAAAGGAACCGGCCGATCGCGTTGTCGATCCCGCTGACCATTCGATAGTACGCTCGAATGTTGGTTTGGTACTTTTGATCGGTGTTCCAACGCCAGAAAAAACGTTCGCGATTGATGGTCGTTTTGAGGAAGTCGGGCAGGGCTTCAAAAATCTCCGGAGCATTCAAACGTGGCGGGGCGATGTCGATGTCGTCGTACATTCCATCGACGACGCGCGGCCACGGAAAGTGACCGATCCCGGGGCGGCGATCACCGTCTTCGGCGTGGCAGGCGTTGAACCACATGTTGAGCGCAAACGGTTTGTCTTTCGGCTGCGATTTGATGAACTCGACGCCCCGGTCGACGATCACTTCGGTTTCGTGCCGCAAGCTCCCGTCGGGTTGTTTCTTGTAGAACGGGTTGCGACCGATCGCTTCAAACTCGTCGAAGTGGTCTTCCCGCTTGTAGCCGCTGGGCATTTTCGCATGCCATTTGCCGAAGTATCCGGTCCGGTAGCCACGCTCCCGCAAGATGTCCGAGTACAGCGTGTTGACTGCTTCGGCCCGTGCCTGTTCGGGATTGCTCGGTGAGCCATAGCTGCGGCCGGTCAGCCCGCTCAGAATGGTGGTCCGGCTGACCCAGCAGATCGAATGGCTGACGAACATGTTTTCGAACCGCGTCCCGCGAGCCGCCAGCGCGTCGATGTTCGGCGTCTGGATGACATCGTTGCCATAGCACCCGAGTGTGCTGGTCGTCTGGTCATCGGTGAAGAAAAAGACGATGTTGGGCCGGTCGTCGGCAAGGACAACGCGCGAGGACAACAGCAGCAGAACGAGCGAAACAAACGTTTTCATGGCAACCCACCGAGAGAAACGGACAGAACAGCTGAGATTCTAACCAGTCTGCCGGCGGGGAGCGCCCATAGACGCCAAATTGCCGACGGACCACTACTGCTCCGTGTCACCTTGCGTTTCGGGTAGGCGGTCGTGGACGAGGCGACGAGTCCTGTGCAGTGCGCGATTGGCAGGGGACTCGTCGCCTCGTCCACTACTGGGGACTCGTCGCCTCGTCCACTACTGGGGACTCGTCGCCTCGTCCACTACTGGGGACTCGTCGCCTCGTCCACTACTGGGGACTCGTCGCCTCGTCCACTACGTGAAAATTGAGCAGAGACGGAATGCTACGACCCTGCACAACAGCTTAAAATTCGTCGTTGATCGGGACGGTGTCCATGAACCCGATCATCATTTCTTCAAAACTCTGATCCCCCCAGCGGACCGGTTTGGTCGGATCGGGATTGGTCAGGTTGGAATCGCTGTTGTCGAACACAGCCGTGCATTCGATCCGCGTATCGCGTGGAATTCGCAGCGGCTCGGCGAGCACATACTTCAGCTGCCAATTGAAGTCGTAGTTCGGCACATCGAGCAACACTTTTGTCGTATTGTCGGGGAAATGGGCAACGTAACGAAAAGATTTGCCGCGCAAGTGCATGTGGGGAGACATGCTGATCAGATTTTCTTCGGTGCGGGCGTGGTAGGTCGCCGAAACGACGTGATTGGCTTCACCAGCCGGAATTTCAAACTTGGTGTTGATCGCTAAGCGGCCCCGCAACAGCTTTCGAACGTTTGGCTTGTCGGTGAACTTGACGCCCAGGTAGCTGAGATCATCCTGCTCGGATCCGTTGGGCGTGTAGTGCATTTCGAACAGCAACTTGCTGCCCGCTTCGACACGAAGCGCGACGCCGTCTTGAAGCTGCATCGGCGGACTGCCCGGCGCGTACCCGGCGACGACTTGACGAAGATCCTCGCGTCGTTCGCCTTCGGGAATCACGTACACCAAAATGTGATGCACGACGCTTCGTTTGTCCGGGCGCGCTTCCGCTGCGACGATGTACTTGTCCTCGTCCCAGCCGGGATCGACGACAAACCGCTGGTAGTCGATGATTCCTTCGGCGGGAACCCGAAACGCTTGGTTGCGCATCTTGATGACTTCGTCCGGCCGGTCGATCTGCCATCCGGCGACAAATTCAGGCGGGGTGGGCAGATCACGGACATCGCCTTCGGGCATTCCGTTGTCGACCCAGGTTTCAATCAATTCGCGTTCCCGCTCGCTCAATCGGGGATCATTGGCAAAGGTTCCGTGTGCCGGATTGGCCGACCATGGCGGCATTCGGTTGTCGGCGATGACCTCCAGGATCGTGTCTTCCCAGCCCAGCACGTCGTCGTAGCTGTTTAATGTGAAGGGAGCAATCTCGCCGTCGCGATGGCAACTGACGCAATGTGCATTGAATATGGGCGCGATGTGTTTGGTAAAGGTCACCTCGCCCGTCGACTCGATCGGTTTGACACGTCCGATGTGGCAGCCGACCGGCTCGGTCGTCGGCTCGGTGACCGGCTGGCCCGCCAACAACTGATCGATCGCCCGAGTCAACTTCGGCTCGGCTTCACGCTCACGCGAGTATCCGACGCCATATTGATCGTCGATGCGACCGTGATAGCGAAGCGTGTGTTCGCGGTCAATCAAGAACACCTCCGGCGTCCTCGTGGCGCCCAACGCGTCGGCGACGACGTTGCCCGGGTCCTTCAACATCGGAAAACCGATCGCGTGGCGATGCACGTAAGCCGCCAGTTCGGTCATGCTGTCTTGCGTGTTGGAATTGATCCCAATGACTTGAACTCCGCGATCGGCATAGCGCCGTTGGATGTCCGTCAGCCGAGGGCCATACAATTTGGCGAGCGGACACTCGGTCCCGAGAAAGACGATCGCGATCGCTTGGCGGTCATCAAAGTGGCTCAACGAAACAGGCTTGCCGTAGCAGTTGTCCAGCGTGAAGTCCGCGACGTTCATGCCGATGGCTCCGCCGCCGTTCGACGCGGTATCGTCAGCCCGGCCGGGATTCGTCCCGAACATCACCACGGCGGCAAGGAAGACAGCAAGCACATCGGGACGTTGCAGGAACATTCGATCCGGTCTCAGGTTTCAGTCGGCGATTAAGAAGTAAGCGATGGAGCGGCCGGCCAAAACGACCGGCGAATCTCGCGACGATGCGACACGGTCACATCATCGGCGATATTGTCCGCAAAAGCACGACCAACGGATTGGGAATCGCGTATCGATTCGTATCGATCCGTCACGGCGTTCCCGCCACCTGTTCAATCGTTCCGGCGTACGTCCGTACTGTCTTGCGAAACGCTTCCATCAGACGGCTTTGAAAGCGATAGGGATTCCACACGGCGACGATCTTGCGTGTCGGCCTGGCGCCGCTGAGGGAGCGGTAGACGCGGCGTTCGGATTGATCCAATCGCCGGGCCATCATCGGGATCATCGAGATGCCGTGATCCAGTGAGACGAGTTCTTGGACCGTCGCCATTTGGCTGGTGCGTTCCACGGAAACCGGGTGAAAGGATTGTTTGCGGCAGAACGAAACAATGTTGTCAGAGAGGCAATGAGCTTCCCCGAGTAAGACGAAGGGGATCTGATCGATGTCCGATAGCTCGATCGATTCTTTTGAGACGAGTGGGTGAGTCGGTGGCAACACCAACAGCAGTTCCTCCTCGAACAGTTCCTCGATCTCCAGGTACTTCGCTTGAATCGGCAGCGCAAGGATCGCCACATCGATGAGTCCGTCGGCGCATGCCTTCAACAATTCGTCGGTGGTTGCTTCTTGGACGACCAGCGTTGCTTGGGGAAAGTCTTCGGCAAAACGGCGCAGCAGTCCGGGCAGGAAAAACGGCGCGATCGTTGGGATGGCCCCCACTCGAATGCGGCCGACTTGCCCATCGTCGACGATCTCCGCGAGCGTGTCCTCCAGGATCGACAGGACCTCTTTGGCGCGGCCCTGCAACAACTTGCCGGCATCGGTCAGCGAGACACATTTGGATTGGCGCTCGAGCACCGGCTGCCCGATCTCCTCTTCCAGGCGTGCGATCGATCGACTCAGCGCCGGTTGAGAGATTCCCAGATGCTCCGCCGCACGGGTGAAATTGCCGTCCGCGGCGACTTGCAAAAAGTATCGAAGTTGGTCCAATTCCATCGCGCCGAGATCCTTGGGGCATCGTTTTGCGAGCATCACCATTGCGGCCTTATGTTAGCAGATGGCGCGAGCCCTTCTCATCTGTTCGGTTGTCGAGCGGAAAAGGGGGCAGATACAAATGGCATGGGGATACGTGTTGGTGTGCAGGCTTTAGCCGCCCACTGTCGCTGCGTAGCAGCGACCGGAAATTGCCTCAAGGCGAAACACCCACGGTTACCGAATCCCTTGTTGCTTAAGCCCGTGCCATTCGTACCTGACCCCTTTTCCGCAGCCCCTTTTTCACGGCACCCTCAATCCGAAAGTTGACGCAGCGCTAAGGCAGTTGAAACAAACGCCGGGCGTTTTCGGTCGTGGTTTCCGCCAACGATTCGGCCGAAACGCCACGAAGCTTGGCCAAGCAACGGAGCGTGTGTTCGACCCGCGCCGGTTCGTTCGGCCGTTTGCCTCGCAGGGGTTCGGGGCTCAGGTACGGCGAATCGGTTTCGACCAGCAAGCGGTCTGCGGGAACCTGTCGGGCAACGTCTCTCAGGTCGTCGCTTTTCTTGAAGGTCACCATCCCGGCAAAGCTGATGTGCAGCCCGAGATCCAAGCACGTTTTGGCGCACGCCCAATCGCCGGTGAAGGAATGCATGATGCCCGGCGGGACCGAGCTTTGCCGTTTCAATTGTTCGACGATCAAATCACCGCTGTCGCGCATGTGGATGACCATCGGCAGCGAAGTGTCACGACAGAGTTGCATGTGTCGATCAAAATACACGTGCTGTAATTCGATCGGCGTGTCGTCCCAGTAACAGTCCAATCCGGTTTCACCGATCGCGCGGACACCGGGGTATCCGGCCAACTCTTCGATGATCGCGAAATCGCCGACATCTGCTTCGGCGGCGGAGTTTGGTTGGATTCCGACGGCGGCGTACAGGAATCCCGGGTATTCGGCCGCCAGATCACAGGCGCGGCGACTGGTTGCGACATCGATCCCGATCACCATGATCGCTTCTACACCGGCGTCGCGCGCGCGGCTGACGGTCTCGTCCAAACCTTCGGCAAAGGCATCGACGTTCAGGTGCGCGTGGGTATCGAACAGTCGCAGCGTCATTAGGCTGAAAAGAAGTAGCGAGTCAGGTGATAAAAGACCGGTGCGGCGAAACAGATATTGTCGATTTGATCGAGCACGCCGGCGTGACCTTGGACCAGCGTTCCCGTATCGGTGACGCCACGGTCGCGTTTGATGGCGCTCATCGTCATCGCGCCGCCGCAGGCCATGGTGGTGACGACGGCAGCCAGTACACCGGCTTCCCAGGGGTAAAACGGAGTCGCCCAGGAGAGCGCCGCGGCGATCAACCCGGTGGTCACCATTGAACCCAGCACGCCTTCCCAGGTTCGTGACCCGTTGATCTTTTCCGCGATGACATGCCGCCCGGCCAACTTGGTCCAGCCGCGTTCGAGCACGGCAGCCAACTGGGCGATCACGACCAGAAAAATCAACACGCTGACGTTGCTGCCGTGCCACGGCTCGCCGCCGGTTCGAACCAGATCCAGATCCAGCAGCGCGGGGGCGTAACTGAGCGCGTACACGCAAATCAGCAATCCGGCTTGGATTTTCGCACTCCGTTCGAGAAACCGTTTGTAGTCACCGGCGATCGCGGCACGGGCCGGAATGAACAGACTGGCGTACACCGGGATCATGATACTGTACAAGCCGTAGTAGTCGTTCTGGGGAACGAAACTGGGCGGATGGCTTCCCAGGGCGATCAAGATGTACTGCAGCGGCGTGAACACAAAGAACACCCAGAACAACGTGCGGTGGTCTCCGCGCCGCGTCGGTGTCATCGTGATGAATTCTCGCAGCGCCCAAAACGACACGAACCCGAACAGGATGACGACACCGATTCGCTGCAGTAAGAAGCCGAAGACGAAGATCGCGGTCATCAGCCACCAGACACGGAGCTTTTGGTTGTACCGTCGGACGATGGCCGATTCGACGCCCATCGTTTCGCGACGTGACAACAGAAAACCGACCAACGAGGCGATGCCCAGCGCGGACAGGATCACCGCAACGAGAATCATCGCCCGCGTGGACAACCAGACGGTGCTCGCAAGCATCCCGATTTCTGGTTGAATAAGAGTGTCGTTCATCAGGGTTCCCGGTGCATGGCAATGGGTAGCCGGCGTTGCCAGAACGTCCGGCTACAGAATCATTGCAGCCCCATCACTGCTTGAGTTGATTGACGACCGCGTCACCCATCGCTTCGGTGGAGACCGAAGGGCCGCCCCGGGCGATGTCGGCGGTTCGCAGACCGGCGGCCAGCACATCACCGACGGCCGTTTCGATCGCGACCGCTTCGGCGTCCGCGTTTAACGAATGACGCAGCAACATCGCCGCAGCCAAAATGGTTGCCAGCGGATTGGCGATCCCTTTGCCCGCGATGTCGGGGGCCGAACCATGGATCGGTTCGTACAAACCGGGACCGTCACTGCCCAGCGACGCACTCGGCAGCATGCCCAACGAACCGGGCAACATCGACGCTTCGTCGGTCAAGATGTCACCGAACATGTTGCCGGTGACGACGACGTCGAAATCCGACGGGCGATTGATCAGGTGCATCGCCATGGCATCGACCAGCACGACGTCGTATTCGACTTCGGGGAACTCTTCGGCCATCACGCGTGCAGCGGTTTGACGCCACAGCCGGCTCGGCTCCAGCACGTTCGCTTTGTCAACACTGGTCAATCGGTTGTCGCGTCCCTTGGCGGCTTGGGCGGCCAGGCGAACGATGCGCTCGACTTCACCGACGCTGTAGACCATCGCCTGGCTGGCGGTTTCGTCTTTACCGGACCCGCTGCGACTGGATTCGCCGAAATAAATTCCGCCGGTCAGCTCGCGGAAAAATAGAATGTCGGTGCCCTCGATGATCTCGCGACGCAGCGGCGAGGCGTCGATCAATTGGTCGAACAACTTGATCGGTCTCAGGTTGGCAAACAGTCCGAGTTCCTTGCGGATCTTCAACAGTCCCGCTTCCGGACGCGTCTTAGCCGACGGGTCATCCCACTTGGGACCGCCGACGGCGCCTAACAGGATCGCATCGGCATTTCGACAGGCCTGAACGGTCGCCTCCGGCAGCGGGTCACCGGTTTCGTCGATCGCGATCCCACCGATCAAATGCGATTGGAAAGTGAATTCGTGACCGAAAATCTCACCAATCGTTTCGAGAACACGTTTGGCTTGCTGCGTGATTTCGGGACCGATGCCGTCGCCGGGCAAAAGAACGATGGAGGCTTTCAAGGTTTCTGGGCTGGTCTGGGGAGGAAGGGCTGTTCAGGGAAACGCGTACTGTAGCCGAATCCGGCCGTTTTCCCCAGAGGCGAGGCGGACGATTCGGCATCCCGACTAACCGGTTTAATCTGCAAATCCTATCCCTCGACCTGCCGCCTGGGTGTCTGTTCGCACGCGGCCGGCCGATTTGATCGCGGCACGGTGGAATCGCGACGCAGCTTGTTGAAGACAGGTCATTGGAGCCCGTTCTTTTACCCCCAACGCCATCATGCAAGCTGGAAATCTCGGCCGATCAAGCTCGACCGGACCACTCCCCACGACTCCGATCGTCATCCATCCGCAGGCCTCTGGTCCGGCGGAGCAGGATTCGAGTCTGGCGGGGGGCCGCGCGGCGACAGCATCCGTTCGCGTGTTGCACATCGTCAACGGAGAACATTTCGCGGGGGCCGAACGGGTTCAGTCCCACCTGGGTCGCTGCTTGCCTGGATTCGCCGTCGATGCCGATTTCGCGTGCGTGAAACCAGGCAAGTTTGCCAAAACGCTCGTCGAACACGGCGGAGCCTGGGGCCGCTGTTTCCGCGCGGACATGAAAAACCGGCTGGACGTCCGCGCCGCTTGGCGGGTCCGCCGACTGGTCCGAGAGAACGGGTATGACTTGCTACACGCACACACGCCGCGAACGGCGATGATCGCGTCCCTGGCGTCGCGACTGACCGAGCTGCCGTGGGTCTATCACGTTCACAGTCCCACGGCTCGTGATTCGTCCAAGCCGTTGACGAATCATGCCAACGCCGCAGTCGAAAAACTGTCGCTGCGGGGATGCAGCCACCTGATCACCGTTTCGGAAAGTTTGCGATTGGATTGCATTCGCCGCGGTTGTCACGAAGAAGATGTCACCGTGGTGCACAACGGCGTGCCGGCGATCTGCCCTCCGCGATCGGCTACCCCGGTCGTCGGCGGACGCTGGGTGCTCGGCATGGTTGCGTTGATGCGACCGCGAAAGGGACTGGAGATTGCCTTGGAAGCGATCGCAAAACTGCGTGACCAACACGACGTTCGATTACGGATCATCGGACCCTTCGAAACCGACGCCTACAAGGAATCGATCGAAGACCTGATCGCAAAGCTGCAGATCACGGGACTGGTCGAGCGAGTCGGCTTCACCCGTAACGTGCCGGGCGAACTGGCCAAGTTGGACGCGATGGTGTTGCCGAGTCTGTACGGAGAAGGGTTGCCGATGGTGGTGCTCGAATCCATGGCCGCAGGTCTTCCCGTCATCGCCACGCGGGTCGAGGGAACGCCCGAAGCGTTGACCGACGGCGCACAGGGGCTGCTTGCCGAACCCGGCGACGCGGAAAGTCTGGCCGAGAAAATCGGTGAGCTGATCTCGGGCGTCCACGACTGGCAACAGATGTCCGACGCTGCGATCGAGCGTCACGCTGAAGATTTCTCAGACGTCGCGATGGCAAGTCGCACGGCGGATGTTTATCGAAAGGTGCTGGGGCTCTAGTCTTCCAAAAGGCTGTCACAGACCTGAACCGTGGCCCAGTTCTCTTTCTGACGCTCGATGAATTCGAGGTGCCGGGGGGCCGTTTGGTACACGTCGTGGGTCGCGCGATCGCGAAAGATCACGTGCAGCGAAACGTCAAACTTCACGTTGACCGGCCGGTCTAGCTCGGTGTCTCGGCGACCGACCGAAAACCCGATGACCCCGTCGTGATCGTCCAGGTACTTCTGGCAGTCCGCAACCAGGTGGTCGACCGCTGCCGGGCTGTTGTCTTTCAGCGTAAAAAAAACGTGGTGGGCGAGCCGAGCCATGGGACAATCCTTGCAACAAGCGGGGAAGACGGGGAATTCACGTGCGCCACGTATCGTAATCAAACCGTGCCCCGTGGCGAGCCCCCGAAGTGACGCGGTAAATTACGTCGCCCCCTTGTCTGCCACCGACCTTTTTTCAACCGATTCCATGACGACTCCGGCAAAACGCGTCCAAGTTCTTCGCGATGAAATTCGTCGTCACGACCACGCGTATTACGTGTCGGCCAAACCGTCGATCAGTGACTTGGAATACGATCGGCTGCTGGAAGAATTGCGAGACCTGGAAACCGAGCACCCCGATCTGCTCACGCCCGACTCGCCGACCCAACGCATCGGCGATCAACCGGTCGAGCATCTGGTCCAGGTTCCGCATTCGGTCCCCATGCTGTCGATCGACAACACGTACAGCCGCGAGGAATTGAAAGCCTACTTTGACCGCACCGAAAAACTGCTCCAAGGCCAGCCGATCGAGTGGGTGATGGAATACAAGATCGATGGGGTCGCCGCCTCGGTGCGCTACGAAAATGGCGAGATGAAGCTTGCGGTGACGCGAGGCAATGGGACCGTCGGCGACGACATCACGCACAACATCCGGACCGTTCGTGATCTGCCGCTTCGCATCAAGGGAAAGAAGGCGCCCGAGGTCTTGGAGGTCCGCGGCGAAGTCTACATGACCAACACGGACCTGGCCGACTTGAACGAACGCCAAGTCGCCGCGGGAGCCGAGCCGTTCAAGAACACCCGCAACGTCACGGCCGGCACGATTCGGTTGCTCGATCCGGCCATCGCCGCCGAACGCAATCTGCGATTCTTTTGCCACGGCGTGGGACAAGTCGATGGGTTGGCCGCAAAAAATCACATGCAGTTTCTGGAGGAAATCGCGGCGTATGGCATTCCGATGACACCCGATGTCCACGTCTTTCCCAGTGCCGCGGCGGTGATCGAGGCGGTCGATGAACTGGAACAGGGGATGCCCGACCTGCCGTTTGAGGTCGACGGGATTGTGTTCAAAGTCAACGATTTCGTGCAGCGTGAAAAACTGGGCATGCGGAGCAAGAGTCCGCGATGGTTGATCGCCTATAAGTTCGAACGTTACGAAGCGGTCACACGTTTGAACGACATCAGTGTTCAAGTCGGCAAGACGGGGGCCGTCACCCCGGTGGCTCACCTGGAACCGGTGGATATCGCCGACACGACTGTCTCACGCGCCTCGCTGCACAATGCCGACGAGATCGAACGATTGGACGTGCGAATCGGCGACGTCGTGGTGGTCGAAAAAGCGGGAAAGATCATCCCCAAGGTGGTTCGCGTCGAAAAACACCTGCGCAAGGGAAAGCTTTCGCCGTATCGTTTTCCCGAGACGTGCCCCGAGTGCGAAACGGACTTGGTTCGCGACGACGGGGGAGTCTACATCCGATGCCCCAATCCCCAATGCCCTGCGCAGCTGAAACAGCGATTGATTTACTTCGGCAGCCGGCCCGGAATGGACATCGATGGACTGGGCGAGGAAGTCGTGGACCTGCTGCTCGGCCACGGTCTGCTACACAGCTATGCCGACCTGTATCGCCTGTCGGTCGACCAGGTCGCGTCGTTGGATTGGCTGAAACAACGAAAAGGGAAAGACGGGAAATTGATTGTCGTCAAGGTCGGCGAGCGAAATGCTGAAAACCTGATCGCGGGAATCGACAAGAGCCGTGATCGCGGGCTGGCCCGAGTGCTGTCGTCGATTTCCATTCGGCACGTCGGTCCGCGCGTCGCGTCGCTGATCACGGCGAAGTACCACACCCTCGAAAAGCTCCGCGAGGCATCGGTCGAAGATCTGGCGGACCTGCACGAAATCGGAGATCGCATCGCCAAAAGTTTGCACGAATTTCTGCACAGCGACTACGGCCGGAAAACGCTCGACGAACTCGCAGCCGAAGGCGTCCAATTGGAAGACCCCGAACCTGTCGAGGTCGAAGGTGGTCGTTTGTTGGAAGGGAAAACCCTCGTCGTCACGGGGACCCTGAAACACTACAAGCGGGACGAGATCAAAAAACTGATCACGGAACTGGGCGGCCGAGCGTCGGGCAGCGTCAGCAAAAACACGGACTTTTTGGTCGCCGGTGAAAAAGCCGGCAGCAAGCTGACCAAGGCCAACGAATTGGGGGTCAAGGTGCTCTCCGAACAGGCGTTCCAGAATTTAGTGGCCGGGCAGGATCTGGTTACCGGTCAGGATGGGGCTGACGGGAGTGACCGATGACGCCCGTGCGTTGCCGTCAGGCCGGCCGGTGGGGTGAATCAAGGACGAAGATTTTCCCGTCGGAGAACGTCCGCGGGAGAGTTCAAGACGAGGCTTGTCAGGCTTGGCCGGCTTTGGCATACTGTCCCGCTCTTGGCGAGGTAGCTCAGTCGGTTAGAGCGGTGGCTTCATAAGCCATAGGTCGCTGGTTCAAGTCCAGTCCTCGCTACTTCTTTCTCCGCGGTCCGTTCTGTGACCGCACTGTTCTGTGACCGCACTGTTCTGTGACCGCCACAGTCGGCCCAGTGTTTCGCGCCCCACCAAACGCCCAAAAACACTGCAGCGACGATTTCTTCCCCCGGCCAACCACTCGATGGGTTGCACACCGAACGCATCAGGCCGCCGATCGTTCGGCCGCTCCTATCAATCCGCCAGCCATTATTCTGCCCCGTATCATTCTGCCATCCGATTGCGATTCCCCCATCGCTGGCTAACCCACTCAGTCTTCACCATCCTGTCCGTCGACATCGCCCCCGCTCCCAAAGTTTGGAGCGACGTTTCGATTCTCGTAGCAGACCGACCGCAGAAACAGTCGCTCCACCTTGGCCCTGGCCCAGGGCGTTTTCCGCAGAAACTTCAGGCTTGATTTGAGACTGGGGTCGTGTGTGAAGCAGCGAATTTGGACCCGATTGCCCAGTTCTTCCCACCCGTACCGTTCGACCAGTCGCTCCAACAAGTCTGCCAATGTGACTCCGTGCAGCGGATTGTTGGGTTGCTGATTCATCGTTGTCGCTGGTCGTGGGCCTGCAAGGTACGCAAAGATTCGGTTCGGGTGGTGTCCGGATCAATGGTATGCTCGGGTTCGTGTCGTTGGATAGCCCACCAACCGCCTGCGGTGTTGCAGCAGGGAGAGAGCAGGGAACGTGACTATCGCACCCGAAACAGACCGTTGGTTGACGGCTCCCAACGTGATCACCACGTCCCGTATTGTAGGCTCCCCGGCGCTGGTCCCGTTGGCGATCGCCCAGCAGCTGACTTGGCTGGCCGCCTTGGCGATCTTTCTGGTCTTCACCGAATGGTTGGACGGATTTCTGGCCCGACGGTCCCACGTCACCTCAACCGTCGGAGCACGTCTGGATACGGTCGCGGACGCCGTTTTCTACTCGTCCGTGCTAATCGCGTTGATTGCATACCAGCCCGGTCTGGTCGCCATCGAGAAGTATTGGATGCTGGTGGCGATCACGAGTTACGCGTTGAATTGGCTGGCCTGTCTGATCAAGTTTAGGCGGCTGCCCAGCTACCACACCTGGGCCGCCAAGGGGGTTTGGTTGATCATCATTCCCGGCACAGCCCTCTGGATGGCCGGCATCACCCCCTGGCTCGTGCGTCTTTCGATGGTTTGCGTCACGTTGGCCAATATCGAAGCGATCTTGATCACGTTGGCACTACGCGAGTGCCGGGTAGACGTCCCGTCGCTCTGGCACGCCCGAAAAATCAATTGGCGAATTGCCGCCGATGAGCAGGTGGCAATGCGACAAGAAAATGGATGACAAGAATTCGCGAATCCAAAAGGGATCGGACTTGGCGGATGGCGCAACGTTTACAATCGGGGATGTTTTTCGTTGTCTGTTTGATGTGGAGGACCGGTGCGATGCGAAGTTTAGTGATGGGGCTATTGGTGGTTGGGTTTGCGTTTCCGATCGCCTCGCACGCGGACGTTGCGTCCGACCGTGCCGTCCAAAAGGATCGCAAGAAACTCCAGGGCACCTGGCAAGTCACGTCGCTCGTGATCGCCGGCAACAAAGCCAAAGACGAAGACGTGAAGAAACTCACGGTCGTCAACGGCGACGACGGCACCTGGAGCGTGCGTTCGGAAGACAAGGAAACAAGCAAGGGCACAAGCACGATCTCGCCGACAGCGAAACCCAAGACCATCGATTTCACCGCCACCGAGGGCGGAGGCAGGGGCGATCAGTTTGTCGGGATCTATCAACTCGGCAAAACCAACCGAAAGCTGTGCTTTGTGCGAAGCGACAAGGACCGTCCCACCGACTTTACGTCCACGCCAGAGAATCAACACATCCTTGTGACGTTCAAGCGAATCGAGTAGGGCTTGTGGTGCATGCCATCGGACGCGCAGTGGGCACTTCGGTTTACTTTGACACCAAACGGGGTGCTTCTTGTTAGTGGCATTGGACTTGCGCCCTTCCGCTAAGACCATCGGAAATCAATGCTTCACAGCGATGGTTAGGGCCCGGGAACAAGTGAAGCAGCGCGCCCTCTCAGCGTGTTCTCCCCATCATTCTGCCCCGTATCATTCTGCCATCCGTCATTCCACCTTCTCCCCCAACGCCTCTCCGTCACCATCGCCTTAAGGCTTCCACCGTTCGTCAAAAAATCCCGCCGCTTGAACCTTGCCGGGATCTCGCATCGTCGCGCCGTCTTCGATTTCCAGAATCGCCCAGTCGGGCAGCTTGGGCGTTTGGCGTGCGTTGTTCAGGTAGTCGTATTCGCGAAAGGTGAAGCCGCTGTTGAGCACGACGTAGCGGTCGGGGCTTAGCGGATTCGGATAGATCATTGCGACCGCGTGAGCCTTGCGGGGCCAGGTTTTCGATCCCAACTGGATGGCGTCGTCGTTCCATTTGACGGGCAGGGCATCGGCGAGTCGCGCGATCACGGAATTGGATTCCGGATCGCCGAACAGGACCAAGTGGTGGGTGGCGATTTGCTCTTTCGTCAGTTGGCGATCCAACACCCGTTGAACGTCGCCGCGAAAGTGCTTTCGCCAATGCATCTGTGCATGTTCGGCTTCGGCAGCCACCCAAGCTTGAAGGGCGGGGTCATCGCATGGTTGGGAGGGAAGCACAAACAGAAAGGAGTCCATGAAGGCGTCGTCGATCGGTCCTTGCAGCCCCGGTCGCTTGCGAACGCCGGCCGCGTCGATCTCGCCGGACTGCCAACGCCCGTCGCGAAGGACGAACTCCGCGTTCCAAGATCGATCCGATCGCACCGCCGGCGTTTGGCATTCGGAGCCATCGATGACGACGATGGGGCGCTCGGGCAGAAGTCCCGGCCACTGTCCGGGGCCAAAGTCCAACCGCAGGTGCGTCACGTTGGATGTCTCCACCGCGATGCGTGTCTGACTTTCCGCGTCGATGAATTTCGCCTGAACGTGCGCGGTGTCCCAATGCTTCTTCAAACCGTCAACGGTGACCCAGTGCATGCGGTTGTAACGCAAGGTCTGCGTCGTGAAATCGATCGTCCGTGGCACCGTCGGCTGGACCGATGCCGCCAGAGCATTCATCCGAGCTTCGATGTCAACCTTGGAATCCTCGTGGATTTTGTGCGCGGTTTGCGGTCCGATGACGTGCACCAAATCGATACCGTGCCGGGCCAACGACGCCTGCATCACATCGGCGGCTTGTTTCTGGCGATCGATTTCTCCGCTGTAGGCGACGGTCGGACAGTGCACCAGATTGCGTGACCAGTGGGGGCAATCGTAGAGTCGCCAAAGCGTCCGCTGGTAATCCGGAGTCGACGAAAGGTCTTCGCCTTGGAACGACTTCAAAAACTCAGGCGTTTCGGAAAACCCCGCACCGGGATTGGCGGCAAAAAAGCGATCGGCGTAATGAGTCGCAAACTGCCAGCATGCGGCGCCGCCCATCGAAAAACCGCGTACGCTGGTGCGCGACCGGTCGACGGGCAAGTGGTCGCGGACGTGTTCGAGCGCTTCCAACACGTCGACTTCGCCGGCAAATTTGAACGCGTTGCTGTAGCGGCCATAAGGGTGCAAGACAAACGTATCGGCGGGAGTGTACTGGCCGGCTGAGGTGCGTCCCTTGGTCAAGAAACTGACTTCGCTAAGTGTTTCGCCACGACCGTGAAACCAGATGTCCAATCGTCTCGGTCGCGAGTCACCGTGGCTGTATCCGGCCGGAACGACCACCGCGTAGGGCTGGTACGACCGATCGATCTTGGATTGATAGCCGCCGATAATCAGTTGCTCGCTCTCTGCGTCACCGATCCCCACGACCCGACTCCATTGCGGCGTCACGCCGGCGACATCGATCCGACGTTTCGCCTCCTCCAACAGCGAGACCGCGTTGTTGAAATCGTTCGGTTGGTAAAACTGTTTGAACTCCAGCGCGAGTTCGACCGCACGGGGAAAGACCAGGATTTCTGGCGTCAACTCCGACAGCGTCTGAAGCGATTGCTGATGCTGTGCCCGTTGCCACTTGTTTCCCGACCGAGCTTTTTCTTCTGCGCGCCCGAGCAATTCACCCCAAGCCCGGCGGATGTCCTGGCATGCGTCGATCAGTTGTTGCGACTGTGCGTCATCCAAGTCCTCGCCCAGCGGCGGAATCGGCCGGACCGAATCCGCGAGATTGTCGGCGGGGCCATCGGCGACAGCGATCGATGCCATCCAAAGGCAGAGAGCGACCAGCAACGGAAACTTCACGGTGAGACCTTCGGGGAGGGGGTTTTAGGTTTCAAGTTTCAGGTTCCAAGTTTCAGTACTTCCGTCTTCAGACGATGTCCGACATTTTCCTGTCAACCATTTTCTTGTCTGACTCGTTGCCTTTGATGGTCCATTTTCTGCCCATCATTTTTCTACCAACTAAACCAGCACCGCGTCGGCCCACAGGCTGGGGTCTTCGGTGACCGGGTATTCAGGGCCGGCGCCGAGCGTTTGCCAGCCGAGTTCGCGATCGATCACGGCGTAGTAGATCGCCAGGCGTGATTGATCGGATGGATCAAATCCCGTCAGCGCGGAGCTGGGGATCAGGCCGCACAACTCGTAGCCGTCGTGACGCGCGAACGCTTTGATCGACAATGCGTCGGCCGCGATCGACTTGGGGTTGCCGCGGGCGCGGTGGATTTCGATCAGGGACGCGATCGGTCGTTCGCGTCTCGGTCCACCACCGGCAGGCATGAAAAGGAAACGGTGGCAGTATTGTGTCGCGCGGTGAATGTTGGGGCTGCATCGCGTGTCCAACCACAAATGAAAGCCATCGCTTTCATCCAGTCGCGTCTCGCGGCACCAGGGCACTTGCCGCTTTCCATTGACCAGGATCTGGACCCCGATCCCGTCTTCGGACCAGCCGAGACGCACATCGGCAAACACCTTGCGTCCACCGAGCGCCCCGAACGATGGCATCCGGCAACTCTCGGGAAGTTTCAGGCCCTTGGAGGTCCAAGCCAAATCCGCTCGATGGATCTCGACTTCAAACCGAAACAGAAACGTCGGATCAATAAAATCTTTCGTCTTGGATTTGGAATCGGGCAAGGACGGGGCCGTGGTGGTTGGGGCGGTTAGGGTTTGGCCCAGGGGGGGCCAAGAGACGCAAGCTGGAAGCTTACGCCACTGGACGGAAACGCAAGCTGGAAGCTTACGCCACTGGACGGAAACGCAAGCTGGAAGCTTACGCCACGGGGGGAATGACGATGTGGGTGATGGCGTCGAGCGCCAGGCGAAGTGACTTGGCGGCCATCACAAAGTTCGTGTGCCCGCTGACTTCGGGTTGAATCTCCTCGTACAACTCGGTGGCTTTACGGAGTTTGGAGAGTTTCTTCTTGGCCATCTTCAGATAGACCGCATCGTCCTGGACGTCGTCGATCGGTCCGACCGCCAGGATGAAGTCATAAATGTCTCTGACGACACTCCGCAGTTCTTCGTCGTCTTCCGCTTCGTCGGCGTGCTTGAGGAATGTTCGCACCATCCAAAGATGCGCGACTTGATGGTCGATGGCTTTGACCCGGTCGCGTGATTCGGTCGGTGAAGCGTTCATCTCACAACGTTTCCGTGGATTCCGGTTTCTCGGGGTCGGCGGCGTCGGCCGTTGCGATCGACTCGGTGGCCGGGGCGGCCGCCTTTTTGGGCGCGTGCCCGTGCGGCGTGTTCATCGCCACCAAGACGACACCGACGACGGTCAAGCCCATCCCGACCCACAGCAACGGGTTGATTTCCAAGGGGCCGTGCCCGCGCAGTTTAATGATCGAAACGATTGCCGTGACCGAAACGGCACCGCCGAAGACGATCGGCATCACCAACAACGCGTTGCCGCGACTGGTCATCATCGCGGTCGTCAGACAGAGCGCGCCGAAGGCCCCGAGGGTGCCGGCCAGGAATCCCCATTTCGCGGTCATGAAATGCGAGAGGCCATCGACTCCGGGGACCGGCGCGAAGTAGTTGAAACTGTCGCCCTTGAATTTCATCATCGCCAACCCGCCGGCAATCGCGATCACCAGATATGCGATCCCGATGAACACGTAGGGCTTAAACGGCGTCCAGCCATCGGGCGGTAGCAACGGTTTCCCATCGATCCGCGGTGCCTGTGCGTTGCCAATGGTTGGTCCGTAGCAGCCCCAGAAGAGTGCAGTGCCGAGGGCAAAGAGGATGGGAATCAGCATCTTAGTCATGAATACCTGAGCGGAAGTGCTTCGTAGTTGAGGGTGGCCGAATCAGATTTTGTGAAGGAAATGACAGATGTCACCGTCTTGCATAACGTAGTCTTTCCCTTCCACGCGTAGTTTACCGGCTTGGCGAATTTCTTTCTCGCTGCCGTAGGTTTCCAGGTCTTCGAGGGTGTAGACCTCACAGCGAATGAACCCCTTTTCGAAGTCGCTGTGAATCACGCCGGCGGCCTGGGGAGCGGTCGCGCCGACGGGGATCGTCCAGGCCCGGACCTCTTTTTCGCCCGCGGTGAAGTAGCTTTGTAACCCCAGGGTCTTGTAGGCGGCCTGCGCGATCGTGCTCAGCGCCGGCGCTTCCAACCCCACGTCGGCCAACATTTCATCGCGATCGGCGTCGTCCAGTTCCGCCAATTCGGCTTCCAGTTTCGCGCTGACGCAGACCACGTTGGCGCCCGACGTCTCGGCATGCTGGCGAACCTTGGCCACCAGCGGATCTTTTCCTTCCAAGTCGTTTTCGTCCACGTTGGCGACGTACAAGATCGGTTTGGCCGTCATCAATCCAAAACTGTGAATCGATTTGGATTCCGGTTCAGTCAAATTCAGCGTTCGCAGGGGCTGCTCGGATTCCAGATGCGCGTTGCATTTCTCAATCGCGGTCACCCGAATCTTCGCCTCTTTGTCACCACTGCGGGCCGTCCGCTGGGCTTTGGCGAGGGCGTTTTCCAGGGTCTGAAGGTCCGCCAGAACCAGCTCGGTTTCGATCGTGTCGATGTCGGCCAGCGGATCAACGGTACCCGAAACGTGAATCACGTCGGCGTCTTCAAAACAACGCACGACTTGAACGATCGCGTCGACCTGACGAATGTGGCTGAGAAATTTATTGCCCAAGCCTTCGCCGTCGCTGGCGCCTTTGACGATCCCAGCGATATCGACCAACTTGAGCGCGGCGGGATCGTTTTTTGGGGAACGATGTACTTGGTGATTCGCCCCAAACGTTCGTCGGGAACATTGACGATCCCCTCGTTGGGTTCGATCGTGCAAAACGGGTAATTCTCGCTTTGGGCGGCCTGCGAGCTCGTTAACGCGTTAAATAGCGTGCTCTTGCCAACGTTCGGCAATCCAACAATCCCAGCTTCCATGGCTCTGTTCAAACAGGGGGCGTGTGTGAAACGGGAAAGCGTATCATCGGCGAGCCGTTTTTCGTAGGGCACAGCCACCACCGATGCCGCAGTGTTTTCCCAACCGTCAGGACCGGGGGGCGGCTTCGATGATCCGGCGGAATTGCCCGACCAGGCTGGGCCGCAGGTGTCGGACGTGACGAAAGGATTCAATCGCACGAAGCGCCTTGACCTTCATGGAAGAAACTGGCCCAACCTCACCCGCTCCGGCGGTGAGCCCTCTCCGTTTCCTCTCCAGCCCCAGGTTTTCGCGTGCGACGCACCTCTCTCGGAATTCTGATTCTGGGCGGCGGGATCCTCTTCTCCCTGCCGTTTCGCAAGCCAACTCTGCCCGATGCCTCCGCCATCGATGACGGGGCCAAGCAAACCAAATCCGATCCGTTTGATGACGCGTCGATCGAGATGCTGGTCCGGGAAGTGACCGAAGACGTCCAAGTCCCCGTCGTCTACGACCCGCGGACGGACTATTCGCCTCCGGTAAGGTCCACTCAGCCGCGCCAATTGCCGCTCACCTACCAGGATCTGGCCGTGCCGGTGGATCGAGACCCCTTCTACGAAAACCGTTTCAACGCCACCGCAGCGGTCGCCGACCAAGCAACCAGCCCGGAAGAAGCACAGCGGCTGGCCGAACTGGAACGCGTGTTCGCCGAGACCCGGTACGTGGATCAAGCGATCGCAGACCTGCACACCGACAGCGTTCCTCCCGCAGCCATCTCCCCCGATGGCAAACAATGGGTCTACCAGAACGCGATCGGCGAGCCCCCTTCGCTGGCTGACGCCTCGACGCCAAACTCGGCCGCGTCCCCCAACCATCCCGCCACACCTCCCGGCGCCCAACTGGCAAGCTCCGCAGCCGTCGGTCAACCCGCTCGGTCCAGCCAATCCGGTGACTTCTCGGTGCTGTCGCAATTGCCGCCCCCGGATGACCAAGCCGGCAGTGGTGCCGCCGAGCGTCCCCGTCACTGGATTCGGCAACCCGATTGAGCACGCATGCATGGCAAGAGGCCACGCGGCGCCCCTCGCTGACGCGTCGGGCTAGCGTCATCGCGTTGAATTCGGAACATCGACCAAATCGACAGGCCTCTCGCGGACTGCCGCTAAAGCGTTGTAAAACACTGAAATCAATTCTTCACAACGTTGCCAATCCCGACTCCCGCCCCGCCAACACCCCCAGTCATCCGCGTTGGATTATCGATCGATCATGAGCGGCCGGCGTCGCGGTCTATTCGCCGGGCTAATGCGAGCCGGGTTATCGGCCGCAGCGGTTCCCTACGCCGTCGTCGTGGCGCGACGAAATCGCCGCTTCGATCAAGGTCACGGCGTCCAGCACTGCGCCGCCACGGTGATCAGTATCGGCAACCTGACGACCGGTGGAACGGGAAAGACTCCCGTCGTCGCTGATCTGGCGCGGCGGTTCCGCAAGCACGGTGTCCGCGTGGCGATCGTCTCACGCGGTTATGGTCGAGGCGATGCGGATGAAAATGACGAAGCCGCCGAACTGCACCAGCGGTTGCCGGATGTCCCCCACGTGCAAAACCCCGATCGCGTCGAGGCTGCACGGATCGCCGTCGAAGAACTCGAATCGCAATTGATTCTGATGGACGACGGATTCCAACATCGCCGGCTGCATCGGGACCTGGACATCGTCCTGATCGACATGACGTGCCCGTTCGGTTACGGACACCTGTTGCCACGCGGATTGTTGCGCGAGCCGATCGCAAGCCTGGAGCGTGCGCACGTCGCGATCTTGACGCGTTGCGATCAAGTCGCCGAAGAAGACGTCGCGGCAGTGATGCAGACGATCCGTTCGTGCAATCGAGACCTGTTGGTCCTGCGTTCGAATCATCGTCCGAGCGGTTTACTGCAGCACCCCGATCAACGTACGCCCGTCGACGCCTTGCGCGGTCAGCGTGTGGCATTGATCAGCGGCATCGGCAATCCCGCCGCCTTCCGTCGAACCGTCGAAGATGTGGGCGCCGAAGTCGTCGCCGAAAAGGTGCTGCCAGATCACGCCCAATACGATCGCGACACGATCGAGCAACTCAATCTCTGGGCCGACGGTTTGGATGACGTGAGGTCTCTCGTCTGCACGCAAAAAGATCTGGTCAAGCTGCAGACCGACCGGATCGCCAAGCGGCCACTGTTTGCACTGACGATCGATGCCGAGATCGAACCGTCGGAAGCCTTCGACGCGATGCTCGAAGACATCGCGGAGGCGGCTCAAGCGGTGTAGGTCACGCTGTGCGTGACTTCCGGATCGCAAGCTGGAAGCTTCAAGACTTGTTCCCAGGCTCCGCCTGAGCTGCGCAGAATGCCCGCGATTTCATGCGTTGTGCCGGCGAAGACTTTGGTCGTTGTTGTTCCGTGGTGGGTGGAGATTCACTCGGTTCGGTTCGCCAAAGGCGATCAACAACATAGCCTGGGGTGAGACCGGATGAGCCCCAGCGAATCCGGGCGTAACCCCAGGTCCACGATCCACCGAAACCCCTCCCCCTTTCGATCGGCTGGCGGCTCAGCCGCCGGCCGATCGAAAGGGGGAGAGAGCGGGTTTGGCTTTCTTTCCCTGGGGTGGCGGTCACTCCGCTGCGCTCGTTCCCTGACCCCAGGCTATGTTGTGGATGCCCTTTGGGCAAATGCTGCGGGACGGTTTCCGCCTAAGATTCGGATAGGCTGCAACAATCAATTCCGCGCAGCCCAGGCGGAGCCCTACGCCGTGTACGATCTATTTCCTGTGTTTGACGAGGTTTTAGCGGCAGGGCGCAAGCCCTCCGGTTCCGCTTCTTTGCCAACACACCGGAGGGCTCGCGCCCTACCGCTAATAGATCGTTCACGGCGTAGGGCGGAGCCTGGGAACGAGTCGCAGACATGACATTTAGCGATGGGGCAACCAGTCGGTCACGCTGTGCGTGACATCCGGATCGCAAGCTGGAAGCTTACGCCACTGGCTGGGAACGCAAGCTGGAAGCTTACGCGACTATTTTGATTCGCACAGGGGGATGATCTCGCTGGTCGATTCGACCAGCGCTTTGATCGTCACGCCGGCAAACGCGGCTTCGGTCGCCGCGTAGGCTTTGTCGAGTTCGGCATGCAGCGGACAGAGCTTGTGGTGCGACTTCAGCCCCAGCGGACAGCGGCGAATCCGCTCGATCGGTGCGACCGTATTGACCACGTCCAGAATCGTCAGCTCGTCCGTCGAGCGGCTCAGTTCATACCCGCCTCCCGGCCCTGGTCGCGAACGCACCAGGCCGGCCGCGGCCAAATCCTGAAGCACGCGGGTCAAATAGCGGCGCGGCACCTTCGTCTGCTCGGCCAGACGGTCCGCCGAAGCGGGTTCCCCAGGCTGGCCACCCATGCAAGCGACGGCGCGAAGGGCGTATTCGGCGGTTTTGGAAAGCATGAATTTGCCCGAAAAAACGGAAACGACGAAATAGTGCACATTGACGTGCAGAATGTTGAAATATACCCTGATCGGTGGCTTGGTGCTCTGCCAATTTTCGATTCGGTCGAAGCATCAGTGGGTTTTTAGAAGCCACGTTTTCACGTTTGTAGGGAGTTTCCCGTGTGCCGGAGAAGATTGTCAATGCGTCCTCGGCGTGCCATCGCCGTTCTGGTCACTGTTCTCACGACCACGTTCTGTGTTTCCGATTCGTTCGCACAGCAGGGAAATTTCGAACGCGAGCCGATCAATTATCTCGACGCGGAAGTCAACGACCCGGTCGCCCAACTGTCCAAGAAACTTGAATCCGGCGAAACGACGCTCCGTTACGACGACCAGTTCGGGTACCTGCGATCGGTGCTGGAAGCGCTGGACGTCCCGGCCAGCTCTCAAACGTTGGTGTTCTCCAAAACCAGTCTCCAGCTGCATCGCATTTCTCCTCGGCGACCCCGAGCGCTTTACTTTAACGACGATGTCTATGTCGGCTACTGCCAAAACGGTGACGTCCTGGAGTTTGCCGCGACCGATGCCAACCAGGGTGCGATTTTTTACACGCTGAAACAGTCCGATCGGGACGACCAGCCGTCGTTCGTTCGCGACCGCGGCAACTGTTTGTCCTGCCACGCCTCCAGCCGCACGCAGGGGGTTCCCGGCTACTTGATCCGCAGCGTCTTCTCGGACCCCGCGGGCCGTCCCAAGTTGGGCAGCGGCACGTTTCTGACCGACCACACCAGCCCCTTCGAACAGCGCTGGGGCGGCTGGTACGTCACCGGCAATCATGGCGCGATGCGTCACATGGGCAACACGATTTGCGAAGGCGACGAATACACGTTCGATCGTGATCCCGGCGCGAATCAATCCGACTTGGACGAGTACATCGACACCGACGATTACATCGCGCCGCACAGCGACATCGTGGCCTTGATGGTGCTCGAACACCAAACGCAAATGCACAATGCGATCGCGGCGGCCAACTACGAAACTCGCCAGGCCCTGCACCAGTCTTATCAGATGAATGAATTGCTGGAGCGGCCGAAGGATCACATCAGTGAGAGTGCCCAGCGGCGGATCGCAGCGTCGGCTGACCGCGTGTTGCGATACCTGCTGATGGTCGACGAGTTCCAATTGACCGACGCGGTGAAGGGGGCGTCGGATTTCGAAGCGGAATTCGCATCACGCGGGATCAAAGATTCTCGCGGTCGCTCGCTCCGTGATTTCGACTTGCAAACCCGATTGTTCAAGTACCCCTGCAGCTACTTGATTTATTCACCCGCGTTCGATGCGTTGCCCAAGCAGGTCCGCGAACAAGTCGTCGCCCGCTTGTTCGCGATCCTCGAAGGCCGAGACGATTCACCGGACTTCGAACACCTGACTCCCAAAATGCGCCGAGACATTCTCGACATCTTGATCGAAACGAAGCCCGAATTCTCAGGCCGCGCGTCGTAACTAATACCCACGGATGGCAGCGCGAACCCACGGATGACAGGGTGCCAAAAATCCGTGGGTTCGCGCTGCCATCCGTGGGCTTATTAGTCGTTTTATCGTGCCGCAAGTAACAGCCTGACCGCTTGCCGCCTCCGGGCTTGGATCTGGTCAGCCACGCGGGGCGTGTGGAGATCTTGGCCAGTGACGATTGATCGATCACCGGCCATCCATCAGGACGCGTCAAAGGGCTGTCGGTTCGAGGAACCGACAGGACTCAATCGCTGACCAATGCAAAGTCAAACGGCTTGAGCTTGGCGGCGTTTTTTTGCAGTCGGTGCAACCAAACGGACTTCGGCACACCGTAGTCGTCAAATAACTCGGGCCGAAACAGTGCCAGGGCGGACGAAGCGACTTCGTGGTTGGCGTGGGCCAACGCCGATTTCTCACTGGTGCGGCGGACCAACATCTCGCGCATCGCCGCATTCATCAACCACGTCGTGGTGTCTCGGTGCGTGCACGAGGCGCCCTCGCGGACTTCGTCGTAAAACGTTTTGGATCGTTCCGCGTCGATGCTGTATTGAAACGATCGATCCCGATGCACGCTGACGCGACCGATCAGCCAGTCCGTCCAACGCTCGACCCCGTATCGCAATCGATTCAGACGCACGGTGTCTTCCACGCGTGCACCACAGGATTCCAAGATGATTTGGGCCACTCGATTGCTGGCTTCGATTTGCCCCAGGTAAATCCCGTGCGTGACCGCGGCCAGACTTTCGTGGCTCTCATGATTTTCGGCGCCGTCGGTCGCCGCCGTCTCCGCTCCGATCGCCGCCACGACGCGGGTCAACAGTTCGGACACCAGGATCTCTTCCAAAACCACCCGATGCTCGGACCACCAGTCTGCCAGTCGTCCATAGTTTCCCGCGTTCTTGGCGTCTCGATAACGAGACATCACGCGGTGCCACAGTTCATGTCGAGAGCGAGACGCCGTCCAATAACGCATGATCGTCGCGGACGGAACACGCGGCCGCAACTCCAGTAAAGACGGTCCGTGCTGGGACAGCGTGGCGGCGAGGTCGGCAAGGGTGACACAATGCATCGGCGGTTGACTGCAATCGAAGGACGAGACGCGAGAGGTGCATTCTCGCTAATGCAGAATCCGTGCCGAACAAGACGCGCCATCGTCCGATGCCGAGTAGAACCGATGAAGCCGCATCCGAACCCCAAAACCGCGTTGTTTCTGTCCCACCGACGCGTTGCCTTTTCGCAACACAGGTCCCCACAACACCACGGCGAGGTGTTCAACTTGAAACCTGAAACCTGAAACTTGAAACGTAACCTCACCCCGCCCGGTTGTAGTAACCCGGTTCATCTTCGCCGTCGCCGTCCCAGTCACCGACGATCGGTTGGGCGTCGGCGTCGCCCGGCGGCAGTTCGATTCGCAGATCATCGGCCGTCATTTTGCCATTGCGGTCGGAGTCGATGATCCAGGTGTTACCGCGGATCACACCGACTTCATCGATCCCGTCACCATCGAAATCGCCAACGACGGGACGATCACCGGGCTGCCCGAAATCGAAAGTTTTTTCGCCGGCTTTGCGACGTCCATCGCCTTCGGCATCCAACACCCAGGTGCCGCCTCGGAAGGTTCCAATTTGGTCGATTCCGTCGCCGTTCCAATCACCTGCAACCGGTGTGTCGACGTCTTCGCCGAATTGGAACACGTGGTCGACCGCATCGGCTCGCAGCTCGCCATCGTTACCGCGCCGCAGCAGCCGCGCGCGATCTTCACCACGCATCTGTGCCGACACCAAGCCGAGCGTCTTGCGGTTTTCCAGAAAGCGTCGCGAACGGTTGGACGGATCCGGCAAGCCGGCGTCCAGTTTGACGCGATGCAGGTCGCGTTCCCACTTTCGTCCAAAGATGCCGATGTCGTCTTTGCCATCACCGTCCCAGTCGCCGACGACCGGCTGATCCATCGCCGTCCCCAGCAAGATCCACAGATCGCCTTCGTCCCAGACTCCGTTGCCGTTGAGATCGACGAACCATTGACCTGCGACGTACACCGCGGCTTCGTCATGTCCGTCGCCGTTAAAATCACCGACCAGCGCGACCGCGTCTTCGGCGCCCAGCGTCATCTGCTTGCTCTCTTGCAGGACTTCGCCCTCGATCGTCAACAACTTCCACGAACCTTGGGCATTGTCCCCTGCGGACCAATTCTGACTCATTCGCCTGATTGCGACTTCTTTGAATTGGTTACCCGAAGCGACGGCGCCTCGCGGGTAACCGCCATTGATCACGCTCAAGTGCCACGTCACCGTGTCGACTTCGCCGATGAAACGCGGCACCGTGTGTTCTACGACCTCGCCTGCGGTGAACGAAATCGATTTGGTGTCAAACGTTTCGATCGGTGGCGGTGGGGCGGATGGGCGTACTGATTCCGCGATCGGCAGGATATCCGACGGCGGAGGCAATTCGGGCGGATCGACAGGTGGTTCGACCGGCGGTTCCACCGGTGGCAACACGATTTCGATGACCACTTCGCTGAAATTGTTGTGCTGTGATTCGTTTCCGGCACCGACGCTGATCGACAACAACGCGTCAAAGGATTCGGCGGCTTCGATGGAAGCGATCAGCTGAGCTTGTTCGTCGGTGTACTCATCGGCCGCGTTGACCGCCAATCCACCGGTCGTGCCGGGGGTGTCGATCGAATCGGTCAGATCCGCGGGTTGTGTTTGGAACAGGGTGTAAGTTCCCGGTCGCAGTCCCGTGAACACGTAGGCGCCTTCGCTGTCGGTCATCACGACAGAAAGCTCCGACGCGTCCCCGGACAAGAATGCGTCGTCGTTCAGTCGGCCACCGTCGGCGTCACGAATCTCGATTCGGACCCCTGCAATCGGCGTGTCGTCGCTGGTGAACACTCCGTCGCGATACCGACGCAGATCCTCTGCCGCGATCGGGGCTTCGGTCTCAATCACGTCCCCATCGATGAAAACGAGCCCCGAGATCGTCGCCGGTGGGATTTCGGGGAAACTGTAATCGGACGCATCGACCCCGCTGCCGATGTCGATTCCCACGATCAAGTCGTCTTCGACGGCCACGCCGCCCTGGTCACCGACCAATTGGCCGCCGTGAAAGTAATCCGCCGGTTGCATCTGGCGGACGCTGTAGACACCCGGCGGCAGCTGGTCGAAAACGTAGCGACCCTGCACGTCGGTCGTCGTTGTTCTCAGCGTGACGCCATTTTCGTCGATCAGCTTGATGGTCACATCGCCGATCGGATCTTCGTCGGCGTCATGAATCTGGTCCTGGTCGCTGTCACTCCAGACCGTTCCGGACAGAGTTCCCGGTTCGTATTCGCAAAACAGGTAGTCGACCGCGGCCTGGCCCGGTTGCAGCGAGACGGACATCAGGTCGACGCCCAAGACGACACCGCCGGCGCTGCCGAGCTTTTGTCCACCCTGGAGATAGCCCGCCGGTTGAACTTCAAAGATGCTGTATTGGCCGCCGCGCAAACCGTCAAAGCGGTAGTCGCCGTTTTCGTCGGTGGTGGTCGTCGCGACGCGAGCCCCGCTTGCGTCACGCAGCTCGATCGTGACCCCGGCGATGCCAGGTTCGTCTTCATCGCGTACGCAATCGCCGTCGCTGTCGACGTGCACCGAACCGGACAGACTCGTCGGCGGTTCTTCACAGAAATCGTAGTCCGTTGCCACCGTGCCGGATTCCAACTCGATCTCGCTGATCAGGTTGTCGCCCGCCACTCCGCCTTCGGATCCCGGTTTCGATCCGCCATTGAAGTAGCCTTCCGGTTGGTCTTGCACGACCGTGTAGCGACCGGGCATCAAATCGGAAAAGCGATAGATGCCGTCCGTGTTGGTGACCGCCGATGCGACCACGGTTCCGCTCTCGTCCAGCAACCGGATCATCACGCCGGCCAAGCCGACTTCGTTTTCATCGCGAACGCAGTCGCCATCCAGGTCCGCGTGCACGAGTCCCGAAAGGGAGGCGGGCAACAGTTCGCCAAAATTGTATTCCGTGCCCGACAAGCCCTGCGGAAGATCGATCATTCGAATCCAGTCGTCGGACACGTTGCCGACCGTGACGCCGTCGACGTGTCCCGCCGAATCGATCCCATCCAAGAATCCACCCGGTTGGGTTTCGCGGATTTCGTAAACACCCGGTGGCAGATCGTTGAATTCGTAACGCCCGTCATGGTCGGTCGCCGTCGTCGCAACGACCTGGCCGTCTTCGCCGATCAACGTCACGATCGCACCGCTGATTCCGGCTTCGCCGACATCTCGCCGCCCGTCATTGGATTGGTCGTGATAGACGTAGCCGGAAAGCGAGACGGGGGCGATTTCGCAGAAATTGTATTCCACGCCGACACCGCCGGGCGTCAGCATGATGTTCTGGATCATCGTTCCGTCGTTCGCCGTTCCGCTGTGGATGCCGTCGATGGTGCCGATGTGAGAGGCACCGTCGATCAGATGCGCCGGCGTGTACTCGACAATGCGGTAGGTGCCCGGAGCGACCGAGTCAAAGCTGTAATGACCCATCGGCGTCGTTGTCACGCGCGAGATCACGTTTCCATCGGGTGTCTGCAGTTCAACGATCACACCACCGAGCGGCTCATCGGTCCCCGGTGTGTGGACGCCTTCACAATCCTCGCCCGGCGCGGCCAAAAACACGTAACCCGACAGCTCGCCCAACGCCAGTTCGCCAAAGTTGTAATCGATGCCGACGTCACCGCCGTCCAAACGAATGTCGCGGATCTGGTCGCCCGGGTTCACCGCCGCCCCGACGATCTGCCCGTCGATCGTCCCGGCCGCATCGGTCCCGTCGACAAAATCAACCGGCTGGGTCACCTCGATGATTTCATAAACGCCCGGGGCAAGCCCGTCGAACGAATAGGCTCCGGAGGCATCGGTGATCGCCGTACTGACGGTTTGGGCCGCAATGGTATCGATCGGAACCAATCGTACCGTGACGCCCGAGATCCCATCTTCGCCAGGGTCGCGGACGCCGTTGTCGTTGTCATCGCGATACACCGATCCGCCGATCGACGCCGGTGCCGCTTCGGCAAAGTTCATCTCGATCGCATCGGTATCCCCGAGCGGAATTTGAATCGCCGACAAGACATCGAGGCTCGTCACCACGCCCGTCGTCTGACCGTCAACCGATCCGGGAACTGCGGCGACGCTGAACAACCCGTCGGGTTGCCGCTCTGCCACACGATACTGCCCCGGCATCAGATTCAGCGATCGCCCAAATTCGTAGCGACCGGAGCTGTCGGTTTGGACCCGGTGTCCGGTGTCCACGTATTGGCCATTCTGACCGGCCGCGAACAGGGCCAATTCGACGTCGGAGAGTCCGATTTCATTGTCTTGCCAGATCGCGTCCAAGTTGTTGTCTAGCCAGACGCCACCACTGATCGAAACCGGCTTGGGCGTTTGGCTGGTCGTCGCGACCGCCGCCGCGCTACGGTTGGGGCGACTGTCCGGGCCGCTGCCTTCGTCCGGCGGCAAATTGAGTCCGTGCCGCAGATGGGGCGCGCCGTAATCGTTCAAAAAGATCGCGTCGGCGGTGGCGGATTCATAGTGCGGCGCTTCAAACACCGCTTCCAAAATCGAATCCTGAAACTCCTGACCCGACGTGATGACGTCCAAGCGATCGTTGAAGACGGCCAGGTCCAGCGAATTGCGCAGCACTTCATCGACGTCGAGGGTGAATTCCAATCGATCGCCGGCGCGGAAGTTCTGCAGGTTCAAGACCAACTCTTGCCCGCCATCGGCGACCGTGGCTTCCGCCGTCGCGATACGGCCGTCGAGCGTTTCGATCTTGATGATCTGGAAATCGTGCGCGTTGCTTTTGCCGCGGCCGCCGACTTGGGTGTCAAAGATCGGATCGCCGACGGAGATGCCATCGCCGTCTTTGTCGGTGCGAATTCGCAGTTGCTGCAACTCGGTGTCTGCGGCGCCTCCGGTGAACGACAGGATAAAACGATCGCCTTGGGAATCGCTGCCCACGTCGTTGTCGGATTCCAGATAGTCCGTTTCCAGATACACGACTCCGACGTGAATCGGATCAGCGGCCAGCAATTCACGTCGCTCCAAGTGCTGTGGCCGAGGCGCACGACGCTTGACTTCCGACGGTTGCTTCCGTGGTGAACGGCGAATTCGTTTGGGTTTCCAAATCACGAGCGCGGCACCTCCATGTGCCTGTACGAGGGCGAAAAAGAGGCCTGACCCCTTTTAGCGATCGATCGGGTTGTTGCGTTCGGCGATGCGTTCCCGACCGCCTTTTAAACCGCCCAGGTCCCAGCGTCTCAGTGTTGCGTCAAATCCGCCGGAAAACAGAGCGTCGCCGCTGGACGCTAATGCGGCAATCGATCCGGTGTGTCCGCTCAGCAGTTGGACGACTCGACCCAGTGTCACGTTGACGATCCGAATCATGTTGTCACTGCCGGCGACGGCCAGGTGTTGGCGATCCAGGATGCACACCGAAAACAGCTTGCCCGTTGTGACGGCGATGCGACCAATCGGCTTTCTAACGTCGGTGTCAAACATCACGACGTAGCCGTCTTCGCCCGCGGTGACGATCACCGGAGACAATCCGTTGAATTTCAAATCGTGAATTCGGCCGGTGTGGATCTGATAGTCGTCGATCAGTTTGTTGGTCGCGCGATCAAACAGATGGAGATCGCCGCTGCGTCCGGCGACCGCCAACAGCTTTCCGTCGCCAGAATAGTCAACCGCGCGCAGATCGGTGCAGTCGCATTCCGCCTCGGGTTGGTCCGGGGTTCTTGTTTGGCCGATCAAGTAAACCTTGTTTTCGAAACCGACCGCGGCGATCTCGCGACCGTCCGGCGAAAACCGAACGCAGGCCAGCGCCGGCGTACCCTGTATTCGTTGACCGACACCAAAATCTGCGTCGCGATTCCAGATAAAAAGTTGGCCATCGTTGCCCGCCGAGACCAGCCGATTGCCGGCGGGATCGAAATCCAACGTTTGAATCATGTCCGTGTGGCCTTGCAGTGTCGCGAGCACTTCTAACCGCGCCGTCTCCATGATTCGAATCGCATGATCATCACCGGCGACCGCGATCAACTCGCCGCGCGGGTCCGCCGCGATCGCTCGGACAATCGTCCGGCCAAAATCCGAACTGACCGCCTTGAGCCGAATGATTTGACTTTCGACCACTTGCGTCAATCGTTCAACCGCCGGTTTTGCCGACAACCCGGCTGCAACCGGACTCTGGGGTTCGGTCGCCCAACCCGGTGATGCCCAGCGAAAACCTGCCATCGCACCGCCGACCACAGCGGCGGTCAGCATCGAACGACGTGACTGACCTGATGGGACGTTCAAAGAGACGGCTCGTTTTGACATGTGACTTCCCTCCCGCATTTCGGGGCGGTCCAGCGTACCTTGCTTTCAAATTCCACTCGCCGACAAACGCAAACTCTGCGCAGCCCGCTTCTCTTCTGTCATCGGCCATCTATCCCGCCACTCATGACCGGATCAATCGGAATCTCTAAAACCCAATGCTAGCAAGGCCTTGGCGAGTGGCAAAACTGACGGCGCGGGGCAAATCCGACTTTCTTTGCAGCGTCCGGACTTGCTACAACGCCAGCGGCCGCGGAATTTGACGCGGTTCTTGTCGAATGAATTGACCAATCAATGACTCCAAGGATGGTGCCGCTGGCCATGGGAAAGACGTACCAACAAATCAGCAACGGCGAACACGGGATCGGTTGTACGAACCGTTGCCGCGTATTTCGATGGTTCAGTGCAGCAATCCTCGGCTGTCTGGTCGCCACGCCGATGCTCGTTGCCCAGCAGGCCGCGGCACAGCAGTCAGGGGCCCAACAAGCGGTCGCCGGTGGCGGCCAACCCGCCGCCGCACAACAGCCGTTCCCTGCTTTGACGCCTCAGCAGCAAGCGCAGTTGGACCAAGTGTTGTTGGCTTGGCAAACGCAGAGCCAAGGTACAAAGACGCTCGAATGCAAGTTCGAACGCTGGCACTTTGATTTGATGGCGGCCCCGGCGGGAGTCCACGCGCACAAGGCCGAAGGCGAAATCAAATACGCCAATCCCGACAAGGGCTTGTTTCGTGTCGACAGCATGATGTTTTACAAAGGCATGAAGGACGGCAAGCCGCAATACGGCCCGAACCCCAATAAGTTTGGCGAGTACTGGGTCTGCAACGGGGTGGAGTTGATCGAATACGATCGCGGTGAGAAGAAGTGCAACGTGCAAACGCTGCCGCCGGAGATGCAAGGCCAGCAGATCTTCAACAGCCCGTTGCCCTTCGTGTTCAACTTGGACGCCCAGGAGATCAAGCAACGCTATTGGTTGACGTTGAAACCGTCGCCGAAAGCCAACACCTTTTTGATTCAAGCCTGGCCGAAACGGCAGGAAGACCGAGCGCAATACAAGATGGTGCAAGTCGTCTTGAGCGCGACGTTCGAGCCCGAAGTCTTGATCATGTACGCGCCGAACTTTCATGAAAAGCTGGCTCCGCAATGGGATCACTACGAGTTCAGCGACGTCAAACGGAACGCCATCGGCGCGGGGCTACAGCAATTCATGGGCAACTTCATCCCTAAGAAGCCGCCGTCCAACTGGGAGATCACCCGCCAGAACTTCCTGCCCCCGCAAATCGCCGAAGGCCAACCGAACGCCCCGACGATTCCGAAGCGATAGCGAAACCTGCGCGCCGGGCGAGACCAATGGGCTGACAGAGCGTTTGCCGGCGCGGACTTCCGCGCGACCAAGCCCGGAGAGGCTGACAGAGTGTTTGCCGGTGGCGTAAGCCACCGGGGCCAGGCATCGCGCTGCCTGCAGGCCCGGAGGGCCGACACAGTTCCGCGCCTCCGTTACTCTGCCAGCCCTCCGGGCCTTGAGATTTAACTGCTACCGAGTCCGGTGGCTCACGCCACCGGCATGCACTGTACCGGCCCTCCGGGCCTAAGACAGCGTTGGCGCGAAGCCGATGACTCCGCCCCGAAGGACTACCGCGCGACCAAGCCCGGAGGGCTGACAGAGTGTTTGCCGGGGGCGTAAGCCACCGGGGCCAGCCACCTCGCTGCCTGCAGGCCCGGAGGGCCGACACAGTTCCGCGCCTCCATTACTCTGCCGGCCCTCCGGGCCTTGAGCATTTACTGCTACCGAGTCCGGTGGCTCACGCCACCGGCATGCACTGTACCGGCCCTCCAGGCCTAAGACAGCGTTGGCGCGAAGCCGATGACTCCGCCCCGAAGGACTTCCGCGCGACCAAGCCCGGAGGGCTGACAGAGTGTTTGCCGGTGGCATAAGCCACCGGGGCCAAGCATCGCGCTGCCTGTAGGCCCGGAGGGCCGACACAGTTCCGCTCTACACAGCCGCCCTTACTCTGCCGGCCCTCCGGGCCTTGAGCATTTACTGCTACCGAGTCCGGTGGCTCACGCCACCGGCATGCACTCTGCCGGCCCTCCGGGCCTAAGACAGCAGGCCGAGTGCGATTGCTTTCATTGATGCGTTCTGCACTTCGTTCGATCGCCGAGTGCTTGTTACCAGATCTGCGCCGTTCTACGATTTTGCTCTCTTCTTCATTCTTCTCTTCAATGAAACGGGGGGTGCCCGATGAGCCATCATCAGTTGCTCTATCACATCGTGTTCAGTGTAAAGGAACGACGCCAACTGCTGATCGACAAGGTTCGAGACGATGTGTTTTCGTACATGGCCGGGGTAGCAAACAATCTTGGCGGACATGCTCTAAACGTCAATGGCTTTTACGATCACGCGCACATCCTTGCCCGCATTCCCACCAAGGTCTGTGTTGGCGATTTTGTTGGACGTATCAAGTCAAATTCGAGCAAGCACATTAACGAGAACAAGTGGTTGACTCGGAAGTTCTACTGGCAAGATGGCTATGGGGCGTTCACCGTGAGTTCTTCGATGTGTCAGGCGGTTTATGATTACATCGACAATCAAATGCGACACCATTCAAAGCGCAGTTTTCAAGACGAGTACCTTGCTATGCTGAAAAACCATGGCGTTGAATATGATCCTCGCTATGTCTTCGATTGAATCAGGTTGCATCGCAGCAAAGCCCGGAGGGCTGACAGAGTGCATGCCGGTGGCGTGAGCCACCGGGGCCAAGCATCGCGCTGCATGTAGGCCCGGAGGCCCGGAGGGCCGACACAGTTCCGCTCTACACAGCCGCCCTTACTCTGCCGGCCCTCTGGGCCTTGAGATTTAACTGGTACCGAGTCCGGTGGCTCACGCCACCGGCATGCACTCTGCCGGCCCTCCGGGCCTAAGGCAGCATTGCCGCGAAGCCGATGACTCCGCCCCGAAGTACTACCGCGCGACCAAGCCTCGGAGGGCTGACAGAGTGTTCGCCGGTGGCGTAAGCCACCGGGGCCAGGCATCGCGCTGCCTGCAGGCCCGGAGGGCCGACACAGTTCCGCGCCTCCGTTACTCTGCCAGCCCTCCGGGCCTTGAGATTTAACTGGTACCCAGTCCGGTGGCGTAAGCCACCGGCATGCACTCTACCGGCCCTCCGGGCCTAAGACAGCGGCGCTTTGGGATGAGTACAGCGGCTCTCTGAAATCGAGGCCGGCGAGCCCTTGCCTTACGCCGCTTCGCCTTCGGCGATTTCTCCGTTGTCGCTGACGTCTTCGAAGCGGATCGAGACGCGTTTGCTGACGCCGGACTCTTGCATCGTCACGCCATAGAGCGTGGTCGCGGCGGTCATTGTTTTCTTGCTGTGCGTGACCACCACGAACTTGCTGTGATCCAAAAATTCGCTCAGCACCGTCACGAATCGTCCGATGTTCGCTTCGTCAAACGGTGCGTCGACTTCGTCCAGCACACAGAACGGGCTAGGGCGATACTGGAAAATCGACATCAACAACGCGACCGCCGTCAACGCCTTTTCGCCACCAGATAGCAACGAGTTGCTGAAGCTGGGTTTGCCCGGTGGCGTCGCGACGATTTCAACGCCGGCTTCCAGTGGGTCTTCGGAATCCTCCAGCACCAAATCCGCGTGCCCGCCGCCGAAGGATTTTCGATACAGCTTTTGAAAGTTCTGGCGGATCGCTTCGAGTGTGTCCAGGAACAAACGACGACTGTCCGCGTTGATCCGGCCGATGATCCGTTGCAGTGACTCTTTTGCCGCGGACAGGTCTTCATATTGGCCGCTCAAATGGTCGTAGCGTTCCTGCAGCCCTTCCAATTCCGCGAGCGCCTCCATGTTGACGTTGCTGGTGCGTTGCAACTGGTCACGCAGCCGATTGATCTCGTCATCGATCGCGACCCGGTTTTCGATCTCCGACAGCTCTTCCGGCGGCTCGTCGTTTTCCAGGTCGATTTGATAGTCTTCTTGAATGCGTTCGGCGAGCGATATCAAACGCAGTTTCGCGGCATCGCGCCGACTGGTGATCGCGTGAACCTCTTCGCTGGCCTTGGCAGCTCCCTTGATCGCTTCGTCACTGGCCTTGGTGATCTCGCGGCTGGCTTCACGAACCGTTTCCGCGCTGGTCGCCAATTCGTGAAGCCCGCTTTCCTGGCGATCGCTCTCGACTTTCAGCGTGGCCAGTTCTTCCAGCGTTTCGGCGATCCGTTGATTCAATTCGGCCAGCCTGGCGTATCCGGTATCGGCCGCCGTTTGGGCTTCTGCGACGGCGGATTCGCGCTGGACTTGGTCGCGGCGTTGCTGTTGGATCGTTGCGACCAAGGACTCGTGTTTCTGTTCGGCGCGGGCGACTTCGACCGAGACCGTCATGACGGCTCCGATCGCTGACTGCAGCGCCTGTTGGGTCTCCGAAAGCGTCTCTTCGATTTCCGCCGCTTCGCTCTCCAACTTCTCGACCGTCTGTCGGTTCTGGACGATTTCCTGCGCCAGTCGCTCGGATTCCGTTTTTGCTTCCGCCTGCTCGGCCTGAGTCGATTCGACTTCCGAGACGATGGCATCGTGTGTCGCTTGGATCCCGGCCAAACGTTCGCCGGCGTGCCTGCGCTCGGCCTCTGCGGCGGCCAGTTCGGTGACCAGGTTGCGATGCGCGATTTCTAAACGGCCCAACTCGCTCGCATGGGTGTCAACGAGTTTGGCCAACTCCGTGATCGCTTCGTCGTTTTCGAAAATTTTGAACGTGTAGTGTTCGATTTCTTCGGCGGCAGCGGTCAGCTCACTACGCCGGCTGACCAGGCCCGTTGCCGTCGCCGGCGGCCCGACGACCATCGTGCCATCACTCTCAAGCACTTCGCCCTTGCGGGTCACGATGCGTTGTCCGGGCCCGCTCAGCATCTTGACCGTCCGCGCGATTTGCAGATCCTCGACCAACCAAGTCGACGAGAGCAGATGGCTGATCAGTTTGATCTGTTCGGGCGCGCAGTCGATGACACGATCGGCTCGACCGATCACGCCCTGCAAGCCTTCCAGCTGGATGCGGTTTTCTTTCGGCGGCTCGGGCAACAGATCGCTGCGAATGATCCCCACCCGACCGTCGGCGTCGATCTCGCCGTTGCAAATCGCTTCGGCCAAGTCACCCGAACGAGCGACCAAGTATTGGGAACGTTCACCGAGTGCGGCGTCAATCATCGGCGCGATTTCGGTGTTCGCCGTCACCAAGTCCGCGACCATGCCTTCGATCGAATCGACCAGAGGATGATCGGGCGCGGTCACTTGATCGAGCACGCCGAGCACGCCGCCGGAAACCCCTTCGTTTCGTTGCTGCAGGTCTTCCAGCACCAGGTAGCGTTGACGAATCCCTTCCAGTCGTGTCCTCAGCGCAGCCGTCTCGCCACTTCGGCGGTCCAGCGTGCGGCGGTGTTCGTTCGTCGTGACTTCGGCCGCACGCACATCAGCCTTCGCCGTCTCGATGGTCCGCTTCAGCGACTCCACTCGCTTGGTCCACTCGACGTCATCGGACTTGGCCGACTGCAGCGACTCGGACGCCTCGGCAACCCGCTTGGTCAGATTGACCAACAACCGGCCGTATTCGGACAACCGCGATTGAATGCGTTCCCGACTCGATTCCAGTTCGGCGACCTTGCGTAACGCCGCCAAGTGGTTTCGCTGCGTCGCGTCGCGCTGCTGCACGATCTCATCGGTCTCCACTTGAATCTTGTCGCGCTTCGCCTCGACTTCCGCACTCCGCTGACGGACCGATTCCAAGTCCCGCTCGCTCGCCAGGACACGCTCCGAAGCGTCGGCCAACTCGGCGGCCGCGTTTTGCGCTTGTGATCGCAGCGACCGAACGCGTCGCAAGGATTGTGAAATCGAAAATCGCAGGTCGGACACCGAGGCTTGGTCGGCATCTTTACGACCGTCCAGTGAAGCGACACGGCCCAGCGTCTCACGCCGTTCGGATTCCAACGCCCGCGCCGAGTCGGCAATTTTTTGCAGCTGCAGATCGGCCGCCTGCCGACGCGTCGTCATCTCTTCGCGTTCGGCCTGCAACTGGCTGAGCCGCTCGCTGGCGACCTCTAGCTCCGCGTCACACTTGGCGACTTCTTCGTTCAGATTGGTCCAATCGTTCCACGCCACCACGGTGCGCAGTTCTTTGAGACGTTCGCTCGCCTGGCGATACCGCTCGGCCTTGGTCGCTTGGCTACGCACGCTCCTCAGCCGCGTGCCGACTTCTTCCACGATGTCGCTCAGCCGCGTCAGATTGGACTGAACACGCGCCAGTCGACGCTCGGCTTCCAGTTTCTTGGCTTTGAAGCGGCTGATCCCGGCCGCCTCCTCAAAGATCGCCCGGCGATCCTTGGCGTTGGCCTGCAGCATTCGATCGACTTTCCCCTGCTCGATCAAACTGTAGGCGTCGATCCCGATCCCCGTGCCGCGGATCAAATCCCGCACGTCCTTCAGCCGCACCGATTGCTTGTTGATCAGGTATTCGCTTTCGCCACTGCGATACACCCGGCGGGTCACGTGGACCTCGGGGGCGTCGACCGGCAGATTGCCGTCGACGTTGTCGAAAATGATCGTGGCCTCGGCGGCACCCGCTGCGGGACGGGTCTGTGACCCCTTGAAGATGACGTCCGACATCTCCTTGCCGCGGAGACTCTTGGCGCTTTGGGACCCCAGGACCCACTTCATCGCATCGACGATGTTCGATTTACCGCTGCCATTAGGGCCAACGATCACCGTGATCCCGTCGGGGAAATCAAAGCGCGTACGATCCGCGAAGCTTTTGAAGCCGGCGAGTTCGAGAGCTTTGAGCATACGAGAGCAGAGAGAGGAAGTCGGGAAGGTGGGGGAAGCAACCTGCTTGCCAAAGTGGGGTAAGCATCCTGCTTGCCAAAGTGGGGTATGCATCCTGCTTGCCAATCAGGCTGAAACGCAAGCTGGAAGCGTACTCCACGCACGCAAGCTGGAAGCGTACGCCACCCACGCAAGCTGGAAGCGTACGCCACATCGGAAGCTGGAAGCTACTAAACCGACGCAAGCTGGAAGCGTACGCCACTTTGGATGCTTATGGCACGTGTCCGGATGACCCCTTAAGAGTAGATAAAACGGCGGGATGGGGATAGCTGGTTTGCCGGTAAACCACGGGATCAAGGGGCACTGGAGACCGAATTCGGCTTGCGACTGGGCAGACTAATTCGGTAACCCCGATTATTCCGATTGTACCGGCAAAAATGCATAGCGAATTCCCCGAAACCGTTCTGAAACGATGCCTGGACATGCGGCCAGGTAACTCTGCTGCGCGGTGGCGAGTTGCCATCAACAGGGACGCGCAGATTGCTCCAGAGGACCATGCGAGCTCCTTAAGGAACCCTCCCTCTGGGAGGGTCGAACGCAGCGAGGGGAGGGTTCCCGTCGCCTGGTTCCTGCTCTTGATCCTGTTTGCGGCGATTCCGGACGCGTTTGCTTCCCCCCCGTCAGAAACGCCTCCTACGATTGCACACGTCAGGGCCTCCCGCGACCAGGGCGACTTTCAATCCGCGACCGAAATGCTCACCGAACTCGCCGAGCAGTCCGACGCCGACCTCTCGGTGGATTTTGTGCTGTTGGCCCGGGCGGCGAAGGGACAGTTAGACGCCAAGCTGATCGACGAGCTGTATTTAACGGCGGTCCATTCGCTGTCCCGCCACCAGCCGGATGCCGAATCTGTCGCCCGGCGTCTGCTGATTCGCACGTCCGCCGCCAATCACTTTGCCGCCACCGATCAAGACGATCAGGTTGCCAAGGTTCTGGTCTCGGCCTTCGATGAACTGGCCACCGCCGCCGCACCACCGCCGCCCGCCAACAGTCTGCAACCGTTGGTCAAGCTGGCGATGAGGGCGGCCTGGTCGGCGCTCGACCAACGGCGTCCTTCCGATGCGGAAGCTCTCTACAGCAGGATCGTCGACTGCGCCACGCGAACCGGCGGGGACGACGCGGTCGGCAGCGATCTCGCTTTGGCGATGCTGGGCTTGGGTTGGGCGACCGCGATGCAGCCCGATCGACTGCCTGTCGCTGCGGAGCGACTGCAGCAATTCATCGACGCCTACCCCTCGCACGCAGACGCCGCCAACGCGGCGGCCATGCGAATTGAATGCCTGCGGAAGGCCGACGACGAGGAGGCGGCTGTGCTTGCGATTGCGGACCTGCTTCAGCGCTGGCCATCGAGCCACCGCGCCGACCAGATGGTGCTGCAGACGCTTTCGACCGATCCGCCCAATCCGACTTCACCGCTCTGGGATTCCCTCATGCATTGGGTGGTCCAGCAGGGGCAACCGCAACAATGGTCGGCGGACTTGATCAGCCATGCGTTGTTGTTCGCCGGCCCAATGCTGCCGCCGCCACGCTTTGATGCTTTGCTGAAACGACTGGCGGCCGAAGACAAAACGGGGCAACGGGTTGCGGTCTTGCTCCACGATTCGACGGAACTGGGCAGCGCTGGGTTTGCCGAACAGATCGCGGCGACGTTGATCTCCGGTGACTTGGTGGATTCAACCCCGATGGCTCGTGAGTCGGCATGCCGGTGGGCGGGAAGAACGGGACGCTGGTCGATGCTGGCATTGGCCGCCGAGTCAACGGGTTTGAACGCAGCGGACGATCGCAGAAGCGTTCACGTCGATCGATTGTTCGCCGAGGCCCTGACGCAAACCGATCGAGGACAGACGGCCGCCAAATGGTGGGCTCGTGTCGTGGACCATCATGGCGCGACGGATTTTGCGACCTTGCTGCGTTGTGCCGAGTCTGCGGTGGCCCATGCCGACGTCGTCGAAGCCGCGCGGAGACTGGACCGTGTGAGAGCCGCGTTGGGCGAAGGAGCATCCAAGTCGACCGGCGTGCACGTCGCGTTGGTGGATCTGTTGGCTGGCGATTTGGCCGTCCGGCAAGTCGACTTGACCGGCGCGCGATCGCTTTACGAACGTGTCGTTCGCAGCCCCGACACGACACCGGCGCTGCGTGGACGTGCCCAGTGGATGATCGGCGAAACCCACTTGATGCAGCGCCAGTTTGCCAAGGCGATCGACGACTACCGCAAGGTCGAAGGGCTGGACCCCGGAGGCCCTTATGTGGCGGCATCGCTGGTTCAAGCCGGCAAGTCGTTTGAGCAATTGGGGCTGACACGCGAGGCCGGAGATTGCTACTCAGCACTGTTAGGCCGTTTCGCCGACAGTTCCTACGCGACCGAAGCACGCCGCCGGATGGCGGTTTTGCCAGCCGCCGCACGGTCTGCGACAGGTGGTTCCGGCAACGGAAGCCCGCCGAACGACTCACCGAACGATTCCCCCGACGACGCCGCGTCTTACCCTTCCCCCAGTTTGCGACGCTGATTCACGCCAATCGATGAAACATTCTGACTCAAACAAACGGTCGTCCCGAAAATCGCGTTCCAGGGTCCAGTTGCGACCGGAACGGCGACCGAGGCGGCTGGCCGGACTGGTCTCCCACATGCTGCCGGTGGTCGTCTTGGCCCTCGGCTTGCTGTGGTGGATGTCGACGATTAATTTGGCCCACGCCCAAACGCAACTCGCCCAAACGCAACTCGCCCAAACACAGCTCGCCCAAACGCAGCCGCAATTCAGGAACGCTCAGTTCGGCGGCCAGTTTCAACCCAGCCAATACGGCAACCAGCCCCAGTATTCGGCGACTCCGGGGCAGCCCGCGTTTCGTACCGCCATGCAACCCGGCGGACAGGGGCAACCTCAGTCGACGCAGGGCGGTATCCCGGCGCTGCCCGCCGAAGGGACTGCGACGGGACAGATCGGCAGCGACGAAACCGCTGCAGACGACGCCGGTGCGAGTTGGTTTCAAACACCCGCGTTTGTCGGCAAGGTGATGACGGGCGGTTGGTTGATGCTGCCGCTGGCGATCTGTTCGCTGGTCGTGTTGTCACTGTCTTTGGAGCGTCTGATTGCACTGCGCCGCGGTCGCGTGATCCCGCGTCCGTTCGTGCGTCGTTTCACCGAGTGTGTCGAAGACGGCGTGCTCAGTTATGACGAAGCGACGGAGTTGTGCAAAGAGTTTGACTGCCCGGTCAGTGAAGTGTTTCGAGCGGCATTGCGCCGCTGGGGTCGGCCGATGTTTGAAATCGAACAGGCCGTGATGGACGCCGGCGATCGGGTTTCCGATGGGCTGAAAAAATACCTACGCGTCTTTCACGCGATCAGCAACGTCGCTCCCCTGATCGGTTTGCTGGGCACCGTGATCGGCATGATCGATGCCTTTGAAGTGATCAGCGACCAGAACTCGATCGGACGCCCGGAAACACTCGCCAGCGGAATCAGCATGGCGCTGATGACCACCGCCGGTGGACTTGCCGTCGCCATCCCCGCCTACCTGGCATACATGTATTTCAGCAGCAAATCGGATCGCTACCTCGGCGAAATCGAAAAACTTTGCCAACGTGTGATCGACTGCATCTCCGCCGAAGGGCTGGAAGAAAATGGTGGAGCGACGCGAAACAAACGACGCAAAGCGGCCTGACCCGTGGGATAGGCGTCCCGCCTATCAGCCCCTCTCCATCATTCTGCCCCGAATCATTCTGCGTTCCCGACACTCGCCGCTCGCTCACGCGTCCCGCTAGCATTTTCCCTGATCGTTTTGCCCCCATCGTTTTGCCCCCATCGTTTTGCCCCACTCCATCATTCTGCCCCGAATCATTCTGCGTTCCCGACACTCGCCGCTCGCTTACGCCTCCCGCTAGCATCTCCGCAACTCAACTCCCATGGCCAAACGAAACCGATCCGACGACGATGTGACGATCAACTTGACGCCGATGATCGACGTCGTGTTCTTGCTCGTTATCTTTTTCATGGTCGGCACCAAATTCAGCGAATCGGAAAGCCGGATCGATGTCTCGGTGCCGTCGGTCGGTCCGATGCATGCCATCTCACGTGTCCCCGACGAACGCGTCGTTGAATTGACGGCCGATGGAAACGTGTTGCTCGACGGACAAGTGGTCAACAACGAACAGCTTGCCGAAATCTTGGCGTCGCAATATGCCCAGTATCCCGATCTGAAAGTCGTCGTACGGGCCGACAGCGCGGGGTCGCTGCAAGGGTTCGCCGAAACGATCCACACCGTCCGTCGGTCGGGCGTCGCCCAGATCGGGATCGCAGTCAAAGTGGATGCGGGCGGAGGCGGAGGAATGCTCCGTTGAATCTGATCAGTCAAATCACGGGGCTGTGGGACGATCCGCGACTGATCTACGCCGTCGCCATCGCCGCAGTCGTTTTGTTGGCGATCACGATCTGGCTGTTCCGTCGGGCCAAACGCGATGGACGCGCCGCCGGAACCATCTGCCTGGTCCTGTCGGTGGCCCTGCACGCCGTCCTGATTTATTTGGTGCCGTACCAGGTACAGGATGACGGCGGATCATCGGCACAGGAAGTCGATCCGATCGCAAGCGGTGTCGAATCTCTGACGTTCTCCACGTTCGATCCAGACCTGGCGGTCGACGACGCATCCGGCGACGTGGACACACCGTCGATCGAGCCGTTGCCAGTCGCCGAGTTGCAAGACCTGTTGGCCGAACCGTTCGTCGAGCCCGTTGCAGACGACTCGCTCGCGGACGTCGAACCGCAAGAACAACCGCCGACACCGAATCAATCGCCGCCAACGCCGGAATCGTTGGCGACGGCCTCGCCGAGTGAAATGAGTCCCGCGCTGGAGCAGATCATGCAGGACATCGATGCATCGCTCGATCAGTTGTTGCAATCGCAACTGGAACTGGCCGAGAGTGCAGCCGCGGTGGAGATTCCTGTAGAGACGGAGATGGTTGCTGCAGCGATACCGGAGCAGACGCAGCAGGTTCCCGATGCGATGCAACCCCAGGACGCCGCGCCGCCGATCGCTCCATCTTCAGAACCAATCGAGCACGCGGAGCCGCGTCCGCCCGTCGCGACCACACGTTCCGCTGCCGCTGTGGTTCCCGGATCCGAACAAGCCGACTTTGCTAACCGAGTCGGGGCGGCGAAGCAGTTGGCGATCGCACAAACCGGCGGCGACGCGCGAACCGAAGCCGCTGTGAAGGCCGCACTACGGTTCTTGGCCGCTGCGCAACGTCCCGATGGTGCTTGGGATCCGCAGGCATCCGGTGCCGGTGAAGATCGCATGCCCTTGGGAGAACGACGACCGGGCGCGGGCAGCAAGAGCGCGACCGGGCTGACCGGACTTTCGCTACTGGCGATGATGGGTGCCGGAAACACGCATCTCTCTGGCGACTACGCCGAAAATGTCTATCGTGGTTTGGCGTATCTGATTCGGACCCAGCACCCCGACGGATCACTCAGCGGTAACGCGACGGTCTACGCCGCCAGCTATTGTCATTCGATGGCCGCGTTGTCACTCTGTGAAGCCGCGGTGATGACGAACGACAAATCCGCGATCGAATCGTCCCGACGCGCAATCGCACACACCGTTCGCATGCAGCACCCGGTTACCGGAGGTTGGCGTTACACGCGTGGCGATCCGGGCGATCTCAGCCAACTGGGCTGGCAAGCGATGGTGCTCGACGGAGGCAAACGGGCGGGGATCACGATCCAGCGGGATACCGTGGCGGGCGTCGCCAGGTTCTTGCGCAGCGTCCGCGCCGGTCGCGGCGGGTTGGCATGCTATCGGCCCGGCGAAGCGATCAGCCGAACGATGACGGCCGAAGCGTTGGCGACGCGGTTGCTGATCGGCGAAGACGTCCCGCAAGCGGAAATCGACGAAGCGGAGCGGTATTTGCTGGAATCGTTGCCGGGAACGCGGCAAGACAATTATTACTACTGGTACTACGCCACGCTGGCGCTGCATCAATTGCAAGACGAAGCGTGGCAGCGTTGGAACGCCGCGCTCAAAGACCGCTTGCTGGCCACGCAACGCGCCGATGGAAGCTGGCCCGCCGACACCGTCTGGGGTGGTTACGGAGGCACGGTGTACACGACCGCCATGGCAACGCTGTGCCTGGAATCCTACTACCGCCACGCCATCCGCAACTCCAACGACCGCATCGCCACCCGGCCGTAACCGGAGCTGGCAGCACGCGGCGTCAGCCAGTGGCGCGTGACAGTAGCAAAATCCACCACGCGCCGCTCGCTCACGCGTCCCGCTGACATCTCAGCACGCGGCGTCAGCCAGTGGCGTGTGATCGCAGCTCAATCCACCACGCGCCGCTCGCTCACGCGTCCCGCTGAAATCTCAGCACGTGGCGTCAGCCAGTGGCGCGTGACAGCAGCTCAATCCCCCACGCGCCGCTCGCTCACGCGTCCCGCTGAAATCTCAGCACGTGGCGTCAGCCAGTGGCGCGTGATCGCAGCTCAATCCACCACGCGCCGCTCGCTCACGCGTCCCGCTAGGACGCCCCTCTCACTTCCGTTCCAATTCCTCAACCCGCTTCTCCAGCGACTCCACACGCTTCGTCAACCGAATCACAATCTGCCTCAACTCATACTCGTTCATCTGTGGCTTGGAATCTTGTTCCGGGTGAAACGGGTTCGGCGGCGGCTCACCCACGGCCGGCTCCCACGCCTCAAGCTGTTCCTGGATCGCTTCGATCTTCTTGTTGACCAAGGGAAGCGTCGGGTGCTTGGATCCCATCGAGTCGCGGCTGCGTTTGAGCATCCGCAGCTCTTCGGCCAGTTGTCGTCCGCGTTCGGTCAACAGCGCCGCCCGAGGGACTTCGTCGGCCGATTTCGCCGCTTTCGAGTCTCCGGTTTCCGACGGACCCGTTTGGGCACTCAGCTGGCCAGCCACACAAACCGCCAGCAAAGCGATCAACGCGACACCGATCAATGGTTTCGAACCCTTCATTTCATTCGCTCAAGTTACAAGTAGAGAGTTTTGTTGGGGGGGCTATGCATGCCATCCGTCCGCGATGCAACCACACCCAATCCATCTTCACGCCCAAAACCAGTACACCACCAGTTTCGCATACTCCAGCCAGATTGGGAAATGCGTCTCCACACTCTGACCGGGACTGGTCGCTGAGTAAACCGAGATTTCCGCGGCGTCGCCGAACTCCCGTTGAAAACACAGCTTGCTGCGGCGGGTATGGGGCGGCGACGTCACCACGACAATGCTGGTGAACTTGTGTGGCAGATTCGCAACGCCCGCCGCTTCGCTCCGGCTGCCGAGCCAAACGTTGGGCTGAACCGGAACACTGTGAATCACGTCCGCCGGGACACCACGCATCGCCAGGTAGTCGATCGCCCGTTGCAGCCGCGTGTCGTTTTGCCGACGGACAAAGTTGTAGCTCGACGAATTCAGTTCCTCGAGCAGATAGATCTGTTCGACGCGATGGAAATGATACAGGTCCGACGCCGCAAACAGTCGCTCCCAATAGGCAGGCCCGTCGGCCATGACGTAGGCGATCTCGCCACGCGCATTGCCGTCATGGACATACAGCGGTTGAATCAGCACCCCGCGAACGGATGCGAAGGAAGACGCAAGCGTCACGACAGCCCAGGCGATCAAGATCAGCCAAAACCGCCGCTTCCATTTTGATGCAACATCAGCCATGCGACCATTGTAGCCACCACCAGCGTCGAGCACCCGCATATCCCAGCGGGACGCGTGAGATGTAACGTTTAATGTCAAGTGCGTTGAGCGTGATGACGCGTGCTTTTTTTGGGTGGAGCTGACCTCGGCTTAGGCTCAACAGAATGGGGCCGCCCCTTCCGCCCCG